>NZ_JBHTKA010000008.1:0-967788 GCF_042676245.1 Ohtaekwangia kribbensis
TGGAAGGCCCATAAAACAAAAAAGCCTTTGATATTTCTATCAAAGGCTTGTGTTAAAAGAAAGGCAACGACTTACTCTCCCAGGTATTATCCCAGTACCATCAGCGCTGGTGGGCTTAACTGCTCTGTTCGGAATGGGAAGAGGTGATCCCCACCGCTATAGTCACCTTAAGGTCTTAAAGGATTTCGTAAACCACTTTCGTTAGCTAACGACCCTTTCAATATTTCTTGACATAATTGGCAAAAGAGTAGAAGTATTTAAAGTTAGTAATGTAAGCAAGCACATAGTAATTGTTTCGTTGTTTGCTCCGGCTATATCGCTATAGCCGGAGCCTTGAAGCGTTCGGGTAATTAGTACTGCTCAGCTTTGACATTTCTGCCTTTACACCTGCAGCCTATCAACGTCATAATCTCTGACGTCCCTTAATGGAAGTCTCATCTTGAGGTGAGTTTCGCGCTTAGATGCTTTCAGCGCTTATCTCGTCCCAACATAGCTACCCGGCAATGCAGCTGACGCCACAACCGGTACACCAGCGGTTGGTTCAACCCGGTCCTCTCGTACTAAGGTCAAGACCTCTCAAACTTCCTACGCCCATCACAGATAGGGACCGAACTGTCTCACGACGTTCTGAACCCAGCTCGCGTGCCACTTTAATAGGCGAACAGCCTAACCCTTGGGACCTTCTCCAGCCCCAGGATGTGACGAGCCGACATCGAGGTGCCAAACCTCCCCGTCGATGTGAGCTCTTGGGGGAGATCAGCCTGTTATCCCCAGCGTACCTTTTATCCTTTGAGCGATGGCCCTTCCATACAGAACCACCGGATCACTATATCCATCTTTCGATCCTGCTCGACTTGTCAGTCTCACAGTCAAGCATGTTTATGCTATTGCACTCCACGTACGGTTACCAAGCGTACTGAACATACCTTTGAAAGCCTCCGATACACTTTCGGAGGCGACCACCCCAGTCAAACTACCCACCACGCACTGTCTCCCCTTTCAGGGATTAGACATCAGATAAATAAAGGGCGGTATTTCACCGTTGACTCCCCTATACCTAGCGGCACAGGATCAAAGCCTCCCGCCTATCCTACACATCATCTACCCAATGTCAATGCGAAGCTATAGTAAAGGTGCATGGGGTCTTTCCGTCCCGTGACGGGTACACGGCATCTTCACCGTGACTACAATTTCACCGAGCTCATGGCTGAGACAGCGTCCAGATCGTTACACCATTCGTGCAGGTCGGAACTTACCCGACAAGGAATTTCGCTACCTTAGGACCGTTATAGTTACGGCCGCCGTTTACTGGGGCTTCAGTTCAACGCTTCGCCTTGCGACTAACGTCCCCCCTTAACCTTCCAGCACCGGGCAGGTGTCAGGCCATATACTTCATCTTTCGATTTCGCATAGCCATGTGTTTTTGTTAAACAGTCGCCTGGACCATTTCTCTGCGACCTCTCTATTGCTAGAGGAGGCACCCCTTCTCCCGAAGTTACAGGGTTAATTTGCCTAGTTCCTTAGCCATGACTCACTCGAGCACCTTAGGATCCTCTCCTCGACTACCTGTGTCGGTTTACGGTACGGGTACCATATCAATATGCTTAGGGGGTTTTCTTGGAAGTCTGCTTACGTTCTCTATCCCTTTGGCCGAAGCCTCCAGGTACTGTTGGGTTTCAGCAAAACCTGCGGATTTTCCTACAGGTCCTATACCTACACCTTTTAACGACCTATTTCGTCAGATCGCGGAACTATCACTCCTCCGTCATCCCATCGCTCAATACGGTAGTATTGGAATATTAACCAATTGTCCATCACATACGCCTCTCGGCTTTTGCTTAGGTCCCGACTTACCCGCGGTTGATTAACATTGCCGCGGAACCCTTAGTCTTTCGGTGGGCAGGTTTCTCGCCTGCCTTATCGTTACTTATGCCTACATTTGCTTTTCTAACCGCTCCACCGTCCATTACCAGACGACTTCGCCGCTGTTAGAATGCTCCCCTACCACTTGCATTACTGCAAATCCTGAGCTTCGGTACTACACTTGATGCCCGATTATTATCGATGCTCTGTCGCTCGACCAGTGAGCTGTTACGCACTCTTTAAATGAATTGCTGCTTCCAAGCAAACATCCTGGCTGTCTAAGCAACTGAACCGCCTTAGTTCAACTTAGTGTAGATTTTGGGACCTTAGCTGCAGGTCTGGGTTCTTTCCCTCTCGGACACGGACCTTAGCACCCATGCCCTCATTGCAGAGTATATTTAATACCATTCGGAGTTCATCAGGATTTGGTAGGATGTGACTCCCCCTAGTCCTATTGGTAGCTCTACCTGTACTAAACTTAACCTCCACACTGCCCCTAAAGGCATTTCGGGGAGTACGAGCTATTTCTCAGTTTGATTAGCCTTTCACCCCTACCCTCAGCTCATCCAAAAACTTTTCAACGTTTACTAGTTCGGACCTCCATCCCGTGTTACCGGAACTTCATCCTGGCCAAGGGTAGATCACAAAGTTTCGCGTCTACTCCCACTGACTGTGCGCCCTATTCAGACTCGCTTTCGCTCCGGCTGCATGACTCTAGTCATTTAACCTTGCCAGTGACAGTAACTCGTAGGCTCATTATGCAAAAGGCACGCCGTCACTCGATTACCGAGCTCCGACCGCTTGTAGGCGTACGGTTTCAGGTTCTATTTCACCCTCCTATTCGGAGTACTTTTCACCTTTCCTTCACAGTACTGGTTCACTATCGGTCTCTCAGGAGTATTTAGCCTTACCAGATGGTGCTGGCAAATTCAAACGGGGCGTCTCCAACCCCGCCCTACTCAGGATACTACCATCTTCCAAAACTTTACGCTTACGGGACTATCACCCTGTATCGTCCGGTTTCCCACCCGGTTCAGCTTCATTTTGGTTGACTACTGTAGTCCTATAACCCCTAACTAGCCGTAACTAATTAGGTTTGGGCTCTTGCGCGTTCGCTCGCCACTACTTGCGCAATCACTAAATTGTTTTCTCTTCCTTCAGGTACTTAGATGTTTCAGTTCCCTGAGTTTGCCTCCTTTCGGATTCTTAGTCTTCAACTAAGAGGGTTGCCCCATTCGGAAATCTGCGGATATAGTGGCTATTTGCGCCTCCCCGCAGCTTATCGCAGCTTATCACGTCCTTCTTCGCCTCTGAGAGCCTAGGCATTCCCCATACGCCCTTGATTACTTCTTTTAACGATTTACCTTTCAAGGTTCTTCTTTAGAGTTTTGCATACCTCTAAAGATGGTTTTCCTATGTGCTCGCTTGTTTGTATCTCCAATTTCAATTGCTTGAAATAAAGACACCCACTACTTACTTTTTTACTACTCTTTCACCAATATGTCAATGAACTCCTTTGCACGTACAATTCCAACCGGGTCGTTCGAAGGTGGCTTACCTTATGTGAACGGGCCGTTTGGTACGGCAATGTGGCTTTTAATCAGCTACTGGCTTCTAGTTACTAGCTACCAGTTTTATTTAGCTTTTTAAATCTTTAGCCTTTCAGTTTTTCAATCTTCGATAGGCTCGTTTGCCGTATCGTTTTGTCTTCTTGTTTTTCTTCTCTAGTGGAGAATATCGGAGTCGAACCGATGACCTCCTGCTTGCAAAGCAGGCGCTCTAGCCAGCTGAGCTAATCCCCCAGTCTTTTACTTTGGAGTCGCCGTTGATTCCAGCCACCCAACCTCACTCCTTCGTGGGCCTGCGTGGACTCGAACCACGGACCTCTACATTATCAGTGTAGCGCTCTAACCACCTGAGCTACAAGCCCGGATCTAGTCCTTTTAGTCCAATACTTTTTCGAATAAATGTAATTGATAGCAGACCCTTTAGAGAGTCGACAGGTTTTCGTTACCACTCCTAAGATGTGGTTCCAGAAAGGAGGTGTTCCAGCCGCACCTTCCGGTACGGCTACCTTGTTACGACTTAGCGCCAGTTATCGGTTTAACCCTAAACAGCGTCTTACAACAACTGCCTTCAGGTCCTCCCAACTTCCATCGCTTGACGGGCGGTGTGTACAAGGTCCGGGAACGTATTCACCGCGCCATTGCTGATGCGCGATTACTAGCGATTCCAACTTCATGCAGGCGAGTTGCAGCCTGCAATCCGAACTGAGACGTACTTTTTGTGATTGGCTCACTGTCACCAGCTTGCAACACTCTGTATACGCCATTGTAGCACGTGTGTAGCCCTGGGCGTAAGGGCCATGATGACTTGACGTCATCCCCTCCTTCCTCTCCGCTTGCGCGGGCAGTCTCTCTAGAGTCCCCAGCTTAACCTGTTGGCAACTAGAAATAAGGGTTGCGCTCGTTGCGGGACTTAACCCAACACCTCACGGCACGAGCTGACGACAGCCATGCAGCACCTTGCTCCTTGTCCTTGCGGAACTCCCCATCTCTGGGGCAATCAAGGGCATTCTAGCCCAGGTAAGGTTCCTCGCGTATCATCGAATTAAACCACATGCTCCACCGCTTGTGCGGACCCCCGTCAATTCCTTTGAGTTTCACCGTTGCCGGCGTACTCCCCAGGTGGATTACTTATCGCTTGCGCTTAGCCGCTGGCTGTGTATCGCCAACAGCGAGTAATCAACGTTTACAGTGTGGACTACCAGGGTATCTAATCCTGTTTGATCCCCACACTTTCGTGCCTCAGCGTCAGTTAAAGCTTAGTGAGCTGCCTTCGCAATCGGTGTTCTTGACGATATCTAAGCATTTCACCGCTACACCGTCAATTCCGCCCACCTCAACTTTACTCAAGCTCTGCAGTATCAATGCCACCCTCCCGGTTAAGCCGGGATATTTCAGCACTGACTTATAGAGCCGCCTACGCACCCTTTAAACCCAATAAATCCGGACAACGCTCGCCACCTACGTATTACCGCGGCTGCTGGCACGTAGTTAGCCGTGGCTTATTCACCAGGTACCTTCAATTAAGCACGCATGCTCGTTTTATCCCCTGGCAAAAGCAGTTTACAACCCAGAAGGCCTTCTTCCTGCACGCGGCATGGCTGGTTCAGACTTGCATCCATTGACCAATATTCCCTACTGCTGCCTCCCGTAGGAGTCTGGCCCGTATCTCAGTGCCAGTGTGGGGGATCAACCTCTCAGTTCCCCTACTGATCATCGCCTTGGTGGTCCGTTACACCGCCAACTAGCTAATCAGACGCATGCCCATCTTGTACCACCTGAGTTTTAATAGCTGTAAGATGCCTTACTACTATCTTATGGAGGGTTAATTCGAGTTTCCCCGAGCTATACTCCTGTACAAGGTAGGTTGCATACGTGTTACGCACCCGTACGTCACTCTCGTATTGTATTGCTACAACACTTACCGTTCGACTTGCATGTATTAAGCCTGCCGCTAGCGTTCATCCTGAGCCAGGATCAAACTCTCCATTGTAATAATTCTTCGATAAATCCCAAACTCATTGCTGAGTCTGACTTTATCGGGTTGTGATTCTATTACGCCTTCCGGCCTTTTAATACAACCCCAATTGTTTGTCTGATTACCTGGACTCTCTTTTTTGTCCGATAGATTTTGCATCTATCTTTTTCGCAGATTCATCCTTTCGAATTTATCCGCGGGTCCGCTATCAATTATCATCCATTCAAAGAACTTTTTAACTACTTCAGTAACTCACGTCACCTTCTGTTAAGTGTGGTCGACTATGTCTTTCGACTATTAGTTTACCTCTCAATATCTTTCGGTTCGATTCGTCTCCTCATCTAACCCCTGATCAACCTTCCGTTTTTCAGCCCCCTCTTTCGTTTTGGGAGTGCAAAGGTAATTGCTTTTTTCCTCTTTGCAACATCTTTCTGAAAATTATTTTTTTTCTTTTCCCATCCACTCTCGCAAATAAAACAAATCTCTCAGAAAGATACTCTCAGCATTTCAACCTTCTTCTCACCCGCCTACTGCGATTGGGGATGCAAAGGTAGAAGAAGGTTTTGGTGCTGCAAGGGGTGTTTAAAAAAAATTATGATTGTGTTTAGTTTCTGTGAATTGTTTCGGTGCGATCAGGACCTACTGATACCAATGTTATAGGAACCTGCAATTCAGTTTCAAGAAACTTTATATAGTCATTTAACTCGGAAGGCAAACTTTCTTTTGATTTTCGTAAATCAGAATTCCACCCCTTTAATTCAGTATAAATCGGTAAAATTTTTTCATTTACTTGTTCGTATGGTATCATATCAGTGATTGTACCGTCTTTCAACTGATATTTTGTACAAATTTTTATCGAAGAAAAAATACTGAGTACATCTGCTTTCATCATCAACAGTTGTGTAACTCCGTTGATCATGATGGAATATTTTAATGAAGGCAAATCAATCCAACCACATCTGCGTGGCCTTCCTGTAGTAGAACCGAATTCATTTCCTTCCTTACGCATCAATTCACCCTGGTCATCCAACAACTCAGTTGGGAACGGACCACTGCCTACGCGTGTGCTATAAGCCTTAAATATACCGTATACCTCGCCTATATTTCGGGGCGCTATACCAAGACCTGTACATGCACCGGCTGTAACCGTATTAGAACTTGTTACGAAAGGATAACTTCCAAAGTCGATATCTAACAACGCTCCTTGTGCGCCTTCTGCCAGAATACTTGATCCTGCTTTCAATTCTTTATTCAGAAAATACTCGCTGTCAACAAGATTAAATTCTTTCAGGAAATTTACTGCGTCTAAAAACTGAGCTTCCAACTCGTTCCAATTGAATTCAACCTGATGTTCCTTCAAAATCTTGAAGTGTATATCCGTAAGTTTTTTCAATCGGTCTTTAAAATTATCGGCAAGAATATCGCCCACGCGCAAACCTTGTCTTCCAATTTTATCCTGATAAGTAGGACCAATACCTTTTAAAGTTGACCCGATCTTATTATCGCCCTTTGCTTTTTCGTAAGCAGCGTCCAGTAGCCTGTGCGTTGGCAGAATCAGCGTGGCCTTTTTAGAAATAAAAAGATTCTTCTTCGTATTGAGATTGTACTTGGCAAGTTTCTCAATTTCGGTTTTAAAAATAACCGGGTCGAGCACTACGCCATTACCAATAACGTTTCGGGTAGTTTCACGAAAAATTCCGGAAGGTATCTGGTGAAGTACGTGTTTTATACCATCAAACTCCAGTGTATGACCGGCATTTGGTCCTCCCTGAAATCTAGCCACCACATCGTACTTTGGTGCTAATACGTCCACAATCTTTCCTTTACCTTCATCGCCCCATTGAAGGCCCAATAAAACATCTACCTTAGACATTCGTGAAAATCTTATTAATAAAAGTTATTTAACTACTTCAGCTTCAGATTGTATAATCTGGAAAATGGCGTTCAGCTTGGTGATCACCAATAATTTCTGAACACTTTCGGAAGGTCTCATCAGATAAACCTCTCCTCCTTTATTCCTGAACTTTGTGAGTATAGTAATCAAAACACCTATACCGCTACTATTTATATAGCGCAGTTCTGATATATCGACAATACACATCAGTGCCTTTGCCTGTATAGCATTGGTTACTACCTCGATAACAGCAGCTCCGTTGTCCTCACCGATCAAGTCTCCTGAAAGGTTGAGTAACAGCCGGTTGTCTTGAATTGTATGTGTAAAGTTCATAGGTTAGTTCGATGCAGCAATTTTGTTTTCGCAGTTCTGCTTTGTGCAGGATGCGTATAGTATAAGAGAATGATGCATAACATTGAAGTGCAGAATTTCTTCTACCGTGTTCTGAATGTTCTGGATGCGCGGGTCGCAAAACTCAATCACCTTATGACATTCTGTGCAGATAAGGTGATCGTGCTGTTTATAGCCGTACGATTTTTCGTATTGCGCCAGATTTTTACCAAACTGATGTTTACTCACCAGGTCGCACTCCACGAGCAGATCCAACGTGTTATATACTGTGGCACGACTAACCCGGTAATTTTTATTTTTCATGCTGATATAGAGCGACTCTACATCAAAATGACCATCGCGTGAATAGATTTCCTCCAGGATCGCATAACGTTCCGGGGTTTTCCGCAGCTCTTTGTTTTCGAGGTATGCTGTGAAAATCTTTTTTACTTCTTCGTATAATTTCGGATTGAGTGCCATGAATTAACGGGCAAAGATAATCAGGTTTGTAAGATTTGCACTACTTCTTGATAATCACTCTTTTGAGTCGAAACGGCTCACTTTTACAACGCCTTCCACGCTGCGCAGCTTTTCGATCAGTTGTTCCAAATGACGGGTGTCATTAACATAGAGCATAATCTCACCTTCAAAAATTCCTGAGTCGGTGTGAATAGACATGGAACTCATATTCACTTTCAATTCTTCAGAAATAATTTTTGAAACATCGTTGATGAGCCCCACGCGATCGGTTCCCCTGATTTTTAATCCCGTAAGGAATGCCACTTCATGTTGAGAAGTCCACTTAGCTTTTACCACACGATTTCCATGATGCGAGAGTAATTCTGGTGCATTCGGACAATTGGTTCTATGGATTTTTATTCCTTCGCTAACGGTAACAAAACCAAACACATCATCGCCGGGTATAGGCGTGCAGCATTTGGCAAGTTTGTAATCTACCACATCCATATCCTCGCCCACGAGGAGAATATCTTCATAACGACCTTTTATTTTGGTGATTTCCTGCTCAATAGCCTTTGCATCGGCCGGGGCATTCGGACGGTTCTTGAGTGGCGAAGTTGGTTTATTCTCCACAAATTTTTTAAGATCTGCCGCTGTGATAAAGCCTCGCCCTACGCGATAATACAATTCAAAGTTAGCCTGTACCTTAAAGTGCTCGCGCATTTGCTCAAGTAGCTGCTGGCTTGGATCTTCTTTCAACTGACGGAGTTTTCGAAGCAGAATTTCTTTTCCTTCCTCCGCAGATTTCTTCTTGTCTTCTTTTAACTCATCTTTTATTCGCGACTTCGCCTTCGAGCTGACCACAAAGCGCAGCCAGTCTTCATGAGGTTTTTGTTTTGCTGAAGTCAGGATTTCAATCTGATCACCATTCTTCAACACATAATTTATAGGGACGAGCTTGTTATTGACTTTAGCACCTATACACTTGGAACCCACTTGCGTGTGAATTTCAAAAGCAAAATCAAGTGCCGTAGCTCCGTACGGCAAAGTTTTCAATTCACCTTTTGGTGTAAACACAAATACTTCTTCGCTGAATAAATTTCCTCGGAAGTCATCTACGAAATCAAGTGCCGAGTGATTGTTTTGTTCCAGCAAGTCGCGCACACGGGCAAGCCATTTCTCCAGGTTCGATTCAGCCGTAGTGTTGGTGTCTTTATATTTCCAGTGTGCAGCGTAACCTTTCTCTGCAATTTCATCCATGCGCTTGCTTCGGATCTGAACCTCAACCCATTGACCATTCTTGGCCATTACGGTTGTGTGCAACGATTCGTATCCGTTTGATTTAGGTGTGCTGATCCAATCACGAAGACGATCAGGATTCGGAGTATAATAATCGGTAACGATGGAATATACCTGCCAGCAAAGTGCTTTCTCGTGCTCCATAGTTGTATCCAGGATAATGCGGATAGCAAAGAGATCAAACACTTCTTCAAATGGAATATTCTGCTTGCGCATTTTATTCCAGATGGAATGAATGGATTTTGGCCGACCTTTGATTTCATATTCAATACCCAGCTTATCCAGTTCCTCTTTAATAGGAATCATAAACTGTTTAATGAATTTATTACGAGCCGCTTTGGTGGCATCGATCTTTTCAGCGATTGAACTATAGATAGGTCTGTCAGTAAAGCGCAGGTATAAATCCTCAAGTTCTGTTTTAATCGCATTTAACCCGAGGCGGTGCGCCAGCGGAGCGTACAGATATATAGTTTCGTTGGCAACTTTTAATTGTTTGTTGCGCGGCATGCTGTCGAGCGTGCGCATATTGTGCAGACGATCAGCAAGTTTGATGAGAATCACACGCACATCTTCCGACAGTGTGAATAACATCTTACGGAAGTTCTCTGCCTGCTGAGATGTACCGTATTCAAAAACACCTCGGATTTTAGTTAAACCGTCAATGATGCGGGCTATTTTTTTTCCAAACATCCGCTCGATGTCGGTAAGCTCGATATCGGTATCCTCCACTACATCGTGCATGAGTGCAGAAATAATGGAAGTTGTACCCAGGCCGATTTCCTCCACGCAGATTTCAGCTACGGCTAACGGGTGGAAAATAAATGGTTCGCCAGATTTTCTGCGCATGTCTTTATGCGCATCCAGCGAAAGCGTAAAAGCTTTCTTTATCAGTTTAGCATCACCGTCTTTTAAGATCGGTTTTGCTTTGCGTAGTAATCTCCTATATCGACTAATGATCTCTTTTTTCTCCTGCTCGGCATCGATTACCATCTTGCGTATCTATATTTTTAGCGGAATTTTGGGGTTTTTAGCCACAATTCCCGAAGTTTTTGAATTAAAATCGTAAACTATTCTTTATTTCTGAATATTCTATAAATTTGCGCCTCCAATTCCGGATGTGGCGTAATTGGTAGCCGTGCCAGACTTAGGATCTGGTGCCGCAAGGCGTGGGGGTTCGAGTCCCTCCATCCGGACCATCTAACCCTCTATGTTCGTAACAACACACGGGCATTGAGGGTTTCTGGTTTCTTAGGTAAACAATCAAAAGTTATAAGCTTTGGAAATAACACTGAACAAAAAGAACAACACTGAAGGTGTAATTAAAATTAAATTAACCGAAGGTGATTATCAACCCCACGTGGAAGAAAAAGTAAAAGATTATTCGCGCAAAGCGAACATCAAAGGCTTTCGTCAGGGTAAAGTTCCCAGTGGTGTGATCAAAAAAATGTTCGGCAAATCTATTCTTGTAGATGAAATCAACCATCTGCTGTCACACAAGCTTTCAGACTATATTAAAGATAACCAGATAAAAATTCTGGGCGATCCACTTCCTAACCAGGAGAAAGCAAAACAAATTGACTGGGATACTCAGAAAGATTTCGAATTCGAATATCAGATTGGTATGGTAGATGAGTTTACCTATGAAGTTTCTTCGAAGGTAAAAGTGAAATCATATCCGATTGACGTTGATCAAAATACAATTGATGAAACGCTCACCGATCTGAAGAAGCGTTTTGGTAAAGTAAGCGAGCCTGAAACATCAGAAGCTGATGACAACCTCTTCGGAGAACTTCGTGCAAAAGAAGGTGACTTCAAAAAAGAACATGCTTTCATTGCCATTGAGAAAGTTGAAAAGAAAGAGCAGAAAAAATTCATCGGCCTGAAGAAAGATGAAGAAGTTGAATTTGAAGTAAGCAAGATATTTTCAGAAGATGCACAAGTAGCACAACTCCTTGGTTTATCAGAAGAAGAAGCTAAAGCTGCCAAAGGAAAGTATATATTCAAGTTAACAAACATCAGCCGTGTAGAACCTGCTGCTGTTAACACCGAGCTGTTCGACCGCGTGTTTGGTAAAGACGTTGTGAAAACGGAAGAAGAGTTTATCACAAAAGTAAAAGAGACAATCTCTGAGAACTACAAGCGTGAGTCTGAGCATTTCCTTGATCATAACATCGAAGATTATTTTATCTCTAATACGTCTATCAATCTGCCAGACGACTTCCTGAAATCATGGTTACTGTCTAGCAGTAATGGAGAAGTAACAGAAGAAGTTCTCAACAGAGAATTCGAACACTATAAAAGGGGTTTGAAGTGGGATCTTGTGAAGAACCGTATCGCTGACGATAACAAAATTACTGTTGAAGCAGAGGAAGTTCGTAACAAGGCAAAAGAATTGATCGCGGCACAGTTTGGCGGTTCAGCTTTTGTTGAACAACTGGGCGACCGCCTGGATGGTATCGCAGACAACTACCTTCAAAATGAAAATGGTCAGAACTTTATGCGTTTGTACAACCAGTTACGTGGCGACAAAATCCTGAAGTTCATTAAAGACAACATAACCGTTCAAGAGAAAAAAGTAACGGTTGAAGAGTTCAAGAAAATTGTAGCGGAACACAAACACTAATACTTCAACGGCCGGAGCAACGGCTGTCTGAACAATAAAGTATTCGTATTTTTCGTCAATGGTTTTAGTTCGTGAAATGATCCGGGCTAAAACCATTTTCTTTTTAAATAGGTTTAAGAACGAAAGGGTTGGAATTTTGAACTTGGATGGCTAAGATTACCATTATTTCAATCCTCACTAAAGTAATTATCCTTTTATTATATGCATTATAACAATGAATTCAGAAAGTATGCCGTGCACCACTTAGGCATGAGCGGCAATACAGTTGACAGTTACGCGCAGCAAATCCAGAACATGACTCAATATGTTATAGAAGAACGTCCTGGAAACTTTCGTGCTATTGATGTTTTCACACGCCTTATCTCCGATCGTATCATCTTCTTAGGAATGGGTATTGATGACCAGATTGCCAACCTGATCACGGCTCAATTACTTTTCCTCGAGTCATCCGATCCTAAAAAAGATATCATCATGTATATCAACAGTCCGGGCGGATCTGTATATGCTGGTCTTGGTATTTATGACACTATGCAATATATAAACCCAGATGTTGCTACCATCTGTACCGGACTGGCAGCTTCTATGGGCGCGGTATTGCTTACTGCGGGAGCGGCCAAAAAGAGATCAGCACTGGTGCACGCTCGTGTGATGATTCACCAGCCGATGAGCGGTATGCAAGGACAAGCATCAGATATGGAAATATCGTTGAAGCAAACCCTTGAAGTAAAGAAAGATCTTTACAACATTCTGGCGAAGCACAGCGGTGCCAAATACGAGAAAATCGAGAAAGATTCTGACCGTGACTACTGGATGCGTGCTACCGAAGCCAAAGAATATGGATTAATAGACGAAGTGCTGGAACGTAAGAAAATCTAACTTTTCCGCACGTTTTCCATCCAACCGATGTTCAGAATATTCAGTACCTTTGAGGTTGTTCTGAGCATCGGTTTTTAATTTTAAAAATAATTTATGGCTGAAGTTACCTGTTCATTTTGTGGAAGAAGTAAAAAGGATGTGGACCTGATGATTTCAGGAATACACGCACACATCTGTGATAAATGTGTAACCCAGGCCAACCAGATTCTAAGCGAGGAAAAGAAAAGTAAAACGGAAGCCGGCTTCTCTCCTAACTTCAAGCTGGTTAAACCTCGCGAGATCAAAAAATTTCTGGATGAATATGTGATCGGACAAGACGAAGCTAAAAAAGTTATGTCCGTTGCAGTATATAATCACTACAAGCGCTTAATGCAGCGCAAGCTGGATAACGATGTAACGATCGAAAAATCGAACATCATCATGGTAGGCGAAACCGGAACCGGAAAAACTTACCTCGCTCGTACACTCGCTAAAATTCTTCAGGTTCCTTTTTGTATTGCCGATGCTACCGTGCTTACCGAGGCCGGTTACGTGGGTGAAGATGTTGAAAGTATATTAACGCGCCTTCTGCAGGCGGCCGACTATAATGTTGAGGCGGCAGAACGTGGTATAGTATATATTGACGAGATTGATAAGATCGCTCGTAAATCTGACAACCCTTCTATTACCCGCGATGTTAGCGGTGAAGGTGTGCAGCAGGCACTTCTTAAATTGTTAGAAGGTACAGCCGTAAACGTTCCGCCTCAAGGCGGACGTAAACATCCGGATCAGAAAATGATTACGGTAAATACTGAAAATATACTTTTCATTTGCGGTGGTGCATTTGAAGGTATATCCAGGTTCATTGGTAACCGATTGAATACACGTCCGCTGGGATTCGTTGCGGGCCATGATGGTTTGCACCCTGGCGAGATCGATAAGGATAACTTGTTAAAATTCATAACTGCGCAGGATCTGAAAAGCTTCGGGCTTATTCCTGAATTAATAGGCCGCTTGCCGGTTGTCTCATTCCTGAATCCACTGGATCGCGAAACACTTCAGCGCATTCTTACCGAGCCGAAGAACGCGCTCATCAAACAATATAAGAAGCTGTTTGAAATGGAAGAGATTCAACTTGAATTTAAAGAAGGTGCCGTTGACTTTATCGTAGAAAAAGCGATGGAGTATAAATTAGGTGCCCGTGGTTTACGCGGTATCTGCGAAGCGATCATTAACGATGCGATGTTTGAATTACCATCTGAAAAGAATACCGATAGACTGGTAATAACACGCGCTTACGCGGAAGAAAAATTCAGCAAGTCGCAGTACAGCAAACTGAAAGTTGCTTAAGTAAAATATATAGCGATGGTGAGATGTTTACGACTGTAAATATCTCACCATTAATTTTGCTGTATTCTCAGACGCAGACCCGATATCCAGGATACGAATAATTTCATCATAGTTCTGCAACATGTTATTTCGATACGATTCGTTATTGAGGAGCAGATTTATCTCATCCGAAACTTTCTCTGTGTTAGCATCGCCCTGTATCATTTCTTTTACTACCTCTTTATCAGCGATGAGATTTACCAGCGATATATAGGGGACTTTTATCAATCTCTTCACAATCTGATAGGTGAGGAAGCTGGTTTTATATACAACAACCTGTGGCACCCGAAAGAGTGCCGTTTCCAGCGTAGCCGTTCCGGATGTTACTATCGCTGCTTTAACATGCAGCAATAAATTATAGGTGTCTTCAAATACAAACTTTACATTCGGCAGCGTCTGCAGTTCACTATACATCGACTGATCAAGATTGCTTACGGCTGCTACAGCAAACTGTGTTGTCGGAAATTTCTTCACTACACTCGCCATTAACGGAATGATCGTCTTGAGCTCCTGCTTGCGACTACCCGGCAACAACGCTACCAATGGCGACTCGCTATCAAACGAGTATCGTGTTAAAAACTGTCCATCAGGTACATGTGCCTTCACGGCATCGAGCACGGGATTACCAACGTAATCAACCTCCCAATCAAATTTCCTGAAGAATGGTTTTTCAAAAGGTAGAATAACAAACAACTGGTCTACATTCTGTTTCAATTCCAGCGCACGACTTTGATACCATGCCCATACTTTCGGAGGGATATAATAGAAAACACGAATGCCTTCTTTCCTACCAAATTTAGCAATGCGCCTGTTAAAGCCCCCGTAGTCAATCAGGATAATAACATCAGGCTTAAACTCCAGTATATCCTCTTTACATTTCTTTATATAGTTTGAGATCTTGTTGAGATTGGTGAGCACTTCCACGAGGCCCATGAAAGCCAGGTCCTTATAATGAACGGTGAGATCAACACCGGCCTGCTGCATATACTCTCCACCAAATCCGCGTAACGAAGCATTGGCATCCTGCTGGCGCAGCGCCTTAACCAAATTACCTCCATGTAAATCACCTGATCGTTCTCCCGCTATGATATAATACCGCATCGTTTAAAAAGAAGTACTTGTTACGGGCACGAAGTACGATTTTTAAGCGCTATTCGCCAAAATACTCCACGTAGTTTCGTGGAGTTTCATATAGCCGGATGCAATGAAGTTTACCGTATGATGTGATGCTGGCGAGTTTAGCGTCCAGAATTTTCCAGATCTCTACCACCAGGTTTTCACAACTTGCCAGCTTTCCGTGCATGAAGTCTACATCGGTATTGAGATTCTTATGGTCGAGTTTTTCTATTACCTCCTGGCGGATCAACGTACTGAGTTTTTTAAGATCAACTACAAAGCCCGTATCGGGATCTGGTTTGCCCTTAACCGTAACGATGAGATCAAAGTTATGGCCATGCCAGTTCTCATTTGCACAAGGCCCAAACACCTCTACGTTCTTTTCTTTAGACCATTGAGGATTATAAAGTTTATGCGCAGCGTTGAAATGTTCTTTGCGGGAGATGTGGAGCATTTCTTTTAGAAATTGAACACAAATATAATCGATCGCACTGCTGAATAAAATGGAAAAAAAGAAGGCACCTTTTTTCAAGGTGCCTTCCAATATCAATTAGCAATGAAATCTTATTGATTCCACCATACTTTAGTCTGTAGGTTGTCTGCACCCATTCTTGCTACAGCTTCTTTGTAGCTTGCAGGGTTCAGGCTTTGCTCAACCTCAGGATAGTTAATTCTGCTTGGGATATCATCACCAACAAGTGGTTCGAATTTAACTTGTGTTCCACCTGATGTTACATAAGATATTTCACCAGGACGAACCACAGTCTTAGGGAAACCTGTACGTCTCAGCTCAGCCCATGCTTCATATCCTTGCAGGAATAAAGCTATATATTTCTGAGTAAGAACAGTTTCCTGAGAAGCAGCAGGAATTGCAGCCAGGTAATCAGCTACCTGATCATCGTAATCCGAAGGCAGGTTACCCGCCTCAGATGCTTCATTACCCCAGTGCTCCAAAGAGGCAGCTACTCCTTTTTCATACCACTCCTGATCCCAGTTATTTACTTCTGAAAGGATAAAGCAGACCTCAGCATAGTCCATATAGGTTAATGCCAATGTACCGGAAGTAACAAGACCACCTTTTGTGAAATCGATCGCCAATGGACGAGGACCAGCGGTCAGGTCGTTTGGTATTCCGTATGGCATACCCAGGTATACACCGTTAACTGGTTCACCCCACAATGGAAGGCGTGGATCGAAGATACCTCCGAATGGATTTGTTTTTCCGTTCACTGTATCGTCATCACCTTTTAACAGGTCAACAAATGTTTTTGACAATGTAAAGTCATTTCTATTAGAGAAATAATATGCATCGTAAAGCGGAGCCGCATTTGGAGTTTCACCTAAGAATCTGAATGTTGCATTGTCGTCATTGCTTTCAAAAACACCTGCAGCAACAGCCTGGTCGATATAGGTTTTGTAGTTAGAATCTACACCTGACAACCGGATGGCTACACGCATCTTCAATGAGTTTGCAAACTTCTTCCATTTAGCAGCATCACCACCATAGATGATATCGCCAGAAGTGAATACAGGTTTAGCTACATCGATTTGCGCTGAAGCTTCTGTGAGTTCTTTTATCAGATCAGCATATATTTCGCTCTGTGGAGTATAGGCAGGTGATACATCACCTTCTGCTTTGAATGCTTCGAAGTATGGTATATCGCCATACGTGTCAGTCATTATTTGCATGGCCCATGCTTTCAGAATTCTGGCAGCAGCTATCTGGTTAACGTTGCCTTCTTCACCCAGCTCTTCATTCAGACGGATTACTTCAACAAGGTCCATTACGTCACCATAGATCAATGTCCAATAGGTGTTATTGGTAGGCTGACGTAATTGATAACGATCTTCTTCAGTATAGTTACGCTGTGCAAAGTATTGTGAGTACAAATAGCTTTGACGTCCGCTGAACCATTCATCGTAAATATCATCGAGAAGTCCTTTCTGAGCATTCGACATCAGATACGCAGGATCAACCTTTGTGGGGTTGTTGGGATCTGTGTTGATATCCTCAAAATTTTCCGTACAGGATGCCAGAATGAGTAACAGCACAGCTATTACCAATCCTTTCCTATAAAATATATTTTTCATAGAATTTTAGAGTTTGGGTTAATGATTATAAACCGAGGCTAACGTTGAAACCGAAAGTTCTTAAACTTGGTAACGCACCACCTTCTATACCCTGAACGTTTCCAGAGCTTGTGGTATTTTCAGGATCAGTAAAGTCTGTTGCATCAGATCCCCATATAGCAAGGTTACGTCCGTAAGCAGATACTCTTACATTTTTGATTGGACCTGTAAATCTTGAAGGTATAGTATAACCGATGCGTACTTCTCTCAGTTTTACATAGCTGGCATCAAATACGTTTTGTTTTGCAGGACCGCTATAGTGATCGGCAGCCCAACGTACTGCTGAGATTGTTGTTGTGTTAGGACCAGAAGTCTGAACTGTTCCATCTTCGTTTACAACCGGAGCTCCGTTAACAAGTTGCACTACTGCACCGTCTACTACGATACCGTCTTCACGAATATTGTTAGCAGCTGTTCTTTCCAGGATACCGCTATAAGTTCCCCACATGTGTGTTGTTGAGAAGAACTCACCGCCATGTCTGATGTCAATCAAAGCAGAAAGCTCAATGCCTTTAAAGCGGAGTGTGTTAGTTATACCACCGGTCCAATCAGGAAGGATGTTACCAATTGTTTTAATAGCAGATGCTCTGTAACGACCATTTGCATTAACAACTTTATTTCCCTCCGAATCATACAGGAAGTCTGTTCCACGTATTGAACCATAAGATTCACCCACCATAGCATTCAATGTTACAGAGAACGGTGCATTGGTCAAGCTATAGGTTTTAAGATCTTCGTATAGTTTGGTGATCTCGTTCTCGTTCTTAGACCAGTTGATAGCAATGTCCCACTGAAGTCCGTTCTCCATTTTAACCGGAGTTCCTGTTAACATTACTTCAAAACCTTTGTTGGTCATTTCAGCTGAGTTAACATATACATAACTCACACCGGTAGCCCCTGATACTTGCAATGGAAGGATCAGGTTTGTAGACTTCTTAGTATAGTAAGTGAAGTCCAAACCAACGCGATTGTTAAAGAAGCCCAATTGTGTACCTACTTCAAAAGAAGTAATATCTTCTGGCTGCAGGTCTGGGTTGTTCTTCGTGTTAGATACACCATACAAAGGAATACCACCGAATGTATATGGATAACCATCGTCATTCAAGTCAGCTTTGTAGATCAGGTTGTTGTTATAAGCGTCAGTATCGTTACCAACTTTAGCCCAACCTGCTCTCACTTTACCTTCATTCAACCAACCGAGTGAATTAAGTGCCGGCATGTTTGTAAACACGAAGCTTGTATTTACCGCTGGATAGAAATAAGAGTTATCAGAGTTTGTTCCGCCTGATGGAGGTGTCAGCGCTGAAGACCAGTCATTTCTTCCCATCAATTCCAAATACAATGTATTCTTATAGCCGATGTTAAAGCTACCGTACAAGCTGTTGATTCTTTTCTTTCTGTCGTAGTCAGTAACAGCAACACCAGAAACAGCGTTGCTCAGGTTATAGAAGTTTGGCAGTACCAATCCACCTTGTGTTTGAGCAAGGTTAGAGCTGTAAGACTGATCCATTCTGTTACCACCCAAGTTACCAACGAGGTCGAAGTCTTGTCCTATTTTCTTATTGAAAAGGAATAACACTTCAGCGTTAGTTTCGAGGAATTCTCTCAGACCTTCGTAATATTTAGGTTGTGCCTGAGATCCTATCGCTACACGTTCCATCTCGCGCAGATTATAATAATCTGCGTTAACGGTTGTCTTAACTTTCAACCAGTTTGTTAATGTTACCTGAGCTCCAACATTTCCGTAGAAACGGTTGCGAGTATCATTCTGATAGTTTTCATAACGTGTCCAATACGGGTTATCTGAATAGTTAGGAGTCGCATCATCCCATGAAACACGGTTCCAGGTACGCTGTGATCCGTCAGGATTTTTGTAAGCCTTCATCTCTTCCATATCCAACTGACGCTGGCCCCACTGGTTGAACTTTTGCATGATGTTGTTATCGTCATAACCAGTTGAAGGTCTTCCGGTAGCTTCGTTCTTCACATAATTGAAATTTGTAAAGGCTTCTACTACTTTACCTAATTTTGTATTACCGCTAAAATTGATTGTGTTACGATCAAGTTTACTGTTCGGCATATAGCCTTTCAGATCCATTCTTGTATAAGACAGTCTGAATCCTGAGTTCTCATCACCACCTGTAAGTTCAACGTTGTTTGTAACAGTTACACCAGTGTTAAAGAATGATCTTACATCGTTGTCCGGAGCTTTCCACTCTCTTGGTTTCAAATAGTTTTGAGTGTCCCAAGAATCGAATGAGTTCCAGTGCAATACTTGCTGACCATTGTAGCGAGGGCCCCAGCTTTCATCTGTCGCATAGTCTACGATAAGATAGTCTGTTCCGTTGATGTTCTGTTGTGTAAAACCTTGTACACCACCATCTGCATCTGGCACTGCTATACCACCGCCATATAATCTCTGATACTTAGGAAGGATAAAGATTTTATCAAATGATACACCTGAATTGATTTTTACACCAAGACCTTTTCTGGACCCTTTTTTAGTTGTGATCATGATTACACCGTTCGCACCGCGTGAACCATAAAGCGCTGCTGCGTTTGGACCTTTCAGTACAGATACAGAAGCTATATCTTCAGGGTTGATATCTTGTGCTAAGTTACCATAGTCGTAACCACCCGCACCGCGCGCAGTGTTTACAGAGTTATAGTCGCTGTTGTTGATGATGATACCATCTACAACAAACAAAGGAGAGTTGTTACCAGTTATAGAGTTGATACCGCGGATCGTTACTCGTGAGGAACCACCCATGTTACCACTAGCTCCAGTAACCTGAACACCTGCTACTCTTCCTGAAAGAGAGTTAACTACGTTCGTCTGGTTTACCTGGCTAAGATCTTCTCCACCCACCTGAGTAACTGAATAACCAATTGATTCCTTCTCTCTGGATATACCCAAGGCAGTTACAACAACTTCGTTGAGCTGTTTAGCATCTTGACTCATAGGAACATCAATCGAGCTTCGATCACCGATCTCAATCTCTTGAGTAGTCAAGCCTATAAATGTGAAAACTAATGTACCGTTGCCGGCAGGAACAGTAACGGAATATTTTCCGTCAATGTCGGTTACGGTTCCGATAGTGGTACCTTTAACTACAACGTTTACCCCCGGAAGACCTGATCCGTCTTCTGCAGAGGTAACCCGACCGGAGACCGTTCGCTCCTGTGCCCACAATTCGCTACTGGCGAATGCAAACACCGCTGTTAAGCATACGAGTAGAATTCTCTTCATACTGTAAAATTTAGGTTAATGAAAATTTAAATACGCGATCAAACTTATAACAAAATAATAACTCACGAAAGGTGAGTACCTCAAAATTTAGTATTTTCATATCAAAAAAATACCTCTATTGAGGTTATTTTAAATGATTGCCCTAATTGTTGTTAGTATTTAAAAGATGTTTAAACAATCGGTTAAAACATTGCATGGAATTGGGTGAGAAACAGATAGTAATAACTTCGTGATATGAGTTCAATTCATACCGGGCTCTTCTTTGACAGGTGAGAATTTCCGGACCAAAACCCTACCATTTTGGTGTATGTTGCCCTCAATAATACGTTCGCAATGCCGGAGCGGCTATGCACGTTTTCCCTTGAAAAAATTGATTATTATAAGAGGTCGAAGACTAAAGCTGATCACTTGATGATCTTGAATTCAATTCTTCGATTAAGCTGGCGTGACGCTTCTGTGTCGTTAGGTGAAATGGGTTGATCAGGACCATACCCTTTGGGCGTAAGCCTACTCTTCTCAATGCCGTTCGCGGTAAGGTAATTGTAAACGGCTGATGCACGTTTTTCGGAAAGCTGCTTGTTATACGATGCCGATCCTAAGTTATCGGTGTGCCCTCCAATTTCAACTCTGATCTTTGGATTTTCTGTGAGGAAGCGAATTATTTTTTTGAGCTCCGTGATGGAATTGTCCTTTAGTTCATATTTATCAAGGTCGAAGAAAATATTATTTAGTATAACGGTCGATCCTATAGATGCTTTCTCCAAATCTATATCCAATACGATCGGCTGGAAATCGAAGGACTCTTTATAGTTAAAGTGAAGACTCTTGAACAAGTATTGTTTTTTATTAACGTACAAAGCATAGTCTGCACCTTGTGTTAACACGATGAGGTATTCGCCACTGACAGAATCAGATTTCACCAACGATTCTGTATGGTTCTTTGAGATGTTGATGAGCTCTATATCTGCAGATAACACTTGCCTTGTCTTCTTATCGCGAACAATACCCGTTACATAATTACTCCTATATTTTACCTGGCTTTCCTCCGGAATCTGTAATTCAAATATTCTGCTCCTGGTGGAACCTGGACTTACAATTTCTTCATGTGAATAGTACCCCTTCTTCCCGTCAGCAGTAATAAACAAAGAGAACTGATCATCGTGATTGTTAATCGGTGCCCCTATATTTTTAGGAGCGGTCCATCCTGTGGAATCTTTCTCTACCGAGTATAAATCGTAACCACCAAAACCAGGCAGACCGTTTGAAGCAAAATATAGTGTCTTATTGTTCGCGTGAATGAATGGTGAGATCTCATCAAAAGCAGAGTTTATCGGTTTGCCGGCATTAATTGCTTTTGTCCATTTTCCAAATTCGTCCTGTGTTGATACCCATATATCTCTCCGACCGAGTCCAGCCCTCCTATCGGAAACGAAATATAGCGTTCGGCCATCTGCAGAAAGCGTTGGCTGCGATTCCCATGCGCCTGTATTTACATTAGGACCGAGGTTCTTCGGCTCTGTCCAATCATCGCCTATCTTTTTACTTTCAAACAAATCACAACTACCAAAACCTTCGCGACCTATACACGATGTAAAGATCAGGTTACGGCCGTCTGCAGATATAGCACACGTGCCTTCGTTCAAGCGGGTGTTGATATTTTTAGAAATAGAAACCGGAGTCATCCATCGGCCTTGCGAATTCTTTTTGGATACCACCAGATCTTCATCTGCATTCGGATCGTTGCTTATTCTCCGTGTAAAAATCAATTGCTGCTGATCTGCCGTGAGCACCGGAAAGTATTGCATAGGAAAACTATTCACCGTATCGCTCAATGGCTTTTGCTTATACGCTGACGCATTGTCTTTATTCTTGAAAGCAAACTCTGCACTTTTGAATAATGAAGCAGCACGATCGGCCTTCTGTTTATTTTGTGTCTCGTTATTGACAAAAGCGCTCAGCACCTTCATTGCCTTCTCGTATTCTCCTATAGACATATAGGCCTCGCCCATATCATACCAAAATACTTTTTGTTTACGCAGGTCGTTTGTCAGGCTCAATCCCTTTTCAAAATTCTTCAGTGCATCCGGATAACTCTTCATGTTCAAATACACGAGTCCGAGACGGTAGTAAGCCTCCACAAAATTATAGTCTTTCTCGATCGCCTGATTTAGTAAACTTATTGCCTGACTGAATTGTCCGCGTACCCGATAGTTATCGGCTTGTGTATAAAATTCTATCGCCTTTTTAGACTTGGTGCTAAGTTGTACCTGGGCTGTAGCAGATAATGCAAACAGTGTAAAGAAAAAAAAGAAAAGGCGTTTCATTGAAGCAGTGTTCATTAACAGGCAGAATGCTATTTACAAAAATGATTCCTGCCTAAAACTAAAAAACTATGTTGGATACATCAATCTCATCTCCGTCAAATTCAAACATGGCGTTGATGAGTTTAAAAGACTGAAACGTACGGATGTCCTCCAACCGGATATCATCTTCCTGAATAATATTCTGATCCAGCAACTTCTGCCGCTGCGTACCTTTCAACAAAGCAGACCATGGTGTAACCCAGTGATTATTTTTTCTGAACACAATGTTCGAGTACGATGAGTCGGTAACAAACCCACGTCTTACAATCAGTATGTCATCACAATCCTTACGAAGCTCATACAACCGGTTTATCAGTTTCCGGTCGGTATACTTGAATTCGTAATGGATTCGATCGTGCTCTACCACACGCAGACTTTGTATCTTTTTATATTGATACGGTTGAAATTCGATTTCACGCGAAGTATCATCGTATACAATGCGGCATTTAAAAAGCCCCTGAGTCGGAACGTCTACTTTCGAAAGGAGTACTTCCAGATCAACATGATCGTGAACGCCACAAAGTGATTTCAACGAACGATTCATGCGCTGCTCATGATGCGATAGGTTGTAAAATGTTCCGTCCAATAATTTTATTGATTCAATCAACAGGGACATATACTTTATCTATGGTTTCCTGATACTCTGCCTCCGCTATACTTTGTGTTGTTATTCCACCACCACTCCGGTAAAAAAATGTGCCGTTCTTTTTTTCAATGAAACGAATCATTACTCCACAATCCAGGTCTTCGCCATCGAAATATCCCACAACACCCGTATAATATCCGCGCTTCTCCTGCTCGGCTTGCTGTATAATTTCTACCGTTTTAGTTTTGGGAGCTCCGCTGATGGAACCTGCCGGAAGTAACTTTACGAGTATATCACCCAACGTTGATCGGTAATCGTCTGGCAGATCACCAACAATTTCAGAGCTCACCTGCAACAAGTTCTTGTTACTGGTTTTTATTTCTTCAATATAGCGAAAACGATTTACGTTTACATGCATGGCTACCTGACTGAGATCATTCCGGATCAAATCCACAATGGTTGTATGTTCTGCTTCTTCTTTTCGGTTACTCAGAATTACTTCGTGGGCGTTCGGATACGAGGCGTCAATAGTGCCCTTCATCGGGTACGAAAAAATTTTCTTCCCTTTTACCTGGATAAACGTTTCCGGGGAAAATACCAGGAGCTCGTCTTTCATCCAGATTTTATACCGGGCCCGACTCTGATAAAATAAATCCTCTAGTGAACTATATAGTGTAATCGGAGTTTTTACAGTAAGGTTTGTGAGAAATGAATCCCCATACGCCAACCGATCGTATACCAGGTCGAATTTCTTTTTATAGATTTCAAACGAGATTGGAGATATATCGATACGCCCCGACACTTTTCGAGAAGCGGCTGATGTATTCGAGAAGCCATTGATATCATATAGAAGTGTGCTGCTATCAATCTCATCCAGCTTTTTTATGATGGGTTGCTCCATTTCGAAATCCACCATAAACAAAAAAGGGACTTTATTCTGTCCCCATGTATTCATTGTATCGATGAACGTTGCTAAAGTCATCTTACGGAATATTCATGTACTTGTGTACCTGTAACGACACCTGCCATTGCGGATGTGCCTTTACATAATCGATGATCAGCGGCAGCATTTCTTTTTCTTTCGACCACTCCGGTTGAAGATATAACTGGCATGACGAACGAACTTTGGATGCAAATCCTTCTGCCCAACTGAAATCACTTTTGTTATATATAATTACTTTGAGCTCATCCGCTTTATCAAATATAGTCGGATCCGGATTCTTGAATTTCTTGGGAGAGAAGCAAACCCAGTCCCAAGTGCCGGTTAACGGATACACTCCTGATGTCTCAATATGCGTTCGAACGCCTGTATCTTTTATAGCTTTTGTGAGCGCGGTAAGATCGTACATAACGGGCTCGCCCCCGGTAATAACGGCAATGGGAGTGCCGCTCGCTTTAACGCGTGAAGCCATCTCTTTCACATTAACCAACGGATGGGCCAGAGCATCCCACGATTCTTTTACATCACACCAAACACACCCCACATCGCATCCTCCCAACCGAAGAAAATACGCAGCCGAGCCCTGATAATACCCTTCGCCCTGAATGGTATAAAAGTCTTCCATTAGAGGAAGTGCTAGCGGTTTCGTTTCGTTTATTGTTTCCGGCATGGGCGTTGGGCATCAGCCCGATGGAAATATATACTATGGATTCTGCAGTTCTGTAGCGCGGAGCGTATTGAACAACAGCGAAGCAATGGTCATCGGTCCGACTCCACCCGGAACAGGTGTAATATAGGATGCCTTGGGAGCTACTGCCTTAAAATCAACATCGCCTTTTATAGCCCAGCCTTTCGGATACTCCGGACCTTCCACGCGTGTTGTACCTATATCTATTACCACAGCGCCTTCTTTTACCATGTCAGCGGTTATCAGACCTGGTTTACCAACAGCAACCAACAGTATATCGGCTGCGCGTGTAAAGGTTGCCAGGTCTTTGGTGTACTTATGACAAATCGTTACCGTAGCATGTCCTATTTCTGTCAGCATCATACTGAGCGGAGCTCCGGTTATGCGGCTCGCCCCTACTACTACAGCATGTTTACCTTCTGTTTCAATGTTATACCTGCGCAACAATTCCATTACTCCAAACGGAGTAGCGGGCATGAGTAAAGGTTTCTTTGAAATTATACTTCCGAAGTTGTGATTGGTAAATCCATCCACATCTTTATCGGAGCGTATTTTTTCTGTTACGCGCTCTACGGATATATGTGGAGGTAACGGAAGCTGAACGATGAAGCCATCTACATCATCATCGTTATTAACATGATCGATGTGCTTGAGTAATTTTTCTTCGCTGATGGTATCAGCAAAGCGCATCATGGTATAATGAAAGCCAACCGATTTACAGGCCTTTACTTTATTGTCGACATACGTCTGACTGGCACCATCATCGCCTACCAGAATAATTGCCAAGTGCGGCACTTTCTTGCCTGCCTCTTTGCGTTCGGCTACTTTCTGTGCAATTTCATTTTTGATGTCGATCGCTACCTTCTTGCCATCAATAAGCGTATAGGATGTCTGTACGGTGTCCTGCATTTATACTATATCTGAATATTAATCGATCTTTAAAACAGCCATAAACGCTTCCTGCGGAACTTCCACGGTTCCGATCTGGCGCATGCGTTTCTTACCTTTCTTCTGCTTCTCCAAAAGTTTACGTTTACGCGATATATCACCACCGTAACATTTCGCGATTACGTTCTTGCGTATGGCACTGATGGTTTCGCGTGCTACAATCTTCTGTCCTATAGCAGCCTGAATTGCCACTTCAAACATGTGGCGTGGTATAAGTTCTTTGAGTTTCTCGCAAAGCTTTCTTCCCCAATCATGCGACTTGCCACGGTGAACGATAGCGCTTAATGCATCTACCTTATCACCGTTCAACATCACATCCAGCTTTACCATGTCTGACTCACGGAAGCCGATGAGATGATAATCAAGGGAAGCATATCCGCGTGATATAGATTTGAGTTTATCGAAGAAGTCGAATACAATTTCTGACAACGGCATTTCAAACGACATCTCTACGCGATCGGTAGTAAGATAATTCTGGTTCTTGATGATACCACGCTTATCCATACACAGCGTAATGATCGGACCTATATATTCTGCTTTCGAAATGATCTGAGCTTTGATAAAAGGCTCTTCTATTCTGTCAAGTCTGGTAGGGTCAGGCATCTCTGAAGGAGCGTTGATGCTGATCTCTGAACCATCTGTAAGATATGCTTTGAATTGTACAGAAGGCACGGTTGTAATTACCGTCATGTTGAACTCACGCTCCAAACGCTCCTGTATAATTTCCATGTGCAGCATGCCGAGGAAACCGCAGCGGAAACCAAAGCCTAACGCAGCCGATGTTTCAAGCTCCCATACCAACGAAGCATCGTTCAACTGAAGCTTCTCCATGGCATCACGAAGTTCTTCAAACTCCGAAGTCTCCACCGGATATATACCGGCAAATACCATCGGCTTAACCTGCTCGAAGCCTTTTACTGATTCTGCAGGGTTTACTATACTCGTGATTGTATCACCAACATGCACTTCGCTGGCTACTTTTATACCGGATATCAGGTACCCTACGTTACCTACGCCTATTTCATTTTTAGGTTGCTTATCGAGTTTCAGTACACCGATCTCGTCAGCATTATATTCTTGCCCGGTGCTCACAAATTTGATTCTGTCCCCTTTTCGGATCGAACCGTTGAACACGCGGAAGTATATTTCAATACCGCGGAATGAATTGAACACGGAGTCAAAGATCATTGCCTGAAGTGAACCATTCGGATTACCCTTCGGTGCTCTTACACGATGTACAACTGCCTTGAGTATATCTTCTATACCTTTACCTTCTTTGGCACTGGCGTGAATAACGTCTTCGCGTTTGCAACCGATGAGGTCAACAATTTCATCCGTTACTTCTTCCGGCATAGCGTGCGGAAGATCGATCTTATTCAATACCGGAATAATTTCAAGATCGTGCTCCAGCGCCAGGTATAAATTCGAAATAGTTTGCGCTTCAATACCCTGACTGGCATCCACAATCAAAAGTGCACCTTCGCAGGCTGCGATGGAACGCGAAACTTCGTACGAGAAGTCAACGTGGCCCGGAGTGTCAATCAGGTTCAGAATATATTCCTTACCATCCAGTTTGTAGTTCATCTGGATAGCGTGCGCCTTGATGGTGATTCCCTTTTCTTTTTCCAGATCCATGTTGTCCAGTACCTGGGCTTCCATCTGGCGTTCGTTCAATGTGCCCGTAAACTCAAGCAGGCGGTCAGCCAGCGTGCTTTTACCGTGGTCGATATGGGCTATTATGCAAAAATTGCGGATGTTTTCCATTCCCGTCTGCTCCTCAAAAATTTAGGAATGCAAAAGTAGGAAATTATTGGCGGATTAAACTGTAGATCAGGAGGGTTTGGGTTATAAATCTGACGTCTTCGGGGTAGATTTTTTAGAAACAGTTTTTTGTATCGGGCACCCTACGCTCTCCGTCTTTTTCACAACCGGAGATTGTCCCTCCTGCACGGCTTTGATCGCATCGATCAGATAGTGTTCCGTAACGTGTTGGCGGTATTTACCAAGATCAAAAAACCAGTTGTCGATGGCACCCTGATAATAAATGTGATTGCGATCGTTGATTAAGAAAACTTCTGGCGTTATGGTGGCGTGATACTTCTTTACCAGTTTATAATCGGCATCGGTTACAACGGGAAAATTAATTTGATACTCGCTGATAAACTGGTTGATCTCTTCCTGCTTAACGTTTCCGGGAACAACACCTTTTATGGATATTTTGGTGTGGAAGAGACTATCGATATGTTTTAACTCTCCGATATATTTCTGACTTATCGGACAATCTGTTGCCAGGAAGACAATAGCGGTGAGCGGCTGATCAGCGTTTATTGCTTTGCTATCCGTGCGCTGAGCCCTCACGTTGTAAGGCATGGCCGCACCGCATAACAAAGCAACAACAACCGCTAAATATTTCACGAATTATAGTTTAAGCGTTTGAATGCTATACGGCAAAACTTTCACCACATCCGCAGGTACGGCTTGCATTTGGGTTGATGAATTGAAATCCTTTACCATTTAAGCCATCGGTAAAATCAAGCGTAGTGCCCAGCAGGTATAGCAGGCTTTTTTTGTCCACAAGAATTTTGATGCCCTTGTCTTCAAAAACCTGATCTGCAGGATTTATCTGATCATCAAACCCTAGGTCGTACATCAAACCTGAACATCCACCACCTTTCACAGAAACACGAACGTTATGGTTATCTGTTCTGCCTTCTTCTGTGCGAAGCGCCACCAGTCTGGCTTTAGCTTTATCTGTTACCTGTATCATTTCGAAATAGGATTTAAGTATTTGTTATTAAACGCGTGATCGTTCCTTTACCAACAATCACAAAATGCCGAAAATATGTCCATTTAAAGCGGCTATTCCCTTAAAGTTTCAAAGGCTAAACTTCCGATTGTGGCAAAAAGTTTCTTCTTTGAAACTACAAAGGTAACAATTATGGAAAAACTGGAGCACATTGGCGTAGCCGTTAAAAACATTGAACAAGCCAACAAGTTATTTGCAGCCCTGCTGGGCCGCGAACACTACAAAATTGAAGAAGTTGCCTCGGAAGGCGTGCGAACTTCTTTCTTTGAACTTTCGGGCGTAAAAATCGAATTGCTGGAAGCCACGCGCGAAGATTCGCCCATTGCAAAATTTATTGAAAAGCGCGGGGAAGGAATTCATCATCTGGCATTTGAAGTGAAAAATATTGAAGAGGGAATTAAAAACTATCAGGCCAAAGGTTTCGAACTAATCAACCCCGTGCCGAAAAAAGGTGCTGACAACAAACGGATTTGTTTCCTCCATCCCAAGTCCACACAGGGAGTACTCGTGGAATTATGCGAGGAAATCAAAGACGCTTCCACTAAATAAAATCATTCTTTGCGACAGCCCGTGATATTCGGGCATAATCTTACTTTTGCAGCATAAAGGAATGCCTGTACGCAGAAGGGATTTCTTTTTTATAAAGTATGAGCGAATCAAGATCAGAAATAAGTCAACTCGGTGAGTTCGGTCTCATCGATCGTATCAGTAAAAATTTTACACTTCAAAACAGATCGTCTGTTAAAGGCATTGGTGATGATGCTGCTGTGATCGATGCTGGTGATGATTACCTGTTGATCTCAACCGATATGCTCGTGGAAGGAATTCACTTCGACCTGGCATATATGCCGCTGCAACACCTGGGCTATAAATCTGTAGCGGTAAATGTATCGGATATAGCTGCAATGAATGGCAAAGCTGAACAGATCACAGTGAGTATCGCACTCACCAATCGTTTCTCGGTTGAAGCCATTGATGCACTCTATCAAGGTATAAAAGCTGCATGCGATAACTATAAAGTTGATTTGGTAGGCGGAGACACTACATCCTCTGTTTCCGGCCTGGTAATTTCAATCAGTGTTACTGGTCGTGTTAAGAAAGATCAGGTGGTATATAGAAGTGGCGCCAAGCCGAATGATATAGTTTGTGTAACGGGCGATCTGGGTGCTGCCTTTATGGGACTGCAAGTGTTGGTGCGCGAAAAAGAAGTATATGAAGCAGATCCCAGCATGCAACCCGATCTTGAAAAATTTGAATACCTGGTGAGTCGCCAGTTAAAACCGGAAGCACGCACTGAAATTATCTATGACCTGGAAGAGCGTGGCGTAAAACCAACTTCGATGATCGATGTATCAGATGGTCTTGCCTCAGAGCTTCTTCACATTGTTAAAAACTCCGGTGCCGGTATAAGAATCTTCGAAGATAAAGTGCCGATTGATCAACTCACATTCGAAACAGCCATCGAATTTAAACTTGATCCCATCACGTGCGCATTGAATGGTGGCGAAGACTATGAATTACTTTTCACAATCGATCAAAACGATTACGAAAAATTAAAGAACCATCCTGATATCCATAGCATCGGGTATATGCACGATAAAAAAGATCAGAATGTAATGATCAGCAAACAAGGTACCGTAGTGCCATTACGTGCGCAGGGGTGGAATCACTTCACAAGTAATCCGCAGACTTAATCTTCCGGATACGGTATAAATAAGAAGTTGGTGAATTCTTTGTCTACAACAAATAGACAGCAGAATTCATCAGGATTTCTATAGGCCTCCTGAAACGATTCCACTTTGTCTTTTTCAACAATACCACGCTGCAAAAATTCATCAAGGAACGAAGCAAAGTAATTCCAGTCGGTACCGTTTTGTATCTGATCAAAAAGTAATTGTCCTATAGGTTGCGCTTCCTTGCAGATAGGAAAGATCGGGTAATCAAAACCTGCTTTGCGTATCTGGTAAGAAGCCTCACGCAACGCATCGGCCACACGTACAAAGTCCTGCGAAATAGTTCCCAGATATTTACCACTCAGCTCCGGATCGTTATGCATAGTTGTTTTGAAATTAGAGGCGCTAAAATAATAACGGTTACGGCTTCGGTTCAGTAACTCTTCAAAAAATTCTCGGCATGTAGTTTAAGTTCCGGGAAGAACAATTCAAACTCCGCTTTAAACTCATTGAAGTATTTCTGCAGATCGTTCGCAGCTTCATCCATGCGTGATTCATACGGAGTTCTTCGCGACATACCCGTCAACGCCCGGTTAATACCTTCTATACGTGCATAGTGTACCAGCCAGTTACCGCGAATCATATAGGGCAACATACGCTTTACACCCTCGGGCAACATGGCATCATGAGCTTCAATGGTTGTGTAGGCGTACTCGGCATAGTCCGGAAGTAATTGATCATGATACTGATCCCAGTACCTGGCCAGGTAGTGATCATAAAAAACATCTACAATAACACCAGCATAATGACGATAGGTAGGACGCAACCGGTCTTTACTCTGTTTAACAACGGCATGCTTATCGGTAAACTCGTCAATAGCGCGGTGAAGCTCTATACCTTTAACAATCGATGCATTGAATTGCTGAAGCAGGCTTCTGCCTTTCACAAAATCGCCAATGAAATTACCTACCATAACTTCAGGGTCGCCACCAGACAAATAAAGATGTGCAAGAAAGTTCATTGCCTATAAAGGTATTGGTATTTATATTAAGTTTAAGATGATTTATTTAATGCATGATACAACGGTGTATGAGTGCAAACTAAATATCAGATTTTTTGATTAACCATTATTCCCCCAATGGCCGTACTAAACCAAATGAAATTACTGATCAGCCTGGCGCAGATCGATGGCAAGGTTGCCGAACGTGAACAATACTATATCATTAACATTGGCCGGGCAAACGGTTTTTACCCAGACGAAGTCAAACCGCTGTTCGATCAGCAACACAAACTAACTATACCGGAGAACCTTACTGCCGATCAGAAATTTAACTATATAGTCAGCCTCGTACAGTTGATGAAGATTGATGAGCGGATGTATAAAGAAGAGATCATGTTTTGCTCAAAGATTGCCGTGAACCTGGGCTACGATCAGGAAGTGATGTTCGATCTGTTGCTGCATGTAAAGGCCGGAGACATGAGCGAATCAGAATTGAAAGAGCTTAGAAGTATAACCGATAAATATTTGTTAAGACAATCCTGAACCTCAAACCCAACCTCATTAACCATGAAAAAGCTTTGTATCATTTTATATGCAGTATGTATAGTCTTTAGCGCTGCCGCACAACGAACTGTTATTCATTGTGGCAACCTGATTGACGGAAAAGCAAATGATGTGCAGCCGCAGATGACGATCGTTGTAGAAGGCAACAAGATCATTTCCATTGAAAAAGGATTTACCAAACCCGGCAGTTCCGACAAACTCATTGACCTTAGCAAGAAAACAGTACTACCGGGACTGGTTGATATGCACGTGCATCTGGAAGGAGAAACCAATAAAGATCAAAACCTGCAACGCTTTACCTTGAATGATGCAGATATAGCTTTTCGCTCCACGGTATTTGCAAAGAAAACTCTACTCGCAGGTTTCACCACGGTGCGCGACCTCGGTGGCTCAGGAGTAAATATAGCATTGCGCAATGCGATCAACCAGGGATTGGTAGTGGGGCCTAGAATTTTTACAGCCGGAAAATCTATAGCAACTACCGGTGGCCATGCTGACCCAACAAACGGTTATCGTAAAGATCTGATGGGTGACCCCGGACCAAAAGAAGGCGTAGTAAATGGTGTTGAAGATGCAAGACAAGCTGTGAGACAACGCTATAAAGATGGCTCTGACATGATCAAGATCACGGCAACGGGTGGTGTACTGAGTATTGCTAAAGATGGCAGCAATCCACAATTCACGGGTGAAGAGTTAAAAGCCATTATCGAAACTGCGAAAGACTATAACATGCATACTGCTGCCCATGCGCATGGTGCTGAAGGTATGAAGCGTGCCGTACTGGCAGGTATAACAACCATAGAACACGGCACAAAAATGACCGATGAGATCATGGACCTGATGATACAAAAAGGAACATACTTCGTGCCCACTATATCTGCTGGTAAATTTGTTGCTGAACAGGCAAAGGTTCCCGGCTATTATCATCCTCTGGTTGTCCCAAAAGCATTGGAGATTGGTCCGCAAATACAACAAACTTTCGCTAAGGCATACAAACGTGGTGTGAAGATAGCTTTCGGTACAGACGCTGGAGTATTTCCGCATGGTGATAACGGAAAAGAATTTACCTATATGGTGGAAGCTGGTATGCCTGCTATGGAAGCTATAAAATCCGCAACCATTGTGCCAGCCGGTATACTGGGTATATCTGATAAGATCGGAACATTAGAAACAGGAAAGTTTGCTGATATAGTAGCCACCGATGAAAATCCATTGAAGAACATCAAGACGATGGAGAAGGTAAGTTTTGTGATGAGGGAAGGCGTTGTATATAAACCTTAATCAGTCAACCGTAGCAATACATTTCAGCTCAATAGCGATGGGGGTAGGCAATGCGTTTACCTCCACCGTTGTGCGACACGGTTGATTCTCTTTAAAATACGAAGCGTATATTCTATTAAAGACGGGAAAATCTTTTTTCATATTGGTGAGAAATACCGTTATATCCACCAGGTTCTCCCAACGCGAGCCAGACGATTCCAGGATCAACTTTACGTTTTCAAAAACAGCGTGACATTGTTCTTCGATGTTATAGCTTGCTATATTTCCCCCATCATCCAATGTAACGCCCGGTATATCTTTCGATCCTTTCTTACGGGGCCCTACTCCGGAGAGAAAAAGCAGGTTGCCTACTTTCTTCGCGTGCGGGTATGCACCTACGGGCTCGGGGGCTTTATCGCTATGTATACTGTCTTGCATAAGGTTCTATTCTACACCAAACACTAAACTTCCGCAATAGCTTCGCCAATCAGCCTGTCCGTCTTTGGATGGAACCATATATATTACCTGTACCAGCCACAAACCTTTACTGCTAATGCGTGTTTCCATGGTTCCGTTTTGTTCGGTATATATATTCTGCAATGTAGTAAGCCCTTCTTTACGGTTCCATACCTTTACACGTGCACCGAACAATGGCTTTTTATTCCATAGAATTTTGAACCGAACGTTATCTCCGAGCTTGAGAGAATATGGATTTTGTTCAGGTACAATCTCGATCGGGAAACCAATGGTCATCTTGTAACCATCATCTTTTTTAGCACCTACCTGCAACAACAGCTTGGTATATTTTGCGCTTGATTCCTTACCGGCTTTGTTCAAAGCACCAGCCTTTTCACGCACAGCATACGCTTCATCAAGACCACTTTCCTTCAGGTATGCATTAAAGTTTTCAGCTTCAGATTCAATAAGGGTAAAGGAGCTTTGCATGGCCAGCACATGCGTACCCTCCTCTTTCAATTCAAGATCGAGGTGATCCTTTTTACCTTCAACAACAGTCGGTTTCAGATCAGACACTCCCGCAAGCCGATGATGCTCAAATTTTTCAATTTGACTTTTCTTTAATTCTATCGGTTCACCTATCAGGTTCTCACCGGTAACAAAATTTACCTTCGCCTTTTCTCCGAGAGAGTAAATAAACTTCAGCGGTTGCATCCAGAATTCCTGTGCGGCCACTGCTGATACAACTAACATGAGTGACACGAATGCAGTATAATGTTTATTTACTCTCTTCATGAGCATCTATTTTTTACCGTTCATAATCTCTTCAATCTCTTCTACTTCTACCGGAATGTGTTTCATCAGGTCGTGTATACCGTTCTTTTCAATCACCACGTTGTTCTCAATGCGAATTCCGAAACCTTCTTCGCGTATATATATACCTGGCTCCACGGTCCATACCTGTCCTACCTGCATTTTATGATACATGCTGCCTACATCGTGCACATCCAATCCGAGCTGGTGGCCTGTGCCGTGCATAAAATACTTCATGAATAAAGGTTTGTCTTTATCCTGGTTCTTAACATCTTTCTTGTCAAGCAACTTCAAATCTATCAATTCGCTCTCCGTTATCTTCTGGATCTCTTTGTGATAGTCGTAATATTTTTCACCAGGCTTCAACATTTTGAAAGCCTCGCGCTGTATGCGTAGTACAGCGTTGTATACATCTTTCTGGCGCTTTGTGAATTTTCCGTTTACCGGAATTGTACGTGTAAGGTCTGCGTTGTAATTGGCATACTCCGCTCCTACATCCAGCAACAATACATCACCATCTTTGCAAGGCTTGTTGTTTTCAATATAGTGCAGCACACACGAGTTGGCTCCCGATGCAATGATGGGCTCATACGCAAAACCTCTTGAACCGCTTCGTAAAAATTCGTGCGCAAACTCCGCTTCTATTTCATACTCAATTACACCGGGCTTTACAAACTTCAATACACGTCTGAAAGCTTTCTCGGTTATATCGCAGGCTCGTTGTAATTGATCGATTTCATATTTTGATTTTATACTGCGCAGACGATGCATGATCGGAGCGAGGCGTTCATAACGATGCAGCGGATATTTATCAAGACACCATTTAACAAAGCGCGCCTCACGCGACTCAACCGCCACATCAGCACGATAGTGATCGTTGGTATTCAGGTATACATGCTCAACATCGCCCATTACCATCAGCATGTTAAAAATCTTCGTAAAGTCTGAAACCCAGATGATAGTTTCAATACCGGTTTGCTCACGCGCTTCTTCTTTGGTGAGTTTATGACCTTCCCACACCGATATAAGTTCGCTGGTCTCGCGCACGAAAAGAATCTCTCTATATTTCTTATCCGGAAAATCGGGGCAGAGTACCAGGATTGTTTCTTCCTGATCAACACCGGTAAGATAGAACAGATCGCTGTTCTGTCGGAAACGCATCGTGCCATCCGAGTTCGTTGGCATAATGTCGTTCGCATTGACTACAACCAGTGAATTGGACTTCAACTCCTTCACTAAATTTTTCCGGTTCACTTCAAAGAGTTCTTTGTTGATGCTTTTGTATCTCATAGTGTATTTATTACTTTCACTTACTCTACGCAGGAGTACGCGTGCAATTTAACCAAAACTCTATGAAGCTGACCAACCCATTTTACAAGACTGTTATTCTTTTTGTGATGATCACAACAGTGGCGTATACGCAAGGCAAATACGAACCGGCACCCGAAAATAAAAAGAACCGCGAGTGGTTTCAGGATGCCAAGTTCGGCTTGTTTATCCACTGGGGTGTATATAGCGTATTGGGCGATGGCGAATGGGTAATGAACCAGCAACAGATCCCCATCAAGACCTACGAAAAAATTCCGGCATTCTTTAACCCCACCGACTTTGATGCGAAAGCCTGGGTACAAATGGTAAAGGCTGCCGGTATGAAATATATAGCGATCACCAGCAAACACCACGATGGATTCGCCATGTGGGATAGTAAAGTATCAGACTATAACATTGTAAAGCGAACACCCTATGGAAAAGATGTACTCAAGATGCTGGCGGATGAATGTCATAAGGAAGGTATAAAACTATTCTTCTACCACTCACAACTGGACTGGCATCATCCGGATTATTTTCCAAGAGGTAACACCGGGGGTAATTGGACAGGCCGCCCGGAAAATGGCGACTGGTATAAATATCTTGACTATATGGATGCGCAGCTTACTGAGTTGTTAACCAATTATGGAGAGGTAGCGGGTATATGGTTCGATGGTATGTGGGACAAGAAAGATGCCGACTGGCGCCTGAATAAAACGTATTCACTCATTCATAAACTTCAACCCGGTGCACTCGTAGGCAGTAACCACCACGTTGCGCCTTACGATGGCGAAGATTTCCAGATGTTTGAAAAAGATCTGCCCGGTCATAACACTACCGGTTTTGCTCCTGAACAAAAAATTGGAGACCTGCCCAAAGAGACCTGTGAAACCATCAATCACTCGTGGGGTTTCAACCTGAAAGATCAGAATCATAAAAGTCGTAAAGAGTTAATTCAGTACCTGGTAAAAGCATCAGGCTATGGCGCCAATTTTCTGCTGAACGTTGGCCCGATGCCGAATGGTAAAATTCAGACGGAACACATCGAACGATTAAAAGAAATGGGCGAATGGCTTACAGCCAACGGAGAAACGATTTATGGAACACGAGGCGGACCATTAACTGCGCGCGACTGGGGTGTAACAACTCAAAAAGGGAATAAAGTATATATACACATTCTCGATTGGCAAGATGAATCCCTGGTTATACCATCGTGGGGAAAAAAGATAAAATCGGCTAAGCTCTTTAAGGATAAAAGTGCTGTTAAGTTTATTGAGAACGATTTTGGTATCACATTAAAAGTACCCAAGACCAAACTCGATGAAGTAGATACAATTGTTGAGTTGGAACTCAAATAAGAATAGTCTTACAACGGAACGGCTAAATACAGAAGAGGGCATCACAAATGTGATGCCCTCTTCTGTATTTTAATATCCTATTAAGCATGTAGTATATATACCTATGACGATGTGCCTGACGGTTCGTTTACCTGGTCGCTATGCACCCAGTTCAACAACACAAAGGTTATAAAGAGACCTGAAAATACACCTTCTAGCAACACCATAAACGAAGCTATATATGCATTCAAATACGGCCCCATGGGTTCGTGGTCAATAATATACTGCATCAGGCCATCATTAAAACGTAAAAATACAAACAGGAAAACCGCAAAAGTTGATGACCCTATGGCAGACGTTGTAACACCAATAGCGAGTCCCCTGAAATAATTCAGGTGCCCATCGTGCGTGCGTGCAAATTGTTTCAGAGCATAGTATACCCCTGCGAGCATAATCAACAGGTTGAGTAAACGTAGTTCAATAACCTGCAATAAGCCTACCGCATACATTACAAAAAAGTATACGATCAATCCCAGCGCTATAAATGTACCGTATATCTCCGGGATACGTTTTGATCTGTTCCAGATATTCATATAATCAAAGGATTGTTTATATGCTATCTGAAAATACTATGCCCGCGAAGATGTTACTGGCCTGCTGATGTGATGAGGAACATCCTACACGCTAGCTTGATTTACCAACAGGTTGGTTTACTTCATCGGTATGCACCCAATTGAGCAATACGAATGTTACCAGTAAACCTGAAAAGAATCCCTCCAGCACAACAATAAAGGCAGTCATGTATGCATTAAGGTAACGGCCCATAGGTTCATTTTCGATGATGGACTGCATCATAGCAGAATCAATCTTCATATAGAAGAAGAGAAATATACCGAAGAACAGCGATCCAACTCCGCCTGTTTCAACACCCGTAATCAATCCTCGGAAATAGTTGAGACGTTCCGTGTGTGTCTCCTTGAATTTTTTAAGCGCGGCATATACCCCAGCCGTTAGAATGACGAGGTTAAGCAAGCGCAATTCGATGTGATGACCAAGGCCGGCAGCTTTCATGATAATGAAGTATAAAATCAGACCGGCAGCAATACGCAATCCATACTTTTCAGGAATGCGATCAGGGTTAGATAGGAAACTCATATTGATGCATTGTTAGGTATATATAAATTTTCCGATTTTTTATGATAATTGCAAACGTTTTCATTGGATATTTTGAGCTACCTTTACCTCGCTAAACCTATAAAATCATGAAGAAGATATTACTCGGCCTTTTGGGTATTATTATCCTGTTGATCATTGTTGGATTTTTCCTTCCGTCCAGAATTGAAGTCACCAGAAGTTTAACCATTCACGCTTCACCTGAAGCAACATTCGAACAGGTTAATAATCTGAAAAACTGGGAGAAGTGGTCGTACTGGTATGCTCTGGATCCTACAACTAAATTAACCTATGGCGATCAGCAGGCCGGTACTGGCGCGTGGTATAGCTGGACAAGTGAGGATATGGGACAAGGTAAATTAACCATTACCGAAAGCAATCCTTCTTCTGTTATTAAAGCTGATCTTGACTTTATGGAACAAGGCACAGCCAAATGCTGGTATACCTTTGAACCTGTTAACGACAGCACAAAAGTAACGATGGGTTTCTCAACTGAATTTGGTATGAACCCTTTTATGCGCTGGATGGGCGCTACAATGTTTGAAGGCGAAATGAACAAGGCATTTGATCACAACCTGAACAAGATCAAAGAACTTACCGAAGGGAAATAACTTATCTAAACCTAAACATACAGGCAGAAGGTATAGCGTTGATCGCTTGTACTTTCTGCTTTTTTATTTTCGCACATAGTCCTACCGCTACAAGCTTTTTACTTTATACTTTAAGCTTTTTACTTTAGCTTGGCCTCCCTAAAGTCTACGCCATGACATTCGAAGAGTTTAAGAATTCGCTTACACAAACCAATCCTCCAGCTGTTAATGAACTTTTAAAGGCTCTTTGGTTCGAAGGAAAAGGCGATTGGGAATCTGCACATAACATTGCGCAGGATATTCACAATAACGATGGTTCCTGGATACACGCATACCTTCATCGCGTAGAAGGAGACCTTGGAAATGCATCTTACTGGTATAGTCGTGCGAATCGTAGAATGCCATCATCAACTTTAAAGGATGAGTGGGCAGCTATGGTAAAAGAATTACTCGCGCGATAGCGTACCGCTATATTTCATGTGCCCTGGTACTTATAGCAGGATCGGCTTTCTTAATGGCATCCAGTTCCTTTCTTCTAAGTTTTAATTCTTCTTCTGAAGGTTTATAGTAAAGTAGTTCTGCTAAATCGGGTTGGCCTGCATCTATCCACGCAGTATACCACATATCGGCAGTAAGTTTTATAGCCGCGCGCATTCTTCGTTCTACCATGCCGTGCAGTATTTTATGATAGGCATCTGCATACTCCCTGGAATATACTTTTACGGTTTGACGGCCTTTCGTTTCAAACGAATATTTATAACTGATCAATGAATCAGCCAATCGCTTCTCTTCTCGCAAAACAGAATCAACGGCCAGATGCGAATCCTTCACGGCTTGCCACGCAGCCAGCTGAGGATTTACTATATATGTAGCTTTACCACTAAAGAAATTATACTCATCCGAGAATAACTCAGGCAACCGTGATTCCCACAAGGCATGAATTCCCTCCTGCCCGGTGAGCTGACCGTTGTAGTTTTCAGTTGTATGCAGGGGCACGTGGGCATCACCTATATAATGTCCTATCTCTGCAGATAACTTCAGAATCCGATCAGGATCGCGAATCTGAAAAGCATCCTTCAGTGAATAATACATACGGTTAATATGCCAGGGTAATATACCATACGCTTTCAGGGTATCTTCGGTGAGTTGAGCCACGGCATCATTCCAATATCGTGGCAGGGTATAAATAGCACTATCGCCATAGTGATCCAGGTCTATATAATGTCGTGGCGCTTCGTCTACTACAATAAACCTTCTCCGATCTGGATTAACGGCTGTTTCGGTAATGTAACCTATATTCTTTTTATAGAAGCCGATCATTTCAGGAGGCAAGGCAAATACTGCCAACCGATTTATACGTTGATGCCCGAAAAATCCCCAACCACCAAACAGGAAAATTATACCGATAAAAATAACACGCTTGCTATAGCGATAAATAGCTGACAACTTTAACATACAACGGATAAGAATTATACTTGCATGGCCAAGTTACACAAAATATACATTGCAATGAAAAACCTCACCACCACCCTGTTTATCATTTTACTCGTTGCCGTAAACCTCTATGGTAAGGATTATCCTAAAAACGAAAGCATTGATATTCGAAAATATAGCTTTGAGTTAACCCTGCATGACTCGATTGATGTGATTGAAGGAAAGGCCACCGTAACGATCTTCTTCAAAAAACAAGCAACCGACTTTGAGCTTGACCTGACAAATAAAGACGCGAACGGAACAGGCATGGAAGTAACAACCGTTACAATCGACAACAACCCGGTTAAATTTATACATCAAAACGACCGGCTTAAAATTATACTCTCAACACCAGCCAAGGCCTCCTCTACTACCAATATTATAGTAACGTATAAAGGTATACCACGCGATGGCCTCATTATTTCTAAGAATAAATATGGTGATCGTACTTTCTTTGGCGATAACTGGCCGGACCGCGCACATCACTGGCTTCCCACCATCGACCATCCGTATGATAAAGCTGCCGTGGATTTTATAGTTACTGCTCCACCCAAATATGAAGTGATTGGTAACGGCATCAAGATTGAAGAAAGTTATTTGGGTGATCGCAAGAAACTAACCCACTGGCACGAAGAAACAGAACTCGCTACCAAAGTAATGGTAATTGGTGCGGCACGTTTTGCTATACAGCAGAGTGGTATGGTAAATGGTTTTGAAGTAACAAGCTGGGTATATCCTCAAAATCGTGAAGAGGGTTTCGACTCCTATAAATATGCACCGCGCGTTCTCGATTTCTTTCATTCGCATGTAGGGCCGTATTCTTATAAGAAGCTCGCGAATGTTCAATCCAAAACACGCTATGGCGGCATGGAGAATGCCAGTAATATTTTCTATTTCGAAAACTCAGTTGCTATAGGGCCTGCAGCAGAAGGCAACGCCAGCAAAATTGAATCACTGGTAGCACATGAAATAGCACACCAGTGGTTTGGCAACTCGGCATCGGAGACTGACTGGCATCATGTATGGCTGAGCGAGGGCTTTGCCACATACCTCACACATCTGTACATGGAATTTACGTATGGGCGTGATCGTATGAATAAAGATCTTCGTGACGACCGCCAGCAAGTGATCGAGTTTTACCAGAAAACTAAATTGCCGATCGTGTTTCCAACGTTACCCGATGATCTCCTGCAGATTCTGAGTGTAAACTCGTATCAAAAGGGAAGCTGGGTATTGCACATGCTTCGAGCTGAAATTGGTGATGAAGCTTTCTGGAAAGGTCTGCGCGATTATTATAGAATATACAGGAACAGCAATGCCACCACCGAAAATTTCAAGCAGGTAATGCAGGAAGCCTCCGGAAAATCGCTCGATATGTTTTTCAACCAATGGCTTTACAAACCTGGTCATCCGATATTGGAGTGGAGCTGGGCTTATGATTCAAAAGCACAAACTTTGGAAGTTACGGTTGACCAAACACAACCGGGCGATGTCTTCAACGTACCACTGGAGTTAGGATTTTATGACGCGAACCAGACTTTACTGCATGTTGAGACCGTTCGGCTGGATAAAAAATCAAATAAATTCAGCATCAAAATGGGCCGAAAACCCGCTAAAATCGAACTTGACCCGAATACAAACCTGCTTTACCTGGCAAGACCCAAGAATTGATTGAACGCAGGCATTGCAAATTCGGCAAAAGCACTTACCTTTGCAGTCCTTATTTGAAAACGAACTATGGCAAACCATAAGTCAGCAGAAAAAAGAATCCGTGCGAATGAAATTAAGCGTGTAAGAAACCGCTACCAGCACAAGACTACGCGTTCATTTATCAAAAGACTGAAGTCTGCAACTGCGAAGACCGAAGCTTTAGGTCTTTTGAAAGAAGTTTCTTCCATGATCGATAAACTTGCTAAGAAGAATATCATTCACTGGAAAAAAGCTGCTAACCAGAAGTCTAAGCTTACCAAGCTAGTGAACAAACTCGCTTAAGAACTCACGTTCTTAACGGTCTATACCATAAGAGACCCCGCTTACCCAAGCGGGGTTTTACTTTTTGTAGCTACTTCACAGCTATAGATTAAAAATGTTGATTGAACTGCAGGAGGTATAAACCAAGGTTCAAACATTTTTATATCTTCGTGCGAAACCGTTGTATAGTATGCAAATTCTGGAAGAGAAAACTCTTGGTATCAAGAGCTGGTCGCCCGAAGACCGTCCGCGCGAAAAATTAATTCTTAAAGGTAGAGCGTCACTTTCTGATGCAGAGCTTATTGCTATTTTGCTCGGCACCGGCACCGCTACCATGAGTGCTGTTGATCTCGCCAAACGAATTTTACTTTGCGCTGATAACAACATTAACCGGCTCGCACAACTTACAGTAAAAGATCTGGTGAAGATAAAAGGCGTTGGCGAAGCAAAAGCAATTTCTATTATAGCAGCGCTTGAGCTTGGGCGAAGACGAAAAAGCAGCGATGCCGACAAACCAGCTATCACTTCCTCCAAGCTTGCGTTCGATGTGCTAAAGTCTGATCTTACCGATATACCACACGAAGAATTCTGGATTATGTTACTCAACCGCGGCAATCGCGTTGTTAAAAAACAGAAGATAAGTTTAGGAGGAGTGTCGGGTACGGTGGCTGATCCGAAAATCATTTTCAAACTCGCACTCGATGAGTTGGCAAGCGGCATTATACTGGCTCACAATCATCCTTCCGGAAATCTCGAAGCCAGTGTTGCCGATCTTGACCTGACGAGAAAATTAAAAGAAGGCGCCCGACTGCTCGATATCCAAATCCTTGATCACCTGATCATTGCTGAAGACCGATACTTCAGCTTTGCCGATGAAGGGTTGCTTTGACGGATCGCTCACAATAATTTTTCGTTTTTAACATTGAATAACTTAGTCCGTGGAGTAACTGCGGAGTATAAGTAAGGGCACAGTTTTTACGTTTCCGTACTTGTTTCTAAGTTTGAAGCTGTTAAGATGAAAAAGAAACGCTCCCTCCTCATCGTGTTATTGATCATTACTTTGCCCTTACTGCTGGCACAAGTATGGAAAGATAATGAAGAGACCCGTGAGCCGACCACTACACCAGCTCCGCCAACGGTGAAGCCATACGTCAACCCGGTGTTTGCAAGTTTCATGGATGATTACGAGCGGGAGATCGAAACACTTCTGCATGTATCGGGTATACCCGGTGCAGCGATTGCTGTCGTAAAAGATTCATCGATCATCTATATGAAAGGTTTTGGTGTAAAGTCTGTTGGCAAAACAGATTCTATAGATGTAAATACAGTTTTTCGTATAGCATCCGTATCAAAATGTTTTGCAGCATTCCTTACCGGAACATTGGTAGCCGATAGTATTTTGCGATGGGACGATCCGGTAATAAAATATGTACCTTCATTCACACTGAAATCTCCCGAATATACCAGGCACCTTACGCTGCGGCATGTACTCTCGCATACAACAGGTTTACCCTATCACACCTATACAAATTTGGTTGAAGAAGGTATCGATCTGCCATCACTTCTCGACAAACTGAAAGACGTAAATATTCCCAATGCACCGGGCACGCAGTACAGTTATCAAAATGTAGCCTATAGTGTAATTGGTGAAGTGATAAACGCAGCCACGCATAAAACATACGATGCGCTGATGAAAGAACATGTATTCACGCCATTGAATATGGCTACAGCATCCATGGACTATACCAGCCTGATAACAAACGGAAACATTGCACGCCCGCACCTGATGAGACGCGGCCAATGGCGTGAAGCATCCATAAACAATACATACTACAACGTAGCACCTGCCGGTGGCGTCAATGCGAGTATAACAGACATGGCTCACTGGATGATTGCTTTACTTGGAAACCGCGAAGACGTTATCACCAAAGAAACACTGAATCAGTTATTCACGCCACAAGTTAAAGCTCCCTCTAAAAACAGAAACTACGGAAGAACCAATCATGTAAGCAGTTCTTTCTATGGCCTCGGCTGGCGTATACTATATTACCCGGATGATACTCTGGTATACCATGGCGGCTACGTAAACGGTTACCGCAGTGAAGTGGCCGTGAATATGAAAGATCGTCTTGCCATTTGCCTGCTTTCTAACGGCCCTGGTATAGTTGCCGATACCGGTATACCTGTGTTTCTGAATATGTATAAAGCGCATCGCGACTCTATACTCGCATACGACAACCGGCAACGCCTAACCCTTACGAAGAACTCTCCTACTCCATGAAGAAACAAAGTATATTTATCATCGCCATTGTTATCGTGGTTATTGTTAGTCTGCTCTATTCGTTTTTAGGAAGCGAAAATCAGTCGGCCTACATTGAAGAGATCAGGAAAGAGCGCGAAGAGAAAGATCACTTCATGCGTACCTCTCAGGAATCTCCGTTTGCTGGCAAAACAGAAAGCTTCAAAGGTCTGAACTATTACGATGCAGACATACGCTATAAAATCACAGCCGACCTGGCACCCATCCAAAACAAAAAAGTCGTGTTGCTCAGCACGAGCGATGGTAAAGAAGAGCGCTATATAGAATATGCCTATGCTGAGTTCGATCTCAACGGCTATCATAATAAACTGTTGATACTGGAGATGATCGACATCGGCCCCGTACGCGGCAAACTCTTCCTCCCGTTCGGAGATGAAACCAGTGCAGGCGAAACCTATGGTGCCGGTCGTTACCTCGATATAGAAAAAGTACAGGGCAGCAACACCATCACCCTGGATTTTAACAAGGCGTACAACCCGTATTGTGCTTACGCTGAAGAGTTTTCGTGTCCTTTTCCTCCGGCTGAAAATTTACTGAAAGTTGCTATACGCGCAGGCGAGAAAGTTTATCACAACTGATTCACCTTTTTTGATCTTTCACTTTAGTCAGTTCGAGCTAAACGCTTATTTTTGAAGTCTTAATTTATATTGCCCGGATCGTGTATCCGGGTAACTTTTATAAACAGACTTATGACCATTTCGTACAACTGGCTGAAAGAATACATCGATATCCCTGAATCGGCAGAGGACATTGGAAAAGTGCTTACCTCTACCGGACTTGAAGTTGAGAAAGTTGAAGAGCACGAAACCGTAAAAGGCGGACTAAAGGGACTGGTGATCGGTACGGTAATTACCTGTGCTAAACACCCCAACGCTGATAAACTTTCAGTTACTACAGTTAATGTTGGTGGCGATAAAATTCTTCCTATTGTTTGTGGTGCTCCCAATGTAGCGGCTGGTCAGCGTGTAGTTGTAGCCGTGCCGGGCACAACGGTATACCCGAGCAAAGGCGAACCGTTCACGATCAAGAATACCAAGATTCGTGGCGAGCAATCAGAAGGAATGATCTGTGCTGAAGACGAAGTTGGTTTAGGAGAAAGTCATGCCGGTATCATGGTATTGAATACCGATGTACCCAACGGTACACCTGCAGCTCAGTATTTCAATATCCAATCAGACTATATACTCGAGATCGGTTTAACACCGAACCGTGCTGATGCTGCATCACACATTGGTGTCGTGCGCGATATAAAAGCTTCGAAGAACAGAGCTATAAAACTGCCTTCGGTTGATTCGTTCAAAGTAGATAACAAGAACCTGGTTATACCAGTTGAAGTTGAGAACAAAGAAGCCTGTCCGCGTTACTCCGGACTCACCATATCCGGCATAAAAGTTACTGAATCGCCAGATTGGTTGAAGAACCGTTTGCTGTCGATCGGCCTCACGCCCATCAATAATATTGTTGATATAACAAACTATATCTGCCACGAATTCGGGCAACCGATGCACGCATTCGATGCAGACCAGATAACCGGAGGCAAAGTAATTGTAAAGACACTGCCTGCCGGATCTAAATTCACTACCCTCGACAACAAAGAGCGCACCTTGCTTGCCAACGATCTTATGATCTGCAATGCACAGGAAGGTATGTGTATAGCCGGCGTATTTGGAGGAACGAAGTCAGGTATTACTGAAAATACCAAGAATATATTCCTGGAGAGTGCATACTTCTCGGCTGACTATATCCGTAAAACATCCCTGCATCATCAGTTAAAGACGGATGCATCGTTCCGTTTCGAGCGCGGTACCGATCCTAACATTACGGTATATGCGTTGAAGCGTGCTGCATTACTGGTAAAAGAACTTGCCGGAGGACAAATCTCTTCCGACATCATTGATATATACCCGACACCGGTTGAGAACCGCGTGTTCGAAGTAAAAGACAAAAACATTCATCGCCTCATCGGTAAAGCTATACCTCGCGATGAAATGTTTGGTATACTCGAGCGATTGGACATTAAAATTACCGGTAAGACAGACGATACATTTACTGTATCCGTTCCGCCTTATCGTGTAGATGTATTACAGGAGGCCGATATAACCGAAGAGATACTACGCATCTACGGATTCAACAACATTGAACTTTCGGATACAGCAAGTACCGATTACCTGGCCGAGTTCCCGGTAAAGAGCATCGACAAGTATAAGCGCAGTGTTGGTGAGATGCTGGTAGGCAACGGGTTTTACGAGATCTGGACAAACTCGCTTACCAACCAATCATACCAGGAAAAGAACAAACTTACCTTTAAAGGTGAAGCGGTTGAGATATTGAACAAACTGAGCGAAGAGCAAGGTATACTTCGCCAAACCTTGTTGTTTACCGGTCTTGAAGTATGTGCATATAACATTAACCGGAAGCAGAAAGACCTGAAGCTATACGAGTTCGGCAAGATATACTATAAGGAAGCCGGCAAGTATAACGAAGAAGAGCGCCTGGTGCTGTTCATGACCGGAAATGTTGAGACGGAAAACTGGCGACATAAAACGCAGTCTGTTACGTATTACGACCTGGCACAGCAAGTACAACATGTATTGCAGAAGAGCGGGGTTACAAATGTGAAACAGGAGACAATTAAAGATCAGTTACTGGAATATGGCTCTAAACTTTTAAGGGGTAACGAAGAAATTGGCAAGCTCGGAAAAGTAAAACCTGCATTGCTGAAAGATTTTGGAGTGAAGCAGGAAATATTTTATGCCGAGCTAAATACATCCTTGCTTTTCCAGGCGGCAAACCCTAAGTTAGTAATTAAAGAAGTTGCAAAGTTTCCTGAAGTAAGGCGTGACTTGTCGCTTGTACTCGACAAGCAGGTGAACTTCAACGAGATCAGTAACGTAGTACTGAATACAGAGAAGCGGCTCATTAAAAATATCATCGCGTTTGATGTATACGAAGGTGAGAATATCCCGCAAGGTAAAAAGGCGTATGCGCTTGGCTTTACCCTGCTGGATGAAACCAAAACGCTTACCGATGATGAGATCGATAAGACAATGAACCGCCTGATGAAAGCGTTTGAGGATAAGCTCGGTGCTGTTATCAGAAAGTAAATTTTTACAATAGATCAACGCATTGGGCGCAGCTATAGGAGGCTATACTGCAGCTTCGAACGATAACTGTAATTTACCAACGGCTATAAGGGGCCCAGCCCTCGGCGAAAAGAAAGGAAATGGATCAAGAACTCTTAAAGTCTAATCTTACGGGGTTAGAGCGAAAAATTGTGGTGCTCGTTAACGAGCACAAAAATCTGAAAGAGGAAATAAAGAACCTGAAAGCCGAAAATCAGGAGCTGAAGTCTGCAATTAAAGTCCGCGATGAGCAAATCAGCAGTTTTCATAATCAACTGAAAATCACTAAAATTGTGGATAATTTAAACCCGGAAGACGGAAGTGTTCTGGAGTTGAAGAAAAAAGTGGACGAATACATTCGTGAGATAGACAAGTGCATCGCTCACTTAAGCAGATAAAAAAGGCAACCCCGTAAGAAATTGATGGAGGAACTTTCTATAAAAATAAAGATAGCCGACCGTGAATACCCCATGAAGGTGAAGCGATCTGACGAAGAGCGGGTACGACTGGCGGGTAAACTCATCAATGAGAAATTAAAATCTTACCGGGAGCAATTTGGGATAGATGACAAGCAAGACTTACTAGCGATGGTAGCGTTCGATTGCCTGGTAGATAAAATGGCAGCCGATGAAACGCACCAGGTTATTGACCAGACTGTGTTTGAGAAAGTAAATCAACTCAACCACCTGGTATCCCAATCCATTCTGTAATTTTCTTTACTCCTATTACTTTCTGAGCCAAGGCGGCATACCGGGGTAGTATATATAACCCCTAATTTTTTTATGTCTCTCTTTTACGTCATAGTTATTGCCAGCAGTATCGTGGCAACTATCGTGTTGAGTATTGTTATCGGGTCCATCCTTTCCAGCAAAAAAATGAAAAGGAATGTGGAAGACGCAGACGACCGCGCCAAGCTTATTATCAAAGAAGCTGAAATTGCAGCCGAAAATTTGAAGAAAGACAGGATCCTGGAAGCAAAGGAAAAGATCCTGAAGATGCGCTCGGAGTTTGAAGAAGAAGCAAACAAGAAGAAGAACGTTATCATCAGTAACGAACAAAAGATCAAGCAGCGCGAACAGACGCTCAGTAAAGAAATTGAAAGTCTTAAACGCAAGGAAGGCGAGCTTGACGACATCCGTACTGACCTGGCGGCTCAACTTGAGCATGTTAAAAAACGCAAGGAAGAACTTGATAAATTCAACCAGCAGAAAATTCAGGTTCTCGAAAACATCTCCAAGCTTACAGCCGATGAAGCACGCGAGCAACTTATTGCATCGCTGAAAGATGAAGCACAAACCCGTGCTTCAAGCTATATCAAAGACATTATGGAGCAGGCTAAGCTTACTGCTACCAAAGAAGCCAAGAAGATTGTTGTTGAAACGATTCAACGTACCGCTACCGAGCACGCTGTAGAAAACTGCGTGTCGATCTTTAACATCGAAAGCGATGATATTAAAGGTAAAGTAATCGGCCGCGAAGGACGAAACATACGCGCCCTCGAAGCTGCCACCGGTGTTGAAATTATAGTAGACGACACCCCGGAAGCGATTATCATTTCAGGCTTTGATCCGGTGCGCAGAGAGATCGCGCGCCTGTCGCTGCACCGCCTCGTGCAAGATGGCCGTATACACCCGGCACGTATCGAAGAGATTGTAGCGAAAACTACCAAGAACATTGAAGATGAAATTGTAGAGATTGGCGAGCGTACGGTGATAGATTTAGGTATACATGGCTTGCACCCTGAGCTGGTAAGGATGGTAGGCCGCATGCGCTATCGTTCATCATACGGGCAAAACCTGCTGCAACACTCACGCGAAGTTGCCAACCTCTGCGCTATAATGGCCAGCGAACTTGGTCTTAACGTGAAGCAAGCCAAACGTGCAGGCCTGTTGCACGATATAGGTAAAGTATGGCCCGAAGAACTCGAGAAGCCACACGCTATAGTAGGTATGGAGCTGGCGCAGAAGTATAAAGAACACCCGGTAATCTGCAACGCTATAGGCGCTCACCACGATGAGATTGAGATGACGAGTATACTCTCGCCAATCGTGCAGGCCTGCGATGCTATAAGCGGTGCACGCCCTGGGGCAAGACGCGAAGTAATGGAGCAATACATTAAGCGTTTGAAAGAACTTGAAGAGCTTGGTTTAAGCTTCGATGGCGTAGAGAAGTGCTATGCTATACAAGCCGGCCGCGAGCTGCGCGTAATTGTAGATGCAGAGAAAGCAACAGACGAACGCGCCAACCAGTTAAGCTTCGATATATCGCAGAAAATTGAACGCGACATGCAATATCCCGGACAGGTAAAAGTTACCGTAATCCGCGAGATGCGCAGCGTAGCGTACGCGAAGTAATCTATAGTTACTCGCTATATAGTTTATGAAATAAGCCCCGGTTATCGGGGCTTATTTTTTTACATACCTCCTGCATTTTCTCTGAGCCCCTTTGCGTCTTCTTTGAGTCCTCTGTGCAATTGGATTTCGTTGTCATCATCATCCGCCTCATGCCACCCCCGCGTTTCCTTCGCAGCCCGATCCAGCAACTCAAATAGCAGCGTAAGATCATCCATCCACCCATCAAACTCGGGCGACAGAAAGTCTTTATTATGCCCTATATATTCAATCAATAACGTGCGCAGGCACCGGTTAAGCCGCTCCGGCGGAGTATATAACATAAAATGGTGAAAGGCCTCCGCCAACCGCTCACTAACTATCCGTTCATCTGTATGTGACATATAACATTAAGGTTTACGCCACAAATAGCAAATCTCCCCGGGTGTGCCACACTACCACACCAAGTATATAACAACCCCATGAAGTTGTTTTTTACCTAATCAACTATTTTTTACATTTGAGTATGACAGATAAACTTCACATTGGCAGAAAAGTAGCGCGCCTGCGCGAGTTACGCGGTATAAAACAAGAAACGTTGGCTGAGCAATTAGGTATAAGCCAACAGGCTGTTTCCAAGTTAGAGCAAAGTGAGGATATTGAAGATACTACGCTCGATCGCTTGGCTAAAGCATTGGGATTCACCTCGGATGCTATAAAGAACTTTAGTGAGGAATCTATACTATATAACATTCAGAATAATTACGAAGGCGCTACCAATAACGTTGTACAACAATATCAATGCACCTTCAATCCATTGGATGAGTATAGGAACGAAGTAAAAGAAAACAAACGCCTCAGCGAAGAGAATAAAAAACTATATGAGTCTCTTTTGAAAGAGAAGGATGAGAAGATTGCGTTGTTGAAGAAGATGTTGGAGGGGGGAAAGTAAAGTATAAAATTATCTTAAGCATGAGGATTCTAGTCCCTCCCTTGCTCTAAAAAACCCTCGGAATTAAATCAAGAATGAGTTCAGAGGAAATGTGAAAGCGTGGCTCAAAATGTAGCACAGTAGACTATTCACTCAAATGCGAAGAAAAAGTAACCGTTAGCAATATGGCAAAGAAAAGCACACCAAAATTAGATGCTCTAATTTTCATAGATACAAATATACTTCTTGACTTCTACCGGATAAGGAGCAGTAATATCAGCTTAAAATATCTGGCAGAAATCGAAAAACATAAGGATGTATTAATTCTCACAGACCAAGTTGAAATGGAATTTCGAAAAAATCGGCAGTCTGTAATCCTTGAAGCATTCAACGAAGCGAATAAGTCGTCTAATACAGGAGCTAGTGTTCCCACTGTACTGGTTGACGCAAAGCCGGCCGCTATGATTAAGAAGGCGCAAGCAAAAATTCTTGAACAACAAAAGAAACTAAGAAACCGTCTTGAGAAAATTCTGACAAATCCAGTGAAAGATGATAAAGTATACCAAACTCTTCAACGTGTTTTTAGGACTGACAGCCAGTTTATTTTAACAAGAGAAAGTGATCAAAAAGATAAAATTAGAGAATTAGCAAACAAGCGTTTTATGTTGGGCTATCCTCCTCGCAAAAAAAGCGACAATTCTATAGGTGATTCTATTAATTGGGAATGGATTATTGATTGTGCAAAAAGAACAGACAAGCATATTATCATTGTTACTCGTGATACGGATTTCGGAATTGTCTATGGAGATAGCATGTACTTGAACGATTGGCTACAACTGGAATTTCGCGAAAGGGTGAGCCATAAACGTAAGATAAAAATTACAAATAAACTGAGCGATGCTTTTAAATGGGCACAAATACCAGTCACCGCTGAAATGATTGAAGAAGAACAAAACATTGTAGAAAAACCTTTTGTATCCGGATTAACTCCATATGAACAATGGTTAATCACTAGTAGAGCGCTCCAAAACGTTGTCCATAATCGAATTCGTAACGCAATAGCTCATGGACAGAATATGTATCAAGCCCCTGATGTATCCGGCTTTAGCCCTCCCAATATAGGGTTCATTGCCGATGACGAGTCAAAAGATTTTGATGAGAAGTAATAGGAACTATCCATTTGACACCCCGTCATCGGCCTCCGCTACTCTGATGCTTAGTAGTGAAACCGTTCAAGTAATTATATTAATAACCCAACCAAAAATGATACCCATTAGAGTCACCAGCCTCCGCCCGCCTCGGGGACTCTGGCGGAAGAACAGACTTAGCTCCAGGCAGCATTTCAAAAGCGCATAGTCCCGAAACGGAGACTATGCTCCGACATCAGCGGAGTATAGATGTATACATTTATAAATACTCATATAAGTAAAGGTGTTCCTATATCGATACTTTAACGTTAAAATTAACATGACAATTACAGACTGCTTTAAGAGAATAGTTAAAAAGCAAACAGAGATAGGTTACCACTTTCCTACAATCCTTCGGCCCTCTGCAACACATGAACAGATTGAAAGAACAGAAAAAGAATTAGGTATAAAATTTAATGATGAACTTACGTCCCCATCAGAGTCACCGGCCGCCGGGACTCTGATGCTTAGTAGCAGAATAGTTCAAGTAATTATACCCTAAGCCAGCCTTCAAATTTGTTTATACTATATATGCGCTTAACGATTTTATTAACACTTCTCCTCTCCGCCACTATTGCAAGCGGTCAAATTCCCAAGAGCGGAACCTATACTTATGATATAGCTTTCGCAGAATGGGGAGGTAAATCAAATGGCGCCAACTGCACCGTAATCATCAAAGGAGATTCTATCAAAGTAATTCACAACGGAACTGGTAATCTAACAGGCAAAAAAGGAGATATACTCGAAGCCGGAGTAATAATGAAACATAAAAAAACTGGCAAGTATATCATCGCGCGAAACCCTCACGATAAAGACGCTGAGGAAGCCAACGGATGTGAAGGACCTTCGCTGATTGACTTTGTAAAGAAAAAATTCTGGATGTGTTAATCTTTAGAAGTCTCCGAAGAGTCTCCCGCCTCGGGGACTCTGGCGGAAGCACACACTTAGCGACAGGCTGCTTTTCAAAAACGCATAGTCCCGAAACGGAGACTATGCTTCGACTGNCTTTTTCCATCCACTCTCGCAAATGAAGATCTTTTTAGAAAGATATATACCTCCAGCTTTTCAAGTTTTCCTATGCCCTACTGGCAAAAGGGTCTCAAAGGTATAAACAGATTTTTAAAATCACAGAGGTGCATGAATAATTTTTTCACCGACCCTCATGTTGCAACACTATAAATACTGAGGATCAAATCATTAACGACTAAAAAAATTTTTATGATTCTGCTCTGGATTTTTTGAATAATGGAACAGTACTGCACGGTTCACCAAACATCAAGCTTGCTGCAAGTGGTTTTAATCTATTGGTTGCTTCTACATATACTGCTATAGGTACATCAACTTTACTACAACCTTTAACAACAACTTTTGCATTATTAAATTTTGACCAATCGATTTTTGCTAATTGTTCGTGGTAAAGAATTGTTTCTAACTCTTGCAGAGATCCAAATACAATCTTTTTTGCAAAGGGCTGTAACGCAATAGCTAACAACATATAGGCCCAGGTTGGAACGATCGCATCTGCAGAACACGTGATCGCTATAAATTTATTTTGATACTGACTCCAGTCATGTGTCTTAATAAAATCACGAAAATCTTTTTCCTTCAGAATAAGTCCCTGGTATAACTGATCTTTTATATCCAATAAAATTCTATCACCCTGAACGTAATATTCCTCCAGGTTAAAAGTAATGAGCGAACTGCTCGCTACTTTATTAACGATCTGATCCTGAGCTTCCATTATTCTTCAAACACGAGAACTAACTTATTTTGTTCGCCACTGCAGAATCTTTATCCGCAGGTTTTTTAATTAAAAATTCTTTCAGATAGAATGGCTCGAACGTAACGAGGTTTTCAAATTCGTTTCGCGAAAATTTTTCACTTGCTAAAAATCCCAACTCTTTTGCTGACGGCACTATATCCGAAATAAAAAAGGCATTTGAATGGGTGATCACCGATTTACATTTTGCTGCACCATCACCAAAGAAAATTATTTTATGATCGCTCAATGATTCCCTGAAACTTTCTTCGTCTATAACTTTTGCTTCTATGGGTCGCAAGACATTTATCTCACTATCAAAAATCTGACAGTATACTTCCATTCTGCGCGCATCGATCATCGGACAAAGCCAAGCATTGTCAAGGATAGCTTTCAGTTGAATCTGCTTTGCCAGCAAAGACAATGTACTTACCGATAACAACGGTATGCCTAGAGCAAAACATAGTCCTTTGGCGGTAGATACACCGATGCGAAGACCTGTATAAGACCCTGGACCCTCTGACACGGCAATGGCCTGTATAGCGCTCATAGGTATATCTGCCAATTTCACAACCTGATCGATCAACACCGCGAGCTTCGATGCATGCGATTGCTCTTTATGCATCTCGGCAGAAGCTACCAACTTTCCATTATTGTGCAGGGCTACAGAACAAACTGTAGTGGATGTTTCCAGACTTAGAATAAGAGCCATTAATTGAGGAAAAGGATTTTCTTGTATGCAGCATCGTTGTTCAGAATTTTTCGCGCTTCCAACACAGCCCTGTCGCGTGGCAGCGAAACTTCCGCCTGACCTTCGTTCTGCGTATAATGAAATGCAATCTGCTCTTCGAGTACTTGTATAATTTCGGTTCTAAAACGGATCATATCGGTTGATTTGCTCGCATCTATTTTATTTTTCAATGCGTTCAACTGTGCCTCCATCTCGGTATAATATTTTTCTTTTTTCGCGGTCTCTATCAACTGCTTCGTGTTTCGCTCCAGCGGAGTTGAATACGTAAACTTATTTTCTTTAATGAGATGCGTAAATTTTTCATAGTCTTTATCGGTGATATGAAAAGATTTTAAATCTGGTGTTGCAGGATTTTCAGCGCAATAACGTGACGCGAATTCAAAAACCAGTCCCGAGCTTATCAAAGCTGATGTGATTGTGCCAACCGGTTCATATTCAACGTCTATATCTGGATCCAATCCACCACCATCATAAACTTTTCGACCACGTTTTGTCTTAAATTCTGATTTGAGTGAATCTGCTATACGTTCTACTGTCCCATCGTCTTTGCGATGCGTGTAATCAAGCGCCTGGATACAACGGCCGCTGGGGATATAATATTTAGCAGTCGTTACTTTCAATTGCGAATTATAGGCAAGCGGACGTGTTGTCTGCACCAAACCTTTTCCGAAAGTTTTTTTTCCAATGAGCACAGCCCGATCATAATCCTGTAAAGAACCGGCCACAATCTCTGATGCGGACGCACTTCCTTCGCTAACCAAAATGATCATCGGGATCTCTGTATCTACCGGACTGTTCAATGTAGTATAACTTTTATTCCATTCTTCAACTTTCCCTTTTGTTGAGACAACTTCCTGACCGCGAGGGATAAACAGGTTTACAACATTTACTGCTTCGTGTAACAGGCCTCCCGGGTTCTCTCTTAAATCCAGTATAATTTTTTGTGCACCGCGTTGCTTCAGTTCAATTAGAGCGCTCGAAACTTCATTAGAGGCTCCGGGTGTAAAATCATCCAGGCGTATATAGCCAATGGTTGGTTCTACCAAACCATAATAAGCAAGATTATCGATACTGATTTTTTCGCGTTTTATTTTCAATACGAGATCTTCCTTCTGTCCGTAACGTCTTATCGTTACTTCGATATCTGTTTTAGGCTGTCCTTTTAGCAAAGCACTTACATCTGTTGTGGATTTACCCTGAACATTTTTACCATCAATGGCGACAATTTCATCACCGACTTTAATACCGGAGCGATAGGCTGGAAAATCTTTGTAAGGAAATGTAACGACCGTTTTTTTATTGATGATTCCGATCAGCGCACCAATACCACCGTATTGTCCCGTGGTTGAAATGCGAAACGATTCAATTTCATCTTCAGGAATATAATCAGTGTATGGATCGAGCGATTCGAGCATACCATCAATTCCTTTGCGTATAAGTTTTTGAGGTTCGACTTCATCAACATAGTAAGCGTTGATCTCCTTGAATAATGTAGCGAATATGTCAAGGCTCTTGGCGATGTCGAAATATTTTTCTGCAGGTTTTCGGAAAGCGAACGCGAGTACTACACCGAGTACAAGTATCAATGGCCATTTAGTTCTTCTCCACATAATATAGCTTTCGGGTTCTGGCATCAGGTGTGATGTGACCGGGGCGCGTGCGTGTTAAGTAAATATAACGACTATTCACTTCAATCGCTACGGCATCAGGGGGTAATCGTATCGGTAATCTGCGTTGATGATTTTGGTAATTTTTTGAACGAAAGAAGCATTCTTCGTTTCATTTCATCAAAAAGCAGGATCTCTTTATGTGTATAGATATAGCCGATCTGCAACGGAGAGGCTGCCGGCAGGAATTCTTTTTGTAAACGATATGCTTCGCGTATTCTTCTTTTTATAAGATTACGATCAACGGCACGTTTGAAATTTCTCTTGGACACCGAGATGAGAACCTGGTGATGAGACACCGCAGGATCGGGGTTCGGCATAAACAACACCTTGAAAGGGAACAAATAAAAAGAGGAACCCTTGTCGAAGAGTTCCTGTATATGTTTTTCGTTACTGAGTCGTTCTTCCTTACGGAACGTAAATTTCCCCATAGAGATCAAAAATATTCAATCTCTTTCAGGGAAGCTGAACTACCTGAAAGGGATTATTTATGCTTTAAGGTCTTCTCGTCAGAAACAGTAAGTTTCTTGCGTCCTTTTCTTCTGCGGGATGCTAATACTCTGCGTCCATTAGCAGAAGCCATTCTCTCACGGAAACCGTGCTTGTTCTTTCTCTTTCTGCGGGAAGGTTGATATGTACGTTTCATAGTAATCCGTTTTTATCCCTTACTTTTTAAGGGCTGCAAAGATGAACAGGATTTGCGGAATTTACAAACCATCTCCGCAGGATTTATTAAGTGCTGATCATAAATCTGTTAAAATCTATGATTACGCAGCAATTTCAACACATTTATTCTTCCCGCCAAGTTTCTCCTTACGCTACGAGGTCAGTCAAAATCTTTTTAGCCTGAGCCGGATCGAGTCGCGGCCCCCACTGCGTTACCACGCGTGATGACGCCAGTGATGCTAATTTACCAGCCTCAGCATAACTATGATTATGTGTTATCGCATACAGAAAGGCACCAGCAAACATGTCGCCTGCTCCATTGGTATCGATCGCCTGCACTTTGTACGGTTCAATCTGTATAAATGTATCGCCATCAAAGATCAAGGCACCATTGGCTCCCAGCGTTATGGCAAATCGTTTGGCAACCTGCTTCAGTTTTTCGCGCGCTTCCAGAATACTGGAGGTTCCTGTGAAGATCATCGCTTCTTCATCGTTACAAAAAAGAAGATCAACACTTGCGCCCACAATCTCCTGCATCTGTGCAGAAAAATATTTCACCATGCTTGGGTCTGAAAACGTAAGCGCAACTTCTACTTTATTTTTCTCTGCGATGCGCTTGGCTTCTTTTATAGCTTCAAGACCTTTCGGACTTGCCACCAGATAACCTTCGAGGTATACATACGAAGAATCTTTGATAGCGCTTTCGTCCAGGTGTTGTGGCGAAAGGAAAGAACTTACGCCCAGAAATGTATTCATGGTACGATGCGCATCCGGTGATGTCATGACCAGGCATCGGCCCGAGTGTCCTTCCGGACAGTTCTCATACGTTAAATTAGTATCAACACCATTTCGGTGAAGATCTTCCAGGAAAAATTTACCAAGCGCATCATGTGCTACCAGGCATGAGTAAAAAGATTTCCCTCCGAACTGATTGATTGCAACGATGGTATTACCGGCAGAACCACCGCCCGACATTTTACTCTTTTGCATATCAATAACCTTCATGAGCTCGAGTTGGCGTTTTTCATCCACCAGTGTCATCACGCCCTTCTCGATACCGTTCTTCTCAAAGAAATCGTGTTCAACTTCGGTTACAATGTCTACAATAGCATTACCAATGCCGTAAACGTTATACTTTTTACTCATTTACTTTTCAAGATTTTCCGCAAGGATACAGAATAAAATAGAAGAATACAGAAAATGGCGAATGGAGGCGCTCTTATTTTTTCTGAACGTTCATATTCAGCGTCATTTTATACCTACGGGCACGATCCGGATAATCGGTAATAAAGCCATCTACCCCCATACCCTTTAGTGCAAGCATCTCTTTTTCATCATTTACCGTCCACGGGATAACGCGGATCTTTCGTTTATGAAGGAGCGTCACTTTGTCTTTTGACAGGAGCTTATAGTACGGACTATATATAGAAGGATTGAATCCCAGATCTTTCAAATTTGCCTCGATGGATTTTATATTCTCAACAAGTGCTGCGAGCCGCACGTGCGGATATTTTTTCCGCCAGTATTTTAACACCCGAAAATCGAACGATTGAATTACCACGCGTTCCAGCGGCAGGTATTCATTAATAACACCGTAAACGAGATCAGAATACTCTTCAACAGTCGGATGAAATTTCTTGTCACCATCCGGGGAGCTTTTAATCTCAATGTTATAGTCTACTTCATATTGTGTAGCGCTCTTGATGTGATCTTCCACCGCTATAATAACTTCACGCAGCAGCGGTTTGCTTAACGCTATCTTTTGTTGCTCCGGAAATTTTTCATTGCCGCGCGAACCGCAATCATATTTGCCCACTTCGGCATAGGTCATTTCGTAAATGTTATACTTCTTCTCTTCCTTCTCGGTGATGGGTCGGCCAGTGGTATCCAGACAAATGGCTGACGACATAAACGGTTCATGCGAAAGAATTACCTGTTTGTCTTTAGTAATAACAACGTCCATCTCCAGCGTCATAACGCCAGAGTCAAGTGCTGTTATAAAAGCTGGAATTGTATTTTCCGGCTTCAGACCACGGGCACCGCGGTGGCCCTGCACTTCAAACTTGGGCATATAGATTTGAGCGGAACATGTTACCGATACCGATGCAAACAGCAATACAATGTACTTAACCATGCCCGAAGATAAAACCACAGCCTGCAACCTACAAGCCTCTGTACATGAACTGCAGATTAGCCTGTTATTATAAAGAGAGCGTTGCACGCTGCTATAAAAAAAGAAACATCCACACACAGCGCGAGAGTCAGGCTTAACCCCAATCTATAACCATTCCTGACTCCGCACTGCATGTGGATGTTTATCACTCCACGTGATGCTATATATTTCTAGTGTCCTACATTACTCATATCAACTTTGCTCTTCACGGGCTTCAGTATCAACACGAACGGCACACAAATCAAAAAGAATATACCTATACCCAGAAAGACATCCATATAGGTAAGCAACATCGCCTGTTTGGTAACCATCAGATCCATCAATTTGTTCGCTTGCATTGTAGCCTGATCGATGGTTGAACCGCTGGCGATAAAGTTTGCTTTCATACCGGCAAGACGTTGCTGTACATCGAGATCGTACGGTGACACGTGATTAGCAATATCGCTGCGGTGCTGTACACTTTTACGACTGATATAGGTACTGATCAACGCAATTCCAAACGATCCGCCTAACTGACGAACCATACCCGTAAAGGCAGCACCCTGCCCTATCTCCTTACCTTTAAGTGACGATAAAGCAAGTGTTGTTGTTGGCACGAATAAAAATCCGAGACCAACACCGCGTAACATCAACATCCAGAAGAAATCTCCTTCGGATGTGAAAGGTGTGATAACCGTATAGGCCCACAAACTAAAACCGAAGAAAGCCGAGAAACCCATCGCAATGAGATACTTCTGCGATACTCCTTTTTGAATGGCGCGACCTACGATTGGCATCATCAAACCCGTGGCAATTGAACTCGGCACCAGCATTAACCCGGATTGAAAGGCTGTCCATCCCAATGAGTTTTGTGTAAACAAGGGAATAACAAATGTAGACCCATACAAACCAAAGCCGAGTATAAACGAGAGCACCGTACCGATAGCAAGATTTTTATCTTTCAATACCCTTAGCTCCACGGCCGGATCTTTCGCCACCAGCTCTCTCCAGATAAACAGATATACTCCTAACACAGCTACTACCGAGAAAAGAATAATCCATACATCTTCAAACCAATCGTGTTCCTGTCCTTTCTCCAACACAAACTGAAGCGAACCTACTGCCATAATCAGGAACAATATACCGAACCAGTCAACCTCTGCCATTGATTTTTTACCTCCATAATTCGGGCTTTTTACATATGAAAGAGTAAGCAGTGTGGCAACAACCCCGATAGGAATGTTAATGTAAAATATATAGGGCCACGAAACATGATCCACTATATATCCACCCAACGGAGGGCCCAGCGTGGGACCAACAATTACACCCATACCATATAGTGCCTGCGCCATGCCTCTCTTTTCAGGAGGATATACTTCGGTGATAATGGTTTGAGACGTTACCAGCAGCGCACCGCCACCCAGCCCCTGTATAAACCGGAAGAAAACGAGCTCCCATATATTCGTAGCGTTACCGCACAGAAAAGAAGCTACAGTAAAGATCACGATGGATACTGCAAAGTAATTTCTTCTGCCAAACTGTTGCGATAGCCAGCTGGTAAGCGGCACTATAATAACGTTGGCTATAGCGTAAGCTGTAATTACCCAACTGACGTCATTCAACGTAGCGCCCAGGTTTCCCTTCATTTCATTGAGGGCTACGTTTACGATGGTTGTGTCTATAATTTCAAGCAGGGCACACATTATCGCGGTAATGGTAATGATCACCCTGTTAAAACCATATTCAACCAATGATTCCTGCTGAACCATGTATATATACTCTTAATCTAAATGTACGTCAACAATCACGTTCATACCTGCACGGAGCAGACTTGCTTTTTCAGGAGCATCGGTAAGTATAATTTTTACCGGCACTCGCTGCACTACTTTTACAAAGTTACCGGACGCATTATCCGCCGGCAGCAAAGCAAACTTGGCACCGGTAGCAGGCGATATAGATTCTACTTTACCTTTGAATGACTCGTGCGGGAAAGCATCTACTTCGATCTCAACTTCCTGACCAGGTTTCATTTTCTCAAGTTGTGTCTCTTTGAAATTGGCAACAACCCACTTCTGTCTTTCGGTTACCAGCGCGAAGAGTGATTGACCAGCCTGCACATATTGTCCTATCTGCACATTCTTGCGTGATATAACTCCTGAAGATGGAGCAACAATGCACGCATACGACAATTGAAGTTTAGCATACTCCAGGTCAGCTTCGCGTTCTTTCACTACGGTTGCCGCCAAGGCTATATTTCGGTTGCTCACCGTACTCTGTGCCTGACGTGCGCTTGATTCGCGGAAGCTCGCTTCACGCTGACGTTTCGCTACTTCCAGTTGCTTCAGGGCAGCATCGCGGTCTGCTTCAGCCTGCTCATATTGCTGTTGTGTGATGGATTTTGTTTTGATCAGTTCTTCGTAACGCTTAAAGTCCTGCTCTGCTCTGCGCGCTCTTACTTGTGCGATCTCAACGTTTCCTTCGGAAGCCTGCAATGATGATTTCGAACTCAACACAGTTTCCTGTGATGTAGTATATCCGGCTTTCGTAGATTCAAGGTTTGCCTTTGCATTTTCAAGGGCAGCTTCAGCCTGCAATACTTTTACGGCGAGGTCGCGATCATCCAGAACAATCAATGTATCACCAGCTTTTACAATGGTGTTGTCATCTACCAGCAGGCGCTCTACATAACCTGATACTTTCGGAATGATCGGGCTGATATCGCCTTCCACCTGCGCATCATCGGTTTCTTCGTGGTGCTGGCCATGTATATACTTCGTAATACCAAACGTTGCACCTGCTATTACTAGGACTCCCAACACAATGGCAAATCGTTTATTTTTATTTGTTTTAGTTTCCATACTATATTTTACAATGCTTTTATAGAGTTCCTACTGAGTTCTGAAGTTCATAATACGCAATCATGCTCTCGGCACGCGCAGTTGCATAGTTAATGCGTGCCTGCAGCAACGCTACATCTGCTTCCAGGTAGTCAGACAAAATGAGTAAACCGTTTTTGTATTTGTTTTGCGAGATCTGGTAATTCTCTTCTGCCTGGTCGATTGCTTTCTTCGTGATAGCAAGTTTTTCGAGAGACTTCTGGCAGTTCAAATATTTTCCGCGTATATCTACTTTTACCTGGTCAGTAGCGAGCTGTCGCGAAGCTTCGGCCTGTTCAACGCGCGACCTGGCTTCCTGCATACCGTGCGATGCGTGTAGCGCTCCCGTTATGCTATACTTCAATGACACACCGCCATTCAAAGCATTGGTAACATTTACTACGTTGGGTATAAAGGCGTTTACATATCCGGCTGTTAACGCTACGGTTGGAAGTCGATTGGCTTTCGCGATTTTATATCCTGATTCACCGGCTTTCAGCTGCACGGCTGCCGACTTCAATTCTGTACGATTTTCCAAACCAGTCTGAAGGTATTGGTCCCAGGTGGTAAGTGCAGCAAGTTCAAACATGCCAACTGTGTCCAACTCAAGCGTTGTTTCTTCCGGCAGTCCTAATAATATAGTAAGATTATACTCAGCAAGTTTCACGCTGTTGTTAACATCGGTAAGGGCAAGCTCCACATTGTTGGCCTGCAATTCTGCTTTTAGCCGATCGTTACGTGCCAGTAAATTTTGCTCCTCCTGGTTCTTGAATTCCGTAACGCGTTGCTGTTCCTGCTTCAGATTTTCTTCAATTGTCTTTCGCGTTTCAAGCAACTCATAATATTGATATATAGCCTTCGCTGTGGTAAGCGCTACATTGCTGCGTGTAGTCTGTGCATCATACTGGGCAGCCTGCTCCAGGTACTCGTTCATGATTTTGGTATTTTTGGTTTTAAAGCCGTTGAATACCGGCCATGAAGCAGACACTTGCAACAAGGCAACATCGTGTATGTTAGACAACGCTGCCAGCGGAGAATCTGAACTGCCTCCATTCCCTGATGCTTCATTCGCCATGCTTACCGTTGGTGTATTGAGATGGAGATACGTTCCGCTTACACCCACTTCAGGTATAACTTTATCCTGTGCCTGTTGAACTTTAGCCTGTGCTTCTTTAACTTTTGCATTCGACACAATGAGTTGCTTGCTGTTGGCAACTCCCAGGTCGATGGCTTCTTTTACCGTAAGCCTTTTAACAGATTGTGCCTGCAGATGTATACCGGCCAGTACGCCTGTTATCACGATGAGAGTACTTATTTTCCTGTACATGTTTATATATAGTTCTTATTTAATCAAATAACCCCCGAGCAGATCGAACAGGAATTTCTTCACGCGATCCTTATATACTTCTTCGTTTTCACCAGATCGGGTATAACGCTTTTTGAAAACAGAATGTGTTGTCTGGTAGATTACTCCGAACAGAGCCGCCATTGCCAGGTCTATATCAACTTCTTTTTTGAAAACTTTTTTGCGTTGTCCTTCTTCCAGCAACTTGCGCAGCTCCATACTATTGCGATTGAGTATCTTAACGATATTCTCCGTCAACTCAGGTCTCTCCGTTGTAGAGAGCTCACGGTGTATAAACTGATGATACTTGCAATTGGAAAATATTTTATCAACATACAGATCAATCACCGCCATAAACTTTTCAAGCGGTGCTGCCGATGACTGATTTATATCGTGAAGTTTTAATCGTGTTGTGTCAACGGATTGCTCCATGATCGCGAGCAACAGGTTATCCTTGGAGCCAAAATGGTAATTAATCAAGGCAACGTTTACATCAGCCTTCGTTGCTATTTCGCGAACGCTCGTGAGATCAAATCCCTTTTCTTCAAAAAGCTCTCGCGCCGCAGAAAGTATTTTTTCGCTTGTCATGACTTTATAACGCGCAAAATTAAACAGTTGTTTAATTTTTAAACGAATGTTTAAAAATTATTTTTTCAGGCTTGTATTTAACAATTTCAATCGGTTGCTGATCTTCCAACCTCTCAATAGCTTATCGCTCGCGGCACGACCGCATGGACATTCCGGTTGTATTAGATGGAGGCAAAAAACATTAGTCACGCCTACAACAGACTTAAATTTTTAAGGCTGGCAAAAAAGAAATGGCCACCCCTGATTCCGGATCAGAGGTGGACCATGAAATTTTGAACTTCGTTATCTATATATCTTACGGACGAATCACGCGCATCATACCTCTCGGTGGACGCATGCCCATCGGGTTTAACTGTTTATTCAGTGCATAAATAAAGCTCACCATAAAATAACGGCCCAGCGAGTTGGATGTCTGAAGCTGGAAGTAGTTTACATCCGCGGTTTGTGTTACACCTATATTTTTATCGAGCAGGTTGTTTACTGAAAATCTCAGCTCACCACTCTTCGCTTTCAGGAAGAAACGCGATATGGAAAGATTTACCAGCGGAATAGATTGCTCATAGTCGTTGGTTTTATTTTCATATACCAGGTATTCAAGCGATGAAGTGAACTGGTAATTTTTCAGGAAGGAGACATTGGCTTCTGCTGTAAAGGTTTTGTTGAAGTATAGCTGATTGGACTGCTCGCTTACTTCATACTCGGCAGACTGCCTGCTAATATTGGCCCCGAGGCTCGCATCAAAAAATTCTTTATAGCGATAATCGTAGCGCAATCTTCCCCCGTATGTATTTTGAATCACTCCGCTTTCAACACCTTCCACTACATTCACGCCATTCTGTTTTGAAACATTTCCAGATATACTGAAGCGACTGCCAATCTTTTGTATCGGGAAACTGAATGTGGCATCACCACTCAATCGTGTTGTACTTGATACGTTTACCGGTGTCGATACGCGCACCTGCTGCTCGGTATAACTCTGTGCCGTAGTGATAGCATTGCGCGTATAGGTAGCATCTACGAAGGCAAAGAAACTTACAAACTTACCAGGCTCGAACGTGGTGAAGTTCAGTCGCGCATTATGCGCATAGGCCGGCCGCAGATCAGGATTACCAACATACCAGTTAAGTTGATCACTGTTATCTACAACAGGTTGCAGCTGCTGAATGCTCGGCTCCTGCACGGATGTCTCATAATCAAAGCGCAAGTGTTTGGTTGTTGAGAAATCATAGTTAAAGCGCGCTACTGGTAATAGATTCTGATATGATTTGGAGATCTTCTGATCCAGCAGAATTAAGTCACCATCTAAATAAGTTTGTTGCAGACTGCTTCCTACGGTAACATTGTAATTCTCACGATTCATTCTGAAGTTCAGTCCGGCACGGTGGTACTGATAATCGCTTTTATACTGATTACTCAGCGAAGAATTGAAAACATAATTTTCATTTTGAACATCATATACCTTCTTATCAACATCGTTCAGGTTCTGCCGGAATGTATAGTTTGCTTCCAGGTATTTTCTGTTTCCCAGCGGCTCGGTATATGAGAGTGTTCCGCTGTAACTGACAGTACTTGTTTCCTGTGTATTGGTTTGCAAAACCGTTGTTGTTTCCTGATCGCCCGTATAGTATATATTGGTAGCATCCTGGTCGCCATCGCGGTCGCTGTCGGTTACACTTAGTTGTGCATTAACGGATAACGTGCGTCCTTTTTTAGAGAATCGATGGCGCCACAGCAGGTTTGTATTGAGACTTGCCGATGTACCACTGGCCGAAGATCGACCGGTACTCTCATTCAGTAAATTATCCTCTGCATCAAAATTCTGACTATCGCTGGTTGTATTCGATTCGGTTTCGTTATAGGTAGTGCTCGTAGTGAACTTCAGCGAATTCATCGAGTCCAATTTATGCTCCAGTGTCGTATTAACGCGATGATTGGAATTTGTACTCAACTGCCGGCTATGCTGATTGAACTGCAGGTTACCCGAAGTCAGGTAGTTGGTTCGCTCGGTCGTCATGTCAATATCATGATCGAGGTGATTATAAAAATAACTCGCGTTGAGCTCGGTCTTTTTATTAAACTCATTATTGAAGTTTACACCACCGGCATAATTTGTCATTATACCACTGTTGCGTCCACCTATATTTACCGGTACACCGGTTGAGTTGTTGGAGTTAAGTTCAACGCGCACAACACCACGTCCGCTCATAAGCTGTTGTGTCCCCCCTGTGAAGCTCATATAGTCGTCCATCGCGAACCCCTGCTCATTGGTATTATTCCCCATACCTAGTACCGAAAGCTGTTGACCTTTTTTGAAGCGGTTGAGATTGAGCTTTGCGGCATAGCGATCGTCCGTACCAACACCACCTTGCAGATTCCCAAATACACCATTACGTTTTTCCTCTTTTAGTTCGAGATTGATAGTCTTCTCGCGCTGGCCGTCATCGATACCTGAAAAAGCAGCCTGATCAGATTTCTTATCAAACACCTGTACCTTGTCAATAGCATCAGCAGGAAGATTGCGCGTGGCCAATTTAGGATCAGTACCAAAAAAAGTCTTACCATCCACCGTTACGCGTTTTACCTGTTCGCCCTGCGAGCGTATAGTACCATCGTTGTCCACTTCAACACCCGGAAGCTTTTTCAGCAACTCTTCCACCGTTGCATTCTGATTGGTTTTAAAAGCAAGCGCATTATACTCAATAGTGTCGCGCTTGATCACAACCGGAATCTTTTCAGACTCGATCACCACTTCATCCAGTTTTGTTTGTGCGGGTACCATCTTAAGAGCACCCATATTTACTATATCTCCCTCGGCAGGAGCAATGGAAGCTGAATAGGTTTTATACCCGACATACGTCACCTTTAACATATAGGAGGCCCGCGCGAGATTGGCTATCTCAAACTTACCGGCAACATCCGTAGCGCCGAAATTTACCAGCGATGAATCTTTCGGATTCAACACAATAACCGTAGCACCCGGCAAGCCATGCGACACAGAGTCCACCACCTGTCCCCTCACAGTAATCTTCTGCGCCAGCGCCACCTGCGACATAAAAACAAAAAATATTAAAAGTCTTTTCATAAGATATATAAATCTACAGATCAGGATATAGTATATAATTACAGATACATCAACACCTCAACACATGAACACACCTAGTTCCGGATCATCACACCGCCTTCACGTCCCATTCGCTGCATCTGCTCATCCATCATTTTGCGAAATTCCTTTTCGGTGATCTTTGTACCGCCCGATGGAATTTTAAGTTCGCCTTTCTTCAAAGCACGCGGCTCTACTTTTATGGCTGTGATAACACGTTCACCTTCATTAATATCAACCTGCACAACAGCACCCGGAAGTGTAGTATATATCTCAGGTCCTAAAAAAGGGCGAAGCTTGTCAGTATACCACGCCACTATTGTTTGCTTGCGCTCTTCATTATAGAATGTTGCCTGGCGACAGACATACCCAAGAATTGTTTTTACTTCTGTCCCGAATTTCCACGGGGTAATTTTCACAGAATCTTCAATCAGGTATTTCTTACCCATGAATTCCTGCTGGGTAACTTTTTTAGAAGAAGCATAATTAAAGTAAACTTCGGCATTTGGTCTTCTGAAACGCATGCGCATGCCACCACCATCTTCGCCTGCAAAGTCGTCTTCCTCTTCTTCTATTATAGGTTTGTAAAGTGATTCTGTCGCTGTAAAAGAGAGCTGCTCTTTATGAACATCGAACTCGGGCATCATCTCCTTCATGCCCTGTCGTTCGGGAGGAAGTCTGCGGTGCATATTTACTTTCACTTCATAAGTAATAATGCCTTCGGAAGTTTGTGCAAAAACAAAATGTGCTGCTGTAAGGGACACCAGGATGCCCAGAAATATCAGGATACGTTTCATTGTTGTAGAAATTTTCATGAATTAGTTTCGGGAGTAAATGTACAGGCAGAGATTAAGGCCAACGGTTAATAGTTCTGAAAGGAATGTTAATTAACGTTAAAGATGTTTAGCACTGGCAGCGGGAACGTTACCTTTGTATCAGGTGAAAGGCTTAACATTGTTTAGCATAAGCAAATACCGGTTACCCATTTGCTGTGTAGCGATTAAGAGCGGTAAAGCATAGAAGGGACTACAGATGAAGAAACGTAAACATATAGGTATACTCCTCCTGATGATCAGCAGTATGATCCTGTTGATCACTTTGCAGGCGTTATGGTTGATAAACTCGTATGAAAAAGCATTCTACGATTTAAGGCGCGAAGCAAATGATATATTCCGGAGCACCGTATATACCATGCGTGACTCACTTATTTCCAAAAATATACTTGCGATTTCGTCAGACTCTATCCGTGTTGCAATTCCGGCCATGCCTGCGTCTGTCGTTGCGTACGGTACTACCAAACACGTTGATTCCGCGAAGTGGGAAGATGCTGTTGAAGATTCTATGGTGCGCGATGAAAAAGTGCGTATCTACATAACTTCCCAGGATCATGTAGACTCGCTATCGCGTGATATGCTGAAGCCTGTGGTATCGCGCATCCAGAATTTTCAGCTGCGCAGTAAGCGGGGTGCGAAAAGTTTTGTAGTCCGGCTCGGTGCCGACACCCTTGATCGCGATAGTCTGAGACATGAGTTTGGCAAAGCGCTTGCCCATGCTTCGTTCAATCTTCCTTTCGAAATATACCATATCGTTCGCACGCCTCCGGCAGATCGGCCAGACTTCTTTCCGGATTTCGCACGTCAGGAATTCCATAGAGGTAAAGATAACAAGAGTCCTTCACACGATTCAGCCCCTATATTTAGCGATACGCTCCATGTTGAACCGGTGCGTCTCAATCCGCTGCATCATTATGCAACGTCACTCACCAATGTACGCGGCACGTTGCTAACTGAAATTACTCCACAGATTTTATTCTCGGTGTTCCTCACGATTATGATACTTATCGCTTTTCTTACGATGTACCTGAACATGCGCTCACAACAGCGATTGATGGAACTGAAGAATGATTTTATCAGCAACGTTACGCATGAATTGAAAACCCCGGTAGCAACCGTAAGTGTAGCCTTGGAAGCACTCAAAAATTTTCAGGCAAAGAGCAACCCCAAACTGGCAGCTGAATATTTAGATATAGCGCAAGGTGAATTAAACCGGCTCACCTTGATGACGGATAAAATCCTACGCACCGCCATCTTCGAGAACCGGGGTGTTGAATTTAAACCCGAACCCATAAACCTGGATGAAACCGTACAACAGGTAATAGCATCCATGAAGCTGGTATTTGAAAAACGTGGTGCGAGTATTCAGTATATAAAAGAAGGATCGGACTTCGAAATGCAGGGAGGCTCGATGCACATTACCAATGTAATTTACAATCTGCTTGACAATGCGTTAAAATATAGTCTTAAAAATCCGTTTATACTTGTTACCTTAAAAGGTGTACCCGACAAACTAACATTACTCGTGGAAGACCGCGGCATCGGTATACCCAAGGAGTATCACAAAAAAATATTTGAAAAATTCTTTCGCGTACCTACCGGTGATGTACACAATGCAAAAGGCCATGGCCTCGGACTTAACTACGTAGCCAGCGTTGTAAAAAGTCATGGAGGAAAAATTGAAGTAGAGAGTGAGACAGGTGTTGGGAGTGTGTTTCGGATTGAGTGGGGGAGATGAGAAGACGGAAAGTCCGGAAGTCCGAAAGACAGGAAGTCGGGAAGACTGAGAGACTGAACCGAGCTACAACTAAAAGACACTATATATAGTCCTCCACTAAAAAAGAAAACACAAAAACGTTCAGACCTTCACACTTCCGGACTTCCGACTTCCGGACTCTAAAAAAAGAACAATGACCAAAACAAAAATACTATACGTTGAAGACGAGCCATTTCTCGGACGAATTGTTAAAGAGAGCCTGGAGAGTCGGGAGTTTGAAGTAACGATGATTACCGATGGAGATGAGGCGGTTGATGCTTTCAAAAAACTACGGCCAGACATCTGCATACTCGACATCATGCTTCCAGCAAAAGATGGCTATACGATTGCCAGGGAAATAAGACAGCTTGCGCCTGCTATACCGATTATTTTTGTTACGGCTAAAACGCAAACCGAAGATCTGTTAAAAGGTTTTGAGGTTGGTGGCAATGACTATATACGAAAGCCTTTCAGCATGGAAGAGTTAATCGTACGGATCAACAATTTACTACAGATCACGCAACACCAGAAAAATGGTAACAGCAGTGATTCTATTATCATTGGCTCCTATCAATTTGTACCCCTGCGTTATGAGTTGCGCTATAAGGAGGTAGTGAAAAAACTGTCACACCGTGAGTCTACATTATTACAGACGCTGGTTGAGAATAAAAACGCCACCATCCTTCGAAAAGATATACTGATGAAACTCTGGGGTGACGATTCGTTTTTTAATTCGCGAAACCTCGATGTATATATTACAAAATTACGAGACTATCTGAAGGAAGATTCCTCCATTGAAATTATCACTATTAAAGGTATAGGTTATCATTTTGCTGTGGGCTAACTATATGCGAATGCGGATATTATTCTCTCACTTCCAGTTTATACCCAACACCGTGAATGTTCAGAATGGCAACATTCGCATCGTCCTTTAACAGCTTTCGCAGGCGCGATATAAATACATCCATACTTCGCCCTACAAAATAGCCTTCGTCTTCCCAGATTGCTTTCTGAATTATATCCCGATCGATCACTTTGCTCCGGTTCAGGCAAAATAATCTTAAAAGCTTTGCTTCTTTATTCGTAAGCTCTTGCACACGGGCTGGCGATGTTACCAGCTGGTTGGAGAAATCGCATACAAGCGTTCCTAACCGGTATATAAATTGTTCGTCAGCTCTTGTAGGTTGTGCATACACACGCTTCAGAATGGTTTCGATGCGCAGCAGAAATTCCTCCACGCTAAAAGGTTTCGTAATATAGTCGTCTGCACCAAGTTTAAAACCGTGTATGCGATCTTCTTTCATCGCCCGTGCTGTTAGAAAGATAATGGGCACCGACAGGTTCAACTTGCGTATATCGTGTGCCAGGGTAAAGCCGTCTTTCTGCGGAAGCATAACATCCAGTACACACAGGTCGTGTTGCTTCTTTACAAACGCACTTAATGCAGATTGTCCATCGCTGTAAACCTCCACGGTATATCCGGCCATCTCCAGGTTATCCTGTAACATGAAACTCATGTTACGATCATCCTCTGCCAGTAATATCTTACGCTCTATAACTTTCATCGCTTTTATATATTTTGAAACAGCAAATCGAATCGACTTCCTTTGTTCTCTTCGCTACTTACAGTAACCCTGCCGTTGTGTGCCTGCATAATGCTCTGCACGTATGTAAGGCCGAGACCGAATCCTTTTATATCATGGCGATTACCGGACGGAGCACGGTAAAATCTATCAAATATATACTTCTGAATATCACGATTTATACCCATGCCTTTATCGCTAACGCTTACAACAATACCTCGTTCGTGATTTTGCGTAGTAATTGTTATTTGAGGATTGGCCGGTGAATACTTATCGGCATTGTCCAACAAATTATAAAGAACATTGGAAAGATGAATCGGATCTCCTGTTACACTGGCGGGAGATGCTTCGAGTTGCTTCACGATCTTACCTTGCCGCGCTTGCAGCCGAAGTTCGAATGTGGCCAGCACCCTATTAATCAGTTCGTGAAGATTAACTTCCTTCTTATCCAGGTTTACCTTACACTCGGCAAGCTGCGCAGTTTGCAGTACTTGTTCCACATGAAATTTTAATCGCTGATTTTCTTCGTGAATAATATCAGCATAGCGCATGGCTTTCTTCCGATCGGTTGGTGTTACAGCCCGTAACACTTCACTTGCCATACCTATATTGGCAATAGGCGTCTGAAGTTCGTGCGTCATATTATTGATGAAATCGGCTTTTATCTCTGCAAGCTTTTTCTGCCGCGACAAATCCACCACCATATAGCCAAACACAGCAAGAATGAACAGAAATATACCCGACATGACAATCCAGAATTTCATAGCACCCAGTATATCAGCACGTTTATCCGGAAATGTTATCGAAAAATCCATGCGTGCTTTTACAGGTTCACGTCCCAGACAAGTAGCGTCCGCATCGCTGAGCGCACCTTGCTTGTAAAAATTACCAAACAGCAATGTATCGAGCTGATGTTCATACACCGCCAATTGAAATGAAGCATATACTTCATGCTTTTTGAATTCTGTGCGAAGCAACGAATCGAGCGCGCTATAGGTAAGCGTACGGTTCAGTTCAACGAAGTATACATTCGATGCCGTTTGATGTATAGGCTCGATGCGTGCCACTGAATCATTTTGCAATAATAAAAGCTGATCGGCAACATTACGCAGCGCGAGGTTTACACGCTTGTCAAATTCTTCCTCTTGTATACTATACGCATGTATAAACCAATATACCTGCAGGGCGAGCAAGCCTGCCAGTGCTGCGAGTGTTGTAACAATCAGTATTCGGTATACTTTACCTTTCATAGCATGCAATCTGCATAGTAAATGTACTCTTTAATTTTGTGGCAGGAGTAAAATTTACATTTCGTTAACATCTTTTTACAAGCACTTTACAAAAAGAAAAATGATTGCCAGTACGTTTGACACATCATTTCTAAAATCAATAAATCACTATGAAAACAAGCATACTCGCGCTGGTGGTATTGGTAACACTCAGTGCGCTAACCCTTCGTGATCCCGGCACTTCCTATCCGGTAGATGTGCGACAAAGCTCCATGCGTTGGGCAGGATATTACCTCTTCAGCTTTGGTGAACACAACGGCACGATCAATTTGAAGAAAGGCGAACTCATCGTAACAGACAATCAACTAACTGGCGGAAGTTTTGAAATTGACATGAACAGTATTAAAAATCTGGACATGGCTGCCAACAATGGCGGTGACGACCTGGTAAATCATTTGAAAAGTGATGACTTCTTTTCTACTGAAAAATTTCCGGCAGCGTTTTTCGAGATCATGAAAGTAGAACCGATCAAAGATGCCACTGGCGACCAACCCAATGTACATATAACCGGAACGCTCACGCTAAAAGGCGTAAAGAATACATTAAAGATTCCGGCAACGGTGAAGCATAGCGGATCAACCATCACGGCACATTCCAAATTCAAATTCGACCGCACCAAATGGAATGTTCGCTATAGTTCCGAAAAATTTTTCAGCGATGTAGGCGATAGTGCTATATCAGACGCTATTGGAATAGAACTTAACGTACGGGCTACAAAATAATATACCATGAAAATATACCATTATATCCTGATGCTGATTGCAATAGGTATACCGGCAATTGCGCACGAACAAAACGATCCGATCTACATAACCCGCGATCGCGGACAACATTGGGAACCTGCAGGAACAGGATTGCCAAAGGGCACCTATGTAAACGCCTGGACGATGCATCAACACAAAGTTATTGTGAGTATCGCATCGCACGGTGTATATACTTCCGTGGATAAACTTAAAAGCTGGGAACCTATTAATATCGGCTTACCCAAAGGTGCAAAGGTAGATGCGTTGCTGTCCAAAGATGAATTGCTGTTGGCAGGTACACATCAACATGGCATATATATATCATATAACGGTGGAGATTCCTGGCAATCCGCCAGCAAGGGACTCGGTGACATGACGGTACGCAGTTTTTACACAGACCAAAGAGTTATCCTGGCGGGCACTAACGATGGTGTATATTTTTCATACGATAACGGTCAATCCTGGCAACCAACTATTCGCAAGCTGCAAATTAATGCATTTACGTACTTTCAGGGTATTGTGTTCGCAGCCACGAATGCAGGTATATATCAATCGCGCGATGGCGGAGTGCATTGGACTGTGTCGGGGATGAACCACGGTGCGGCATCGTCTATCACAGGAGATGGAGACAAAGTTGTTTTTACACAGTATGGTGGCAAATCGTATGTATCGTCAGATCTGGGAGCAACCTGGCTTGATGCCTATCCTTTCTTCGACCTGTATACATTTCGCATTACCCCCAAAAGTATACCTATACTTATTGCTCCCTGGCGCAATGCACTGAATATATACTATTATCAGCAGCTTACGGGGTCAGACGGATTGCCCGATGCACCCTTTACACAATTGTTAGAGACACCATATGGAGTACTAACGGCCGTGGGTGGTGGTTGCTGACGTAAAAGAAACATTACCTAAACTAACCTCCTATAAAAATAAAAAAACCGAAGCAACGTGTGCTCCGGTTTTTTTCTACCTAACCTACCTGTGACCAGAGAGTTTCTATCGATATTATAATAATTAACTCGTTTGCTTAAATAATAGTATACGGTGTCGTAATTTTTTTTCGTACAGCCTGTCCGTTGTGGAATAGGCGACACGTGCGCATGCTATAGAACCTGTTGCTCTAAGGACGAAAACAATAATGCGAGGGTTAATGGGCGATGCAAAAAATGGCTATAAAGAAACTATATCCTCAATGAATTTAAGATTTCACGGGATAATTGGAAACCGGGATTTATTCACAATTTTAATTCACAAATTCACAATGTGGAATCACGACAACATTTTTGATCAGGGCATGTTTTTTGGATCGATGAACCGGTTCAGGTTGTCTTTATAGTGTTCGCTGATGGGTATCTGCGCTTTTAACAAGCTGATTCTTCCTTTGCGAATGGATGTGATCTTGTTAAGCGAAACAATGAATGATTTATGTACCCGCACAAATTGATCGGCCGGCAATTTTTCTTCCAGGGATTTCATACTCATACGCGTAATAACGGGACGTTGTGACGACAGCAAAAATATCTTCACATAATCTTTCAATCCTTCTATATAGGCTATATCACTGAAGTCGATACGCACCAGGTTATACTCGGAGTTTACAAACAGGTAGGTTGCGCTTGCCTGCAACACCGGAGCTTTCTGTGCATTGAATTTATCGTACGCTTTGTTAACAGCTTTCAGAAAACGTTCAAATGAAACAGGCTTCAACAGGTAGTCGATCACATCGAGATTATAGCCTTCCAGCGCATACTTTTCATACGCTGTAATAAAAATAACCAGTGGCGGATTCTTAGACATACCCTGCAGAAATTGTATACCGGTAATGCCCGGCATCTGTATATCCAGGAAGATCAGATCAACACTCTGCGTTTGCATGAAGCTGTTTGCTTCAAGTGCGTTGGAGCATTTCTTTACCAACTTCAGGAAAGGTATCTTCTTGATGTTATCTTCCAGCAGGTCGAGCGCCAGGGGCTCATCATCAACAGCAACACACGTCATCATTCGGGAATAATTTTCAGTTCGGTGATAAACCAATTATCGTCTGTCTGGTATATATCCAGTGTATATAAATCTTTATACAGCAAGTCCAATCTTCTGCGCACATTCTGCAGGCCGATGCCAGAGCTTTCATCCTTCATCTCATCACCCGCGGGGTTGAAGCGGTTGCGCACCGTAAAGCTAATGCGATACGCTGTAGCCTCCAGTAATATAATAATAACGGGCTCATGAATCAATCCTACTCCATGCTTGAAGGCATTTTCAACAAAGGGCACCAGCAACATCGGTTCTATCATCAGGTCCTTGCGTTCAATATCCACATGAAAGTGCATGTTGATGGAAGAACCAAACCTCAGTTTCTGCAATTCGATATAGTTATTCAGGTAATCAGCTTCCTGCTCTAGCGAAACTTTTTTCTCGGTATGGTATAGCGAGTATCGCATCAACTGCGAAAGCTGTATGATAGCAGACTCCAGCTTATCCGATTTTTTTCTGGCCAGCGAAGCCAGGCTATTTAAAACGTTAAACATGAAATGCGGACTCACCTGCGAACGAAGAAACGAAAGTTCTGATTTCAGTTTTTCATTCTCCTGTTCTTTCAAGGCAGCTTCAAACGATGAGCGGTCCTGCATAATGCGCAGCGCCAGACTCAGCCCGAACACCATCAGAAAATTAGGTATACCTATAAAGAGCGGTGGTCCAAACGGACGCCCCATCTCATCGTGTGGAATAAAGACCGAGCGGATCGCGTACCCGCCCAACAGATATATACTAAAGGCAAGTAATACTATAAATATATAGGGCCACCATCCTTTTTTAGAAAGGATACGGGGCACCAGCACAAACATGTTGAGGTAAAAGAATATAGCCAGCAAACCATTGGTAACAAATGTCTCGATGCGAAACCACATCGGGTCAAACGGAACCGAGTTGATCATCTGGTTCGCAGGCCCACCGTCTGGCGGGGGTGGTCCCATGGGTTGTCTTATGAATTTAGATCCGGAGCGCGATAAAAAACGAAAGGGCATCATAAACAACAATGCCCAGCCAAACACGTGTAGTGCTACGATCAGTATTTTGTTAACAACTCCTTTTTTCACGTGTTATATTGAGCCTACCTTCCTGAATCCGGCTCACTCCATTTTTTATTTCTTCGCTTTCGTTCCACTGGCCATACAAGCCTTCTGCAAAATACAGAAAGCTGTTGTGCCTGCCAATGGGTTAATGCATTACTATAAAGTATAAGACATTATCTGTCTGCTATACATTAACAGGTCGTTCAGCCAGTCAGTCCCTACTACCGATACCGCTACTCGCATTAGACTGACTGAACGCTCCTATCAATGGCTAGTATGTTTCGTCATATTCTTCGTTCGGCTTGAACTCCCAGATGTCATCGTAACGGCTTGTACCGTTTTGACCGGTGCCTACAAAGATGCGGTCGCTCAACACATATCCTACCGCGAGGCTTCTTGCAGAACCTTCGAAAGATGTACGATCATCCCAATCGAAGGTAGTAGCATCAAATACGTAAACTGTTTTATCGGTCGCTCCGGTGGAAGATACACCACCTATAATATAGGCTTTGGTATCTACTGTTACGGCTACAGCATCATGACGATACATGGCGAGTTTAAATTCATCGTAATCCGATTCGTCATCATCCGGTGAACGTTTTGTCCAGGTTGGATTACCACCATCTGTACCGGGCACAAATTCCCAGAAGTCAAGATTGTGCAAGCCATTGTCCCAACCGGCACCTATATATGCTTTACCATCAATTACAAATGCAAGTGCTGATTCAAGTTTATCACCCGGATAACTTACAATCTCCTTCCATGTGTTGCTGGACGGATCATATTGCCAGAAATCACTGTTCGTGTTATCACCATCGTAACCAGTTCCTACATAGCCGTAGTTTCCGATTGAAAAAGCAACAGCACTGTAACGTGCAGAACCTCCGAAGAGACCTAATGAATCCCATGTGTTTGTTGTCGGGTCATATACCCAGAAATCACGAAGCTCTTCTTTATCAGCATCGCGGTTATAACCAAGCCCTACATATCCTTTACCACCTACGCTAAATGCAACAGCACGCTCGCGTGGTGTACCCGGAAATTCGGCTATAGATTCCCAATAGCCGTTATTGATATCAAAACCATATACATCGTTCCAATAATCATCACCATCATACCCGGTTCCCACAAACACTTTGGTACCTATAGTAAATGAAAATGCGCCAGAACGTTTAACACCTTTAAATGGAGTAACCTTCGTCCAGTTACCCTGGTTCGTTTCATCATCGTCTGATGAAGAGCAGGCGGTAAACATCACAAACCCGACCAGCGCAATAAGCGCAGTTGCTATTTTTATCTGTTTCATTCTTAGTTTTTATTATTTACAGTGACAAAATATATTCTGAGGCGTGTCTCATAATCCACTCCGTTACTTCCCGCATAAATGCGATCGACCGAAACCGGGAAATTTTGAGCGAGCGAGAACACCAAACCATTCTCATTCAACTCTTCCAACTCCATCTGTTCTTTCACAAACGATGTTACATCGAGGGTATAGCGCGTATAGCGGCCAAGATCTGTATCCGTCAATAGTGTAGCATTGATACCGTATTGTGCGTAGAAATTATTTTTCTTGTCAGCTGTATATACGACCAGCGATGAAGGCAATGGCATTTGATCATCATACGATTTACGGATCGGGTATATATCCAGCGTAGCTTGTGTAGGATAGAAATTGTCGATCTGCTTGAGTGTGCGCAGGTACGGCATATCTACACGCAGCAGCAGACCGGCACCTGCCTGCAGGTATGATTGCTCATCCGTTTCATCAGCACTCAGTCTTACATCCGTTTCCGTAAGCGATGCAATCTTGGTACCGGTAAGGTCTGTATGAATATGGGTATAAATAATGTTCGAAGTAGATGCTGCAAACGACAAGTAATTATCTGTTGTGATTGGAACTGTACTCTTATCTTTATAGTATACGCGCAGCTCAGGAGTTACAGCAAAACCAAGCAGACACGTTGAGCTGGTAGAATCCGGAAATACAGCGAGCCCGCGGAAGTGACGCAAAAATTCTGCTGACGTACTTAACTCATCGCTGCCACTAACAGCTTTTGCAAAAAGATCTCTACCAAGTTCATCGGAAAGTCTTATCTCAACAGAGTCTGCTGTACGATTCGGGCGCGGGGAAAACGTAATTGAACCGAGCGGGGTATCATCAACGGAAAATGTTTTGTCGCTATATAATGTACCATCATCGTCTTCAACGATTTCTTCATTCACATAATGTACATTCAACTTCATGCTGGCCGTTGTATCATAGTATGAATAGTGATCGTATTTCAACACAAGTGCTACATATTCATACGATACATCTTCGTCATCAAGATCCATATTAGACGAAGTGGGCACTACCTGGAAGTATGACGATGCCGTGATGCGACCCAGCTTTTCATCTGTATGCGAGCCGAGCAGGATGCGTGCCCCCGCAGCCGTAGTCAGGTTCTCTATACGTATAGTAGACAGCTTAACCGATGAAGAATCGATGTATGAAAAGTCAAGTGCGCCTTCGTTGAAAAAGTCTGTACCGATCTCGGAAGAGTCTACACCACACGATGCCATCGTTAAAACCGCTAAGACAAAAAGAATTTGCTTCATGGAAATTTATCTCCGTAACAAAACAACCGTGTTTGCGCTGTTTCATGAAATGAATGAGACAACTCGAATTAATTCAGCTACCAAACACAATGGAGTGCCAACCTACAGAGTGTCTACCGTTTTGTGACGTGATGAAATTTTATGCAAAACCGCTTTTTTTCAAGGGTTTACGCGATTATATACTTTTTATGAAATGTACTCGTAAATAGATCGGCACAAAAAAGAATGCTGTAGTGGCATTTGCCATATTGGTCGCTAATTCTTGTTGAGCCCGAATGCGCTGGCGAAGTTGCAAGACTAATACAACTGCAAATGCCGAGATTAACACAAGTTCTGATAGCAGGAGCGCTTCTGCTGGTACAAGGTAGTCTTTACGCTCAAAATATATTCAGCTCACCTTACTCTGTATATGGTGTAGGCATGATCAACAACAGAACTTCTTCGCTAAACAGAAGTATGGGTGGTGTTGGTATTGCCGTGCAGGATGATTACAACCTTAACCCGGTTAATCCGGCTTCGTACGGAGCCATCTCGTCACCGATCACGCATATATATGAGATTGGTTTATATGTAGAGTCTAACCGATACCTCACTACATCAAAAGCAGAATCGAAATCTACAGGTGGTATTACCAACATTAATTACTGGTTCAAGTTTTCGAAGTGGTGGTCTGCTTCCGCAGGACTTGCTCCTTATAGTAGTGTGGGCTATAAAATAAATACGCAGCGCGAACTCGGGGCGGCATCCAATGTAAATTATACGTACGATGGCAGCGGAAACCTGAATCAGCTTTACCTTGGCAATTCATTCAACGTAGTTAAAAACCTGTCACTCGGTGTTAACCTCTCCTATATATTCGGAAGCATTACTAAAAATGAAAGTATAGATATTCCAAGTCAGTCGAGTGTACTTACTTTCGAGAACCAGGTAGTGGCACGCAAGGTGCACGCTGACTTCGGCCTTCAATATCGCATCAACCTGAAGAATCGCGCGTTGGTAGTGGGACTTGTAGCTGATAACGGCATAAAGTTTAACGGCTCACAAAAAAGCACACTATACGATGAGAATGCCGACACACTCACCAGCGATAACGGTGACAAACTGAAGTATAAACTTCCTGCTTCATACGGTGTAGGACTCGCGCTGCATTCCAAACGATCCATCATTGCCGCCGATCTGAAATTTGAAAAATGGAGCTCGGCCAGTTTCTCTGACCAGGAACTTACTTTTGAAGACTCATGGAAATTCGCCTTAGGATATTTATACAAGGGTAATCCCAATGCAGAATCGTACCTCGGCCTCGCTTCACTGCGTGCCGGTTTCTATACCCAGAACTATCCCATCAAACTGGATGGTACAAGTTTTCTAACGTGGGGTCTATCGGCCGGAGTATCATTGCCCGTGTTTGATGGCAAGTCTTCGATCAATCTCACCTATTCATACGACAGGCTCGGTACTACATCCAACAATCTTATCCTGCAAAACTCACAGAAGATTATGGTCGATGTGGTGATCCGCGATCTCTGGGGCATCCGGAGAAAATTTGATTGATGTAGTCTGATCAACGTATCGCGGCAATACAGGATTTTCAACCTGTAACTCCTAATCTATTTTCTTTATTAAACGATGCATGCCTGCACGTTCGCAGATTTTATGCGTGGTGGATTGTGCAGAACGTTTTATATTGGACTTTGTATAGCAATTCCTCAAAGCATGAAAACTCCCGAGTATTGGATCCGGCACCTTGAATTACTTCCTCATCCGGAAGGCGGGTTTTACAAGGAGACGTATCGCGCTTCAGAATCTGTTCCTGCCGCAGGACTTCCCGCTCGCTTTGGTGCTTCACGAAATTTTTCCACTGCTATATATTTTCTGTTGCGCTCGCACGACAGGTCTTTGTTTCATCGGATAAAATCAGATGAGCTTTGGCACTATCATGCCGGCAGCAGCCTTACTATTTATATACTTACGGATTCGGGTGTTGTTACACGCACGCTGGGACCTGATATAGAAAACGGAGAATCGCTGCAGGTAGTAGTGCCGGCCAATTGCTGGTTTGGTGCCAAAGTTGCAGCAGCGAATAGTTATACACTTTCCGGATGCACGGTTGCTCCCGGATTTGATTTTGCAGATTTTGAACTGGCCGACCGGCATACTTTACTTAAAACTTTTCCGGCCGCTGGTTCCATCATAGAACTACTGACGAATTAGAATACGTGCTGAACCGAATCATTTTCTTTGCGCTGTTTTTGGCAAATGTGGGTATAACGGCTCACGCACAGAAGCAACAGGTATATACCGGTATTATTGTAGACTCGGCTACCTTTAGTCCGTTGCCATTTGTAACGGTGCGTATAAAAAATTCCATGCGCGGCACTTCTACCGATGTACAGGGTAATTTCAGCATTTCGGCGACCGAACGCGATACACTTGTGTTTTCACTGGTAGGCTACCAGGCTATTGAGCAACCGTTGTGGAATTATGAATCGAGTATAATTCGCATGACAGAGAAAGGAATTATGCTTGAGTCTGTAACGATCGAGTCGAAGGCGATCGGCTACGAGGGGATGTTTGATGATGAGAACGCAAAGCTTGCACGAAGAAAATTACCGTTCTACCTGTCGAAGTCCAAAAAGCAAAAACGCAAACTTACGTGGCTTCGCGAAGATAACATTCGTGCTAAAACGTATGTAGATGTGGTGATCAACAACCCCGAAACCAAATCGGGGCTAATGAAGAAATATAGCCTGACGGAAGATCAATACTATAAACTGCTCGGTGATTTCAATGCGCAGAACTATACCATTATGTACTACCTCACCGCTGGTGAGCTCATGACGCTGATCAATAATTTCTACGAGAAAAATGCCGGTAAAAAATAATTCCGGAAGAGAAATATAGTCTCTACTTTACCTTTCCTTCATCCAATCGTTTCAGCAGTTCAATTCCCTGTTCGAAATTTCCGAAACCTGCCGCTACATTAATGTGTCCGGCAGGGCCGATGCTTACCAGTTCACTTCCCCACGCGCTGGCAAAATGTTTTGCACGATCGTACGTAACATAGTAATCATCCGTGCTGGCTACTGCGATGGAAGGAAACGGAAGTTTATTTAACGGCATCGGCATAAAACCGGAAATACCGAGAGGATATGTATCGGCATCGGTATCGCTCGGAGCCACGAGCAATGCTCCTTTTATTTTACGATGGAAGCGCGCAGCCCAGAAGGCCACCGTGCAACACGCCAGACTGTGGCCGACCAGTAGCACCTCCGTTGTATTCAATTCTGAAATTTTCCGATCGATTGTTTCAATCCATTCGCTTTGAACGGGTGTATCCCAATCGCGTTGCTGCACGCGTATAAAATTATACTCCTTTTCCCACAGCGTTTGCCAATGTCCTTCTCCGGAATTTCCAAGTCCGGGCAGTATCAGTACAGTTGATTTAAAAGTATAGAGTGTCACAGGTTTATTTGAAGTCTACATTACCATTTACGTATTTCACATTGTACTTAAAGCTGTCGATGCGCCAGCCTTTATCCGTCAGCACACAATGCAGATCATAGCTTCCTACAAATTCGCGCGTGGTTCCCTGTGTTGCTGATTTTTTATAGTGCAGGGCGATGGCGTAGCAGAAAACGGTCGCTTCGATTGCCTCAGCATGAAAGTTTACCAGGTAATTACCGGCCTGGTGATGCACAGCATCTATACCGGTAAATCCTGTCTTCCATATCTGGCATATATCTTTAGCCGGAATCTTTTTTCCTTCGCCTCCACCGACAGAAGCCATATCAAACCAAACCTGTTCGGTAAGCACTTCCTCCAGTAGTTTATCCCACCATTGGTAATCAGTATAAATAAATAATTTGGTGGCGACTTCTATTACTTCATCGCGTTTGCTTTTATTCTCCATAATGAAAGGGATTTGGGATTATGAGTTCGAAAATATATAACGCCTGCATACTTTGAAAGGTTGTTGCCCGCAGATCGCACAGATTTTCGCAGAAAGATCCTTCAAGTCACTCAAGTAAAATCAAAAAATCAAACCGATAAAATTACAATCGGGAAGTCTGGTGATTCAGCACTACTGTTCTTCGAGCACAAAGGTGCGGATATCGGGTACGTATAGATTAAAAAATCCTTTGCCACCTTCAACGTTGGAAGGATAATTAACGGGCTCGCTCAGGTATTCGATAAAACTGAAACGATTATCGAGGCGCAGCTTCATGAAATTATAATACTCTTCACTGATGTTTGAAAGAAATACCGCCACAGTATCGCCTGCATGAAAGTCACGTTGAAACGCACGAAAGGCTTCTCCATACTTCGGACCGTCAAATTCTACATCATCCAGCAATCGCATGAACGAACGTGGGTTGAGTGCATCTTCAATCAACTCGGCACGCTCTATGTGCTGCACGTTCAACATATACCAGTTCTTCTCCATCGGGTCTGTCAGGGTATATATTACCTGCACCAGCGTATCATCGTATCCATCGAAATATAGTTCAGCCTCAATGTCATCAAAGGAAATCATTGGTTTCACAGTGGTAGTTGCTCTCACTTCGCCCAACGTCTCACTAGCAACATGCAACGTATACTCCTCGCCCGCAGCGAACGGGATAAATACACCACCGTATATACCACTGCCGAGTGCCGTAAGATTATAGGTTTGTTGTGTATTACTGATGGTAACAGTCGCATCTTCAACAGCAATCTGATCGAGCAGCTCCTGGGCATCACTATCTTCATTCGCGTCAAGCGCACCAAACGATTTGGTAAGCAGCACCACCAGCGATTGATCCGGTATAATTTGTGTGTTCACCACAATCTGCGGCTGCACCACCGGTATACCCTCCACCTCCAGCGGTTCCGGTATACAAGCCGCCATAACAAAACAAACTGCCACTACCAGGTGCGCACTCAACAATTTTATATATATATTCCTTCTGGCAATCATCTTACTTCTTACTTCTTACTTCTTACTTCTTACTTCTTACTTCTTACTTCTTACTTCTTACTTCTAAAACCTAAACCCGTAACTCACAAACGGAATCAACCCAAACAATCCCGGCTGCTCGTAGCGCAGCGTATTGGTAGTCTCATCCTGTTCAATGGAAATTCCCACCGGGTTTGCCCGGTTATAGGCATTATATACTCCTGCAAACCATTGGTATTGAAATTTACGCTCGGGCTTGCCTCTGAATTTAACACCAAAATCAAGACGATGTGTGTCGGCAAGTTTTACCTGGTTAATGCCCGAGTAAATCGGTACGAGATCAACACCGGTTAATGTTGGTGCGAGTGTAACATACTGTCCTATTACAGGTGTAAAGCGCGATCCTGAAATATACTCCCACACCGCAGAAACGGCCCAGCGTTTACTGATCGCATATTGCATAACAATAGCACCGTTGTGTCTTCTGTCGTAACGCGAAGGGAATCGTTCGCCACCGTTGATCTCGTTATACTGTCGCCACGACCATGACAATGTATAGCTGATCCACCCGGTAAATTTACCCGCATCCTTACGTATCAAAAATTCCAGACCATACGCGCTGCCCGAGCCTTGTATGAGTTTGGATTCAAAATCGTTATTCAAAAAAAGATTTGTTCCTTCTTCGTAGCCAATCAGGCTGTTCATTGATTTATAGTATGCTTCTACAGAGAGGAAAACGTTTTCCTTCGCAAGCGAACGCTGCCATGCCAATGCTAGCTGGTGCGAGGTTTGCGGACGAATGCTTGCTGTAACCGGATACCATATGTCGGTTGGTGATGTAACGGCAGAGTTCGAAATGCGGTGCATATACTGCACCATGCGCGAGTAACTGAACTTCAACGCTTCATCGTTGTTGATAGCATATCGTACTGAAACACGAGGCTCCGGGTAAAAGTATATTTTATCTTTTACTGCGGCCATAGACGCACGCAGACCGGCATTGAACCGCCATCGCTCTGATACAGGCCACTCATATTGCGCGTGCAACGCCAGCTCGTTGGACAATCTGCCATCGGTAGCACTGCTCTCGAATAATTCTGCTATAGTGCCTTGTGAGTTTATAATGTTAGGACTCACCGCATGGCGTGTCCACTCGGCACCGCCTTTAAATATACCATGACCAAAGAGCGAATCTTTTTGCAGCAACACACGTGCGCCATAATCTTCTATATCTGATAACGCACGAAGTTCATTTTCTTCGAAGGCATTGCGAATGTTGTATTTATACTCGGAGCGTATCAGGGAAACCGAACTATTCCAATTTTTTTTTAATCGATGATTCCATTGAAGCGATAAACTGGTATTCCCGGCTTCATATTCGGTCAGGAATCCGTCACCATCATTATCGCGATCACGAAACAACTCGAGCTCATCTACACCTCCGTAGTAACTCACTTCAATACGATCGCGACCGGAAGGTTTGAATATTAATTTACCATTCAGATCATAGAAGTAATACGGAAGCTCTTCGTTACCAATGGCTTTTACAACCTGGTCTATATAGGTCCTGCGACCTGCTACCCAAAGACTAGCTTTATCTTTTACCAATGGTTGTTCAACAAATAAACGTGATGCAATTACCCCTATATCTCCGGATATACGGGTTTTGGTTGCAACGTTATCAATCGTTTCAATATTAAGTATCGATGATAACCTTCCGCCAAACTCTGCCGGAAAACCTCCGTTGATCGCTTCCACTTTGTTCAGTATATCAGGATTGAACACGGATAAAAATCCGAGCATGTGACTCGGGTTATAGATCGGTACATCATCGAGTAGTACAAGGTTCTGATCGGCTGCACCTCCTCGTACAAACAGATCGGAGCTACCTTCTACACCACGCACTGTACCGGGTAATAATTGCAGCGCTTTGATAACATCTGCCTCACCACCCAGCACCGGCAGCATGCGGATGTCTTCTTGTGTGAGTAAATATGTACTTGTTCGATTGGTTTGCAGCATGTCTTCCTGCGGATTGCGCTGCCCTATAATTTCGACTTCCCGCAGATGCCCTGTTGTAGCGTGAAGAGAGACCGAGAGCGTAGTATCGCGCTTTAACAAAAAAGTTTGCCGGTATATTTCATGACCTACAAAAGAAACAACGATGGTTTTCTTGCCGCGCGGCAGTGCTTTTGAAAACTTCCCATCATTTGAGGTTGCAATATTTACCGAGTCAGGGTAAATAAAGACATAAGCGGAGGGAAGACGCTCACCGGCCTGATCGCGCACCACACCCTTTAGTGTTACTGTCTGCGCCATGGCGCTGTGCATGCCAACGATCAGAAATATTCCAGCCAGCCGTCTCATGATACAGTTGTCCCCAGGGAATTTAGTGAATAACAAAATAGTAAAACATAACGATACATGACCATGTTAATTTTGTTATTGATAAAAAAATGATTTTTACTGTATGTAAAAACCTACATGCTTTTTTAGCAGCAATTGTGCTAATCCAAGTCTGGTAAAAGTCTTATTTTGAAGTTTTAAGTACGAATGCGCTCCTCTCTCGTAATTTTATTGATGTTACCGCTGGCAGGATCATTACCGGTATTGGCATTGGAAAAGAAAGACAGCATTCGTTTAGCCGGAGTAATTGATCTGGCAACGGATATTTACCTGTCTGATCCTGACTCTGCTATAGCTCTCACCAATGCTGTAGTGGCTGAAAGTATACAGCGTAACGATTCGTACTTTCTGGCATCAGCCTATTATATTCTTTCCAAAGCCAGTTGGACAAAAGCCAATTACCGCCTCAGCACTGAGTATGGCTTCAAGGCTCTGAAGTTAACTGAAAATTCACCGTATATTCATTTGCAGGGATTATGCCTGCTGTCGCTTGCGAGAACGTCAATAGAACTTCGTGACTTTGAACAGGCTGATGCTTTTCTGAAACGTTCACGACAGCTTGCTACTACGAACCGTGATATGCAATTGCTGGCAGATACGTATCGCGAGCGATCGATGTTACTGTCGGAAAAAGGTGAGTACGACTCTGCACTTCATTTTGTAGATAACGGACTGGAGTTGTACCAGGACCTGCACGATACGCTTAGCATTAGCATACTCTATAGTCGCAAGGTAAAGATATACTATACGCTTCATGACTATAACAAAAGCATGGCCTATAACCGGATCGCTCTGCACCTGGATAGTGTTGTGGGGAACAAACGTGCACTGGGCATATCTTTTTATTATGCTGCGCTGAATGCGAGTAAGCTAAATCACCCCGACAGTGCTATCCGGTTTTTGAAAAAATCTATAGACTTCAGCAATTCCGTTTACAATCTTTCAAGTCTTATCAGGGCTCATACCTTACTGGCCGATATTTATACCGACACGAATCAACCCGCATTGGCCGCCGAGCAACTTCGACTCGTAAGCCAGTATAAAGACAGTTTATACAATGCTGAAAAGAGTGGACAGATACAGGAGATGAAATCGCTTTACGAACTGGAGTCGAAAGACAGGACTATTGAAGAGCTCGGCAATAAAAATACACTACAGCAAAAACTCATCAGCAATCAGCGGTGGTTAACTATACTGCTGGCGATTGGTATCATTCTTCTCACAGCTTTTATCCTTATGCTTTCGCGGCTGCGTGGAATACAGACGCGCACCAATGTTATACTGGAAGAAAAAAATAAAGCTATAGAACTACAGCGCGAAGAGATGCAGGCACAGGCAGAGTATCTGCATTACCTCAATCAGCTTAAGTCTAAATTATTCTCGGTGATCAGTCACGATCTGCGCGGCCCAATCGGCAACTTGCAATCATTGCTGGAGTTGGTGACACAAAAAGCATTGAATCACGAAGAGTTCATGATGATATCGGATCGTGTAAAAGATAACCTGAAAGCCACGCAGCGCACGCTTGACAACCTGCTCAACTGGTCCCTCAGTCAGATGGAAGGTATACGTACCGAGCGAAAAGCACTTTACATCAGCGCATGTATCGATGAAGCCTGCAACCTGCTGGCAGATGTTGCTGCCCAGAAAAATGTTTCGATCGATAATGCCAGTCTAGCATCCATCCAGGTGATGGCCGATCCTAATCAGGTGCAGTTAATCTTGCGTAATCTTATTCACAACGCAGTAAAGTTTTCAACTGTGGGAAGTCGTGTTGAAATTTCGACTCTCCTTGTAGAAAGTTGTTGCCGCGTTACGGTTAAAGATTCGGGTATAGGAATGACACCGGAAGAGGTAAACATGATTCTGGCGCAGGAACATTTTACCAAGCGCGGCACGCAGGAAGAGAAAGGTACGGGCCTTGGTCTTTTACTCTGCAAAGAATTTATCAAACACAACGGAGGCGAACTCAGTATTACCAGCAATCAATCGCAGGGGACAGAGATATCTTTTACACTAATGCTCGTATAGTATTTTCAAAACGAACATTATACTTCCTCCATACGTTTTACGTTTAGTCTGGTGCTGTCTCAAGGGCATTAATTTTTCTAATCAAAGTTTAATCTATAACAAGCCTGTGTCGATTTGGCAGTTTTTAACTTTTGGCGCAAAGCTTGTTACTTGCAGTAACATCAGAATTTCTGATAAACAACCTAAAAAACGAAACGAGAAATGGGAGCTTTAATTATTGGTCTTTTTTTCATGGCAGTGGGATGGATTGTGAGTTCGAGGCTGAAGAGTAAATTCAGAGAATATTCGCAAACACATCTTACCCGCGACTTAACAGGTGCTGAAGTAGCACGCCTGATGTTAGCGGACAATGGTATACACGATGTACAGGTAACGCATGTTGAAGGCGAGCTTACCGACCACTATAATCCTGCTACTAAAACAGTAAACCTGAGCGAGCCGGTATATTTTGGCAGAAACGCTGCCGCTACGGCTGTCGCTGCGCACGAGTGTGGCCACGCTGTGCAACATGCAAAAGCCTATAGCATGCTGGAGCTTCGTTCAGCTTTAGTGCCGATTCAGAACATCAGCGCAAAAGTGATCAACTTCCTGTTTATGATCATGATGTTCGGTGCCTTCTTTGCATCACAGATCATTCCGTTCGATCTCGCTATACTGATCATCATAGGATGCTACGGTGTGTTTGCTTTGTTCGCATTGATTACACTGCCGGTAGAATTTGACGCCAGCAAAAGAGCATTAGCCTGGGTACAATCCCGAGGCATTGTTAATACACAGGAATATGGTATGGCCAAAGATGCACTGAAGTGGGCTGCCATGACGTACGTAGTTGCTGCCATCGGTGCACTTACCACGCTGTTTTACTATGTGATGCTGTTCCTCGGCAGCCGTGAGGACTAACGTTAGTAAACGTTTGAAAAAGTATTAGAAAAAGATTTTAACATTACTATAACGGATTTATTTTGCAAGCCTGGGTATACGCCCGGGCTTGTTTTTTTTATACCTTAAACTGTTATTGATAACGTGTACTCATTAACCTGACCATATATGAATTTTCAACTCACAGAAGAACAACTTGCTGTTCAACAAGCTGCACGCGATTTTGCCAACAACGATTTATTACCTGGTGTGATTGATCGCGACACCGAACAAAAATTTCCAAAGGATCAAATTAAAAAAATGGGCGAGCTCGGCTTCATGGGCATGATGGTCGACCCTAGGTATAATGGTGGCGGTATGGATACTATATCCTATGTGCTGGCGATGGAAGAGATCTCTAAAATAGATGCATCTGCATCGGTATGTATGTCGGTAAACAACTCACTTGTTTGCTGGGGCTTGGAGAAATTCGGAACAGAAGAGCAAAAAGAAAAATATCTGAAACGCCTGGCTACGGGAGAAGTTATAGGGGCATTCTGTCTTTCAGAACCGGAAGCAGGATCAGACGCTACCAGTCAACGTACCACAGCCGAAGATAAGGGTGATCATTATTTATTGAACGGAACCAAAAACTGGATCACCAACGGCAACAGTGCGAGTGTATATATAGTCATCGCTCAAACAGACATTTCGAAAAAGCATAAAGGTATAAATGCGCTGATCGTGGAGAAAGGCATGCCGGGCTTTGTTGTCGGTAAGAAAGAAGACAAGATGGGTATCCGCGGTTCTGATACGCACTCATTGATGTTTACGGATGTAAAAGTGCCGAAAGCAAATCGCATCGGTGAAGACGGGTTCGGATTTACGTTCGCGATGACAACACTAAATGGTGGCCGCATTGGTATAGCATCACAAGCGCTGGGTATTGCTGCCGGTGCGTATGAGCTGGCTCTTAAATATTCGAAGGAGCGTAAAGCATTTGGTAAAACATTGGGCGAGCACCAGGCTATACAGTTCAAGCTGGCGGATATGGCTACCAAGATCGATGCGGCCCGTTTGCTTGTACATCAGGCGGCCTGGTTAAAGGATCAGAAAAAAGATTTTGTCAAGGCAGCAGCGATGGCTAAACTATATGCCTCACAAATTGCACAGGATGTTACTACCGAAGCTGTACAGATTCACGGTGGCTATGGCTATGTAAAAGAATTTCACGTTGAGCGCCTGATGCGCGATGCCAAAATCACACAGATATACGAAGGCACTACCGAAATACAGAAGATGGTAATTTCGCGCGAGTTGCTGAAGTAATGTCTGCAAACTCATAAACGACCATGTGCTACCCGTTACAGCACATGGTCGTTTTGTTTTTTAGGGATTAATCGTTACCGTATTTCCTTTCGTCCAATATTTAAATTCATCGGTATAGTATAGGTAGGCCGTGCTGGCAACACTCGTATACCTTCCGGGTACTTCAGCTTTCAGGTCAAGGCGAATTGTTCGCGTTGCAGCGGGTTCCAGTTCGCGATAATATATAGCAAGCTTATCGCCTATGATCTCATAAAAGTCAAATACACTCTTCTCCTGGAGCTCTTTTAGCTGCCAGGGTTGGAGGCTTAGTCCGGCAGGTATACCAACCAGTGCTACCGTCATCGGTATACCTTCGTTGGTTGTATTTTGAAGCGTGGCCGTCATGCGCACCGTATTGTTTACCTGTAATCTTTGCTGAGCCAGCGATGTCTTCAAAGTTACCTTACACTGTTTATTGCTTACCGGTGTTTTGGTGTTCCACTGAATGTTTACAGAATACGGCAAGGCCGAACCTGTATCCTCGAATTTTACCTGTACTATATTGTTCCCCGTCTTCAAGTGCTGACTCAGATCACCAATCACAATTTTATCGCGCGTATCTTTCGTGTACGGTTGTGTTCCTGCCAGTACTTTATTCACAGAAACGCTCATGGTCCCGCTATCACGTTCGGTCCGCATATAGCGTGCATATTCTGTAAGTACTTTCAGTGCGAGTGCAGTGGCCTGTGTTGAACCGAACATTCCGTACGAGCGTTTTGAAGCAATGAATTGAACGCAAGCCCTGATCAGGTCTATATCCTGTTCTTGCGCTTTGAGTAAAGCTAACGTCCACAACGACACCGTTTCATTCGTAAGTGAATTACCATAACTGCGTACAATGGAATGATCGACTTTAAGCTCTTCAAATGAAACCGCCCGGCATTGCTCACGAAAGTATCGTGTGAGTCGTTCGTACTCTTTCATCTTACCTATACTAAACGATGCATTCGCCATCAGTGCCATTCTGTACATATCCTTACTCTTCCACGCTTCCTCCAGGCTATAATTATACTCTACTTCCACTGCAGTCGTGCCCGTTTCCGTGAGTGCATATACCACGTAGGCGTTGGTCACCTCCGCAGAAGCTGCAGCAAAACCATATTTACCTTTGTTCTGCTTAAATGTACCATCGCCCCGCCTGCGGCTTAAAAGCCATTCTTGTGTTCGTTTCATCATAGCTTCATTAACCCCGGCATATATTTTTTTCATTTCGAAAAACTCGAGAAGACCATAAGCTGTTAATCCCTCATGTGCCGGTGGACTGCCAAACCACTCAAAGCCACCGCCATCAATTTCATACGCCATTAATTGTTTATAGCCGTTGCTGATATAGGTGCTTGCCATTTTTTCTACATCAGGCCGCACGTCTCCGCTCTGTTTCAAAAATTGCAGCGCAAGTATATTTGGGAATGTACTGGAAGACACCTGCTCAAAACAACCATGCGGAGCCTGAAGTATAGATTCTGCCCCGGTAAATAAATCAGCCAGTACATCTGTAAAGGCTACTGCCTCACCTTTTAACGATCCGGCTTCCATGTCCTGAATCGTAAAGTTTATATTCTTTTCTACATCTTTTGCAGAGAAGCTTAACTTAACCGGAAACCCTACCGGGTGAACTTCGATATCGTGTTTTACCTCATCACTAAATGTATTACCCGTCAGTCTCATCGCGATGGAAAATTTACCTTCTATTCCACGCGGTATAATTTTTACCCAATATGTTTTTGTCTGCATCGGGTCAACATCAACAGCAAGCTCTGTTTCACTTAAAGCACGCAGCTGCTCCGGCATGGCAACTGATAATTTACCTTTAAGTGTTTTGGCGGTTGTGTTCTTTAACATCACCGGCAAATGCAGCGTATCTTCATACCCAAGAAAATCAGGAATTTTTACATCGAGCGAAAATGGAAGCTGCGTGAAATATACCTCCTCTCTGCGGCCTAAAAGTCCGTTACCCGTAATTCCTTCTGCTGTTATTCGGAATGCCGAGGCTGCGTCATTGTTATAGAATGTTACTTTGGCTTTTCCATCTTCATCCGTTACAACGGTGTGATTCCAATATATAGTGGTACGAAAATCTTTTCGTACTTCATCCGAACGTTGTTCGGGAACCTCCACAAAGAATTCACGTGTAGATGAAAAATTACGGGATGGAACCAGCTTACTGGTATATTTAAATTTTCTTTTCCGCGAATGAAAAACGGATGCTCCTGTATTTGATTTCGTTGTGATAACAATGGCTCCGTTTGCAGCAGCACTTCCATAGAGCGCAGACGCATCGGGACCTTGCATCACTTCAATCCGTGCTATACTTTCCGGACCGACTATACTACCATTTGCAAAGTTCTGATTCAGGCTTGTACCGATAAGCTGGCCATCGATAACATACAAAGGCTCTCCGCGCGCTATAGCCAGCGAACTGTTGCCGCGGATACGAAGTGATGCTGATGCCTCTGAACTGACTGCCGGCTGTTGTACCTGCAATCCGGCCACTCTTCCCTGGAGTATATTTTCGACTCCAAAATAACCGGATGCATTCTCAAGAGGTGTATCACGAATAATTGTGGTATAGCCTACCAGTTTTCTATTCTCCTCGGTGCCATACCCTACTACAATTACTTCACTCAGCGCAGATACATCTTCCTTCATGTTGAAGTCCATATCGTCAGCTTTCGTCTCTTCGATATTCTCCACCTGGTCAGACTCCATCTCTGGTACTGCAGAAATAACTGTTTCTATTGTTTCGCGTGTAAAGGGTGATGAAGATATTGTTTGATTACTATATGAAAGCTGAACCTTTTTCGGATTCACTTCAATCTGGTCAGGCTGTTGCGTTAAAAGCAACAGTGGAACGGATGCATCTATATTTCGAAAAGCAAAATGGCCTCCACGTATCGTCTTTACCTTTGCTATCCGTCTGCGATTGCCAAGTTCAAGGAGTATAACTTCCTTGTTTTCAACGCCTGCATTTTGTTTATCGTGTGCTATACCGGAAAGTACACTCAAACTCTCGGGAAGAAAGATAATTGCCTTATCATTCTTTACTACATCTTTCCAGGTATAGCGTCTCCAGCCGTGCGTCATCAGTAAATAATCAAGTGCTTTATCAGCCTTTGGTTCTGAGGCATCAAAATAGAACGAAGGTTCTTGTATCTTTCCTTTCAGTTCCGAAGAAAGCATCATCCACGAAAGTATATTATCCTGTTTGTCATCAGCAAAGGATATCAATTGATCATCCACCACCGACAATGAAAGCTTGGCAGGCACAGCTTTTCCAGTAGCATCTGTTGTGCGCACGGATACGGTAACTTTCTCACGCGGCTGATAATGTTTCTTGTCGGGTATAATTTCTATTTGAAGTGTCTTCTCTTTGTTCAGGTATACCAGTCGTTCGCATTCTTCCAGTCCTTCGCCATTAAACAGCGTAAACACTGCGATGCCTGAAGGAAAATCAGTAACCGGTATAGATACCTGTGTGGCACCCTTTGCTACGGAAATCTTCTTTGCATAATAAATTTCACCGTGCGTCTGGCCAACCAGAAATGCCTCTCCATTATCCGATGCATACACCGTGCAACCCAGGGATTTACCAGGTACATTTTCAAACGCTAACGTATAGCCGGACGAAACCGCAGCCGGTAAAAGCATTCGCGTATTGGTACCGACAGGCTTTGAAATCTGTGCATAATACTTTTTCCCTGCCAGGGGTGTAAACCGGAATGCCCCCATGCCCATGTGATAGCTTTCGAATGTAGCTACTTCAGCATTTGCTTCATCAACAATAACTCCGGCTATATCTGCAGCTTTTCCAAACTCGTTGGTGGCTTTAAACGCGACTACCGATGCAGCGCCTGCCACCAGGTCGCCACCTTCCGGATAAAACTGGACATCAATTTTATTAAGTACAATGGGAATGCTCCGGGTAATAGATTCCTGCATGCCATGATCGGCAACAATTACCTGAAACAGTCCGTCAGCCGTATTCAGTTTATCGGGAAGTATATATTTCAATGAAACATTTCCATCGGTGGTGGTAACGGCTTCGTGAGTATGAACTGACTCACCTTGCACCTTCACCGATAGGGACACCGTTGCACCGGCTACCGCTTCGTTCTTCAAATTCTTTACCGAAAGCGTGGCTATTACTTCATCACCCGGCCCGTATGCTTCTTTTTCAAAGTCGAGCTTCAGCAGCATGCGTGGTGTAATTATCTTTTGTACTTGTATCTCTTTTCTGAAATAAGATTCTTCTCCGAAGTTTCGCATCCACCGCGTATAGGCTTCCAGAGTATAGATGCCACCGGTAGCGAAGTCGTCCAGTTTAAAATCACCTTTAGCCGTGCCTTGCTGCACAAACAGGTCCAGCATTTTTACTTCGTTTCCCTTCGGGTCTTTCAACACCACATATACCACATCGCTCAGTGATGTCGGGTTGTGCGTATTGCTGTTCAGCACAAATGCATTGAACCATATATCTTCGCCAGGCTTATAAAATGGTTTATCGATCTGCAGGTATATCTTTTCCTCCGGGTACATTTTCGAATAAAGTCCGAGTTGCTCGGCAAGCTTTTGCAAAAAAGGATCACCACTCTGAACAAAACCTGTCAGGGTAACCATGCATATAAAAAGAATGGCGATGTAGGTGTATTTCAGGAATTTCATAAGCATCAGATTTTAATTGTGATTTGCGCACTATAACTGCGTGTAGCCGGGGCATTGAAAAGATCAAGACCAGCAGCGTGGCTATACCCGAACAGCGTTGTAGATGGATCGACACCGGAATAAGGCGTAATGAGAAACAGGTTTTTACCAACCAATGATATTCTCAACTCTCGCATCTTTGAAAAACTGAGCGGAACAGTATACGAAACCGATGCTTCGGCAAAGCGTATCCACGATGCATCTTCTATATATTGTTCACCTACACCGGTAAATCCGTAGCGCACCCAGCGATTGTCAGTCAACGGTTTTTCGGCATCGTAGAAATTTACAAGTATCGTATTGGGCTGACCTTTTGCAGATATGCCTTCAAATATATACTTGCTGGTATTTCGCTGCTGCGCAGTAGCTACAGATCGGCCGAGGTAATCAAGCGCGGCTTGTGTACCGTTCCATACATCGCCTCCACGCTTGATATCAATCAGGACTGAAGCGCGGAAGCGCTTCCATCGCACAAAACCATCGAATGACATGGTCCAATCCGGCAACGGATTTCCAATTTTCTTTAACACCGGGTCAACCAACGGGAAACCATCATCGCCAATAATCTGCTGTCCGCTATTATTTCGGAGGTAGGTTGTACCATATATAGCTCCGGCAACCTCGCCCGTGGCAAGCACGGCAGCCGTGGATTGAAAACCTGCCAGCGGTATATAGGTATCGTCCGTATATACCTGAAGCGCTTTGCTATAGTTTTTATTCCACCGAACCGACACACCCCAGTTCACCGCACGATTGTAATTGTTGTAGTTTGCTGACAGTGTTGTACCGTAATTTTTTACACGCCCAACATTGATCATTATAAACTGATGGCTATTCCATAGCGGTGCTATAAAATCCTCCGTTACATTATTATAGTAGGCTGCATCTAAACTGAGTCGGTTAAAGCTGAACACGTTAATACCAGTCTCAAATTTCCGTTCTGTCTCCGGGAGCAAACCGGCATTAAAGTATATTTCAGCAGACTCGCTATAGCGGCTATATTCTGAGGCCTCCATGCGCGTTGACAAATGTGACCAACCTGAATAGATCAGCGGTGCTTCGCGCAGGTTGCGAGCAATAGATGCATATACCTTGAAATTATCGAACGGATATATATACAATAATTCCGACAAATCTATACTCGTGCTGAGTGTAGGAAATATATTAGTATATGAGTCAGATGAAAGGGTACTGGAAAAATAGGTCCGGTTAGCCGCCCGCACATTTAGCCAGCGGTTGTTGAATTGAAAATTCAGCAGCACTTCATGTGTATTCCTGTCAAACGTTCTTCTCCTGAAATACGAAGAGTCTGCTGCCTCTACACGACTCCACGTTTCATCTGAAAAGCCGAAACCATCGGCTCGCTCTAGACCGTGTTGCTGGTGATTAAACTGATATGAACCATGGATACTGATTTGCCGGCCGTTGCGATACACCGTATAGGAAGGTGTAATTATTGAATTGAGATATAGCTGATCTTCCTTGCGAACGGTAAGACGTCCGTCAGAATACCCTGCATAGTCGGGCGGTATACCAAATACAACATTGCTCCATTGCCGGTCGAAGCTTTCATTGATGGTGATGCTGAATCGATCGGATGTGTTATAGGTCAGCAATGTTGATGCCAGCAGACGTTTGGCATTTTCATGATCGGGTAATTCCTGTGCAAGTCCGTACGGATTATCAACCACACCAGGAGCATAAGAGCGTATGCTTCCATCTGGGAACCGGTATGCTTCTGGATGCGATCGTGCTTGACTATCGGTCAGTCCATTGTTATTATTAAAACTTGCCGGTGTTCGCCATACAGCAGCCGTAATCGAAGTAAGATTGCCGCCACGATTTGCCAGTATACTTTCTGAATCATTATAGCGAGCAGCTGCATCTGCTACCACTCTCTCACCAAGCTTCATTTTCTTAACCTGAAATGAAAAGTTACTGCGACTATAATCGTTACCTGGTATAACTCCTGAACGCGTTTTTCTGTCGACATCAAAAATGAGGTTGCTGTTACCAGGACCGGGTCGGGTTAGCATCAAAGTATATTCTGTGCTATAGCCGGTTCTGAAAAATGTTTCGGGGTTGTACACCATTGCAGGATTGCCGTTGCCTGTGCCCGCCTGGACAAGTTGACCTTGTTTATCAAAAGCATAATCTGATCCATCAAACTCGAGTGTCCGTAACAAAGGCCCCCAACTATATATTTCACGCTTATCGGCACCATGCCAGTGAATGACACCTTCTCCATTACTGCCCTGGGCATATATATTCTGAAGAGCCGGTGTTTGTGTTATCCGTTCAATGGATGCCAGGGAAGAGAATTGCAACCCGAAACCGGTTCTGACAGGATCCGTGTTTGTTGCAACCCGGTATGTTTTTGCTCCGGGTTTAAACAACATTTCGATTCTACCTACCGGCCGAATAGCAATTATACTCTCGGGATCAATAACATCACTGCGATATATATATACAGGTGTTGTATTCGACAGGGTGGCTACGCCTCTCTGATCACGGATGGTGTCTTGCAAAAAAGCTACAGGCCACGATGTAGCGTTTACTGATCTCGTGTTTCGCTTCGAGGAGTCGATGGCTTTTTGTCCCTTATCTGTCACCAGTACTTCGCGGGTTTGCATACCGATGAATGAAAACACCAGTGTTGATCCGATCGGAGCACTCAATGAATAATAACCGTTACTGTTTGTTACAGTACCAACACGTGTACCCTTGATAACAATATTTACTCCGGGCAACGGATAACCTTCGTTATCCTTTAGCGTTCCTGATATAACACGTTCTCGGGTCTGCGACCACACCGAACCTGCGAGAATAAATAATAGTAGTGTAAAAATGTTCCGCATAGGCATCCGGGTTTAAGTTCATATTGCCAGGATGCAGCCCGAACAGAAAATCCATAAAAGAAAATCAACTTTTTTTCATCACGACCGTAAATGCCTTTCCCGTTCATGAAACAGGGCTCTTTATTAAATTAGCGGCTATAGAATATGATCTCCGAAAAAGAAAACACACGCATCAGTAAATTCCTCAGCCTGGTGTTACGTCATCAACCTGAAACTATTGGTATACAACTGGATGAACACGGCTGGGTACCTGTCGGTATACTGCTGAAGCAAATGGCTGCACACAACCATCGTATCTCGAAAGAGATACTGGACCATGTGGTAGCAACCAACAGCAAAAAACGTTTTGCTTATAATGATGATGAATCGAAGATACGCGCCAACCAGGGGCATTCGGTTGAAGTTGATCTGAACTATACCCCGCTACAGCCTCCTGCTATACTTTATCATGGAACAGCGGAGCGCGCCCTCGAATCAATTTTTAAAACGGGACTTGAAAAAAGACAGCGTCACCATGTACACCTGAGCATGGATGTTAACACGGCATTGGCCGTGGGCAGCCGCTACGGTAAACCGGTGTTGCTGATGGTTGCTGCCGGTGACATGTATACCGATGGCTACAGCTTTTACATGTCTGACAACAACGTATGGCTAACCGATCATGTACCGGTAAAGTATCTGAAACGAAAAGAAGACTAGGTATATAGTTCTAGAACGAATAGCGTTTACGGCTGAAATTATACTTCAGGCCAATGCTGCTGAAAATTGAATTGTTACTCTGAATATTTTTGTTGTCGTCACCGAGACCGATATTCAGCCACAGATTTTTATCGAGCATATACTCAAATAAAACCGAGAAGCGCTCACGATCGGGTAATGCGGTTTCAGACTGATAATGGCCTTTGAGGTACTCTACAGAAAGTGCGTAGCGACTTTGGGTATAAATAAACCGGAACCCAAATTCTGTTGATTTGTTGGAGAGAGAATCTTTCAAGTGTCTGAACACGCCAACCAGGCTATAATCATCTTTTACATAGGAAGGTGTTAGCCAGAATGCATACCCTCCCTTACGAAGTGATGATGTGTTAATGGTATCGTTCCGGTACGCCCCGGCATAGGCAAGCTCTACAATAAAGCCTTCGCGCTGCGGTGCGAACTCTTCTTTCTCACCTTCGGCACTGGCGGCTTCATCGTTAATGCGTTTGGTCTTTTCATTGTTAATGCGTGTACGCTCTGCGTTGAACCACTTCAGTGTATTATTCTTCGCTTCCTGTGTGCTGTCTTCTTTCAGTCGTTTTCGTAATTCATTTCGTAAAGCTGCTTCTTCAGCAAGTGCCATTTCAGAATAATGTCTTGCGAGTGTGTCCAACTCCCTTTCAATTTCATGAATGCGTTGTATTGATTTCTTGCTGGTCTTACCTGAAAACAAAAGCGTTCTGAATCCATAGGACAAGCCACGCAGCTCTTTTTCATCCAACTCCTTGGTAATGGTTGCTGCCGATACGGAGAATGTACGAAACAACGACTGCCCTACTGTACGCATGGTATCTGCCTGCCAGGTAACAGACTTTGGTTTCTTCGTCATCCAGTAGGGAGCGAATTCCAGTGAAAAGTTCTGTGGAAATTTTTTGAATCCTTCGGTAGCGTTGTCGAGGGCAACAGCAATGTCAGCTGGTGTGTTGGGGCGCTCTACGCTGGTTGGTTGTACGCCCAGTATACTAAATGCCGGAGAGTTGGGTGTACGAATACTGTTAAGCGAGGGCAGATCTTTCGTATCCTGCGCATATACATATACCGAAGCGCCTGTCAGTATGAAAAAAAGAAAAGAGTACCTGGCTGCGCGGATGCGAAAACTACAGGAGAATATATTGAATGTCATAGATCACACGGTCGTTATGGTGCTCAACTTCACGTTCGTAGGTAAATGTATCCGGATTGGCATCAGTAAAGTTATGCCGCACCGAGGTATTATTGGTGCTCAGGTTTATATCCTGAACAACCGTAATACAACTGATTATACTTTGATGTTCCAGAGGTATAGTATATACACCTTGTTGATCAGGAGAGATTTCCTTACGCGAATCGTCAGATGAGATCAGCACAACATACGATCCACTTGCCTGCATAAAGCCTACGGTAATTTTAAGCTTCAGCTCACCGGCTTCTGTTGTTTGCAGAAACCGGGTATCGGTTACGGTTATGGTTGCCATACTACAGGTGTTATCGGGTCGGGTTCAAATTTCTTCAATATATACCAAGCTGTGAAGATAAGAACAAGCACCTTATAATCTGAATTATATGCAGATATACTTGTATAGGGAGAGCAATGTCAGAACATCTAATTCATCACCTTGTGAATTGAGACTATATACGGAAAGGGTAAACTAAGCGCCCGGCTGCCGGGCACTTAGCAGAGTAGGTCTTTGCTATTCGTTCCTGTCATGATAACCGTTAGCCCCCAACGTACCGTGCTAGGGGGATGCACGCCTCAACTCACAAGTATGAGGTACTTTTCGTTATTAGAGCCCATCTAATAAACATGTATGTCGCACAAAAGAAAGGTGTGGCAGAGATTTCAGCGCCTTTACAACGCTATCGCTAGAGCACAATGCTGAAACATGCCCAAATAGTTATCTCGTTTGTACACAACCCAACTGCTTTAACCATTAACGGGATACTTGAAAAAAATAAAAAAGCCCACCGCTCTGCAGTACGCAGAATGATGGGCTCATACTCTAATATAGAAAACAATCTACAGATTTACAACGAATTAGATGTATTTATTAAACGATGTATGTTGAATCTCCGGAACCATTTCTTAAAAAATGCCCGGCAGCATTTTCCAAGCTTAATGGCATCCGGAGAAAATTAACCAAGGCAAATGATTCGCGAATCGAGAGATTTTACTACGCCATGTGCCATTACCTTCACGAATATAGAATCAAAATATCACGTTTTGAAACAAAAATTCTCGTAAATGAATAAAAAACACATATTTCAGGATAAAATATGTCGTACAATACCTATGATCAGGTGAAGAAAGGTTGCTAAAATTGCGCTATGGATATTCACTTAGGAAAAGAAATTGAAAAAGTGCTGCGCAAATCAGGAATGAAAACAAAAGATTTCGCCAGGAAGATCAATACCACGCCACGAAATGTTTATTCCATCTGTGCGCGCAAGGAAGTGAAAACGGACTTGCTCAAGGTCATCAGCAAGGTGCTTAATTATAACTTCTTCAGTCTGTACATTCAAACCATCGGTCCGGAATATAGCGTGTACACACAAGTGCCCATGACAACTTTAGTACAAGACCCGCTGCGGGTATATTCCAGGAACAAAGTGATGATAACGCTGGAGCTTGACGGCAAGCCAGAAACACTTGATGAGAGCATCCGCAGGCTGCAGCGTATCAACAATGCGCTGGATTAATGTATATCTATTAACAAACAATATATAGCATATAGCCGTGCACTACTTCATATACATATAGTCAACCGTAACGTTCACCATTGCTTTTAACCCGGTAAGCATGCCGCGTTCATCCATCATGAAATCAGGCGTATGGTGTGATGCTGCTTTTTCTACGGGTATCTCCGGAGGGCATGCGCCTACAAAGAAAAAGAAACCAGGTACTTTTTTCTGATAGTAAGCAAAATCTTCAGCACCGGTAACGGCTGGTATACGCGCAACGTTCTGTTCACCGGCAGCTTTATTCAAACTCGCTACCATTTTCTCGGTAGTAATGGGATCATTGTATGTAACCGGAGTCATGCGTGTTATTTCGATCTCGGCTCTGGCGCCTGCACTCTCTGCTATATTTGTTACAGTGCGCTTCAATCGTTCATGTATATCGTTTTGCATGGTTTCATCGAATGTGCGTATGGTGCCCGTCATCTCGGCATATTCGGGTATAATGTTCTGACGTATACCGGCATGTATAGTTCCTACGGATATAACTGCGGGTTCTTTGGTAAGTTCTGTCTGGCGACTGATGATAGTTTGTATACCGTTGATAATCTGCGCTGATACTACTACCGGATCTATACCCAGCCAAGGTGCTGATCCATGCGATTGTTTTCCATATACTTTAATCGTAAACCAATCCGAAGCAGCCATCATACCAGCAGGTTTATAGGCGATCTGTCCAAGTTTACGAATGCCTTGTATGTGCATGCCGAAGATCACATCTACTTTCGGATTTTCGAGCACACCTTCTTTTACCATCAGGTCTGCGCCACCTTCCTCACCAATAGGTGCGCCCTCTTCCGCAGGCTGAAAGATAAATTTTACAGTGCCCTTCAGATCTTTTTTATTCTTGCTAAGTATCTCGGCAACGCCCATGAGTATAGCTACGTGCGAGTCGTGACCACACGCATGCATTACGCCTGTTTCCTGTCCGTTAAATGTAGTCTTCTCTTTCGATGCAAAAGGTAAACTGTTACGCTCGGTTACAGGCAGTGCATCCATATCGGCACGCAAGGCTATAACAGGTCCGGGTTTACCGGTTTTAAGTAAAGCAACCACACCGGTATGAGCAACACCGGTTTGTATTTCAAGCCCCAGTGCCTTGAGATGTTCCGCTACATACGCAGCTGTTTTTACTTCACGATTCGATAACTCCGGATACTGATGGAGGTGTCTGCGCCATTCTATAACTTTATTTTCTATTTCTTTTGCCTGCTGATCCAGTTTGACCTGTACTTTTGGATTTACCTGTGCGTACAGCGTAGCCGTGGCAAATACGATTACCAGACTGTAAAAAAATTTTCTCATAGGTATGGCTTTATACCGGACAATATATTGATTATCGATTTGGCAACCAACCGCAAATAGTATGGAGTGGGTTAAAATCTTTTCGAACGATGCAGAAGCACGAAGTCGCATTTTACCAGATAAACCACAGCTGCTGGTGATCTATGGTAAACGTATCTGCCTTGTATTGCATGATGAAAATTTTATGGCCGTGCAAGATGCATGTTCGCATAACGGAGAGTCGTTAAGCAAAGGCCAGGTAAATTACCTGGGCGAAATTATCTGTCCGTGGCACGGCTATCGATTCCGGCTGAATAGTGGTCAGGCGTGCGACTCATCATCTCCGGATTTAAAAACCTTCCCCGTTAAATCAGACGATTCAGGTTTTTTTATTGGCATTTAAAATAGATTAATACCTATTTTCGTTTTTTACTCGCTTCCTGTAAAACAGAAGCTGTGGTTCATCGACCCGAATACTATATTATGCAACTTCGTTTTCTGATCATTCTTTTGTTTGTCAGCATTCAAGCCGTAACTGCGCAGAGTTATTTTCGCGATCCCAACTGGATGGACCAGCTAAGTCTTTCCGGTGCCCTGCCTGAAAAATTACTGAGCACACGCACCGTAGTGTTTTATGATTACAGGCTTACCGAGAAAGAACTCAAGGACACACAGGAATATTTTCAGCGCACCGGTATTGATGCCATTGTATATTATGAGTTAGATATAATCATGGCGGGTAAAGATATTACGCGCGCTTACGCGGATATGCTCAACAAGCGTGAGATAACCAACATGGCATTTCTGGAAAAGAAAGATACCGGGTATAGATTAATTCTTACAGCCTATAATGGTAAAGAGAGTATTGTTGATCCGAAACAAACGGCATGGTCCGCATCGCATACTGTTCTTACTGAATTACTCAAGAATCTTTACCGTACAGCAGCCAGTGTTCAGAAAAAACAAAATCTGTTGATCAACGATCTTCCTGAAATCGGCCCGACTGTAAACCCGATCATGGGTAAACGAAATGAATTCTTTGCAATTGACCTGAAGGTTGATCCGCTAGCAGTTCCCCGGTTTGGCGATGAAGCTCTCGATAAGCAACTGGAAGAAATCTTCAAGAATAATTACCCGCTGAAGTATAAACTTACCGACCCTGCACTTACGGATAAAGAATTACGCAAGCAAGGATCGCTTTATGTACTCTGCATTGTACAGGGAAGAGGCTCAGCACTGAAAGAAGTACTCGGATACCCGGTAACACCTTCGGAAAGTGCATTGGTATCCGTAACGTATCCGGAAGCAGGACATCAGCAACTCAAAAATATACCTTCTACCACAACGGTATATAAAATATACTTTAAGCACATTGACTCAGGCAATGTATTTCTCGGAACGAAATGGGATGCCGACCTGACCTGGGACCAGGCTCTTCTCAACAACGTTCGTGGTTTGAAGACGGAGCTAAAGCTAAACTGATCTATAGCTTAGCCTTTCTATTTTAACTTCTACTCTACGTCAATTGCTTTACCTTCCGGCATTGCAATAAATGGTTTATAGGTTTTCTGCGATTTGGAAAGGGCAAGTGCCAGGTCTTGTACCGCTTCATCCTTACCATCATCGGCTAATGGAAATGTACCGAAGTGACTGGCAATGCTAAAGGAAGAACCGGTATCTTCATGTATCTGTACAGCTTCGTCCGGAGAGCAATGTATAGGCGACATAAACCATTTTGGTTTGTACGCACCAATCGGTATCAACGCGGCTTTAACAGGAGCACAACGCTCACCGATTTCTTTAAAGGTATATTCATTATACCCGGTGTCGCCTGCAAAGTATATATTTCCTTCTGTTCGTTTTAACAGGTAACCACACCAGAGCGTTGCATCGCGATCGAACGTGCCACGGCCGGAGAAGTGTTGAGCCGGCACTGCCTGCACAGCAACATCATTCTTTATACGCAGCTCCTGCCACCAGTCTAATTCCTGAAAGGCATCTATACCCGATCGTTTCAAAAATGCACTTACGCCCAGCGGAACTATAAATTTAGGATGAAACGTTTGGTTCAGCTTCTTTACCGTATGTATATCCAGGTGATCGTAGTGGTTATGACTGAGCAATACTATATCAATCTGTGGAAGATACTCAAAGGCAATTCCGGGTTCACGCATCCTTTTAGGACCTGCCCATGAAAACGGACTGGCGCGCTCGCTGTATACCGGGTCCGTTATTATATTCAATCCATCGGTCTGGATAAGAAAGGTTGTGTGATTAATAAACGTAATGCGTATACCTTGCTCAACGCGAGCCACCGGTTTATCACCTTTTACAGAATTTCGTTGTGCTGTCCACGGGCCGCGTTCACGTTCGCGCAGCCACTTTACCACATCCTGAAATCCTTTTGTTTTTACACCTCCCGGATTAATAAACTGCCTTCCATTAAAGTGGTCGCTTACCGGGCCCTTGTAACGCGGAGCCGATAGTACAAAACCCACCAATACAATACCAAGTGGCACGGCCAGGAGTAAAATCAGAATGAAGTATAACATATAAAGCATGTGGTCTGACAAACAAATAACTTCCGGGATAGACGATACTGACCGGCTCTTTATTGTAAGAACAAAAAACGATACCGCCTCTAAAACAAAAAAGGTACAAAGACTGTCCGAATGGAACGAGTCTTTGTACCCAATACTTTTTACGATCGATCAGAGATTCAACGTAGCTCCGATCATATAGACACCGGCTGTTTTATCAGTACCATAGAACTCACGGCTATCGCTGTTCAGTACGTTGCGTCCGTTAAAGAAAACACTCAATGGTTTTACCGGTGTATAGCTGATCCTGGCATTCAGCAAAAACTTGCTGTCGATTTCACCCAGACTTGCTGTACCGGTTCTGTCAGCATAGTCGTACTGGTTATGACCGGCATAGGTATAGCTACTCAGGTTGATATTGAATTTAGACGATGCTTTATAGTTACAATAGAAACCGCCATACCACGCGGGTGTATTCTCATGATCAGAATCGCTATAGGTTGGGTTGAAATTCGGTGCATTATACTCCGATAACAAGTTCTTCGTTTTTGTTTTCTGAACGGTTACAAAAGGTTTTACCTGTATCTTTTCGTTCGGCACATAATTCAGCGAAAGTGTTATACCGTGTTGCGTTAATGTTGTTGGTATATTCTGAAACTGGTATGTTTTAGGAACCACAGCCGGGTACGGAGGTGGTAATTGTGTTGGCTGTACTTCGCTTAATACGATAGCCGACAGATCATCCATGGTTTGTCTGAATATATCGATGTCCAATTGAAGTCCTTCACTCAACTGTGCACGATAGCCAAGCTCATACATTTCTACCGTTAATAACGCCAGGTCTGTATTACCAATCTGTTTTACTGTAGGTGCTGTTGGTATACCGGTGTTGATCGAGACATCCAGGTATGTATTGCCTATAAATGATCCGCTATTGGAGCGTGTAACAGCCGCGCGTATCAGGTGAAGCTTATTGATCTTGTAGGTTGTTGCCAACTCATAGGCTAAGCGTGTTTTATCAGGCGTAGAAAATTTATCAGCACGCACTGCTGCCATAATACGCCAATGCTCAGAAGGGTTAATATCCGTACGGATAAAACCTGCCCAGGTGTTAATGGAATGATCTTCATTGAGAAATCCATATATATTCTGATCCGGATTCACATATGGTGCATCGGTATAGTCTACAACCTGATAGCTTATACCAGGGGTTATCGTGTTGTTCTTGCCAAGGGTTATACCATACTCGGCTGTGGCATCAAAGGTTGTGTAGTCGTATTGACTCGGGTTGCTGCCTACATTTATATTGTCGTATCCATCTACATACGATGTGCGAATGTGCAAGCCATATACCTGTGCCGACAGGTTTGCATACCGTGAATCTGATTTATTGGTAGTGAAGTATGTTAGTTGTGTAGAGCCTCCTTGCACACCCAGGAAGACTTTTTGCACTTCATCTTTCTGCAAGCCCATGCTCAGATCGAGCGAAACATCTTCATTCGGTTTATAGGCTATAAAACCGTTGGCTCCCCATTTGTTCAACGCTTGTTCACGGTTCGGGTAACGATTGGCAGCCGATGCCTGCGGATTGGCAGATGTGTTGGTGAACAGCGTAACGGGATCTACAAACTGCTGCTGCGGTATAGAGTAATACGTATCATCAAAACGGTCGCGATCCTGGTAATTACCGGACACTATAAAACTGAATTTATCGCTGGTACGATAACCGAATGAACCATTGGCGATGCGCGTATCCGATCCATATTGCACGTTAGCGTTGGTATATACCGGCTGAGTTCCCATGCGTTTGGTAATGATATTGATTACACCGGTTACTGCGTTCGGTCCGAACAACGGAGCTGAAGGGCCGCGTACGATCTCGATACGTTCTACATCATTAATATCAATCGGCAGGCTTTCCCAAAATGTTCCACCCAGGTTGTTATTAAACACCGGGCGGTTATCGATCATTACCAGTGTAGTGAGGTTAGACTTACTGAAAGGTTGTGGTGTATAGCGCAGTGCATTATCAAATCCACGAATGTGAATGTCGTATACACCATTGGTTTGTTCGCGCACAATTACTCCGGGAGCCAGGCGTAAAGCTTCCATAATACTGGCAGACCCCGCTTTGTCTATTTCCGAGCGTGTTATAGTATAGCTTGAAAGTGGCGCGTCAAAAAGCGTCTCATCTTTTTTGGAAGCTGAATTGATGGGTACATTCATCAATTGCTCCAGCGATAATTCGTAAAGATCTTCTTCAGGTTTTTGCTCCTGTGCAAACAATGGCACGCTGCACAATGCTCCAAACAGGAGTAAGCAGGTAGGTCTCATTTTCATTTGGGTATTTTTTTTCAGCTGCAAAGATAAAGGAAACGATTTACTCCGTTTACCGTTATCGGTGCTGATTCCGTACAAACGCTACATGCGGCAGAATGTTTAAAACGCCTATATAAATCGCGACAAACTTTTTATGGCAATTGCCGCCATACGATCTGTCCGTCTGCGGGTTATGGTATATAAACAGAATAAGATTACTGTTACAGACGGAAGTATAAAATATCTTTCGGATGGAACGGACCCTGTTTTATTTCTGTATACCTGTTGTATAGCGGCTTTTTTACAGAATATTCCCTTTGGGGGAGAAACATTTTAATATTTTTGAGACCCTTTCTATACATGGAATTAAAACTACAAACCGGTTACAAACAGATTTTAGGCATGGCCATGCCGATAACACTGGCCATGCTGGTGCCGCAGATCAACTTTATTACTAACAACATTTTTCTAAGCGGCCTGGGCGAAAAGGCATTGGCATGTGCGGGTATTACCGGTGTATATTATCTCATCTTTGCAGTTATTGGTAACGGACTGAACAACGGCTTGCAGGCCTTAATCGCACGCAGGGCCGGACAAAATCTTCCGCAGGAAATCGGCAGGTTATTCTTTCATGGTATATGGGTAGCGGTTGGCGTTTCCGGTGTTGGTATTCTCATTACCTATACCCTTGCTCCTTCTATTCTGCGCGCTGTTATACACGATGCTGCTATAGCACAAATGGCAATCGACTTTCTGTATATACGCATCTGGGGCTTGCCGCTGCTATACCTATATGTTATGCGCAATGCCTTGCTTGTGGGTACAAACCAAACCAAGTTCCTGGTGTGGGGTACATTGAGCGAGGCTGTAGCAAATATATTCTTCGACTATGCTTTTATCTATGGTAAGTTCGGTTTTCCACAGATCGGGTTTAATGGTGCGGCATACGCATCCATTATTGCTGAAGGACTTGGCCTGCTGGTAATCTATGCAGTAATACACTTAAAGGGCATGCACCGTAAGTTTGCATTCTTCAGCCATGCTACATTTGATGCCTCTGTTTTTAAAATTATACTGGTTCAGTCTTCTCCGCTGATAGCGCAATATGCTATCAGCATCGCGAGCTGGGAGTATTTCTATATACTTATCGAACATCATGGAGCGCGTGCACTGGCTATATCCAACACCATGCGCAACATCTTTGGACTGTTCGGTATATTTTCATGGGCGTTTGCTTCCACTACCAATACGATGGTGAGTAACATTATCGGGCAGGGACGTCAGGAAGAAGTTATCGCATTGATCAAACGCATTGCAGGTATAAGCTTCTCGATATCCAGTGTAATATTTATTATACTCAATTTATTTCCGGAGTGGTTCCTGTCATTCTATGGTCAGGGCGATGCATTTATACAGGATGCTATACCTGTAGTACGCGTTGTATCGCTGGCGCTGTTATTCATGTCGTTTGCAACGGTGTGGTTAAATGCTGTTACCGGAACCGGCAACACGGTGGTAAACCTTACCATTGAATTGATCACCATTGTAGTCTATAGCGTCTATTGCTATATCGTGCTCGAATATCTGAACCTGCCGATCACCTGGGGTTGGGGCTCCGAGTGGGTATATTGGATATCGATGTTCTCGATGGCCTATCTATACCTGCGCTCAGGGAAGTGGAAGAATAAGAAGATATAGCGGAATAGCTGCGAGTTGCGAGCTTTGAGCTGCGAGTTGCGAGCTTTGAGCTGCGAGAAAAAAGCTGCTGGCTTCAGGCTACCGGCTGCAAGTTTATTTGAGCAAGCGAAACGTTACTTTGCTACTGTATTGAAACGCTATATACAGACAATCATCTGGCAGCTCGCAGCTATTTAAGATTTGGTCGCAGAGAGGTACGGCTTTATCTCCAGGTATATGCGCTTGTACTCGCGCCTGGTGTCTTGTATCGAGTTTTTGATGCGCATCATGGAATTTGTATTCCAGTTTTTACCGGACTGTACAAATTCTTCAATGCTTTTTTCAATGCGATCCCGGTGCTGCAACAACTCACGTGTTGCTTTATCGATAGGGTGTTTGGACTTGGGCGATACGATCATCCGTTTTTCATCGAGCGTGCGTATCGTCTGGTTAATGGTGTCGCGAATCTGGATAAGCGATTTTGAAATCACCTCACGTTCCAACGCTATATCAACGGAATCTCTCTTGTGTATTTTATCAGTCTGGCTATAGCTCACAGCAGTAAGCAAAACCATTGCAACTACCAATGTGGTTTTAACTGTTTTCATACCATACTGTAGAATAAATTACAGTGCCTGAGCAAGGGGTTGTTTCAGCAGATATGATGTGGTTTTCATGAGCAACGTATTCTACAGTTTTATACATTCTAGCGGTCAAAACTAAATATAGCTGCGTCTTTATTTTTTCGGTCGCTCAGCAGGTCGGTAATGATCTCCGCGGCAATTTCACTGAAGGTTATTCCATTGCCTCCGAATCCCAAAGCAAAATAGGTGTTGGACCGCTGCCGGATGGAGCCGATATAGGGTAAACCATCTTTCGTGTTGCAAAATGTACCAGCCCATTCAAAGTCTGGCTTGAAATTTATATCCGGAAAGAGCTTACCAAAGGCCTGCTGTAGTTGTTTCGTTTTCAAAGGCAATTTGGCATCGCGCTTATCGGGGTTGTAGAACTTATCGTCTTTGCCGCCAATAAGTATGCGATTATCGGATGTCGTGCGCAGATACAGATACGGCTGTGCTGTTTCCCAGATAAGACTGTTCTTATACCAGAATTTACCTTTTTCGAATGGCTCGCTGATAACTGCATACGTTGAATATAGTGTCTCAACTTTCTTTGGAATGTAGTTCTGTGATTCATAGCCGCAGCAAATAATCAGTTTACGGGCTGTGATGGTGTAGCCGGTATGCGTCAGCAACTGTACCGATCGTTTACGGTGTTTTATGCCCGTCACTTCCGTACCGTCATATACCTGTAATCCCTTTCGCATGGCCGAGTGGATTAATGAATGCGTAAGTCTGTAAGCATCCATCTGTGCACCATCGCGCGACAGTATACCGGCCGGGGCACGGAAAGTATATTTATCACGGATATCATTTTCCGCAAGCAGTTCTACTTCGGAAATACCGTATTGCTTTCGGAGTATATACTCCTTCTCCAGATCGGCTACATCACTTTTATACGATGCAAACTGAAAGCTTGGTTTGGTAATAAACTCCACGTGTTTAAAGTTTGAGGCAATTTTGTGAAGCTTGGTGATGGATAGCAGACAAAGCTCATAACTGCGCACGGCATTTCGCTCGCCCACCATACCGATAAGCTTATGCATCGGAGTATCAATTTCATATTGAAGCAGGCACGTGCTCGCGGCTGTACTTCCCTGCCCTACATGTCGCTTGTCAACAATGGCCACTTTAAATCCGGCCTTGCACAAATAGTAAGCGACAATAGCGCCGGTTATGCCGGCTCCCATTACCACCACATCAGTATGAACAGATTCATTCAGAGACGGATATGTTTTTACTATGCCATGTTTTAGCAGCCAGAACGGGTAGTGCGATCGCAGGTCCATAAAGTATAGTATAACAAAAAAGCTTAGTGTGATATCGGTGAAAAGATCTGTTGATCAGTCGGCAATTCCTTTGCCTCACGTTTTATAATAAATACAGCTGTATCGTCGGGGATTATACCCGAGCCATGATTGAGTGTATATACTTTCGTAAACTCTGCTCCATAAAAGAGTATAATGGATGTATAGTATACCCACAGCAGCAGAATAATAATGGAAGCAGCTGTTCCGTAGGTTACGCCTATGCTGGAATTTGCCACATAAAAACTGATCAGTGATTTACCAATCAGAAAGAGTAAGGAAGTAAAGCCCGCCCCTACAAATGAATCGCGCCATCGAATGGTAGCATCGGGTAATACTTTAAAGATAATAGCAAACAAACAGGTAATCACCGCCAGTATGGATAGGAGGTTAAGTCCCTGGAATATATACACCGAGAGATCACTAAAGTAATGCTCCATCTTCTCATGCAGCAGATCCAGCACAGCATTGATTATGAGCGATACCATCAACAGGAAGCCCAAACCAATCAGCAATGAAAATGAAATGAGACGATTGATAATGAGTTTCACGAAGCCGCGCTTGGGCTTTGCGCGGATAGACCATATATAGTTAATGGAATCCTGCATCTCGGTAAATACACCCGTTGCTCCTACCAGCAGTACAGCAAACCCGATCAGTGCTCCGGAAGTACCTAACTGCGACTTCTCTATATTCTGGATAATCTCCTGTATCTGCAAAGCTGCAGAATTACCTACCAGGCCGTTGATCTCACCATATATCTTTCCCTGAACAGCCTCACGCCCCCAGAATATACCGGCCAGCGAAATAATGATGATCAATATAGGGCCCATCGAAAATATAGTATAGTACGAAAGCGAAGCGCTTAACTTCATGCCGTTGTCCTGAATAAATTCAGTGCCGGCCCGTTTAAGTACATTCCATATTTTAATGAGCAGTTTCACCTGAAACCAGCTTTACTTTTTAGAAATATCGAGTTGCTTGTGTATCTCCTCAACATCGACAATAAGTTTTGCTACGGCCGGATCAGCGTATGCTCCATAGGCATCCATCAATGTTCCTTTTGCACCGTCATTGGCTTCTATTACATAGAGTATAGAGTTATCGTCCGGGTTGCTGATACCTTCGAACCGATAGAAATTAACCACCTTCAAATCGTGTGGCGAATAAATTTTCTCTGTCTCCAATGATTTCAGGCCACCATCCTGTGCCTTGAAATTTTCAACATAACCCTGCTCTATCATTTTATCGAGGCAAGCCTTCAGGGTTCGCATCTGTGGTATAGGAGTTGTCTGTGCCATAATATTTTTTTTTAGTTTTTAGAAATCTGATTATCGAAATCAACAAGATTATCCTGTATCGCACGGGCATGTGGTAGTGCACCGTTGAGCCAGGTCTTAATATTCATGTCGTTCGTTCGCGAGCCATACGATTCCATTTCGCTGATCAGTTTTTTATTCCTGTCGCGAATCTCCTTGCTCCATTTCGAATCGAACTCACTTGGTTTTTCATCGAGCAGTCTGCGAACATCCTGGGTAGCATTTACAGTCGCTTCTTCCGGTATACTAATCACATGTGCCGAAGCATACGATTCAACTTCATCCAATAAATTCTGTAACTCGGGCTTCACTCGTTTTGCTGTAACCGCTGCGCTCTTCGAATTCTTCTCTACCGCTACATCGGCAAGTGCTATCAATGTATGCAGCGCATTTACTGTTTCGAGTACAAACTGCGCGTCTTTTTCGTCAGCTGCATTCTCGAATTTTTCCTTGTTCTTTTCTTCTGCAATTTCTTTGCTTTCCTTGGGCTGATTGCAGGCATTAAATAGTGTAGCCAGGCAAGCCAGCATCAGTGTCGTTACTGTATGTCTCATAACTATAACATCAATATGCGTATGTATTTGTAATGGATCGATAGGTGTTCAGCGAAGCATGTGAAGACTCCAGCGCTATGCGATGATCGAGTAAACGCTGGCGTGTGTCATCAGAAATTGTTTTTGCCGTATTGATCACCTGGTTGCAACCGTTGATTACCATTTCATCCATGGCTTTGCAACAGGACACTATACTATCAACAGGCTTGGCGGAAAATATGGACCGGAAGTGCATCCAGATCAGAAACGTCTTGCCCACAAAAGATGTACATCCGTGCAGCAAGGTACCAACCGGTTGATGGGTGCCGAGTTCGTTTACCAGCTCACGGATATTTTTTCGGCTTTGCTGTACATGCATCGCCAGAAACGTAGCTGCATTCAATGAGAGTTTCAACTGATTTAGTAAATATATAGCCAGCTCGTAACAAGCAATGCGATCGTAATTTAACCTGATGAGTTTGTTCAGGTATTGTATATATCCGGCATTCTTCATAATCCAGTTCCTCCCTTCTACTTCGAAAAGAACTATGCCCTGCCACACCTTGTACGCCACCCTGTTCAGTGTAGAAACGATTCCTCAAAAAACGCTTTAAAAAGTCCGTTAGCTAAAAAATACCAGTTGGTAATCGCAACATATAGGGGCATAAATTTTACAGTACATACAGCATTTATATATTATGACTATACAAAGCGACAAGCACCCCTTTTATCAGCGTCTGTGCCTGAACCTGATTACTGTTACGCTATTCGGCACCCTTTTATATATCGGGCAAGATATATTGTTACCCTTATTTTTTTCCATGCTGCTGGCCGCCCTGCTGTTGCCGGTAGTGAATTTTCTGAAGCGAAAAAAGTTAGGGCACACGCTTGCCATTACGCTTTCGCTTACCGTTTCGCTTGTGCTCATCTTCGGTATATTTTACTTTCTTACTACGCAAGTGTTGAATTTCCTCGATGATTTCGAGATGATCAAGAAAAAAATAACCGAGCTCGCATTAGGCATGAAGCAATGGGTGTCCAAAAATTTCCATGTGGGTATACGTAAACAAAATGAATACTTGCAGGATACCGCCAAAGAAATTACTACGTCCGGTCCCAAACTGGTGAGTCAAACCTTTCTATCGCTTACCGAACTAGGTTCATACCTGCTGTTTATACCGATATATACCTTTCTGTTATTATACTATAAAACGTTGATTCGAAAATTTCTGATCGAACTTTTCAAGAACGGTAGCGAAGAAAAAGTTATATCGGTGGTGCATAATTGCCAGGCGGTGGCGCAGTATTATGTAACCGGACTTTTAATTGAGATGACTATTGTGTTTGGACTGAATGCCGCGGGGTTTCTTATTCTCGGAATCAAGTATGCTATTTTTCTGGCGTTGATTTCGGCACTGCTTAACCTGATACCCTACGTGGGGATGCTCATCGCCAATTTATTCTGCATACTCATTACGCTTATATCTTCACCGGACATGAGCGATATTTTTTGGGTTGCCGCGATTCTGAGTGGCGTTCAATTGATCGATAACAATGTATTGCTACCATGGATCGTAGGCTCGAAAGTACGCATCAATGCACTGGTAACTATTCTCGGTATATTGATAGGAGGAGCGCTGTGCGGTGTGCAGGGTATGTTTCTCGCTATACCGGGTGTGGCCGTACTGAAAGTAATATCAGACCACGTTGATTCTCTGAAACCGTGGGGAATTGTAATGGGCGACAACGAGAAATCGAAGAAAGAAGGAGGCAGACTAATTAAGTAGCTGCAAATGAGACATACTTGCCCTGAGCTGTGAGATGCGAGCTACGACTGTGAGAGGAAAGGCAGCTGATTACTGGCTACAAGAAAGAGTATAGCTACGCCCAAGTACCTACAAACGTATCGAAGTATGGTGCACGAACCGCATCATCCTTTTATTTTATATAGCATAAGAATGAACACAGTATATGCGCGTTATACGCTGATGGAGGACATTGATAACTAAACACTACGCGATACAAATCATACAGTCGTATTGCCGATCGGTATATACACACAGCATTCAGTACATCTATATACTTGACTATTGCAATTATCAACAAAACATCACGTATACTAACAAAAAAAAGAAAAGCCCAGGTTGTTAGGCCCGGGCTTTACCGCTTTAAATTAACCTCATCTTATGGATGATGATTCAGATTGAACGCCAGGTATAACTGGGCAAATGAGTTTTTAGAATCGCCCACCAATGCCTCCGCAGCATCGCTGTCGGCAATTTTTGCAAGACCGTAATTATAGCGTGCACCAACTTGTGCAGGGCCGAAATTAAAACCTATACCACCCACAAGACCGTAGTCAAAAGATCTGAAGTTATCTTTGTCAAGATCGTCACTACCGTTTCCAAGATCACCCTCTGTTGTAATGTTCGCACCCAGCAGGTATGATCCGTATGCACCGAGGTGTATATCTACCGATTCGCCCAGTTTAAATACAGCGAGTACAGGTAAATCCAGGTAATTTAAATTGAATTTTGTTTCCTGATCAACAAATCCGTCTGTTACGAATTTTGAACCTTTTGTGGAGTACAGCAATTCTGCCTGCAGACCAAAAGCTTCTGTAGATATGATCTCACCAAACAGACCTACGTTAAAGCCATATCTTGCATTTTCATCGTCCACATCATCCACGTACATGTTACTTACGTTCAAACCACCCTTAATACCAGCTCTTCTATCCTGAGCGAAGGAGGTAACGGTAGATGCTATTGTAAATATCCCCGCAACCAACAAGATGTGTCTTAGTTTTGTTTTCATAATGTTTCAAAGTTTACTAGTCAGGTAAAAATTACTGTGCCATGAAGGGTTTTACATGAGCGTTAGCTACATAGCTTGAAAGTCTCGTACAAACCCATCCACACATATACCCCATGTGTGGAGTATTCTTACGAATTATACCGGTATAAATAAAAAATCCACCGCATGTCCGTATGCAGTGGATTTTATTTGAACGGAACATCTGCCTCTAACTTCGTCTGAAGCCGCCCGCAATGAGCGACACGAGGAAGATAACGATCGCAATAAAGAAAATGATTTTAGCTGCATACGCGGCACTCGCTGCTATGCCACCAAAACCAAAAATAGCCGCAATTATGGCTATTATTAAAAAGATGATTGTCCAGCGTATCATAATATTATAGTTTAATTGTGCAATGTATTGGTAGTATGAAATCGTGCCTGCGTATATACTTCGTACTAAGCGTACCTGCTACACACCTTAATTTATAGTATACATCAAAAAATTGCTGTAGATGTTTATACCCAAAGCCTCGCCCCGTTCAACATATATAGCTATACTTTACTTGTACAGACCATGCAATTACATGGTGGCATAACCTTTTCTGTAGCTAAGGCATAATTTAAACACTACTATTATGGCAACGAAACTTGATATAAAAGGTAAATGGAATGAGGTTAAGGGAAAGCTGAAACAAAAATACGGAGAGCTTACGGATGACGACCTGATGTTTACATCCGGCAAAGAAGATGAGCTTTACGGCCGTCTGCAGCAAAAGCTAGGCAAGACAAAAGAAGAGGTGAGAAAACTTATTGAGGATATCTAATTTGTTACCCCAACACACGTTCTCAATTTTACACACACGAGTGGAACAGTTTGTCTAGGTCATTTTTGGGAAGTTATAGGTTACTCATGTGTCACCACAGCATGATGAACCGGTAACTCCCAAAAGTGCACCTTCATCGGAAATATATCTGTAGGCAATGGCAGAGCAATGTGCAGCATGAGATACGCTTACGGATAGATCTATGAATTTTACTTCGTCATGTCGCTATAGTTGAAAAAGTAAAGATCCGGGCTGTTGCTAACACGTTAGTAGCGGCCCTTTTAATGAACGGTTTATGAAAGGTAGAATTATAACAATGCTGATTGCTCTGTCTATGCTTGGGGTAATCCTCGGCCTGCAGTTTGTACATACCTGATACCTGGTCGCACAATCATTAACTATATATATAACAGAGGTTGCCCTTTTACAAAGGCAACCTCCCGTTTTTATAAGCGCTGTGTAAATTCAGGTTTTAGAAAATATAGTCTGTACTTAAAAAGGCAGACTCACGGTTACGAATAATGTTACTGATAATTTGCTTGTTGCTGTCGGTGTTCTTGGTGGCAACCAGGGTTCGCATGGAGAATACACGTAAAGCATCCGCGATGGAAAGTGTTCCTTCTGCAGAATCTTTTCTTCCATTGAACGGGAATGTATCCGGTCCGCGCTGACTCTGCGCATTGATATTGATACGACCAAGCTGATTCACAAACGCATCAATAAACTTGGCTATATTTCTGGAATCCGTTCCAAATATACTTACCTGCTGGCCATAGTTGGAGTTTATCACATAGTCGATAGCTTCATCGTCATCATCAAACGGAACGATCGGCACTACCGGACCAAACTGCTCTTCACTATACAAGCGCATCTTGCTGTTAACCGGATATACCACTGCCGGATAGAAGAATGAGTTCATTGACTCGCCACCATTTTCATTTATAACAGTAGCGCCATGTTTCTTAGCATCTTCTACCAGTTCGCGCAAGTACTCTACTTTACCAGGTTCCGGCAGCGGTGTAAGAGAAGCGCCATTGTCCCAAGGCATGCCCGGCTTCAATTTCTTTATAGCAGCATTGAATTTTTCGAGAAACGAATCAAGTATAGAACGATGTACAAAAAGAATTTTCAGTGCCGTACAACGTTGTCCGTTAAAGGAAAGACTTCCGGTTATACATTCACTCACCGCATTATCTATATCAGCATCGTGTAGTACAATGGCCGGGTTCTTGGCATCAAGTCCCAATATAGATTTGAGGCGATGTGGCTTCGGATGTAATCGTTTCAGATCGTTCGCACCTTTATTGGTACCTATAAATGCAAACACATCTATCTTACCAGTTTCCATCAAGGCTCCTACTGTCTCGCGACCTCTTCCATATATAATATTAATAACGCCTGGAGGAAAATTATCGCGGAATGCTTCGATGAGCGGGCGAATCAGCAACACACCAAATTTAGCGGGCTTAAATACTACGGTGTTACCCATAATCAACGCAGGTATAAGCGTTGTGAATGTCTCATTGAGCGGGTAATTATAGGGCCCCATGCAAAGCGAAACACCGAGCGGCACACGTCTTATCTGCGCCATGAAACCCTGCTCTTCAATAAGCTTGGCCGAATTACGATCAAGATCTTTATAGGCTTTTATCGTATCTACTATATAATCGCAGGTGCGATCAAATTCTTTTTCAGAATCTTTTAGTGTTTTACCAATCTCCCACATCAGTAATTTTACAACAGCAGTACGCTGTTCGCGCATGGCCGCCAGAAATTTTTCAACGTGTTCAATACGCTCCGTTACACTCATGGTTGGCCACAGGCCTTGTCCTAAATCGTAAGCTTTTACAGCAGCATCCAATGCTTCAAGTGCTTCGGTTGATGTTAACAGCGGTGTACTGCCTATTATTTTTTGTTTATAACTGCCGTTCTCTTTTATAAACACAGGGCTCAGCACGGGATTAAGACTGCCTGCCCACGTTTTCATTTCACCATTGATCAGGTATTCGCGTTGTTCAATCGTTTCAGAAATTTTGTACGCATCCGGAATAACATCCTCTTCCGGAAAAACATTTGCTAAGATTTGACTCATTATACTTATAGGGTTGGTTGGACTATATTTACTGCTGATGACGTACCGATGCGTGTTGCACCCGCATCGATCATACGTTTGGCATCATCAAAAGTTTTTATACCACCTGATGCTTTTATACCTACAGCAGGCGGTAAATTTTCACGCATTAAAGCTATATGTTCGGCTTTGGCACCCGATGGCGCAAACCCGGTTGATGTTTTAACAAAATCGGCACCGGCATCAGCACATAGCTTACACGCTTTTTTTATTTCTTCATCAGAAAGATACGCAGTCTCAATGATTACTTTCAAAAGTTTATGATTGTCGTGTGCCAGTTTACTGCATTTGGCTACTTCAATTTTTGTCCATGGTAAATTCGTTTTAAAAGATGTCACATTCCACACTACATCGATTTCATCAGCACCGTTATCGACTGCGCGCTGCATCTCATCTAATTTAGTCTCGGTCATATTATACCCTAACGGGAAGCCCGCTACCGTTACCAGTAAAATTTTTGCAGTTCCTATTTCACGTTTGGCTCGCTTTACCCAGAAAGGTGGAACACAGATTCCCAGAAGGCTAAGTCGTTTAGCATCTTCAACAAGTTTATCTATATCACCGATGGTAAGTGTTGGACTTAAGTTGGTGTGCTCTATATAACTGGCGAGGTTCATTACTGCAAGTACTCGCTAAAAAAATCAAATCACAAGCTGATTAGTTCCACAACGGTGCAACATTATTATTTATAGGGCCCTATATAAAACAAAACAACCCATAGCGAATGGGTTGTTTATCATAGATATACCTGTAAATTTAGTGGCGGATACCACACACTTTGCAATACTTCATTTTTCCGGGTGGTCTCTTTTTAGGCGGACGTTTATGACCAAAATACATGGGGTTTGTATACTGTGGCTTCATGAGATTCTTTTCATTCTTACGAATGGTCTTTACCGTTTCGCGCATGCGTGCTTCAAACTCATCCTGCGACTCGTATGTAGGACCACCACCTTTCTTTCTGCTCTTGCGCGATTTCTTCGGCCCGTATTCTTTCTTGGGATAATAAGGCTCTTCGCCTGGTTCAAGCGTGGTAGGTGCGTTCTGCTCGGTATTGGCAGACCTTCTGCGCTTCTTTTTCGACTGTGCGAATGTTGAGAATGCTAATGCAAGCAGAAGCAAAGTGATTAGTATACGCATAAAATGGATTACAAAGATATAACTGTTAATGGTACCTGAATCGTATTCAGCAACCGACTGAAGGTCTTTTAAGGCGATCAAACGAAATGCCTAACCGGTAAATTTTAAGGAGACACTCTTCTATTCGACAAAAATAACTTTTAATTAACTTTAAGATACTTAAAACAAACAACCCTTTCGCCATGAAGTCCCTGTTTTTACTCATTCTGGGTCTTTTTTCCCGGCTGGCATTGGCCGCAGACCCCACCCCGCTGGAAATAGGAGCCAAAGCTCCTGCATTTTCGTTGCCGGCAACCGATGGTAAAACGTACACCCTCGATGATTTCGCCCGCTACAAAATACTCGCTATAGTCTTCACGTGTAACCACTGTCCTACGGCACAAGCATATGAAGACCGCATCAAGCAGCTTGTTACAGACTATAGCAGCAAGGGCGTAGGTATTGTTGCTATATCACCCAACGACCCGCAGTCGGTGCGTCTGGATGAACTGGGCTATACCGACCTGAGCGATTCATTCGAAGAGATGAAAATTCGTGCGAAGAATAAGCAGTATAATTTTCCGTATCTCTACGATGGAGAGACCTCAGCTATATCCCGTCAATATGGTCCGCAGGCCACACCTCACGTATTTATATTCGATGATAAACGCACGCTTCGCTATACAGGCCGCATCGATGATGGTGAAAAGCCGGGCACTGCCAAAACACATGACACGCGTAATGCATTGGATGCTTTACTGGCAGATAAACCTGTGCCGGTAGAAAAAACAAAAACATTTGGCTGCTCCATTAAGTGGCCTGATAAACGAGACTATGCTAACAAGGCAACCGAGGAGTGGGCTAAAGAAAAAATAGCAATTGATGAGCTGGATATAGCCGGTATAAAACAACTGCTTAAGAACGATGGTATAAATTACAAGCTCATCAACGTATGGGCTACCTGGTGCGGACCCTGCGTTACGGAGTTTCCGGAATTTGTAAACATGAACCGCATGTATCGTAACCGTGAATTTGAATTGGTGACGATAAGTCTGGATGACATTAACCGAAAGCCGAATGCCCTTAATTTCCTAACTAAGAAGCAAGCCTCCATGAAGAACTATATCTTTAAAGGTGACAAGTATGCTTTTATGGAAGCACTTGACAAGAAGTGGGAGGGTTCGCTTCCGTATACTTTATTTGTTGCCCCGGGCGGCAAAATTATTTATGGCAAACAAGGATTGATCGAGCCGCTTGAACTGAAAAAAATTATTGTTGAAAATATAGGTCGTATTTACTAATATTATAGATAGTGCCTCTGTTATCATTGACAGAGGCACTATCTATTTTATTTATCAAACAGATCAGCCTGATCTTCGGAGCGTTTCAGCAGGTTTGAATCTATAGTCTTGCTGGCCTTTGCACCAAGCTTTTTCAAGTCTTCTACTCTGCGCACCAGGTTTCCGCTTCCTACCGATAATTTTTTCATCGACTCTTCGTAGAATTTTTTGGAAGTCTCCAGGTGACGACCGAGAGTGATCAGGTCTTCCGAGAAGCCTACAAATTTATCGTATAAGTCACCAGCTTTATTGGCTATATCCAGCACGTGGCGTGTCTGGTACTCCTGCTTCCATGTATTCTTGATGAGTTGCAACGATGGTATCAGCAATGTAGGACTCACAAATACAATTCGCTTCTCAAGTGCTTCTTCGTACAATGTCTTTTCGCTTTGTATCGCGAGTATATAGGCAGGTTCAATCGGAATGAACATGATCACAAAATCAAGACTGCCATTACCTTCACCCCCTATATTCTTATGATAGTTTTTATCACCCAACAATTTCATGTGCTGACGGATGGAGGTAAGATGGCTCTTGAGGTGAACGATCTTCTCTTCTTCCGTTTCCGCATTCACAAAATTGTTATACGCCGTAAGACTAACTTTCGAGTCGATGATAACGTGTTTGTTTTCCGGCAAACGTATAATTACATCGGGGCGTAATCTGCCTTCTACCGTTGTGAATGACTCCTGTATAAAATATTCGCGATCTCTTTCGAGTCCTGATTTCTCCAATATACTTTCCAGTATAAATTCACCCCAGGCACCTTGTGTTTTAGAATCACCGCGTAATGCGCGCGTCAGGTTCTCCGCTTCGCGCGTCATCTGCACATTCAGTTTCTGCAGGTTCTCGAGCTGCTCACGCAAGGCAGAACTTCGCGAGATTGTATCTTTATGTGTTTCCTCTACGCGCTTCTCAAACTCGGTGATCTTTTCACCGAGTGGTTTTAACAGATCATACAGGTTTGTTTTATTCTGATCGGTAAATTTTTTACTCTTCTCTTCAAAAATTTCATTCGCCAGGTTCTTGAATTGGAGTGTAAATTTTTCATTCAGTGTTTCAAGCTCCTTGCGCTGGTCCTGTAATTTTTCCTGCAGGTTCCGGTAATCTGCTTCCGATGCAGCAAGACTGTTATTCACTTCCAGTACTTTGTGGCGTTCGCCTTCAAGCTCGTGCTTAAGCTCCTGTACCTGGTGCTGAAGTGTTTTATTTTTTTCCTGTTCCAGTACTATAGCAGAGCCGGCTGATTGCGCTTCTGCCGAAGATTTGAATTTAAAAACGAGCCACGCGGCTACCACACCGACACTAACCCCTACCAATAAAAAAAGAATTTCCATTTGCTGTAAATATATGTTTAACAACCAACAGCGGGCAACTAGAATTCATTCTTTATCACGACTTGTTCGAAAACCAATCGGGCGCTGATACTTCACTGCAGGTTCCAAAAGTTCTTTAATGACATCGTAAATGTTTCGGATATCCTCATTCTGCTGCAGGTCAGATGCTTCAAGTTTTTCAATTTTTGTTAGCAGGTCGTGATACGAGTTGATCCTCTGGCGCATCTTTACAAATACACGGCATGATCTGAATATTTACATCTACAGCACGTTACTCTTCAGCACAGACGAAAGCATGGGCAACAACCTGCTCGGTAAATGCCATGGGCAAATACTTGGTATGCTTGCCTCTTTTGATTGTGAATGCTCAACATCGAGTTCATGATCGTTTAAGGCCGCAAATTGTGACCTTAAAGAATTCCATTCTTCTGAAGACAACTCGAACATAAAATCATGTGGGAACCGATCTGCGTTCCTTTTTACGGCTTGCTTCAACGCTTTTGTGGGAACTCTACACAACTCTGCCAGATCAGCATCCAAGTAAAATTTTCTGATCTCGTACAACATAAATTTTGCGAAAGATCTGCTCTTCCGGGCGTAAAACGGTTTTGCTCATAACGAAATAACTTTAGCTATACTCTAATCGTGTAGGCTTTACCATACCTATTTGATAGATTTGCAATAATACAAATTCTAAGTTCTATGATCGAAACAATTAACTCCAGCCAGCAGGCAATTCTATTGGAAGACAAGTATGGTGCGCATAATTATCACCCGCTTCCCGTAGTGTTATGCAAAGGCGAAGGAGTGTTTGTTTGGGATGTTGAAGGAAAACGTTACTACGATTTTCTTTCCGCATACAGTGCCGTTAACCAGGGCCACTGCCACCCGCGCATCATCAATGCTTTAATAAACCAGGCAAAAGAACTTACGCTTACATCGCGCGCTTTCTATAATGATAAACTTGGTGTTGCCGAGAAGTATATCTGCGAAACCTTCGGGTATCAGAAAGCATTGTTCATGAACAGCGGTGCCGAAGCCAATGAAAGTGCCATCAAACTCGCACGCAAGTGGGGCTATACAAAAAAAGGTATACCGGATAATGAAGCGGTAATTATAGCCGTAAAGAAAAATTTTCATGGCCGTACTACAACTATTATATCGGCCTCTACGGATCCTGATTCACGCAAAGGTTTCGGACCTTTTATGCCCGGCTTTGAAGTAGTGGCATACGATGATGTTGATGCCTTGGCAAAAGCACTTGCCAATCCGAATGTATGTGCGCTCTGGATCGAACCCATACAAGGTGAAGCCGGAGTATATTTACCAGCTGACGGTTATCTGAAAGCAGCTGAACAACTTTGTCGCAAGCACAATGTTTTGTTAATGATGGACGAAATACAAACCGGTATAGCTCGTACCGGTAAATTACTCGCTTCCGATTATGAAAATGTTCGTCCTGATCTGTTGATACTCGGCAAAGCTTTATCAGGTGGTACAATGCCTGTATCGTGTGTACTGGCGGATGATGACATCATGCTCGTGATCAAACCAGGCGAGCACGGTTCTACCTTCGGTGGCAATCCATTGGCCGCAGCGGTATGTATAGAGGCTTTGCAGGTAGTAAAAGACGAGAACCTTGCAGACAACGCCATGAAGCTCGGTATAGTTTTCCGCGAGCGCATGCTGGCGCTTCAAAAGAAAACAGATCTCATCACGTTAGTACGCGGTAAAGGTCTACTCAATGCAATTGTTATTAACGACTCACCAGAAAGTAAAACTGCCTGGAATATATGTGTGGACTTTATGAAGAATGGTTTACTGGCTAAACCTACACATGGTAATATTATTCGCCTGGCACCTCCGTTGGTTATTACGGAAGAACAGGTGCATGAGTGTTGTGATATTATTGAAAAGAGTATGCTGAGTTTTAAGAGGTAAGAAGTAAATACAAAATATACTATATACACAAAGGGCTTCTCATGGATTATGAGAAGCCCTTTGTTTTTTAGCTGGTATATAATTATACTTTTATCTTCTGGCGGACTACTTCGTAGATGGCTACGCCTGCGGCTACGGATACGTTGAGGGAGCCGATCCTTCCTTTCATGGGGATCTTGGCGAGTTCATCGGCTTCGCGAAGTAATGGATCGGAGATGCCATCTTCTTCGGAGCCCATGATCAATGCTATAGGTCCGGTGAGATTTACTTCATACAGATCTTTACTCGCTTTTTCTGTACATGCTACTACACGTATACCATTGTCGCGAAGCAGTTGCAACGTCTTCTTTAAATCTCTTTCACGGCACACGGGTAAATGGTTCAGCGCACCGGCTGATGTCTTCATGGCATCGCTGGTGATGGGAGCATTTCCTTTTTCGCCTATAACAATTCCGTCCAGCCCGGCACATTCGGCAGTACGTGCAATCGCTCCAAAATTTCGTACGTCTGTTATACGATCAAGCAAAAGAAAAAACGGCTCACGCCCTTCACTGTAAGCGCGATCAATCAAATTATCCAGCGAAGCAAAAGATACTGCTGCCAAGAGGCATATAACTCCCTGGTGATTTTTGGATGACATGCGCTTCAGTTTTTCCAACGGCACAAACGTGAAGGGCACGTTTCGGCTGCGCGCAGTAGTAATAAGCTCTTTGATAAGATCGTTACTGAGTCCCGACTGGATCATAATTTTTTCAATCTCTTTTCCGGCAGCAATTGCTTCCATTACTGCACGGGTACCGTAGATCATATCTGATTTTTCCATCGCAAGATGTTCGTGTTAAAGTATTTCAGCGTTACACAAGCCGTGTAACAGCGCGGCAAATTCCGCATTCTATTCCAGTTTTGAAAAAATATTGAAGCTTCTCTTTCAATATTCACTGATTATATTTGGCGTCTAATTTCATACTATGTCGATTAAGATCAGAAAGCAGGATGCCCTCAACTATCACATGCAGGGTCAGCCGGGTAAGATTGAAGTTGTTCCAACCAAAGTATTGAGCTCACAGCTCGACCTCGCCCTGGCGTACTCGCCGGGTGTAGCAGAGCCTTGCAAAGAAATTCATGCTAACAAAGAAGATGTTTACAAGTATACTTCCAAGGGGAACCTGGTAGCGGTTATATCCAACGGTACGGCTGTACTGGGATTAGGCGACATCGGTCCCGAAGCTTCCAAGCCGGTAATGGAAGGTAAAGGTGTACTCTTTAAAAAATTTGCCGGCATTGATGTATTCGATATCGAGATCGATGAGAAAGATCCGGATGCATTTATCAAGATCGTTAAATCACTCGAGCCTACATTTGGCGGTGTTAACCTCGAAGACATCAAAGCTCCGGAGTGTTTCAAGATTGAGACTGAGTTGCGCGAGAAGATGAACATTCCGATCATGCACGATGACCAGCATGGCACGGCTATCATTTCATGTGCTGCCTTGTTGAATGCACTGGAGATTGTCGGTAAAAAAATTGAAGACATTAAGATCGTTGTAAATGGTGCCGGTGCTGCTGCTGTAAGCTGTACCAAACTATATATAGCGCTGGGCGCAAAGAAAGAGAACATCATCATGTGCGACAGTAAGGGTGTATTGAATGCTACCCGCACAGGTCTTGATGATATTAAAAAACAATTTGTACTCGATACGAAGATCAACACCTTGCAGGAAGCAATGAAAGGTGCTGATGTATTCATCGGACTTTCCGTTGCCGATGCTATTACACCGGAAGATCTGAACAACATGGCAAAAGATCCGATCGTGTTTGCATTGTCCAATCCGAACCCGGAGATCGATTACAACCTCGCTCGCAAAACACGCGAAGATGCTATATTAGCTACGGGCCGTTCTGATCATCCTAACCAGGTAAACAACGTATTGGGCTTCCCCTATATATTCCGTGGTGCGCTCGATGTACGCGCTACTGAAATCAATGAAGCAATGAAGCTCGCTGCGGTATATGCACTGGCTGAGCTTGCCAAAGAACCTGTACCCGATATGGTTGTAAAAGCATACGGTACTGACAAGATACAATTCGGTCGTGAGTACCTAATACCGAAGCCGCTTGATCCACGCCTGATTACTACGGTATCGCCTGCTGTTGCCAGAGCTGCGATGGATTCAGGTATAGCAAAATATCCTATTACCGATTGGACAGCCTATCACCACGAATTGCAACAGCGCATTGGTATCGATCAGAAACTGATGTCGCGTATTATTGATCGCGCCAAAAAGAATCCGAAGCGCGTTGTATTTGCTGAAGCGAACCACCATAAAATTCTGAAGGCAGCACAAATACTGAAAGATGAAGGTATAGCACTGCCTATATTGTTAGGAAACCGTGAAGAGATACACGCCCTGATTGAAGAGCACAACCTCGACCTGCACGATTGCCCTATATATTATCCGCGCGAGGATGACGATATGGTGAAGCGCTATGCCGAAGTACTCTATAAGAAACGTCAACGCAAAGGGTTAACATACCTGGATAGCGTACGCATGATGCGCGAGCGAAATTATTTTGGCGCCATGATGGTGGAGTTTGGTGATGCAGATGCCTTGGTGAGTGGCCTTACAAAAGATTACCCCAAAACCATTCTGCCTTCCCTTCAAATCATCGGTACAGCAGATGGCGTTGAACGCGTTGCCGGTATGTATATAATTACCAACAAAAAAGGAACATTCTTCTTTGCCGATACAACGGTTAACGTTGATCCAAATGCACAGGAGCTTGCCGGTATCATTGAACTCACCGCACGCGGTGTGAAATTCTTTGATATGGATCCGCGCATTGCTGTGTTGTCCTATTCAAACTTTGGTTCGTCTAAGGGCGAAATACCCGAGAAGAGTCGCGAAGCGGTGCGTATTGCCAAAACAAAAAATCCTTCCCTGGTTGTAGAAGGAGATATACAGGCAAACGTAGCATTGAACACTGCTCTGCAACAGGAAACATTCCCGTTCAGCGCGCTGGCAAAAGAAGGAGCCAACACATTGATCTTCCCGAACCTCGCCTCCGGAAATATAGCCTATAAATTACTGATGGAGATCGGAGGTGCAGAAGCGATCGGTCCGATCCTGTTAGGTATGAAAAAACCTGTTCACGTTCTTCAGCTTGGAAGTTCCATCCGCGAGATCGTAAACATGGCTGCTATTGCCGTTGTGGATGCACAGTTGCATGAGCAGAACGACCATCTATAGGGTTAAAAATCAGGAAGATTGAAAGATTATATAGTATACTGTTTGCATAACCAGCAAACAGTATACTTCTTTAGTTGCTTCTACCCATCTTTTGGTTTGATGCTGAGCAATCCTCCGAAGCGTGTAATCAACGCTATAGCAGAGCCAAAAGCACCGATCAGTACATTCAAATCACGGAACAAGTCTTGCTGGGCAATCGCTATAAATGCAATCAGGGCAATCAGTAAAATGATCAACACGGATTGAACTATATTCCAGCTTCCCCTACTACTTTGTTCTTTCTCCATTTGCACTTCTTCGTCTTCGTTCACGACCGACAGAATAAAGTTATTGAAGCTTCTGTTCATGATCTGCAGTGAATCATCTGCTACGATCACGCCTTTCTGAAGAAGCAGGCGAATAGTCTTTACGTTCTTGAGGTTTACATAGCGATCTTTCGCCAGATCGTGCAGCAGAAATTTCTCTGCATCAGAAAATGAATTCCAGAGTGAGTGATAATACGTATCAGCCAGCTCTTCAATTTTCAACACAAAATTTTCCTGGCACGGATAGGTATTGGTTGTCTCATTGGGAATATGCGATGCCAGTGTCGGCAAATATAGGCCGTGATTAAGTTCGGATCGGATAAAGACATCGTCGGACAAGAGTGTATTCTCCTTCGACAACGGCTGAAAATACAGAACAAAACCACTCAGCATGTTCTTCCACATCTGCTCCGCGTGTTTATAGGTGCCCCACTCCGGTTTACTCTCATCTATACGATCAAGAGCTTTCTCATAAAACTCAAGTATAGCACCAGGTTGCACCACAGAAGCAATAATGATCTTTCGATCCTCGTCCACCAGTTGCTGAATGATCTTTAACTTATCATCATTGATCGTGTGATCGTCAATACCGTGCTCAAAATGTTTTATTACAATTACATTCTGCTTGTTGGCAGGAATCGCTTTTTTAAGATCGGCGCGTAAATTTATAACGCACGAAAAATTATTCAGCAGCAACTCTTTACCGGCATAAGGAAGTCCTACGATAAATATCCGGTTCTGATTCAGCAGATCTCCGTGACTGATTTCAGCATGTGAATCTTTGATAAGCCTGCTATCCAACACGACCCCTAACCCAAATATATTTCTGACAGCGAAAAGTGTAACGTGATAAATGAGATAGAAAAAGCCCAGCAGTAATATAATGAACAGTACAAAGTAATTACTACCGTGTAAATCAAAGTAACTCCTTGTCACGGTATAATAACGTGGGGCGCCTTCATCGGGGATAAACTTCATCGCTACATTGCACTCATCTTCCGTCTCGTACCAACACCATTTACCATCACCGGCCGATGCCTGCAACACGGGAAATGTACTGTTCAGGATTTTACTCATCGGAGGGCGCGACAAAAACTCAAAGGTATATCTGTGTTTTGATGAATCCTGCGTATAGCCTTTCTCCAGCACGCTTGTTCTTTTAAAATTACCGGTAACATCCAGGTAGTTACTTTCTTCGCCAAGTGTGTCAATCACATTCTTATAGGCAACAAGTTCTTTTTTCAGATCAGCATTCCGTTTCTCCTCAGCCTGCGCAATATCCCATTGGAGATACTTGGTCCATGTGAGTGACTCTTCATGATAGGCCATCCTGTAAAAACCAATAACCGGCAAAACAGAAACTACTCCAAGCCACAAAAAGATCATGACAAAATACAGGTTTTGCTGATGGCCCTTCACAAAATCAAAACCCGCTATCTTTTTTATACCCCCGATAAAATATCCGCTTAACAAGATGACCAGGAAGAATACCTGTACCCATACCGCTACGTCAAACCCATCTGCAAAGGGTGCTATAAAGAAGTTTACCAATACAATCAATATAACACTAAGCCAGACAAAAGAGTGGCGAATTATTTTAGCATCAGCGTCCTTCTTCCGAATATTCTCCCGTTCGAAAAGCAGGTATTGAAACACCAGTATATATAGCGGCAACACTAAAAATCCGAATGTAACAGAAGCATTGTGATCGATTAATAAAAATACCATCGACACTATTGCGAGTGTGCCAAGCGTCAAAATCGAGCGCGTATATTTCTCGCGTATCTCATGGCACAACTCCTTTGATTGCTCTTCGTTCATCTTGCGCGGACGAAGCCAGCTCAAATAAAAGCGCCTTATCTTCAACTTCGTAGGCCGGTATACGCTTACAAATTGCAACAACAGTTGTATACCTATAAGGGAAAACATTAAAAAGATAAGCAGGGACGCATAGCCCATAGTAAGCACCAGCGGAGATTTATAGTAATCGAGGTCGTAGAATGTAACCAGGTATAGCGGCAAATTGTCAATAGGCTGTATATACATCTGATGCCCACGGTGATCATACGAAGCATCGAGTCCAACTTTCATTCTGCCTGCAATAGCAGCACGCATTTTTTCGTTGTGCTCGGTTTCTTCAAAAAAGTTCTCCTGCATATTGCGCAGTCTGTCGGAATGAAACCATACCTCGCCCTTATTGTCAATAATGCAATAACCAAATCCCGGGGGCAGAAGCGGAGCCATGATCGAATGTAGTTTGCTTGATACAGCGAGCACGCTTGCTTTGCCTCCTGACAATGGAACACCAAACCCGGCCGCGTTACGACCACTTCTGAAGGATCGTATAGATTGCAATGAAAATTTTTGCTTCCCGTCATTCCCCGGAAGAGTCCACAGATCTCCATCCTTTGCCTTTATAAAATACTCGCGCGTGCCGAGGTTAAAACTATTTACCGATTGTGTTGCCAATGTAAAAAGCTGATCGCCCCGCACATCAAGCCACATGACTTGATTGGTGAAGGGATAATGAAAGTTGCTGTTCAGCTTTGCTGTATCAGGAAGATAGGGATATGCACCTTGTGGTTTATTCTTCAACTTCAGGAAGAAAGAATCGCGCGAAAAGAAATTCTCATAAGCTATAGTCTTCCCCTCATCAGGCATAGCCGCGCTGTTCCTGATTGAATATAGCTGGTTATATATAGTATTCAGCTCTTGCAGAAATCTGGTCTTAACAGAATCAGACAGGCGCGTCAGGTCTACGCGCACAATGCCTTTATGACTAAAGAAATGATTTGCCGCCACCAGTATAAGCACTATCAAGGCCGTGCCTACAATAATCGAGAAGCCCGTAAACCATACATTAACAATGCGAAGCCGCTCAACAGCATTCATCACCACCAGCTTGAGTATAGGCATGGAAAGCAAAACAAACAGAAGCACAAGAATGGCGATACTGATTGTATAGGTATCTACTTCATGAATCTTGCGATTGAATGTGGACTCCTTGACTGCACCACACAAAACCCACGATTCATTATTTGATACCTGAATTCTATTGGTAAATACTTTATAGGGTACACCAAAGAGATTAACATCGATAACCGGTGTACTTTCCAATCCGTTATCGACACTAAATAAACTATCGCGCTTCTTTATCTCGATACGATTATAGAATGTCTGATGGGCTATAGCGATCAAGCTATCCTTGCCTGCCATTTCCTTTTTTCCTTTGATAATTTTTACCAGAAAAAAATCATCGAAGCAGGATGATTGCGGCATAGCCTTGGCTAAAAAATCAGCAACAGATGTTCTTACCTCGCAATCGTCAATTCCTCGCTCCCGGAAATAAATCCAATCGGGTTCCTTAGCAACATGGGAAGTAATACAATGCAGGTCTTGCGCTTCCAGGAGTTTGGCGAGCTGAGCATTGTCACCCGCCTGCATGCGCAATTTGTCCGGAAATATACTCCTGTAATTCCTGATGGTAACTTCATAGTATTTCATCAGTTCAACAGAATTATCACCGATGCGCTTCAGCATCCGGTAATTCTGTGCTATTACGTCTGCTCGTCTCTCGCCAACATATACGAGCAGGTAATATGCAAACGCCAATCCTACAACAATTATCGTAGCGATAACTATCCAGAATTTTTTGGTTAAGCCTGGCAGTTTCATAAAAGCAGGTTATTGATTAAAAGCCAACATCTTTTATCCGATCGACTATCGGATTTGTTTATTAACCTGCTGCCGGTATTGACAAGATCACGGCAGCAAGAACCGTTGCTATATTTCAAAAATTACGTTTGAAGAATTCCATCGCATTTATATTCATCACACGACTGACAATTTCTTCCGGATCAGTATTATTTCCTATCGACAAATTCTTTCCATTACCCTGCATAAAATTATAGGCATGCTTCAACAGGTAATCGTCCATAAACTGCAGATCTTCATGTGTCCAATAACCATTTAACGGATCGATGATACCATCGTAATCCGAACCAATCGCAGCAAGTCCCCACGGATATATACCGGCAGCAGAAAGGATATAGGCTATATGCTCCAGTTGATTCCATATAAGTTTGGAGCGGTGGTATAAAATTTTTCTACGATCAACGTGTCCACGGGCCTGGGCAAGCGCATCTTTACTGCCTACTCTTCGCTCGTCCATCTGCAAACCAAATATACCGCCACTGCGAGCGATGCGCACGAGTTCATCATCGAAGAAATTGATTGATCCTGGATTCATGCACACTCCGGTAGGACGCACCGCTATATAATTATTGTCATACGCCTTAAGACCATTCGCAGCACCATGACTTACTACAATGGGTACAGGATCTTTATCAAACTCTTTATCAAGCATCGTATAATATTCCCTGCGTGCTACCGGACTCATGTGTTTTACATCAATGAGTACACGCGCGCCGTTCTTCTTTGACAGCAGGCATTTTACTATTTCAACTCCAAGTGGTGTAAAGCCTGTGTCCAATTTATAGCTTTGGTCGAGTACGCGGGCCATAATGCCGGTGAGACTGCGTGCATGTCCGCAGAGCTCATTGTAAAAATGATGCGCGAACGTAATGAAGAACGGAGGAAACTCCCACTGCTTCTTCATGTGCTCGATGTTCTTCAGGATCTCTCCCCGATCAGCCGGCTTCTGCTCCGGGCTAAGGCCGCAGTTAAACACGTGGGCACCTTCTATACTCAGAACGATAGCAATGGTAGGTATGGCATCATCTGCTGTCTGCAATACATCCTCCAGCTGAGTATAATTACGAACCAATTTATAGCGCACCGGCTTGCCGTCTACCGTTACCGTTGTGTCGTGAAGCTGGCGATAGAAATTATATTCATTCTGAAGATCGCTGAAATAGTCGGGCATCTTCTGCAGAAAGTCTACGCGTTCGTCACCTAAACCTGTTGCGAGATTTAGTGTGGCGTCCGAGAGTTGCCCGCTGCCCAGTCTGTTTTTTACAAAGCCTTTTTCCAACGGATAGAGCGATGCTGTCATTACCTTCACACTTCCATATAGGGCAGAAGAAAGATCAGCCTGTCTGAATTTGGTAAGACCTGTTACATAGTTTAAAAGTTTGTCTTTCAGTGAGGGCTGATCGTAATGCCATATACTCGTAATATCCGCAGGGTTTGAACTATTCGTACCGGTTGAAGATGATTCTTTAAAACTTCTTCCATAGGGTTTCATCGCGGGATGGCAGTGCAGGTCTACAATAAAATTATTCATAACAAAAATACGGTTAGGTACAGATCATTAAAGGGTAGCAGAATTTATACTATATATACATCAACGTTTATGAATTATGATGATTGTTGCCCAGGGTCCGGCTTTGTTGCGGCTGGTTTTTTGCCAACGCTGCGCAGGTTTACCAATTTATTGAGCATATCGAACCAGAACGGTGCACCGAGTGAAACAGCAAGTGCTGTAAACAGCAGCCCGAGAATTTTTATGATCCAGTTCTCGGGAAGATTCTTCCAACCCAGCGGCAATTTTGTAGCATCCAGTTCGGCCTTGATGGATTTAAGATCGGCTACATTTTTATTTATGCTGGCCATCGCATCATCTGCGTTTTGCCAAGGGTGCAGCGAATCATCTTTTGCCTGTTTGATCTTGTTTACCATCTCTCTGTAGGTAGAGTCATGGGCTATTTCTTCCGCGCGATCAGCGATACTTTCACGAACCGCAGGATTTTCGTAGAGATAGCGGGCAAGATCTATTGTATCCGCATTCAGCAAACCGGTAAGCACAAGCGATATACAGAGAATTATAGTCTGTGTTTTCTTTTTATAGGTGCCTGATACACGCTCCATCGCCTGATCGAACCATGCTTGTACCTCGTGCCGCACTTTGGTTATTTCACCCGAAGCTTCCGCTATAGATTGCAGTAGCGACCGCTTAAAATCATCGTCCAGTAAATCCGTTGCTGTTATAGCCTGGCGCAACGAATCGATGGTATAGGGCTTATCGCCAAACTGCTTGTGGTGAATGATATCCAGCAGTACACGCGAAAATTTATCCGAAGGTATATACGCGGCCATACGGCCTTTCGCAGTAAGGCCGTCAATCAGTTTATGCTTGAGTATAGCTTCGCCTGTATTTCCTTTACTGAAGGTATCGCGAATCCACTGATTCAATACTTTGGGGCGAAGTCTTAAAATACTGGATATGATTTCCTGCACGGCAGAGCATGCAAGACTCAACAGAAAGTAAATGAAGATTATTCCGATAACGAGGTCAAGAATAGCAAAGAGCGACATACACTATTGATTTAAAATTTCGAGCAGGTATACCCGCGTGGTTTCATCAAATATACCATCTACACGCAAACCGAAGCGGGTACTTTGCAGCGCTTTAACAGCATCTTCAGTCTTTTTACCGAAGTCACCATCGGAGGTACCACAATCAAAACCCGCCACCTTCAATGCGTCCTGTAAATTTTTAACTGCGTTACCGGTATGCCCTATACGAAGCACGGTGTCGGGTAAAATTACTGTGGATGAAGGCGCGAGTCTTCTGAAGCCTAATATAGTATTTATCGGGAAGGCCGATATAGATACCTGGTTGCCCTGGTTACCGCCTAGACAATATACCCGTAAACCATCTTTCGAAAAGCCAAAGAAGAAACCAACGTGTCCTTTCCATGACTCCGGTTTTTCGCGCCAGAAGACTACAACATCCCCGGGCTCTGGATTTTCAATGCGCTGCCCTGCGAACAGCCACGACCGTGCATCGGCTTTTCCGGTTCCTTTCAGATTTACTTTTTTAGCACACCAGTTTACAAAGATGCTGCACCATGGCGTTTCATCATCGTTGATCCAGTTGAAACCCGACTCGTGTGCGTAACGAACTATAGCAGCATTATCATCCGCGCCCGGCACTTCTTTCTGGCCAAGTTCGGCTATGGCGGTTTTAATGAGGGTATCCATGGTTGGGATTGAAGAAAATATAGTATATCGTTAGTTGTTATCCGTGAATCGTTATCCGTTGTGCGTGTATAGCCACACGGAAGCATCAGGAATATAGATCAGGAACAACAACCGGAATGTACCAAAGCTATAAATAAGAGTATATCAGCCGTGCGGCTGCGCAAAGGTGAGCATGAACAACGGTGGTCTTACAAAATGCAGCAAGTTTGCTATCAGGTTTGTAACCGAAGGGAGTAATGTGCTGAATGTTTTTTCATAGCGGTAGGGGGTTTATTTTTTAAGCACTAACTGTTCAACGAGTGTGAGGTGGTATTTCAAAATGCCCGTTTATTTTTCGCACACATAGTAACCGAATACGAGGAGCCGATTGAAGTATACCAATCTACGCAACTTTTTGCCCGTTATCAACAGGTCGTGGAAAAATTAAAGCCAAATTGATCTGTATCTGTTAACTTGCTGTGACAACCAGCGTACAATTATGATCAGATTATTTTGCGTGGCTATTATGCTGGCCGCGGCATTTACCATGCGGGCACAATCTCTAAAAGTGATGACCTATAACATCCGGCTCGATCATACAGTTGATGGTGTTAATCAGTGGCCGAAGCGAAGCGACAAAGTATATGCGCTTATTCGTAAATACGATCCGGATATTCTGGGTATACAGGAGGCGCTGCATCATCAGTTGCAAGACATTCTCAAAAATATCCCGGAATATACTGCCGTTGGTGTGGGGCGTGACGATGGAAAAACAAAAGGTGAATATTCAGCTATACTTTTCAAAAAAGATCGCTTTGCTGTGCAGCAGCAAAATACATTCTGGCTTTCTGAAACACCGGATGTAGCCGGAAGCAAAAGCTGGGATGCCGCCATTACCCGCGTAGCTACGTGGGCTTCGCTGCGCGATCTCCCAACCAAAAAAGAATTTATCATTGTTAATACGCACTTTGATCACATCGGCACGGTAGCGCGTGAAAAGAGTGCTGCACTGATCAAGGAAAAAATTGCCGCGGTACATCAGCAAGTCCCTGTAATTATTACCGGTGATTTTAACAGCGAACCAACCGAGGCTCCCTATAAAAACATGCTGAATGGCGAAGCTTTGAAATTATTTAACCCTCGTCCGGCTACAGAATCGCAGGGAACATTCTGCACATTCACCGTTAACGCTGCACCCTGCAAAGTGATCGATTATATTTTTTATACCGCAGAACTGACACCCAAGAATTACCAGGTTATTACCGATCACAACGGCACATATTACCCTTCCGATCACTTGCCAGTAATGTGCATATTTCTATGGCCTGAGTAGTTTCGAAAATAAACAGACCCCGGTAGCTGAAAAAAAACTGGAACGATTTTTTATGTTGTTCACGTGATAAAATTTCATGAAGCCGATTCAATACCTATATTACTTCCACCGTTAGTTTTTTTTGTATCTATATATTTCCAATCCCGGGCATGAGGCTGTTTGCGCTGTTTGTTTTGATCCTGACCACGTATACAACGCTATGGGCGCAGACGGATACTACCCGCAGAAAAATTCTGGATAACAAGCTTTCGAAGGAAGTTATCAAAACAATTTCGAGAAAATCGAATCCCGATTCAGCCATCGCTGTAAAAAGTGAGGCTCCCTTTCTGCCGTACGAAGGAAAGATCATCCGGCACATCGTTATTAATCACATCGGTTTTGAACGAACGATGTACGACTCGACCCGCAGGCTTCGCAACCAGATCACGAAAATTGCCGATGCGCTACACTATACCACGCGCGAAAGTGTGATACGCGACAATCTTTTTATTCGTGAGAATCGTCCACTCAACCCCTATCGTGTAGCCGATAATGAACGTTACCTGCGTGATCTTGATTTTATACTCGATTCCAAAATCATTGTACACCGCATTAAAGGTTCGCCCGATTCCGTTGATGTTGAAATTGTAACACGGGATGTATTCAGTCTTGGTGCCCGCGTATCCGCGGGTGGTCTTACGGATTATCGTGTGGGCTTGTATGATGCCAACTTGTTTGGTATGGGCCAGCGCGTGCAGACCGATCTCGGTTTTGAAAGCGGACGTGCACCGTCTGTAGGCTTTGATATATTTTACAGGAAGTCGAGCCTGGGAGGTACACTGATCAATGCATCCGGTGGCTATACACAATTGGACAATGCAAGGAGCCTGGGTGAAGAGAATGAGTATGCATATTTCGTCCGATTGGAGCGACCGCTGGTATCACCGTATTCACGATTCGCAGGCGGATTGGAAGTAAGTCGTAACTGGTCGCGCAATGTTTTTCAGACTGTCGATAGTACGTTTCGAAAGTATCGGTATAATATTCAGGACGTATGGGCGGGGTATAACTTCAGCATCGGGAACATGGCACGAAACCGCGACCGTCATTTTGCTGCGATCCGTTATTATCGTCAACATTACTCACAACAACCTGTGCAGCCCGGAGAAGCACTCAACCCGCTTTACAACGATGAAAAATTTGTACTGGGTGAAATGACGTTCTATAATCAGAACTTCTACAAAACAAGATATATATATGGTTTCGGACGAACGGAAGATGTACCGTATGGTAAAACCGTAACACTCACCACGGGCTGGTCTAAAGCCATGGGGCAAAAGCGCATGTATGCGGGCACTTCGGTGATGAAAGGATTTGTAAACAGGAACGGAAGTTTTTCAAGTATAGAAGCCGGCTTGGGTACATTCTTTAACCGCAGCAGAACTTCTGATGTCTTTTACTATATACGCGGTACACATTATAGTAAACTGTATGAATATAAGCGGGTGAAACTTCGCCATCTGGTGCAAGGTGGTTATGCACAGGCGCACCAGGTAGTAGCACGGGAGTTGTTAACGCTGAACGATGAACTTACCGGCTTCTCGCCCGATAGTCTTTACGGCACCAAACGACTTTACGTGCGTTTTGAGTCAACACTCTTTACGAATTTGAAATTTGCAGGATTTCGGTTTGCACCTTTTATGTCGTTGGAAAATGCGTTTCTAAAAAACTATAAATCTGAAAAACTACTTGGTGATTTCTATTGGGGAACAACCGGAGGTATACGCATACGCAACGAGAACCTTATCTTCGGTACGATTGAATTGCGCGCGTTCTACTTCCCTACGGCCGTAGATGGTGTCGATCACTTCAGTTTCAAAGTATCTACCAATGTACGATTGAAATATAGCGGGCGTTTTGTAAACCCGCCATCGTTCGTCCGGTATAACTAAACTATATATTTTGTTATTGAATTATAGCAGAAGTACAAAGGCCAGGCCGGCAAAGTCGCCCTTCTTGAATGTTTCTTCGTCCGTATAGTTATTGTCACCGTTACCTTCCTGCTTCATGTAGTGCAGGCTGAGCTTGCAGCTCTTCTTATTCAGGTACCAGTTTATACCAACATCATACATTCTGTCTTCACCCGAGAATTGTGCACCCGGATCGCCTTCAAACACAGACACCATAAAGCAGGGCTCGAGGAAGATCTTATCCTTTACAATAATATTATACCCCGCGCGAACGTGTCCGGCCTTCATGTTATATATCTGTCCTTCTGTGTGACGCTCCATATACATCCACTCGCCATCAATGTTCCAATTGTTGTAGTTACACAACACATCGAAACCTCCGGCATAGTTTGAAGTAAATATATCTGTCTTGCTCTGCATGGAACTGTTCAGGCCAACGGTAATACCTTTGCGTTTGCTGTAGTAGTTATTGGCATCATAGTTAATGGCATAACTCTTTCGTTCGGTATCGCCTATGGTAAAGGTTACGCGATCTACCACCAGCGGACTCCAATAACGGCCCGATGTTTCTGTAAACTCTTCGGAGGTTGTGTTGTTGTTAAATATACCTACGTTATACTCAATGGTAACACGGTGTTTGTTAGTAACGCCTCCTAAATTTACCCCGGTGGCACGACCATAGCCTTTACCGGTTATGTGCTGACGTATATACCCTTGCGTTGGCGCTTTATCAAATGAGTTCACCAGTAAGTCGCCCGTAACACACTCACGACTTATCTGCGGGTGAAAATAACCAACCGTTACGGAAGCCATCTCACTTTTACTAACGCGCCAGGTTGCATATACATCCAGTATACCGAGCTGACCGGTGTTGGTGGAACCACGCACTCCGCTGAAACGATCTTTACCCATATTGTCATACTGTATCATAACAGCATAACCGAGTTTTTTATAGGGCTTGCCTTTAAAACCAATGCGGGCTCTGCGCACCATAAAATTCAGTCGGTCTTGCATGGCTTCCATCGGGCCATCTTCCGTAAGCTGTGCCTTTTCGCCCATGGTGTACGTGCTCCAGAACTGAAGACTTGCCACCGGCTGAACATATTTGAAAAGACTATCGGTTTTGATCCAGTAATTTTCCTGCGCACAAACCAGTGTTGGCGCCAATACCATCAGCAGTATATATATCTTTCTCATCGTTATTATCCCGCTTGTCTGGTGTAAGAATCCATATAGTCGTCATCAGTGGCAGGCTCATCTTTACCAAATGCTACAGATTTACCTTGCTTGAGCATTTCGTTTTCGCGCTCAAGTTCAACCTGGCGTCTGCGCATCTGCTCTTGTGTAGCCTGAAGTTCTTCCTGGTTCTGACGCAATTCTTCTTCCTGCGCTTTCAGTTCTTCCGACATCTGCTGGCTTTGTGTAAGCAAGCGCTTGGTGCGTTCGTTTATCTGTACGGTTGATATTGTGCTGGCTATACTTTCTGCCACCTTCTCAACAAAGCGCACCTCGTGGTCTTTCAATTTTCCAAAAGAGGCCATCTCGATTACACCGTATACTTCTTCGTTGTGCATGAGGGGTACAATTAAAATTGTTTCCGGCAATGCAGCTCCCAAACCCGAAGTGATTGAAATATAGTCCCGTGGAATTTCCTGCAGGTGTATTGTAGATTTCTCCAATACACATTGTCCTACAAGACCTTCGCCTATCTGTACTTTTTTATCGATATACTTCTTTCGGTCGTAAGCATAGGTTGCCATCTGCTCCAGGTACATATCGCCATGTTTGTCGCCTTCAGCCATCATAAACAAAGCGCCCTGGTTCGCATTCAGATATTTGATGAGTGACTTAACAATTTCGTGCGTCAATTCTTTTGTATCCGAACTGTTTCTGCGCAGTACTTCGCCCAGGTGCGCCATACCTTCGTTCACCCAGTCGCGTATACTTTTCTCGTCAGCGGCTTTCTTCAGGTTGTTGCGCATCTCCAGCAGCTCATTACCCAGTATATCAGCTTCGCTAAGCGGCTCGAACGACTGCGTTAAATTACCACGACCAATTTCCTTGGCAAAGGAAGTATAGCTGCGCAGTCCGTTCACCAAACCGTTGAGTGATACAATCATATCTCCCACCTCATCCTTACGTCTTGATTTGGTTTCGTCTGCCTGCTCACCACGTGCAAGCTGTTTCAGTTTCTCTTTTATCGTGATAATAGCCTTTGTAAGCTTGGTGCTGAAGTAATACGATATGGATAAACCTATAGTAAGTATTAATATCGTTATGATGATGATCGCACCCACCACCTGACCAATCTGCTCGTTAGCGGCTTCTTCCTTGGCAGCAACAGCATGGTCAATCTGGTCGGTATACATACCGGTTGAGATGATCCAGCCGAGTGGAGCATACAGGCGTGAATATGAAATTTTGTTTTCCACCAGGTCTGAGCCCGGCTTCTTCATGGTATATTCTACATAGCCTTCACCTTTTGCGTTACACAATTCCGAACGCAACTGGTATATATTTTTGCTGGTATATTTCTCTACATTGTATTTGGCATCGCTCAGCGTAACACCTTTCAGATCTTTCTTCTCAGCGTGCATCAACATGGTAGGATAAGGCATCTTATTATCCGTTACCCAGAAATATCCTTCACCTTTATCAAAGCGAATGTCGGAGAGCATCTTGAGACTTCTGTTGAGCATGACCTTCTCAACGCCACCTTTCGAAACAGTGGTGTCTGCAGCCATTGTCTTCAGCGAATCCTGAAGGTGTTTGTAATTAACCTCTATCATGCCGTAGCCTATATCTGTAATGTGCTTTACATATAGCTTCAGCTTGTCCATTTCGTCCGTGCGGTACGACTCGATATCAGCAGTAGCCTTCGACTTGATCTTATAGATCGCAACCGAGCTGATAAGCACGGAAGGCAGCAGCAGCGAAAGGCTGATGAGAAGGGTAATTTGTTGTTTTAATTTCATGGGGTCCTGGATAACTGTTGCAAGATTACTACGCTTCCTGTAGGTGTCTGACCATGAATGAGCAGGTGGGAAATGTTTTGAGTAAGTGGAAACCAAAACCAACAGTCGTAAAAGCAAAAAGCCCTCATACGAGGGCTTTCATTACGTGACATAAAATACATTTATTCCGAGCGAAGCGAACGAACCGGGTTTACGGTTGCTGCACGAAACGACCTGTAACCTACGGTAACGACTGCAATGAGCAACGTAATACCTAACGTTAGCAAAAACACCTGCGGACCAACGTCAATTTTATAGGCAAACTCATCTAAAAACTTACCCATAAAGAACCAACCGACCGGTGCAGCCAGCACAAAGCCTAACAGGATAAGCTTCAGGTATTCTTTGGAGAACATCATGATTATACTTTCTACGGAAGCACCCAGAACTTTGCGTACGCCAATCTCCTTCGTCTTTTGGTTGGCCATGAAAGTGGCGAGTCCGAACAAGCCGAGGCAACCTATAAATATAGCCATGCCGGTAAATACACTCAGGAGTATAGACATGCGCTGTTCACCTTCATAAAACTCACGAATGTTCTCATCCAGAAATTCATATTGAAACAGGTGTTCCGGATAGGTAGCTTCCCATTTTGTTTTTAACTGAGCGATTATATTCTGTGCTTCGCTCATCTTTACTTTCAATGCCAAATTTTCATAGCCGCTGATGCGGTTAAATAATACGGTGGCTTCTATTGGTGAACGTAGTGACACGGTATGAAAATCTTTTACGATACCCACTACCGGATATTCTTTACGCCATACGCGAATTACTTTACCGAGCATATCGTTCGGGTTTGCAAAGCCTGCTATATGCGCCAGCTTTTCATTTACTACAAAGCCGGTTGCTGTATCGAGATCGGCTACATTTTGACCTTCCAGCAATTGCAATTTATACAGATCTATATAGTTACCATCAATTTGTTTTACCTGCGTAGAATGTTCTTCATCGCTTCCCTGCAATCGGAAATTTGTTCCGGATACACTCCCCGATGAAGGCGGTGCACTCGAAAGGCTTGCCAGTTCAACTCCCGGTATACGTGCCATCTCTTCGCGCAGGGTGCGCATTTTACTAGATGCATCACCGCCCGTCACGGGCTTCTCATGCTCTGGTATAGGCACCACCAGAATAGCATCTTTGGCAAAACCCAGATCTTTGCTCTGGTAGTATTTCATCTGACTAACAATAACAATGGTACCGATGATCAGCAGCTGCGATATAAAAAATTGCATCACTACCAATCCTCTTCGCAGCATATAGCCTGAGGAATTACGGTTGCTGATCAGATTCTTCAATGCCTGTGTCGGTTTAAAGCCTGACACTACAAAGGCCGGATATAGTCCTGAGAAGACTGCCACCACTACGGTAACAGATACAATATATATCCACAGCATGGTATCCTTTGCAAAGTTAAGCGCGAGCTCCATCTCCATAAACGGGTTAATAAATGTGAGCGCAAACTGTGTAAGGGCCAGCGATAAGAGAACAGCCACCACGGTTACAAGTGTAGTCTCTCCCAAAAATTGAAATACCAACTGACCGCGTGTACTGCCTAATGATTTACGAACACCCACTTCCTTGGAGCGTTTAATCGCTTCAGCAGTAGAAAGATTAATGAAATTTATACTTGCTGTAATGATGAGGATAAGCGCGATAACACTAAATGCCACTAGTGTTGTGCGCGAAACCGTATTGAATGAATATGTATCAAACCTTTCATCGAAGTGCATTTCGGTTAGGGCCTGCGTCAGGAACTGTGTTTTATCTGGATCATCTGCTCCTATATATTTTTTGGTAAATGCGGGCATGCGGCTGTCTACTTTTGCGATCGACTCACCTTCCTTCAACAGAAAATAACATTGCTCACCACTCCATATACTATTCCAGCCGGATTCTTCACGTTGTTTTTTAATGGTGCTATAGGACAATAAGAGATTAAAAGGGAAATCGGTATTGGAATGTGCATTTTCCATCACGGCTTTGATGCTATACTCGGCATCGTCAAACTTCAGTACTTCACCCACTACATCTTCTTTACCAAAATATTTTTTAGCAAGACCGACAGATATAATAGCTTCGTTAGGTTCATCGATAGCCTGCGCTGCTATACCTTGAAGTATAACACGATCGAAAAGTTTAAAATAACCGGGCTCGGTAAATGCTATACCTTCTTCTTCCTGAATTTTCTTCAACTCGCCATTGCGTTGTGGTATAAGTACCAGGTCGCTGGAACCATCGGATATAAATACGACCTCCTCTGCTTCCGGAAAATCATTGCGGAATGCGTCTGGCAATACAGTCGGCACGCCCGCCTGGTAATCTGTTCCGTTGTTGCCTTCCGATTGATTTACCACACGGTATATACGATCTCGTTTTGTTACAAACGAATCATAGCTGCTCATATAGGCAACCATGAGAAACAGCACAAGGCTGCTGGTAATACCAAGCGTTAACCCTGCGAGATTAATAAGCGAAATACTCTTCTGACGAAGCAGATTGCGAATAGCGGTTTTAAAATAATTTTTTAGCATAAGCTGTATGAGATACTTCCCTCCTAATCAACATCATGCCATGCACGGCATTCCTTAAAAACAGCTCGTTTAGCAGGATTTACAGGAAAACGGTTTGTTCAGATATGTTCGGGCGCGTCCGGCTGCGAACAAAAAATCCGGACGGGCGAACCTTTCCGGTTAGCACATAGTTTCCAAACTGTATTACCTTTGCAGTTATGGTGCAGAATCTTATAGTTGGCCTGATATTTCTTCTCGCATTGATTTATGTGGGCAGACTTATCTATAAAAGTTTCCAGGCCAAGTCTTCGTGCGATTCAGGTTGTGGTAAATGTGGCGCGGTAGATTTTAACAAGATCGAAAAGCAGCTGCGCGAAAAAGGTCTTTAACTTACGCCCAAACCTTCGTTCCCTCCGTACAATTTTTACAGATCTCTATTTCACTTCTTGAGCGCAGCAATGAGGCGCGAAATGTATTGTAAGCTTCACCGTTCCAGACTTCTTCAAATGAATTTTCAGTGAGATCGCCCAAAACGTGGTGTGCATCTTTATCGAAACAACACGGTACTATTTTTCCATCCCACGTTATCACACAACTGTGCCACATCTTCCAGCAATGATTGTCTAAACTGTTCTTGATGGTATAGGAGCCATCGTTCATTTTACGATAGCGTGAGTACTGGTCCTGCTCGGGTATAAGATCAGAGCCGTTGGCATAATCGTATATCTGCGCGGTCTTCAATACCACCTGATCAACACCAATCTGTTTTGCCAAAGTATATACTTCTGGTATCTGGTGTTCGTTAGGTTTCACCACTAAGAATTGAAACATAACGTGTGGCGTTATTGACTTCAGTTTTTTCTTCCAGGCAATAATATTACGCGCACCTTCTATAACCTTCTCCAGACTTCCGCCTACGCGATAGGATTGATAGGTGTCTTGTGTAGTGCCATCAATGGAGATGATGAGTCTGTCCAAACCGGACTCTACGGTTAGCCGCGCATTTTCATCTTTTAGGTAATGCGCGTTGGTTGACGTAGCAGTATATATATTTCTGCTTGCGGCATACTGCACCATATCCAGAAACTGTGGATGCAGATACGGTTCACCCTGAAAATAAAATGTAAGGTAGCTTAACGTTGGTGCGAGCTGATCGATTACGTTCTGAAACAACGGCTGCCCTAACATACCCGTTGCGCGTGTAAACGAACGCAAACCGCTTGGGCATTCCGGACAACGCAGGTTGCACGATGTTGTGGGCTCGAATGAAATGCTGATGGGCAACCCCTGAATGACAGGTACACCCGTGAACCGTGCACGGTGATAACTGGTAACGATCTGTGCTGCATTCCAGGCACGTTTCACCGTTAAGCCGGAAGCAAAGTTCAACTGATCTCTCCACACACGCATCATGCTGCAAGATACTCGCGAAAAGTATCGGATGGATTATGGTAATGTCGTTATATTTCGAAATTCATCTGTGTTTATGAAAAAATTTCTGTTTTTGCTGCTTTGTGTGTCGTTTACAGGTTATGCACAATCTGTTCAACTCTCTGAGCAGGCAACTATTTCTGTGATTACGTGCGGTCCGTGGCAGGGTGAACTATATTCGGCATTCGGTCACAGTGCTTTTCGTGTGCACGACCCGGCACAAGGCATTGACGAAGCTTACAACTATGGTGTATTTGATTTCGACCAGCCTAACTTCTACCTGAACTTTGCACGGGGCTATATGTATTACAAGCTGGGGGTGTATGACTATAATCGTTTCCGGGATGTATATATTTACTACAACCGCTATATACACGAGCAGGAGCTGAACCTGACGCAGGCTCAAAAGCAAAAGATGTATGACTATCTGCAGTGGAATGCGCTGCCTGAAAACGAAAATTACCGCTACGATTATTTCTATGATAACTGCGCTACCAAAATGCCGGGCATTGTATCGCGCACGTTCGGAGACAGTGTTGTGTTTGACGGTTCATATATAAAAACAGACTATACCATTCGCGAGCTCACTGATATTTACCTCGGCCATCAACCGTGGGGCGACCTGGGTATAGATATATGCCTCGGTTCCGAGATCGACAAAAAAGCAACTCCGTATGAGTATATGTTCCTTCCGGATTTTGTTGAATCAGGATTCGATCATGCTACCATTAAACACAACGGAGCTGCTGTACCGTTGGTAAAACAAAAACGAATTGTATATGAGGCCCGGCCGGAAGATGCACCGAAAGGATTACCTCATCCGCTCTATATATTCAGTGCGGTGGCAGCCATCGCTGTATTGCTTACCGTTCTTGATTTCAAAAAGAAGAAACTGTCAACGTGGTTTGATGGGATCATCTTTTCAGTAACGGGTATCATCGGGATATTGCTTGCCTTTTTATGGATTGCTACTGACCACAAGGCTTCCTATAATTTCAATTTGCTCTGGGCATTGCCTACACACATTGTTGCCGTGATTGCTTTTGCAAAACAACCGGCCTGGCTAAAGAAATATTTCCTGGTAGCCGGCATCATTGCTATACTCACCTTAGTATTATGGGCGGTGCTTCCGCAGAAATTGAATCTGTCGCTGATACCGATCGTTGTGATAATGGCGTTGCGTTCGCTAGCGCAGTATAAATTAAGGGAAACAGCTTAAAGAACGGTTACGCGTTTACGTTTCACAACCGGTGTGGTTGAAAGCGTAGCCGGTATGGTAAGGGTAAAGATAGTGCCCTTGCCAAAATCAGATTGTACACTGATATCTCCCGCCATTCGCTCGACCGTTTCTTTTACTATATATAGTCCAAGACCGGAGCCTTTGGACTGGTTGGTGCCACGGAAGAACATATCAAATATCTTGGGAAGCAACTCTGCATCTATACCTTGTCCGTTGTCGGAGACAATCAGCGTGAGTTTACGTTCGCGATAGTATGCCTGGATATTTACCCACGGATCGCGCTTCTCCAGGCTGTGGTATTTTATAGCATTCGAAATGATATTATTCAGAATAACAATAAGTCGCACGCGGTCGGTCTCAATGAGGTAATCACAATTTACATCAGTTTGAAACTTGATCTTGTCGGCATCCTTTGTAAAGGCAAAATTACGGATCACATCATCAACCAGTACTTCTATATTTACCGGTTCCAGTCGTAAACCGGTCTGGCTGTTGCGGGCGTAATCAATGATATCCAGCAGAAAATTATCAAGCGTTTGTGCGCGCTCTTTCAACACTTCGAAGTACGCGAGCACTTCTTCATTTTTATTTTCAGCGAGGGCTGTGTTAATGGCGCCTTTTATATCCATCAACGGAATCTTCAAATCGTGCGATGCACTATAAAAGAAACGATCAAGCTCACGGTTTGCTTTTTCGAGCTCTGTGTTTTTTGTCTTTATCTCGCTCGCTAAACTGATGAGTTTATTCTCGGACTGCTCGTTCATGTTTACCATAAACACAATGAAGAACACCAGTACCGTTATACTCGATACAAAATTTATGATAAACGATCGTTCCAGGTCAATCGCTTCGAACGTAACTTTTCCGAACACATTAAAGTCGGTCGCAAACAAAACGATTGTGAGTACTATAGACAGGCCTATAAAAAAGAAGCGATAAAAATTTTCGTTGATCTCAAACACAACCGCTGCAAGGCCTACCCATGCAAAATAATACATATATATACCCAGCCCGTGATGCGCCAGCGATGAGTATACAAAGAAAAATATATTGAGGAACGACAGCAGTATGATGCGAGCCAGTTTATGGCGACCGTTTTCATTTATCAGGTAACATATAAAGATGGATACAGCCATCGTAAAATCCATCAAAGGCATGAAAAACAATCCATCTACAAGATCTTCCAGTGCATGCAACACGCCTACTACCGTACCAAACATAGCAAACTGCGAAAGCAAAATTACCCGTTTGTATTTACGCTGACCTTCTTTATCGCCAGAGAAGTCACGACTATAGCGCGACCAGTTTCCCGGATGGAGAACGTTCATAGAGGAGAGGGTTTATTAAAATAAATACTGCAGGCTCTCAATATACTCAGAAAGCCTGCAGTTTATAAATATCCAAACACTAAATGTGTATAGCTCTGTTGTCGCTTGCAGCCAGACACGCTTCTTTCACCGCTTCCATATAGGTAGGGTGCGCGTGCGACATACGTGCAACGTCTTCAGCCGATGCTCTGAATTCCATAGCCGTTACTCCGGCTGCGATCATATCGGCAGCACGTGCTCCTATAATGTGTACGCCCAGTATTTCATCCGTCTGCCTATCGGCCAACACTTTTACCAAACCATCGGTATCCATGCTGGCACGTGCACGTCCTAAAGCTTTATACGGGAAACTTCCAGTTTTATAGGCTCTTCCGCTTTGCTTCAGTTGTTCTTCTGTATAGCCTACGCTGGCAACTTCAGGCCAGGTATATACTACACCTGGTATCAGCAGGTAATTAACGTGTGGCTTTTGTCCGGCCAGTTGCTCGGCTACATATACACCTTCTTCTTCTGCTTTGTGCGCCAGCATAGCACCGCGCACTACATCGCCAATAGCGTATACGTTGTCTACTTTTGTCTTTAAGTGATCATCTACCGGAATCTGTCCTTTCTCAGTTTGAATCCCAATCTTGTCGAGACCCAGTCCATCCGTATAAGGTCTGCGACCAATGCTTACAAGACAGTAGTCGCCTTTCAGTTCCAACGCAGTACCGCCATTCTTCGGCTCTGCTTTTACAACGACCTCGCTGCCGGTATTTTCAACAGCCGTAACTTTATGACCGAGGTATACTTCTATTCCCTGTTTCTTCGCTACGCGAGCCAGTTCTTTGCCCATCGTTCCATCCATGGTTGGTATCAGGCTGTCCAGGAATTCAACCACCGTTACTTTCGAGCCGATGCGTGCATATACCGAGCCCAGCTCCATACCAATTACACCTCCACCGATCACAATAAGATGTTTCGGAACTTCTTTCAATTCCAATGCTTCGGTGCTGGATATAATTCTCTTCTTATCGAACGCTGCGAAAGGAAGCGGTGTAGGTTTTGAACCGGTTGCTATAATTACTTTTTCAGTGGTAAGCGTAGTTTCCTTACCATCTTTACTCGTAACCTTTATTGTATTTTTATCTACAAATGATCCAACACCTTTATGAACATCGATCTTGTTTTTCTTCATCAGATACGCAATACCATCTACGTTGGATTTTACCACATCGCCCTTCCGCTTGATCATCTGTGTGAAATTTACTTTCGGGGCCGGTATATCTATACCGTGTTCAGCAAAGTGCTCCTTTGCGTTTGTGAAGTGTTCAGAAGAATCGAGTAACGCTTTGGAAGGAATACATCCTACATTCAAACACGTTCCCCCCAATGTATCGTATTTTTCAACAATAGCCGTTTTAAATCCAAGTTGTGCACAGCGAATGGCTGCTACATATCCTCCGGGGCCGGAGCCAATAACAATGACGTTGTATTGCATAGATCAATAATTATAATTCTAAAAATTTATAAAGTAATCGAATTGAAATCCCTTCTGTTATCCTGTTGCTGTTATGAACACCTTCATCGTTATCTTCAAAGACCTGCATCATACCAGCACCGGGCACATAGTACAACGGGAACTGGTCTTCTTTCGGAGTGCTCACAACATAGTTAATACGAACCTGAAAATTTACAGAAATTCTGTCAGATATAGGCAGTGTGTAATTAGGTTGTAATTCCAGCACAAACAGTTGATTGCGTTGCTTCTTGATGTCTACCAGGTCGCCATAATTATCACCTTCAATTACGATCGTACCCTTCTCCGTAAAGTCAGAGTATATCAATCCGAACTGCAGGTTGAAATCATTAAACTTCTTACGTTCTTTGAAGAGAAATTGTCCTACACCCACACGGTAATATAGACCGGTGTTGGCATAGTCCATATTTCCATAGAGCTCATCCTTGCGTATGTCATTAAAACCAACGGCAACATCAAAAGTTGTATGCGTATTGGTTTTATAGATGATGGAAGGTTCAAACACATACCCGCGCTCGAACACAAGCGGAAAGGTTCGCAGAAGGTCAAGACCAAAGTATAAACGATGTGTATCGTAAGTCTGTGCCTGCGTTAGTGTTGCCAGTAAAAGCAACAGTGTAGTATATACCCATGATCTTTTATTCATCGATGTAAACATAAAGTTCATTGGTATAGTAACTTACTTCATCCGGAAGCCGCGTAAAGGTGGTTGGCTCTGTAATTTCGAAGTCATCGAGAAAAAGTCGGAAGCCACATCGTTGAGATTCCATTTTAACCGTGCGGCTATAGCGAATAGTAAGGGTGTCGTTACCGGTACTGGATTCAAATACAACAATGGTTGAGTCGTCTTTGATAGACACCGGTACGTGCCATTGTGTACTCGGATAATCGTAGGTGTCCTTTTCCTTGCCGCCCACCCCATATACACGGGTGTAGCGCTTTTCCGTGGCGAAGCTTATATATAGCGTGGGCTCGCCTTCCTGGCCATCGCATTCATCGATACAGCCTGTATAGAAAAAAAGACATGAAATAAAAATTACACTCAGGCATCCCTTGAATAATTTATACTTCATGTCTTTATAATGAAACTATATGTGATTCAGATTAAACTCCGAGAATAAGTCTTCCCGGATCTTCCAGTAATTCTTTCACTCGTACCAGGAAGCTTACGGACTCTCTTCCGTCAATGATACGGTGATCATACGAAAGCGCGAGGTACATAATCGGACGAACCACCACTTCACCATTCTTTACCACAGGACGCTCAACAATGTTGTGCATACCTAATATAGCAGACTGCGGAGGGTTGATGATTGGTGTTGAAAGCATGGAGCCGAACACACCACCATTGGTAATGGAGAATGTACCACCTGTCATTTCTTCGATTGACAGTTTACCATCACGTCCGCGTGTAGCAAGACGGATAACTTCGCTTTCGATCTGGTTGAATGAAAGTGATTCAGCGTTGCGAATTACCGGCACAACCAAACCACGTGGTGTTGATACAGCGATAGATATATCGCAGTAGTCGTGGTATATAACTTCATCTTTATCGATCGATGCATTTACCGCAGGGAAATCTTTCAATGCAGTACATACAGCTTTCGTGAAGAATGACATAAAGCCAAGACCTACGCCATATTTCTCTTTGAACTGATCTTTATACTTGGAACGAAGATCCATTACAGGCTTCATGTCTACTTCGTTAAACGTAGTAAGCATAGCCGTTTCGTTCTTCACAGCAACAAGTCTCTTCGCGATTGTTTTACGCAGCGAAGTCATTTTCTCTCTGCGCTCACCACGACCACCTCCGCTTACAATCACCGGAGGTGCAGAAGCTGTTTGTGGTTTAGCTTCCTGTTTGGCAGGAGTCGCTGTTGCCTTCTGCGCATCTTCTTTTGTAATTCTTCCACCTACACCAGAACCGGCAACCTGGTTGGAAGGAATTCCTTTTTCGTCCAGGATCTTCGCAGCCGCAGGTGACGGATGTCCTGCCGCGTATGTTTTATCAGCAGCGTTTGCTGTTGTTGCAGCCGGTGCTGTAGCTTGTTTCGTTTGAGCAGGTGCGCCTTCTGTTACTTCTATTTTACAAATCAGGCCGCCAATAGGAAGTGTTTCTTTTTCTTTGGCAACAATGCGCAGTATACCCGATGCTTCTGCGGGTAGCTCGAACGTTGCTTTATCCGATTCTACTTCAGCAATAACTTCGTCAATGTTAACAAAGTCACCGTCTTTCTTCAGCCAGGTAGAAATTGTTACTTCCGTGATGGATTCACCCACAGCAGGAACTTTCATTTCTTTTACTCCACCGGTAGCTTTCGGTGCTGATGCTGCCGGAGCAGCCGCTGGTGCTTGTGCTGCGGGTTGAGCTGGTGTAGCAGCTGGTTTGGATGCAGCAGCAGTAGCCTGTCCGTTAGAATCGATCTCGGCTATTACATCACCGATCGGTACAGTATCGCCTTGTTGTTTTACGATCTTCAGAACACCTGCACTTTGTGCAGTCAGTTCAAAGGTTGCTTTATCAGATTCCAGCTCGGCAATTACTTCATCGAGCTGTACGGTGTCTCCGTCTTTCTTTAACCAGTTTGCAATAGTTACTTCCGAAATTGATTCGCCTACTGCGGGTACTTTTATCTGTAATGCCATTCGATTGGTTGATTTTATGGATTGTTCAACTGACGTTGGAATTTATACTTCACCTGAAATATACTCTTCCAACGTCAATCTGCTATCAGTTAAATTTCAAAAGCTTTATTAACAAGTTTATCCTGCTCTACCTTGTGTACTTTCAGGTAGCCCGTTGCCGGAGATGCACTTGCCTTGCGTGATACGAACTCAAGATCGTATTTCGGCATCATACGAACAATGTACGATTGTGCTCCCATGTTGGCCGGTTCTTCCTGCGCCCATACAAGTTTAGCATCTTTATACTTCTTGAGCACGGCTTTCAGTTGTTTTTCCGGGAACGGATGGAGTTGCTCCAGGCGAACAATTGCAGTGTCTTTGTTCTTACGCTTCTGCTGTACTTCTACCAGGTCGTAATATATTTTACCGCTGCAGAGAATCACACGATTCACTTCTTTCGCATTTACACTGGCATCATCCAGCACTTCCGCGAATGAACCCGAAGTGAAATCTTTCAGCGGAGAAATAACAGCCGGATGGCGCAACAATGATTTAGGCGAGAACACCACGCATGGTTTACGGAACGGCCACGCTACCTGTCTTCTCAACAAATGGAAGAAGTTAGCAGGTGTAGTCGGGTTCGATACAACCATGTTATACTCTGCTGCCAGTTGCAGAAATCTTTCCGGACGACAGCTTGAATGCTCAGGTCCCTGACCTTCATAACCGTGTGGCAGTAACATTACCATACCGTTCATGCGCTGCCATTTTGATTCAGCACTTGAGAGGAACTGGTCAATAATTACCTGTGCTCCGTTTACAAAATCACCAAACTGTGCTTCCCACAGAACCAGCGCGGTTGGTGATGACATGGCGTAACCATACTCAAAACCTAACACGCCAAACTCTGATAACAGCGAGTTATAGATGTGGAATTTAGCCTGGCTCTTGTCAAGGTTATTCAGTCCGCAATACGGCTCGTTTGTATTCGCATCGAAGAAGTATGCATGGCGGTGTGAGAATGTACCGCGTCTTACATCCTGACCAGACATACGCACCGGAGTTTTTTCCAGAAGCATAGAACCATAGGCAAGCAATTCTGCTTCTGCCCATCCTAATACTTTCTCCTCGAAGAATGCTGTTGTTCTGTCTTTGAGTAATTTTTCGATCTGCTTCAGTGGCTTGAAGCCTTCCGGTATATTGGTAAGTGCTTTACCTACTTTCTCAACTACACTTTCTTTGATTCCCGTCTCAGGCGATTTATCAAAATCATCCGGTTTAGCCCAGCGCATTTGCTCCCACTCTTCTTCAATTTTTTGTGGTTTATAGGGAAGCGGTTTTTGTTTTACTTCGTTGAGTCTGTCCTGAAGCTGGTTACGGAAATTCTTATCCATTTCATCAGCCAAAGCTGCATCAACATCACCACGTTCAATCAGTTTTTTCACATAAATCTCGCGTGGGTTCGGATGCTTGGCAATGATGTTATAAAGTTTAGGCTGTGTGAATTTCGGTTCATCGCTTTCATTGTGACCATGTCTTCTGTAGCAAAGCAGGTCGATGAAAATGTCTTTTCCGAACTTCATGCGATACTCCACTGATAATTTAGCTGCAAAGCTCACCGCTTCAGCATCATCACCATTAACGTGCAGTACAGGAGCGTCAACAATCTTCGCTATATCTGTACAATATATACTGGTACGTGCATCATCATAGTCAGTAGTAAAACCAACCTGGTTGTTGATCACGAAGTGAATCGTTCCACCCGTAGTATAGCCTGGCAGACCAGACATCTGTACTACTTCGTATACTATACCCTGGCCGGCAACGGCAGCATCTCCGTGAATGAGAATCGCCATACCTTTTGAAAGCTCTCCTTTATACTCGTCATCAATCTGACCACGGGTATAACCAAGCACCAATGGATCAACTGCCTCCAAGTGCGAAGGGTTAGGCGTAAGCTTTACATATATCTTTTTGCCGGATGGTGTATTGATGTGACTTGAATACCCCAGGTGGTACTTCACGTCACCATCACCCATGGTAAGGTTCTCCGGACTTACGTTTCCTTCGAACTCTGTAAAGATCTGCTCGTAGGTTTTACCAAGTATGTTAGCCAGTACGTTGAGGCGACCGCGGTGCGCCATACCGATAACAACTTCTTTTACATCCAGCTCAGCCGCTACGTTAATTACAGTGTTCAGTGCAGGAATTGTATTCTCCCCACCTTCCAGCGAGAAACGTTTTTGCCCGAGGAATTTTGTATGAAGGAAGTTTTCGAATACAACCGCTTCGTTGAGTTTATTCAGAATGCGCTTTTTCTCGTCTTGCGCAGGATTATAGGTGTAATATTCCTTTTCAATTTTCTGATACAACCACGCGCGCACATCATCATTGCGAATGAAGTTGTGTTCAAAACCGATAGGTCCTAAATATACCGCGTTCAGTTTCTCAATGATCTTGCGCAACGTTGAGCGTTGCATGCCAATTTCAGCTGCTACATCAAACTCTGTATCAAGATCAGCATCGGTTAACCCAACGCTCTTGTGATCGAGGTTTACATTATGATTTCTTCTTTCGCGTACCGGGTTTGTTTTCGATTTCAGGTGACCGAAAGAGCGATACTGAAAAATGAGATTTCGAACCTGCGTCTCTTTTATAGAGAGTGAATCTGCTACAGTACCTGCAGGTGCGCCATTGCCGTTTGCTTTGTCACCATAACGTTCCTGTGAGAAGTCATATCCTTCAAAGAACTTTTGCCAGGTGGCGTCAACAGAGGTTGGATCCTTTTTATAATTTTGATAGAGTTGATCGAGATAACCAACGTCTGCATTTGAGATGTATGAATATTTGTCCATGGTTTTTATAGAAAGTGAACAAATGTAGAGAAGGTGGTTTTCATAAAAAAACCGTTAAATCGCATAAACAATTATTTGCGGGTTAATTCATAAAAAAAGGCACTTCACACGAATGAGAAGTGCCTTTGTCCGCTCTGGAAATTAAAAGCTATCAGGTTTGATGGGACTATGTATCCTGGAGAGAATAAGCTTCGAATCTTTCACTTTAGAATGGGCTCGTGTTCGCGGTTATATGTTTAAACTTCATTTGACTGTACGGTTGAATCGGATATAATTGTTCTCAATTCGATGTAATTATAATTCAACGTGACAAAAAATCACATTTTTAGCGCACAAAATTCACACGCACGGAATCGCACGGTATGTAAGAAGCGCTCTAAGTTTGTGACATGGCGTTACACATTGGACGAGAAATTGAAATCAGATATAAAGAATCTGGCCTTAAACTTTCAGAATTTGCCAAAAGGCTGAACACAAGTTCACGTAATGTTTATGATATCTTCGAACGAAGTGAGATCAAAACAGATCAGCTGGAAAGGATTAGCAAAATTCTGAATTTCAATTTTTTCTCGCTTTATCAGGATAGCGGTGTGCAGGAGGCAAATGTTCCGTACACGCGAAAAGAGAAAAACAATTCAATCTCCATAGTTGTTGAATTAGACGGGCAAGACAGCACGTTAAATCAACTGGTGCACAAGTTAACCGCGATCAACAAGACTTTGAACTAGGCGAATGTCAGCCAATTCGTTACGAAGGGTTGTCGGGCCAAAAAAAAGCGTTAACTTTGCGACCTTTAAAAATCAGGACGAGTTCCACATTTTAAAAACTAACAAGAGATGGTTAAAATCAGATTGGCCCGCAGAGGCCGCAAGAAACTGGCGATGTTCGATGTAGTCGTTGCTGACGCCAGAGCTCCACGCGATGGACGCTTTATTGAAAAAATCGGGACTTATAATCCCCTCACCAACCCTGCAACGATCGACCTGAAAGACGATCGCGCTTTTCATTGGGTTATGAACGGTGCACAGCCTAGCGATACTGTTAAAGCTATGCTTTCTTACCGTGGTATCTTAATGAAGAAGCACCTCCAGATTGGTGTTATTAAAGGTGCTTTAACACAAGACCAGGCTGATGCTAAATTAGCTGACTGGTTGAAAGGTAAAGATGCCAAGATCGAAGCGAAGCGCAACAAACTTTCAGAAGCTAAACAAGCTGACCTGAAAGCTCGTAAAGCTGCTGAAACAAAAGTGAAAGAAGCTCGTGCTGAAGCTATTCGTAAGAAAGCTGAAGTTGCTGCCGCTGCTCCATCAGCTCCTGCTGAAGCTGCCGCTGAAGGCGAAGCTCCTGCTGCTGAACAAGCTTAATTATTTGAAATTGAATTGTGTGCCGGTTCCGATCTTCTTCGGGACCGGCATATTTATTTTAGGAATGTGCCTCCATGAATATTGATTCGTGCTATAAAATAGGTTTGGTTTTAAAACCACACGGTTTAAAAGGAGAAGTAACGGTTTCTATCGATCCGGATACTCCCAACGACTTCGCTACTTTAGACGCTGTATTTCTCGCAAGCAATGAGCGGCTCGTTCCGTACTTCATTCAGCAGGTGTCGGTGCGCGGAGCGAAAGCATTTGTAAAGTTTGAGGATGTTGACTCTGCTGAAGATGCCGGAAAAATTTCCAAGCAGACTATATATTTACCGAAGACAGCGCGTCCTAAATCTACACGTGGCGAGTTCTACGATGATGAAGTAATAGACTTCGAAGTGATCGATGAGACAAGCGGTGTGCTGGGAAATGTAACGGAAGTGATGCAGGCCGGTGCTAATCGTTTACTGGTACTAATGCATGATGGTAAAGAAGTATTGATTCCGGTGAACAGCCCCTTCATTACGAGTATAAATAAATCCAAGAAGAAAATCAGTGTAGATCTTCCGGAGGGCTTTCTGGATATCTGATGTTAATCTTATTGAGAGTTACTGACTTTTGAGTTATTTGTCTTTAGTAGTATATATATGCACATCGATATCATTACCACGTTACCCAAACTTGTTGAGAGTCCGTTCTCGGATTCTATCTTAAAGAGAGCACAGGCAAAAGGTATAGTTACCGTTAACGTGATTGACTTACGTCAATACGCAACCAACAAGCATCGCACTACCGATGACTATGCTTTTGGTGGTGGTGCCGGCATGGTGATGATGATTGAGCCAATCGATAATTGTATTGCCGATCTTAAATCGAAACGCGAGTACGATGATATAATTTATATGAGTCCGGATGGTCAGCGGCTGAATCAGTCTCTTGCCAATGAACTTAGTCTGAAGAAAAATTTAATCCTGCTCTGCGGCCATTACAAAGGTGTAGACGAACGTGTTCGCGAGCATCTGATAACCCGCGAAATAAGCATTGGGGATTATGTTCTTTCGGGAGGAGAGCTGGCTGCAGCCGTTGTTGCTGATGCCGTGATCAGGTTAATTCCTGGAGTATTATCGGATGAGACATCGGCATTAAGTGATTCCTTCCAAGATAATCTGATTGCCCCACCCGTATATACCCGACCAGCAGAGTATAAGGGATGGAAAGTTCCAGACGTTTTACTTTCCGGGCATGCCACCAAAATTGAAGAGTGGCGACACGAGCAATCGCTGGAACGCACCCGCCAGCGAAGACCAGAACTGCTGAAATAATGCTTTCAGACTTAATTATTCGCAGATTTGTACGGAACCATCGAAGCCCAAACCTGCGAAAACAGATGAATTTGGAGGCTTTGATAATTAATCAGTTAAATCTTGGGGCTTGCCTCTGAATTTCTCAATTCTTTCCATACATTTGCAGTCCAATTTTCAAAACCATCGAGTTATGGCAGACTTAATTAAATTAGTTGAGCAGGAATTTGCGAAAGTCCGTGAATCTGTTCCCAGCTTCAATCCTGGTGATACTATCAACGTTCACGTGAAAATAAAAGAAGGTAACAAAGAGCGTATCCAGCAATTCCAGGGCACTGTAATCCAGCGCAGAGGATTCGGAACAAACGGTGAGACCTTCACAGTAAGAAAAGTATCTAATGGTGTAGGTGTTGAGCGTATCTTCCCAATCGTATCTCCTACTATCGATAAAATCGAAGTATTGAAGCAAGGTAAAGTTCGCAGAGCGAAACTGTACTACATGAAAGGCCGTCAAGGTAAGGCTGCCCGTATCAAGGAAAAGCTTTAAGCGGTACCGATTCAAAACATCAGAAGGCCATTCCGAATTTTCGGAATGGCTTTTTGCTTTTCAGCACCTTTTTATTTCGGCATTGGGAGGCTTTAGTAGTCTGAAATTTTTCACTTCCGTGAGAATAAAAATTCCAAAGTAAAAATCTAACACGATTGAATGACGTCAAAAACCGCGAAATTTGCGTTAATTAGCATACAATTAAATAATTAATAACTTTGTCCCCGCTCATTAAAAAACCATAACCAGACCAATAATTAATAATTATGGCAAAGAACATCGTAGAGCTTTTGGGCAAAGACGCAGATTTCCTGTTGAAGCACCAGAGCAAAACTATTTCAAAAGATCGCCTTCATCTTCCGAATCCGAATTTTGTAGACAACATCTTCGTACAATCAAACCGCTCTCCGCAGGTATTGAGAAGTCTCCAGCAATTATTCGGAACAGGTCGCCTCGCGAACACTGGCTTCCTTTCTATTCTTCCGATCGATCAAGGTATCGAGCACAGTGCCGGTGCATCTTTTGCAAAGAACCCAGACTACTTTGATCCTGAAAATATTATCAAGCTTGCTATCGAAGGTGGTTGCAACGGAGTGGCTACTACATACGGTGTGCTGGCGATGATGTCAAGAAAATATGCCCACCGCATTCCTTTCATTGTAAAGATCAACCACAACGAGCTCCTTACCTATCCTAACAAAGCTGACGAGATCATGTTCGGCTCTGTAGAAGATGCATGGAACCTGGGAGCAGTTGCTGTTGGAGCAACTATATATTTCGGCTCAGACAACGCTACGCGTCAGATCCAGGAAGTTGCTGCAGCTTTTGAAAAGGCACATCAATTAGGTATGGGTACTATACTGTGGTGCTATACCCGTAATAACGCTTTCAAACAAGGTGGTGTTGATTATCACGTATCTGCTGACTTAACTGGTCAGGCAAACCACCTGGGTGTAACAATCCAGGCGGACATCATCAAACAAAAACTTGCTGAGAACAACGGTGGTTACAAAGCATTGAACACCGGTGGAAGCAGCTACGGTAAACTGGATGAAAGAATTTATACAGATTTAACTTCTGATCACCCGATCGATCTTTGCCGCTACCAGGTAGCAAACTGCTTCATGGGCCGCGCAGGTTTGATCAACTCTGGAGGAGAGTCAAAAGGTCAGAGTGATTTAGCAGATGCAGTACGCACAGCTGTTATCAACAAACGTGCTGGTGGTATGGGTCTGATCTCTGGTAGAAAAGCATTCCAGCGTCCATTGAAAGAAGGTGTAGAGATTCTGAATGTGATTCAGGATGTATACCTCGACAAGTCGATTGACGTGGCATAGTTTATTTATCGAACAAGCCGATGTATCTTTCCCGATGCATCGGCTTTATTTTTTACTAAAATTTTTTTTAACACATGGCTTGGTTCAAACGCAGTGATAAAGGTATAGTAACACCTACGGAATCGAAACGTGAGGTGCCTGACGGACTATGGTTTAAATCGCCTGCCGGCAAGATCATTCACACCCGGGAGCTGAAGAGCAACGCCTACGTAGTGCCCGAAGAAGATTATCATGTGCGTATAGGCTCCGAAGAGTATTTTGAAGTACTGTTCGACAACAATGAATTTACTGAGCTCGACCCGAACATGGAGTCTGCTGACCCGCTGACTTTCAAAGACACAAAAGCATATCCGAAACGCATCAAGGAATCGCAGGAGAAATCTCAACTGAAGGATGCGGTTCGTACGGCCTACGGAAAAATAAACGGACTTGATATTACCATCGCTTGTATGGACTTCACGTTCATTGGTGGTTCAATGGGTTCCGTTGTGGGCGAGAAAATTGCCCGCGCGATGGACCACAGTCTCAAAAACAAGAAACCTTTCCTCATGATCTCCCGCTCGGGCGGTGCGCGTATGATGGAAGCGGGTTTATCGCTGATGCAGATGGCCAAAACTTCCGCCAAGATCGCGTTGCTTGATCAGGCAAAGATTCCCTATATATCCTTGCTGACAGACCCTACAACGGGTGGTGTAACAGCATCGTATGCTATGTTGGGAGACTTTAACATTGCTGAACCAGGTTCCCTCATCGGGTTTGCCGGGCCGCGTGTTATCCGCGAAACCATCGGTAAAGATCTGCCAAAAGGATTTCAGAGCGCTGAGTTTGTGTTGGAACACGGCTTCCTCGATTTTATCATCGATCGCAGAAACCTGAAGAACAGAATTTCTACGCTGCTGAAAATGCTGCAAGACTAATTCATCCTTAAGAGACTATATATACTTTTGAAAATCGTCCGGCAACGGACGATTTTTTTATTTATAGCCTTTGGCGATATACCGAGGCGTAGGGTATTGCATTTCTGAAAATTACCAGAGAACTTTTGCTATGCTGAAAAATTACCTGCGCATTGCCATCCGAAGCCTGATCAAACAAAAGGTCTACACCATCATTAATGTACTGGGCCTTTCAACTGGTATAGCCAGTTGTATTTTGATCGTTATGTTTGTTACCAATGAGTTCTCATACGACTCATTCCACTCCAATGCCGACAACATTTATAAAGTCGCATTGGAGCGAAAGTATCCGAATCATTCTACCAACTATGCCATCATTCCTCACTCGTATGCCGATGTGATGCAACACGATTTCCCTGAAATTGCCAGTGTGGTCAAGATGGGCGGACCGATCAACCAGGTTGTAGTAAACTATAAAGATGAACGTGATGAAGTAAAGCAATTTGAAGAAGACTTTATCATGGCTGCTGATTCCAACTTCTTTACTTTCTTCAGTATTCGTGTTTTGAAGGGCGATCCAAAAAAAGTATTACTGCAACGGAATGATGTAGTGCTTACAGAGGAAACAGCGAAGCGATACTTTGGCAATAACGATCCTGTTGGCAAAACAATCCGAATGTTCAACCAGGATTTTCACGTAAGTGGCATATGTGAAAATATACCCGATAACTCGCATTTCAAATTTGACTTCCTTTCCAAGTGGGATGATAATTTCTTCGGTGGTGGCAATCAAAGTAACTTCACAACTTTCTCAGCGCATGTATATATACAATTGAAACCCGGGGCAGATGCCAAGGCGCTGCAAACTAAATTGCCGAAGATGGTTGACACTTACGCTGCTGCACAGATAGAGCGCGACCTCGGCAAGTCATGGGAAGACTATAAAAAAGAAGGAAACGGGTATACATATTTTCTGCAACCTCTGAAATCAATTCATCTTGACCCGCGTAACATCGAAGCAAAGATGCAGCCCGGTGGTAATCTTAACTATGTATACTTCCTTATATCGGTAGCAGTACTCATACTCGTTATAGCCTGTATCAATTTTATGAATCTTGCTACAGCACGCTCGGCCGAGCGTGCGCGTGAAGTTGGTGTACGCAAAACCATGGGCTCACTGAAGAGTCAACTGGTATTTCAATTCCTCACAGAGTCCATTGTGCTAAGTTTATTTGCTACCGCACTTGCGCTCACCATAACATGGTTTGCACTTCCCTATTTCAACAACCTCGTTGACAAACATCTTACACTTGATTTCACAGGTTTACTGCCCCTTGCTTTGCTCGGTATAGCATTGGTCGTTGGTTTTCTTGCAGGCAGTTATCCTGCATTCGCGCTGTCATCATTCAATCCGGTTGTTGTTATGAAAGGTAATTTTACCAGCAACACAAAAGGTACGTGGTTACGCAATGGTCTCGTTGTATTTCAGTTCTTTATTTCTATTGTACTGATAGTAGGCACTATGGTAGTAGCAGAGCAGATGCAGTATATGCAGAACAAATCGCTGGGGTATGACAAAGAACAGATGCTGGTTATTGAACGCGTATTCGCATTGGAAAATAACGCCCGAACATTTACCGAGGAAGTAAAACGCATCGGGAATGTTGAGAAAGCTGCGACCTCATTTTCACTACTCGGAAGACAAGGCGATTTCTTTGGTGCGCAATTTACTCCGGAAGGATCATCTGAAATACTCACAACAAAAACGATGGGTATAGATGATACATTTGCCGAGACCGTTGGATTTGAATTTACTGAAGGACATGGTTTCTCCGAATCAACTAACGATTCATTGTCTATCATTCTCAACGAGGCCGCTGTGAAAACGCTAGATATAGCAGACCCGATCGGTAAAAAATTATTGCAGGTGCAACGCACGCAGCAAGGCAATGTAACGGTACAGTATACCATTATCGGCATCATTAAAGATTTTAATTTTCAGTCGCTGCGCGATCCGGTTACACCACTTACCATTCAAAGCAACGAGAGCTTCGGTGGCGGTGCGGCCTATACATACGCACGCGTTAAAGGTAAAAATGCAACGACTGTTATAAGCGATATTGAAGCTGCCTGGAAAAAATTAGCACCTGATCAACCTTTCAAGTACCAGTTCCTTGATCAGAACCTGAATGCGCAATATGAATCGGAACAACGAGCCGGAAAAGTGTTCGCTATATTTTCAGGGCTGGCCATTATTATAGCTTGCGTAGGTCTCTTCGGACTCGCAGCCTATACAGCAAACCTGCGCACAAAAGAAATTGGTATACGCAAAGTATTGGGTGCATCCGTAGGAGGCATTGTTGTATTGCTGTCAAAAGATTTCACAAAACTGATTGTGATAGCCTTTATACTGGCAACACCCTTTGCATGGTATATGATGGATAACTGGCTGCAAAATTTTGCATACCGTATTCAACTCGGTGTAGGCATATTTCTATTGGCAGGTGTTATAGCGTTGCTGATCGCCTGGATCACCGTAAGCTATCAATCCATTAAAGCAGCTATTGTAAACCCCGTAAAATCGTTGAAGAACGAATAACCCAAACCTATATCAGTGTAATGGTCTCCATTACCTCTGAGGCAGCACGGTCAGCAGATTGAATAGCACCGCTGATCGTGCCTGCATCGCCCGCTATATCGGTTGCCTCTCCGGCAAAAAATACTTTACCGTTCACCGATTCTGATAATGAAATCCGATCTGCATTGCTTCCACCGGGCTTAACATAGGAAGCGCCTCCGCGGATATAAGGCACCTTTGTCCAATCCATAATGACAGACAGAACATTATTCGAGGCATCTCTCCGCACATTTTCAGTAGCCTGTCCGTTGAATACAGCATCCAGCTCTGCCAGTATAACAGGCACCATCTCTTTACCTTTAGCTGACAGCTCTTGCGCCCTGGCACCTTGTATCGTTATGTCCAACGTTTTTTGCATGGCATCGCGCCCTATACCTGCATTGAAATATTCGGGAGCTTGTGCGCCTCCGTAAATAAATGCGCTGTCCATGCCCCAGAAATTCTTTTTGAATTCCAGACGTACACGAATACTGGCTTCCATATCCATACGACTCAGTGCCGTTGCTTTTGCTGAAGGAAGTGAAGGTGTAAACGCTATAGTATTCGCTTTGAGTATAGAGACCGGCACTGACACAACCAAACGATCGACTTCAGCGGTAAATGCTTCCGTTCCATTCTTTACACCGGTGAGCGTAATTTTATCTCCGGTATAATTCACGCTTTGTATAGCGCTGTTTAACTCAACGTAAGGTATAACATTGCTGAATCGCGAAAGCACAGCATCTTCCATCGGGTTTGCCTGAAGTATATATTGCTTGTCGTTTCGCGTTCTTAAGGCAATTGCCTCAGCCAATGCTTTTACTCCCAGCACATCGTTCGATGTACCGGCTTTATTTCCAACCCACGAATTAAGAATAGTATACATGCGCGCATTTATACCAGCACTCGCAATAGCCTGCTGCACTGAACCTGCTGATGAGTTTGAAGCAAGACCGGACACAAAATTCTTAGCCGCTATAAAATCAGCATCGCCCTGCAAATCAGCCGCAGTCTTAACGGAGCCGTCTACTATAAATATATCGCTGGCCTGCGTATAGATTTCAATAAGCGGTGCATTTAACTGATCGACTATTTTACCCCAGGCAGAATCAGAGCCTGAAATAAACGAAGCTCCAAACTCGGTTGGGAATTCACTCACCGGTAAATTATTCGGATCAAAAAGCAATGCATCGTCAGGCTGCGTGGTGCGTTGCATGGTGCGAACTCTTCCTCCTACACGACCCGATGCCTCGAACACTCTTACCGGAATACCGTTGCTGCGCAGAATATCTGCAGCATGTAAACCAGCAGCACCTGCACCAATCACTCCTACTACACCGTTATACCTCACAGAAGGTGTAGCATCATCTTCCTTACACGCAGTTAACAGGGATGGCAACATCAAGCCAGCCGAAAATCCAAGACCGATATGCCGTAATGCTTTTCTTCGCTTCACCGGTAAATGTTTATGTGTATTCCTAAAAAAATTCCGGGAAATATAAACGATTTTCGCATTATGAATGCTTTCAATCTGCCCACTGTGAAGAAAGTGGCGATAATCGGTCCGGAGTGCACGGGGAAATCCGATCTCTCTAAATTTCTTGCAGAACACTTTCATACCACCTGGGTACCCGAATATGCACGTGGCTATATTGGCAACCTGGTGCGACCGTATGTGGAAAACGATCTGTTAACCATAGCACATGGCCAGCTGCGATTGGAAGAAGAATGGACGCGTGATGCAAATCAGGTATTGATCTGCGATACCAACCTCTACGTGATTAAAGTATGGAGTGAATTCAAATACGGAAGTTGTCACCCGGATATACTTCACCAGATTGCTACGCGCAAGTATGACCTATATATGTTAACGTATGTAGACTTACCCTGGGAAGAAGATCCGCAGCGTGAGCATCCCAATCAGCGTGAAGAACTTTACCAGCTATACCTTAACGAAATGAAAAATCAGCCCGTGCCATACGTTGAAATTCGTGGCGAACGCGAGCAACGCAGAAAGCTGGCAGTAGATGCAATTGAAAAGATTCTTACAACAGTATGAGTACAACCTCCTCTCCATACGCAGCACTAAAAATCAGAGACTACCGGTATTTTATTTCAGCACGCTTCTGCACCACACTGGCTATACAGATACAAGCCGTAGTAGTAGCGTGGCAGGTATATGAAATAACAAAAGACCCGCTATCCCTCGGACTCATCGGACTTGCTGAAGCTATACCATCCATCAGTGTATCGCTATATGCGGGGCACGTGGCGGATGTCGTTCAGCGTAAACGAATTATACTGCTATGCCTGAGCACATTATTTCTCTGCTCATTCAGTCTTCTTTTTTTCACCCTTGAACCCGGGCAGTTTCTTCTCGACTTTGGTGTGCTCCCCATCTATACGGTCATTTTCATCAGTGGCATAGCGCGTGGGTTTATGACACCCGCGCTGTTCGCGTTCATGCCTCAACTGGTGCCACGCGAATTATATAGTAACGCGATTACATGGAACAGCACGTTGTGGGAAACCGCTTCCCTATCCGGACCTCCCCTCGGAGGATTGCTCTATGGATTTTTCGGAATTTCTGTTGCGTATACAACAGATGTGCTACTGGTTTTAGCAGGCCTCATGCTCGCCTTTATGGTGAGCGATAAACCATTGCCACCCACTACAACCGAAGAAGGCATCGTTGAGAAAATCAAGGCCGGGCTACGGTTTGTTTATAACAACAAGATTGTATTGAGTGCTATATCGCTCGACTTGTTCGCTGTACTGTTTGGTGGCGCTGTTGCGCTCCTTCCAATCTTTGCAGATACTATACTTCATGTTGGTAAAGTAGGACTTGGGTTTCTGCGCGCTGCACCGGGTGTAGGTGCGTTGCTGATGGCGTTATACCTGGTACACCATCCGATCAGGCAAAATGCCGGTAAGCTTTTACTATATTGTGTTGCAGGCTTTGGTGTTTGTATTATACTCTTTGGTCTTTCTACAAATTTCTGGATATCAATGTTCCTGTTGATGATGAGTGGTGTATTTGATTGTGTCAGCGTAATCATTCGCGGAACGTTATTACAGACGCTTACACCTGAGAATATGAAAGGACGTGTATCAGCAGTAAATCATATCTTCATCGGGTCTTCGAATGAGATCGGGATGTTTGAATCCGGACTTGCGGCCAGTATGTTGGGCGTTGTGCGCTCGGTAATCTTTGGTGGTTTTATGACCTTGGTGGTTGTAGGGGCCACAAGCTGGTTCTCCAAATCGCTGCGCACGCTGCAGCGTGTTGAATAATATACTATATATACTTATGACACAGATCTCCATTAATACACCGGCACTTCTCTTTCCTGCTATTACATTGTTGATGCTGGCGTATACCAATCGCTTTCTGGCTTTGGCTACACTCATTCGTAACCTGCACGCGAAGTATAAAACCATCCAGGAGAATCACGAGATCATTCGTGCACAGATACGAAATCTTAAACTCAGACTTATGCTTGTTAAGCACATGCAGGCTGCTGGTATCACCAGTTTCTTCTTCTGTGTACTCAGCATGCTTTTCTTTTACCTGGAGTATGAAACCTGGGCTATCACTATATTTGGATTAAGTCTCATATTTCTTTTGCTGTCGCTGGCACTTTCCTTGAATGAAATATACATCAGCACAAAAGCACTTGAGATCGAGTTGAAGGATATGGAAGAAGAATAGCCATACATTGATGCTATAGCTATAGCAAAAAAAGCCCGGCCATCTCGTAGCCGGGCGAACCATTTAATCTAAATCAAATCGATCGTTTCGACTTGTTCCTTTTGGATGTGCTGGCCACACGATCCTGATAATTTTTAAGCAGTTGGTTAAGCTTGCGCTGATGCTTTGGTTTAGTAACATCAATGCGTACATGATCCATCGCTACTTCATGCACCAGTTGATTGTTGTGGTTATAGAATCGCACTACTGAGTAATTTTTAATCTGCGTATTGGTTTCTACCACCCAGTAAAGTGATTTGTCCTGCTGACTAAACGCTGACACTGTTATAGTCAGTATCGCGGCTGTAAGGGTTAATATTCGTTTCATAGTAAAAGGGTCTTTTAGTAATGAAATACGGAATAGACGCCTCTCGATTTTCACAGATAAGACCGATGCATCGTGTTTCTAGACCGGCATGCCTGGAACTTCGATTAAAATATTCCGTCTACGATTCCTCCATTTTCGTCTACAAACCGTAATGGAATCAAACTTTAATCAGTCGATCGAGTATGTTTATAGATATGGATAGTTTCTTTTCCAGACTTGTCTTGTCGAACAAAACCAGTTACCGGTTAGGCAGGCACGCCTTATTCTGGACTGTCTGCTGGGCGTTCCAGGGTTTCATTTACGGCTTTTACTATATAGAAGGTCGTGCCACGAACTTCTTTGCTATATCCTACATAGAGTCGTTCATATACCTGCCACAGCACATGTTTCTGAGCTATGCCATTATATACTATGTGTTGCCGTATATAATTTTTCGCGATCGGTATTGGGTTGGTTTTGTCTGGGTAATCGCCCTAATACTTATCGCAGCAGCCTTGTCACCTGTCGTGAATTATTACCTGATCACGCCTTTGCGGATATATCTCCATCACCCCGTCAAGGCCATGACATTCTTCTTCTCCTTCATGGGTGGTTTACGTGGTTCGATGACGATCGCAGGCTTTGCCGTTGCCATCAAACTGATCAAGCACTGGTATCAAAAGAAAATCGAGACCGAGCAACTCGAAAAGGAGCGCATAAAAGCGGAACTGGAAATTCTGAAAGGACAAATCCATCCGCACTTCATGTTCAACACACTGAACAGTATATATTCACTCGCCTTAAAAAAATCAGACGAAACTCCGGAAGCTATTCTCAAGCTCTCCAAGCTGATGCGATATATACTCACGGATTGTACAAACATTACGGTTAATCTCGGCAAAGAAGTTGAAGTGCTGCTTCACTATATCGAACTGGAGAAAGGCAGGTTTGGCAGCCGACTGGATATATCGGTAAACATAAAAGGTGACATTGAAAAAAATGCCATTGCACCGCTTCTACTATTGCCCTTCCTGGAAAACAGTTTCAAACATGGCGCTAATGAAATGATTGAGCAAGCTTGGATGAGTCTGGACTTGCAGGTAAACGAAACCGCGCTGAAGTTCAAACTAATCAACGGCAGAGCTATTGATCACAACAATCCAAACTCCATACACATGGGGTTACAAAATGTAAAAAAACGACTTCAATTATTATATCCTAATGCACACGAACTTCGTATTACCGAAGACGCAGATACTTTTGTAGTATCGCTGGCTATAGAACTCGGCTCGATCAAACTTATCGAAACATGACCCCCAAACTCCGTTGTCTGCTGGTGGATGATGAACCACCAGCGTTAGACATCCTGCGCACCTATATTGATGCTACTCCTATGCTCGAGATTGCCGGGGAGTGTCATCATGCTATGGCGGCCTTTGAGTTTATTCAGAACAATTCGGTAGACCTGATCTTCCTTGATATAAACATGCCCAAGTTAACAGGCATCGATTTTCTGCGCGCGCTGCCTTCACCTCCCAAGGTAATTTTTACTACCGCCCATCGCGATTACGCAGTAGATGGTTTTGAGTTAGGTGCGGTTGATTATCTTTTGAAGCCGTATTCGCTCGATCGTTTTTTACGCGCGGTGCATCGTGCTATAAATCCGGAGCAGAAGCATGCTGCATCCAATAAAGAAACGCTCACAACCGAAACAGAGCGCTTTCTCTATGTGCGTGCTGATCGTAAAATGGTAAAGATCATGGTCGATGAGATTCGCTATATCGAAAGTCTCAAGGATTATGTTCGCATCTTCCTCCCCGACCGACAGGTAATCACCAAGCAAACTATAACAGCGTTAGAAGAAATGCTGCCGGAGCACGACTTCACTCGTATTCATCGTTCATTTATAGTGGCTATGAATAAGATTGATTCTTATAATCTGAATGCAGTCTTCATTGGCAAAACGGAGTTGCCGGTGGGGCCGCTATATAAGCATGAGCTTGCGAAGAAATTGGGAGGGCATTGAACTATATACTCAGAGCAAAGAAACAGCTTGCTGCATTTCAGCTCTTATTAGATCCCAGTGCTTTTGTTTCAGACATACCGGATCCGGCACTTGCTCAGCAATTTCAAAGTTTAACATTCCCTTGATAACAGCCTGTACTTCGTTGCAAGGATATTTCTTTGAATATCCTTCAAGCAAATGCACGAGGCTATACTGTTCAAAAATTCAGACATATCCCAAAAATCTTTTTTCCGTCCTCCTCTTGAGATCCAATTTCATCAAAGCTATTTCTTCTATGGTAGCAAAGCGAATATTTTCAATTTCTAAAACAGTATATATAAACTCTGCTTCAGTCCAATTTAGAATATGTGCTTTGATTAAAGTTTCGTCAGCCATTCCAAGATGTAATGCAAACCAAAATTATTATCGAGATCAACAGGCAGATTTAAAATTGAATCATCATTAATTACGTAGGGAATCACTCCTCTGATATCATTTTCAATTGCCACAAAATTCAGAGATCCATACACTACAGAAGCAAACATATCGCGATATCTTCTGATATCCGATGTCCCCTTAAAAGGCTCAGCGCAGTACCACCAACAAGTCTGAATGAAGTTAATGAAGGAACCTTCATTACTATTCTTAGTATTTGGAGTAGTTCCTCACTTGTTGTGAAGGCGTGAAGCATGAAAATTGATTAGAAGAAAGATTAAAAAGTTTTTGAGCAACAGCAATAGCACGTGGCTGTAATGAACTAGCGTGGGGCAGCGAATCTATTATTCTCGATCCACCAAAGTACTTGATGATCTCATATATATCTTGCTCCGTACCGCGTTCAAAAAATTCGGATTATAGCAAAATCAGCAAAACGCTCCAGGTCCAGCTTTTCAAGATCAATATCCCAAAAAGCCGCACGAGATAATTTCAGAGTAACTCTATTTGATGCTCATAAGGCCATTGCTTCCTTACTAGTATTAAAGTTACAAAAGTTCAAATAAACTACGTAGCAGCAGAAAATGCTTCGTCCCCCTTACGCACGCCTTTGAAACAGATATATATTATTTCGCCAATACCAACTCTTTCAAACACTTAATCCAAAGCGGATGGTCGTTGAGGCTTTCTACCAGTTGTACTTTTTCACCTTTGTGTTCGGTGAAGATTTCCTGGTATTCGTCTCCGATCTCGATTATAGTTTCGAGGCAATCGGCAGTAAAGGCTGGCGAGAATACAAGAATTTTTTTCATTCCTTTATCTCCACATTGGCGAACCACTTCATCGGAGAAAGGCTTGAGCCACTTTTGATCGAGTCGTGACTGGAAACAAACGGTATATTTCTCCTGGGGTATATTTAGTTTAGCAGCAAGCAGGCGCGTAGTGGCGTAACAGGTTGCTTTATAGCAGTATCTGTTTTCTTCCGTGATCTCGTGCTCGCAGTCGTGATCTGAACATAGCCCCTCGTCATATACTTTATCAACCTGGCGCTCGGGCAGACCGTGGTACGAAAAAAGCACGTGATCGTATTCGTTGATATTATACTTTCTGCCACGCTCGGCAAAAGCTTCTATATACGATGGATGATCAAAGTATTGGCTAACAAATTTAAGCTCCGGTATAACCCACCATTTACTTACAACACGCATCACTTCTTCCAATGCTGACCCGGTAGAAGCTGAAGCATACTGCGGGAACATAGTAACAACAATAATGCGCTCATAATTTTTCTTACGCATCGTTTCCAGCACGTTCGGTATAGAAGGATTTTTATAGCGCATCGCGAGATGAACTTCGTATGTGCTGTCGAGTTGTTCTTGTAATAAATCTCTGGCACGTTCACTATAGTATAGCAGAGGCGAACCGTTTTCTGTCCACAACTTCTGGTAGATCTTGGCAGACTTGGGTGCGCGAAACGGAACGATGATGAGGTTCACCAGCATTTTGCGCAGCAACCACGGTATGTCGATTACACGCGGATCGTTTAGAAACTGAGAAAGGTATGAACGCACATGGCCTACAGAAGGACTGTCGGGCGTGCCGAGATTGATAAGAAGAACTCCGGTTTTATTCATGACTGAAAACTTCGCGTTGCAAGTAAGCGAATAACATTATGCGACAAAAGAAGTTTATGGAAACGAGAAAACTTCTGCACCTATTTTAAAATTGGTGCACGCCTGAACGGCTTCGTTTCATCAAAAAGTTTACGATACGTGGCATGACGTTTTGATAGTTCCGCGCCAACCTGTTCTACCACCAGTATCATCTTCGGATTGAAGTCACCAATCCAGTTCAATTCGTACTGCTCATAGCGCGCATTGGGCTGCAATACATCGCGCGCGTTGATGATCATCGCGCCATCCAAGCCTTTACCCTGATGCTCCGGAACAACCCCGAACAAAATACCAAATGCTTTTTTATTGGTGCGTCTGAACGTATGCCAGATGAATTTCAATTTACCCAACCAGTCTAGCTTGCCATTTACATACTTGAATATCTGGTTGATCTCCGGCAGCGACAGGAAGAATGATACCGGTTCACCTTTATAAAAACCAAAGTATAGCAACTTCTCATCCATGATCGGCTTCATCTGTTTTACGAGCACTTTTGCCTGCGCCATGGTAAGCTCCGGATTTTCCGAACGATTAGCCCATGCGCGGTTATATACCGTCATCAGATATTCCGGCAGCTTTTCAAATTCACTTTTCCGCAGGTAGCGGAAATCGTAATCAGGATCTTTTCGTGCTATCTCCGCCTTCTCGGAAAGTCGCGGATGCAACGGTCCCTGTATGCTTCGTGCATACGTGAACTGATAGAAATAGACCTGGAAACCGTATGCTTCAAAGAAATCTTTGTAATACGGAAAATTATAGTTGCACTGGTAGTTAGGTTCACGGTCGAATCCTTCAATCAATAAGCCCCACCAACGATCACGGCTTCCGAAGTTAACCGGGCCATCCATCGCTTCCATGCCTTTTGCCTGTAGCCATGCTTTACACTGATCGAAGAGTAAAAATGCAGCATCCTGATTGTTGATGCATTCGAAAAAACCCATTCCGCCAGTAGGCTGGTCGTTGCCTTTATGAACAATCTTTTCATTTACGAAAGCCGCCACACGACCAATGGTTTCGCCTTCTTTATTCTGAAGAATCCAGCGGGTACACGTGCCGTGGCGAAACGCTTTGTTTTTTTCAGGATCAAAAACACTTTCAATGTCCTGGTCGAGCGGACGAATCCACGCAGGTTCATTCTTATAAAGCTTAACGGGTAGCAGCAGAAATTCGCGTGCCAGCTGCGGGGTAGTTACTTCAATGATCTTCATTTGTGTTCTTCTACAACTTGAGATTTGGATGCAGGCACAAAGCTACTGATCCTGTTAGGAAGAACAATGCTGAAACGCGTTCCCTGGTTTACTTTGCTGGCTACCGAAATCTGGCCGCCCAGCTTTTCAACTGCATTCTTAACGATATATAGACCTATACCGGAACCATCGGATTGCTCGGTGGCACGGTAAAACATTTCGAAAATTTTTGCCAGGTTAACATCATCTATACCGATACCATTGTCGGCAAAAACAATTTCGGCATGGTGATTATCAACCCGTATTTTCACATTGATCTCGGCTGTGCTGATATTTAACTGACGATATTTTACTGCGTTGGAGATCAGGTTACGGAAGATCTCGGATATCCTCCACGGGTCGCTATAAAATTCAACACCATCAATCCTCACATTGCGAACCATTTCCTTGGCACCTTCCAGGTAATTCAAATCTTCAAAAGTGCGATCGATGATGTGTTCAAAATCCACCTTGCTGGTAGTGACATCCATCTTCAGGTTCTTCGAGTGACTTAATACATCGCCAATGAAATGATCGAGGTGCTGCACCTTTTCACCGATGATATCGATATAATCCATCGGATTGTCGGTATTACCGGGCAGTCGCGCAAGATTTACCAGGCCCAGTATAGAGGAAAGGGGCGCACGCAGATCGTGCGATACCTTGTATACAAAATTATCCAGCTCGGTATTCCGGATTTTCAATTCCTCTTCTACTTTTTTGCGATCGGTAAAATCTACATATACACCATATATACCTATAGTCTGGTTATCCAGCATTACGGGCATACCGTATAGTATAACGTTTACCAGCTTACCGTTTCTATTCTTGCGTATAGTCTCAATGCTTACGATACGATTAGCCGTAATCAGATTGTTCAGGTCTACCCCTTCGTGTACCAGTTCTTCCGGAACAATAAAATCATTTATACTCTTGCCTTTGAGTTCATCCAGCGCAAAGCCGAACATCTCTTCAAAGCCTTTATTTACCTGCTCAACTTTACCCTGCTCATTCAGCAATACAACCGCCATCGGTATATTTTGAAAGAGCTGTGCGAGTAATGTCTCATTCTTCTTGATGCGCTCTTCTGTTTGCTTTCGTTCGGTTATATCACGAAAGATTACTTGCATACAGGGTTCGCCCTGAAATGTAAAGGGTGATGACATCGTTTCCACATCAATCACTTTTCCATCCATGCGTATATACTGTTGCTCTACCATAGGAGCCAACAGACCAGCAGTCTCTTTCATTCTGCGCGCCAAACGCTGATGATAATCGGGATGCACGAAGTTCAATACATCGGTACCAATCAGTTCATCAGATTTTTTGCACGCCAGAATCTGGTATGCCTGCGAATTTGCAAAAACAAGTTTACCCTGCTTGTGTACTACTATACCAATCGGCAATCTGTCAACAAGCGATAAATAGCGTTGCTCGCTTTCACGCGCAAGTTCTTTACGCTCCGTTATATCTTGTATTACGCCACGCCTGATGATGATACCATCGGGTCTTAACTCATGATTTGATTTTACTTCCACCCAGATTATATTTTCCTTTACCCGCATACGCCCTTCCCAATTCCAATCTCTGCCCTCTTCTATGCTGAGTGCTGAAGTTTCCTGCTGCGACTCACGGTCATCTTCATGAATGAGAGAATCCAATACAAAAGCATCGGCCAGTATAACTTCCGGTGCGAGTCCCAAAATGCTTTCACTCGATTCACTCACATAAGTGAATCTCGGTTGACCATCCGGGTAGATTGTGTATTCGTAAATGACCGCGGGGAGATGCCTGATAAGATCCTGCATATATATTTATACTGGCAAACTCGTTGACATAGGTTAATGACAGGGTCTTGGCTTTGGGTTCAAGCCTTGCAAGATAATTCTATACGCCTAACAAAACAACGGCCTGTTTTTAGTTTGTCAAACTTTTATGTGGTACAAAGGTCCAAAACGAGGCATTTTGTTTTGAAAACGTGATTTTTCAGATGCAGAATGAATAAATTTACTTCGATATATTTTTTACCGATGCGTGCGTCTGTTAAACAAGTGTTTAAAGCAATACTGGAAAACCCGGATTCTTCGATGGACGCGGCCTATGTGTCCATTCCGTTTGATGTCGAAAAAAGTATACGGCACCAAAGGCCAGGTAAAGGTAAAAGCATGGTTCGATGGCGTGTCGTATCGCGGTGTATTAGCCAACATGGGAACAGGCTTCCATGTAATTCTGGTACGAAAAGATATTCGTGCTGCTATTGGTAAAAACGTTGGTGACACAATACGCGTAGAAATTGAGCGAGACACGGAAGAGCGTGTTGTTGAAATGCCTGAGCCGCTCATAAAAGTACTTGCCCGGAATAAAAAAGCCGCTATTTTTTTTGAGACACTCAGCTATACCAACCGAAAGGAATATGCACACTGGGTCAGCGAAGCAAAGAAAGAGGAAACACGTACCAAACGCCTTGAAGCAACGATAGAGAAATTACTGGCAGGTAAAAAGAATCCGTCAGAAAAGTAATTTGAGACAATAGTTTTACAACGTTGTCATCTTGCGAAGCCAGTGCCGTGCTTCACGCATGGAATCAAAATATTGGACAGTCATAAGGCGCGGATCTTCCGTCATCTCGCGAATGGTCATCTGGGTAAATTTGCTGGCGGGCATTACAATGGCCAGAAAACGAACCCCTGCACGCTCCATGGCGGGCATAACGTTCGTTTTGAAGTAATGTACATCTTCATCCAGCACCGGTCCTGCTGTGCGACTATCCGTGAGCATGTGCAGTTTAGGATAGTTACGGATCTCCCGCTGCATTAACTCCAACCGCTTTTTCTGGACAAAGTTATAGTGCTCGCTGTAACGCGGTACTCCATTTAACGTAAGACGAACGCATGGGATTGAGTCGTCCAATTCGATGGTAGCGTATTCATCTTGGTAAAAAGCTTTTACCATACATTCAGAACTACTAAGGGTCGAAGCAAATTCTGCAAAGCTCATATATTGCTTTGGTTATGTAATTTTAACGACAATTTACGAAGACGTAAAACCCTTGGTTACAATTGTAACCCAACTGATTACAAAGCGTATATTAAGACTTTATCATCCGATCGTTCACAAAAAAAATAGTTGGATCATGGGATATGTTGAAATAGGCCCCAAAATCAAGGAAGTATTTGACCATCGCCAAATGAAGCTCACCGATTTTGCCGATGAACTGGGAACGGTACGCCAGAATGTCTATCGCATTTTCCGCAAGCGCCATCTCGATACAGGTTTGCTGCTTCGCATTTCGCAGGTGCTCAACCACGATTTCTTTCAGTACTACTCAAATGAGCCTGCACAAACGGACAAAAACGGCAACCATTCATCCGAAACAGAATACCAACGGCAACTCGAGCTCTCGCGCAAGGAAATCGACTACCTGCGCAGAATCATTAAACTGATGGAAGAGAAATCTGTATTGATTCGCTAATGATACACACGCGAATTCAATAACAAAGGCTGCTCATCATCATGAACAGCCTCAGTATATAGGTATATATTTACCTTAATGTTATTGCAAGCGCTCGATGCGGGTAGCAAAATATTTAGTATCACCTCGCCACGGGAAACGCGCATATCGTTTTACAAAGTATAGATTTACCCGCTCGCCACTAAGGGCTACAGTTTGCAGTTGCTTGATCAGATCTTTATCGCTCTTCTCAACCGAAAAGTCAAACGACTCTGCTATAGGACTGGTCCCCTTCAGCGCACCGAACGTTTCAAGGTTGATTTTCCCTTCGTAGGTTTTAAACATCACGCCCTTCTCGCTAATGCGCAGAATCTTTCCGGCCATTACGCCATCTTCATAAGTACCCCAGTATAAAAATGAAAAGGTGATAACACCACCCAGTATCACTAAGATGATTATAGCGCGGATCACTTTTTTTGTTGTACGTTTTACTTTTTCGCCAAAGGTTTCCATAACAGTAACAAGGTAGATTTACAGGTTAAAGTTAATCGCTTCGCTGTGAATCGCGATGTGCTATAGTCATAATTTTATTTATAGCAGGTGCAACGAATAGTAACGCTGCGTTATCTTTGCGACCTATGTCTGAGAAATATCGTCTGGCGATTTTTGCTTCCGGCAACGGAACCAATGCTGAAGAGATCTTTAAGTACTTTCAAAATCATCCCTCCATTGAAGTTGTTCTTTTGTTGAGCAACAATCCGCAGGCGTTTGCATTACAACGGGCACGCAACTTTGGTGTTGATGCTAAAGTATTCGACAGACCGCAGTTCAAAGAAAGCACTGTTGTACTGGACTGGTTACACCAAAAGAAAGTTACTCACGTTGTACTGGCCGGGTTCCTCTGGCTTATACCATCGTACCTGATACAAGCTTATCCTCACCACATCATCAATATCCATCCGGCTCTTTTACCCAACCATGGTGGTAAAGGAATGTATGGCATGAAAGTACATGAAGCGGTTAAGCTTGGCGGTGATGTTAAGACGGGCATCACGATTCATGCTGTAGATGACAAGTACGATGAAGGCGAGATCATTTTTCAGGCAACATGCCCGGTGCACGCAGATGATACACCGGAGCAGATAGCCGACAAAGTACATCAGCTCGAATACAAGCATTATCCTGAAGTAATCGAGCGATGGGTATTCGGTAATTAGGCTTTCTTCTCTTCACGAATAATCCACTCGAATGTGGCTGCGCGAGGAAATTCGCTGAAGATCGACTGGATATACTCATCTGGCGTTATAAGCTTTCTTTTTTCAAGATCGAGCCAGGCACCTTCCACGGTAACGTTAGCCGCCAATGTATTATCGAGTTTCAAAAAATTATGACGAAGGCTCCAACGCGCGAAATCTTTCGTAGCCTTAATCAACTCTACATCCAGCGTAAGCTTGTCGTCCAGTGTAATTTCTCTTTTGAAAACAGCTTCTTCACGAAACAAGATCGGACCTATTTTAAGTAACTCCAGTTTTTGTGTAGTGATACCGTGTTCTGAAAGAAAAATCATACGCGCCATCGCTCCATAATCATAATACGCAGAGTGGCGCAGGTGACGGTTCTGATCTATATCAGCCCATCGGATTTGAATCGGGAGACTAAAGTTTGCCATATCGTTATTTTCACTATTGTTGCAAGGTATATATTTATTCATCAACCTATCAGGCTTGCTACAAAATACCAGCACATCACAAAGCATACAACAAGTTTCAGCAGCGTGCCAAACAGAAAACCGATGAACGACCCGAAGGCTGCACGCAAGGCCTGCGATGAATTGGCGTTGGCCATTACCTCGCCTATAAAGGCACCTATAAACGGGCCTATAATTATACCCCACGGTCCGGTGAATATACCTACGAGCAAGCCGAGTGTACAACCCCACACACCATACTTGCTGCCGCCAAACTTTTTGGTTCCGTAGAGTGGTATAACATAATCCAGCACCGTTATAACAACCGTAATTACTCCCCATATAATCAGAAACTTTGTTGTGAATGGAGGCTCTGTTCTTAACTGCAGCAACACCATACCGACAAAACACAACGGTGGGCCTGGCAGTAATGGAAGAATACAACCGGCCAACCCCGCCAGCATGAAAATTATCCCGAGAACGATGCAAAGTATGTCCATGATGAACAAAAAATAATGAAATTTAAGTTGATAATTACTTCACATGCTGCAACTGGAAAACGTTCACCACATCGCCATTATCTGCTCTGACTATGCAGTGTCTAAAAAATTCTATACCGAGGTACTTGGCTTTCGCGTGCTGGGAGAATATTACCGGGCTGAACGTAGATCCTATAAACTGGATCTGGCTCTTGGCGATCACTATACCATTGAGCTGTTTTCTTTTCCTGATCCACCACAGCGTGTATCGCGACCAGAAGCACGAGGCTTGCGTCATCTCGCATTTACAGTGCGCAATATCGATTCCGCAGTCGCGGAGCTAACAGCACACAACGTAGTAACAGAACCTATACGCGTGGATGAGTATACCGGCAAGCGTTTTACATTCTTCTCCGATCCTGATGGCCTTCCGCTTGAACTATATGAACAATAGTCAATCATGAATACAATCAACCTTCAGTCCTATACACCAAATTTCCTACAGATCTTCGCGCATCTGCAAGGCATCGCTCCGTGGGACATCACCACATCCGCATCCGTACATATTCTAGAAAAGATAAAGACGCTTTCCGGAGAATATACTATACGCGACCATGTTGCTATTCACAAGGACGCGCGCATTGAAGAACATGTTACTATAAAAAGTCCTGCCATCATTTCCGCTGGCTGCTTTATAGGAGCGCACGCTTATTTACGAGGTGGTGTATTTCTAGGAGAAGGCTGCAGCATCGGACCAGGCTGCGAAATAAAATCGAGTTTCATTATGCCTCACGCAGCCCTGGCTCATTTTAATTTTGCAGGCGACTCCATTGTAGGGTCAAAAGTAAATATGGAAGCAGGCTCTGTCATTGCCAATCATTACAACGAGCGAACCGACAAAGAGATTACTATATTGATTGATGGAAAAAAAATGGCCACTGGCATTACCAAGTTCGGAGCATTGGTTGGCGATGGAACAAAGATTGGGGCCAACGCAGTGTTGTCACCCGGCACAATTCTTTCTGTCAATTCCATTGTAAAGAGGCTTGAACTGGTAGAGCAGGTTAAATAGTATATAGAATAGCTTATATAGCAACGCGAAATGTTCTCAAACCGAAAAATCATACTCATCATTCTACTGCTGGTAACGTTAAGCATTACGGCTTATGTATTGATTGTATATATACCTACACAGGTTGCACAGCGCAGTTACGAAGGAGCCAAACAACTTGGTCGCGATTTTAAAGAGGCTTTTCAATTTACACCGGAGGTAACAGTTAATAACACCGTTGTCTTGCAACAGCAAACGCCTATATTGGAACTCGCCACTATATCTCAAAAATTTCAGCACAACTACGCGTGGACCAACACCTGGCTGAAGAGTACCAAGACTATTTCGATCACTGGCACCTTTGAGGCAAAGGCTGGCTTTGACCTCAACCAGAAGTTTACTATAAACATCAATGAAGAAAATGCAACCATTATACTCCCGCATCCAAAACTACTTTCACTGGAGTCAATGGGCGATATAAAATTCAAAGATGAACATGGGTGGTGGAATCCGATCAAGGCAGAAGATCGAACTGCGGCCATCAACGCATTCAACAACGATGCAAAGCGATATGCTGCACAGGCAGACTTTGTAAAGGAAGCTCAGCAAGCATTCGAAACTAAAATTCGCGAGATCATGAAGGCGCATGGGAAGAATGTTACCATTGAGTATTCGGGTGGGGAAAAGATTCTTTTTCCATAGCTGCGTTTTTTGTTGCCCGCAGAGGACGCTGATTTTCGCAGATATATTTTAACAGCATTTCAAAATATATAGTGCAGGCAACCTGCAAGTGACTGCATCAAATCACAAATGCATTAATTGTATTATTTGTATTTGCCTGCGTCTTCTGCAGGCCAAAAAAAATTCCCGTGAGTTTAGCAATACTTCTAACCCACGGGAATCCAAAATTAATGCAAGTATATTTATACTACCTTCTTACGAATAAGCTTAGCATACGTTCTACTAACCGGGAAGCTCTTACCGTTCTGCATCTTCACCACCATGCCACCATTGAAATGTTTTTCAATTTCTTTCAGACTATTGATGTTGATGATCGTACTTCTGTGTACACGGATAAAAATCTCAGGATTCAGAATCTCTTCCAGTTTACCTATACCGGATGAACTCACGAACTGATCGTTCTTGGTAGTAAGAATAGTATAATCACCGGAAGCTTCCAGGTATACTATTTCATCTACAGGAAGATTCAACAACTTCTCAGACTTCTGCACAAATATATGCGAGTCGTACGAAGTCTTGTTTTCAGTTTTGAGGTTGCGCAGCAGTTCACCTACGTTGTTCTGCTCCATCTTCATACGCGCTATAGCACGTTCAACCGCGAGTTTGAAACGCTCCTGGTCGAGAGGTTTCAGAATATAGTCAACTGCATTTTTCTCAAATGCTTTCAGCGCATACTGATCGTATGCTGTACAAAATATCACGTATGGATCGTGTGTGATTTCATCCAGTACATCAAAGCCAGTCATGCCCGGCATCTGTACATCCAGAAAAACAAGATCTGGTTTCTCCTTATCAATTAACTCTACAGCATCCTTTCCTTTCGAGCATTCACCAATTACCTGGATGTTCGGCATCTGTTGCAAATACTCTTGTAAAAGGTCGCGTGCTAATTTTTCATCATCGACAATAACACAAGTTATGTTCATGTATAGATATAGTTTAATAAGTTACATTGCTTTGCTTTTCAATTCTTCAACTATTTCCTCGTACGGAATAAAGAAGCTGACAGAATACCCCCACTCATTGGAGTGAATTCGTAAACCCGAGCCCGGACCAAAAATACTTTTCAAACGCTGATCCGTGTTTTTCATACCTACACCACTGGAACTTCCATCCATTACCTTTTTCGCTTTTGAACCGAGTCCATCATCTTTTACTTCAAAAAAGATCATGTTGTTAAAACGTTTTACAGTAAGGATGATCGTTCCGCCATCTTCCTTCGGGGCAATTCCATACTTCACAGAATTTTCAACGAGGGGCTGAAGAATCATCGGAGGGATCTCAACATTCAAACAAGAGAAATCCACTTGTTTTACAAACTTCAGGCGATCTCCAAAACGAACCTGCTGAATGCGTATATAGTTGTCAATAAAGTCAAGCTCGTGAATAAGTTTTACCATCTGGTCGCCATGCGAATCAAGCGCATACCGGAATATATCCGAGAGCTGTGTAATTACTTTACGCGCCTGCTCTTTGCTGGAACCAATGAGGGTATTGATTGAATTCAGTGTATTGAAAAGGAAGTGCGGGTTAATCTGCGACTTGAGTAACGAGATCTGCATCTCGCGGTTCTTCAAGGCAAGCTCACTTTTCTCTTGCTCCTGTTTCTGCAAACCCTGGAAGTAGCCAATCACATAGTATACTCCAACAGTAATTATATACTGATCATGAAAATGAAGTCCTTCCCACTTGAGCAACCCGATAATGTGTGCTTTCCAGAAGTCCCAGCCGATATAGCCTTCCACATAATCTTCCAGGTAATAGGACAGCGTACCCATGATCATAAAGTGAATCATAGCACCTGCGGCATGGCCTGCTACCTGGAAATATATTCTGAAACGGAACAGCCAGTTGGCGTAAAAGAAGATACCGATGATGAGAATGCAGAGAACTTCAAACAGATATAGGGCATTCCAGAAAATGTAGGTATTGGGGTTCTCCAGCTTCCACTCTATAAAAGTACCCACACCGTAATTGGCGGCAAACCAAAGGCAGAGTAAGAGGTAAGCCTTTTTCCAGACACGTGGTATTTCTTCTATAGACTTCAAGACCGGCAAATTCATAATTTAAAGTTACACAATGAAATACAAAACCGATCAGGCTTGATTAAAGGCGATAAATCTTCAATTTAAAGGAATATCCTACTCATTGTTTGAAAGCCGGGAGTTAATGTCCAATTTGACCGTCTATTTCCCCCGATAAATGCGATTTATCATTGTTTTTATACTCCTTATTGGCTTTTTCAGTGTCTCTGCGCAGAAAATAACACTTTCAGGCAGAGTTACCGACAAGGCAACGGGTGAGGCACTTTCTTTTGCATCGGTCGTTATTAAGGGCAAGCCGATCGGCACCATCGCCAACGCTAATGGCGAGTTCGATTTCCATTTTCCTTCCGAATACCGAAACGATATTATCGTGGTGAGCATGCTTGGCTACGAGAATTTTGAAGCGCCTGTCTGGTCAATGAGCTCAGGAACAATAGCGCTGAATAAATCTGTAACGATGCTGGACGAAGTTGTTGTGACAGACACCGTAACAAAAGGCGGGGAAATATTTCGTATAGCGCTTTCAAAAATTGAACAGAACTTTCCGATGGAGCCATTTCTGATGGACGGCTTCTACCGCGACATTAAAAAAGTAAGCGGTACCACTATAGCATTACTGGAAGCTGCCGTAAAAATATTTGACGAGAACTATGCTAAACCAAGAAACCCATCCAAGCTACGCGAACATGTAAAACTTGTGGAAGTGCGTAAGAGTTTAGGATACGAAAATAAATTTGCTGCATACTTCGATCAAAAAAATTTACTGGAAGATCTGCTGCTTCACAATACGATACGCTACCACCATGAGATAGCGGAAGAAGTATTCGAGAACATGCAGCGCGAAGAAGACTCTCATTACAACGACCGCGAGATCTTTGTAGTGTCGTATGAAAAGGATTTCAAGCTGAAGGTGTTTATCGATAAAGAAGATTACGCCGTCATCCACATTGATTTTGAAATAGAATATACAGGCGATAACCTCGACTCGCGCAAAGATGTAGTGAACACCTATATCGGCTACAAAAAGAAAATTGATTTCCGGAAATATAGCGGCAAGATGTACCTCAACTACATTACCGTAGTGACACACGAGAAGTGGAACGACATAACCACAAAGGCACTGAAGTTTGACACTGAACTCGTGCAACATCTCCTCATCAACCAGGTATATACCAACACTGCCGAGCGCATCCGATCAACCGAAAAGATGCGCAACTATGGCCTCCAATACCAGGACTACCCCTACAACAAAGAATTCTGGGCAAGCTACAACGTAATAAAAGAGACTGCGCTGGATCGGCAAGTGATCCGCGATTTGGAGAAGGACGCACCGCTGGAGGAGCAGTTTGAGAATTAGCTGTTGAAATAGTTGCTGGCTACAAGCTTCTAGATTGAGAGCCGTTATGAAACGTTTCCACGTAGTAGCTACAAAAAATTAATGGCTTAGCTTATACCTATAAAAAGCAAAGAACCCTGAGCAACGCTCAGGGTTCTTTATATACTTAGTTCTTACTTCAGCGTTGCCAACGTCTCCTTCAGTCTCTTCAGTGCCTCGCGCAGATCGCTTTCTGAAGCTGCGTATGAAAGTCTTATGCAGGCTTCATCTCCGAACGCCCCGCCTGGGACTAGTGAAACGTGTGCTTTCTCTAGCAGGAACAGGCAAAGATCATCTCCGTTCTTGATTGTTCTTGTTCCGTCTGATTTTCCGTAGAATGAGCTTACGTCCGGGAAGAAATAGAAGGCGCCTTCCGGATAGTTTGCCTTTACGCCTGGAATTTCTTTCAACAGGTTATATACTATATCTCTGCGCTTGCGGTATTCCTCCACCATTTTAGTAGTAGGTGCTATATCGCCTGTTACAGCGGCCAGTGCAGCGCGTTGTGCTATGGAGCAGTTGGCGGATGTAATTTGTCCTTGTACTTTATTGCAACCATCAGCAATCCATTTTGGTGCTGCTATATATCCAACTCTCCAGCCGGTCATGGCATAACCTTTTGCAAAACCGTTTACTGTGATGGTACGTTCAAACATTCCGGGGAATGATGCTATGCTTACCTGCTCGCCTGTAAAGTTGATGTGCTCATATATTTCATCAGCGATGATCAACAGGTTCGGGTGCTTCAATACAACATCCGCTATATCCTGAAGTTCTTTGCGTGAGAATACAGAACCGGTAGGGTTGCATGGCGATGAGAAGATCACTGCTTTTGTCTTGGGAGTAATGGCAGCTTCCAGTTGCTTCGCAGTAACTTTGAAATCATTTTCTATACCGCCTTTTATAATTACCGGGGTTGCTTCCGTGAGGCGAACCAATGCATCGTAACTTACCCAGTATGGCGAGAATACAATTACTTCGTCACCCGGGTTCAGCAACGCAAGCATAGCATTTGCTATAGATTGCTTCGCTCCGTTTGATACAACTATATTTTCGGCTTTATAGGGAACATTGTTTTCTTTCTGATACTTGGCAGCCAGGGCTTCGCGCAAGTCCTGGTAGCCGGCTACCGGAGGGTATGCAAAATACTTTCCATCATCAATCGCTTTCTTGGCAGCCTCACAAATGTGTTGAGGAGTTTTGAAATCAGGCTCACCAAGGCTAAGACCTATAACATCTATACCTTTCATTTTAAACTCACGAGCCTTCGCGGCCATTGCAAGGGTTGCAGATTCTTCAATCGCGTTGATTCGGTTGGAAAGTGTACTCATAATTTTGTTTGTAAAAAAAGCGAGCAAAGAAAGGCATTATCGCTTTAAGTTGGAAGATTTGCCCACAGATTTGAAGATTTCATATTTCAGACTATACTTCTGTGTCTGAATTTTTAAAAATTGAAATCAGCAATTGGTATTAATTGAAAAGCGTACGGCCCGTTATACTTCTACCTAACGTTATTTCGTCTGCATATTCCAGATCCCCGCCTACGGGTACACCACGCGCAATAACACTTACTTTAACCGCGATCTCGCGAATGCGCTTGTTTATATAGAAGGCCGTGGTATCGCCTTCCATGGTGGGGCTCAGTGCCAGAATTACTTCTTTAATCTCGGCTTGTCCGTTGGTTAAACGATTTACAAGCGACTCTATTTTCAGATCCGCAGGTCCTACACCATTTACCGGAGAGATAACTCCACCCAGCACATGATACACCCCGTTGAACTGCGCTGTGTTTTCAATCGCCATCACATCCTTTACATCCTCCACAATGCATACTATACTTCGGTCGCGTCTGTGGCTCGAGCATATAGAGCACATCTCGGCATCGCATATAGTATGGCAAACTTTGCAGAACTTGATGTTTGCACGAAGTTTATTCAGAGCATCCGTTAACGCATAGGTATTTTCATCCTTCGCTTTGATGAGGTGCAGCACCAAACGCAAAGCAGTCTTCTTACCGATACCGGGAAGTTTCGCGATTTGATTTACAGCTTCTTCAATAAGTTTGGAAGGATACTCCACGGTAAACGCAACAAAGATTTAAGGTATAAAATTTCAGACAGGCAAGACTACGCGATTACAGAATGCGGGCATCAATACCCACCTCACAGATCGCCTCACGCATAGGACGCAGAAAATCAAACGTTCCTTTTTTCACAGCGCACTTACCTTTATAGTGAATGATGAGTGTGCATTGTTCCGCTTGTTCAGGGGTATGCTTGCAAACGCGAATCAACGTTTCGATTACATGATCAAATGTATTAACGTCATCGTTGAAAACTACCAGATCCATCTGATCGATCGTCTCCACCGCTTCCAGCACATCCACATCGGTCAATACTTCTTCCTGATACATGGGTTTCATAATACAAAAATACGTTGCGAAACGGTCTCGTTCAAGATCGATTTGGATTTGATCCGATTTCCTGATTCTTTGCGCTGCAAACTTCATAAACATGACTCCCACACTGGTTGCCATTATCATGATTGTCTATTTTGGTGCGTTGATATTCATCTCCGTGATCACATCGCGCGGGGCCGACACCAATACATTTTTTACCGCCAACCGCCAGTCGCCCTGGTACCTGGTGGCTTTCGGTATGATCGGCTCATCGCTTTCAGGTGTAACATTCATTTCGGTTCCCGGCAATGTTGGCAAAATCGGCTTCGGTTATTTTCAAGTCGTGCTCGGCTACCTGGTAGGTTACTGGTTAATCATCGGTATACTCATGCCGTTGTACTATCGACTCAACCTGATATCCATATATACTTACCTCGAACAACGTTTTAATTTCTGGACCTATAAAACCGGTGCGTTCTTTTTCCTGGTGTCGCGTACTATTGGTTCATCGCTCCGCTTGTTCCTGGCGGCAACTGTATTGCAATTATTTTTATTTGATGCGTGGAACGTTCCCTTCTTTGTTACGGTAGCAACAACAATCCTCCTCATCTGGATATATACTTTCAAAGGCGGAGTTAAAACCATTGTGTGGACGGACTCCTTCCAGACTATATTTCTGATCTCGGCCGTGTGCATTGCTGTTTGGCAAATAGCCAGTCAGTTGGGTATGTCATTTGGCGAGATGGTGAGTACGATAAGATCGAGCGAGTACTCGAAGATGTTTTATTTCGATGATCCCAATTCCACGCAATTCTTCTGGAAACAATTCTTAGGGGGAGCGTTCATCACGCTTACTATGACCGGGATGGACCAGGAGATCATGCAGAAAAATCTCACTTGTAAAAACCTGGGCGAAGCTCAGAAAAACATGTTCTGGTTCAGCTTGCTGCTGGTGGTTGTAAACCTGTTGTTCATTACACTCGGTGCGTTGCTATATATGTATAGCTCCAAGAATAATATACCACTGCCTGCAGCGTCAGATGAGTTGTTCCCGCGACTCGCCATCAATGAACTCGGCCTGGCCGTTGGTGTCTTCTTCTTACTCGGTATAACAGCATCGTCATACGCCAGTGCAGACTCTGCCCTCGCAGGACTCACCACTTCATTTTGCATCGACTTCCTGAATTTCAAAGACAAGCCTGAAGCCGTAAAGCGCAGACAAAAATTTATGGTGCACTTAGGGTTCTCGTTCCTGTTTCTCATCATCATTCTGGTGTTTAAAGAAATCAACAAGCGCTCGGTCATCGATGCCGTGCTGAACATAGCCGGCTATACCTACGGACCTTTATTGGGACTATTCGCGTTCGGCTTATTTACCAAGCTGCAGGTGCGCGACAAGCTCGTACCCATTGTTTGCGTGCTTTCTCCGGCAATTTCTTACCTGCTCAGTCTCAATTCTGAAAAACTCTTCGGAGGCTATAAAATCGGGTTGGAAATTTTGTTGATCAACGGCATGATCACATTTCTTGGCTTGTGGCTCATTTCGAGAAAAGACCACGCACACGTGAAGATTTAAGGTTTGCGTGTAGCCACGGGGTTAGTTGCAGAAGCTATAAAAAGGAAAAGGCCACCTCTCGTCTGAAGCAGCCTAGACCCGATTAAAACCAACCCCACTATATTTTTACAGGTGCATCATCGGTAGATGCATCACTTGTGTTTGCTTGTGTATTGATATTCCTGTACTTCGTTTCCCTTGGTGAGTCGTATCACATAGGTACCCCGTTGTACGCTGCCAAAATCGATGATCATCTTACGCTTTTGCATATTATGCGAAGTGATCAGTTCACCATTGGCATGGAAAACTTCAACCTTTGCTCCCTTAAATTTCTTATGAGCTTTCAGCACGAAAAGATCTTTGTGCTTGTAAGCAGGTACTGGTATTACATCATCTGCAAAAGCAGAAGAAGAGATTAAAAAGCAACCAGCAACAAGAACTTTGATAAGGGTCTTCATAAGTCGTTGTTTTGAAACCACCTATTGCCAACCCTATGCCACAGCGACAAATGCCGCAAATACAGTTAAATTAGAGGGGTAATCCTTACATCTTATCCAGTTTTGGGACGCTTTTTTCTCGGTTTGGTTTCATTCAACTCCAAATCCGTTGAAGGATTCCAGAAAACTTCGTTGAACGCTACGATTTTATCGTTAACCACCTTCACTCCTTCTTTCTTTAGAAGTCGCTCCATTTTTTCCGGTGGGTTGAAATGATGCTTTCCGGTAAGCAGACCTTTACTGTTTACAACGCGATGTGCGGGTACATCTTTTGGGCAACCATGCATGGCCCAGCCTACCATGCGCGCACTCGATTTCAATCCAAGGTATTGTCCAATAGCACCGTAACTGGTTACACGACCCACGGGAATGAGCCGCGCTACATCAAACACATCCGTAAAGAAATTTTTATCAGTTTGTTTCTTTTTGGTACGTGGCATATCTAAAACTTTCGATCTTATTAACTTTACGGCTTCCTTAGAATTAGAACTAACTTAAACTTTAATCGTGAAGCATTTAAATATTTTCATTTTTTTGTTTTGTAGTTGCTTAACAGCCATCGGCCAAAATCATCATTTAGTTTTTCCTGATTCAACAGGATGGAATGTACTCAATGAAAATCAAGAGGTATCGTTCAAAGTAAAAATTGCACCCGAGGTGCCGGCATTCTTTTCCATTGAAGGAGCTGAAGGCCTCAATATAAATTTCGATACACTCGGTAATTTCAACTGGAAGCCTTCGTACGACCTGGTAGATCGCGTAGCATTAACAAAAGATGTTACGGTAATTTTTCAGGCAACACTACGCGATGGTAAACGCGAGCGTAAACCCGTTACGTTTACAGTGCGTCACATCAATCGTCCTCCGGTTGTAGAAGATCTCCCGGTGTTCTACGTAAAGCAATCAAACCAGAACACCTACCAAATCGCGAATGATTATGTATATGATCCGGATGGCGACCCGATCGTAATCAAATCCATTCAATCACAAATGCCGGAAGGCTCTGCGCTTTCATCACTCGGACAATTTACCTGGACACCTTCGCGCGGACAGTTTTCTTCGTTGAAGAATAGTCCGTTGCAGGTGGAGTTCATCGTGCAGGATCAACCCGACAAAGCAGAATCAAAAGGTAAAATAAAGATCGCGCAGACGCAGCTTGATCTTCCACCAGAGATCCTTATCGTACCCGGTGATTCACTCTTCACCATTAAAGAAGATGAAACACTGAACCTGAAGATATATATATCTGACCCCAACGGTGACGACAATGTTCGTAACGTTGGTTTTGTATCAGCTGATAAACGTATACCGGCAGCAAGTCTCAAAGAAAATACAACGCTTCAATCTGAGTTTACCTGGACACCGGGTTATGATTTTGTAGACGACACGCAGAGTTTCTTAATAGCCGAGATTGTGTTCTTTGTAGTAGATAAATCAAACAATCGTACACAAAGAAAAGTACGCATCAAGATTGCCGACACTGAAAACCTGATCAAGAAAGACGGTCACCTTTACCAGAAATATAGAGCTAACCTGGTGGATGCGTTGGTGCTGATAGACCAACTCGATGCCAACCAGAAAAAATTAAATGCAGACTATAAGAAAGCGAAGAAGGGTAAAAAGAACCGCTCGATTGTAAACGCATCGCTCGGTGCTGTTACCGGTTTTACTCCGGCTGTGGTTGACAATTCGGATCAGTCGAAAGTAGTTTCGGCTGTGGGTGGTACAACGGTGCTTACGCTGGGTACGCTGGAGGCAACGGAAGTTGTTGGTCGCTCGAAAGAAAACATCCTGGAGAAGATCAAGATTGGTATCGACATCCGGAACAAGATTCAATCCATGGGCGATGATTTTGCCCGGAAGTATGCATTGAAGTCAGCGCGGAGAAACCTGGAGTTCGATAAAGACATCGAAAAACTACGCGCCAACCTCAACGACCAGCGCATTGTACTGCTGGAATTGGACGCATACTCCAAGAATGCCGCGAAAATCGACAATAAAGACATCAAAAAAGTGTTTGTTGACTTCGCAGACGAACAGAAGTAAAAAACTTCTTTCAAGATTTTTTGCTGGTTTTTAAGAAAGCTATACATTTGCACTCCTTAAATAAACCAGCAAACACAGAGGAGTGGTAGAGCGGTTTATTGCACCGGTCTTGAAAACCGGAGACTGTAACAGGTCCGGGGGTTCGAATCCCTCCTCCTCTGCTGAGTATCAATCAAAGAAAGTTAAAACCTCGATTTCCTTATGGATTCGAGGTTTTTTCATTTTAGCGCCTTCCATTTGTCACCAAAAGTTACTGATCTGTAGGTGACAATTCAGTGACCAAGCCATGCGGCAAATCAGTGTCACTAAATCGTACCAAACACATTGAAATCCAACCAGTTCAAAATTTGGACATCTTGATTTCAGTGCCTTAGAAATTCATTTTTAACTAAAACAAAAGTGACTATGGTACGGAGAACAATTTCAGTGAAGTTCTATGCTCGCAAAGGAAGATCTACAGCGGCAGGCTTAGCACCAGTGTGCATGCGCATCTACATGGGCGATCAGAAGTTTGAAACGAACACAAAGATTTACGTCAAGCCCGAAGAATGGAAAAACGAAAAAGTAAAAGGTACAAACGAGGAAGCCAAGCGAGTTAACAGATGCATTGAAGGTTTCAAGATGAAAGCGTTTGATCTTCAACGTGAGCTGATGAATGAAGGGAAAGAAGTGACGCTTGACAACATCAAAGCAAAATGGTTCGGCATTTCACTGGAGCGACCGCGCATGCTGATGGAAATTTTCGCGCAGCATAATCATCAGATGAAAGAACTTATAAATAAGGAATTTTCGCCATTGACATTCGAGCGATATGAAACCTCCTTCCGTCACACGCAATCCTTCCTTCGTTGGAAATTGAAAATCGATGACATAGATATCAAGCTTCTCAACTACGAGTTCATCGCAGATTATGAGTTTTGGTTGAAATCGGAAAGGCGTTGCGATCACAACACAACCGTGAAATATACTAAAATAAACCTTCGAATTCAGCAAAACAATACTGTCGCTTCATTTGGTCTGTACAAATATTTCTTCCCCAGCTGGGACCCAACTGGGTAGATTTTTGAATTCAATTGCATCACATTCGAATCAAACAAAACTTTTTGATTATGAATGAAGCAATTTTTAAGCATGAGGATTTGCAGCATTTCCGCGTGCAATTGTTGGAAGACTTAAAAGCAATGCTTGGCGCATCACAGTCGCTGGTGAAGAAAGAATGGCTCAAAAGTTCTGAGGTGAGAAAGATGCTTGGAGTCTCTCACGGCACCTTGCAGAACCTTCGGGTGAATGGCTCACTACCTTGCAGTAAGGTAGGCGGTATCATCTTCTATAAATACGATGACCTTATCAAACTTCTGGAAGGTAGCCGCAGGTAGATGGACCACCTTGAGCAACTTAAAACGTACCTTAATCGGGTGGCTTCAGATGCTCGTCTGAAGCCTTCCCATATTTCTCTCTTCACCGCCCTCTGTCGCGCCTGGCTTCTAAGCGACTGCAAAAGTCCCTATCATGTATCAAGACGCCAACTGATGCGTGCGTCTCATCTCAATTCTAAAACAACATATCACAAAGCAATTTCAGATCTTCAGCGGCTAGGATATATTCAGTATCAGCCATCGTTTCATCCGCATGAAGGGAGTTCAATCCGCATGATTTGAGTAAAGTCTCAATCTTAGAGAGCATTACAAAATCCTGTTAGATTAATTGAGTTGCCTAGTCTTCTGGCAACAGCAAGATGTATTTTTGTCCACAAAAAAGAAGAGCCGATGCCTTGACTTCGCGGCCTCAGCAAGATGTAACTTTGTCAACAAAAATCCCTCTCTCGATGCCGGTCTTCCAGCATCAGCAAGATGTATTTTTGGCAGCCAAAAATGTGCTCGGAACTCGCACATTGGGTGGGTAAATCAATATTTAGAGTAACGACTGTTAGACTGTTACTTCTAATTTCTTACGAACATGTTTCTTTTGCTGATTCCTCAATCCTTTGTCGGTGGAAATATGATGCTCTTTTTCTTTCTCGATCAATTTATACCACCAATTAGCTGGTATATTATTATTCGAGTGAATTTCTAACCTAATAAAAAGATATTCCGCTGGTGGCCGATGTTTATTTATTACCTGACTAAGTTCAGTCTCATCAATATCGATTTCTTCTGCAAACGCTCTTCGCTTAATATCCAAAATATGAACATATTGAACTAAGCAAGAGCTAAACCTCATATTAGGGTCAAAATCATCTTTCTTCAGATAGTCCTTTAGTTTCAATTTGAATTGAAGAATTTTGGCAGCAAGTCGATCCCTGTCACTTAAGCCAGATTGAATTCTTCTCCGTGCTTCCGCTAGTTCATCTTTTGCTTTATCAAGTTCTTTGCTGCTCAGATTCCTTGTAAGAATCAAACCATCAAATTTCTCGCGATCTAAATAATCTTCCTTTTTTTTCATTTTCAGAGATTCTTTTTAGCCCAATCAAACAAAGGTTTACCTTCTAAAAATACCTGTCGGCCACCATCGAGCATTCCATATTTTTCCATGTAGTGCTGTTTAAGGGCTGTCTTAGGTAATAATGAAACACATGCCAACTCCCCATAGTTCTTCAATGATTCACCGCATGCGTATGCCAAAAGACAACCGACAATACCTTCAAACTTCTTATTTGCACCAATATTCTCAACTGAACTCGCAAGCAGCTTTATTTCCACTCTATTGTCTCCAGGGTGCTCGACTAATGCCATAACACCGAGTATTTCTTCTTGGCCTTCGATCGTTAGTTTGAATAAAGGGCAAGTTTTTGCAGTTTGACGCCAGTTGAATGAGTACTTGGCCTTCTTCAGCAACTTTAATTCACCGTGGGAAACAGAACTTATCGCAATAGGATGAGTTTGTCCGGAAGCTGTTTCCACTATAACCATTAACGTAAATATACGAAAAACTTTACATTTTTTGTAAAGTTTTTTTCAACAATGAATGGCTGATTTTGTATCTTTGCCTCATAAGGAATCAGAACTTTTGTAAGACTTTGTGAGGTGTCATTAGTCACACCGGTGCAAATTGATACGAAGAAAATATTTGAAGGAGAAGAAGTTAGATTTTAGTAATCACTCCCTCCTCCTCATCTAATAACAATATCAAAAAAACGAAGGCCTGCAAATCAAATGATTGCAGGCTTTTTCATTTGATGACTGCAATGAGTGTATTCGTCAAAATTTCAAATTGAGGCGAACACAAATTTTACTGGAAAGATGATTTTGAAGAATATATATCACTAGAAATTTCGAAAGATTAAATTACAAATTTTAATGGCGCTTTGATCAAGGTCTGGGTGAATCGATCCATCGTAAAACTATTTTTACAGCATGAAAACCACCACAATTCAAAATGTAATGAGAGTCTTGCTTGGCGCATTTATGGTGCTCGCCGGTGTAGGACATCTTACCTTTCAACGTAAAGAATTTCAGGCACAGGTTCCGCGTTGGCTACCGAACAATGAATCCTTTATGGATTTTGTCGTGCTGTCATCGGGTATAGTTGAGATAGTACTCGGTTTAAGTATGATCTTCTTGGTTAAGTACAAACATAAAGTGGGGGTTGCATTAGCCATTTTTTTTATCCTTGTATTCCCTGGAAACATTTCCCAATACACCAATGGCATCGATGCTTTTGGATTAGATACCGATCAAAAACGATTGATACGATTATTCTTTCAACCTGTGCTTATTGTATGGGCGCTATGGTCAACGGGTGCCTGGGCCTCGTTAGTTAAAAAAGAATCTGCGAGGTAATTGGAGCCGTACGTTAGCAGCCAGAAAATCTATATTTAACGCCTGCTACATTGGGTGGAGAAATGTACAAACTTTATTCATGACACAGTGAGGACAATTAACCCAACGTTAACGGGCGTCTGATAATTTACTATTGAGTTGAAAATCAAGAAAAGGCCGGGAGTAATCCGGCCTTTCTTCTACAGGGATTTCCATTTTGTTCTTCTGAAGCATTTCCAGTTTCGCTGACTGTTGATAAACATGGTTGAGTTATCTGTTTCCCATCCATGAGGGAAGCACCAAGAGCAACCTCTTTCATTACCATAAATGATTCTTGATATCCGGATATTTGAAATCTTCACAGGAAAATCAACAAGTCCGAATTCATTAACTCCAAATGCCTTCTGCATTTGCCTTTGTCTTTTCATAAAGAGCTTGATTAGGGTTTAACCTAATGCAGAGCTCCTTTGATGGTGTGTTTAATATTTTTCATAGTATATATACTGTCAAATCCGGGTTAAACCTTATTTATCTTTTTAGAGCTTTTGTTTCAAAGTATATATCTACTTCTTCGTAGGCACCAACAACTCCCTGATATCAACGTCAAGTAATCTTGCTACTTCAACAAGAGTTTCCAACGGAGGTTGAACGTCATTGCGGCACCATCGCGATATAGTTGTAGTGTTCATGCCGAGCTCTTCTGCTAACCATTTATTCGTTCTTCTTTTCTCAACCAATACAACCTTGATGCGATTTATTTCCTTAAAAGCCATTCGTTTTTATCCTAGCAGTGAATCGTTTCAATCAAATTTAGGATTTGGCAATCAAACAGAAACAGCACTCCAAACGCACTACTAAAAGTTTTTAATGCATTTTATAATGCATATAATGCATTTTTAAATTATCATTGTGCACTTAAATACATCTGTTATGCAGGACAAAAATCTCATCATTTCTTTAATCAAAGATGATTTAACTAACAACAAACTTGTAAGCGGCCTGAACAATCTCGGCCTTAACGCAAGCGATTACCATCTCCAATTAAGTGAAACAATCTTAACAATGATGGGCCTGGATACCGAGGACGATTCCATTCACGACCTATATTTTCAACTCACACAACAGAGTGAATCGCTTGATCTTTCGAACATCGGCACGCGAGAGCAGCAGTTGAATGCTATGGCACAATCTATATATAGCGAGCTGTCACGAAGAAGAAGCATTGAACAGCATGATTTGAATAAGCATCTGTAATCGCCATATAGAGTTATATAGCTGAATGTTCTTCTTCGGCTTAAGATGAATGAGAAGTCTTTTCAACCTTATGATTTATTCTCCTTTCATGCTTACGATTTTCTTTTATCTGTTTAAGTGTTTGTTCTTCTATTGATGTAATGTGAAAATTTACTGTCACCAGAATGATTAAAGCGTCCGGTATAATAAGTTGCGGGCGATGAAGAACTGTTCTAAAATAAGTATCATTCACAATGAAAAATTACTATATGTAGGCGCCATCATTTCCAGGCAGACACCATTACCTTTTATTTGTGAGGCACGAAGTGACAGCTCACTCTAGTACGAGGTTCTTTGATTTAGTTAAAGAGGTATAGATTCCCCCCTGATTTTTCTCTATTTTGAGACTATGAAGTGTACAACTTCAATCATAATCTGATATTTAATTTGAGAACTCAGGCCGATATAATAGTTGAAAACTCCGGGATCAGTGGACTAACAGCTGCTGAAGTGATAAAGTCTCGCGCTATAACCGGGCGAAATGAAATCAAAGAAAAGAAGAATCATTTTATAGCCGTCTTACTCAACCTGTTGAAAGAACCTATGCTGATCCTTCTCATAGTGGCAGCCGTGATTTATTTCGTGACAGGTAATACAAGCGATGGAATCTTTATGGTCTCTTCCATTGTAGTTGTTACGGGCATTTCTCTTTTTCAGGAATCGCGAAGTAAAAAAGCGCTGGATAAACTTCGTGCATTAACGCAGCCACTTTGCCGGGTTATACGTGAGCGTAAAATTTCAACTATTCCGAAAGAGGAATTGGTACAGGGCGACTACATGATCATCGAAGAAGGAACTTCGATACCAGCCGATGGAAAAATTATTCAATCGAATGACTTTGCTGTAAATGAATCTATACTAACAGGTGAATCTCTTCCAATTGAGAAAGACAATACAACCAACGATAAAGTACTACAAGGAAGTCTGGTTACAAGCGGACTCGCCATTTGTGTAGTTACAGAAATTGGTTCTGCCACGGCTCTCGGCAAGATTGGTAAGACGATAGAAGGAATAGCGGAAGGAGAAACACCTCTTCAAAAACAGATAGGCAGCTTCGTGAAAAAAATGGCAGTCGCAGGCACTGTTGTTTTTATGATCATCTGGTCAATTAATTTTTTTCAGTCGTATGATTTGTTGGGAAGTCTGCTGAAGGCACTGACACTGGCCATGAGCATTCTTCCGGAGGAAATTCCGGTTGCATTTGCAACGTTTATGGCGCTGGGTGCATGGCGGTTGATGAAGCTGGGCGTAGTTGTAAAGAATACATCAACGGTTGAGACACTTGGAAGTGCATCGATTATTTGCCTTGATAAAACAGGTACCATTACCGAAAACAGGATGAAACTAACAAAGGTTTTTTCCTTGTCAACAGGTTTGATACATGATATAGAGAATGAACCTCAGGTACATGAGATCATTGCTGCAGCCATGTGGGCTAGTGAACCTATTCCTTTTGATCCGATGGAGCTGGCGTTGCATGACGCTTATCAACACACTGCAGCAACAGATGACCGAGGTAATTTTAAGATGATTCATGAATATCCGTTGGGAGGCAGGCCACCCATGATGACGCATGTTTTCGAGGATATCAATGGTAAAAGAATTATCGCAGCTAAAGGAGCACCGGAAGCCATGATGGAAGTATCATCGCTCACAACTCAGGAAAAAACTAGTATCATAACCGCCCTGGATCAACTGACTCGCGCGGGCTTCAGAGTACTTGGTGTAGGTGTCAGTAACTTTGCAGGATTGCAATTTCCCCAAGAGCAGCAGCAATTGTCATTTTCGTTTCTTGGCCTGGTGGCATTTTACGATCCTCCGAAAGAAAATATCAAAGATGTTTTCAACTCATTTTATCAGGCTGGTATACAGATCAAAATAATTACGGGCGACAATGCAGCTACTACAGCAACGATAGCGCGACAGGTAAATTTCCGCGGCTATGAAAAAGCTGTGAGTGGTGATGAACTAATGAATCTTTCAACAGATCAATTAAAAAAGAAAGTATTAGAATATAATGTCTTCACAAGAATGTTTCCTGAGGCCAAACTTAGAATAGTGGATGCGTTGAAGGCGAATGGTCATATAGTAGCAATGACAGGTGATGGTGTAAATGACGGGCCTGCCCTGAAAGCGGCACACATCAGCATCGCGATGGGAAAAAAAGGTTCGGAGATTGCCAAGGCGGTATCTTCACTGGTACTGACTGATGACGATCTGGCAAAAATGATTGACGCCATTGCCATGGGAAGGAAGATATATGGGAACTTAAAAAAAGCTATTCAATATATCATCTCGATTCATATACCCATCATTCTAACAGTTTTCATTCCACTCGTTCTGGGATGGGCTTATCCTTCGATTTTCACTCCTGTTCATGTCATATTCCTGGAATTGATCATGGGACCAACGTGTTCTATCATTTACGAAAATGAACCCGTGGAAAAAAATGTAATGATACAGAAGCCACGACCGTTGACCAATACATTTTTTAGTTGGCGCGAATTAAGCGTAAGTATTGTACAAGGCCTTGCAATAACGATTGGCATTCTATTTATATACCAATACTCCCGGCACCAATTCAATAACGAAGCCGTTACACGCACAATGGTGTTCGTTACATTGATAGCAGCGAATATTTTCCTGACACTTGTGAATAGATCATTTTATTACTCGGTAGTGACAACCATCCGGTATAAGAATGCAATGGTTCCTGCCATCATCGCTATAACTGCAATATTGACTATATGTTTCATACTCATTGAACCAGCTTCTGCCTTCTTTCAATTCACAACCCTTTCCATTAGCCAGGCGTTCGGAGCTGTGTTAACAGGCATTGTGTCGGTGCTTTGGTTCGAAATAGTAAAATTGTATAAGCGGAGGCAGTAATATATGCTATAACGATCTTCTTGTATTAGAACAGTGGTTGAGAGATGTATACCTGATTAATCATTTTTTAAATACATCTATATATTCAGCCAGATGAGTATAGTAAACAAGCTTTTCACTTTCCGACTTCCTGACTTCCCCGACTCCCCAGCTATTTCAACTTCCCTACTTAATTAATAATTTCCACCATGGTAAAAGAACGTGAACAGCTTAATGCCGAATGGGAACGGTTCAGGCACTTCTTTAAACGCGAAGAGCTACCCGCTAAAACAATTCTATTAAAGGAGGGCCAGACTTCAGAACGAATGTTTTACATTGAAAAAGGTTGTATAAGATTGTCCTTCAATAAAGACGGAAAGGATATAACATTCCAGTTTTTCTTTGAAGGAGAAGGTGTCTCATCTGCCGAGAGTTTTCGGAATGAGGAGCCGAGTTTATTTTCCATTGAGACAATCGAACCTTCTATACTCCACATATTAAGCAAGAAGGATTACTTCACCATGATAGAAAGCTCACCACTTATCAAGCAGGAACTGGAGCAACAGACATTCGAGCGACTGATGTATTACCAAAAGCTGTTTCTCTCCCGAATTAAAAACAGTCCGGAGGAAAGGTATAACGAATTGGTAAAGCAAAGTCCACATATACTGCAACGGGTGCCGCAGCATTATATAGCATCGTTTTTAGGCATTACTTCCGTTTCGTTAAGCAGGATCAGAAACCGGAGATAGTATTTATTAACAATTGTTATCGCCGCACGGAGGTATCTCGCGCCAACTTTGTCTCAACAAAACCCAAAAGCGATGAAACAATTTAAAATTCAAATCTCCCAGAACGAAATCAACGATCTGAACGAAAGACTGACCAAAAGCCGTTGGCCCAACGAAATGATCAACGAAGGATGGAAAAAAGGTGCACCAACAGATTATTTGAAAAAGCTGGCCGATTACTGGCTCACTAAATTTGATTGGAAAAAACAGGAAGCACTGCTCAACAAGTATCCGCAGTTCATCACCGAAATTGATGGTCAGAACATTCACTTCCTTCATATAAAATCCGGCAATGCCAATGCTACACCACTCCTGCTAATCCACGGATGGCCGGGTTCCTTCGCAGACTTCATCAATGTAATTGAACCGCTTACTAATCCGGGCAACGAGAATGAAGTGAGCTTTCATGTAGTTATACCTTCCATTCCCGGCTTTGGTTTTTCAACACCGGTGAAAGAGAAAGGATGGAATATGTTTCGCATTGCTGCAGCGTTCAGCACCTTGATGGAACAATTAGGCTATACCAGGTTCGCGGTGCACGGTGGTGATATGGGGGCCGGTATAACCAGTACCATGTCGGCATTGGCAGCACATAAACTCATCGGCACACACGTGAATACTGATTTCTACTCGGTAGCAGGTCTCGGTATGTTTCCATCCGATACTTCGTTTTTATCAGAGGAAGAAAAGCCAAGACTCGAGCGCATGAAGGAGTATAAAAAGAACGGAACAGCGTATCTTGAAATACAATCAACAAGACCACAAACAGTAGCCTATGCGTTGTCTGATAGTCCGGTGGCACAACTGGGTTGGTTGATTGAAAAGTATAAAGAGTGGACTGACGAAGAAAAGGAATTACCAGAAGATGCAATCCCTGTCGATCAGATTCTCACCAATGTATCGTTATATTGGTTCAATAAAATTGGCGCCTCAAGTGCCGAGATACTATATGAAAATATGAGCATGGCTTTTAACTGGGGATCTGACGATGGTGCCTCACAAGAAGCGAACCAATGGACACCACCCAAAGTACCCACAGCTATGACGGTATATGCAAAGAACGAAGACAAATCGCTCTTTAAAAAACTGATATCTTTCACGGGTGAACCTGATCACTATATATTTCACGATAAAGGTGGTCATTTCCCTGCCATGGAAGTTCCGGATTTATTTGTGAACGACCTCCGACAAGTTTTTGCTCAACAGACAGCTTAGTATGAAGGTAAAGGAATTGATAGAATTACGATTGACCAATCAGGGATTAACATCTGCGGAGTTTAACACTTGCGCAGATGTTGTCTCTCATTTCGGAGCCATGCAGTCGCAGGATTATTCCATGGCAAAGTGGGCCGTTGGTATGCGCATGCAAAACCCTTCCGATACTGCTATAGAGAAGAGCATAAACGCTGGCGAAATTATCCGCACGCATATACTCAGACCAACGTGGCACTTTGTTCATGCTAACGATATCCGTTGGATGATGGAACTGTCGTCACCCAATGTAAAGAAAGCAACGCAGTATATAGATAAACAAGTTGGTCTTACGGACAGTGTGTTTAAAAAAGCATGGAAGGTTATAGAGGCTGAATTGAACCGCGACCACAACCTTACAAAGGAAGATCTCACCGATCGGCTCGCCAGAAAGAAAATCAACGCAGAAAGTTTACTTATAACACAGATATTAATACGGGCCGAGTTGGAAATGCGTATCTGCAATGGCGAAAGAAAGAACAACAAAGTTACCTATGCACTCCTCGACAGACGAGTTCCGCCTTCCGAGAATATATCCCGTAAAGATGCACTTGTAAAACTCGCATCGGTATATTTCAAGTCGAGAGGTCCTGCTACTGCAAAAGATTTTGCATGGTGGAGCGGTTTGAGCATGACGGATGCAGCATTCGGAATATCAGGATTAGGCTCGGACCTCAAGAGCACTTCCGTGGATGGGTTGAATTATTTATACTTCGAAAACACACAACATCAAAAGAAGAAAGTAACAGCACTACTTCCTCCTTACGATGAATATATGGTTGGCTATACGGAAGGCCGAGACGTTGCATTCCCTGCCGACATCGACAAATCATTTATAGGCAACGGTATATTCAAGCCGCTGGTACTATTCAACAACACTATAGCAGGCACCTGGAAAAAGGTAAAAAAGGACCCCTTTGTAGAAATTGAATTTATAGACGACAACAAAAAGTATAGCGGCTTAAACGCAAAAGTGGAATCAATAAAGTTATTCTTACAGAAATAAGAAAGTACATCCTGTAATTCAACTCGGATAAATCTCTGAACAATGTCTTTCCACAGCTTCTTATCTTTTGTTTGTAAGAATTATATATCTTCATATCCATGACAGCTGATGATAACATTGAAGACCAACTTGATAATCTTGATGATCTCATTCGTTACCTCGAAAAGGAGAAGGACCGTTTAAAAAAATGCGTGGAGACAGCCGCTGAGCAATGGGAGTTTTCGGAAGCGAAGGCCTTTGCAAAGGCACATAGTCATATTGCTGGCAGATTACACACACTTAAGAATTTAAGAGATCCCGGGTTTGATGAACGTGCAGGCTACTATCGAAAGTTGGTCTTTCTCGAAGAACAATTGGAGAAGTATACCAATGCCCCACAACTCATCAGACATCTTACAGAAGAGATAAAGAAGACAAATGAGGCACTCGATAAACTCGAAGACTCAAAATATACTCTCCTTGATACTCAGCATATAGATGATGCCATTTTTCTTCTGTTGGATGGCTCAATCGAAAGCTTCAGGTTGCACCTTAACAAGAGCGAAGCTTTAGTTTTTGATTTTGCATGCATAAATAATCTGCTACGTATTGGACTGTCCTATAAGAAGGGATCGCTTTTTCCGTACATGAAGAAGAGGCTTCGCAGAATTGGATTTTCCAAAGTTGATGAACAGAGAAGGTTTGTGAAAAGTATTGAAGCCAGTAATTTGAAGGATGCTCAAAAAATCAAACAACTTCTCGCGGTAGTGATATTTGATGTATTTGGCCGGAGTTGGTTCGATAACCCTGCAGCGTTAGAAATTAATTATACTCCGATGGAACCGACAGACTAACACAGACAAAGTTAAGATCGCTTAGTTCGACTTAAATCATCGTGCTGCTTCATAGCATATTTAAATTTTAGACTAATAATTTTCCTTAGGAGATTTTGAGATATTTAAGTAGCCACTCAGGAACAGATTCTTCGATATATACCGTTCCATCTTTATCCTTCTCGGCAATTTTAACGGTTGTCTTTCCTGAGTTATCAAAAATATAGGCGCGGTAAGAAAGCTTCACGGCTTCATACAGATTATTCATTGTTCGCTCATATCGCTCGATAATCTTATTATAAGGTACATCATGACCTCCGGCAGCTACACGTCCCTCAACACGTTTCACGTTGATAAGCGGATCTTCTGTAGATACGAAATATAGATATACCTTATAGCCTTTGGCAATAGCTTTTCGAATAAGTTCAAGCTTGTCTGGATGAGAGAAAACTGTTTCCATTGTAAATGAAATACCGTTTGATAAAAGATATTCCCTTATCAAATCCGACACAATCATTCCAATTAATGGTGAAGACTTTTCTGCTTTTAGTTTTAAATATCCATCTTTTAACACAACAAGATCAACGATTACCTTTGCATCATAAGGATCTTTAAACGTTGATATTTTCAGGTAATCGGAAATTAGCGAGGCCGGAGGAGATTCAATACCAAAAAGTCTAAGCTCAATATAGCCCTTGTCTTTAAATTCCTTTTCGATCTGATCGGAGTTGATAAATGGACCTGTGGGGATGACCTTCTGCTTTTCTTTAAACTCCTTAATAAGCTGAAAGATGGAAGATTTACCTGAGCCATTTGGGCCGGCAATAAGACGGAGCCGACTCATTTAAGTTTTAAAGATCTTTTTTCCTTCTTTAAAACAACCCACTTGGATTTTATTGTGTGTCGTACAAGTTCAGAGTTGTTGGGCAATACTTCAACGATTTTTCCCTCTTTAGCATAAAATGACGACAACCCTGCCTTTCTGCGCTTTTTCAGTTGCTCTTTGCCCGTCTCAGAAATTTTGGCAACGAGCGTGCGCTCCATTTCCAATGGATTATGAGAATATTGGAAGTCGCTATTAGATTTCCTCTTGGCCATATTCAAAAATAACCATTTTAACGTAGTTTAAAAAATTTCGTTCTGCGTTGATCGCACAGCATTGTGTACAGCATTTTAGCTATAGTATCGATATCGTAATCATCAGTATATATATACTTTAATTAGTCTTTAATAAGTCGCACATACATGCCGTGCGCTTTATATAGACCGCAGCGCATGATGGAATTGTTGGTGTTATGTATACCGCGTCCCCAAGCATCATTTGCCTGTTGATCGCGCTCGGTGGCGCTGGCCATATAGGTAAATTCATCAACGCCCGAAAAGCCTCCTTCTTTACTTCGATACCCACCGAGAAGCGCACAGAATCCGCTGGTAGTATCGCCACTACATTTCAATCGCTGGCCAGCCTCTGCTGTACCTACAAACTCCTCCAAGGCTATCCATTCATCATTGGTGGGCACATGCCACCCTTCCGGACTAAAACCGCGCGCATCGTTGATGGCATACCAGTTATAGATACGTCCATATTTACCTCCCATGCCTGCATCATTTTTATAGTAACACCAAGCTGACTTTCCTTCCCGACCAGCTCGCTCCCATTCTTCAGCCGATTTTGCATGTGGTATAGAATCGCCATTGCTGAAGGTGATGCCATCATAATTATGAACCATCCAAACCTGGTTGCCTATTTTAACTTCTGCTTTGCTATTGGCATGAAGACTATCATTTCCGTTTGAGGCGCCTCCACACGAACTGAATAGCAATGAAATAAAGAGTATTAAAACCGGTAGTATGGTTAGCTGACTATAATAACGTTGATGATCGTTCGTGCTATACCGGTCAGGGTTGATGGGTTTCATGGGGATGATCGTTTAAGTTTTACCCCAATAACGTAACTATCTATCCGGAGGATACAGCATTCATTTCACTCAGTAAACACAATGAAGAAATTGTAATCCCTAACATAGTATATGATACTGTTACCTTTAATGACCAGGTTTTGATCTTTGAGTAACTGCTTGATTGTAGCCAACGATTTTACCTGAACCGTAAATCCAAAAACACCTTCCCTTGCAGCCGACTTGAAGTTGGCGAGTATACTGGCACCGTCTCTTCTACTCACCACTATTAATTCGCTTGACCCGGCTTTTAGTACCTGTGCCCGAATACCCAAATATGTGGACGCACCTGTATGGACAAAACCGAGCTTCGTAAAATTTGATATATACTTTGCAGGATCTTCTGAAATCCACCAAACAGATTTCAACGACAGCGATTGATTGGCATGCGTTGTATATACTTCACGCTCTTTCCAAGTCTTGTTTCTGTATTCGATATAGAACAAATCGTAACCTGAAGGTTCAACACTTAGCCACACAGGATTCTCATTTGATTTGAACGGCACCGCGCATTGTTGAAGCGACAGCATTACAGAGTCTGCTGACTTTACGGATAGCGCAAGGCTGGTTCCTCCCGCCCTGTGCTTGAGAAAGTTTGAATAGTAGTTGCCGATAGCGAATGAACTATCCAACGGTGTGATGAACTCAAGATATGTACCGTCTTGAAATTTTACGAAGAAGTTACTGATACCTTCATGCTCTCTGCCGTTTTTCACCGTAAACTTCAGGTGGTCGGAAAACAAAGTCTTTGCTTCATTCAGATCACGCACAACTATAGGAACATGATCTATACCTATAATCAGCTTATGCAGATTCGCCTCTTCGCATAGCAGCTGCGACCAGGCTGCAAAGCCTGCGCTCAGGTGTATAAATACGGTTACAATGCCCTTTATAGTCATGAGCCCAAGTACTAACAAAACTGCCGACTCACCAAAGAAACTTCTGATTTTAGAGCTGTTTTTCGAAAAGCAAGGTAAAGGCTAGGTATAGCGATCCTAAGGCCTTCCTTAACGCTTCCTATACCCCGTGATTATTTCATGCTATTGTGGCAGGGAACGGAATAAAATTTGAAGGCCAGTAATCTGTTGGGAGGCAAAATCTAGTTGTTCGGAAATTTATATCCGACATTCGGAAAATATAGGCCTTGTAGAGTTTGATCAACATTTACAAAGAAATATATTAGTTCTAATATTCACTTAAACCCGACTGGGCTTCTCGGTTAGCATAAGTTTATAGCACTCTGAAAATACAGAATCATGGAGATAGATATTAAGGGGAAAATCAACGAGAAAAAGCTAGCTTACAACAACACCCTTCTTCCACTTTACGAGGCTATTATAAATTCTATTCAGGCAATTGAAGAAGGTAGTTCCACTAAACCTGGTATCGTGGATGTTGACATCATAAGGTTAAATCAGAAGGGTTTGGAACTAGATGGTCAAGAGCTTCTACCTGAAATTGTTGACTTTGTAGTACGCGATAATGGGATTGGCTTTACGGAAGCTAACTATGAGTCATTTAACTTCGCACATTCGACATACAAAAAGGGAGGTAAAGGCATAGGTCGCTTTACCTGGTTAAGAGCTTTTCAAGCTGCAGAAATTGAAAGCCGATTCTACGAGAATGATCAGTGGAATCTTCGAAAGTTCCGTTTCGAACCGACTAAAAAAGGCATCGAACAACACACGCTGGAAAAAGTCAACTCGACAACTGATAGATATACAATTGTAAAACTAAAAGGACTTAAAGACGATTACCGTAAGTGGTGCAATTCCAAAACTGAGGACATTGCCTTCAAAATTATTGAACATGCATTTATATACTTTGTGGCTACGGATTGTGCTCGCATCCGTATTAATGATTTGGGGACAACAACAGTAGTGAACGATCTTTTTAATGTATTTACCGGAGGCAAAGTAAAAAATAAAAATCTTCCAATACGCGACAATAAATTTACCCTACGCATTGTAAAACTCTATAGTAGTAAGATCGACAACAAAATTCATTACTGCGCACATAATAGAGAAGTGATATCAGAAAAAATGTCAATAGACATTCCTGAACTCGACAATTTCTTAGTTGATAAAGACGGGAATTTTTCTATCGCTGTCTATGTGGAGGGAAAATACTTAGATGAAAATGTCAACGATGAGAGGACTTCTATAAACTTTTCGAAAAGCGATCTGGAATATTCAGGAGAAACCACTCAAGAGGAGCTTAGAAAAAAAATAACCGATCTTTTACATACTGAATTTGAAGATCAAATTACCAAGCTATCGGAAGTAAGAATAACTAAAGTCAAAGAGTTTGTTTCGCAACATCCTCGTTACAAGCAGCTCCTTAAGTATAAATCTGATAAACTTAAAAAGATTCCGTCTACATTATCAGAAGAAAAGATGGAGATTGAGGTTTTTAAAATTCAACAAGAGTTAGAACTCGATGTAAAAAAGGAAACTAACACAGTTTTAAAATTTATTGAAAACGAAGACGATATAGACGCTTTCAATGCACAGCACAAAGAACTTTACGCTAAAGTCGTAGAGGTTGGTAATGCAAAACTTTCTGAGTATGTAGTTCATAGAAAATTAGTACTTGATCTTTTTGAAAAACTCTTAAACAAGAAAGCCACTGAAAAAGCTGTCCATAGTTTAATATTCCCACTTCAAAAGCTTTCTGACGAGATTGGATTCGAGGACCATAACCTATGGATGTTGGACGAAAAGTTATCGTATCATAAATATCTCGCGTCAGACAAATCGTTTAAAAAAATTAAACTCGCCAAGTCGGAATCTGCTGAGCGACCAGACATAATAATATTTAACAAACCTTTCGCATTTACTAATGATGATAAGCCATATCATTCAATTGTTTTGATTGAATTTAAAAGGCCAATGCGAGATGACTATACCGATCTGGAAAACCCAATTTTACAGATAAACCGATACGCTAGAGAAATAATTGAGGGTCACGCAAAAGACAAAAATGAGCGAGAATTTAATTTCAGAGAGAACACGCCTATCTACGCATATATAGTATGTGATCTCACTAAAAAATTAAAAGAATTCGCTGATGATGCTGGCTATAAAATTTTGCCAAATAGTGATGGGTATTTTTCTTTCAATGATAACTATAATATGTACATTGAAATAATTAGTTTTGATAAGGTCCTTAGAGATTCAAAGGAAAGAAATAGAATTCTGTTTGAGAAATTGAATCTTGCTTAAGTAGCCATTTCGTTTTTTATAAAACGAAATACGTCAAACCTCTAAGATTGGTTTAGCAAATCATAATAAATATGAACTTTACTCCAGAGCAACAAACTATATTTAGATTTGTTCAGCAAGGTAATGGAATTGGGATCATAGACGCTGTAGCCGGAGCAGGAAAAACAACTACTATCATGGAATGTGCTCGTCACATTCCAATGTCCACAGCTAACGTTTTATTTTGTGCTTTCAACAAAAGCATCGCAAAGGAAATTGCAGGGAAGTTAGCCGAAAGAGGACTTTCTAATGTAACGGTTAAAACTATCCATGCTTTTCTCATTGCTTGTAGTTATACATTCAATTTACGAATTTGTAAACAAGATCTTCAACGAAGGGTTGACAATTTACTAATATCATTCTCTTTATGTTTAAGAAATCTTTTATCATCGAAACCTGATAAATAATAGTTCTAGAAACCACTAGGTACTAACGCCCTCTTTCGTCTGCATGTTGCTTTGTAAAGATTTGAAGCGCAGAACAGCAAAGTAATATGTCAAAAAAGAAATTTTCCTCGACTCAAAATCTGTAGGCATCGGAATATGAAAAACGAACTAAAGTGGAAGACAATCTCAGGGGTTTTACTGTTCATCTGCTCCTTATTTCTTGCCGTCTATCTCTTTTCGTTGCCTGCAAGGTCAACTACTTGGGATCTTCATGAAAAAGGTGCAGTTGGAGATGCCATTAATGGCATGACAGCTCCAATTATTGCAATAGTCGGGGCAATTTTAGTCTACGTATCTTTTCAAGAGCAAGTGAAAGCGAACAAGCTTCAGTTTAATGCTATAAATCAACAAGCGGAAATAGAAATAGTTTACAAGTTATATTCCGAGCTCAAGGAAGACTTTAAGGAAATTCAAGGCGTGTATGGAAATAGACACCAACAGCCAGCAATTTTAGATTCATTCATGCAGCAGGTAATTGCGGATGCGTCACAACATTCGTTTTATAATGATTTACATATTTTCATCAAATATTTAAACGATCAGTTTGTGTTTCTTGCTTCCAGGTTAATGGTAAACTCTATCCTCTCCAATGACGAGAAAATGACTCTTATTGAAAAATTACAACGACTTTATGGGCTTTATTTCCGCGGATATTACTTGAACATCAAACAATCCATTTACCAATCGCAATTATCGAGAGAGTTTAAGAGTGATATATTGAATTAGTAACAAGCTCACTGAACAATCTCGATCAATACTATCATTTTTTGCTTGACGAAAAGCAAAAAGAGGTGATGAAATTTGCTGAAAAACAGAAAAAGAAACGAAAGAAATGATGGCAGCGTATATGTGAACCTTAGTCCCGGCTGAGTTCTTTCCTACTTTTTAATTCTAGCACAAGTTCTAAATATACACTTAGAGCGAGTTTCGTTACAGTTTCTTCATTAGGTTGGAAGTACGTGCTATACTTTTCAAGTAAAGCGAAATAGAAATCATAGGTTACGTTCTCTTCATCATCAAAGCCTATATAGGTTAGAACCAGCGAACTGAAGTCTGAATGATAGAAAGAATCATCAAGGCCAACCTCGCGCAAGCCGTTAAAGAATCTATAACTCTTAAGCTCTTGTTTGAGGAGTTGAAGAATGAGTTCCTTTTGATAAGGCAGTTCTGATGGGCAACATTTAGTCGTCATAAAATATTTTTAGATGCTTTACTGTCATAAATATAACATCAATAAGCATATAAATAACAATAAATGACATTAATAATACTTTAATGATAATAATATGCGCTTAAAACACATTTAAAGCACTAATTTTCAAACACTTAGTTTTGTTCGAAACGTTTAAGAAACTATGAGCAAAACAGCAAGTCCTGAATATAACCGGCTCAAGGTCGTACTGGCAGAAAAGAAAAAGACCAATAAAGAGCTCGCAGATTATTTGAATGTTCAACCCGGCACAGTATCACGCTGGTGCACTAATGATAGCCAGCCAAGCATTGCTACACTATTTGAAATTGCCAAATACCTGGATGTAAAAGTATCTTCGCTGTTGATTGAACAATAAAGAATTGAAGCGTTGGAATTTATCACACCCTTCACATAATATGTATAGTATAAAAATTACTGTCATTAAACACAGATGTAATTACTACTATGCCTGAATCTCCCGATAGTTACGAGCAACATTCAAACCTCCCCAGCGGGTACTGGACTGGGTTCAATATCTATACAATAGCAAAGAGCGAAACGAAATGTTGCCTATTTTTTTATCCTAGGAAGCAAACTTCATAAAGAATTACAATCCAGAGATGCGGAGAGCAACGATATAGTCTTTTATGCAAAAAAGAATTAACTACGCAAAATGGATAAACCGCAAAGTTCAGATATCATTTTTTATAGTTCCCCTCAAGGTAACGTGCGCATTGAAGTGCTTTATGCCGGAGAAACTTTCTGGCTTTCCCAGAAGAGAATGGCTGAACTCTTCGGGGTTGAAGTTCCGGCCGTAAGCAAACACTTAAAAAATATTTTTGATAGTAGTGAACTGCGTGAAGATTCAGTTGTTTCCAAAATGGAAATAACTGCTGCAGATGGCAAGAATTATCTTACTGCGCTGTACAATCTCGATGCCATCATCGCGGTAGGTTATCGGGTTAACAGCCTGCAGGCAACGCAATTCCGTATCTGGGCTACTAAAATTCTGCGGGAGTTTATCTCACAAATGAAGTCTGTTATTTTTTAAAACCAGTTAAACGAAAGAGCATCGATGCGCGAGTCTCCCGATAGTTACGAGCAACATCCACACCTCCCCAGCGGGTACTGGACTGGCTTCTACGTTTATTACCATAGCCAAGAGCGACATGAAATGCTGCTGATGCTTGACTTTATAAACGGTAACATCTCAGGCAACGGACATGATGACGTTGGCGCTTTCACCTTCGAAGGTCACTATGATCTTACCTCCATGACTTGTCGTTTTATGAAACACTATAGCACGCATCAAATCGATTACCATGGACAGATCGATGAAAATGGTATATGGGGCAAATGGTATTACGTTTACTATCCCGGCATGGGCATTGATGAAGCTGCATTCAATAAACTCATATCTGAATTCAGACAGCAGTTCTCCGGAGGCTTTCACATCTGGCCACGCAATAAAGAATTCTCTGCCCACGAAATGGCAGTCAGAAAATTGAAGGAAGAAGAAGTGATAAAACTGGTGGAGTGACTAATATAGTCGTATGAGCAAAACCGTGAGCGTCAATATAACAAACCGGTAAAGCAACTATAATTATCTGATGCCGTGTCTACAATAGATTATCCTCCCCGGCCCTCTTCGTACAAAGTAAAAATTGTAAGATCTCCCTGGGGACAAATGCTTGCCTGGTACTTCATTAATGCTTTCATCATTGGGTTGGTTGCTCCGCACGACTCCTTCTACAAAGAAGTCCAATATGTAGAGCTGATATATACCGTTGGTTTTTACGTGTACTTCCGGGCGATGTACAAAACTATATACCTTTACCCCGACAAACTAAAGATCATTTTCCCAGCGCTATCCTTCCGCAAAAACAGAATATACAAGCTTTCAAATATCGACTATATATTATTTCAAATACTCCCGAAAGACGAGATAAGCGATCAATACTTCAAGATTCATTTTAAGAACGGCAAAAAGAAGAGATACTGGCTCCCTTCCGACCAACTCTTTCAGTTTCGAACGTATGCCGGAGATATTGGTATCGTTGTGAAGAATTCAAGGTAGGCGGTGCCTAAATTAAGCTGACAAAAATAACTTTCACACTACATAAAAACCGAACTTAAAACGTACCGGCTTGGTATATAAAAAATAGGCAATTCCAATCAACAACCCGATATATTTATCACCTTAACTTCAGCACAAGTCATTTTTTAACATGTATCGGATCGTTTTACTTTTTCTCTTCGTATTCATCATTCACTCAACTTCTTTCGCACAGCAACAACAAACCGACCGCCTCCAACGATTCAGGAAGAATGGTCTCTATGGTTTTATTAACAGCAGTAGGGATACCGTTGCAGCTGCGCAGTGGGATTATGTCGATGATTTTTTTGCAGACAAAGCGCGTGTAGAGTACAAATCGAAGTGGGGCATGATTAACGCGAAAGGTGCCTACGTTATTCCGCTGGAGTACGATAAAATTACCAATGTATCAGACGAAGGAATTGTTCGCCTAACACTCAACGGGCTCACTGGATACAAGCATGTCGATTCAGGTGTTATGATCAGCGCCATTCAGTGGCAGGAGGCAGGTCCTTTTTACAAAGGTTTCGCACAGGTAATGAAAGATAATCACTACGGTATAATCAACACCAAAGGCGTGGCGATTTGTCCTGCCATATATGATTTTATCGGTGACATCTCTGCACCACACGAAATGGTGCGGGTAAAGAAAGATGAGAAGTTCGGCTACATCAATGCAACACGAAAACTTGTTATACCGATCAAGTTTTCATACGCTGAAGATTTCAGTGACGGCCTTGCGCTGGTGCAGGTCGTGGGCAGTGAAGTTTTTGAATATATAGACAAGACCGGCAAATCTATACTTCGCGCTCCTGTAGGCCTTATGCCCGGAAAATTCACAGAGGGTTATGCGCTGGTATTAAAAGGAAATACCGATGCCTATAAAGCCGGCTTCATCAACAAGCTCGGCAAAATAGTTATACCCATAGAATGGGACGATGCCACTGAATTTTACAACGGACACGCTGCTGTAAAACGCAACGGCAAATGGGGCTTCATCAACAAAAGCGGCAAGCTGGTTGTCGACACGCAATACGATGAAATTACACCCTATAGCAAACAAGCAAAAGGCAAACGAAACGGCCGATGGGAGAAACTATTTGAAGCTGAGACGTTGGAGGAAGTGGTGGATGAAGTGCATTAATATGTACATCTCAAAACGTTGGGGCGCTAAATCATTGTAACTCAAACCAAAGTATAGAGACTATATGTACATTTACATGGACCGATGAATCAAAGTAAATCACCTGCCTCTTCATTTGTATACATACCTCAACTGGACTCCGTCCGGTTTCTTGCATTCATTTTAATATTTATACACCATACAAATGTTGCCGGTGTTGCAGCCATGTCGGGTCTGCAAAAGATGGGGTGGGTAGGTGTCGATATCTTCCTTTGCCTGTCGGCATTTCTTCTCACGCGGTTGTTGCTTATCGAAATACAAACACGCAACCAAATCAGTCTCTTTAAATTCTACATGCGAAGGATGCTGCGAATATGGCCGCTATACTTCGCATACCTTATCTTTATAATTACCATCTCGTTTTTTGTATTCAAACCTGAGCAAAGTCTTTTCCGCTTCGTAACGCTGGCTACCTTCACCGATAATATAGCTACCGCTATACATGGCTACAATCCACACACTGCAACGGGCCACCTTTGGACTATTTCGTACGAAGAACAATTTTATCTTGTACTTCCTTTTGTCGTAATGTTTGCATCGCGTCTAAAGAAGGCAACGAGCAAAGCTATACTCATCAGCATTATTGCGACAGGCTTACTTTCCAGATTTCTTTTTATACACGCGCAAGCAAGTCACCCGGCAATATGGGTTCTGCCGGTAACACACTTTGAGTCTGTTATTGCAGGAACCTTAATGGCATATTACTATAACCGATTAAAAGATATACCGACTATACTTCTCTTAGCAATATTTGCTGTAAGTCTGTGCGGAATAATTATGACGCCCCACGTAAGCACGAGCAACATTCTCTTTTTCATCTCCTATACCAGTGCGGGGTTGTTTTCTTTTTCAGTAGTAACATTGGCAATTAACAGCGAATTGAAATGGCTGCAAAAACTACTATTTCTCAAGCCAATATGTTATCTGGGAAAGATCTCATACGGGTTGTATATATTTCATCTTTTAGCGCTATTGGTGGTTTATCACATTCGGCCAACGGACAATTACTATATAAACAATTTGTTAGGATTGGCGTTTTGTATTGTAAGTGCAATGATGTCGTACGAGATCTTTGAAAAGAGATTTTTAAAACTCAAGAACAGCAAATATCGGCTGGAAAAATAATACTATTTATCCACAAGCAATACATTTAGTGTACCCCACCGTTGCAACGTATTGATGGCTGAACAATCAGGCGGAATCAATAAGCAGGCAATGCCGAGAAAGCCAGTCCTAACATGTCTATTAAACTCCATTTCCGTTCACATTATTTCAATTCCGGACATGTTATAAGTTTATACTCTTGGAATGCAAGCAAGAAAATGGGTTTCATTCTGGAATATGCTTTGCAAGTGCATTCCTGAATAGGTCATAAACTTTCACGCATGCTCAGAAATTATTTTAAGGTCGCACTCCGGAATCTCATCAGAAGCAAAGGCTTCTCGTTCATTAATATTTCCGGGCTTGCCGTGGGAATGGCAACAGCGATCATAATTTTTATATGGATAGACCATGAAGTAAGTTTCGATACCTTTCATGTAAATCGCCCAGATATATACCAGGCCTGGAACAAAGGCCGGATGAACGACAAGATTGAGTGTTGGCCGTATACACCAAAGGTTCTTGGCCCAACACTCAAAGCAGAGTATGAAGATGTAGCAGATGCAGCACGAACCTTTAGCCGGTGGTTTGTTACGGTTGTAGACGATCGTAAAATATCAACAAAAGCACTTATTGCAGATCCTTCCTTCCTGAAGATATTTACCTTTCCACTATTAGAAGGTAATCCCGGCACAGCACTCAACGATAGTTACTCCATTATTGTAACAGAGAAAATGGCGCTCAAAATGTTTGACGACATTCATGCATTGGGAAAAGAGATTAAAATCGATAATGAGCTATACCGTGTAACCGGTGTTATGAAAGACCTGCCGCCCAATACCGATTTCGACTTTGAGTATATATTGTCGTGGGGGTACATGAAACGTACAAACGATGACGAAGTAAACTGGGCGAACAATGGTATATTTACGTATGTCCAACTCAAGCCCGGGCACTCCTTTGCATCCGTAAGCGAAAAGATAAAAGACGTCACCATTCGTCACAGCGAAGGGCTTGTTAAAGAAGAGATTATACTTCACCCGATCAGTCAGTGGCATTTATACTCACGATTTGAAAATGGAAAATCTGCCGGAGGACGAATAGAAACGGTACGGCTATTCGCCATTATTGGTGGATTCGTTCTACTGGTAGCCTGCATTAACTTCATGAACTTAAGCACCGCGCGGAGTGAAAAACGGGCAAAAGAAGTTGGTGTACGAAAAGTAGCCGGTGCTGATAAAACATTGCTGATAGGACAATTTTTAATCGAGTCAATTTTGCTGGCCGGTATATCGGCAGCTATAGCCGTTGTGTTGGTGCAGTTCATGTTACCTTACTTTAATACACTCGTTGGCCAAATCGTTTCAGTACCCTTTACACAACTATATTTCTGGATAGCATTGATTGCCTTCACGATTATCACGGGTATTATTGCTGGCAGTTACCCGGCATTCTTCCTTTCGTCTTTTAAACCTGTTACGGTGCTAAAGGGCACATTCAAAAAAAGTTTTGCACGCATCAACCCGAGAAAGATACTGGTCGTTACACAGTTCACATTTGCAATCGTGCTGATTATAGCGACCATGGTAGTGGTGCAACAGATACGCTATACGCAAACACGCGATCGCGGCTATAATGCGACACCACTGGTATATCATTGGATGACAGGCGATCTCTACGAGAACTATACACCGTTAAAAAATGAGCTCATCAATTCCGGTATAGCTTCAAGCGTAACCAAAACGCTGTCGCCCATGAGCATGATTATGAGTGACACGTGGGACCTGCAATGGCAAGGTAAAAATCCGGAAGACAAAACCGACTTTGACCGAATGTCGGCTGACGAAGGATTGGTGGAAACTGCATCACTTCACTTGATACAAGGTCGCGATATGGATCTTCAAAAATACCCGACCGATTCAACGGCCATGCTCATCAACGAAGCGGCAGCGAAGGCATTTGGCTTTAAAGACCCGATTGGTCAACGAGTAACCGAAACGGATGGTACCGAGTATCATATCGTTGGCGTAGTGAAAGATTTTATCACCGGATCACCTTATCAAACTATAAAGCCCCTCGTTATTGAAGGAGAAAAAGGAAGCGGATTTAATGTAATCCACATCAAACTGAGAGAAGATATAGCTCCACAGCAAGCCATTGCAGGTATACAAGCACTCTTTCAAAAGTATAATCCTGAATATCCCTTTGAGTTTCATTTTTCAGATGATGACTATGCACAGAAATTTGAAGACACCGAACGCACCGCATCACTCACTTCGGTATTCACTATACTAACGATCTTCATCTCATGTCTTGGACTATTCGGACTCGCCAGCTATATGGCTGAAGTCAGAATAAAAGAGATTGGCATCCGAAAAACTTTGGGAGCATCTGTACTTCGCATTACCGCGCTTCTCTCCAAAGATTTTGCAACACTCGTAGCTATCGCGATATTGATTGGTACACCCATCGCATGGTATGCTATGGATCAATGGCTTCAAGGCTATACCTATAGAACCAACATAGAATGGTGGATATTTATACTCGCAGGAACGCTATGTATTACACTTGCACTGGTTACGGTAGGCTACCAATCTATTAAAGCGGCATTGGAGAACCCGGTGAAGAGTTTAAGGAATGAGTAACATTGTGTTTTACACTTGACCTGATAGCTACATTTGCGTGTCCTGTTGTTTACTTAAACATCAAATGTATCTTCTCAGGAATTTCGGCAACACGCGATTGTAGCAGATCATCAATACTATATATAAACAACTTTTGGGGCCCGCCAAATTTGTATACAATATGCTCACGATCCTGCCATGACAGATGAGAAATTACAAAAATTTCTGCACGATCCTTGTATACTAAGTGTCGTATCAATTCTGTTTTGGCCTTATCAAACAGTACGAGCCAGTATTCAAACCGACTAAAATCATACACGGTATACATACCGATATAATGTCTTCTATCAGGTGAAGCAATCGGTTTTCCTTTAAACCACCATTCATTTTTTATTTCGCTCGCTAAGCATGTATTATACGTGTCTAAAATAATATCAGTTCCCCAGTTTTCGCAAGAAGCCACGTGAAGCAGCGCATTACGAATCATATCGAGAATCATTTTCTTTCTTTCAAAAACATCTTTACTCTGCTGGTAGACATCTGGATCAAAGAAATAATCAATAGTCAAAAAACCTCCATAGTGATAGTAACTTAAGTGTTTACTTTCATCATCCGTCAGATATATCGAAAAAATAAAGACGTTTGGTGTTCTGAGTTTACTTTTCAAAATACGCTTGAACATGTGAGAAACACAATTCGTTAACACGGAACGAAATTTATCCTCCTTGCGATCATAAATCCGAATATCTTCTATATAGCTCATAAGTACTAATTCCGATTAGTTTAAGCCAACATTTAACCATCCTACACTAGCCAATATAGCATCTTTTTGCAAATCCAGCTCTGCGTCAACCTGCAAAATCTGCGCGCAAACCAAACCGGGAAAAGTATAAGCAATGCGTAGATAGATATAAATCCGTCACGAGGCGTGTGTGCACCTTTACATCGTAATTAAAAACAAAACAATATGAAAACGAACATAACAAAAATCGCTTTGGTAACTGGCGGAAGTCGCGGCCTTGGAAAAGATATAGCCTTAAACCTGGCTGCACGCGGTAACGATGTAATCATAACCTACAATTCCAGGAAAGACGAAGCACTTTCTGTTTTAGCTGCTATCGAACAAACCGGACAACGTGCCACAGCTTTACAACTCAACACCGGTGACACGAAAAGCTTCGATACTTTTTACGCTACATTACTGACATCCTTAAAGAATAGATTCCAATCAGAACGCTTCGATTTTCTTATCAACAACGCAGGACATGGCATAACTGTACCATCGCTTGCAGCCACGACAGAAGAGCAGTTTGATGAACTTGTAAATGTACATTTAAAAGGTGTATTCTTCCTTACACAAAAAGCCCTGCCCTATATCAGCGATGGCGGTGCCATTGTAAACATCTCCAGCGGCTTAACACGCTTTACAAATCCCGGCAGTGGCGCATACGCCAGTGTAAAATCAGGAGTAGAAACACTCACCAAGTATATAGCTAAAGAATTAGGACAACGCTATATACGTGCCAATGTAGTAGCGCCAGGCGCCATCGCTACCGATTTTAATGGCAGCCGACTTCGTGAAACACCTCAAGTACAAGAGCATATAAAAGCAATCACAGCGCTGCCGCGGATTGGACAAGCTGACGACATTGGAAGCGTAGTAGCATTTCTATGTTCCAATGATGCTAAATGGATAAACGGACAACGTATTGAAGTAGCCGGGGGTATGTACCTATAAGAAGTGCATACTCAACAACAGTAAATAAATTCAGAAACATTATTGCGTATCTTTGACATGTCAATATGCCAAATACTTTTGTAGATATATACACCATCAGCGACCTGCACAAGCTGTATAGCTGTCCGGGACCCAAGCATCCACTGGTCTCATTTGTTTCTTTAGACGAAATAAATCGCAACAACTTTCCGGAGGAAGAAACACCTTTCCGCATTCACTTCTACTCAGTATATCTCAAGCAGTTAAAAGGCTCTATGAAGTATGGCAAATCGCAATACGATTTCGATGAAGGTACGCTCGTATTTACGGCTCCGGGTCAGGCTATATCTACACAACGCTATATTGCATACAACGAAGGCTGGGGATTATTCTTCCACGCAGATCTGCTCCACAAAACCGACCTCGGAAAAAAAATACATCAGTATTCATTCTTTCAATATGATGCCAACGAAGCACTGCACGTATCTGACGATGAGAAAGCAATGCTACGCACTTGTGGCGAAAACATAAAACGCGAATACTCTCAGAATATCGACAAACACTCGCATGCGCTTATTGTAAGCAACATCGAACTACTGCTAAACTACTGTAATCGCTTTTACGACCGCCAGTTCATTACACGCGTCAAAGTAAACCACGATATAGTACAACAATTTGAAAATGCACTCCTGGCTTACTTCGCGCAAGACACACTTATAAATACAGGTCTACCCGATGTAAAGTATTTTGCTGAGCAGTTACACCTCTCTCCTAATTACTTGTCAGATTTACTAAAGCGCTACACCGGAAAAACCACGCAGGAGCATATACACCTTCAGTTAATAGAGAAAGCCAAATCATTACTCTGGGGTTCAGATAAATCAATAAGCGAAATCGCTTACGACCTCGGCTTTGAACATCCTTCTTACTTTACAAAAATTTTCAAGGCGAAGATGGGAAAGTCTCCGAAGGAGTTTAGGTTGAATTGAGCCTATACAAATAGAAAGCCCCGAGTGTCAGGGCCTTTATCAAAACAATCATCATAAAAAAATACAGGAATACTACACCACAACATCAAAAACTCATACTATATTTGCAACACGATAAAAAATTAAAACTAAAATGAAACCAGGAGTAAACATCGCAAACCAAAATACGCTCCCTAAATACGCCTCGTATTTAACGGGAAGAGCTGTTGGGATTTACCCTGGGTATATGTATAGATAAAACATCACACTGCTGATGCATACAAGCCCCTGGTAAACCAACCCGGGGCTTTTTTTATTCTCCACGATAGTAAAAGTATATATCGTCTGATGAAAACACATCGGAGTGGCGCTGCCATGTCTTTTCTGAACGCATATATCATTCGCTATACCTAATACAATTATTAACACTCTTATTGAATAAACTAATGAAAGAATACCACAAGATTCAGACTGTGTTTTTGCGCAGTCCTGAAACCAACTTTAAACAACTGATGGAAGGCCACTGGGCGTTACCGGAATTTGAAACACTGAAAGATATTCCATGGACCTGGACCGAAAAAATTGATGGTACAAACATTCGCATCATGTGGAATGGTGGTGAAGTGCGCTTCGGAGGAAAAACCGATGATGCACATATACCAACCTTCCTGCTAAATGTACTGCAACAGAAATTTACCGCAGAAACTATGAAACAAATCTTTACTGATGCAACCGAAGTATGTATATACGGTGAAGGCTACGGTAACAAAATCCAGAAGGATGGTAGTCGTTACATCACTCAGGGTACTGATTTTATTTTGTTCGATGTAAAAGTCGGTAACTTCTGGCTGTCCCGCGAAAACGTAGAAGACATTGCTAACAAATTTAAAGTAGATATCGTACCAATTATCGGTACCGGTACACTGATAGAAGCAGTAGATTTTGTAAAGAAAGGTTACACCTCTATCATTGCACATGATAAAAAGCACATCGCAGAAGGTCTCATCATGAAGCCTAAAGTCGATTTGTTTAATCGTCACGGTCAGCGAATCGTAGCGAAAATCAAATTCCGCGATTTTAAGAGGTAGATTGTATTCATTTTTATCAATAGCAGGGGAATTAATACCCTGCTAGATATTAATGATTCAGATTTATATTTGCTATAGTTGCCTATAGACAAACACCATGAAACAAAATCTCTCTGATCCTCAACACTTCATTTCGGATAAACGAAGGAAATATGAAATAACGGCCGTACTCCTGATGGGCATCGGCAAAATTATCTTCATGGATATATCGCAATGGCAACTTCCCTTTATAGCGATAGCAATCATTGGTTGGACGATCTATGTTATAAATCAGAGCAAACGGGTAAAAGGCATACTCGCCTATTGGGGCTTTCGTACAGATAACTTTGGAACAGTGGCACGCAAGCTTTTGCCTTTTGGAGTAATTGCGATTGCTATATTCTTCATCATAGGTTATCAGCGTCACAGTATAAACTTTAGCTGGCATATTATTCCCATTCTTATTTTATATCCAGCATGGGGCACGATCCAGCAATTCCTTGTTGTCGGTCTGGTGGCAGGCAATTTACAACACCTGAAAGTAAATCGTACGAGCGAGGCTTTCATCATAACTATCACCGCTGTACTTTTTGCATTGGTACATTATCCAGACTACTGGTTGATTGCGGGCACGTTCGTTCTCGCCTTGTTATACACCTATATTTACCTGCGCCATCGAAATGTATACGTATTAGGATTGTTTCACGGTTGGCTCGGTGGTTTATTTTACTATACAATAGTAGGGCGCGACCCCTTTGCTGAGGTGTTTGGCAGATTCCAATAAATAATCATTATGAAAAAGCTATTCCTGGACGACCTGCGAACTGTTGATATGGTTTATGACTATTCCGTTGTACACACCTTTGACGTTGTGAGAAGCTTTAATGAATTTGTAACCCATATACAAAAGCATGGCCTACCTGAATTCATCAGCTTTGATAACGATTTAGGACTGGATGCAAATGGAGAAGTGGCTGCCGATGGATACGCTGCCGCCAAATGGTTGGTCTATGAATCAGGATTAGATTTGAGCAAACTAACATTCAAAGTTCATTCCGCCAACCCAGTGGCTGCTGAACAAATAAGAGGATTGCTAACAAACTATATCAGCTTTACAAACAGGCAACATCTATTGCCAGGAGATTAACTCTTTGAACATTCGCTGAAGTTTATCGGACCACATGTAGCCAACCCTTTTTCTGATGAGTAATTACCCGTGATTGCGGCCCCGTAAACGAATACTGCACGGCATAGTAATATATACCCGGGGAGACAAATTCATTTCCGATGCGCCCGTTCCAGGATGGCTCATAAACAGTAATTAATTTATCGCCCCAACGGTTATATATAGTCAATCTAAAGGCATAGTGCTCGCATCTAACATCAACAGCAAAAACATCATTCTTACTATCTATATTGGGCGTAAACACGTTCGGTATAAATACATCACATACAGTGCAGTCCCGTATATCAACTGTTACAGTGTCCGATGTCTGGCAATTTCCTTGTATAAGTGTAAGCCAGTATTTGCCTGCTTCGGTTACATCAATACCATGCTCTGTTTGACTATTGCTCCATAAAAATTCTCCTTTAACAGATTTATCCACACCAAGATGAATAAGATCCGTTTCGCAGATAGTAGTATCGCTGCCAAGTTGTAAATCCTTGACAACTGTACTGCACAAATCGCAATCTTCATACTTCAATTGGATTACATCGGAAACAACACAGCCATCTCGGCTCGCTATCACTGAGTATTCTCCAGGAGTAGTAACTTTAATATCGATCCACGTATCACCTGTGCTCCATCGATAGGAAGCCTTAGGCTGTCGAGCTACCTTCAATATATAATCTGTTTCAAAGCAAAACGCGGTATCTGGTCCCAATGATACCGAAAGTGGTTCGTACACCTGAAATTCCATTTGGGTTGATGATGATCCGCAGTCATTTGTAGCTGTCAGTGTAACCGCATATTTCCCTGGTATAGCATACTTATGTGTTGGATTCTTTGCGTCACTAGTGTTATCAATACTGTTATCTCCAAAATCCCAATGCAAGGTATAGGCCTCACCTTGCTCACTTGTTAGATTGTTAAAATTGACAGCAAGTGTTTTACAGTCCTGCTTATAACTAAATTTAGGAGAGGGCGCTCCGATAGTCACAAGCTGTTGCATAGAATATATCACACAACCTGCACTCGAAACTGACAATGTTACTGTATAGGTACCAGGTGTGGCATAAGTATGTGTAGCATCTTCAGGTACTCGTGACCAATGTATTGCTCCGTCACCAAAATTAATAAGCCACGAGTAGAACAAGGTTGGTCTGGATAACTCCGCGTCTATAACAGAAGATTTATTATCAAAGAAAACACTACGGGTATGACAATCTGATGATATACCAAAATCAAAATTCTCAACAAAGCTTTCATTTTTTTGCGTACAATTACCATTAGTTACCTGCTCTCTGAAATATGATTCAATAAAATTAGGAACGCCATATGTCACACCGGTCCAACAAGGAAGTTCAACGTAATTCGATATCTGCTCGCAAGCATTACCGGTTTTATCAGGATACATAATCACTCCCAGATACTCTTCCACTTTTGTGGAGTTCGTTGATAAAAAATAAAGTTTGCCGTCATTCGCCAATTGCATACCTCCCTGTACATATGTATCCCGAATGGTATAGCGTTGATCATATATTTGCTGTGGTGTACCTGCATCCAAATTATACTGTTGAATGAGACTTCCTGAACATCCCCACGCGCAAGATGTATATAGTACTCTGCCGTTGGGAGAAAATGAAACTCCATAAATAACCTCAGTCCCTGTAGGTATAACAAAATCCGATGTAACCTGACCTGTAGAGATATTAAACTTAAATAATTCCAACGGTATACCATCGTTATTGTAGCCATAGAGAAAGCAAGCAACAGCAAGCCGCTGGCCATCGGGAGAAAACTTCATGTATCCCCTACCGCCTGGATGACTTTGGCCTATGGAAGAGATTATCGGAGTTGTATTAAGTCCTGCACTTGTGATGGAAAATGCATAAAATTTATTGGACTGCACTCCGTGTGTCAGAACCCATACATCTTTACCGTTTGACTGAAAGACGGCAGCTACTTTTTCTTCTGTATTAGCAACCAGAGGCTTGTTCTTTTGTGTTACGTCACCCATGCCGCCATTTAGAGACAGATCTACAACCGAGTAACGCAACCCCGCGGCAAAACCATCTTCCGTGCAGTCTGTTGTAAATATATAGTATAGATTAGATTCTCCCGGATGTGGAATAATAAGGGCACTTTGAGAAGATGATGCATAGTTACCATAACCTGCACATAAGCCTCCCAAGTCGTGACCGTTCGGCATAATTTGATAGTCCCTGCTCCATACAACATTACCATCCGTAAAAAAGAGCAAGTCACCATCAGCTGAAGAAATAACAGCTCCGCCTTCCAATCCATCAAATGGAGTTGAGTAAAATTGAGGGGTAGAACAGGAGAAATCAAGTCCACCTCCAACGCCAAAAACCCAATTGGAGGCCTCTTGCTGAGCGAACACAACGAAGGGACTACCGGCCATGGAGACCACAAGTAACAAGGTTAGGATCTTACGCAAAACAAAAAACATTATCTACACAAATATAAAAACAACCCTCCCATTGATTCGACTTGTGCATGTTTTATTAGAAAATTTACTCATAATCCGATGCCAGGGGATTAATCCCCTGGCATAAGATCAGGATTATAGCTCTATATATCTCTCGATCTGTATTTGTTTCAAAAAGCTCGCATCATGCGAAACCACAATCAATGTTCCTTGATATTCATTAATAGCGTTTGTTAAAATTTCAAGATTCTGGATATCGAGGTTGTTTGTTGGCTCATCGAGTATAATCATATTAGGAGCACGATTACCTATTGTTAAACAGCAAAGCATCAATCGCATTTTTTCTCCTCCGCTAAGTGCTTTACAGGACTTGTCCCAATCTTCTCTGGGAAAAAGAAAGCGGTTTAAACGAATCTTTACCTCATGCTCCTGCAGGTTGATAGTGTTATACTTTTGCGCCTGATCATAAACACTCAGTGAATTATCGATCAACGAATAATCCTGATCAATATAGATTGCTTTTACATCAACGCGCTCAAGTGTACCTATACCGGGCTCTAGCGTTCCAAGTATAATTTTTATCAGCGTTGTTTTGCCGGAGCCGTTGGTACCTTTAATAGCTATCCGATCACCGCTTCGGATATGAAAATCGAGATGTTGCTTCCAAAGGAATACGCTGTTATAGCTATAGTTAATCTTGTTGGCCGTTACCAGTACTTTGCCGCGATGAAGAAATGCATTATCGAGGTTCATCTTCATAGTGTCGGTATCGGGCAGTTCTTTACGAAGTTGATTTACCTCTTCTGCAATAGCACCAATCTTTTCTGCATGTATACCTTTCATCCGTGCCGTACTTTTCTCAGCGTTGTTCCTGAAAGTATTCATCATGATAGTAGGAAGTCCGGCCTTATCCTGTTTCTTTTTGCCACGGGCATCGAGCTTTTGTTGGCGCTCCATCGACTCGCGCTCGACCTCCTTTGCTTTACGTAGCGCTTTCGTTTTACTTTTCAACCCCTGGTTCAACGCATTGTTTTCAATTTGTTTTTGCTCTGTATAAAAATCGTAGTTACCACCGTATGCCATTATACCGTGCTTACCCATTTCATATACCACAGGCAATAAATTTAGCAGTGTACGATCGTGACTAACCACCATCAGTGCGTGATTGACAGATGCTATATAATCATACAAAACCCTTCGGCCAGATATATCCAGGTGGTTACTCGGTTCATCGAGCAAAACCATTTCAGGTTGGTGAATCATAACACCCGCCAGAAAAACTTTAGTCTTTTGTCCACCACTGAGTGATGCCATGGATTGATTCAGATCGAGTCCGCCAAGACCCCAATGCGTCAGTGCTTCCTGACATCGTTCTTCTATCGACCAATCGTTATCGAGTAATGCCAGGTTGGTCTCTGTAACTTCGCCTCGCAGAATTTCCTGTAAAGCCTGAAGCCTGGACTCAATCCGCAACGCCCGGGCTACACTATACGTATTGAACTGTCCAAAAATCTGAGGTATATAGTATGGTTTCGTTTCCGCTTTCACAAAGCCGGCAGAAGGCAGCAACTCGCCCGACAATATTTTCAACAGCGTAGATTTACCAACGCCATTATTGCCGATAAGCGCAATCTTTTCGTGTTTGTTAATATTAATATTTATGTCCGTGAATAATACATCCTTGTTCGGATGTACATACGTAACACCTTGAAGCGTAAGCATAATTTCTTTCGTTAGAATGTAAACAATACAAGCCTTGAAGCCGGCTTGCCAATATTGAATGGAATCTGAAAGAAATTAAATCCTACACGTGGTGACGTTTTGATTTGAATAATGCAAAAATAGTAAACTTCTCGTTTTGCGGAAAGCTCGTGTTACTACATCGTGTTGCATAATAACGCAGGCATTTAAAAATGGTTCGCAACACTCCTCAATACTTGTTGAAGCATCGCTACATCATAATCAAAAACATTCCGGCAAAGCACGTTGACTACGGAAATATTACACGCGTTGTAAATGGGATACTTCCCGGCATAATGTTTTCGCACTACCGTATTGTTCTGAAAACATCAGAAATGATTCCACCACTAAAGTAAAATTGCCATGAAATACGAACGCTATCAAACTTGTATTGATGCATGTCTTGAATGTGCAACAGAATGTGAACACTGCGCAACGTCTTGCCTGAACGAGAAAGATGTAGCCATGTTAACCAGATGTATCCAACTAGACCGTGAATGCGCTGAAGCATGTTATGCCAGTGCACGCCTGATGGGAATGGGAGGCGAACACGCTCTGCTCTTCTGCCACGCCTGTGCCGAAATTTGTGAAGTATGCGCTGAAGAATGTGAGAAGCATGCAGCACATGGTATGACACATTGCCGCGTATGCGCAGAGGCCTGCCGCCAATGTGCAGAAGAGTGCCGCGCAATGACGGGCGTTAACGCCTGAAACGATAGCTCTGTTTAACAATAAATAAAGGGGAACCGCCATACGATTCCCCTTTCATGCTTTTCGCTATACAATTTGAACTGATATATATTGCCTGATCAGACAGTCATCTGTTTGTGTTTCTACTTCCGCGTTACAAGATCTTCCTTCGCGGCCCACATAGTAATATCCTGTTTGCTAAGTGCAGCAGCCATCAGGTCTGGAAACTTATCCGGTGTGCAGGCAAATACCGGTATACCTAACGATGCCATGTATTCAGCATTGCCATGATCGTATGATGGCGCACCTTCATCGTTCAACGCCAGTAACACAACAACCTGAACACCTGCCTCCGTCAATGTCTTGGCTCGTTTACGCATTTCAATGTCACTGCCTCCCTCATACAAATCGGTAATCAGAACCAGCACCGTATCCGCAGGCCGCTGTATAATTTGCTGGCAGTACGTTAATGCAAGGTTAATATCAGTGCCGCCACCGAGCTGAACACCAAACAGCAATTCAACCGGGTCATCAAGTTCTTCTGTGAGGTCAACAACGCTTGTATCGAAAACAACCATGCGGGTTTGGATGGCGGGTATAGATGCCATTACCGCTCCAAATATACCGGAGTATATAACGGATGTTCCCATCGATCCGCTCTGATCAATACACAGTACTACATCCTTCAGCGAACGTCTTCGTTTACCATAACCAATACGCGTTTCCGGTATAATCGTTTTATACTCGGGCTGATAATGTTTCAGGTTCTTCAATATAGTCGAGCGCCAGTTGATCTCGTTGTGTCGCGGACGCCTGTTTCGTGTTGAACGATTGAGACTACCTGCGATAGCTTGCTGCGTAGGTTGTGCAAGTTTCTTCATCAGATCTTCCACCACACGTCTTACTACTTGTCGCGCTGTATCTTTTGTCTTGGAAGGTATGACGCGGCTCAGTGACATGAGCGTTGCAACCAGGTGCACATCGGGTTCAACATTCTCAAGCATCTCTTTCTCCAACAGCATGGAAGTAAGGTTGAGTCGTTTCAACGCATCCTGCTGCATTACTTTTACAACGGTATTTGGAAAGTAAGTACGTATATCACCCAGCCATCGGCTTACGTTTGGTGATGAAGGACCGAGACCGCCCTTTCGCTCCGCATCATATAACGCTTCGAGTGTTTTATCTATCTGCAGATCTGTATCTCCGAGGGAATAACCAGTTCCATCGTTCTGCTCGCCTCCGAGTATCATTCGCCATTTACGAAGATGTGCATCCATGAAATATACTTTATTGATCTGTTCCTTTTTTATTTATACCCAGCAGTTGTGCTATCACCGGTATACCTCTCATAGCCCGTGCTACATCCGCTATATCTTCTGCAGGTGCCAGCGCGGTAGCCGTTGGATCGGTTATGCCTTTCTTTGCCTTCTCTCCGATCTTTCTTCTCTCTGCATGTGAAAACTGAGAAAATGTTCTGCGCATTAACGGAAGCAATGCTATAAAATCAGCCTCACTTAAACTCTTCACCCATTGATCTACCAATGTCCAAAGTCGGTTGTCAATAATCAGAATGGTACCGCTGCCTTTCAGAAAACCCTCCAGCCATGAGGCGGCTTCCGATGTATTGGCTGTGCGTGATAAAGCAAAGTGAAAGCGATTAGCAAGTTCTTCACCCTCCACAATCTTTGCATCGCAGAGTATACGTGTGCTATATCCACTCACAATAGGCGCTGTGTTAGGGTGATTGCAGATCGTGCGCAACGTAGTATACCATTCGCTGCGCTGATCCTGTTGATTTAACAAGATGATCGATTCATTCAGCTGATATATATGCTCTGTCATTTTTGAACCGGCCTCTTCATCTATACCTACACAAGTAGCAGGCAGGCTCACAAACACACGCGCGATCATGGAGTTAACAATACCCAGCACCATCGTTTCGTCTGTCTGACGCACATTACCATAGCGCGACACCGACACTAATGCAGGTAACGCTTCCAGTAACTGAACAACATCATTAGTAGCCGCTGCCAGGTTATTGATCTGTGTGATCAACGCTTGAACAGCTTTTGGAAGGTCAGACGGTATAACTTTTTCGAGCAATGCACACACCGCCTGCAAACCCGGAGCATCTTTCGCTTGTGCTGCTACATAATTAGCAGACGCCTCTTCGAGTGTATTTCCCCAATTACCTTTTTCAATAATGCGGATGGAATACTCCGGCTCCCATTTCAGTTGCCATTGCTCTTTGAACGTTCCTTTACTTCGCACCTGCATGATGTGTGCCCACGGCACATCAATCAGCAACAACCGATGGAGAAATATACTTCGTTGTAACTGTGTGTCTTCACGAAGATCGAGTGTAAGTTCTTTGATGCCAGCTTCTGCCGGCGTGCGCAGGCGCTTTTGTGTTTTCTCTACATCCTGCAACAACGGAGGCTTGGGTACTTCATGCGGAACTTGTCCGATCGTATCACTTACAATTAGCTGCTCGCGTATTAACTGCAGCAATATTTCGTCACCATTACAGAGTACAGCAAGTGTTGCTTCGTTCAGTTCTTCGAGGCGCGCTTTGCTGAGATTTCGCAAGGCGGCAAGTGCCTCTGCCAGACGCACCGCTTCGATGATATGAGCTGTCGAAGTATCCATATCCCTCGAGCGAAACAGCTTGGCAACCTTTGCCATCCAGCGTGTACCATCATCGTTGGGGTAATGCCATACGTGCTCATACCAGCCGGGAGACTTTATACCGGCACCATAACCGCTGGTGTATGTGAGGCGATTATACGTCCACGGTATCCACGTGGTTTCTACTTTTACTTTGGGCAGTCCTTTCAGAAGATCATTGTCGTCCTTTTGCTTCGGCATATTTACCAATGCCGGTGCGTGCCATGCTCCGCAGATGACGACTATATTCTGATAACCATCTTTTTCTGCCTGTCGGATGGTTTTGCGCATATAGGCTTCGCGAAGCTTTTCTACATAGTCATCTTTCTGCGGTAGTTCAGTACGAAGCGTTTGCATAGCCTCCTGTACAGCATCAAATACACCCTCATCGTCCCTGCGATGCTCAAACATATACTCCCACCAGCGTTCACCATCATTAAAACCTGCAGCTTCTGCCAGGTGGCGAAGCGGGTCCTGGTATACTTCCGGAGTAACTTCTGCATGACGAAATGCATTACTGGATATAGTATCCTCTGCAGGCTTTTCTTTCTTCTCGAGCGCAAAGCTGTGCACAAGCGGAAGGTCCATAAAGCGGACCGGTATATTTTTCCTGGCACCGAAATATATCGCCTGCCACTCTGGCGAGAACTCAGCAAAGGGATAGAATACTGCGCGATGCGGCTGATCCGGTATATAGGCCAGTATCGCTATAGGTGGTTTGAATCCACTATGCGCGGACCAGCGCAACAACTCATCTCCTTCCGGCGGACCTTCCACCAGTATAATATCCGGCTGCGTTTTCTCCAGGAATGCTTTTACATTTCTGGCCGAACCCGGACCGTGATGTCGTATGCCCAGAACATGAACACTCATATACCCAGATCGCGACAAGCTCTGTATATATCTCTCCACTCATCGCGTGGCTTAACTACCGTCTCCAGGTATTCCTGCCACACAATTTTATCCTGCACCGGATCTTTCACCACTGCCCCTATGATACCGGCTGCAAGATCGGCTGCTTTCAAAGAGCCATCACCAAAATATGCAGCCATAGCCATACCGCTGTTTACTACAGATATAGCTTCCGCTGTGCTGAGTGTACCAGACGGAACTTTGATCTTTGTTTTACCATCCAGCGTTACACCGGAACGAAGCTCTCTGAAAATAGTAACGATGCGTTTGATCTCGGCTACAGCCGGTGGCTCTGCAGGAAGCTCCATAATTTTCTCGAAGCTCTGTACGCGTCTGCGAACAATATCAATCTCCTCGTCCATGTTATCAGGCAATGGAAGGATGACCGTATTGAATCTTCGCTTCAACGCACCTGACAATTCGTTAACACCTTTATCGCGGTTGTTTGCAGTAGCTATTACATTAAAGCCTTTTACTGCCTGTACTTCGGTGTTCAACTCTGGTATCGGCATCGTCTTTTCGGAAAGTATAGTAATCAGTGTATCCTGCACATCCGAACCTATACGTGTCAGTTCTTCAATGCGGGCAATTTTACCATCGCGCATTGCCTGCATAACCGGTGTCTCCACTAAAGCTTTTTCAGATGGACCTTCTGCCAACAGACGCGCATAATTCCAGCCGTAGCGTATCGCTTCTTCACCGGTTCCTGCTGTACCTTGTACGATGAGTGTAGAATTGCCGGATATAGCAGCCGCGAGATGTTCAGACACCCACGACTTTGCGGTACCTGGTAAACCATATAGCAGCAATGCGCGATCGGTTGTGAGTGTAGCCACAGCAATCTCAATAAGCCTTCGATTGCCTATATATTTCGGAGTTACCTCAAAACCATTCTTAAGCTTGCCGCCTAAAATATAGGTTACTACAGCCTGCGGTGATAAACTCCAGTTAGGCGGACGTTTTTCAGTGTCTGCTTTTCGCAGTTCGTCCAGCTCGTGGGCAAATAACTGTTCAGCGTGTTGTCTTAATAATGTACTCATGCGTTAAAGGATTGCAGGGTTTGTAGTTTAATCGTTAGTAGTCTGGCGAGCTCATCACTCTGGCTCTTCCAGTACACTTTTTTATTTTCATCGTTGGGAATAAAGGAATCGAGTATATCCAATATACCAACCGGAATCAACGCCATTACCGGGCGATAGAACGTGCGATTGTAGGAATATACTTCATGGGCCGTTTGTGCGAGTATAGCTTTCGCTAATTCCATACTCCATTCCACATCACTGTTGGCCATCAAACCAATGATATCATGGGGACTATCCTTGAGGAATTTCAGCGCATAACGATCGCGATCGACTGCCGGTAATGCACCAATCATTGATACCACAGAACTTCGAATTATATCGCGATCAGCCTTGTCCAATATATACTTTATCCATTCCTGATCCTTGAACCGAATGGCAGCCATGGCTATAGCCGGAAGATAGAAGGCCGTATTCTTTTCTTTCTGAACCAACTCTATAATTTCCGGAGTCGAATGAGACAGGTGCTGATTCCAGAACGATGGCGGCACAGCGGATATAAGCTGGGCCAGAATATATTTACTGTCCGTTACGTTTTTATCGCTGCTGAGTTTTTCAATACCTGTTTTAAAAACAGCATCGGGAACGGCTACCGATTCATCTACCTGAAGCATTGTCTTATTGATCATACCGAGTAGCGCCTTGCCGGTTTTAATGCCTACAGCTTCCGAAAGTATATTTCTATAATTCTGAACAACAGCAGACTCTGGTATCAATTTCAGCAATTCAAGACTGGCGTTGTTTACCTTCTGACCTTTTTCTTTTAAACTCTCCAACCACGGCAAATCACTCTTTGACAGATTGATCTTGAGTATATCCAGGAAAGATACTTTTTCATTGGCACCTTCCGTTGTCCAGGTTGATTCAAGTATATTTCGTCCTTCCTCCGGATTCGCTATACGAAGTTCACGCAACACTTCTTTTCGTTGCTCGGGTGTGCCGGTGTCCCATACAGTTTTCGCATCCTCCGCAGGCAAACTAAAATTCCATGGCGGGTTTATAGTCGCCAGCCACAGTCCGCGATTACCAGTCACCTCCACAATCACCTTGCGTAATTCTTTTTTACGCAGTGCTATATCCAGCAGTGCCGGTATCATTTCCGGAGACACAACCTCCTGTCTGGACGCACAAGTCTGTAACCACAAATACAAAAGTTGTGGCAACTCTTCGTCCAGTATAATCTTCAGCGTGTCGTTGGCCTGCGTTGAGCAATACTGCTTTGTCTCAACTGCCGCTTCAACAGACTTAACCGCATTGAAATCCAACGGGTGTGCTCCGCCTTGTCTGAATTGGTATACAAGTGAGGTGAATCGAAGGAAATCTTCTTCATGATTACCGGATGCCACGAGATCATATTCCTGCGCGATCGAAGCAGGAATATCAGCTACACGAAGTGATGCCTTTTCACTTCCGAGCAATGCTTTATTGACTATATCTTCCCACGATTTCATGCCAGCAGTATATATTGATTATCTACCCATACACCCATTGGTTCAAAACTATGTTCACGACCCAGTGCAAATAACCGCACGGGTTTCCCTCCGCTTACGGACATCAGTTTCCACAGCTGTGCAAAATTATGGCTGATGGTTACGCCATTACCCTGTTCATCTTTCAATATCCATTGATTGGACACTTTATAGGGAACAACATTTTCAACCACCACGGGCGTGGTATATATCCACGGATTTATAGCATACGCATCAGCTGCCGATGCAAGTGCATCACTCCAGTGGCGGAAACCATGAATATCCGATTTTGCTGTAACGCTATACTGCTGTTTGATAAGCGCGCGTTGCGGATTTACACCTTTATAGTATACCACTTCAGCATCGATGCATGAACCGGGTAAAAGATTTATAGCCGGCAACTGTCCTTTAACATAAAACTGAAGGATGAGTGCATATTTTTTCGAGCGTACTCCATATAGCCAGTTGCGCTCGGTGGTAAGATTATCTTCTTTATCAGTCCGTTTCGCCAGCACAAACCATTCATCGCGAACACCTGTCTCATTCTTTAGTTCGTCCTGGTTTTGCGTAAAGCCAATCAGTGATTTCAATTCTTCCTGTAATTCAACTGACAAAGAATCGAACCGGGTAAATCCTTCGAGTACGAGGTATATACGAATCAATTGATCGAGGAATGGTGTCTGCCATCCATCCTGGTAGAACGATGTATCGCGAAGCGATCGCACCATCGCAGCGAGTCCGGTGGCCTGCGCATCAACCATTCGCCTTGCCATTGTCTCAAAGTACGATGGGTCTTTACCGGGTATATTTATCAGGCCGTTGCGTATAATATCGCCAATCCAGAGTCGCAGATCCGCCATACCATCTTCCACACGTTTCATCCGGTTCTCCTGTCGTTTGGCTTGTGCCACAGGATCGGCCTTCTTTTCTTTTTCCTTCTCCTGCTTCTCTGTCTTTTTCTCTTCGCGTTCGTTTCGTTTATCCAGCCATCCCGTTACCCAGTCGGGTTCGGCAGCCTGATTAAACAATTTTTTATCGCGCGCATACAGCAGCAGCAATCCAAGTCCATGCTTGCATGGAAACTTGCGACTGGGGCAGGAGCACTTGAAAGCAATGTTGCCAAGATCAATTTGTGTTTGATACGGAAGCTTACCACTTCCCTGGCACTCGCCCCACAACGCGCGGTCACTCCATTCGCGCTTTACCCACTTGGAAGGATTGGCTAATTCTTTTCCTGATTTTTTTGAGGAATCATCAGGAGCCATCGCCAGAATTTGTTCTTCAGAGAAATTCATTGCAATAAACAGGTCGGTCTGGCAAGTATACTTAAAAAATGTATTTAGTCGTGGCAGACAAGGCCTGAATTATATCGCTGATGTAAATTAAATTTTAGCGACTGAATAAGGTTCGTCCTCTAAAACCAACAACAATAAAATCAGCAAACGCCAACCAAAATATAATATGGCCAACCGGGAATAATATGTCTGCTACATCATCGGAAATCAGTGCAAAATCACTGAGCGGTACTGGTATAAAAAAGAAGAGTACAGCCAGCAACTTCATTATACTCAAATGATCTTCTGACTTCTTACGAATAAAATACAACGTGTACGCAAGCGGTATAAAAAAATATGGTAATGCCATTAATTGATCAGCACCTGTCAAATGCAGGATCTTAAACAAGACTCCAAGTATGAAAACAAAAATTGAAGCTGTAAAAAATTTATAGAAAACTGATTTCTTAAACATTCCATTAATCAGCATCACCATCATGCACATAATTTCTGCTACGGTGATCCATACCCCGGTCTCCACAACGAAAGGGAAAAATAAACTGATGCATGCCAACAACAGTAACAAAACAATAACCGTCAAAAGAAATCGATTCATATGCTATAAGAAGCACAAGATAATAATTTCAATATTGAAAATATTGAATGAAAAAGCCTGCTCGTCAAAAAGACTTGCAGGCTCTTCATCGAAAACAGTATCCGCCAATGTTTAACTTAAAACCTGAAAACCACCCCAGGGTTTATTGCGAGATACTTACCACTCCCAGATCTGTTACCGAACCAATGGAAACTGTAACACCTGTTTTTTCTGTTGACTCGTAACCTGTTTTAGGACTGAACTTCACTGTGTAGGTTCCAGCATCAACAGCACGTAATAAAAATTTACCGGTTACATCGGTATAGGCTGTTGCAACGGTATCGCCACTCGCTGCTACAGCAAATACTGCAGGCGTTGCCTCAAGCGGAGTAACTGTACCTTTTATAGCACCACTTGTTGCTTCGCTTAACGTGCGGATTACCGGTTTGAGACTGTAGCTTCCGTTACCTTCATTTACGATGGAACGAGCAGCATCGAAATCAAGTGTCATGCGATACGTAACACCTTCTACCAAATCAGCCTGAACATTAAGTTTCAATCCTGACATTTGTGCGCTCGGAGTTGCAAGAGGTTTGGTAACACCATTAATCTTTACACTGTTGTCGTCACCAAGAACCAAACGTATCTGCGATACACGCCCTGCCGGTAATTCAATAGAACCCAACAGCGTGTCCAATCCATTGGTAAGCTCGAGCACATTATATATACCAGGCTTAATGTCCAAAGTTTGCCAGCCGGAGTTTTGTTCACCAGACGAAGCATGAATCTCTACTTCCTGAATATCAATATTCACTTCTTCATAATCGCCAGGGGCATCCGTTAACCGAATTTCCAGTTTAGCATTGGAGTCATCATTGCTACACGCAGTCGCCAGACCCGCTACAAGAAATAAATACATCAATCTTTTCATAATCATTGATTTTTTAAATGAGTTCACCATGAAGCATCACTAGCAGCTTCAACCTTATAGCACATAGTTCCGCCTCCGCCCCCAAACGGTTCAACGGCTATTTCCCTTTGTTTATCGCTGCTTTCAGAAACTTGAACCCGACATCATCCAAGCGCTGATAAATCTTAAAAAATACCAGCCACATATTTTCAATTCTTATAGGGGTTAAGAAAACGTGGGTTGTCATCTAGCCGAGGCAACAGAAGAACAAAATCATGGGCGAACACGGATATTACATGCGCATTGAAAGGAGTACAATCAAAGGTTGTTCGAATTCTTTCTTACTGATTATGCTTTCGCTACTGTGTTGGTCATGCAATGACGATGGTCTTGTCGGTATCGAGAATGCTACAGAGGTACATACGAAATTATCCGAGTATACAATCTTTCAGGGAAAATTATCAGACCTGGAACCAACGAATAATTTCAAAGTATACGAACTCAGCACAGAACTATTTTCAGACTATGCCGAAAAACAACGTCTCATAAAAATTCCGGAAGGACATACACTAATATCACGCAACGATGGGTTGCCTGATTTTCCGGAGGGCACCATACTGGTAAAAACGTTCTATTATTATAATGACAAACGTGATCATACAAAAGGCAGAAAAATTATCGAGACGCGCTTGTTAATAAAAGAAAACGCGCGATGGAATGTCGCTACCTATATATGGAATGAAAGTCAGGACGATGCCTTCCTCATAACTACCGGATTGGACAAGACTGTTAACTGGATCGATGCAAAAGGCGAAGGTAAAGTGATTGCCTATCGTATTCCTTCGCACCGCGAATGCACTTCGTGTCATTATAACAGCAATACTATATTTCCGATTGGGCCAAAACTTCGAAACCTCAATAAAGATGTATTGCGAAATGGTATCGTAATCAATCAGCTTACGCATTTATATAATGAAGGTATCATAAACGAAGTCGAGCCTTCGTCCATTTCTGTACTGCCCGCGTGGCAAGACGCGGCTAAATATACCGTAGCCCAACGCACACGCGCTTACCTGGACATCCAATGCGCTCATTGTCACAATCCTCTGGGCATGGCTTCCGACAGAGGTTTGAATCTGAGCTATGAGACCGATTTAAACCACACTGATATACCTGACAACAAGCGCAGAATTATTGAAAGAATGGAAACACTGGAGATGCCTTTTATCGGCACAACCGTGGTACATGCCGAAGGGCTGGAGTTGGTTAAGGCTTACATGGAGAGTTTATAAACTATACCACATGCAATTCAGGCTATATATACTATTCCTGCTGCTTCCCGTTGCGGCACAATGTCAACAGGAAAAGTCAAGAGGATTTACGGCCATCGGTCTGATGGGCTCGTTCGACTACACCAGCCGAACGCTTGATTTCAGTTCTAACAATGAATGGACAAAAGCTACGCGCAATAAAAACGAAACAGGCCACACCGGGTTCACTGTACACTCACAAGTGCGCTATAAATTCAATAACCGGGTATATCTGGAAGGTGGAGTTGGATATGCTAACCGGAGCTATAAAACAAAATTCGAAGATCTGCAGTGGACGCCCGATGATGCCTCCCTGCCAATGAAAAGCAGAACGATTTACCGCTTCAAGTATATTACGCTTCCGCTGAATATTAATTACGGAATTTATACTCATAAAAAGATCAGGCTATTTGCAACGGCTGGAATTGCCACCAACATCTTTCTTGCGAAGCGAACCAAAGTGCACTCCTCATTTGCTAATGGAAGCGACAGCGACTATGCATTTTCCAAACGTGCGGGCTATACTACATTCTCTGCTATGGCAAGCGGTGGAGTTGGTATTGATTACCAGATCATGAAACGATTTGCATTACGGGTAGAACCGTATTACCAGCGCACCATACGATCTATTACAGTTGATGACGACACGAAGGAGTATATCTATGCATTTGGTTTATCTACGGGAATGTTCTACTCTTTCTAGGAATGTTCTGCTCTTTCTAGTTGAATACCAACCATTCCACAACGTATGGTCTATGCTTTTCTATAAAGAACACGACCAACTGAATTATACACGTTCCAACAAGTGGATTTTTGTCGCAATTCGCCTCCCTCAAAGTCGTTTTTCGCCAACCATCAGACCGGGTTATTGTACTATGTTTGTAATGTCAAAACGAAAACAACAAAATAGCAAACCCTAAAACAACTTATATTATGGAAACAACAACTAAAGCCGCCATCACCGTTGAAGCAACAATCAAAGCTCCTATAGAAAAAGTATGGACGATGTGGTCAGAACCCAATCACATTATGCAGTGGTGCCAGGCATCTGAAGATTGGCATGCACCGTATGCAGACAATGATCTGCGCAAGGATGGCAAATTCAAGACAACAATGGCCGCTAAAGATGGCAGTTTCAGTTTTGACTTTGAAGGTGTATATAGCAACGTTGAAAAACACAAAGTAATTGAATACGCTATGTCGGATGGAAGAAAAGTAAAGATCGTTTTTACTTCCAACGGCAATGAGACAAAAGTGTCTGAGACATTTGATCCCGAAGATACAAACCCTATCGAAATGCAACGCGGTGGCTGGCAGGCAATTCTTGATAACTTCAAGACATACGTTGAGACTAACGTATAATTCCGTCATCAACAATTTTTATCAATGACTGTTTCGAAGAGCATTCCTTGCGTTTGTAAAAACCGACATCAATACTATAAAAGCAGTCATTGTCCAACCTGCCCGGTTTGCGAAGAACAACGCAAACCGGTAGCAGGTTTTGCCGCGTTACTCGCTGCTCCCGCCAGGCGCGCATTAGAAAATGCGGGCATTAGAACATTGCAACAACTTGCACAAAAAAATGAAGCTGATATACTAACGCTTCATGGTATGGGACCATCCTCTATACCCAAGCTGCGCGAGGCCTTGAAATCTGCAGGGCTCGTCTTTAATAAAAAGTAGTTTTCTTACTATAGCTGACTGTGTATACCTATATTTCCTGCTCGTAAAGTTTGAGTCCGCGCTGCAATCGGTTAATTGATTTAGCCATCCGGTCAATCTTCGTTTCTTCCTTTTTCGCGGAGTATATATAATCGATGTAGAACTTTTGTTCGCTTTCGGAAAGTGAATTAAAAAACTTTAGTGCTTGTGGTTCGTCTTGCAGGCAAAGCAACATTTCTTCGGGCACTTCCAATGGTTCATTATCGGGGTATAGAATTATATGAACTTTATCACCAACATCTTTCTTGATTTTCTTTCTGATCTCCGCTTTTACCGGCAAAAATAATTTGCCATTACCCATGGGCATGAGGTGATACTTTCGTATTTCATAACCATCAATTGTGCCGCGCACTTTTACCCAGCCAAAATGAGCTTTTTTATCCTGAGGTATTTCCGGTATACGCGCGAATGTCCAACCACCCTTGCCTTCAAATCTTTCGAGTATATATTTTTTATTGATGAGCGGTTTCATGAATGATCAAAATACAAATATATCCATTGCCATGGGATTAATCCCATGGCAATGGATAATGAGAGGAGAAAATTACAGGCTAGCCTTTGGGCATTTTTGCCATGTCCATATATAGTACATTCCAGCGATGACCGTCCGGGTCAGCAAACCCAAATGCGTACATCCATCCCTGGCTTTCTCCGGGCTGTGCAAAAACTTTACCTCCGGCTGCAGTTACTTTCCTGGCAAGCTCGTCTACTTCCTGCCTGCTTTCGGCATCAAATGAAAGTAAAACTTCTGTGCTTTTACTGGTATCGGCAAGGGCATGATTGGTGAACTTCTGAAAAAGTGATTCCTCAAAAAGCATCATCACTATATTCTTAGTTCCAATCAGGAAACTCGCAGAACTATCAGAAGCCGGTGCGTTTTTATTAATGGTAAATCCGATTGCCGTAAAAAAATCTTTTGATTTCTTCACATCTTTTACCGGGAGGTTGATCCACAATTCTTTTGTCATCGCTTTACTATTGATATGATTTTTAAATCTATGCTATATATTCAATGGCTATACATTATTGATCCAGTAGTGCATCGAGTCTTTCAAAACCTTCGCGCACACCGCGCTCCATTCCAGACTGAACCATGCCGTCACGATCGGTTACCGATCTAAACACAGATTGCATGGTTACGCGTGTTCTGTTTCCCGGCAATGCTTCGAACAACGCTATATCCAGGCTAACATGACCGCGCTCGGGCAATCCTTCAAATTCAAAAGTTTGAATAATACGTTCCGGAGCATGCACTTCGTGTACGGCACCATTAAAAACATATTTACCATTTGCATCAGCATGCGTGTATCGGTATGAACCACCAGTACGAATATCATACTTCTCAATTTCCATTTTGAGACCATGGGGTCCTAACCACTGTGTAACAAGTTTAGGATCCGTAAATGCTTTGAATACATCTTCGCGTGGTGCATCAAATTCGCGATAGATAAAGAGCTCCTGCTTGCCTGGCTCGGCAACCACTTTGAGCTGGTTTTTAGTTGTCGTTGTCATTTTTTTGTTTTTTTAGTTGGTTTCATTTTTCGTAACACGATATCGAGCTTGTTGAAATTATATTCCCATCGTTTATGAAAAGGTTTCAGCCAATCGGATACTGCTTCGAGCTTCTGAGGTTGCAACTCGCAATACCGCTCACGTCCCTGTTCGCGAATAATAATGAGTCCGCATTCCGCTAGTATCTTGATGTGTTGAGATATAGCGGGGCGACTCACATCAAATTGTTCTGCTATAGCATTCAGGTTCAGTGACTGGTGCGCGATCAAACTCAGAATATCTCTGCGTGTCGGATCGGCTATTGCCTGGAATACATCTCTTCGTGCCTGTACCGTCATATATAGGTAAGTGTTTACTTACAGATAAATGCGTAAGCGTTTGCTTACACTACAAACTTACAGCAATGAGGCAGGCTGGTGTGAGGGGCTAAGGCGACAGAAAGCAGGTTATTTGCGACAAAAGTATAATCGCAATCTGATGATATTATCCGTTCAACTACAAGCGATGAAGTATATATTACAGGAACAGAATGTAAATCAGCCAATCACAATATTGTGTCTATACAACAAGCCGACAACATCGGGCAATGAAAATCTGGCTTTGGCAATGCGATTCATTTCCGGATCGATAGTATAATTATAGGCTGTTCTGAAATCGGCTCCTTCCAGTTTTGTATTTTCAAATGTTGCACCTTGCAGATCGCAGCGGTCAAAATTTGCCTGTGGAAGTTCGGCTTCTATAAATTCAACGTCATGAAGTTTACATGCCATAAACGATGTGCCCTTGATCTTGAGTTTATAGAAGGATGAGAAGTTCAGTATACATTCTTCGAACGAAAACGACAGCAGCATTTTATGACATTCGTCAAAACGCAATCCCATTAGTTTGCAGTTTTTAAATCGGGCGTTGCGAAATGACGTATTGCGCAGTTTAGCCATGCTCAGGTCACACGCTTCAAACCGACATTCTGAAAAAATTATTTCGAACAGATCCGCTCCGGAAAAAATGCAGTTCTTGAAAATGCAATTCTCATACTCACCTTTTTTCAGTTCGGTTTCAGTAAAGTTAATTCCATCAAAAGTTTCGTTCTCAATTGAGGGGCGGATCATAGCAAAATATAGTTAGTTAGTTACAAGGCGATGTCGTTCAAATATAAATCAGTAACCGTTTGTAACGAATAATCCGGAAGGATAAATGCGCAAGCACCGATACAAAATTTCGACTGCCAAATCACACTTCTCCGGCACAAGGCAGGGTGGCGGATTGAGAAAATGAAATTACTTAGATATTAAGTAAAATGCCTTTATATTCGAGGCCTTTAACATTTACATAACTCATTACTTTACCTAAATCCTGCTTAATGAATATTAAGGGCCGTCTTATCGTGATGAACTTCATGGAGTTCTTCGTTTGGGGTGCGTGGCTGATCTCCATGGGAGGTTACATGATCGTTACATTGAAATTTTCAGGAGGACAAGTCGGCAGCATTTATGCTACCATGGGACTCGCCTCGTTGTTTATGCCTTCCATCATTGGTATTGTGGCCGACCGCTGGATAAATGCCGAACGGCTGCTGGGTATTTGTCACATTATTGGAGCTATAGCATTGTTCTATGCTGCCAGCGTTACGGATTATGAAACCATGTATTTCATCATGCTCATAAACTCCATGTTCTACATGCCCACCATCGCGCTGAACAACTCGGTGTCGTATGCAGCGTTGGAGAAAGAAGGAATTGATGTAGTGAAATTCTTTCCGCCTATTCGCGTATGGGGCACCGTTGGGTTTGTAGTTGCTATGTGGGTAATCGACCTGGGCAAGTGGTCACTAAGTCCTATACAGCTTTATGTAAGCGCGGGGTCAGGCTTACTCCTCGGGCTGTATGCATTTACGCTTCCGCCTTGCCCGCCAACAAAAATAAAGCGCGGCAATTCATTTTTATCATACCTCGGTCTTGACGCCTTCGTGTTATTCAAGAAACCTCGCACGGCAGTGTTCTTTATCTTCGCTATGTTTCTGGGCGCTGCCCTGCAAATAACTAATACATTTGGTGAAGCTTTCATCCACTCGTTCACGGCAGACTATCCGGATTCTTTCGCAGTTAAACATCCGAGTATACTGATGTCGATATCACAGATATCGGAGACATTATTTATTCTTACTATACCATTCTTCCTGCAACGCTTTGGTATCAAGAGGGTGATGTTAATGAGTATTTTTGCCTGGGTATTACGGTTCGGACTTTTTGGATTTGGAAATCCTGGTGATGGATTTATACTGCTGGTGCTCTCAATGATTATCTACGGCATGGCTTTCGACTTCTTTAATATATCCGGATCGCTATTTGTAAAGAATGAAGCAGACCATTCCATTCTGGCAAGCGCGCAGGGTTTATTCATGCTCATGACAAACGGTGTAGGTGCATTTTTAGGAGGTATATTGAGTGGCTGGGTTGTAGATTACTTTACCGTTGGTGAGAATCGCGACTGGCAAAGTATATGGCTTGCCTTTGCAGGATATACTTTAATACTGGGAATTGTCTTTCCGTTTGTGTTTAAGTATAAACATGAACCTGCTGCCAATGTTGCGGATAGCGCGAGGGTTGCATAGCAGACTAACTTAGCTATAAAGCTATAATAACACTAAGCCGGTTTAATTGCCGGCTTTTTTTATTTGTTGATTTATTGACCGCTCGTTGCCGCCAGCCACAGCTTCACTACTTTTTTCAACGCAGCGTTTTTATCGGCTACATCTTCTATACTTTGAAACTTTACTACGCCTCTATCAGGTGCGAGCCATTCGAGAAGACCGGTGGTGTCTTCAATTAATGGTTCTTTATTCTTGCTGTCTTTCACTTTTGCACCACGATGAAAGATCAATAATATACGATCGTTTTTACTCAGATTGAATGTAATACGATCATCACCATCAAAACAAAAGCTTGGTGCATTCCATTTGATGTGCTCGGTGATTGCTTTATCAACGCTTAGAATTATATCACGAACTTGCTCTACCGCTGGTTTTAACGGATGGCTGGTGGTTTGAATAAATTCTGCCACCTGCGCTGGGCCTGAAAGCGAAGATGTTTTTTTGCGAGGGGTCGTTGTCTTTGCCATTACCCTATAAATATAGTGAAGGGCGTGAGATTGTGGTAACCGGTTACAAACATAAACTCCGGACCATCACTAAATCCGGAGTTATGTTTTTTTACGTCAATTTACTTTTGTTGACACACTTGATATAGTAAAGCTCTTACTCAACGTGCCCACAGTATAGCTACCTCCACTATACAAACCATCGGTGGCCGTGCCCGTAGAGCTTCCGCCAAGGTATAGGCTATACGTTGTGCCGGTCTTCAAATCAGGTGATGAGAATGCAACAGATTGATATTTTTTCGATGGCTTGAAGGTTGCCAATGCTGTGCCGTCACTTGCCTGTAAATGTACCAGCGAACCTGCCGTTTGAGCAGCGCTTAGTGTTATTAAAACAGAGTTCTGCGAAGAAGATGCCCCGGGTATCTGTGCCATGCCTGAACTGCCCACCGCCAGTAAATAGCCTCCGGTGATTCTGAAAGATCCATCATAATCAATCGGAGCATTGTTATTCGCGGTAGGTCCGTTAACAACTACCGTACCGTCAGTCATTACGATCGATCCGTTTATATCTATACCATCACCAGAAGCGTCTACATATATATATCCGCCATATACGTACAGGTAGGGTTCAATCGAAGCGTCAGTTGCTCCGTTTACACCGTCATCGCTTGATGTGACATGTACTGTTCCGTCCGTAACGGCAATCACCGCTGCTTCTATACCTTCGTATGATTTGGAAATTATGATGTCACTTCCGTTAATACCAAGGTAAGCGTCAGCGTGAACGGCATCGTCTCCGGTAGCAATGTTAAGCGTGCCACCATTAAGGGATATATTAGCATTGCTGTGAACACCATCGTCTGCAGAGTTTATGTCGAATGTTCCTGCCTCCACAATCAGTAACGCACCTGCCTTAACACCTTTTGCAGAATCATCATCACTTATACTGCTGTTACTGCCTCCTCCGGTAATAAGCGTAAGTTTGCCATCGCTAATCAGCGCATCGGTTTCTGCAGCTATAGCATCACCGGCAGCAGTAATTGTAATATCGCCACCTCCTATAGATATATACCCTGCGTCTGTATCTTCATCGTTATCAGACTTAAGTCCATCGCCACCTGAATTTACTTCTATCGTACCATCTTTCACTACCAGGTAATCTTTACCACGTATACCATCGTCAGCAGCGGTAACCGTAATAGAGCCTCCGTTGATGATCAAGCCGTCTTTACTTCCAATAGCATCGTTGTAATTACCGTTCACCGTTAGTGAACCACTACCATATATAGTAAGATCAGCTTTACTGAATAGCGCTGCATTTGGCTCATCTTCATCCTCGCTGGCAAAAATGTATGTGTCGCCATCTGTAATGGTGTTCGTGGTGTTTTCGGCCAGTACAATCACGGTCTTTTCAGCGCTCGCTATATATAGCGGAGCTGTAGATGAATTATTGAGTGTAGCACCATTAAGAATCAGTCTAACGGTTGCTTCGTCTTCCGTATTCACAATTACCTGTCCGTTATCGAGCGTGCCGCTAACGCGATAGGTACCGGCTGCAGTGATTGTTACTGTACTTCCATCAACAGTCGCCACTGCAGGTTCTACGGTAATCGAGCTTCCATTGAGCGTTATCGTCACTTCATCCGATTCATTCCATATATAGTCAGCATCTTCTTCGTGCGTGCTGGCATTCGCGGCTAAAGCATCAGCTATCGTAGCCGCATATCCACCGTCTTCCTCCACATCTACTGTTGTCTCCGTGTCTGTATCGGTTGATTCCGGGTCATCATCTTCATCGTTACAGGAAGATATAGCTATACATGTAAAAGCAATCAGCAGCAGAATAATAAAACGTGTTTTGCGCATAAGTCTTTATCAGGTTAAGAAATTGTTACGTAAAGAACGTAACCACCTACCTTAAACTGTGCTACACGAGACGACACACCTGGAACAACGAGACGAAAGTGAAAAATCTGTAGATATATACCGTTAAGGAAATCTTAACACCAATATACTTGAACGGCATTATTGTTCTTTTGCCGTCACAACAGTATCAGTAATATCATCGAAGCAGGCGTAGCAGGCCCGATTTCCAAAAAAGCTGAATGATCACATCGCAACCTCTTTTTCGTTTGTAATACCGTCTGGCACTTTGTGTGGAAACGGTCTGCCCATAGCGTGAGATATCAAAAGGAAATGTACATCGTTGATGGTATCTTTTATTTCGTCAGCTTTTGCATGTTCAATTGCATCGACTATAAGCGAATCGCTGGTTATTTTAAAATGCGCTTTAAAGGTTAAGTCACCTGTCCAGCTACGCACAAAATAAAAGTAGTCGTTGTATGCGTAGATGTCCCACTTACAGTCCATAGAGTCTGCCTTAAACACAACACCTTCCAGCACAGTTCCATTATGCGGATATACCAGATTCACGTGAGAAACAATCGAATCGTTAACACGCATCCCTATATATTCATCGCCCATCGAAGATCTCAGCTTGTCATACTTTTCCGCTACTTCACGGCTGGAAGTAGTGGCGATCATGTTCAAGGTAAAAGAGCGAATGTCCAGTATTCGTTTATTGAAAGGATTGTCTGGCCCTATTTCATACCATTTGAAATTGTAGGAGTTATTATCGTTAACGTGCTCGCGCTCGTTTGACTTTGCTTTCTTCTTTTTAAACCAGTTAAACATAATCGGAGAATTTTCGATGGGCTACAATAAGCCTTGAAAAATAAAGCATAGGAGTGGATTATTACAATTCCACTATTGTTTTTTGATACCGAATGTGGACACAAAATTCTATTTTAGCACTCCCAATACTGTATCCATGTACGAAGCCCTGCGAATATATATTAACAAGTATACCTCTTCTGAAATCTCTGACGCTGACTTTGAGATTGTTACGAATGCATTTACTCCCAAGCATTTTATAAAACGGCAATTCTTTTTGCAGGAAGGAGAGGTGTGCAAGTATAGCGCCTTTATTGTGAAAGGGGCTATGCGCCAGTATTCGCTTGTTAACGGAGTGGAGAATATTGTATCGCTGGGTATCGAGAACTGGTGGATGTCTGATCGGGAAAGTTATGCGATGTTAACACCATCTCAATACAACATTGATGCTGTTGAAGATTGTGACGTGTTACTGGTAACGTATGAGAAAATGGTTCCGCTCGTAGAGTCCATGCCAATCATAGCACGTATGATTACCATGATGGACCAGCGTCACTCCATCGCTATGCAAAAGCGGATTCACAATGCAATAAGTCTCACAGCGGAAGATCGTTTTCTGGATCTTATGAAAACAAACCCCGTGTTTCTTCAACGCTTTCCGCAAAATATGATCGCATCGTATTTAGGTATAACTCCGGAATCACTCAGTCGCATCCGAAAAAAGCTGGCAACAAAATAATTGTTTCCGCAGATAACACAGATCAACGCAGAACAAATACATAAATAAACTACAAGAGCGGAGCCGCAACGCATCTATATCTATATCTACAGCCCAACCCACAGCCACACCGAACATAAACACATACACACATAAACACCTAAACACATAAAGCATACACACGTAAACACCTAAACACATTCTTAACAAATGTCAATTCTCCTTCTTACCAATTGATATTTAATTCGCGTGGTCTGCTGCCGAAGTTTGTGTTATGAAAACGACACAACAACGATCTGTTAAAGGAAGTTATAGTGGCATGAATTCGAAAGTGGGAGACTTTTTGGTGAACCGTTTACTTCCCGGTTCTGAAGTTCATACCGTTGGTCCATTTGTATTTCTGGATCATTTATACCCAACCGAGCAAAAAGCAAAAACGCCTGCACTGCCTTCCGGAAAGTTTGCGCATCCGCATCGCGGTATCGCTACGTTCTCCTATATATTCAGTGGTTCTCTGGAACATTTTGATAGTCATGGCGGACACGGTATAGTTGAGGCCGGAGGCGCGCAGTGGATGAAGGCCGGCAATGGTGTTGTACACGATGAACATAACAGTCCGGAGTTTCAGCGAACCGGTGGTATACTTCATTCATTGCAATTCTGGATCAACCTGCCAGCCAAGAACAAAGCAGAAGCCCCGGATTACCTTGCATTACATCGCAGTGATATTCCGGAAATTGAATTGCCTGATCATGCGGGTACCCTTCGCGTTGTCATTGGCAACATCGGTGGGAGGCAGTCGCCTGTACAAACTTATAGCGAGCAATTTCTGTATCACGTTGTTCTTCAGCCGAAATCAAAATTTACACTCACTATACCTGGCGGACAGGAAGCCGCAGCATTTATTCCACTGAGAGAAGCAACGATTAACGGAACCGATTTTGGTAATAGTGAAATTGTATTCTTCCGCACTGAAGACGGTGGAATAGAACTGAGTAACAAGAGTACATACGCAGTAGATATTATTCTCTTTGGAGGTGAGCGGTATGCAGAACCGATCGTTGCTGAAGGTCCTTTTGTTATGAACAGTCACAACGATATCGCACTGGCTTATAAAGATTTCTTTGACGGTAAGTATGGCAAAATCGACTACAAACAATTAAGCGGTGAGGTATAACGCATGCCGACTTAACAAATGTCAATGCGCTTTCTTATCCTTTATCATTTAAAAACAATTGGCAGAACGCCAATTTTGAATCATCAAAAACAAAACAAACTAAAACAATCAAACAACGAATTATTATGGAAACTATTAAATGGACAATCGACCCTGCTCATTCTGAAATTCAATTCAAAGTAAAACACCTTGTTATCAGCACCGTAACCGGAAGCTTTACACAATTCACAGGAACTATAGATGCTCCGGAAAATTTCGATACTGCGAAGATTGCTTTTGAAGCAGACATCAACTCGATCAACACCAACAATGAACAACGCGATGGCCACCTGAAGAGTGCTGACTTTTTTGACGCAGAGAAATTTCCGAAGCTTTCATTCTCTTCTGTGAATTTTACCAGAGATAGTGGTGACTATACATTGGAAGGTGATCTGACTATAAAAGGAGTATCGCGCAGAGTAAAACTTGCTGTTGAACACAACGGCATAACTAAAGATCCATGGGGTAATGTGAAAGCAGGTTTTGAATTGACTGGCAAAATCAGTCGCAAAGATTTTGGATTGACATGGAATGCATTAACAGAAACTGGCGGTGCGGTGGTAAGTGACGAAGTAAAACTGATCGCCAGCATACAACTTCTTAAACAGTAATTTTCACGAAAGTATATATGAAAATCGGAATTATAGGTGCAGGTGCCATTGGCAAAGCGTTTGCCAGGCATGCCGCGCTGGCCGGATACGAAGTGGTAATCGCTAATAGCCGCGGACCGGAATCACTTGCTGATGTTGTAAAAGAAATTGGTCATGGTATACAAGCTGTAACAACAGCCGAAGCTCTACAAACGGGTATAATTTTTCTTGCTGTTAACTGGAAACAAGTGCCGCAGGTGGTTGATGCACCAGGACAATGGAAAGGAAAGATTGTGATCGATCCTACAAACGCTATAGCTTTTCCGCAATTCAAGCCCATTGATCTGGGCGATCGGACATCGAGCGAGATTATACAGGAATTGATACCGGAAGCACGTGTGGTAAAAGCTTTCAATACATTGCCGGCCGCTATACTTGCTTCCAATCCGAAAGAAAATAATGGCAGTCGAGTCGTATTTATATCCGGAAACGATGAAGGAGCAAAGACCGTTGTGAAGGAAATCATAGATCGTACAGGGTTCGCACCCATTGACCTGGGTGGGCTTTCTACTGGCGGCAGACTACAACAATTCGGAGGCCCGCTGCCGGCTCTCAACCTGATAAAGCTATAAGAATGTTCCAACAAGAAAGTAATGTATACTTCGCTCCGGCAAATACGAAGGAGAGAAGTATATATCACTTTTAAAATTTAATATCGAAAAGAAACGAAATAACACATAAAGGGTGCTAACTTAGAAACACCTGCCAGCTGCCTGGAGCAATAGACAATAAAATCACCCACTCTAAACTTTTACTGCTATGGAAAAGACCAGCTTCAAAACGGTAGTATTCATCACGGGCGCATTTGTAAGTCATCATGGATGGGACAACTGGAAAGTATATTTTGAAAGGAAGGGGTATCGGGTTGTTCTCCCCTCATGGCCGGGCAAGGATGCTTCGGCAAGTGAATTACGAAATGAGACAGAATCAAAGATTGCATCGGTACGACTGAAAGAAGTTATCGAGCACTACATCAACATCGTGCAGGAACTACCGGAGAAACCCATTTTAGTTGGTCATTCGTTAGGAGGTCTTATTACACAGATATTGCTTGAGCGCGGCTTTGCTTCTGCCGGTATTGCGATTGATTCCGTTGCTCCGCAGGGCGTTATTCCCACACAGTTAAGTTTCTATAAATCTACCTGGAAGGCATTAGGCTTTCTTACTTCTACGCGTAAGCCTTACCTGATGTCGTTTGAAGACTGGCAGTATGCATTTACCAATGGCATGTCGCTGGATGAACAACGTGCAGCATATGATGCTTTTACTATACCGGAGTCCAAACTGGCTTTGCGCGATGGACTAACCAGCATTGCCAAAGTTGATTTCAACAAAACAAGAGGACCGTTATTGCTAATCGCAGGTGAAGTGGATCATACTATACCTCCGTCATTAAATATGGCGAACTATAATCGCTATAAACACAATGCTTCTATTACAGACTTCAAATTATTTGAAGGTCGTAATCATTTTATTTTAGGCCAAGCCGGCTGGGAGGAAGTAGCAGATTATGCATTGAACTGGATTGAAACTGTATACGAGGCCGTTCCGGAAGAATTCGAAAATTCACACTCGTAGACAACTATACTTTCACAAGAAACAACCTATATAAGAAAGGCCGCTTCATACGCGGCCTTTTTTAACATATAGATCTTCACAGATTATTAATCCTGTGTCTTACTCTTCAGTAAAACAAGTTGGCCATGATGATAGCTCATGTGTGTAGTTCTGCTGATGAGCACATTGAGTTTATTTCGATGAGGTTCTTTTGCAAAATCTTCCGGTGATACGGCTTCGTGTCGTGTGAGCCACGCTTCGAAATCCAGTTTGTTGTAATGTTGCAGCAAAACATCATTCACTTCACTCCAGTATTTTTTTAATTCAGAAACCGGAGGAAAGGTATGGCCGGCTTTGTCGGGACTTTTCACAAAAATCTGCTCCAGTTCTTGAGAGTATAGTCTGCTACCGAAACCAAGCAATGGCAACAGTGCATCGTGCACGGCAACCAGGTGACCGAGTATATATATACCTGTATTTTTTCCGGGAGCAATCTCCTTTTGAAGATCACTGTCCGAAAGGCTTGCAACCAGATCTGTTATTCTGGCAACCTGGGCTGTCCATGATTTAAGAAGAACTTTCACAGCCATGTCTTCTGCTGTCGGGTGGTTAACAGTTTCCATTGTATAGTGTATTTAGGGTTTCTGCTTGGGGAACGGAGAACAAAGTAAAATCACTTTGTCATCTGCATGAGTTCCATACAAAGATCAGGCACCCATAGTTCCGTATACATGAAAAATTAACAGATGACAGAACACCGAAAGCGTTCAGACATTTAAAGATTACTGAGTCACAAAGAATTACGCTGGCTGAAGTTTAAGACCGATTACCAGGATATCATCGGTTTGTTCGCGATTGCCTTTCCACTCTTCTATAGTTCTTTGCAGAATATTCATCTGCTCCGGCATAGAGAGTTGATGAATGTCGAGTAAAAGTTTATGTAATCTTTTCGATAAAAATTTCCCGTTATCCTTTCCTCCGAACTGATCCTTATAACCGTCAGAGAACAGGTATACAACGGTAGGCCTATCTATTTTTATCTGGTGTTTCTTGAAAAGGAAAGCATGTTTATTTTTTACACCACCAATGGAATGAACATCACCTTTAATCTGAATGAGGTTTCCATCCTGAATATATACCAACGGATTTTTTGCGCCTGAGAATTCAAGTATTTGCTCGTGTTGCCGGTATATACACAAGGCTACATCCATACCATCATTGTTACCGGTTATCTCCTGGCGTAGGGCGGTGCGGATTTCGTAATCCAGTGAATCCAGAATTTTATTGGTGTCGGTAATTCCATGGTTAATCAAACCATTCAACGCATTTATACCAATCATCGACATAAACGCTCCGGGCACACCGTGCCCCGTGCAATCAACCGCGGCAAATGCTATATCAGAATGTTTTTCATTTTTTATATCCGATATCCAATAAAAGTCTCCACTTACTACATCGCGCGGCTTGAATAGTATAAATGAATGGTCAAATATACCAGGATGCTGGTCCAGCTTGGGCAGCATAGCTTCCTGTATTCGCTTGGCGTAGTTGATGCTGCTTTTGATATTCTTATTCTGCTGATCAATTTTTTCGTTTGCTTTCAACTTCTTCCGATAACTGCTGATCAACACAGCAATTAAAGCCAGGGAAAGTAAACTGCCACCCATTATAGAATTACGCACCAGTGCCTCGTGTTCTATGCGCGACTCCTGCTCTTTAATGCGTATGCTCGCAAGCTCCTTATCTTTTTGCAAGAGATCAATTTCCATTTCGCGATTCTTGTTGATCATCTCGACTTCTTTCAACGAATCGGCTGTTGCCCGAAGTGAACTCTCCACCTGGCGGAGTGATTCATTGGTTTGCTGCAGGATCTTTGTTTGCTCTGAAAGTTTAGACTGCGCTGCACGCGTTTCATCTCCGGCTTTAGCGATATTCTGCTGCAGCTCTTTCATTTCGCGTTTCTTCTGCTCTTCGTTCTGTTGTGATTTTACGAGCTGATTATATTGTGCCAGATACTCCGATGATTTTTTCTTGTTGCCTTGCCTGTTATAATAATCGGTCAGTAGCTGATAAGCCTTTTGTTGAAGAAGAATATCATTTTCCGTGAGTGCTATCGACAACAATTCATCTCCGTATTCAATTGATTTTTTATACTTCTCGCCCTGTGCATAGCTGTCTGCTATACTGATGAGCGTTTGCTTTACCTTCTCGGCATCTTTCAGTTGGCGAGCTATAGCGAGCGCACTTTCAAAATTTTCCTGTGCCATCGAGTATTTTTTCAAAGCTGCATTTGTAACGCCCAGTTGATAGTATCCGGCAAACAACAGGTTTTGATCTCCGGCCTTTTTAGCTTGTGTTAGCGAATGGGTAAAATAATCAGCGGCTTTATTGAGATCCTTTGATTCAGTATAGATCCTGGCGACATCAGTAGCATACTGTGCAGCCTTTTTATATTCTTTACTTTTAACGGCCTGATCGTATAGCTTGATGTTCTCGGATAAACCGGGCTTCGACTGGCTGAGCGCCAGGTGTGACACGCCTAAAAAGAAAAAGATACCAACCCAAACAGATTTAGTACCTGCCGTTAGCGAAAGCATATTCTTCCACCACGCGAACCGATTATTGCCAGACATATAGGTAAGCAAGTTTCCGAACTTCTGATGACTCTGCTTTATGTAACGGAGTAAAAATCTTACATGGGCAAGGAGAGAAGCTACCCTATGGTAATTAAGGAACAAAAGAAACCGGGCTGCTTTTGTCAAAGCATAGGGGGTTGGTAAGCGAGGATCGCTACACATCATTACGATCATGTTTCGATAAACGATTTGGGCTCCGTTTGCAAATCTATTCAGGACAGAAAAGTCCAAAGCAGATCAAATGGTTACTATAAAAGTATATTACTTTTGCGCATGTCCAAAGTTTAATTGATATATAAATACCAATCACTATGATCGTAACCCTTGTGCATGTGTTTGTAAAGCCACAGTTTGTTGATGCTTTCATTGAAGCTACACGAATAAACCACGAAAATTCAGTAAAGGAACCCGGCAATCTTCGTTTTGATATCCTGCAGGATGATCAGAACCCGGCTAAATTTATTCTGTATGAAGCATACGCTCATGCCGAAGCTGTAGCAGCACACAAGGAAACACAACATTATTTTACCTGGCGCGATACCGTTGCTCCATGGATGGAGAAACCACGTGAAGGTGTAAAACACAAACTTTTATTTCCCGCATCGAAATAAAAAGCACTATGATTTCTGCATTTACTTTTGCTGCAACGCCTCAATTATATTTTGGCTCAGAAAAAATTTCAACGCTCCCTTCAGTAGTAAAGACATTCGGCTCAAGAATACTACTCGTTACCGGAGCGCGTTCATTTATTTCTTCTGCAGCAGGCAGCAAACTTTTAGAGCAGCTACATGCGGCCGGTTATACCGTTGAGCAATGCATCATTGACCAGGAACCTACACCGGCCATGGTTGACGCTGCAGTTTACCGTGCGACACACACACCACCTCATGTTATTGTGGCGATTGGCGGTGGCAGTGTACTGGATGCAGGCAAAGCGATTGCTGCTATGTTGCCATTACACGAATCGGTAAAAGATTACCTGGAAGGTGTAGGCACAAAGTCGCATCCCGGAATAAAAATTCCATTTGTAGCGATCCCAACAACGGCCGGCACTGGCAGTGAAGCCACAAAGAATGCCGTGCTCTCAGAGATTGGAGAGACCGGATACAAGAAATCGCTTCGTCATAATAATTTTGTTCCGAATATAGCGATCATCGATCCTAAACTTACACTGGGCTGCCCTCCAGCTATAACGGCTGCAAGCGGTATGGATGCTTTTACACAATTGTTAGAGTCGTATCTTTCTACAGCTGCCAATCCCATCACAGACGCGTTGGCTTATAAAGGACTAAAGTATATTTCCATTTCGTTAGTACCGGCTTACAAAGATGGTTCTAACCTGCCTGCGCGTACAGCCATGGCGTTGGCGTCCTATCTTTCCGGAATTACCCTGGCGAATGCCGGTCTTGGTCTGGTTCACGGATTCGCTTCGGCTATTGGAGGATACTTCAACATCTCACACGGAGTAATCTGCAGTACCCTGATGGCTTCTGCGAATAAAATTACCGTACGAAAATTGCGCACTGAGAAAAGTAACGATGCAGCTCTGGCCAAGTATGCTGCCATCGGAAAATTATTCTCTACCACTGACAATAAATCTGACGACTACTATATCGATGCGCTGCTCACGCACATCGAACGTTTAACACAGGAGCTTAAGATTCCCGGTCTGAAAACGGGTGGCGTTTCTTCGTCTGACTTTAATAAAATCATCAAAGCATCAGACAACAAAAACAACCCGGCTATACTTAACAAAGAGGAGATGGAAGAAGTGTTGGCGATCACCGGTTGATTGTCACCTATAGCTCACAATAAATTATTTTCATGGCAGAGTCGCCCTTCTTATAATTCGGGCCGGGCTCGGTGAAGTATTCATCCATGAATTTCAAGTCTTCAATCTTGGAGACATTGAATAGCGGTTCTCGTTCACTACCTCCTGAAAGTTGATGTACCCGCAACAACTCCGTGTCTTTCATACCAACGCCATAGCATTGGGGTTCTACATAGCGCACTTTGCCATTATAGGTAAACTGAATACGTTGCTTTGACTTAATGGCCTGTACAATGGAAGCATTCATCCATACAATATAGGTATATATCGCCAGCACGATACAATAACGTCATAGTCTAAAACGAAAAAGCCCTTCTTTTAATTGTAAAAAGAAGGGCCTCAACGCTATGGCTACTATTGCGTATTAGTTGCGCTCCCAGAAAGCAGGAGGCTCGATGCCGAGCGAGCGGAGGTATACATAACCTTGTCCGCGATGGTGTATTTCGTTATCAATAAAATAGAGAATAGTCCAGTATATCTGGCCTTCATACATACCAAAGGCCATGTCATTCTCCTGGAAGCGATGTGCCGGTATTTTTGGCCACAGCTCATTGATCTTTTCTGTGGTTTCATCCCACAGGCGAAGTATATCTGCTTTTGTAGCAGGAGCCTTTCTCGCAAAAAGCTTATTTACATCTTCCCCTTTTAGCCAGTCTCCGGTAATAGCCCCCTTCAATCCTTCTTCAGGCATGGCCAGCATTTCCATAATAAGATCAGCGAAAGGTCTCATACCGCCAATCGAGTAGGTGAAAAACTTGTCTTCGGGGTAAACTTCAATCGCTCTGCGTGTTAGTCTGCGATGTCCTTGCCAATGTTCCAACAATTGTTCAGCAGTAATAACAGGGTTTACTTTTGCTTGAGGTTCAGCTACATTGTTCATATTCTTTGGGATTTAATGTTTATGATGGTTGCGTTTAGTGATACAAAGAAATATGTGCACAGTGACAGCCTTATGTCAGGTGGTTTTAGAGACTGAAAAAAATTCTAAAAAATTTAACGCTGTCAGGATCAACACTCATTCCAACCAACACCTGATAACATGGTTCTAAAAGCCGTGCTAACAACAGAATGCCATTATTTCTAAATTAGCAGCGTAAATACCCTCATAAACCAAACTTTTTTAACAACCCACGGGCAATGAACTTCACATCAGGGGCGGCTCAGTATTTCAAGGACATCAGATTCTGGATTATACTTTTCTTTATCGTACGATTATATGGTATAACATTTCCCCCGCTGGAAGTTGGTCATAACTGGCGCCAGACCGATGGCTTAATGATAGCCCGGAATTTTTATGAACGCGATCCGAATATTTTTTACCCTGCGGTAGATTTAGGCGGAGAAAAAACAGGCATTGTAGGATGTGAATTCCCGCTTCTGAACTACTCCGTTTACCTGGTATCGCTTGTATTTGGATACGAGCACTGGTACGGAAGAATTATCGTGCTCATTTTCTCGTCCATTGGCGTGTTCTTCTTCCACCGGCTCATTCGAAAATACTTCGGGGAATCTGCTGCATTTAACGCAGCCATTCTTTTAATGGTATCGTTCTGGTTTTCGTACTCACGCAAAAATATACCCGATGTATTTGCCATATCGATCTGCTTTATAGCACTGCACTTTGCCTTCGAATATTTTGAAAAAGGAAAATGGCGAAACCTCCTTCTTTACTTTGTACTGGGACTGCTGGGATGCCTCGCCAAAATTTCGGCAGCTACTATATTAACCGTTCTACTTATACCCGTGCTAAACAAGGAGAATCTGCTCTCCAGGAAAGTAGCATTGATCTCGTTCTCCATTATAATACTGATCGCTATATATGCATGGTATTTTGTATGGGTACCGTACCTGAACGAGACCTATGGTTTGGCAGGACATTTCTTTATGGGTACATCGTTCGTGGATGGTTGGAAGCAAGTAGTGGCACATATAGACGTTATATCAAAACGTTTCTATGATACCCCTATGAAATATACCGGGTTCGCTGCTTTCGCAGCAGGGCTCTTCCTGGTAATTCGCAAAAAACACTGGATTGTTCTGGCAACCTTTCTTTTACCTTTTATAGGATATTTACTCATCATTATTAAAACAGGAAGCAGTATTATTGGAGACACCTATTACGTGATAACCGTAGTACCGTGTATGGCTTTTATAGCAGGGTATGGCCTTTCGTTGATTGAGAATAAAAAAATTGTTACCGCTGTACTGATTATCGTTTCCATAGAAGGTATAGCTGCCAGAATGTATGATTTCAGAATACGCCAACCCTACAAAGCGCTGGCCGACCTGGAGGTAATTATGGATGGAGTTTCCAACCGTAACGACCTGATTGCTGTAAACGGTCCGTTCGACAATCCTACCGGAATGTACTTTGCCCACAGGCGCGGATGGTCGCTAACAAATGAATTTCTGGCAGACACCAACAACCTGGCTGAGATCAAGAATAAGGGTTGCAAATATATAGTGATCGTGCGCAAGCTTTACGGTGACATGAACCTTGCACTCCCTAAAGTGCATGAATCAGAATATTTTAAAATTTATGCGTTAACCGATCGTTGATAGTATAGATCGGGTAGCATTAACTCTACCTTCAAATGCAGGCTAAGGCAAATAAAAAAATTTCCATTGTAATACCGGTATACAATGAGGCTTCCAATATACAGGCTCTTTTTATAGAGCTCACATCGGTATTATCTGGGCTACCGTATGCATACGAATTTATTTTCGTAGATGACGGAAGCCGTGATCAGTCGCTGTCTATTATCAAACAATTGGCAGAGGCAAACAGCCACGTATACTATATTGAACTGTCGCGAAACTTCGGTCACCAATATGCACTCAAGGCCGGGCTCGATCTGTCTAACGGTGATTGTGCCATTTCTATGGATTGCGACCTTCAGCATCCACCGGAAGTCATAAAAAGTTTGGTCGCTAAATGGGAAGAAGGATTTGATGTAGTATATACCCGCAGAATGGAGGACAAAAATCTTCCATGGCTAAAGCGGAAGACATCATCGATGTTTTATACTATTCTAAACAGATTGTCAGACCTGCAGCTTGAAAACGGGACAGCCGATTTTCGGTTGATGAACCGAAATGTTTTAAATGCTTTCTCCCACCTGAATGAAAGTGAGTTTTTTATTCGCGGTCTTATTAAATGGGCAGGATTCCGCCAGGTGGCAATTGACTATTCACCGCGCGAACGCTTCTCCGGTGACAGCAAATATAATTTAAAGAAGATGATTTCATTTGCGTTGCGCGGAATCACTTCCTTTAGCGTAAAGCCATTACAGATGATTGCATCGCTGGGTATGATACTCTTTCTGATCTCACTGATTCTGGTGCCGTATGCTTTGATAAGCTTTCTGATTGGAAGAGTTGTTTCAGGCTGGACTTCGCTCATGATCTCGGTTATTTTCTTCGGCAGCCTGCAATTGCTCATGATGGGAATTATAGGGCTATACATCAGCAAACTGGTAATACAATCGAAGCAGCGGCCGCTATATTTCATTCGTGAAACTAACTATAGCAGCCCAAACATCAATGAACGTGAACGTATAGCCCGATGAAAAAAGTTCTTCTCTCTTTTGATATAGAAGAATTTGACATGCCCCTGGAGTATGGCAAGTCTATATCGTTCCACGATCAGATCAGTGTCTCATCGAAGGGCACAAAAATCATCCTTGATATTTTACAAGAAAACCAGGTTCCGGCAACATTCTTCAGCACGGTGGTGTTTGCCACAAATGCGAAAGATTTGATTCAACGCATTATGCAGGAGGGTCACGAACTTGCCTCACACGGCTATTTTCATTCCGCCTTTGAAAATAAACATCTCGCTGAATCAAAATCGGAACTTGAAAAGTTATCCGGAAAATCGATCAACGGATTTCGCATGGCACGTATGATGCCTGTTGACGATGCTGCGATAGAAAACGCAGGATATATATACAACACTTCACTCAACCCAGTCTATTTGCCGGGGCGGTATAACAACTTCTTCAAACCGCGAACTATCTTTAAAACAGATTCACTTGTTCAACTACCGGCTTCAGCAACACCTATAGTTCGCATACCGTTGTTCTGGCTTTCGTTTCATAACTTCCCATTGTGGATATATAAGGCTGCCTGTGCTCGTACTATCAACCAGGACGGCTATCTGAATATTTATTTTCACCCATGGGAATTTACAGATCTTACACTCCCTGATTATGGCCTGCCTAAATTTGTCTCAAAGAATTCTGCAGAGCAAATGATTAATCGCTTTAAAACCTGGATTCATTGGATGAAGGAGCAGGGATATACCTTCAGCACTATATCGGACTTTATCAATTCCAGAGAGGTATAGCCGGCAATACAAAGAAGCATAACGAGACTGGTTATTCAGGCATCGACCTGTATCATATATCGCTTCCACGCATCCGGCATATAATAAACGTTTACATCGTTCTGTTTTACTTTACCGAAAGCATTTTTCTGAAACCATTGCGCCACTTTGTTATAGAACTTTTCAAAGTATGCAATGTGATATTCCGGAGGTTCCGAAATCTCTTTGCTCCAATATATTTTTCCGTGTTGATACGTTTGCCAGTTGGTTCGCTCCAGCATGATGACGGGCGCGCGTGCGGTATTGCTGACATATACCAATTGATCGCGTGAGGTTTTATTGTAAACTGGCTTCCAGGGAAAATCACGATTCCATACTTTGATAGTATCATAGGGGTCTTGTAAATCTTCGAGGCCTTCTATCCATACAGCTTCTTCTGTTGTAGCAAAACTTTGAAAGAGAGCACAATCAAAGTTATTATGAAGATACTCTACAAAGCGTAAGTCGTCTTTGGGTGTAGTGCATATCTGTATTTGCCGCGACATATTCTATAATGACTTAACTATATTCAGTGCTTACAGCCAACGCAGCAACGGCAATCAAATTGCTATATATGCAAGCCAATGCATCTTTTCTGATACCACTGCGAAGAATAAATCGACATAATAGAAAATTAGTCGAATGACTATATAACTTGGACACTAACGAAAATCCGCTATCCACATAACAGCATCCTCTGCATTATCAAAGAAAGTTGTCGGGATTGTAACATGGCCCATAACATCTACGGCAGATATTTGGGAGAATATATCGGGCGACTGAATAATAGCAACGTGTGTATGTCCCGCGGCAAGTGCACGGGCATGCCAATCTTTGAAAGTCCACTCCTGATCAGCCGGAAGGAGTGCTCCTGCCTTTCTGTTATCAACAACAAGCTTCCCTGTTTTGAATTGCTTCATCGCTTCGATCAACATCTCCAGAGTATCCCGATACTCGTCTGATATTGGCGATGTAGTCCAGGTCACCATTACAAAATGCCCGGTAACATTATAACCAATCCAGGCATGCTCCTTCTCATAAAACAAGGTAACGTCCGTCATTCTCTTAAAATTTAGATATCATAATTACAACTCTGTATATAAATCATTACTCATCCAGGAAATGCGACATCTCTCTCACCGCTATATCCAGCTCATTCGCGCTCTCTGATAATTTTTCGAGGTATCGATCCTTGTCCACAAAACCAATGTTGTCGGCTTCGCGCTTCAGCAGATATACCAGTCCGAGTATACGCGCCAACGGACCTCTTACTTTATGAGCATTATAAAACGCGTACTCCAGCAACTTCTGATTCTGCAACTCGATCTCTTCCTTCTGCGCAACCAACTCTTCAGACTTCAGCAGGTTCTCCTTTTCCTTCTCATACAATTCCTGTATGATTTTGTAAAGCATTTGCTTCTGCGCTTTCAACTGTGTGTTTAAGCGCTCAAGTTCTTTGTTGCGTTGTGCCTCAGTTTCAAGCTGGATGCGGACTTCATCAACATTAACCTTATCTTCAAATTTTCCCGCCATTAATCATTTTCCTTTATAATCCTGAAGCAGGTATTCCGCTGACTCTACATTCATTTGATCCTGTATCATTCGCATCTTCGTTGACATCATCAGACAAGGATCAGGAAAATCTATAATCGCTCACTGACAACATACGTTTTTACCATGGCGACTATTATTACACTTCCTGATATGGGGTATATAAATACTTTCCACTGGTGAAAACTGTTTTAAAAATGCAGAATCATACTCATCTTCCATTTGTCACAGCATGCTGAAGTTGGGGCTACGCAAAATATTGACAGCGTTACGCTTCCATGACGAAACGCTCAATATTGCGACTTCAGTATACGCACCAAAAGAAGTATAGACTCAAAGAACAAGTTTACACGGCCTGCTAAAATTAATTTTACAGTCCTTGCTCAATTGGGTGGTAGTTATTAGAGTAGAGCAAATGTAGAGGTGTGTATAAAGAATTGTTATCAGGTTTATTGCGTAAGATAGTTAACGATAAACACGCAAAGCTATGTCCGTAATTATACGGATATAGTCTGGTGCGTCATATAGTCTGTCATCCAATCAACAATGCCCTGAGCAGATTTGGACCTAAAAATTTCATGTTCTTCTTTGATAATATACTCCGAATAAAAATCCGGATCCTTTACTTGAACGTTAGGTATATATACCGGTATACATTGCAACAGATGATAGTGTGCATCACGCACATCGAAGACAATCACGTGATTAAGATTGTTATTCCAGGCATCGGAACAAATCAACATCACCGGGAAATCAAAAAGCGCTGCACTTCGCAATTCCGGAAACAGGTTGGCGTCAAAAAATTCATACTTCAACAATTTACTTTCGAAGGTTCGGCCGGCAAGTATCTGCTGAACTTCTTTCAACCTGCTTTGCATCACCGTGTAAGGTATATATTCCGGTGAGAATTTATCGATGGAAGTCCACTCCTGTGAGTGCAACGCCAGAAAGTGAAGTGCCGATCGGCCAATCGTCAACTTGTAGTCGAAAGCTTTATAGCCCGGCACAAAGTACCCCGGATAGAAATATTGCAGCGATAACTTTTTACAATATTCAATCTTCGAGTAGATCAAATACTTCCCAAGACTATATTTCTTATAGGCGGGATCGTACACCGACACAATACCTGCAGCACTTATACCGCCTACATCAAAAAAGCCAACTGCGATGAGTTTGTCGTTATCATATACAGCCACTTCAAATGAATTGTAAATGCCGGCGGCAGGCATATCACCGTATAGCAACTGCGTGAGCGATGCCATCGGCTCAAAAGAAATCTGCTCACGATAACGCGTATATAGCGCTTCCTTCTCTTCGGTAACAGAAGCTGGTCTTACTTCCGTGCGGAAGATTGCGTTTTGTTTAAATAACTTATCGCGACTGGAATCATGCTTTAACTCAGCAAGCGATATACGCAACCACAGTGCGCTATAAAACTGATCTTTAAAATGTACGAAGTTGGTTGTAAAGATATTTTGTCGCATCCTGAACCATCCACGTTCCAGGTACGCGTCAAGCTCATGAGGCGCTAACGCTGTCGGGCAATGAACCTGGGCAAACATATCTCTTCCCTTCAAATTCATACTAACAAAAGAAGTTATGGGTCACAGCTTTCTTCTCTGCGAAGGAAATGCAAAATCATCAAAGATGAAAGTGAGAGCTTCATCTCTTCACATAATATCACGGAAGTTCATACGCCTTCGGAAATTCGTTTTTCAAACTGTGTTCTGCGGTGTATTTTAACCATCTTTACCAACATGTTTACCCCTCTATTTAACCACCTGAAAAAGTATATCTCTTTAACTACAGACGAGGAAGAAATCATTAAGTCGTATCTGCAGGTTAGTACAGTGGCAAATAAGGAATACATTTTACAACAAGGGCAGGTTTGCCAGGCAAATTATTTTATCGTTAATGGTTGCATCCGGAAGTATTTCACAACCGAGCAGGGCACAGAACAAATTATTCAATTTGCGATAGACAACTGGTGGATCACAGACTACACCAGCATGGATTTTCAGCAGCCTTCCCTCTATACTATACAGGCGGTTGAAGAATCGGAGATCATCATTCTAAAAAAATCTATTGAAGAGGAGTTATTCCAGAGGGTACCTGTGCTGGAACGCTACTTCAGAATTATTTTACAACGGGCTTTCGCGGCTTCACTGAACCGCATACACTATATATACAGTCTCTCCGGAGAAGAACGGTATCGTCATTTCAACAATGCATTTCCGGATTTCGTACAACGGGTGCCACAATACATGCTCGCTTCCTACCTGGGCTTTACCCCCGAGTTTCTGAGCAAGATCCGCGCACGAAAAGGATAGCGTTCGCGCCTTTCTTGAACAAGATTAAGATTTTTGTTGATCGGGATCCCCTCCTTTGTCCTGTAATTAAAAGCAATTGATTTATGGAAAAGCGAATGAAAATGCACGAAATCGAACCAGAAGGTTACAAAGTGATGCAGGCTTTTGAAAAATACCTGGGCACCACATTACTATCCAAAACACACAAAGAACTTATCAAGATCAGGGCAGCTCAAATAAACGGATGCTCATATTGTGTTGACCTGCACACCAAAGACGCACGCAAGTACGGAGAAAAAGAACAACGTATCTATGCATTAACATGCTGGCGGGAAACTCCTTTCTTCACGGAAGAAGAACAAGCCATTCTTGCACTTACCGAAGAAGTTACATTGATACACAACCGCCTGTCGGATGCTACCTATAACAACGCCATAAAAGTTTTGGGAGAGAAATATACCGCACAAGTATTGATGGCAATTATAGCGATTAACGGCTGGACCCGGATTGGTGTCGCTACAAATATGGCTCCTGCCCTGGACCAATAAAATGCATATCAACAAAAGCGAGATATAGGACCACGCTATATCTCGCTTAATATATTTACCGGAACCAGTTAATTCGAAGCCGTCTTTCTGTCTTTGGTAGCAACCGAAGCCAGCGTGATGCCGTCCGGAATTTCGTTCGAAGTGTAGATAATCTTTACTTTTTCGTTCGCTTTGCCAAGCGCGAGTATATCTTTTACCTGGAAGCCCATACCGGTATCGGTGCCGCTTACATCGGCAAAGCTCCAATCCTTCAGTTTTTTATCGGCATCGCTCTTAATAGAGATCTTGCGCGATGTACCGATCTTGCCACAGTGATTATAGTAAATTCTTAATTCATCTGTAGCCTCTGCGCCCTCCAGCGGAAGTGTAGGGACTGTAGCCGCCTGGCGCATTACATATTGCTGCAGTACAAGTTTGTCGTTCAGATAAACTTTGTAGCTGTCAGTGCCCATATCACCGGAAAACGAAAACAGAATTGCACTAACGGCAATCCACATCAGCAGCCTCAGCGTGCCGGATGTACTGATTATTGATTTCATAGTATTAAAAATTTAAAGTGAAAAGAACTGTTTTACCGTTTACGATGTAAAGGAACATAGTCGGCCGGGATGAAAATAATTTGCTTGATCAGCGGAATGGTTTACTTGATGACCTGCTGATGATACATTGCTTTTGAAATTATAATTTTAATATTGACGCATGCAAACGACATTGTACGATGAGTTGGGGGAAGAAAATTTAAGAACCTTGGTAGATCGTTTTTACGATCTTGTTTTTGAAAACGAACAGATAGCGCATCTTTTTAAAACTGATAAGAACGAAATCAAGGAAAGACAACGCTTGTTCCTGACGCAGTTCTTTGGCGGCCCCGCTTTGTATTCTGAAAAATTCGGACATCCGCGATTACGAGCGCGCCACATGCCACACATTATCACGCAAGACGATGCCGTTGCCTGGCTTTCATGCATGTCGGTTGCGCTTAAAGATTTGCCCATTGATGAAGCACTCAAAGATGAATTATTCAAGCGTTTTGTCCCCACTGCGATGTTTATGGTAAACCAGGACGAAAACTGAACTGCTCACCATTTTTTCTGAAAAACTCACCCTATTTTTGTTCCCGGGTGTTGAGACCTTCAACAACCATCGTGTTTTAGAAATCGTTGAACAAAAAAACATCACTATGTATCAAACCAGAAGTGAAGAGATCTTTGACAAGTACCTGCAGGTGATTGATGAGCATTTGCAAGATATACTTGACGGAAAAGCGGATGAGATGTTTGAACTGCACGAAATAGCCGGGCGGCTATTTATACACCCCACGCACCTGAGTAATGTAATAAAGAATCTTACCGGCAAACATCCTTGTTACTTCTACGAACGCAAAATTCTGGAAGCAGCAAAAGGTTTACTGGACAACAAACAAAACTCTATTGCTGATGTTGCCCGTATCCTTACCTACGATCCTTCCAATTTTACAAAGTGGTTCAAGTCGTATGCAGGTATAAAACCTTCGCAGTACAGAAAGCAGCCCCCACAGAAATATACCAACACCTCCAACCGGGTTGCTGCATAGCTATAGATAAAAGAATGTGTGCACAGGTAAATGATCGCCAATAAATCTCCCATAGTGCACGATAGACAATTTACCTTGTTCATCGATTATAAATTCACCGGGAATGGTGGCCGTATGTCTTGCTGGGTTGATAGCTTTATGAGCTTTTTGTTAGTAATAAAATATGATCCGCAGAAGCATCAGCTCGTACTATATATAGTGCTGATCTTCATTGGTATGTTTTAATACCAATACCATTTTCTCAATCACCCGTTATTGAATTGTTTTCTTGCCTGTTCAAGACATTTATACTTTTGATTATCGAAGGCGTGTGTATTGCGATAACTCATTTCTTCAATTAACTTCTCGCGTGAGGCACCACGTAAAAAAGTCTTTGTCGGAAAAGTTACACAGTGGCGGGATATGCGACTGAATATTCTTTTAATGGCACTTCGCTACAAACGATCGAAAATCTGAGCAGAAAAATGAATCTGCAGGAAGCCATAGCCCTGGAAATAAAAATCGAACTCGACCTGTAGTCATCGCTGCTCTGATGACTTCCATTGGTTTAATGCCTGCCGCTATATCAACTGGTATTGGATCGGAAAGTCAGAAGCCGCTGGCCATTGTTATCATCGGGGGACTGATTACTGCTACCGTACTTATCCTTCTGCTCTTTCCGATCTTTTATGAACTCTTTAACAGGTCGGCAAACAACCGTACGAACCATGCTTTGTAAACAACAGTTTGGTAAAAAGATTTTTTGTCAGCGACAAACGATTTTCACAAGTGTGACGTTTTACTCGCGATAGCGGTCGTTATCGGCAGCAGGCCAGGTGTCATAAGGTATTTGAACGAGGCGCCTGCTGTTTATGTGTAACTAAAAGAAAGGAGGTACCATGTCTAGTCCCAAGCACATTTTATCGAAAAAACGTACACTAACAATTTTCACAGGTGTGAAGATTTGAAGGGTTGGTATTACCTCGTGAGATTTTAGTTACGGATAAAATTTGAATGAGGATTCTATAAATATCCGGCACGTTTCTGCCGGATATTTTTTTACATTTCTTCGTACGTTCTGTATTTTCAGGAATGGAAAAACAGGATCGTTTCCAATGGGCCGCAGAGATCATGGACATAAAGCCAGACGATCACATCCTGGAAGTTGGCTGTGGTGCAGGTGTAGCTGTAACCATTCTGGCAGCATCGTTAACGAAGGGTACGATCACGGCTATCGATCAATCTGAATCGATGATCAAAAAAGCGTCCGCGCGTAATGCGGCACTGGTGGCAACAGGTAAAGCTATATTTATACCTGTGTCATTGGTTGACATCCCGGCAAAAAAGCAATACACAAAAATATTCGCATTCAACGTTAGTGTGTTCTGGAAAGATGCTTCCAGGGAACTGACGGTTATTAAAAAACTGCTCGCTCCGCAGGGGAAATTATACATCTTTCATCAGCCACCTCCCGGCACAACCATGGCTTTTAACAAAACCATTGCGGCTAAAGTAACAGAGACTTTGGAGAAAGAGAATTTTACCGTGCGGGATGTTGTGCATAAAAAAATGTCTCCCGCACCGGTTGTTAGTATCACAGCCGTTATATAAAATCATGTATATATTCGCTCCAATTACGCTTGCATGATTGAAACCATCGTTACAGCCGTACTGGCTTTTGCATCTACAAACATAGATGATCTGTTTATACTCATGTTGTTGTTTACCGCTACCTCACAATCATTCCGGCCATCCAATATACTCGCAGGTCAATACCTCGGTATTGCCACCCTTATCGCTATTAGTCTTATTGGTTCATTGATCGGCATCGTTATACCCAAAGTATATATAGGTTTGCTGGGATTCTTTCCCATATACCTGGGCATCCGGAAATTATTCGACAAAAATGAAAATGACAATGATTCACCTGTCATAACACCGGGCAAGAGGTATTTACTTTCATCGGTTATCAGTCCTGCAACACTAAGTGTAGCATCGATTACAATAGCGAACGGAGCCGATAACATCGGCATCTATATACCCTTGTTTGTAAACCTGTCTGTTACAAACCTCATCCTTACAATCGGCATCTTCCTGACAATGGTTTTTGTGTGGGTAAAGGTTGCCGAATATCTTATTCAACATCCGCGATTAAAAGATACCCTTGCCCGTTATAATCACGTGCTGTTTCCGTGTATACTGATCGTGCTGGGTATTTACATCCTGATTGAAAGCGGAACCTATACTTTCGTCTTTCACCAATAACAACTGCACGTATATACTTCATACGGCAGTTGCTACCGGGAACATCTCAACCTATATAATAAGTTTTGCAACACCACCGTCTACGCGCAATGCGCTGCCGTTGGTTCCTGATGAAAGCGGACTCGCGACATACGTTACGAGGTTGGCTACCTCCTGCACGGATGCAAACCGCTGGAGTAATGAAGTAGGCCGCGCTGTCTTAAAGAAATTTTGTTCTGCCTCCTGTGGCGTAACTTTCTGCGTAGAAGCCAGCTGTTTTACAAACTCTTCTACACCTTCTGATTTGGTAGGACCCGGCAACACGGAGTTCACCGTAACACCTGTTCCCTTCGTAAGCTCAGCAAGACCACGGCTTACGGATAGCTGCGCAGTCTTCGTCATGCCATAGTGAATCATTTCTTCCGGGATATTTATAGCCGATTCACTCGATATAAAAATGATGCGGCCCCAGTTTTTCGCGATCATCTTCGGGAAGAAATGTCGCGACAGACGCACACCGCTCAGCACATTTACTTCGTAGAAACGAAGCCAGTCTTCGTCTGTAATTTCAACAAAGGGTTTAGGTTCAAATATACCTGCGTTGTTTACCAGTATATCAATATCCGGAAGTTTAGCGATCAGGTGTTTTATATCTTCTGCCTTGGCAAAATCTGCGGGCACCCCTGAAACGTTTGCTCCCGGTATAAGCTTTTTCAACTCTGCAACAGCAGCATCCACGCGTTGCTGCGAGCGACCATTTATAATTACGGTAGCACCTTCGGCAAGCATACTCTGCGCAATGGCAAAGCCTATACCTTGTGTCGAGCCACTGACAAAAGCTGTCTTGTTTTTTAATTGTAAATCCATGTATATCTATTTTTTAAAAAAGTTGTCCACTGCGTAAGCATTATACTGAAGGAACGAAAGTAATACAGCAAAAAACGCTGCATGTATAAATTGTGACGGCATGGCCTCCCAGTTCTCAACCATGGCCGAGCCAAAAATCAGTATTACCATAGTGAAACCTCCGGCTATGAGCGATGCTCTTGTAAATAAACCAATCACCAGTAACAAACCAATCACAAATTCAGCGATCGGTAAAATATAGCTGAACGGAGTAACCAGTGCCGATGGCAGCATTGATTTTTCGAATGAGCTAACCATCCAGTTACTAAATCCATTGAGCTTGGGCAGGCGCACCAAACCATGTCCTAACATACTGGCAGCCACGGCCAGTCTGATAATTAAAAACGAAGTTGTGTTCATGTATCAAGGGTTAATAAAATTCATGCACGCTGGCACGCAACCGGTATAGATTGACTTCCTGTCTATATATATACCCGCTCTCCCGGAGATCACTTCCATCTGCAACAGGTGTATACGGATCTTAGTTCTCTACCGCTACTTTTTTAACAACAAATTAAACTTTGTGTCGCGCTGGCAGCAGTACAAAATTGAAATTAACCGCGCGTTGAAAACTTGTAAAATCTTTGGAATGTCTTGTACATTTGTGGGATATGGAAATCCAGAATCTGTACGAACCTTTCGAGATCGAATTTCTCGAAATGAAGGAATGTCCTATCCATGCACACAAACATAATTTTTTTGAGCTCGTGTATATTGTAGAGGGCACGGGTGTGCAATGCATCAACAAGAATAGACTTCCTTATGCCCCGGAAAAATTGTTCCTGCTAATGCCACAAGATTGCCATGCATTTGAAGTAAAAACTGTTACCAAATTCTTCTTCATCCGATTCAATGATATTTATCTGAAAACGCAAAGTAAAGAGTGGATCCAAAAACTGGAATTCATTTTTCAGAACAATACGCATTTACCAGGTTGCATTATCAAGAATAAAACCGACAAGCCTCTTGTAAAGGCGATGATAGATGCATTGATACGCGAGCACATTAATCAGCAATATTATCACCGCGAAGTTGTAAAACAGATCGTGAACACACTCCTTACGATCGTGGCCCGAAATATATCGATGCATATCCCTTTGAAGGAAAATGTCAAGACCAACACTTCATTGGACATAATCAACTACATTCACCAGAATATATACTCTGCTGACAAGCTGAAGGCTGAGCAGATCGCACAACGCTTTCACATTTCACCAACCTATATCAGCGAATATTTCAAGAAACTGACGGGTGAAAATTTGCAACAGTATATTATCGATTACAAGCTTAAATTGATTGAGACGCGGTTGCGCTACAGCGATCTTCGTATGAATGAAATTGCTTTTGAGTTTGGCTTTACAGATGAAAGTCACCTGACGCGAACATTCAAGAAACACAAAGGCGTGAGTCCTTCCGAATTTCGCAAACATGTTAACAGTAAAAAACGAAACTCCGTTGCTGCATGAAAACGGAGTCTACAGCCAGGCAAGACATACGCGAAGCACACCACGGTTATGAGTCGGGTAAATTTGGTTTCTGGAATTTATTAACCTGCTTGGCATCAAAATGAAGTGGATTACGCGCGAACGACCCAAGATAGACCGTATAGCCTGTCCGTGGCTTATTAAACGCTTTATTGATCAGGAGGCAGAAATCATTTATGTTCCATTCGATCAGGTGAAAACAAAAGCACACGAGCTGAACGCTACTCCTTTTGATATACCCGATGTGGAATATACACACTATGGCGATGAATGTACGTTTGATTACTTCATCCGGAAGCATGACTTGAAAGATGCTGCATTACAAACATTAGCTGTTATTGTGCGGGGTGCAGATACAGATCGTCACGATATAGCCAGCCAGGCATCCGGGCTTTGGGCTATATCTGCCGGATTATCACATAACATCACCAGCGACCAGGAACTGCTGCGACAAGGCCTGGTTATCTACGATGCCCTGTATACCTGGGCCAAACACCTGCAACACGAAAAGCATACGCAGAATCCAATCGAAAATTTACTCCTGGATGTGTACCACAGATTCATCCAGCAAAAATCTTCATCACGAAAAATACCTTCGTGGGCAAAAGAGTTAAAGGAAATTATACAGGACCAGATTGACACCAACCTCAGCCTTAATCTCAAGGAGTTGTCTCAAAGTCTCAACGTTCATCCGGCTTATTTATCGCGCGAGTTCTCCAAATATTTCGATGATCTTTCGTTTGGAGAGTATATCCGGAAACTGCGGATTGAAAAGGCCATGCAACTACTGGAAGACCCGAAGTATTCGCTGGCAGAAATAGCGTACCTCACGGGCTTCTCTGATCAGAGTCACTTCAATCGCATCTTTAAAAAACACACCGGTAAAAATCCTTCTGAATACCGGAAAAGTTTTTCAAAAAAGTAAAAAGGATACAAATAGTAAATTTCATTCTATATTATACTGTAGTGACTTCAGTAGCATTGCCGCCCTAAAGTCCCTTACATCGTATGAACTTATTACGCTATGCATTTTTACTGATTGTATTCATTGTTACCTCAACGACCTGTTTTCCCCAAAGTGTCGAAAAGCATATACATGAACGCGAGCAATTATGGCTGGGCTATTTCAACCAGACACGTCTCACCAACAAGTTTGGTATATGGTTCGACATCCATTACAGGCAAACCGATAACTTTGTTGATCGGCCGTTTCAATTTTTAGTCCGCCCTGCCTTCATGTACTTTCTCCGCGACAATCTCCGATTGCAGGCAGGCTACGCATTTGTTGACCACTTCCCTGCGAAAGGGAAAGATACTACACGGCCGGAGCATCGCGCCTGGCAACAGATCTGGTGGAATCAGAAATATAGCGGGCTCACAACGCTTCAATGGCTCCGCCTCGAAGAGCGCTTTAATCGGAAAATTGAAAATGATGTTTTGCTGGACGACTATAACTTTAATTACCGGCTGCGCTATAACATGTCATTCTTCATTCCGCTAAAAGGAAAAGAGATCACAACGCGATCGCCTTTTGTAGCCGTGATGAACGAAGTGTTTATTAACTTCGGAGGCAAGATCGTGTACAACACGTTCGATCAGAATCGGTTCTTTGCAGGTGTGGGCTATCAGTTTACCTCGCACCTGAATGGCCAGCTTGGCTATATGAATGTATACCAGCAGGAAGCTTCGGGAAATAATTATCTGTCAACGCATGCTATCCGGCTCTTCATTTTTCATTCGCTGGATCTGCGTCCGAAAGACAAAGGATGATCAACAATACTATACAAGTTATGCTACCTCCATCCTATACATTACAGCATCTTGTTATATACTTTTTAAAGCTTGGTACCTGGGGCTTTGGCGGCCCGGTGGCACTGGTGGGATATATGCACCGCGATCTGGTTGAAAATAAAAAATGGATTGCTGACGATGACTATAAAGAAGGGTTAGCTCTCGCCCAACTTGCTCCCGGCCCGTTGGCGGCCCAGCTGGCTATATATACCGGCTATATACATTACCGGATTCTGGGGGCCACACTCGCAGGCATTGCATTTGTTATACCTTCTTTCCTCATGGTGCTTGGCATTGGCTATGCTTATGTGCATCTGGGAGGATTGCCGTGGATGCAAGCTATATTTTATGGTGTAGGCGCAGCAGTGATCGGCATCATTACCATTTCAAGCTATAAATTGGCTGTAAAAAGTATTGGTAAAGATTATTTACTCTGGGGAATATTCATCGTACTGGCAGTAACAACATTCATTACCGAAGAGGAAAACATCTGGTTAATTTTAGCAGCAGGTGTGGTGGTATGGTTTGTTAAAGTGCCTCCAGCGTTTTCAAGAAGTTCGTTACCTGCTATAGCACCCGTACTGGCTCAGGCCGCGCCAGTTGTTTCAGGCAATGCCAAACTTCTTCAGGTTGCATGGTTCTTTACCAAAGCCGGTGCATTTGTTTTCGGAAGTGGGCTGGCTATTGTTCCGTTTTTATATGGCGGTGTAGTAAAAGAGTATCAATGGCTGAATGAACAACAATTTGTAGATGCGGTTGCTGTAGCGATGATAACACCCGGTCCGGTTGTAATTACGGTTGGATTTATTGGCTACCTGGCTGCAGGTTTTCCTGGTGCATGCGTGGCGGCACTTGCCACATTTTTACCCTGCTACCTGTTTACAATTTTACCCGCGCCTTATTTCAAAAAATATGGCAAGCACCCTGCTATCAAAGCAATCGTAGATGGCATAACGGCAGCCGCTATAGGTGCTATAGCCGGTGCCGTCCTGGTGTTGGGCAAGCGAACATTAACAGACATTCCATCCATAATTATCATGGTAACGACTGCAATTGTTCTTTTCAAATTTAAAAAAATCCAAGAGCCCCTGGTTATTGCCGTAGCGGCTGGTGTTGGTGTACTCTTACGAATTATACTCTTATCAATATGAATCGAAAAGAATTTTTAAAGAACGCTGCCATTGTAGGCGGCACATCATTATTACCTGTCAACAGTGTTTTCTCTGCAGGATTACAACAGAGCGGCATGGACAAACTTGTTGATCAGGATGGCAACTTTGCCTTGCAACCACTGCCGTATGCAGAAACATTTCTGGAACCGGCTATGGATCAGGAAACGGTACATCTTCACTATACATTCCATCATGGTGATGCTGTGAAAGCTGCGAACAAAGATCTGCAGATGATTCGCAAGGCGCTGGATGAAAGCAATGTTGAAACAGTTGATTACTGGACCAGGAAATTATCCTATCACCTTTCATCGCATATACTGCATACTATTTTCTGGACAAACCTCACCAATCGTAAAAGTGATCCGAAAGGTGCGCTGTTAAAACAGATCGAAAAAGACTTCGGCAGTTTTGATAAGTTAAAATTGCTGATCGCCAAAACATCCAAAGGTGTTGATGGAAATGGTTGGGGTGTAGTAGGATATCACCCATCAACACAAAAGCTCACAGTGTTGCAGTGCGAGAATCATGAAAAACTGACACAATGGGGAGTTATACCCGTGCTGGTGATTGATGTTTGGGAGCACTCTTATTATTTGAAGTATAGAAACAGGCGCGCTGAATTTGTTGACAATCTGTTCAGCATCATAAACTGGGATAATGTTGCTGATCGCTTCAACATCGCTTCCCGGATTTAAAATATACCCATGCCTCCGGATATACCGCAAATAGAGACTGAATTTCCGGAGGCCAACCTATAAATATAGGTGTGATCACACTCAAAGTATTTTTTGTCCGCTTTATTACACAATACCTTATAAATCCGGTATCACCAGTATCAATTAATTACATTCTTCATCATTTTTAACGTTTTGCAGTAATTAACCTATACATACTTATACACCTGAGTATATATATTAAAATGTATCTGACGAGGTAAAAGAATAAATAAACGAACGACTATATATACCTATAGACTATTTTGGTATATTGTTCGATTACCAAAACCATTTACGTTATGAAAAAACTTTTACTACTGGCAGTCGTGTTACTGACTGCTACGTTGGGATTCTCCCAAAACGTCAAAAACTTCTGGACTAAATCTTCCGAACCTCCCGTTGATAAACAAATTTCTCAAGGGCGATCGAAGCCATCTTCTTACCAGATATTTACCCTGGATTTTTCAGGTCTGCAAAATGAAGTGAGTAAAGCACCTGTACGCGGTATACCTTCTGCCAAAGCCGAGTTGATCGTAAGCTTCCCTGATCCGAGTGGCAACATCGGTCGCTTTCGTGTAACCGAAGCTTCTGTGTTTCACCCCGACCTGGCCGCTAAATATCCGGGTATAAAATCGTATGCAGGCCAAGGCATTGATGACCCTACTGCTACAATCCGTTTCAGCGTATCAGATCAGCGCGGGTTCCACGGCATGGTGCTGTCGGATAGAGATCACACCTACTATATAGATCCCTTCTCGACCGATAAAAAAAGTTACTCGGTATATAGCCGCGAAAGCCTCACGGCACGTGAACTGGATTTCCAATGCCATACCGATGAAGGGTTTCGCGCAGAATCATCACGCAGTGCGGCCACAGCCCGCACAAACGACAAGCGTTTAAGAAAGTATAGACTGGCGCTGTCGTGTAACGCGGAGTACGGAAATTTATTTGCAGGCTCTACCGGCACCGATGCACAAAAGAAAGCCAATATACTCGCGCAGATGAACATCACGATGACTCGCGTAAATGGTATATATGAACGCGACCTGGCCATTACCATGGAGATTGTTGCCAACAACAACCTGATTATATACTATGGCAGTACATCAGCCGACCCATGGTCTGGTGAGTATAACACAAAAACACAACAAGTAATTGACGCTGCTATCGGCAATGCCAACTATGATATAGGCCACAACTTCAATACATCCGGTGGCGGTAATGCAGGTTGCATCGGTTGTGTTTGTACGACCGGCAGTAAAGGAAGCGGCTATACCGGAAGCTCGAATCCTACCGGTGATGCTTTTGATATCGACTATGTAGCACACGAAATGGGACACCAGTTCGGAGGCTATCACACGCAAAGTAACTCATCGTGCCGCAGCGGCAGTGGTACTACTGAAGTAGAGCCGGGTAGTGGCAGTACCATTATGGGTTATGCAGGGATATGTGCTGCCAACGTACAGAGCAACAGTGATGCATATTTTCATTATGTAAACATCCGCGACATATCAGCCAATGTACAAAGTGGCACAAGTTCAGGCTGTGCGCAGGTCGTAAACCTTACCAACAATCCGCCAACTGCCAATGCCGGCCTGGATTATACTATACCAAAATCAACTGCATTCGTTTTGAAAGGACAAGGCTCTGATCCGGACGGTGATGCGATTACCTATACCTGGGAACAGAACGATGCCGGCAATCCGAATTCAAATTCTGCACCAACGTCTACCCGCACCGTTGGACCTATGTTTCGTTCACGCGAAGGCACATCTTCACCCAACCGTTACTTTCCGCAGATCAGCGATGTAGTAGCCAACAACCTTACACCTACGTGGGAAGTTATACCTTCTGTAGCACGTACGTTAAACTTTGCATTAACGGTTCGCGATAATAAAGCGGGTGGCGGACAAACATCAGACGATCTGATGGTGGTAACGGTCAATGGCACGGCCGGGCCTTTCGTAGTAAGTGCTCCCAATACTGCTGTTACCTGGAGTGTAGGATCAAGTCAGACTGTTACGTGGAATGTTGCCAGCACAAACGTATCGCCTGTTAACTGTGCAAATGTAAATATACTTCTCTCAACCGATGGTGGATTTACGTATCCGATAACATTGTTAGCCAATACACCGAACGATGGCACACAAGCAATTACTGTTCCCAACAACGCAACCACCACAGCGCGTGTAAAAGTAGAGGCTGCCGATAATATATTCTATGATATTTCGAATGTAAACTTTACGATCTCCACCGGAGGTGCAACCTGTACAGCTACTGTACCAACAGGGCTTGCTGCTTCTGGTATAACTTCTAGCGGTGCTACCCTGAGCTGGAATGCCGTTACCAATGCGACTTATGATGTCCAGTATCGCGCTACCGGCACTACCACCTGGACAACCGTTGCTGTTAGTACCAACTCAACAACACTCAGCGGACTTACGGCTGCCACACAATATGAAGCACAGGTAAGAAGTAAATGTACCAGCACTACTTCTGCCTATAGCGCTTCTGCCAACTTTACTACTTCCACAACAACGCTCACCTATTGCACTTCGCGAGGTAACAATGTAGGCGATGAATATATAGGTCGTGTGCAGCTCGGTACTATTAATAACAACAGCGGTTCCAACGGAGGATATGGAAACTTCACGGCACAGTCTACCAACCTTACCGTGGGGGCATCCAACACAATTACCATAACACCAACGTGGACGGGTACAATCTATAGCGAAGGGTATGCTGTGTGGATTGACTATAACAAAGACGGAGATTTTGCGGATAGCGGAGAACGTGTGTATTCACGTACTGCTACCACCACCACTCCGATAAGCGGTGCATTTACCGTACCGACTACAGCTTCACTGGGCGCTACTCGCATGCGGGTTTCTATGAAATACAACGCAGTGCCTACCTACTGCGAAACGTTTACGTATGGCGAAGTGGAGGACTACACGGTAAATATTGTTTCGGGTACAGCCAAAGCAACCGAGCGTGGTGAAGTATCGGCATGGGCCAGTGGCGAACGCGTTGCATATCCGAATCCGGTTAAAGATTTCCTCACGCTTAAACTTGCCGAAGGTGTAACCGTACAATCATTGAAAGTATCTACCGTGAACGGAGCGACACTTCAGTTCACTCAAAAATATGAACAGCAACTGAACGTGTCTGATCTGCCGGCAGGCATGTATATACTTTCGGTACAAACGGACAAGGGCACGATTCGCGAAAAATTTGTGAAAGAGTAGCCGCTCTGTTCCTGTAACGTACTATAAATTTATCCCTGGCGTTACCTGTTGGTATCCTCAACAGCAGCACGCCGGGGATTTTTATTTGTGGCTCCTGATTTGATATATTAACACCATGACGAAATCAAAATACATATTGCTCCTTCTTTGCATGCTTGCCCTGGCTGAAGTACGATGCCAGTCACCGAATGCAGTGAAGCAAGTAGAGTATACCACGCTTACACGCGGCTATCAGAAGCACATTATTATTTCACCGGATAGTCTGACCATTACCGTTGAAGGTCGTGAAGAGAACAAATCAACCGCACGTGCCCTGTCAAAAGATGAGTGGCGTAGGTTGATGGATTGTTTGAAGAAAGTAAAACTCTCGGAGATACCTGAATTGAAATCGCCCACGATGAAACGAACGTATGATGGTGCCCGCCACTCCACGCTAACACTAATTACAAACGAAACAACTTCGGTAACGCATTCATTTGACAATGAAGATGCCAACGAAAAATTGTTACCGCTGATGAAGGCTATTCTAAAGATTGAAGGATTACCCGATGCCGAAAAATGAAGCACGGCATCACGTCACTTATCGTTTCAAACCATCGATGGTAGCAAATGAATTTTGCAGCATGTGAAATATCTTGGACAATGATTCTGTAAGGGCTTCTATCGTAATAGGTTTCTCGATAAAGTCGGTTGCTCCGTGATTCAGCGCATCAGCCAGGTATTGAGGATTTACCGTGGTGGAATACATAACAATAGGTACTTGTTTGATGCGATCTATTTTGCGCAACTCCTGAAGACACTGCTGGCCGTTCATCCGCGGCATATTCAGATCTATAAAAATGCAATGTGGTAAAAAGGACGTATCATTCTGAATTCTTGAGATAGCCTCAACACCATCATTGGCAAATTCCAGTCTTGTAGATGTGCCTATGCCCTGCAATGCCAGATCGAAAATCTCCTGGTCATCTGCATCGTCATCAACCAGAAAAAAACAAATTGTATTCCCCATAATCCCCCTTTCGCTCGAATTACGCACGGTGACGCAATATCGTATTATGTTTAAACAGACAACGGAATAAAAGTACCACCTCTCCTCTGAAAATATACTAATTAATAAGACACATTTACCATCGTAAGGTTTAAATATCTGTTATTTATTTAGCGGGTATAAGGAACTGTTTTTACAGCACGTGTCCTATATTAAATTTACCAATTCAAATATTATTTCTTTATAGTATATCCTAAATCTGCAAAAGAAAACAGGGCCTGACTACCTCCTTTAACACCTTTACGGAATGTATACATTCATCATTATCTTTCTTGCTGCCTGTCTTATTGTTTATTTTGGTATCGCATTTATCTTTTACAGGGCTATGATCGCAAATCGGAATGACGAAAAAACAGGCGGTGCAAAACCACAGGCTTCAAGAACGGCTCCACGTATGGAGCAATTGAGCGCCCGCGAAGCGGGCGTATACCATGTTCTGCCCGTGCAGGAAAATGGTATACTATATTCCCTAACGTCTGCACGCATGGACGGGAACGTAGGCGAAGTGCATCATGCTATAGCATCAGACACCAGTGGAAAGGAACTTTGGAAAACACAATTTTATTCGCGTGAATATATTCCACACCTGGAAACCGATGTACAGAATATCTTTATTGTAGATCTCTACATTAGCGGGCAGCATGTATGTATCAAACCGGAACACGGAAGTATGATCACCATCGACAAGCTAACCGGACAAATTATTACGCAGTAATCACTGACGCAGGCTATACTCTTACAACTCTACGGTAATTTTTACGGTCGGAACAGCTTACCATGCTGTTATATTTTAGTATCTAGGAGCCAGTTTAATCTAACCGTATTTACCTGTATGACCAGATTTTTGTGTCTTATTTTTGTCCTGGCAATTAACGCAGTTGCAGTTGCCCAAACCAAAGTAACCGTAGGCAAACCGTATGCTGTTATTGATGCCGATAGTAAACTCTATTTCACAGCGAATGGAGAAATTCTCACCGTAAAAATTCAACGTAAAGCTGTTTTTCTGCAGAAGATGAATGCAAAGGACCTTTCGTTCATTAAAATAAAAATGTACGATGACTTCCCGAAGGATTTTCAGGTTGAGCAGATTACCGAATTCAAAAACCGATATTACTTTTTCTATTCACTGTGGCAGGATGAACAGGAGCAGTTGTTCTGCAGAGAGATCGATTTTGCCGCAGGTTCGTTTAAAGGTACCGGCAAAAAAGTAATTACTGTTAATGAAAAGATAACCGGCACTATGGTGCGAGCCGGTATGTGGAGCATAGCAACTTCTGATAAATTTGATTTCTTCTTTTCGCATGATTCAAGCTCGCTGGTTGTTCAATATCGCCTCAAACCTGAAAAGCGAAACGACAGCAAAAACTATGATGTGATAGGCATGCACGTGTTTGATAAGGACCTGAAAGAAAAGTGGGCCAACAAAGTAAAAATGCCTTACACGGAAAAGAAGATGGACAACCTGAACTATTCCGTTGATTCAAAAGGAAATGTATATATCGTAACGCGTGTATTTAACGACAACACTACCGACCTGAAAAAACGTGGTGAAGAAGACGCAAACTATCACCTTGAAATTCTGAAAGCTGCTGCACCCGCAGGCACCATTACTTCTACCAAAATAGATATTGCCGATAAATTTGTTCAAAAAGTATGGCTATATGAAAGCGCTCAAGGCGCTATGATATGTGCCGGATTCTACAACAAAGGCAGAGAGATTAACAACGCAGATGGTATAATTCTGTTCAAGTTGAGTCAGGAAGGAAAAGTGTTTGACACAAATACGTATGAGATTCCGGTGGAAATATTAAATCAATATGCCAGCGGAAAAGAGAAGCGCAAGAACGAGCGCAAAGATGACGATGATCGCGCTGAATTTGAAAACCTGACGCTTGATCATGTTGTGATAGAAGACGATGGCAGCATTATATTAACCGGTGAACAAAGTTTTATAAGAACACACACCTCGTATTTGAACGGTCGCTCCAATACATACTATACCTATCATTGCAATGACATGCTGGTGGCAAAAATCGGAGCAACCGGTAAATTAGCCTGGATGAAGAAACTACCGAAACGCCAGGAAGGCGCCTCAGGATTTGGAGGAATGTCGTACCGGTATTTCATCAGTAAAGACTATCACTTCTTTATGTTCCTCGACAATGAGAAAAATAAAGAATTACCACTCACAGAAGTACCTGCCCGCCACGTAGATGGTGCCGGTGGGTTTCTCACAGCTTACCAGGTAGATGATAAAAGCGGAGAAGTTACAAAAGTATCGTTACTGGATACGCGTGATGTTAACGGCATGGAAGTATTTCAATTTGCACCTTATCGCATGATGGCCACGGATGTAAACACATTGGTATTCGAAGCCTATAAAAAGAAGAAAGAAGATATACTGGTAAAGATTGTTGTGACTAATTAACAAAAGCATCGGGTTACGGTTGTATAGGTTATTGTCCTATTGCCGTAACCCGATTTATACAGGAGTACAGATTAAGCAGCTTCTCTTTATATAGCTTTAATCACTTTAAAGGGGAACATCAGCACAGCGCCAACAAGTTTAAATACAATCTCCAGGCTGAATCCTAAAATCCTGAACGGCAACAGCAAGAGCCATACGATGGGCAAAATGAATATCATCGCGATGGCCAGCGGCCAGCACAGCACGAATAAGATACACCAGAGCAGGATTGCCAATATTGTCTTCATATATTAATATGTTTGTTTGATCACCTAATCAAACAGCCTACCAATTTTATATAGTCTGATTTTCAGGAGATTTCTCATTTGCTGGGCATGGTGTTATACACTTGCGTACAGTAGGGTGAACGATTGTGTACAGGGAGAGACGTTAATCGCTATCGGTCAATCGTTATTCGTAGGAAGTTCTCTAATGGAAAAGAATTTTTCTTTTCTCTCTGAGAAAATCCAATTGCACAAAGAAATCACAGAGGAGACGCGAAGTTGCACAAAGGTTTTGCGGCTACAACACGCTCTTATTATTTTAGATACAACACTATAGTTTTCTGATGAGTATCGATGATAAAATTTTCTTTGGAATTTAAATCAGGCAAGCAATCATTTAAGCAATTACCGCTTGCATATTTCTGAAGGGAGTAATTACCCAAATTCAAAATCAATATATACTCTTCCTGGCCATCGCGACCGGCAAAGACACGGGCGATAATTCGTTTGTTATCAATCACATATTTCTTAGACAACTCGTTATCAACAAAAGGCGCCAAAACTCCATCACACCCAAACCCTTTAACGTCAGCGTTATCTATACTATTAAAGACGTCACATAAATAGTATTCAAGATCTACGCAAAACTGTTGATTGAAAGACTCCTGATTCATATCCGCTATTTAGTCATATCTGAAATAAATTTGACGCGATCGGCCACTTAAAGTGTCGTTTTCATACCCCCTCTATTCCAAAAGATACCAGCATCTTTGTATCAATAGATGTCACCGAAAAAATTAGTCTTATGAAAAACTCCATTATAAAAAAATATTGGATTGTGCTTATCACAGGTTGTTTGCTATTAGCAGATCCAGTTTGCTTCGCGCAATTTAAAGTTGCTCCCAAACCGAATACGTTAAAGTCAAGCGGTTACGCACCGGTTAATGGTTTGAAGATGTATTACGAAATACACGGACAAGGCAAACCGCTGGTGCTATTACATGGCAGCTATATGACCATTGATCTGAACTATAACGCTATTATACCTGCACTTGCAAAATCGCATCAGGTTATTGCGCTCGAAATGCAAGGACATGGTCGCACGGCAGATATTAATCGTCCGTTTGGTTACGCCGCTTTTGCTGATGATGTTGCCGGGCTGCTTAAACATTTAAAGATTGATAGTGCTGATATACTCGGATATAGTCTTGGAGGAACCGTAGCATTACAGCTTGCTATACGTCACCCAAAAGTTGTGAACAAGCTTGTTATCATTTCATCCGTCTATAAACATGAAGGCTGGATCAAAGCGGCACGTGATCTCTTTAGCACGATGAAGCCGGAATTCCTTGATGCAACTCCGTTAAAAACAGAATACGATCGTGTAGCTCCTGACAAAGCGCATTGGAGAACATTTGTAGAAAAGAACATTGTCTTCGACAATCAATCGTTCGATTTGGGGATAGAAAATATAAAAGCTATAAAATCACCTGCACTATTAATCTCAGGAGATAATGATGGTGTGGATTTTTACCACCTCACGGAAATGTACCAGGCTTTTGGCGGAGGCATTTTTGGAGACATGACTGGATTACCAAGGTCTCAACTGGCTATTCTTCCGGCAATGACTCACGTTACACTAATGATGCAGACCGATAAACTCGCGGCTATCATTATACCTTTTCTTGACGGAACACCATCGAAAGTAAGTATACATTAACAACCCTATAAACAAGTAAGAACATGAAAAACCTCGAGTACAACATTCAAATTGCTGCCAGCAAACAAAAGGTATGGGATACCATGCTGGCGCAAGACACGTACCGGCAATGGACTGATGTTAGCTGGCCGGGTTCCCGTTACGAAGGATCATGGGAAAAGAATAAAGATCTGAGATTTGTATCGGGCGAACAGGGAGGCGGGGGAACACTTGCTACACTGACCGAATTCAGACCACATGATTATCTTCTGGCAAAACATGTTGCTATTATCAATGGAGATGGTTCTGAAGATCGCACCAGTGATGCTGCCAAAGGATGGGTAGGCACTACCGAGAGCTATACCTTTGAGGAGCATAATGGAAAAACCAATCTGAAAGTAGAAATAAAGACTGCCCCCGAATGGGCCGACATGTTTGACGATGGCTGGCCGAAAGCGCTAGAGAAACTGAAAGAGATTTGCGAACAATAATCTATTTGCCCCGGTGCTATATATACCACTGGGGCTTTTTTATTCAAAGTCGTAAACAACTGTCTTAACGCCTTTGCTCGTCAGTACTTCGTTAATCAGCGGTTCAATCTGATCCCAGGTGCCACCGCCAGGCCGCAGCCGATACGTGGCATGTGCACCGTTGCGTACAATTGCTTTGCATATATACCTGCCTTTATCAACCCATCCTTTATGGCAGCGTATCGTACCGGAGGCTGTCCATCTTTATCTTTCTTAACATCGCGCTGGCCAATCAAATTGGCTACCCATATAGTGGGCTCTACCTGTACAAACTGCACTTCGCCCAGCGAGAAGTTTTTGCGCGAGGCAGCCCAGGCTCTGTATTCTTTTTCCGGTGCCTCCCATCGTTTTGAAATGGCCAGCACAAAACCACGTCCCCAGCCGCCAACGTCATTGCAGACGTGAACTATAATTTTATTGCCTTCGCCTATAGGAGCGGTGGCATCGCCTTTGGTATACTGTACTTCCATATCACAAATGTATGCTTGCACGTAAAGGAATGTAAAAAGATTCGAAGTACGTACCACGGAAAACGACTATTTCAACACAACGTCTACACCTTTGCGCAGCGTGTTATGAATCTCCGCAACGCGGTCAGTATGCGCAATCAGTTCATCGATAACTTCACGAGACGCTTCAGCCGTTACATCTACCGTATACTGAAATGCGGAGCCTGGTTCTCCCTCACGACCAAATGTTGCGGTACATTGAACGGTTACTCCGGATACAGATATACCGCGCTTGTTCGCCTCTCGGTAAAGGTCGTTGCAAAAGCAGGTAGCAAGTGCCAGCAGTAAAAGTTCTCCCCCATTTACTGATGAACCATAGCCGGAAGGCTTCGGTGCAATAGATATAGACTGAGCCGCTCCGTTTGTACTAACAACAACATTATGCTCATTTAACTTGCTGGTAACTGCAGCAGAGAGTTCCATACAGATTTGGTGATTTTTCAAATCAAGTTATCAATAACCGCTTGCAGTTCAAGCACTATACATTTGCGATGCTTATCGCATTATCATGTGATACAACGGGGTGGCCACTGCTCACAATTCCGCAAGGCTGGTAATCTGCCGTTTAAAATAGTAAGTTTATCGCGTTAAGGCCTGCCGATTTTAAAGAACAGTAGATAAACAGAGTATTGACCTTGTAACGGGTATTAAATATATAGCAGCCTATAGCGATGCGAATAGATTCGATAATTCTACAAACTAAATTACAGAATGAGTAATCCAACAGCCGCAACCTGCATTCGGTTGCATTTTAACCGGCAGTTTATGATGGCATACTTTTTTTAGACTATAGCCGACTATATAAGAAACGCAAACGTGGCCTTTTATATAGTATAACCATTTCATATGTCTGCTGGAAGATTCATTCAAACGAACACCACTAACAGTATTTCAGAAGCAAAACTGAAACACATGTCAATAAAAATAACCAATCAACATTTGTCAGTTAATTTCTTAAATAGAATTAACGGCATGTGATTCGGAAACTCATATTCGTGTTTAGGTAACGGTTAAGAATATTTTCGAGGGAGAAAGGTATAAAAGATTACGTGCTGCACGTGGTTTTAACAATGCTATTATGCCTTTTTGTATCCTGTCCGATCATCCGTAATATAGCTGATGCTATTGCAGGTTGATCGTCTTGTATAGATATTGCTGGTTTGTCACCAGTTGTATATAGTTTGCTTTAATAAATACCTCCCCGTGGCTGGGGAGGTATATTCAAAAGTATATGTACATGACATTGTATATATTAAAATCATCTTCCAAAATCAAAGGCTTTTTTGCGCGCAGAGGCCGCTGATTTCCGCAGAGAAATTGCAGAATATTTCTCTTCCCTGATAGTTATCTGCGGCTTCCAGGAGATTTACTATAATAAGATTCATCAAACGCGAATTCCGATTTCTTTTGTTCCTTACAGTAATTTACGATAATGGGTACTTCACGTATATTTTGAGCAGGAATCACCAGGTAACGGCAATCATCATTATTGAATATAGCTATACCTTTCTTTTATCGATAGTATGTATAGTCATTTTTTGGTCTTTGACAGAGGTATGCCTCCATTGTTCTCCTTTAATAAGAAAACGGTGTCAGAAGCATGAGCCAATACATGTATCCTTGTTACTATACAAATGAATACGAAGACACTATATTTAATCCTAGGTTAGAGCAAAAGCAAAAAATGAATCGATGCAAGCATCACTGCTTCCTGTTCAGAATGCGAAACACACCGTAAAGAATAAGGAATATACCTCCGACAATTTTTATAGAGGTTGGAATCAACGTCTTTGAGTCAGACATGCTGTAAGCAGCTAACAAAATCACCAAACCACCCAGAACAAAACCCTTTTCACCAATAGATCTCATGTTTACTGTTACTATATCTTGTGGCTAAATTAGTTATTTATAAACTTTATATAGTCATTAAAGCTGGTGACATTGATTTTCGATGTAGTGGGCGGCATCATCGTCCATACCCAGTTGTAGTGATCGATCAGCTGCTCGGCCCGGAGGTGTGGCTTGTCATCGGTCGTGTGAGCATCCGAGATCACCGTTACATGATAATCTTTTACGATAGCGGATTTTATCGTAGCATCCACACAAAAATCTGTGGATATACCTGTTATGATCAGTTCATCAAGATCGGGACGATCGAGTTGCTCCTGTAGTTTGGTTTTATAGAATGAATCGTTCGCTGTTTTCGATATGAGCAAATCATCTTCACCTACCGATAACGCAGGCAGTATCTCAAACCCCTCTGTACCCGGCATACAAAATTCTTCATTCGAGCCATCGTGTTGAATGAATATAACCTGGTCGCCACGTTTACGGAGTATATCGGCAAGTAAATTGATTCGTTCGATCACGGCATCCAGATCAAACATCTGACTATCCGGACTAAACATTGCTATCTGCATGTCAATAATTAACAGAACCCGCATAAACGATAATCAGTTTTTTTTCAGAACTATACAAGCTAGCATTTCTTCAACACACCGGAATAAAATGGTTATACTTTATTTGTCTCAAAAGACCATTTATCAAAATACCTGAGAAAAATCTTAGCGATGTTGCGGGCGTCATCAATTCCACGATGATGGGTGCCTTCCAACGGTATACCCTCCAAGTGGAGGGCATTCTTCATTCCGATAGCACGCTGCAATTTCCGGATGCTGCCATGTTGTTGTTTGAGATTTACATGAGGCAATACCCAGTCGGTATCCATACTGAATAACTGGCAATCACTTTCGAATTGTTTTTTATCGTAGAGTCCCCATGAACAGAGTATATAATTCTCCGCACCATATCCGATCCAATCCTTGAATTCTTCGGCTACAGTGTTAAAATATTCTGCGTTGTTTACGTCTTCCTGCGTAATCGAAGTCAGGCTCATACAGAAATCGCTCAGTATAGGATATTTGAGCGGCTTTACAAATCTTTCGAATTCAGAAATAATTTGTTTCTGATCATTAATCTTTACAGCACCTATTTCAATAATTTCATTTTGTCCTACATCTACTCCTTCCCAACAAGTAGCTTCCAAATCAAACACTATATAATTCATACAATTCTAAAACGGCAATTCATTTGCCTCACTATATATCTTTTTATTAGTCGTTACCACTCTTCGCGCCAGGCAGTCTGCCCTTGATCCATTTTATCTGGCCATTGTGGTTAGACTCATGCTCACATACGTGAAACCACTTGCAATAGTTATTGGTTGGCCCCCAGTACCATGCTTCGTCTACGGCAAGCAGCCATTTGTCATCACGCTTTTTAAATTCGTTCATAGTATTCTCGCGAACTTCGTTTAGTGTGCTCAGGTAATAATCGAGATTATTACCTTTAATTGCTTTTCGGGCTTCGTCTCCTAAACTCATCGCTACATCAAAACGCTTCTTGTCCTGTTCCGGCCAGTCGCCCCATTTTTTACCATTAAAAGTATGGATCTGGTAGAACCGTTCCGTAGCCGCCAAGTGAAGCAGCATGGCACCTATTGAGTTGGATTTCTCATCGTGTATATAGTCCAGTTCTTCGGTTGTCATTTTTGCTACAGGACGAAGTATAGTGGTGCGCATCCAGGTCATCATAGAGAGTAATGTGCCTATATGTGGAGAAAATCCATCTCTGGGTCCTATAACATTTGGACGGTCATCCGCAATCGAAAATGTTGCCATCGAAACATCAGGCACTGAAGATAATCCAAAGGAAGCAGAACTAAATATAGCAGCAGATTTCATAAAATCTCTGCGGTCGAGTTGATGGAGGTTTTTCATAACATTTATTTTTAGTGGGTCGTTTTTTGGCTATTAGAAATTGGAAACAACAGCATCCTTTCGCAGATGTTCAGGCAGGTATATAGAGACTAAAATTTTAGAAAAAGGTTACAACACAACAGACAATTTACAAAAGAGCAGGTAAATTTTTAAAGGTTAATAGCAGATTCTTTCAGCAGGAAGTCGCAAATATTGGTTACACGCGTTGGACAATGGAAGTCTCAATGACTTGTTTCAACATCACCAACGTTACCTGCCAGTATAGTTCAACGTGACGGAATATACTTTCAGTCGGGAAATTAGTGATGGTTAACACCACCTCGGTATCATTGCCTGATTGATTCAACTTGAAATTGATGATCGAGTAATTATCAGGATGATCCGGCAATTGAGACAACGAACTGAGATAACTATACCGAAGCTCATTTTCAGGATCAACCTTTAACACAATGCCCCTGTTTTCAAATTCGATGTGATGACAACCTCGCATCGAGATGATAGAACCTTCCGTCCAATCAACCGAAACCTGGAGACCAATCTCGGGTTCTGCCATCCATCGTTTGATTAAATCAGGCTTGATCAGTGCTTTCCAAACAGCAGCGGCTTGTGCTTCTATGAAGATTTTCTTTTCAATCTTTTGAGTCATAAGAATACAGCATACAACTCTATGTGATAAAATATAGTTTACAAAATTTCAATTTTGCTTTCTATATAGTTCTCTGATTGTAATAATCTCGTCATCAGCAAACTCATCAAAGCCACAGCAATATTTACCTTCAACAAGTTTTACCTCCAGCATGAGGAAATCTTCCGAGAACGTCAGAATCTTATACTCCCAATCTTCATAACCTGAAGGTTCATCACGATCGAGTGTAAGCGTGCGACCAGATAGCTGCCATGTACCAATGTCGTATGCCCGATAAAAAATCTTGTCCTCTTTAAGATCGAGAAAGTTTGTTCCGTTATTTAAGAAGTCAACGTATTCGTTGGAGTTCACATCGTTTAGATAAACAGTTTCTCTACTCCAGAAGCCGATGATATCATTAGCATTCGGTTGCTGATCTGATTCGTTGTCACACGACAACACAAGACAGATTGCCAGGATAAAGAATAGATTTTTCATGAGAGGTGTTTTGGTAAGCCCGGGACCTTCTGCGATGAAGGTGTACTAATTTAGCAATTATAATCATAGCATTTCATTAATCTTTTGCCGGGGGATTAATCCACCGGCAAAAGATAGGAACAGACAAAATGAAGCATTCCATCAAGTATATAATATGTATATGTCCGATCTCTCTATCCTTCAAAGATGTGAGGTCAAAGATAAACTATATCTATACCCCCATCGTCCAGCAACTGACAGCCAGAAGCTTGCAGCTAATTTGGGTATGATTTGGGTAAAGATGCAACAGATTTGGCTATAAACGCCTGATTTATGCGTTGGCACAAGATTTTTAACACCATGGCGCAGGTAAATGGAAATCTGTGTATGATTAAAATTTTAAAGACCCTCTTCGTAATCGGTATATTTATACTAACCCCGATGGTTGGCTCCTATACTAAGGAAGTCCGCCCGCAACATGCGCTACGCATCACAAAAGAATATAGCTTTGTTCTGGAAACTTTAACGATTTACAATCCTGTTAAACGGCAGTGCGATAATACTCCGCTGATCACCGCCAGCAATGCTAAAATTGATGTTGACAAGCTTCGTAATCAGGAAATCCGCTGGCTGGCATTATCACGCAACCTATTAAGGCGCTGGAACGGCAACTTCCATTATGGTGATACCGTAAAGATCACGGCAGGCGACCCAAGCATTGATGGTATGTGGATTATTCAGGACAACTTGAACAAGCGCTATAAAAACAGCGGTGATCTGTTATTCCACAGCAGCGTGCGTAAGCTTGGTAAATGGAAGAACGTAACGATCTCCAAAGTTGTATCGACAGCCGTTTTACATCCTATAGAACTACCGGTTGAGTAGCCGGTAGTATACTTCTATAGACTGTTACTTCAATACAACTTGCATACTATAGCAAGTCACGATCCTCTTTATTGTGTTACAATTGTGTGGTTACCGATGTATTGATGTGATGAGCTTCAAGAGCTATATACTTTTCATATAAGCAATTGCATCACGCTCGTTGACAAATTGTACAATCTCGATTTTCTCGTTATCCGATTTATGCTTCACGTTGTTTGCCGTGATTTTCGCCATTATTTCGCCCGGATCAATAAGTTGTGCATGATAAAGCCTCTTACCATTTAAATGACTGACCATACCCGGAATGAGCTTATTAACAATAAGACTTTGCGAATCAGTTCCCAACACGCCCATCTTGCGGATGTCTGCCATAAATTTTTGTGTATTGGATTGCTTAAAGCCATTCAACATGGCATCAATCACGGGAATGACGTGTTTATCGGAAGGAACTTTCTGAAAGTACTTTACCCATAAGGCATGGGTATCTTCATGATAAAAAACACTAACAAAATCAGCTCTGTAAAATTCCTTTGTCATGTTCTGGTCCATTTAGATATACCGCACCATACAAAAATAGGACAAGTCATTAACATGATACCTGAAAGAAATTCGATAATCTTACACGATGCCCAATACCGGATTTCAAGGTATTGCAAGCACTAACTTTGCGAAAAGTATTTTCCCAATTATTACCGGCTTACAAATATAGGATCCGGCCACCACGGTGCTGCAGCAGGTATATTATCCAGGTGAATCACTTCACCTATGCGTGGCGTTGCAGCAGTAACATTCAGTTTGGCAGCATGCGTTAATGCACGCTCTACCGGTTCGCGCCACGGGTGCAGCGCTAATTTAAACTTGGCCCAATGCACCGGCATATATACTTTGGCTTGCAGATCTATACTGGCTTGCACGGATTCTTCGGGCATCATGTGTATATACGGCCACTGCTTATCATACTGCCCACACTCCAGCATTGCTATATCAAAGGGCCCATATTTTTCGCCTATCTTTTTAAAAGAGTCATCGTAACCGGAGTCTCCGCCTATAAATATATTTTTGCCTTCCGTCTTTAAGACAAAGGAGGCCCAGAGTGTTTTGTTATTGACAAGACCGCGACCAGAGAAGTGTCGGGCGGGTGTAGCAACCAGATCGATACCCGGTATCGGGTTTATACTTTCCCACCAATCGAGTTCATGAACATGTTCCTGCGGAACCCCCCAATGAACAAGATGCGAACCTACACCCAATGGTGTACAGAAGACTTTCACTCTATCCTTTAACTGCACGATCGTATTATAATCGAGGTGGTCATAGTGATCGTGCGATATAATTACCAGGTCTATATCCGGAAAATCATCGGCAGTATAGATCATGGTTCCATTATAACTTTTGGAACCTGCGTACTGCACGGGCGAAGGACGTTCACTGAATACAGGGTCTACTAAAATTTTCTTACCACCAATTGAAATTAAATATGACGAATGTCCGAACCATATCATTACAGGTTGGCCGGGTAACGACTTAAGATCTGTCTTTATATGCGGAAGTGAATCGGCTGGTTCGCGATCGATGCCTTTACTGAAAAAGAATTCACCGAGCATTTTCATGTACGATGTTCCCTCGGCAAGCATCGGAGTTTCTTTCAGGTTCTCGAACCGGTTGTTTTTATACTGCGGTGACTGCCTGATTTTCGCAAGATGTTCTCCCGAAGGAGTTTTACCAAATGGTCGTTGTTGCATAAATACAAAGATAATGGCCGCCAGCACTACGAGTATAATCGCGAATACTTTGAGGGACCTGAGGAGTAATTTCATTTATATCGTAGACGCATGGGTTGTTTTTTTATTGTCGGAGAATCGTTATTCGTACTTCTATGTGCAACTATTACGCTTTTAATGCCATGCTTATTTTCTGCAGGTTTTCGATGGTTAGACGTATGCGTTGTACTTCCTTTTGTATCGTTCGCTTGCGCACTACAAACCATCCGTACAGTATCCACGCTGTATAGCCAACACCAAAGGCTACTCGTTCCCAAATTGTAAAATCGTGCAGTGCTTCCACGAAGAATAATACCATGAGTGCATTAAATGAAATGAAATATACCGGCCCACTCACCATTAATATGCGACTGCGAACCTGGAAGTGATTTTTCCAGGAGTATATGTGTTCTGTTGGGTTTTGAAGTTCATCAATCTTCGCCAGCAGTATAGCTACATATAGCTCTACGAGCCCCTGCATAAATACCAATATGCTCAGTCCGGCAACCGCCACTTGGGAGAGGTATGATTTTACACCGAAACCATTTTTCAGCAAAAAGAAAAATATAACGGTTCCTGTTGCCGACAGCACAACTCCGCGAAACAATACCTGTTGCAGCATTTTTCCTTTCGTAGTTTTATTTTCTTTCTGCAACCACGACACATCCGGAACGCGGGCTGTGCTTCCTTGTTTGTTCCAGAGTAATTGTATTTGATCAAAGTCTGCCATAATTATCTGTTTTCAATTGCTGTATATATGGTTGCCAGTTGTTGTTTGATGCGGTGAATCTTTACCCGCAGATTACCTTCCTTTATGCCTACAGCTTCAGCAATCTGGCTATAGGGAAGTTCCTGTAACACCATGCTGATGATAAGGCGATCGGCTTCATCCAATTGCTGAATGGCCTTATACAGTACCTGTATAGCATGTTCATCGGTATTATGCTCTTCGGCATGATCGATACGAAGATCACTCAGGGATACGCTTGCATTTTTCTTGTCTTGCCGGATATAGCCTAAACATGTATTTACAGCAATGCGATAAATCCATGTACCGATCTGCGCATCTCCGCGAAAGCGGTCTTTGTTCTTCCACACGCGGATAAAAGTTTCCTGCAATAAGTCTTTGGCTATATCGCTGTCATTGCAATAGCTCAGGCATAAATAGTATATATTCCTGGAGTAGGTGCCGTACAGGGCAGCAAACTCCGCGTCCGCATCTAGCAGTTCACTCACGACTGTCGGATCACTTTTGAATGAATTGATTTACTTCTTTTATAAACCACTGCGAATCGTCCCAGTGTATAAAATCTTTAGCTGTTTCAGTAAGTTTTACCGAGTGATTGGTTAGCGATGCATAAAAGTTATCGTGCATCGTATAGCCTTCTTCGAGGGGCATCTTTTTCATAGTCTTACCAAAATACCAAGTTCCGAAACACAAAACCGGAATTTTTATCGCTGGCAATACAGGACGCAGGTCGGTAGCCATCTGGTCGGCCAACGCAGTGGCTATTGTTTTTCTGTCGGATGCCACGTTCCAGTCTGCATAAAGCTTTGCCTTGAGTGTATCGTGTGTTATCATATTCTTACCCAACTGGTACATCATGGCGTGAAATGCGTTTTTATCCGGACCGAGGTATGCAGTCTTTACATTGCCTGCGAACGTATTGGCCTGTTCCTGTGTAATAGCCGGATTGATAATTTGCGCCAGAAAGGGATAGGTATCAATTACAATAAGTCGTGCTATACGCGTTGGTTCTGCTGCCAGTTGCAAGGCTATAAATCCACCATAATTCATGCCGATCACCGTAGCATTCTTCAGCTTCTTTACCTGGATATAGTCGTTGATGGCAGTTTTATATTGTTGCGTATAGTTACTATCCAAAGGCGCCAAACCGGCAAATCCTGCCAGGGAAAACACGTGACACTCGTGTGTCTTTGATAACTCCTTTACTGCATCTTGCCACATATCGCCCGAGCATCCGATGTGTGGTATAAATAACAACGGACTTCCCTTACCCGTCACTTTTACCTCATATACCTTCGATTGTGCCTGTACCGATGCCGTTGTGAGTATTAAAATCAATACTAAAAAGCCTGTAAAATTCTTCATATCTCTTTTTTTTGCCATTAGATACCCGCATCACCGGATTGTTACAGAACCTGAAAATATTTTTTCATAAAGATTGTCACACGGCCTACTCCGCCTGTAGACTTCCCGTATATTTCACTTGATATCTGTCCTTCAACCTGCTATAACCTGAATGCGAACCGTCATAAAAATTTTTATCAGTTTCATTCTTATGCTCCTGCTTAGCGCAGTGCTATACATCAACAAAGCCATTTATTATAAACCGACTATACAAATAAGTGAAAGCGACACCATCAACATGGACGTGCTCCGTCAGCTACGGCACCTCAAACATAAAATGGCAGCCGGGGCCGCAGACGATATGCAAGGACTTTATCCGGAAGGATATATATTTATGCACGCACTCTATGGCCTGGCCTGGTGCGACTTTGCATCCGGATTAACGCCAAATTCATCGTTGTATAAGGAAGCGCAGGAAGAGATCAGTAAGTCCTGTGTTGCTCTACAATTACCAAAAGCGCGGGCTATCTTCGATGAAAATCTCACGATACCTAATGGTGCTTTTTATGCCGGCTGGAGCAGTTACCTGCTTGGCAAAAAACTGAGCCTTGAAAAAGCGTCCGAACGAAATGCCGAAGAGGTAAAATATTTTCAGCAACAATGTGCATGGATAGCAGAGGCATTCACCAACTACACTTCACCTTATCCTGAATCATACTACCAGGCAGCATGGCCGGCAGATGCTATGGTATGTGCCGCCTCACTCCGGTTGCATGACAAAATTTTCGCACCACAGTATAGCAATGTGCTATATACCTGGATTGATAAAGTAAAAAAGACGTTTGATACAAGAGGTCTCATTCCTCATCGTACCGATCCCGTTACAGGTCAACCTCGCGAGGGCGCACGCGGTTCTTCACAAAGCCTGATGCTTATCTTTTTACACGAGATCGAACCGGAATTCGGCAAACAACAATTTGATATTTACAAAAACAATTTCCCGGATGAGCGACTGGGGTTGCCTGGCATATGTGAGTATCCCCGCGGTGTGATTGGAGCGGGCGATGTAGACTCAGGTCCTGTTATCTTTCAAATGGGAGCCGCTGCCAGCATCGTAGGTATTCGAACGCTCGCCACGTATCACGAAACTTCCAGGGCATGTGGCATACAAGGTGGCATTGAAGCTTTTGGATTTTCCACACACGATGAAGATGAGAAGGAATATATCTTCGGCATACTCCCCATGGCAGATGTATTTATAACGTGGGCACAGACGGCTATCCCCATAGAAGCATATAGCAAGACGATAGCAGATCGCAGTCGGTTTCACCTATATAGTGCAGTCGTGCTCATCATCATAATCGCTTCACTCATTATACAGTGGCGTGATAAACTCCGGAGGAAGCAGGCGTAGCACATACAAGTATCACCATTCATTTAAAACATCGTCAGCATAGAATTAAAAAGCTATCTTGCGGCTTCCGTTAAAAACGCGTTGAAATGATTCTTACCAAACTCTTCCGTGAATTTTTTAACAGTGAACGTGCCTCGGGCATCGTGCTGATCTGCTGCACTATTTTTTCGCTGGTCGCAACAAATATTTTTCCACCCTACCTGGAGTTCTGGCATCTTCAGTTTGCAGGCCATCACATTACACACTGGATTAACGATGGGTTGATGACCATCTTCTTTTTACTAATTGGTCTTGAACTGGAACGTGAAGTATATATCGGTGAATTATCAGATCTAAAGAGTGCTATACTTCCCGTACTCGCTGCACTGGGCGGCATGTTGTTTCCGGCAGCGCTGTATTATCTTGCCAATGCCAATGGCGGCAACCTGCGTGGCGTTGGTATACCCATGGCTACTGATATTGCGTTTGCACTGGGCGCACTCTCGCTTCTTGGAAATCGCGTACCTTCTTCATTGAAAGTATTTCTCACTGCACTCGCAGTAATCGATGATCTGGGAGCCATTCTTGTTATCGCTATATTTTATACCAGCACCATCAGCTGGTTAAACCTGGGTATAGCGGCTGGTATCTTTTCGCTTTTGATAATTTTTAACAGACTGAAAATTCATTCTGGATGGCCGTACCTGATCGGTGGTGTTGCCATGTGGTACTTCATGTTACACTCGGGGGTGCACGCAACCATTACCGGTGTACTTGTTGCTTTCGCGATTCCTTTTGGAGATGGTAAAGAGAACACGTTATCGCACAAGCTTCAACACTTTCTGCATAAACCTGTAGCATTTATTATACTCCCTATATTCGCATTAGCCAACACGAGTATACCCATTAGTGGTGACTTCTACTATGCCTTAGGCGGAGCTGTAAGTATAGGTATATTTGCTGGGCTTCTTATCGGCAAGCCGGTTGGCATTACACTATTCAGCTATGCTACGGTGAAGCTTAAATTAAGTAATCTGCCAACGGATATATCATGGAAACACATACTCGGTGCCGGCATATTGGGTGGTATAGGCTTTACGATGTCAATCTTTATAAGCTTACTCGCATTTGATACAGAAGTGCTTATCGATCAGGCAAAAATTTCCATCATGCTGGTTTCTACCGTGAGCGGTTTACTGGGGTATTTTTATTTGAAGTCGGTGCTTCAGTAGTTGTTATCCGTTAACAGTTAATCGTTTGGGATGATTGATAAAAAAGTATATAGATCATTGAGACTTGTGTGTTCTGTTGTGAACAAAATATCGATTGGCTTGTTTCGACTATATATGAAAGACTATGTCTCAGAGTCACAACAACACCATTGAATACAAGTTGATCGAGCCACCCCAAGAACTGGCAGATTTCGTTGAGAGTTATTGGATGCTGGTTAATCACGCAGACAAAGCAAAGGAAGTAATAGTTTTACCCGATGGCAGGATTGATATCTTCTTTTCATATTCCGCCAATGAAGATTTTCATGTTACGCTTTCCGGATTGAGTAGCAAGGCAGAACAAACCAGCATTGCACCGGGAACAAGAATCTTTGCCATAAGCTTCAAGTTGCTGGCAATCGAATATATGCTCCATCTGCGCATTTCTTCTCTCGTCAACAGCGTACAATATTTACCGGTCGATTTCTGGGGAGTGACTCGTGATGATCTGAACGACTTCGATCAGTTCTGTACTAAAATATCCGCTTGTATGAAGTCTTTGAATATAGCAGCTGTTGATAAACGTAAGCACACACTATTCAATCTCATCTATACATCGCAGGGTGCGCAGGCAATACAGGAAATGGCGAAGCAAGTGAATTGGAGCAGCCGGCAGATAAATCGTTATTTCAATCAACAGTTCGGTATATCACTAAAAGCATACTGTAACATTCTTCGATTCAGAGCTTCGTTCGAGCACATTAAAGAAGGCAAACTTTTTCCGGAGCAAAACTTTACAGATCAGGCACATTTTATCCGCGATGTGAAAAAATTCTCCGGTGTAATCCCGAAAGAACTCAAGAAAAACCGTGGTGACCGATTTATACAATTTTCAACCTTACCCGGGAAATAGTTTAGCACCATCATAACTAAACTATTTAAATATGTTGATTAAGGGCAAGCGAATAGCTATTATAGGCGGTGGCCCCGGTGGCCTGACACTCGCCAGATTATTACAAATGAATGGTGCTGATGTAAAAGTATATGAGCGCGATGAAAGCGAGCATGTACGTGTACAAGGCGCAACATTAGACCTACACGAAGAATCCGGCTTGAAGGCATTAGCAAAAGCCGGACTGATGGACGCATTCAAGTTACATTATCGGCCCGGTGCTGATAAGATTCGCATACTAGATAAACACGCAACTATAATTCTGGACGAACACAGCCATGAGACATCTCGTACGTTTGATGATGCTGCCTATCGCCCGGAAATCGATCGGGGGCCGCTGCGCAAGCTACTACTGGATTCGTTGCGTAGCCACACCGTTGTGTGGGACAGTCACGTGATATCAATAAATACTGAAGAAGATGGATGGCGAATTGGTTTTAAGAACGGAACATCCGTCACCGCAGACCTGGTAATTGCTGCGGACGGTGCCAATTCAAAAATACGCCCGTTGATTACATCTGTTAAACCATTTTACTCGGGTATCACGATAGTAGAAGGAGCGGTATATAATTCGGAAGCTGCAACACCTCGCATGCATGCACTGCTAAACAACGGGAAGATATTTGCCCTGGGAGATAGCAAATCTTTAATTGTTAGTTCAAAAGGCGATGGTAGTCTTGTATTCTATACCGGCTGTAAAACTGATGAACGCTGGTGGTATGATAGCCAGATAGATTTTGCAGACAAGACACAAGTTACAGCCTGGTTTGAAAAAGAGTTTGCCGGATGGGATGCTACATGGCTTGAGTTGTTCACGAATGCGAGTGCTAATTTTATACCGCGTCCGCAGTACTGCATGCCGCTTGATCAAACCTGGGAAGCATTGCCGAATCTTACCATGCTTGGTGATGCTGCGCATGTTATGCCTCCCTATGCTGGCGAAGGAGTAAATATGGCCATGCTGGATGCGTTGGAACTTAGCGAATGTCTTCTGAATACAAACTATACATCTATACATGCAGCCATTGGTGCTTATGAAAAACAGATGCGGGCGAGAGCTTCTGAGGTAGCGGGGGTAACCCTGGAGTCAACAGATATACTTCATTCATCAAACGCTATGGCGTTTATGACACAACTGCTTGAGCAACCCAATCTATAGTTGATATATAGCTGGAGAGTATCGATTTGAAAAATTAGCAACTACCGGTAGCAAGTCAGACAACAACCTGCCATTTGCCTTGTTCGTCTTTTGAGTACGACAGCCCATTGCTCATTTCGTGAACCTGCTTACCAGCATTGTCGGTATAATTTTTCAATTCGTATACTCGAATTCCTCCGTTTTCCTGGGTAAGGAAAACAAGCAGTGCATTGAGCGTTGGCGGAACGTCATGCAACCACATATCATCATTTTCGCGAACAAATGCCTGGCTCATGGTATTAAGATTTATTATTGAAAACTAAAAAACAATGCCGGGACTGGTTGTTGCAAAGTTAAATATTATAGGCGTCAAAACATCGCAATGAGTTTTCTGTACATTTAGCTCAATATCTAATAATTATGAAAGCCTATATTATCGTAGACATCACCATTACAGACCCTGCTTTGTACGAAGACTATAAGAAATTAACACCAGCTTCGCTTGTGCCGTATGAAGGCAGATTTATTGTGCGCGGTGGCGCAACAGAAACGCTGGAAGGAGATTGGAAGCCAGGAAGACTTGTTATACTGGAATTTCCCTCGGCAGAAAAAGCAAGAGCGTGGTGGTCATCCGACACCTACGCTCCTGCAAAAGCCTTGCGGCAGGCAGCCTCTCATACGCAGTTAATACTGGCCGAGGGCTGTTTATAGTATATCTTAATTTACTTTGATCAGTTCAACTTCGAAGATCAATGTAGCATACGGAGGAATTTGTCCACCGGCACCGCGGTCGCCATAGCCAAGCTCTTGTGGTATATATAGCAACCACTTGTCGCCTTCGTGCATCAACTGTAATGCTTCGGTCCAACCGGAAATCACTTCGTTTACACCGAACGTTACAGGCTGACCACGCTCTACCGAGCTATCGAATACGGTGCCGTCTACCAGTTTGCCTACATAGTGTACGGTTACGTTGTCAGTAGCTTTCGGTGCTTTACCTTTACCGGCTGTGATCACTTTATACTGCAATCCGCTGGCGGTAGTGATTACCCCTTCCTTCGTTTTATTCTCTTTCAAAAACGCAGCACTGCTTTCTTTCAGCTTGCTGTTCTTTTTCTCGGCAGCCTGTTGCATATAGGTCTGCACAATCATCATGGCATCCTGCTGCTGTATCTTTAATGTTTTATTCTGGTATACATCGCGTATAGCGATGGTGAGTGCCTCGACATCCAATGAGTCACCGCCTTGCGATTTAAGGTTTGATGCCACCAATACACCCAGTCCGTAACTTGCTTTCTTTACTGTATCAGTTAATTCAACATCCTTGGGTTTCTTCAATTGTTCGATCTCGGCTTTCAGCTTTGTTACCTCTGCCTGCAACTCTTTCTTCGACTGTGCAAAAAGCGGCAGCGTGATGATCATGGAAAAACAAAAAACAAATAATTTCATCAGATATAATTATACGTTAAAAATTAGAGACTAAAGATTTGCGTAATCTAGATCAGCTTGGTGATCAGATCATCAACACTGATACCTTCGGCTTCGGCTTTGAAGTTGCGTACGATGCGATGGCGCAATACAGGTTTGGCTACTGCGCGCACATCCTCAATATCAGGAGAATATTTACCATTGAGCAACGCATTACATTTAGCACCGAGCACGAGGTACTGAGAAGCGCGCGGGCCTGCACCCCACTCCAGGTAATCTTTCGATACCGAAGAGCTTCCGTTAACACCCGGACGAGTTTTATTGGCAAGGTTTACTGCGTATTCAATTACATTATCAGGCACCGGCACTCTGCGCACCAGGTGCTGGAAGTAAGAGATTTCTTCTGCATTCAAAACTTTGTTAACCGTTTTAACTTCATCGGAAGTTGTATTCTTTACAACGGTAACTTCGTCCTGAATAGAAGGATAGGTGAGGAGTATATTAAACATGAAACGATCGAGCTGCGCTTCGGGCAGCGGGTATGTACCTTCCTGTTCGATCGGGTTTTGTGTTGCCAATACGAAAAATGGTTTCGGCAATTCGTAACGTTGGCCAGCTATCGTTACGGCATACTCCTGCATCGACTCGAGTAATGCAGCTTGTGTTTTAGGAGGTGTACGGTTTATCTCATCTGCTAATACGATGTTGGCAAATACAGGTCCGCGTACAAATTTGAAATTGCGTTCCTTGTCCATCGTCTCAGCGCCCACAATATCTGAAGGCATAAGGTCTGGTGTGAACTGAATACGCTTGAACTGGAGATCGAGTGATGTCGCTATAGTTTGTACCAACAAAGTTTTCGCGAGCCCGGGTACACCTACGAGCAGCGAATGCCCCTGGCAAAAAATCGCTGTGAGTACCTGCCGAACAACTTCTTCCTGGCCGATAACAATTTTGGAAATTTCCGCTTTCAGATTTTTGTATGCTCCAGCCAGTGCGTTGGCTGCGTCAACATCAGATGCAAATTTCGTCATTAGTGCTCATCTAAAATTCCACAATAATCATACGATGGGTCGATGCTTATGAACACATCTTTCCTTGCTTTATCGAACCACTTCTGCAGCACCTTATCTTTCTTCTCGTTCAATGTAGCGGCTTGTATACGCGACCAGTCTGCATCCAGTGAAGCCTGGTGTGGCGCCAGTCGCGATTTATAGTACAATATACGCACAGCATCTTTACCTTCATCCGTACGATACGTGATCGGTTTGGAAACTCCGCCAACGTCCATCGAGTCCAATTTGAAGAATACAACCGGGTCGAGTTCATCAACCATCAGGCGCATACCGCCATCACCATCATTGAAGAATCCGCCATTCCCTTTTGTCTCTACATCATCCGAATATTCTTTTGCTGCTTTCTGGAATTTGATACTATCGGATACAATGAGGTTACGCAAGCTGTCGAGGTAACGCGTAGCTTTTTGTATGTCTTGTTCAGATGGCTTTGGAGAGATCAGTATATGTCGTGAGCGATACTCGTTTCCTCTGCGCTCCAGCAATTGCATGATGTGATATCCGAATTGTGATTTGAACGGCATTGAGATTTCGTTAGGCTTAAGCTTGAATGCCATCGCTTCGTACTCAGGCACCATGCGCCCGCGACCTGACCAACCCATATCCCCACCGTTGGAAGTTACACTTGGATCATCAGAATACTTTTTCGCGAGGGTTGCAAAGTCTTCACCGCTTAAAATCCGGTTTCGTATACCAATCAATTCTCCTTTGGTAAGATTCTCTTGTTCGCCACTAACCGTTGCAATCTTTACAATTTGTGCTACCTCTACTGATGCTGAAAAATAAGGCAAACTGTCTTTCGGAATTTTGTGGAAGAAACGTTTCACCTCAGCAGGTGTAACGGTTATACTCTTGGTAATCTCTTCCTGCATTTTGCGCACCACTAACTGTTCACGTTCCTGGTCGCGAATCTCGAGTCTGATCTGCTCTAATGTTTTACCGTATCGTTCTTCCAGTTCGTCTGGCGATACACCCGCCTGCGCGATGATCATGTCCATTTTACGTTGCGTATACTGATCTACATCAGCATCGGGCACAACAACAGAATCCATCTCGGCTTTGGCCATCATCAGTTTGTTACGGATCAACAGCGCGAGATACTGGCAACGCACTTGTTGTGAAGCTGAACCTCCGTTGGTGAGATAATCCTGGTAGGCACGCTCCAGGTCAGATTTCAGAACAATGTAATTATCTACCTTAGATATAATCTCGTCTACTACAAAGCCAGTGCCTGCTGCTTCCGGGTCTTGCGCTGATGCTGCCGGAACTATTGCTCCGAATGCAAACACCAATGCTATATATTTTATTATATGCTTCATATCACTTAAAAATCTCGAATTCCTTTTGGTCTGCCCCGTTGTTATATACTTCATCTTCCAGCTTGTCGGCAAGCTCTACTTTACGCTTGTTCAGAATGATGTTCCGGATATCGTCTTTCACAAATTCCTGCGGACTCACGTTATCCGAAATACGATACTGGTCTACTTTTAAAAAGTAAAGATAGCTATCGTCTGAGGTTTCGTAATACGGGTTTGATTTTAAAAACTGGATTTTATTCGGTATTTCCACCAGAGGGGAATTGCGAACCAGGTCGTCAAAAATCATCCAGCTCGAATCGGAAATGTGGTAGGCCGATGAAAAACTGAGGCAATACGACTTCAGTTCTTTTTCGTCTTTCTCACGTTTTGAAAAGATCAGCTCTTTGATCTTGGCCGTACGGGGAGCATTTTTCGGAACCTTGATGAAAGTAGCCTGTACAATGTTCTGCTTCAGAATGAAGTTATCGATGTTGTCTTTGTAATACCGTTCAACTTCCGCGTTGGAGATAATCGTATCCAGGTGTTGCTTGATGTAGTAATTCTGATATTCGTGTGCGATGATACTATAGCGGTAGTCCAGGATCTTCCGCTCCACATCGGCTTCGTTAATATCGATCTTGCGCGATGCTTCGCGAATCAGTAATTGCTTGCGAATCCAACTGTTGATATAAGCCTCCACACGCACGGTACTATCACGTTTGGTAGTGCCGGGTGCTATAATTCCATCGAGTTCGTCTTTATACAGGTATGTATTTTCAACGCGGGCAATGGGCTGGCGATTGGCTTCACTGTCTGAACTGTCTTTTTTCATTTTGATGAAGTCGCACCCTGACAGTGCAACGGCAGTCAACAGACAAAACAGGAGTGGTTCCTTTTTGCTTTGAAAAGGAAAAGCGGCAAATAATGATTGCTTGAAATGTATATTACTTCTGTTGAAGGTTTTGAAATATGTACTTTTTCCCTTTTTCATTCACTTTCACGGAGTATTTCTTCTTCAATTGCTCAACCCAGTTTTTCTCCAGATAGGTCTGATAATCGGAGATGACTGCAGGTCTTGCTTCCTCAAACGACATAGCACCGGGTGGCAGTATATTCCTGATCCACGCAAGGTAATACATTCCGTTATTTTCCGCTGAATGCACGCCAGTCACCCACGGAACCTTCTGAAGAATCGTTTTTTCTTCCTTCTTGTAGTAACCTGTTTCGGTTTTCAGTTTATTCTGTGTTACAAATTCATTGATTCCCTTTTCATCTCCGGCCTGCAACAGTGGCTTCAATTTCGCCACAAACGCGTTGGATGCCGTAAAGTAAAATGAAGCCTGGGCACGCTCACCAGCCTGGTAGTTGTTTACGTGAGCATCGTAATAGCGATGTTGCCCTACCGAATCTGCGGAAGCCTTATTCCACACCTCTTTCTCCATGATGTCGAACAACAGGATACCTTCATAGTATTCCTGCAACAGATAGTTATAATCCGGATGTTCGCGCATAATTTTTTCTTCCTGCAACGCTAGGATGCTTACATCTACAAAATGGTTGTAGAGTTCCTCTAAATACTTTTCAGGAGTTTGTGAGGTTGATTTCTGATTCTTCTGTGCATAGCGCAAAAATTCCTGAACGGTATATTTTTTATCCGTCAACGTGAAAAGAATTTCTTTTTGCTCATTCGGATATACCGGAGCTTTCCATTTTCCTCTTTTGATGGATGTATCGGCCAACGCCAGCACTTTTGATTTCACCAGTGGCACTTCTGTATATTGAAATTCTTTACGGAGTTTAGCACCCAATGCCTGTTTGGAAACTTGTGTGCGTTCATCCCGGTTAACGCGACTCTTCAGCGAAGTATTTAATTCTTCAAAAGGCGCTAACGGGATTTTACGTTCGAGTCTGATGATGTGCCAACCGAATTGTGTCTGAAACGGATCGGATATTTCTCCGGGCTTGTTAAGTGAAAACGCTATGCGTTCAAACTCGGGTATATTTGCCATAGCGCCTGTTCCAAACTGGCGAAGTCTGCCACCATTATCTTTTGAGCCCGGATCTTCTGAATATTGTTTGCAAAGCTCTTCCCATTTTACTCCGCCTTGTAGTTGATCGTAGAGATCGAATATAGTATTCTTTGCTTTTTCATTGTCTTTATCATCGCCTGTGCGGACCATGATGTGTGAGACTTCCACTTCACCGCGGGCGGGTCTGCGGTCAGCAACGTAAATAATATGGTAGCCGAAGCGTGATCGCACTGGCATGGATATTTCTCCAACCCTGGTGTTATAGGCTGCTGTCTCAAATGGATATACCATTTGCATGGCGGTAAAGTATCCCAGGTTGCCATTATTACTGCGTGCTGAAGGATCTTCTGAAAACTGGGAAGCAGCCATTCCGAAATCTTCTCCGCCCTTGATTTTATTTCTGATCTCAATGATCCGGTTATAGGCTTTCAAAGTATCTTCCGGAGATGCATCGGGCTTTAGGTTGATGAGTATATGCGAAGCCTTTACTTCTTCCTTCATGCGGTTGTAGGTGAGGCGAACAAGGCTATCGGTAAGTTTTGTATCCGGTAAATACGGCTTGCGTAGTTCTTCTTTATACTGATTGAATTCGCGTATGAAAGCCTGCGTGGTGTCCAATCCACGTGCCTTTGCTTCTTCTACCTTTAGCTTGAAGTTAATGAAGAGATCGAGGTACTCCTGTATTTTTGCACTCGTGAAATCTTCTGTTTTATTCTGATGATTCTTTTTATAGAGGTATATAAACTCATCTGTTGTTACAGCTTTTTTATTTACTGTAAACAGGTTTTGCGTGGGAGTTGATTTTTGTTTTTTGCTTTGAGCAAAGCTGAAAGAGATTGTTGCGCTGCCAAGCAGCACCAGGATTGCCAATCGAATCATCATAGGTTTACTGGTGTTGAAAAAATTACTGATAGTGAACGGCTTTAATAAGACGACATACGTTACGGCCACTTCGTTTTTGATATTCAATTTTATCCATAATTGATTTTACCAACCGGATACCGAGGCCGCCTTTACGTTTCTGGTGAACAATGTTATCTATAGCAGGCTCGTGAAATTGATTTATATCGAAAACAGTTCCATCGTCTACAATTTCAAAAACCACAGGATTATTTTTATCTACGAGTATATGCAGCTCAAACAAATCATCCGGATTGCAGTGATGCGAATGTATCATCAGGTTTGAGCACATCTCATCAATGGCCAGCACAATCTCGCTGATCTGCATATCAGCAACACCATGATTCTTCAGTGACTCGCGAATGAAGTCGCGTACGCCCTTCAGATTTTCAATGCTGCATCCAACTTTATACGTGTAGTTCATGCTACCATTTGCTTTGCCTCTACCTTATCTTTTCCAATCTGGAGCAGCTCGTTTAACCCGAGAATATTAAACGTATTGGCTACCCGCTCGCTCATACCGAACAACACCATGCGTATGTCACGGTCTTTGAACTCTTCGATATACGACATAAATACTCCCAATCCGGCAGACGAAATATATTCGAGCGCTCCGCAGTCCACAAGGATCTTCGTAAATCCTTCTCCCACACTTTTGGCAATAGCCAAGTCAAGCTCTATGGAAGAACTGGCGTCAATTTCACCAATCAGGGCAATGACATCTGCTCCGTCTTCCTGCATTCTCTTGATGTGGATCATAGGGTTTTAACGTTTTTTTATTTTTTATGTTCACTCCTTCGCAGCAGCTTCTTTTTTCACAAAAAGGAACTACTGCTACTTTTTTTACCTGTGTTAATTCTTAATCACTTCAACAATCTATCACCTGAACTTTACGATCATGGTTGTATAGTCGTCATTGATGTTTTCAGTTCCTGTAAACTCATATAGTTTCTTTATGAGGTGATCCTGTATCTCTTTCGGACCAAGTGATCGCACTTCATCCACTACACTTTCCAGGCGTTCGTATCCAAACTCTTCACCCTTCGCATCCTTTGCTTCGGTAATGCCATCGGTATATAGTACCATTACATCACCCGCTTTATACTCAAATTCATTGGCCTGAATAAAGTTCTTGTAACTCTTGTTACGCACCATACCCAGGGCAATACCTTTATCTTTAAAATATATAGCCTTCTCTTTGTCGGCACAGAAATATAGTACCGGGCAATGGCCGGCACGCGCATAGCGTATCTTCTTTGTCTGGCTATTGATAACAAAGTATATCGCTGATATAAAAGAGCCGCGTTCCAGGCAGTATACCAACGCCTGGTTAGAGCGCACCATGAATGTATCGGGTTCTACGTCTTCCTGTGCCAGGCTGTGGAAAATCCCTTTCATCTGCGACATGTGGAAAGCTGCGGTGGTTCCTTTTCCGGACACATCGGCGATGATGAGTGATACCTGGTGATCGTTGATGCGGATCGTATCGTAATAATCGCCTCCTACTTCATCGGCAGATTCAGAGAACGCTGCAACTTCGAAGTCATCGTCTTTCTCCAGAACATCGGGGAGCAAACTTTTCTGAACCGTTTTGGCGATCTTCAGCTCCTCCTTATAGCGTTCGTTCTGCAGCGCTTCCTCCATTAACCGGAAATTCTCGATAGAAATTCCCGCCTGGTTTGCAAACGTGGAAACGATCTTGGTCATCTCCTTATTGAAACCTTCGGGTAACTCCTTCAACAATGCTAACGTTCCAATGTTTTCGCCCTTTACATAAATAGGGAAGGCGAGTATGGAACGGAAGCGCGAGCCTTTTAACGAGGCCAGGTGCTTCGACAGGTTCTTGGTTTTATCACTGCTCTGCTCCAGCACACCTTTTACGTTGTGAGTCTTCAGGTGTGTGATGATGTCGTGAGCTTCTTTATCGGTGATCTTATAGGTAAAGAGTTTATAGTTCAATTGCCGGCTGTTCACCTCCAGCCACGCAGCATCCGCGAATACTGTACTGACGGATGTCTCCAGCAATATATTGTATACGCTCTCTTCACTCTGCTCCGTCTGTATCGACTGACTGATGCGTTGAAAGTTTACAACCTCCTCCAGTTTCTGCTCAAACACCGATGTTGTAGGGAGGTTGAACAAAATAACGAGGAACGAAAACGTGCTATAGATGGTGACGAATACAATAAGCGAGAGAACAAAAATGTGATTGCGATAATCGGTGAAGTGAGGTACTGTGTTGCCTATACTTTCTGCCAGCGCGCTGTTGGTATAGAAGAGATATAGCAGGTAAAAAATGGTAAGCAGCAAGAGTAAAAGACTCGTCCACTTTTGCCGGAAGTTCAGGTACGCAACCCACTTCATATTTCCGGAAAGTACCAGGCCCACTACAACAAATACGCTGAGCAGAGTAGCATATAGCCACTCCACCACCGGAAAGTTAAAGGTGTTATATAGCAACGAGAGAAGTAAACCTATTTCAAAGAAGGCCCATAAGCGTATAAGCCATTTTGATTTTTGATAGAGTATAAGACGCTTCCATGCGGTGAAGGCCATGAGCAGGAACCCGATCATTAACGCCAGGTTCACCAGGTATAGCAGGTCTTTGAAAACAACATTGGTTGTGAGTCGCGTGCTCCCCATCAGAAATTCGAGCAGGCGCAATCCCAGCGAGATTACCGTAAAGACAAGGCCGGTTGCAAATACACGCCACAGCAAGTCTACAAAGTTCAGTACATCGTCACGCTCAATCTTGAGCTTGAAGTAGTAGAAAACAGAAAGTATATACAGATTCAGAATAACTCCGGGCAGCCACACGGGCAGTTCCTGCCGGATGTTGCTGCTCGAAGCACTGAAAACAATAGAAATGTCTGTAAACAGCAAGGCCAGCCAGGTGATAACACCCACCAGAAAAAGCAATCGGGTAATGGCCTTTGTACGCATTGCGGATAAAAAAAGCCAATCAAGCTATGATTGGCTCCGCAATTATAGGAATAAATCGGTAAGATTTACTCAATAACAATGTTCTGCGTTCGTCTTCCTGTGCAATTTTTTAGCACTGCCCGGGTTCCTACTTACGGCTGTAATTAGGAGCTTCGCGGGTAATGCTAACATCGTGAGGATGACTCTCTACAACACCGGCTGAAGTAATCTTCACAAACTTGGCCTGTTTCAGCTTTTCAATGTTCTTGGCGCCACAGTATCCCATGCCTGCCTTCAAACCTCCTACTAACTGATACAGTACTTCTGATACAAGTCCTTTATAGGGAACACGACCGGATATACCTTCGGGAACAAGTTTCTTGATGTCGTCTTCTACATCCTGGAAATAACGATCTTTCGATCCGTCTTCCATCGCTTCGAGTGAGCCCATACCACGATAAGACTTGAATTTTCTTCCTTCGTATATAATTACTTCTCCGGGAGCTTCTTCTGTTCCGGCAAGCAGTGAACCAACCATTACGCTATCCGCACCGGCAGCTATAGCTTTCACTACATCGCCTGAGAAACGTATACCACCATCGGCAATGATCTTCATATCAGAACCTTTTGCTGCTTTTGCAGCTTCGTATACAGCGCTAAGCTGTGGTAAACCAACACCGGCTACAACGCGGGTTGTACATATACTTCCGGGACCAACACCAACCTTTACGGCACTGGCACCGATCTTGGCAAGTGCTTTGGCGGCTTCACCTGTCGCTATATTTCCTACGATGAGGTCGAGCTCAGGATATTTTTTCTTTACACGTTTCGCTGCATCCATTACACCTTTTGAATGACCATGAGCTGTATCGATGCTGATCACATCTACTCCAGCTACTCTCAGGGCCTCAATACGATCGAGTATATCGGGTGTAACACCAACGGCAGCCCCTACACGCAATCTGCCAAACTGATCGTGACAGGCATTGGGTTTATTTTTCTTCTTCTGAATGTCTTTGAAGGTGATAAGGCCGGTAAGTTTACCTTTCTTATTAACGATGGGAAGCTTTTCAATTTTATAGCGCTTCAGTGTTCCTTCAGCCTGATCGAGTGTGATGCCTTCGGAAGCTGTGATCAGATTTTCTTTTGTCATGATCTTCTCTACCGAGGCATCCATATCTTTCTGGAAGCGCAGGTCGCGGTTGGTGATGATACCCACCAGCTTGCCGTTTTGGTCCACTACAGGAATACCACCTATGCGATACTCACGCATAATTTTTTCGGCATCGCGAACGGTTGAATGAATTTCCAGGGTGATCGGATCGAGTATAAGACCGCTCTGCGAGCGTTTTACTTTACGAACCTGCTCAGCCTGCTGTTCAATCTTCATGTTTTTATGAATGAACCCGAGGCCGCCCTCCAGTGCTATACTGATAGCAAGGTCTGCTTCTGTTACCGTATCCATGGCGGCAGAAACAATCGGAATGTTCAACTTGATGTTGTTGGTTAAAAAGCTGGTAGTAGAAGTTTCGCGTGGAAGGACATCTGAATACGCAGGAACAAGAAGCACGTCATCGTATGTGAGCGCCTCGAAAAGGAATTTTGAATTATCGAGCGGCATGGCAAATAATATTAGGATTCATTATTTGCCGGGCAAAGGTATACTTTAATTATATAATTCACTAACAAGGAATGTAAAGTGGTCAATATTTCTTTTCAGATATTCATTCTGCCGATATTTATTGCCGATAATTGGCAGTGCTCATTTATTTTTGACGCGCTAAACCAATATTTATGAGAAGAATATTCTTTACCCTTTCCCTCTTTTTTTTATTCATTGTTTCATTTGCTCAGGTACAAACAGGTAAGGCATCCTTCTATGCGGATAAGTTTGATGGCGTTACAACGGCCAGTGGCGAGAAGTATCGTCACAATAAATTTACCGGTGCTCATAAAAGTCTGCCGTTCGGAACCAAAGTGCGCGTTACTAATCTTGCCAACAATAAATCTGTAGAAGTAAAAATTAACGACCGCGGTCCGTGGGTTGAAGGTCGCATCATCGACCTATCCAAAGCGGCTGCCGAAGAACTCGGTTTTGTAAATCTGGGCGTGGCCGATGTTAAGATTGAAATTATAGATGCCGGTGATGGTAAAACCAGCGACCCGGGTCGACCGATCGATCATGTTATGGTTGAAGAAAAAGAGTTCTACGAGTTCGAGATCACACGCTATACACCGAAAGGATATGGTGTTCAGATCGGCACATACCAGGAACTTGTAAACCTGATGCGTTTGTCTGACAACCTGAAGAACTCTTACAAGAAACAAGTTACCGTTCAGGTAAAGGTTATCAACGGTGTGAAGTACTACGGATTGATACTGGGTAAATTCAGCTCACGCCCCAAAGCAGAAGAGTTCCGCGAAGAGCTGCGTATTAAATTTCCGGATGCCTTTATCGTGGAGTATAACCGACTCTGATCAAGCACTTTATATACCTGCTAACCTCTAGCGATTAACTCGACAAGTTCTTTTTAGGCAGAAATAAGTTTTCCTTTGCAAGGTCTATAGTCTGCAGATACCACCAACCGCAGACTATAGATCTTTTTTATGGAGATCATTGGATATATAGCGTCCGTTTGTATCGGATTAATTTTAGGATTGCTGGGCGGGGGAGGTTCTATTTTATCCATTCCGATCCTGGTTTACCTCTTTCACATCGATGCTGTGATGGCATCTGCTTACTCTCTTTTTATTGTGGGTATAACCAGTTTTGTTGGTGCTGTGCCCAAGTACAAGGAGCACCTGGTAAATATACGCACGGGGCTCCTCTTCGGCATTCCATCCATCATCAGCATATTTGTTACGCGCAAGTGGATTGTACCTTCCATGCCCGATATACTATATCAATCGGACTCAATTATCATCACCAAACGCGTTTTACTGTTAAGTCTCTTTGCCATCTTAATGATACTCGCTTCGGTATCGATGATCCGCAATAAGAAGGAAATTCAGCGCGAAGATGATCGCAACCGTAAAGCACTCCTTTTCATTGAAGGTATACTTATTGGTTTCCTAACGGGATTGGTAGGCGCAGGCGGAGGGTTTCTTATCATACCGGCTCTCGTGTTACTCACCGGGCTTCCTTTTAAAACAGCTGTAGGCACATCGTTGTTTATTATCGCGATCAATTCGCTGATGGGTTTTCTGGGAGATGTATTGAATTATACGATGGATTGGTCATTCCTGCTCTCCATTACTTCACTCGCGATTGTGGGTATTCTTATCGGTAACAAGCTTTCGGGATCTATATCATCTTTTAAACTTCGAAAGGCGTTCGGCTGGTTTGTACTGGCGATGGGCTGTTGGATATTGATCCGGGAGATCATGATGTGATACTATATCTCCCGGCCCTATCCATTATTCGTGGCGTAACGAGTCTACCGGATTAGCTTTCGCTGCGCGCACCGTTTGCGACAGTATCGTTACAACACCCAGCGATAGCATAATAAACAAGCTCACCGCTATATCAAGCACTCCTATATCTGCATGATAATACTGCAGGTTCAGATATACCTTTTCAAAGAACAAGTATGTTATTGGTATAGCAATGATCGCAGCGATCAGCATCAGCTTCATAAAATCTTTCGAGAGCAGCACAATTACGCTGGAGGCCGATGCTCCCATTACCTTACGAACACCAATTTCCTTTATGCGATTCTCTACTGTGAACACTACCATGCCCAATAAACCAAGACATGAAATCGTGATAGCCAATAAACCCAGGAAGCCGCAGATCTTAATCATTCCAAAGTAAGAAGAGTATGCATCGCTGATCTCGTCATCAAAGAACTTCGCCATAAACTTTTTCTCACCGGCAAATGTCTTCCAGCTTGCCTCCATTTCTGAAATGGAACTGAATGCGTCAGTCGTTATCATTTTTATATTGGCATACGCAAAACGTGATGGATCATACCGAAAGAAGAAACTTCGAATCGGGTCACGCAGCGATGTATAGTGGAAATTTTTCAGAACACCAACCACTGTAAATTCTTCACCACCGGTTAACACTACAACTTGTCCTAAAGCATCGGCAGCGTTAGTTGATTTCAGTGTCTTCAAAAATTCTTCATTGATGATAATGTGTTTTTTATTGCGCGCTGCATCGTCAGAAAAATTATTACCTGCGAGTAAGGTGAGGTTCAGGTTTGTGATATATTTCTCATCCACAAACATCTGGTATACTTCCAGTGTGTCTATGAAATTCTTTTCTTTTATCCATATACTTTCCACACCACCTGTTCCCATAATGCCCGATGACATGGATATAGATTGCGCTGCCGGTAACTTTGCAAATTCATTCCGGAATATCTGCGGATCGGTACCTTGCAGTTCAACATCCAGTATATTTTCCTGGTCAAATCCAAAATTATGATTGAGAGTTTGCCGGTACTGATTGAAGACGATCACAACGCTCATGATAAACCCCAGCGACAAGGCAAACTGCGAAACAATCAACACTTTTCTGAAATTTATAGCGGTAAATCCTTTGCTGACAGGCTGCGTTTTTAATGCCTGCACCGGTGTTAGCTTGGCGAAATATATAGCGGGAACAATACCCGCGATGAATCCGACAAAAATGGCAAAGCCAACAAAGTAAATCACAGTGGTGAGGTCCGGTGTAAGATCTACGGCACTTGAATCCACCAGCATGTTTACAAATTCGAAACGAACAACATAAAATATATAGTACGACATAACGAGCGCAATCATGGTAATCACCATTGCCTCTACAACAAACTGCGCAAAAATCTGACTGCGTTGTCCGCCCATGGTTTTACGCAAGCCTATCTCTTTCATTCTCCTTAAGGCTCTTGAAATAGAAATATTGGCGTAGTTGAAACAGGCCGGCAACAGAATTAATATCACCAGGAAAATAAAAACCCCCAGTGAAGCATAGTCCCACTCCGGGCCGATCGAGTAACGCATGTCTGGGCCGGGAGCAATATCATGGAGTGCCTGCAGTTCAAACTGCGCCTTGAAGTCTTTCGATTGTGCATATATAGGGGCGGACACTTTGTTGATATAATTTTCAATGGCCGGTATATCATGCTGAGGCGGAAGGAGTAAGTATACATACGAATCAGTCGGATCGAACCAAGAGTTAATAGTTTTTCCGGATGCGCTCTCTTGCTGTAATAAAGTTTGATACGAAGCCAGCACTTCAAACTGCATGTGCGAATTTTTCGGATGATCTTTCAGCACACCGGTGATCTCGAAATCATGTCCCTGCATTTCAATAACTTTTCCAACCGGGTCTTCATCGCCAAACATTTTCGCAGCCGCTGTTTCCGTCATAATCATGCTATTGGGCTTTGCAAGTACCGAAGCTATATTTCCTTTCACAATCGGAAATGTAAACACACGCAGAAAATTTGGCTCGGTATAATATCCCTGAAGTGGTATATCTTTTCCTTTATAGTTTGCTTCGCCTTCCAATGATGAATTTATACGCACTACTTCTTCAACACCGGTAAAGCCATCGCGCAAGGCCTGTGCTACCGGTGCAGGTGTCGTTGCAAACGGACGCGTGCTGCGTTTATCATTGGTATGTGATATAACGCGATATATTCTGTCTTTATTAACATGAAAGGTATCATAGCGCCACAGAAATGCGAGCAGTGCTATCAGCAATAAGCCGATAGACATACCTACTGCGAGACCAAGCGCGTTAATAATGGTGAAGAGTTTATGCTTCGCCAGGTTTCGTGTGGCAATGAGAAAGTAATTTTTTAACATAGCGGGGTGATAAGAGGTAAATGAATAGTGATGATACGATGCTTTCTGCCTTCGTTTTTTTACTGCATACGAAAACAACAGAGAGACTACACGCTGCCGATAACGCCAACGGGCTCGCCTTGCAGACATATTTTCCAAATCGCTATAAAAGAGTTCTTCAAGATCGCCATGAAGATCTTCCATCGCTGATGAGTGACAGTACCAGCTGAAAAACTTCTCTGTCAGCTTGGGTGGTTTGTTCAGGCGGTTCATTTAGCAAGTGATAATGTTGATTTGGACAATTTCCACAACTCATCGCGCAACGCTTTTATATTATGCAGTTCTACTTTGCCTTGCTGTGTTACTTCAAAGTAGCGCTTGCGCCTTCCGCCACGTTCCTGTGTTGGTTCGCCCAGCCATGATTTAAGATAGCCCTTCTCTTCCAGGCGCGTAATCGTAGAGTGAAGTGCGCCCATACTTATACTGCGATCGGTTCGTTTTTCAATAGCTTCTTTAATCGTTACGCCATACGCATCTTCTGCCAGGCTTGCCACGGTTAACAGCACGAGCTCTTCAAATTCGCCTATATATCCTTTCATGAAAAATTAAGGTTGTTGTATATATACTGTAAAAGTGAACAATATGTTTCTACTTTTCAGATAAAATAACAAAAAAAGAATATCAGGATTAATTGAAACGGCGTTTTTCGTTGTCTGTTAATAGATTTATGATGTGAAGAAAGCTTTTCGCAAGTGCTTTTCCAGTTCCGTATCAATTGGTTTGAATCTGTTTAGCGTATGCTCGTAAAACATATTTACTCCTGTGCCGAAATTCATAACGATTTGAACGGGCACGGTAGTATAGCCCAACCGTTTGGCGGCTACTATGCGATGATTTCCATCGGTAAGCAATGCTTTGTTTTTTATAATGGTAAGTTCAAGCGGAGTAAGCCCGTGCTGTTGGATGTAACGTGTTACATCCTCCACGTTGTGAGTTTCTACAAAAGGAAGAAAAGGCACCGGAGCTTCATCTCGTTTAAATTCGCGGTAACGCCAAAGTATATCAATGGGGATGTCTGCCAGTTTTTTATAGATCATTTGTATCGTCCCTCCTTTCAACTGTGCAGGGGTATAGTCCAAACGCTATACCTCAGGAGGTAAACATCATTTTACACGCGTGTACAGGCATTCGTAATTAAAACACTTCTCATCTTCATCACGAAGCATCTCATATTGGGATGGACTCAACAACGCTTCAGAAAAAATCGCTGAAACGAAATGTGACGCATGTACTTTTGTTGATTTACTGAGCAAAAAATTTGACTGTTAAAAACAATTGTCCCTAGCGTAAACGTGTCTAAATGTTGTGATCAACGGGCTTCAGAGACATGTAATATTGAGTATAGCTGTAACATTTTTGTATACACTCTTTACGTTTTCGCAGCAAATCATAAAGTGTAGAAAAGACATCACCCGAAACAAAGCACTGCGATTGTTAGTAACATAACGTACTATGGTTATATTTGCAAAAATAAGTTACTACAACTTATTTGAACTCCAACGGAGTGATTTAAGACAAGATATTCCGTTGTTTTGATTCGCATGTTTTAGCCCAAGGAAAAGGGGAGGTTAATAGCCTTCCTTTTTTTATTGTACATCAGTAACCAAAGCCCTTATAAATAGCTTCATTTACTTCTGCTGCGGATTTAGAGAGCACATACATCTTTACTTTACCAGTGCCTGTATTAAAGACTATTTTTCTTCCGCTGTAGCCACCGGTGTGGCGTGCCGTAATTTGTATACCGGCATTATTTAATAACTGATCTGCTACCGCTACATTTCGCAGGCCCACAGAAAATATAGTCTGATCGGAAGCCCATGAATTACATCCGCCAAAAATCTTGGCTTCTAAATTTTCTATACTGGCTCCGCGATTTAACATGGAGCGTATTAACATGGATGTAGAGGAGTAACCAAGGTCCGGATCTCCGGAGCGATTTTCCAAGGCTCCAGGCATCAAATAATGATTCATGCCTCCCATTTTCTTTTGCTTATCCCACAGGCAAACCGAAACACATGACCCCAGCACAGTATATATTTCGGCAGCAACTGTAGTAATCAGAAATTGTCCGTTGGTAATAAAATAGCGCTTAAGCGGAGGCATACGGACGCTGATAGATCGTTGGCTTTATTTGTTTTAGCGACACATCCATTCCCATGGTAGACTCGCTATGACCGAGTAATAAAATTCCACCAGGTTTCAGGCATGCTGTGAGTCTTCGAATCACCTGCTCCTGTGTTGTCTTGTCAAAGTATATAAGCACATTGCGGCAGAAAATTATATCCATGCTTTCATGCGCCACGCCATACGCATCACTAACAAGATTAATTCGTTTGTATGAAATTTTGCTTCGGAAGGCAGGTTTAACGCGTACGAGTTTGCGGGTGTTATCTTTACTTTTCAAAAAGTATGTTCGCTTCCATTCTACTGGAATCGTTTCAATGCGATCAAGTGCATATATACCACGATGGGCTGTCTGTATGGCGCGTATTGAAATATCGCTCGCGGTCAGCGTATAGTCAAAACCTATATTTCGTCTTTTGAATTCCTCGAGTGCCATTACAAGCGAATAAGGTTCTTCACCTGTAGAACATGCGGCAGACCAAATTTTTATACTCTTCAATCCGGCTTTACGCACATAACCCGGCAACAACACATCTGACAAAAACTGGAAATGCAAGGGCTCGCGGAGAAAATCTGTTTTGTTGGTAGTAACAAGGTCAACAACGTTAAGCAATTCTTTTTTCTTTCCCTGGTCGCTGAAGATATAGTCTAAGAATTCTTTGTAGCTGTTCATACCCAACTGCTTCACCTTTTTTCCGAGGCGACTTTCGAGCATTGCCTTTTTTACGGGTGGCAGTTTTATACCGTATACATCCGTTATGTACGTACTCAGTCGCACAAAACTTTCCTTATCCATCTGAAGAATGGTTGCCGGCTCAACATTATTCATAAGATATACTTAAATGTTATCATCCACAGGTTGGTATAGGCTCTCTTCATCTCAATCATTCAACTCCACATGCCCGAAGCAACCCGTGGATGATTTCTAAATCAAAACTCCGTAAAATCATTATCGTTTATCACATCGTCAAGTTTCAGATCAAGACCATCGTGATTGTTATGAGCAGAAGCAGTTGCCGGATAGCGCGAGGTTTCAGTTTTCCTATTCGTGCCCGAGCGTGCTATACTTTTACGTCCGCGGTAATCAACCCGGAAATAACTGATAGCAGCTTTGAGCTCTTCTGCCTGTGAGTTCAACTCTTCTGCATTTGAAGACATTTCTTCAGCAGCAGAAGCGTTACCTTGTGTAACATGTGATAGCTGCTGAATTGCCTTGTTCACTTGCGTTGATCCCTGGTTCTGCTCGACACTGGCAGCGGCTATCTCCTGTACAAGTTCTGCCGTTCTGTTTATATCAGGCAGTGTGCTGCTCAACAGTTCTTTTGACTCTCTGGCCTGCTTCACGGTTCGCGCAGATATATCAGTAATTTCAGCGGCAGCACGCTGGCTGCGCTCTGCTAGTTTTCGCACTTCAGCAGCAACAACAGCAAAGCCTTTACCATGTTCACCGGCACGTGCAGCCTCTACAGCCGCATTGAGTGCGAGAAGATCTGTTTTGGATGCGATCTCCTCAATGATCACAATCTTATCGGCAATAACCGTAATGGCTTCCACCGCTTCTGCAACGGACTCACTACTGGCCTGTATATCTTTCAACGCCTTGCTGGCTATCTTCTCCGTCTCACGCGAGTTATCTGTATTCTGTAAAATATTCGCGGCCATCTGTTCCATCGATGACGAAACTTCTTCTGTCGCGCTGGCCTGCTCCTGTGCTCCGCGCGACATCTGCTGCGATGCTGATGCCACCTGGTGACTCGCTGCTGTTACATTGTCAGCTCCGTTATATATAGTGACTACAATTTCGCGCAGGTTCTTTACCATTTGCTCCAAAGCATCGTCTAACTCGCCACCACGTTGTTTCTCGGCTTCAAAGTCAATCATCAGATCTCCTTTAGAAACACGCTTCGCTATACTTACTGAGCTGCGCAGCTTTTCCACCATTTGCTGAAACTGTTTCAGCATCACCCCAATCTCATCTTCGGTAGTAACTTTTACATCCACTGAAAAATCGCCCGCGGATATTTTTTTCACAACATCGGTGGCATCGTTCAATGAGCCCATGATGCCGCGTAACAACCACATCCCCATCAGTAAGCTTATTACAATGGCCAGAAAGATGATGGATACCATAATGCGCATGGCACTGCTATACATCTCGTTGGTTTCTTCACGTTCCTTCGCTAACTGTATATTTATTCTGTCGAGATAACTATCCACGGTTTTGGCAACATCAACGGCAACAACATCGGCTTGTCCGTTTGACAGTGCCAGTGCTTTTGCATTTGTACTCCTAAAAGCAAGCTCCATTACCTCGCGATGTACAACATAGAAGGATGCATACTGGCGGGCGTAACGCTCAATCAGCAAAAGTGATTCTCCGGATACCGTGCGACTCAATTGCGTAACGGCTAACTCCAGATCATTTTCTATCGTAACGGTTTCATCGCGCACTTCCTGACGGGTCGCATCGGTTGATGCGAGTAAAAGATTTTTCTCCTGGTTGTAAAGTGCTGTAAGATCATTCTTTACCCGTGATACCGCTGTAAGCTGTTCTTTGGTTCCTGAGTCAGATATATACTTATTCAACTCATCCAGCGTAGCTATAGCTTTTGAGAATTCTGCATAACCCTCGTTAAACGATTTCTCGGAAGCCAGAACTTCACTATTCTCGGTGGCAAGCCGAACGATGTCTTTCGATACTTTCATCATCGACTCGAGCTTTACTGCAATTTGCTGTGCTATAGCCAGCAGCTCGCCAGAGCTCAATGTTTGTATCGTAACCAGGTCCTTATCAATTGTCTTTTCGCTCGCATCCAGTTGTTCTGCCAGATCGCTGATCCGTTGCGCATCTGTTTCGATAATGATTTTCTTCTGGTCGCGTATAATGTTACCGGTATATTGACGTATGCGGGTTATACTTACCTGCTGTACCACGGTACCATTCATCATGGCGTTGATGCGATCGCTTACCATACTGATGCGCAAATAGGCAATGATGAATATAACGATCATCAAAGAAACAAGCGCGGCAAATGCCATAATGAGCTTGTTACGAATTGTCATTTTGTTCAGCATAGTCAGATTACATTACAGATTCAGAATTGACTAGTACATTAACATCTTCCGAGGCAAATACTTTATTGATATCGATGATCAATGTTATATCGCCCTGGTAATTAACAATGCCTGTAACGGGCGTTGAGCGCTTGTATACATCGTGATCTGTTGGCTTCTGTATTTTATCCGGTTCGATCGTGACAACTTCTTTTGCTACATCCACGATAGCGCCGATCTGTGTTGTTCGCTCTTCGCCATCTTTTATATCGAGTATCAGCACGCGATTTCTGCTGTTACGCTCGGAGGGTTGCAAGCCAAGTTTCAGGCGTGTGTCCAGCAAAGGCAATACTTTGCCGCGCAGGTTAATAATACCCAGCATATAGTCTGGTGTATTAGGTACTTTTGTGAATAGATTTAATTCAACAATCTCCTGCACACTGTTAATGTGTACAGCAAACTTCTCATCATTCAGCAAGAACGTGAGGTAAGCATTCGATAAGGACTCGGTCATGGGCATAGGTATAGGTATTTGTTTTTTAGGTGTTGAAAAGTCGTTGAGGATCCAGCACAAGTGCTATGGTGCCGTCACCGAGAATGGTGCTTCCTGAAATAAACTCCTGGTTCTGGTAATGTTCTCCCAAAGGCTTTAGTACAGCCTGTATCTTCCCCTGAATTGAATCTACCGCAATGCCCTTCCGTATTCCATTCACATCTACCGAAATAATATCGGTTGTTTTGGGAGGTATAGATTCACTATAAAATTTCTTGCGCAACGAGAATACGGTTAACAGCGATTCATTTACCAGTATATCCGTACAAATACGATTCTCGCGCCCGAGTAAATTAAAAGGTATTCTGTCTATGCGCTCAATAACATTTAACGGTAACACATAACATGTTTTATCTACTAACACCAGCAATCCATCAATGATGGATCGGGACAACGGCAGCTTTATATGAAACGATGTACTCTGGCCGGCAACGCTGGCTATATCTATACTTCCGCGCAGTTCTGAAATGCGTTGATATACTACATCCATACCCACACCTCTCCCAGACACATTCGAAACGGTATCTGCTGTTGACAGACTGGAACGGAATATAAGGTTGAATATTTCCTGATCGGTAAGTTTATCGTCCGGTTTTACTATACCCTGCTCGATCGCTTTCTGCAATACGCGTTCGCGATCAATACCTTTACCATCGTCACTTACAATGAGGTTGATGAAAGTGTTGGAACGAAAGGCCTTCAGTTTTATAGTACCATACTCGGGCTTACCGGCTCGCTTGCGTACATCCGGGCGTTCAATACCATGATCTATAGCATTACGGATAAGATGCATGATGGGATCGGTCATCATTTCGATCACATCCTTATCCATTTCCGTTTCTGTTCCTTTCGACAAAAAATTTACTTTCTTACCCTGTAACTTGGAAAGATCGCGCACAAGACGTTTGAATTTGGTAACGAGCACCTCTACCGGCACAAGACCAATTTCAAGAGAAGTATCGCGCAGGTGGTTGATCACCGTTTCCATTCGCTCAGTAATCTCATCCAGTGCCGTGATGCGATTACGCTGTGCTATATTTAGCAATTGTGCCTGCAGAATAATCAGCTCGCTTATCCAGTTGATCAGATCATCGATCTTATGCTTACCGACTTTTATCACACTGTCGTGAACGATTCGCTTGCCGGGCATTTCATCATCTGCCAGCAATTCAGAGCGAGCTACACTTTTGTTTCGATCTGAAAATTCTTTTGTCTGCTTAACAAATTCTGCCTCGCTATATTCATTGGCAAAGTAGCGATTGATGATTTCCTGAAACTCCATCGACTCCAGTAGATTTCCGGATGTCAGGTGATGCAGTGCTATTTTACATTCGTGCTCAACAAAGATGAAATAACTTTCAATTTCACTGGTTGACACTGGTGTCGAAAGAATAATACGCCATTGTGTAATCTGTTTGCCATCATCTTTATACTCCTGTGTTTTTATACTGCCCAGTGTCTCCAGGTCTTTAACTATATATATAATCGGATGGTTGCTGCCCTCTTCAATTTGAATAGTGGGATTGATGAGCAGCAGATATGTACTTTCCTGATCAACCACACCTGTTTCTCCTGTAACATCCGATATATCAAACGTTCGAAGAAATTGTGTTATATGCGCAATGTGTTCATCCAGAAAATCATCCGCGATAGATTTGCCTGCGTTTGTCTTTCCTAATTGGTCCCTTACCTTATCAAAAGAATTCAGCGTTATGCTGATAAGATCATCCGACACGGGTAAATGTCCCTGCCGAACTTTGTCAAAAACGGTTTCGAGCAAATGCGCAAGCTGACTTATATTTTCAAAACCAAACATACTGGCCGCACCTTTTATCGTGTGCATGGTTCTGAAAACCTGTTCCAGTGGTGCTGTAGCCAGGGGGTTGGCTTCAAGTTGCATGAGACTCTCATCAAGCTCGTTGAGTAAATCGAGCGAGTCTTCGATAAACCTTTTTTGATTATCGCCCATTCACGATAGCGTTTTCTATCTGCGCAAAAAATGTTTCGGCTTTATAAGGTTTCTTTACCCACGCAGTAAGACCTGCCTTCTGTGCTTCGCGCATCTTATCCGGATTGCGTTCGGTGGTAAGAAAAATTACAGGTATACCTGCTGTTGTGTTATCCGATTTTATTTTGACCAACAAATCGAAGCCGGTGCATTCGGGCATGTTGTAGTCTGAGAGTACAAGATCAACGGGTGTACTTCTGTTTTGCAGGACATGTAGCGCTTCATTTCCATTCGATGCACCAATGGTTGTATAGCCTGCGCGTTCAAGGGTATCACAGAGAAAACTTCTGATGCTTGCAAAGTCTTCAACAACTAGAATAGTCTTTTTCATACAGGGTAGCGTGTGGATATCTTTTTTGTTTTTAGTAATGGCAAGTTTATCGGATGTAGAGAAACTCCTCAGTCAGGACAAATCAGGAATCACTAATGAATTAAATACCGAGAAGCGTATCCGTATTTTTACGGAGGTGGTGTGTAAGGACCGAAGCGTTTTTCACGAAAACAGTAAATTATACTTTCTTGAAGCAAGAAAACGCACACGTTTACGAAATCAGAACGAAGCAGTAAATAAGATGACAAGAAGTGTCTAAACAGGTTTTTCAATTAACTGAAGGCCTTTCAGTTAAATACGCCCAACTTTGGGAGTTATAGTAAGCTTGTTTCCTGCTCTTATCTTACGTGTTGCGGCATAGGGGCAATGGCGTCAAATTCTGATTCAATCTCCGCAACAATCCCGTGATGGGTTAAGACTTCTGCGTTGAACAAGCCGTTCAGTTTCCCTAATGATTTAAACAACAAACATATATGCATCTGATTTGTTGAGTAGTAGCAAATATATACCACACGAAGAGCAGCGGAAAAACTATATCTGAATAAATATACCAGAGCCTGTAAACGTGATGCTATATATTTCCATGTAGTTAAATAGCATATGGACTACGGAATCAAACAAATAATTTTCAGATTGATTTCATACGCTGAACAACTAGGCGTTAATAGTTTTAAAATTACATTTAATCCAGATCGTGCTGTTACTCTTACTATAGGGGATGTGAATGTCGAAGTTAAGGTTGATAACGTGTCGAAAATTCGTCCGAATTGTGGATTCCGGCAGACCATTTTCTGTTTATCAATTATCCTCCGCGACAAGGCTGCTATAAACTATTTGAAATATATACCCAATGAGACGATTAACGCTGCATTAACAGTATACGATGCGCTTGATTTGGCTGTCGTGAATGTTTTGAAATCATTGTTTGATTCAGTCAGTTTGAAAATCGCACTGTCGAATTACTGGCTTATTCGCGAGCAAGCAAATTATTCGACATTAACACGTAAAAATTTTAATGAATACTTTGTGGTTCCGATGATTCGCGTAATTGAAGCCTTATGCCTTAAAAATCAGCAGGAGTTTGACAAGGCATTAGATGTTGCCTTACTACAACATGCAGCATTTTATAACGGGGAGAAAACTGGATTCGGAGATCCAAATGATCTCTATGGATGGTTATCCTTCGGCTTACTCGCGTTATCCGTCCATGCATTGGATTCGGGACTCATAGTAAGGCAGTTAATGACTATACTCCAAAGTCCATAAAGCATCTGTTCAGCGCAAGTGATTTTAATCTATAACAACTGCAATTTTTCTTCTGTTACCTAGTATAAGAACTACACATCGTACAGGGCTACATCTTCAGACTTACATCTACACATCTATTTACACTAAGTAAAGTATATATAGCTATATCTCCTGACGTCCTGAACTTCACATAAGTTTCTCTGCAGCGTCATACGCAACTAAAAAGTAATAGCTCAAAAGATTTACAGCAACAGCTGATGGTGTGCAAAAATGCCCTTGATTGCTCAATTAGGAAACCTTGACATTGTGGGGATTTCAAGTGTACAGTAAAGCGAACAGATTATTTTAAAACAAAAAAGCCTGAAATCTTTACGACTTCAGGCTTTTTTTCTGTGTAGACTGGAGGGTTGATAGTTCGAACTTTTCCTGCAGGATTTGTTAAAAATCAAAGTTTTCCTCGGTAAGGTCATTTGCTTAACTCTCTAATCTTTGTGTCCATACTTTAATAAACCCATCTCTATCTTTTTTCACTTCTTTCAACAAAGCCTTTCTGTCTTCAGGGATGGGATAATATTTCTCAGCCCATAAATTTATCTCAATCATCAGCGGCAGCAAGTCAATTCCCTTACGTGTTAATTTGTAAAGCACCTTGGCTTTGCTGTCCGGATGATCCAGCTTTTCAATAATCTTATTCTCTTCCAGTACCTGCAGCCTTGAAGCCAAAATATTGGTAGCAATCTTCTCGTCTGACTTCAAAAAGTCACCGTAAGTACACTCCTTTTTGAACATAAGGTCACGCACAATCAACAGTGACCACTTGTCTCCCCACACATCCAGAGAGCTACTAACAGGGCAATTTGAGCGTTTTTTGGACTTTTTCATAAATAACACTAAAATTCACTTGCAATTTGCAAGTTATCTATAATTTTGCGCTTGCAATTTGCAAGTAAAACACAAACATATAAAAATGAAACAAACAATTTTAGTTACCGGAGCATCATCGGGCTTTGGACTTCTCATTGCCAACAAACTCCACGAAAATGGTTTTCATGTTATTGGCACAAGTCGAAATCCAGAAAAACACCAGGCACAGTTACCCTTCAAATTGTTGTCGTTGGATATTTCTGATGACAGTTCAATTCAATCTTTTGCCACGCAGCTATTCCGCGAGGTAACTCAATTGGATGTGTTGATAAACAATGCCGGCTTTTATTTATCCGGACTTGCAGAAGAAACAACCATTGATCAGGGACGACAGCAACTCGAAACGAATTTCTGGGGAACAGTTAAACTCACCAACGAACTACTTCCCTACTTTAGAAAGCAACGCTTTGGAAAAATCATTACGATCGGTTCTATCATGGGACTAATCAGCTTTCCCAATGCTGCATACTACTCTGCTTCCAAACATGCATTGGAAGGTTACTTCAAATCGCTGCGGTTCGAACTAAACGAATTTAATATTAAGGTATGCATGGTTGAACCTATGGGATTCAAAACCAATATTATTAACAGCTCAGTTGCGGCTGAGGGTAAAATAGATGATTACACTCCATATCGAAAAAAAATTGAATCATTCGCGAAAGGTTTATTCAAGAATGCACCTGAGCCAACACCTGTTATTGATACGATCATGGCGCTGGTGAGAGACAAAAATCCAAAGTTCAGTCATCCTGTAGGCAAGGGTGCAGGAGTAATACTCGCACTACAACATTTTTCATACAAGACATTTGAGAATTCTATTCTGAAGCAAATCAGCAAAACTCAACATGCATAAAATAAACCTTGTTCTCTTTTTAACACTCGCGTGTGTTAGCAAATCATTTTCGCAGACAAATAATAAGACGGTATCAATGACGACATTTCAAAATGTAAAGACTGAAACAATCCATATAGATGGAACAGATTTCCAGTACCGAAAGCTTGGTGCGAATAATTCGGGTGTACCTGTAATCTTCCTTAATCACTTAGCTGCTACAATGGATACTTGTGATCCTCGTATTATAGATGGCATTGCTTCGCAGTATCAGGTAATCTGTTTTGATAATAAAGGTGTGGGTGGAACTACCGGTAAAACACCAAAAACAATTTCTGAAATGGCTAAAGATGCTATAGCATTTATTCATGCCTTAGGGTATAACAAAGTTGATCTGGTTGGCTTTTCATTAGGAGGTTTTATATCACAAGAGATATTACTTCAAGAACCAGAACTTGTTCGTAAAGCGATTATAGCAGGAACTGGTCCTGCTGGTGGCGAAGGAATCAAAAATGTTACGAAGATTACCTACCTCGATATCTTCAGAGGTCTTCTGACATTTAAGGACGCCAAGACATACCTCTTCTTCAATAGAAACAAAAACGGAAAAAAATCTGCCAGAGAATTTCTAAGCCGGTTGGAGGAACGGAAAGAAAACCGAGATAAAAAAATGAAAGTTGGTAATTTTCAAAGACAGCTGAAAGCTATACATGCATGGGGACTACAATCGCCGCAGAATTTATCAGCAATAAAACAACCTGTGCTGGTCATTAATGGCGACAACGACCGAATGGTGCCAACCAGCAATACAACGGACTTACATAAGCGTATACCTAATTCTCAACTTATTATTTACAAGGATGCTGGCCATGGCAGTATATTTCAATACTACGGTGATTTCGTAAAAAATACATTGGCATTTTTAGAACGATAAACACCATAACTATATATCTGAAGAAAATCTTATCTGGGTTTCGGCTACATGATATCAGTCGACTCACATGAGCAAATAGATAATACACACGAATAGAAAAATGAAAGCATTTACAATAAATCGTTACAGCAAAAAAGAAAAACTGCAATTGAGTGAAGTTACAATACCAGCAATCAAAGAGAACGATGTGCTGGTACAAGTTGACGCAGCAGGTGTAAACTTGCTGGATTCTCTTATTAAAAACGGAGACTTCAAACTATTTCTTCCTTACAAATTTCCGCTTACACTAGGACATGATGTTGCGGGCATTGTAACAAAAGTCGGTTCACATGTTAGAAAGTTTAAAGTAGGTGATGCCGTTTATGCAAGACCTTCTGATTACAGTATAGGTTCATTTGCAGAATTTATTTCTTTCAATGAAAACGATGCAGCACTAAAACCAAAGAAGATTACGATGGAAGAAGCAGCATCATTGCCCTTGGTTGGCTTAACTGCATGGCAGTCTTTAATTGAAATAGCCAAACTAAAAAGCGGACAGAAAGTCTTTATCCAGGCAGGTTCAGGTGGTGTTGGTACTTTTGCAATTCAGCTGGCAAAACACGTGGGTGCTTTTGTAGCAACTACAACGAGTGATGCTAACACTGCATTGGTACAAAGTCTTGGTGCCGATTTAGTAATTGACTATAAGAAAGAAGATTTTTCAACAAAACTGAAAGACTATGATGTGGTGTTGCATAGTAACCGGGATCCAAAAGTGCTCGACCAGTCTTTGCGCATTCTAAAACCTGGCGGACATCTTATTTCACTGGTAGGACCGCCCACTCCGGAATTTGCTAAAGAATTAGATTTGCCATGGTATCTAAAGTTCATTACCAAAGTTTTAAGTTCAGGAGTGAAGAAAAAGGCAAAGAAACTTGGTGTAAATTATTCATTTCTTTTCATGAAAGCCGATGGTCACCAGTTGAATGAAATCAGATCATTGGTAGAAGCAGGAAAAATTCGTCCTGTAGTAGATAAAATATTCGCATTTAAAAAAACGAATGATGCTATGACTTATATCGAGTCGGGACGTGCAAAAGGCAAGGTTGTAATTAAAATAAGCGAAAGATAAAGTATATATATACCTCTGACTATCTAAAAGAACACATCAAAATTTATCAATATGTTACGAGAGACCGGAGTGTATAGTTCAACGTGATTTTATAGTGGGGTTCGAACAATCCTGATTGGTGAGATTAAAAAAAATGAAATTGTGAGAATTTCGAAGGTATGGTGAACCTAACAGGATTTCTTCAAACAAAAAAAGCCTGAAATCTTAAAGATTTCAGGCTTTTTTTGTTATGTAGCGGGGACAAGACTCGAACTTGTGACCTTTGGGTTATGAGCCCAACGAGCTACCAACTGCTCCACCCCGCGATGTTGGTTTCGATTTGATTTTTATTGCTCTTTCCTCAAATCGTTTGCAAAAGTAGGTCGCTCACATTTAAAAAACAAGTTACCTTTGCAAAATCATTTATGGTATCATCATCTTTTAAAGCTGGCTTTGTAAGCATCGTTGGTAAACCCAACGTTGGCAAATCATCGCTCATGAATAAACTGATGGGCGAAAGTCTCTCTATTATCTCCGCGAAAGCACAGACAACGCGTCATCGCATCATGGGAATTTTGAATGGAGAAGATTTTCAGATAGTTTATTCTGATACTCCCGGCATTCTCGAACCAAAATACTCTTTACATGAAGCGATGATGAATTATGTAAAGGTGTCGCTCGAAGATGCCGATGCTATTTTACTGGTAGTTTCTTTAGAAGATACTTACGAGCAAGAGTTGTTTGAAAGGTTTCAGAGAATCAATACACCTGTGTTTCTGGTGATCAACAAAATCGATCTTGCCAAAGGAACGCAGGTAGAAGATAAAGTAGCTTACTGGAAAAATGCCATTGCAAATATTCGTGACGTTGTAACGGTATCTGCCAAGACCGGTGCGAACGTAAGCGAACTTCTTCCGCGTCTTTTAGCGTTTATGCCCCAGCATCCTCCGTATTTCCCTCAGGATGAATATACCGACCGCACGGAGCGCTTCTTCGCATCTGAAATTATTCGTGAAAAAATATTTCTGAACTACGAGCAGGAAATACCTTATAGTACAGAAGTGGTGATCAATGCTTTTAAAGAAGAAGAAACCATCATTCGCATCAGCGCTACTATTTATGTAGAGCGTAACTCACAAAAAGGTATACTGATTGGTAAGGGCGGAAGCTCATTAAAAAAAGTAGGCATGGAGGCTCGCCAGGATATGGAAGCTTTCTTCGCCAAGAAAATTTTCCTGGAAACTCATGTAAAAGTCGCGGATAACTGGAGAAAAGAAAAATTCAAACTCCGGCAATTCGGTTACCTGGAATAGAAGCTATATATCCGAAGCAGTTAATGCGCGACCCAAAGTATAAATCGTAATAATCGACAATTGTAAAAATCGAAATGGCAAATATTGTAGCTATAGTAGGAAGACCGAATGTTGGGAAGTCAACGTTCTTTAATCGACTCATTGAAAAACGTCAGGCGATCATGGATAATGAACCTGGTGTTACACGCGACCGCCACTATGGCTATGCCGAATGGTGCGGAAAGTTCTTTACGGTAATTGATACCGGTGGATACGCTACCGGCTCTGATGATAAGTTTGAAGCCGAGATACGAAAGCAGGTAAAGCTGGCAATTGATGAAGCCTCAGCCATTATATTCATGGTAGATTGCCGCGATGGCGTTACCGGCTTTGATAAAGAATTCGCCAATGTTCTGCGCACTTCGAAGAAGCCGATCTTTATTGGTGCCAACAAAGCCGATACACCTGATAAAACGTTGCTGGCAACGGAGTTTTATGAACTGGGTATGGAAGCAGAGATATACCCTATATCTGCCGAGAACGGCAGCGGTACCGGTGAACTTCTGGATGATCTTATTAAAACCTTTCCGAGTGAAGGTGTTGAAGATCCGGATGCAGGTATACCTCGCATTGCTATTGTGGGGCGGCCAAATGTTGGTAAATCATCTCTGTTGAATGCGTTGTTGGGAACGGAACGAAGTATAGTAACCGATGAAGCTGGCACAACACGCGATGCCATTCACTCTTACTATAAAATGTATGGACAGAACTTTATACTCATCGACACGGCTGGTGTTCGAAAGAAAGGCAAAGTAAAAGACGATATAGAGTTCTATTCAGTGCTTCGTTCATTGCGTGCGCTGGAAGAAAGCGATGTATGTATTGTAGTGATCGATGCCGAGCGCGGTATGGAATCGCAGGATGTTAACCTCATCAGTCTTGCGCAGCGCCAAGGTAAGGGCATGATCATTATGGTGAACAAGTGGGATCTTATTGAAAAGGACTCCAAGACGGCAGACAAGTTCAAGAAAGATATACTCGAGAAGCTGGCTCCGATAGACTATATACCGATGGTGTTTGCTTCCGTACTGAACAAGCAACGTATCTTCCAGGTTATTGAAAAGGCAGTGGAAGTATTTGGGAACAAGACCAAGAAAGTTCCAACGTCAAAGCTGAACGAAGTGATGCTGCGGGAGATTGAACGCTACCCACCACCATCAACCAAAGGTAAACTTATACAGATAAAGTATATCACACAGGTAAATGCACGGTTTCCATCGTTTGCGTTCTTCTGTAACCTGCCACAGTATATTACAGAGTCGTATCAACGCTTTCTGGAAAACAAGATGCGCGAGCACTTTGACTTTGAAGGCGTGCCGGTAAGGCTGATATTCCGTAAAAAATAGACTGTTTTTAAATAAATTTTATTACCCGCTTGATACCGTGTGCTATAATCGTACTATATTTGCGGTAAATTTTTTAAAACCTGTAAACTATGAAAAAAATTATCGCATTGTTAGCTGTTTGTGGCTTTGCTTTTGCATTCGCTGCTTGTGGCAAGAAAGCAGAACCTGCTGCTGAAACTGTAGATACTACAGCTGTTGAAGCTCCGGCTCCAGTTGCAGCTGATACTACTGCTACTGACACAACTGCTACTGACACAACAGCAGCACCTGCACACTAATCAATTTTAAATTGATTTCTGGAAGGCTTTAGAGAAACTAAAGCCTTTTTTGTTTTTATATGAGGTCTGATAAAGTTATTCACATACTACAGGCACATACTCCTGCCCCTGCCGTTAGCTACTGCTTCGACTTGTGGAAGGAAAGTCCTTTTGAACTGAAGCTTACCAAAAGCCGCCAGACGAAGGTTGGTGATTTTACCAGCAAGAGAACCAAGGCTCATCCACGCATTACACTTAATCACGATCTTAATCCTTATCTGTTCTTAATGACGTATATCCATGAGGTTGCACACCTGCGGGTATATCTGCAATATGGCGCCCGTGTTGATCCGCACGGTGACGAATGGAAGACTACATTTACCAATCTGATGGTTCCTTTACTTTGGGAAAATGTTTTTCCTGATGAAATCTTACATGAGCTGCGCAGGCACATGGTGAACCCCAAGGCCAGCTCGTTTGCTGACGCTACGTTAACGCAGGCTTTCCGAAAGTTTGACGCCAACGCGCATCAATATGCTATACTATCAGATATACCAGAGGGAAGTATCTTTAAATTGCAGGGACGTTATTTCAGGAAAGGTAAACTTCGCAGAACGCGCGTGCTGTGCCGTGAACTTCAATCCAAACGCGACTACCTGGTGCCGGTTGATGCACAGGTAACGGATGTTCAGTTCAGTCTTCTTTGAATAAAGCCGTTCACTACATCGTAGAATATAGAAGGCTTGAGTGTACGCCAGTTATCAACCTCTAATGTGCCACCCATGTTGATATACTGATCGAGATGATACTTCTGTAACTCGCGTTGTACAAACTCCGGGAAGTTTACAGCAGCGATCCAGCCATCTTCCACTTCCTCATACCATTCTTCATAATAGCTATCGTCCGATCCGTGAAAGTTGAGAATGTTCTCACCAATAAGTATAAACTTGTTGATACCTTCATTCATCATAAGTTCCAACACGTTTCGTTTCAGCGTCATGATGTCGTTGTTAAGCGTATCATTCCATTCGCCTATAAGCTCAATGATAGCATAGCCTGTATCATAGTCAACATAAAGAACCTTGAGGTATAATGTTTCGGAACCGAAGTTGTCCCAGGCAGGATCTATATAGTATCCGTATATAGTTTCCGAGTAAACATCGTGATTATATTCTTTGCCATAAAAAGGCGAGCGATCATCTTCCGATGAATCATAATACTTCTGCCAGTTATAGTATGGTTCTATTTCATGCACAGTACCTGTATCGTTAATCTATCACCTTCAGGAAAAAACTGTACCGGCTAAGAATGAAGCCTGCGTTACTTTCTAAAACTATCAACCGCTTTTCTTACCGAGCCGTGTTGCTTCAGTAATTTCTCGGCTTCGGCCTGTGGTATCCGGAGTTCATCCATGATCATCCGGGTACCACGGTCAACAAGTTTATTATTAGTAAGCTGCATGTCAACCATCTTGTTGCCTTTAACATGCCCCAGTTTGATCATAACGGTGGTTGAAATCATGTTGAGCACAAGCTTCTGCGCAGTACCCGACTTCATGCGTGTGCTGCCGGTAACAAACTCAGGGCCTACTACAACTTCTACCGGGTAATCAGCCTGCTTCGCTACTTCAGTGTTTGCATTACATACTACACAACCTGTAACTACTCCGTTGGCGCGAGCCTCTTTCAACCCGCCTATTACATACGGTGTTCTTCCGGATGCAGCTATACCGATAAGAACGTCCTGCTGATTGATAAGATGTTCTTCCAGATCTTTCCAAGCCTGCTGAGCATCATCTTCAGCATACTCTACAGCTTTGCGTATAGCTTTGTCGCCACCGGCAATGAGGCCTATAACTTTTCCGTGCGGTAGCCCATACGTTGGCGGAATCTCGGAAGCGTCAACAACACCGAGACGCCCGCTGGTACCAGCGCCTATATAAAACAAGCGACCACCGCCTCTCATCTTCTCTACAATAATATTTACAATCGCTTCGATCTGCGGAATAGCTTTTTCGATCGCGAGCGGAACTGTCTTATCTTCCTTATTGATGTTTACCAACAGTTCCTGCACGCTCATCTTTTCCAGATGATCGTAGTGTGAAGATGATTCTGTCGTTGTCACTTAGTTCGAATCTTTCTGATGGTATAGTGTCAATCCTGCAATCGGACCTTCCAGAATATTCTTTACGGTAATGCCTTTATCATTGGCAACCTGCCGTAATATATCACTGAAGTAAAACGCTATCGAACCTGTAAAATGCACTTTCAGATTTTGATAGTTATCATACTTCATAACGTTGTTCTCATAGAACTCTTCGAAGCTGCTATAGATAAGGTTATAGCAATACGGATCTTTCAGATGCTGGAAGATGAAACGTGTAAAGCTCGCGAGGAAAGCGCTCGGACGCTCTTGCTGGTATATCTTTTCAAGAAACTCTTCGCGTGAAAGCGGGAAGCGTTCCTGGAATTGTTTCGCTACAGAATCCGGCATTTTCTTGCGCAGATAGTCTACCAGGAATTTCTTCCCGATGTTAGCACCAGATCCTTCATCGGCCAGAATCCAGCCGAGGTTTGCTACGTTGTCAGTAATTTTCTTTCCATCGTACAGGCACGAGTTGGAGCCTGTACCCATGATACATGCTATACCGGGCTCATGACCACACAGGGCACGCGCAGCCGCAAGTAAATCCCAACCTATTTCGATTTGTGCCTCCGGAAAAAATTCCAGGAATGCACTCTTGATGGTAAGTTGATTTTTAACAGAAGATACACCGGCACCATAGAAGAAAATCTTGTTTACCTGATCGTGAATCTGAGGCAACAAAATTTCCTGAACATTCTTTTTCAAATCTTCAATGGGCTGATAGTATGGATTAAATCCCGGAGCACTGGCTTGGCCAATTGTTCCATCTTTCTGGATAAGCCTCCAATCCGTTTTGGAGCCTCCGCTGTCTGCTATAAGAATCATCTTTATTAGTGCCGCTGATTAGCGCGAATTTAACTGTTTATGAACGGTTATAATAATTTCAGTAATGGCAAAACTAAGACAGTAATTAACAACTTAAAACAACTTCATAAAGTGTGTCCGTGTGTCGGTGTAAATTTTTAATTCTTTCAATGAGCCAGCCTCCCGATTATCGTAAATTTATCAAAAACCTTCTCTGTGTGTGGTGCATCTTTCAGCTCATCCGTCAGATCTTGTCCGGCCCAATGTTCGTAATGTTTACCATCACGCCACAATCTTGATTTGGAAACGTCATAGATAAAACCCAGGTATGCAACCCATATCTCCGGTTTATCTTGTCCGTTTCGTAATGCCAGTTGGGCACGGGTATAGCTCGGTAATTGTTTATCACTCACGGATTCCAAAAGTTTTTCATTTGCCTAACAATAGTAACGGGAACGTATGATATTCTCACCATGAAAACTGAGTTAATATTTACCCCGGCATTTAACCGTTCATAAAATTTCACGGCATAACGGTATAGATTACAACATTGGCATATAGTATACATGAGCGTTCTGTTATAGCACGCTTTTTCGCTATAGCGGTATTGCATCGATTACGAGAAAACAGACCTTTCGCACGTCCGGAAATATAACCATGTGAACATCGCGTTCATCACAAGCCTTGTTTGCAGCCGCGCTAAAAATCAATATCTTTTCAAGACCTTAAAGATATATTAATCCACTCTTAACCTATGCGTTCATATACTCTTCTATTCGCGCTGATTACGCTTATACTGATATCAGCCTGCAGTAAAAAAGATGAAACGGCCCGCCACGATGAAGCCCTTCACAAAACTGCCGACTCACTGGCCCAGGTCTACATCATTACCGATGGCCACGTAGATTTACCTTACCGACTGAAAGTAAAAAACTTCAGACTTGATCGTGAGTACCTCGGCATACCTGTTGAAACAAAAGAAGGCGACTTCGATTTTGTGCGTGCCCGCAAAGGCGGACTTGATGCTCCGTTCATGTCAATCTATATACCTTCCAAGTATCAATTGACAAAAGACAACGGCAAGCAGCTGGCTGATTCGCTCATCAACATGATTCGCTTTATAGCGGATTCAATCCCCGATAAATTTGCACTGGCAGGTTCGCCTGCCGATATCATCGCCAACTCCAAACTGGGCAAGATATCTTTACCCATGGGCATGGAGAACGGTGCCCCGATTGGCAACGACCTGGCAAATGTAAAATACTTTTATGATCGTGGCATTCGCTACGTTACGTTAACACATGGTAAAGACAACCAGATCTGCGATTCTTCATACGATACACTCAACACCTGGAATGGTTTGAGTCCATTCGGAGAAAAAGTTGTCGCTGAAATGAATCGCGTGGGTATAATGGTAGATATATCGCATGTGTCTGACAGTACATTTTATGATGTGATGAAGCTCACCAAAGTTCCGTGTATTGCTTCTCACTCCTCGTGCCGGTACTTTACTCCGGGCTTTCAGCGTAACATGAGTGACGACATGATCAAGGCTTTAGCCAAAAACGGTGGCGTGATCCAGATAAACTTTGGCGCTGCGTTCCTGGATTCAGTTGCACGCAAGAACGATGCACTGCGCGACTCACTCGAGGCGATCTTGCAAGAGAAGAAATTGACTTCCGCAGACTCGGCAGCACAACCCATCATCGATCAGTTTGCAAAAGAACATAAATCACTGTTCTCAGATGTTGAACGCGTAGCTGACCACATCGATCACGTAGTAAAACTGGCTGGCATTGATCACGTGGGTATTGGTTCTGATTACGATGGCGTAGGAGACAGCTTGCCTGTTGGATTGAAAGATGTATCGCAGTATCCCAACCTGATTTATGAGCTCCTGAAGCGCGGTTATTCTCCGGCAGATATCGAGAAGATCTGCAGTGGTAATGTGTTCCGCGTGTGGAACCAGGTTATTGCCGCAGCTGCACAGTAAATTATACCTGTCAGCAATATCATTCATGATGCACGGAAGCGTACATCATGAATGATGTTTGTACAGTTGTTTGAACCGAAATTTACCCTTTTAGAGAAATCACTGTCCCATATTGGTCGCGATCATTTTTTTGAAAGAAGACCGGTTACTTGTATAGTACCTTCCGGGACTTAATATCATTACTTTTGTTTCTCCAAAATCAACTTCTAATGAGAGTTCTCCTGGGATGTCTTCTCGCAGTGATCGGCATAACGAGTGCTCAGGCACAACATACCGCGACCACAAAATTTACTCTTCCCAAGAATATAACACGCAACGATTACCACGCTGGTAAAGTGATGGTGAAAGTAAAGAAGGAATATATATCGCTTTTCTCGAGTGATAATACTTCGCAGGCATCCGGGCGCAAGGCATCTATCGCGGGCTCTCTAAAGGTATCATCATTAGCTCCCAAGGGAAATGTTAAGAGCGCAACGGCCCGCGCACAGGCTTTTAAACCGGTTATCGATATCACGCAATACTTTGAGATAAGCTTTGATCCATCTCAACCTGTAGAGGACTATATCAACACACTATATGCGAGCGGCTATATAGAACTCGCAGAACCCGCCTACAAAGAGCGCATGCTCTATACACCGAATGATCCAGCTGTAACGAATCAATACTACCTCACCAAGATCAGAGCACTTGAGGCCTGGAATGTTACCAAAGGAGATGAAAACATTGTAATCGCGATCATTGACTCTGGTGTTGATATCGACCATCCGGACCTCGTGAGCAAACTATATATTAACCAGGAAGAAGCCAACGGCACTGCTGGCGTTGATGACGACAACAATGGTTTTATCGATGATATAAACGGCTGGGATTTTTCCGGAGCTGACACATTGAATGCATTAGACCCCAACTATAAAGGCGACAACAACCCTGCTATATTTAAAAGCGGTTCCGGTTTTACGCATGGTACACAAGTGGGAGGCTGTGCAGGGGCTGCCGCTGATAACGGAATTGGCTTGGCGGGTGTTGGCTTCAACACGAAACTGCTCTTTACAAAACATTATGCCGACAACCAGCGTACCAGCGATCGTAATTATAGCTCTGATCTATACCTCGGTGTGCTCTACGCTGCACGCAATGGTGCACGCATCATCAACTGTTCATGGGGAGGAGCGGCTCCAAGCCAGGTATACCAGGATCTCATTACGCACGTAACGAAAGACCTCGGCTGCCTCGTAGTTGCCGCAGCCGGAAATAGTAATTTAATTACTCCACTTTACCCGGCTTCGTACGACAACGTGCTGTCTGTGGCGGCTACGGATCAGAATGATATTCGCGGAAGCTTCTCAAACTATGGTCCTACAGTCGATCTGTGTGCACCGGGAGTGAGTATATATACTACCGTATACAACAATGGATATGGATCTCCGGGTGGCACTTCATTCTCATCACCGATAACAGCTGCTGCCGCTGCACTCGTCTGGTCACAACATCCGGAATATACGGCTGAGCAGGTGGCTGAACAGTTACGCGTGTCGGCTGATGCAAGTATATATGCCAAGAACCCTGGCTATATCAATTACCTTGGCAAAGGCAGACTTGACGTCATGCAGGCGCTTACACTAGAGTCTCCTTCCATACGTGCATCTAATTATAGATTACTGAATGAAGATGGTCTTGAAGCTGCACCGGGCGAAAATGCCAGATTAATATTTGATTTCACCAACTACCTTAAAACTTCTTCTTCCGGACTCGAGATATCGATCTCATCGACATCGGCACACATCACCATAACAAAAGATAAAATAAATCCCGGAGCGATAGCAGGCGGGGCAACTATCAACAACACACTTACACCTTTTGAATTAACCCTAAGCCCAGGCGTTCCGGCCAATACCAAAGTAGATATACTGCTCACGTATACCGATGGAGCGTACCAGGACTACCAGGTTCTATCATTGATACCGAATCCTACCTATATGAGTATTGATGATAACAGGATCACGACCACTATATCTTCTTCCGGAAGACTGGCGTATGAAGACACCCAGAATTCTGAGATGGGAAATGGCTTTGTATACAACGGCAAATCGTTTGTATTTGAATTAGGACTCATCATGGGTAATTCCTCTTCTACGATACTGAACACGGTACGCAATGGAAGTGGCGGATACGATCAGGATTTTACAGGTTTGACACGGATAAAAGAAATTATGCCGGGAGAGCGATCATTCGCGGAAGTATTCGGAAACTTTTCAAACTCCACAGTACCGGAAGAACAAAAAGTAAAAGTATCATATCGCACATTGGTATGGCAAGACGAACCGTACGACAAGTTTGTGATTGTAGAGTATAAAATAAAAAACACGCAGGCCAGTGCACTGAGTGATTTTTACTTTGGCATGTTTGCCGACTGGGATGTAAGTATGAACGGTGTATACGATGCTGCCCAATGGGATGCCGCTACACGCCTCGGCTATGTTTACCAGAAAGCTTCTACAGAATTACCGCAGGCCGGTATACAACTTCTTACCGGCAGCGAAAATTATTACGCGATCGACAATCATCCATCCATAGCGGGAGCATCTTCTTTTGGTTTGTACGATGGCTTTACGGATGCCGAGAAATATACCGCTATATCTTCAACACGAAGCCAGGCAGGGACGGGTGGTTCCGGTAATGATGTGAGTCACGTTGTTTCAGCTGGTCCGTTCAACATCAATGCAGGTGATGAGGTAACAGTTGCTTTCGCGCTGCACGCAGCGGATAATTTTAATGACCTGGTAACATCAGCGAAGTATGCAGACTCCGTATATAATTATACTTTAAAAGCTCCGCTTCCTTTGGTTGATACACTGGAGACTTGCTACGGGTCGAATACAGTGGTTAAAGCAACAGGCGCTACGAAGTATCACTGGTATAAGGATTTTACCGGAGGAGAGCCGATTGGAGAAGGTTCGCAGATAACTATTTCAGGTATTAAGAGAGATACCACGCTATATGTAGCGAACGCATCCAAATCGTATGAGAGTCTTCGCGTGCCGGCACACGTTATGGTACATGCACAGCCTACCATTACGGCATCACGATCTACTACGCTTTGCAGTGGAGACTCTGTTATACTCTCGGTTGAGACAGCGAGCGAATATGCGTGGAGCAGTGGTGAGATAACGCAATCCATCAAAGTGGGTAAGGCCGGTAACTATAGTGTGATGATGAAGTACGAAGATGAAGTTCTGAATTGTGTTTCTACTTCCAACGAAGTTACGGTGAATGTTCTTCCGCGACCGGAAGCATTGTTCTCCATTACCTTAACATCAGGAGATTTTATAGTTGGCGACTCGGTTGAGTTCACCAACATCAGTTCAGACGCGAAAGATATATTCTGGGATTTTGGTGATGGCGCCACCAGCATCAAGCTTAATCCGAAGCACGCCTACGATTCGAGCAGCATTTATGAAGTTTCCCTCACCGTTACCGCTGAAAACGGATGCCAGGATATATATGTAAAAGAAGTTTCGGTAGTTACCAGCGTTGAGGAAACCCTGAGTCGCTTTGTAAAAGTATATCCTGTACCCACGGTACAAAATGAAGTGACCGTTTTTATCGATGGACTAAAGGCAAAAGATATTCAACTCTCCGTTATCACAACGGAAGGGCTACACCTCTACGATCAGCAGTTCAAAAATATAGATGAAGAATTTTCGCATACCATTGGCACGTCTAACTATGCGGCCGGTATATATTTCCTGGCAGCACGCATTGACGGCCGACTGGTGATGAAGAAATTCTCGGTTTCGAAATAAAACTATACATAATTAAAAAGGGAATGGCGTTGCGAAAGCATTGCCATTCCCTTTTTAATTTTCTATTACGTGTACTCTTAGTCTTCCAGGAAGCTGCCCAGGAGTGAACTGCCTTCTTTTCCACTGTTTCGTCCGTATGGAGCAAGTGCCTGCACCAGTTTACGAATCGGCATAGACTGCAGCCATACTTTACCTGTACCCTGCAGAGTTGCCAGAAATATACCTTCACCACCGAACACCATAGAGCGGAGGCTTCCGGATGTCTGTACATCAAAATGTATTTGAGACTCGAATGCTACCACGCAACCCGTATCTACGCGAAGTGTCTCATTGTTAAGCGTGCGTTCTATAACAGTACCACCCGCATGAACGAAAGCTTTACCATCGCCCTGCAGTTTCTGAAGAATAAACCCTTCGCCACCAACAAGACCTGAACCGAGCTTGCGATTAAACGTGATGGATACTTTGGTACCGAATGCCGCACAAAGAAATCCATCTTTCTGTACGATGAGTTCGTGCCCCGGACTTTGAGACAGATCAACCGGGATAACAGTGCCTGGATATGGCGCGGAGAAACCAACCTTTGCTCTTCTGCCGCCACGGTTTGTAAAGTGCGTCATGAAGAGAGACTCACCGGTAAGAATGCGCGAACCTGCCGATAAGAGTTTATCAAACAAACCTTGTTTGGGGTTTGCACCATCGCCCATCTTTGCTTCGAAGGTTATACCATCTTCCATATATAGCATGGCACCTGCTTCGGCAATGACGGTTTCGTTGGGGTCTAATTCCACTTCAACGATTTGAATACTTTCTCCTTTAATCTGATAGTCGATTTCGTGTGATGAAGCCATGAATTTATTTTTTATAGTACTTAAATACGGGATATTCCACCAACTTGTTGTTCGTACCGGCAGTACTTAATGCTTCATCAAAGAAATTCCAGGTTACGAGACCATCATCCGACTGTGGTTCAAGCATATAAAAAATAAGATTGGCCAGTGGCTGATCCAGCGCAACTATATAATCTCCTTTTTTGAATTTGCGTGTGCCCGCACTGAATTTACCTTCAGCAGCAGCCATAAAATGACCTTCAAACTTGCGCTCTGATTTTTTCAGTTTTTCAACACTGAATATTTCCCCGGTATACGACTGACCTTTCTGCAACTGCTCTACTTTTACACCCAGCTTCTGCAGGTGCAATGCTATATTTTTAAATGCAGCCGGAATGATATAGCCACTCGGCAGTGTACTCTCTGTAACGGCATCAAACTGTCCGTAGTAATTAACATCGTTAAACTTTACAATGTTACCGGTGCGAAGCCAGCTTGTTGTTCCGTCCTCTTTCTTATACCCTGTGTAATCGTATGTTAAAAAATTCTGAAGCTTTTCTTTCGATACCATTTTGAAGCGTACGCCCTTCTTTGCTTTACCGGCTTGCTCGCGTACCAGACGTATAGCATCGTCTTCCGCTTTTTTATTGATCTGCAAAATTTCTGCTCCGTGGCTATGGGTATAATTCAGTATCTCCACCACAAAAGCCCGTGTAGAGTTTATTCGCTGATAAAATCTTTCATGGGCAAACGCTTCGCTAAGTATAGCCATACGGTTGCGCAGGCTGAATTGATTGATCAGGTAACGCGGATGATGATTATAGGTATAAAAATTCTTTACGGGCCATCCCTCTTGCACACTATAATCGCCATAAGGACCGAGGTATAAACCATACTTTTCCTGAACCGTTTTGGTAATAGCCGGCAACATGGTGTTGTTGGTATAGTTATAGGTTGCAAATTCACCTGCATAGTGATAGCTCGGTGCCCATGTGAGCGAGTACGCGTGCCACGTTCCGTTGGTCGTGTGCAGGTCTACAAAGACCTGAGGATCCCATGGCGTAATAATGTTGGTAAAGAGTTGTTGTGTCTCAACCGCTTCGTGTTTTATACCATCGCGGTTCAGATCAAGGCCCTGGCTGTTTTCGCGAATACCAACTTCCAGCGGACTATCTTCCTGCGAAGGACGTCTTCCTTTTTCCATCTTGTCGTTGCTGTCGGTATTGTAAATGGGAGCAAAGAGTAAAATCTGGTTGTCGAGCAGGTAATTTTTATCACCGAGCAGAATATCACGCATCAGCATCATCAGCGTTTCTTTACCTTCAACTTCGCCAGCATGTATATTTCCCTGTATATATACCACCAGCTTGCCCGACTTATGCGCCTCCTCCGCAGTAGCTATACCTGTCTTCGAAAGAATGGCCACCGGAATATCTTTTCCTTCCTGACTTTTACCCATGGAGATAACTTTAACTTGCTTGCTGAGTTTTTGTATAGCATCCAGAAAGTCGATCACCTCTTTATGCGTGGAGGTTTTTACAAAGTTGGATTTTTCAGGAGTGATAATGAGTGCTTCCGGCCAGATGTTTTGTTGTGCATAAACAAAATAAGACGATAGAAGCAGGAGCAGGATAAAGCGTTTCTTCATGGGTATAATGTATATATACCACAATATCAGAAAACTTGGGCGAACGCTAAAAACAGTTTGTGATGGAAGGAGTGACTTCCACTATTATTTCTTTCAAGGGATACAAAGCAGGCTGAAGTTTATTTCTTCTTTTTGCCCTTCTTCATATCATCATAATCATCGCGCTCGGCTAATTTTTTATCATCAACATTTTTATCGAGAAAGTCGTTGATCTTCTCAATGTTCATGCTTGACTTTATTTCACCAAACTGATCGATGGTTATATCCAATCCCTGAAGCTCTTTATGCACACGCGGCTTTGGTGTGTTGGCGGGTTTCTTTTCTTTCTTTGACATAGTGTGAAGCTTTAAAAAGCTGCTGGCTTCAGGTTGCTGGTTACTGGAGGAAATACCAGTGGCCAGTAGCTTTCAGCCAGTAGCCTTGTAGTTATATACTACGCAACCTTCACCTTAATGGTTTGGAGTGCGTATTCTATTCTGTTAACGACTTCATCTTTACCGATAATTTCCATGATCATCATCAGGTCAGGACCTCCACCGGCACCTGTAATGGATACGCGCAGTGCCTGCAGAATTTTACCAGTACCGATTCCCAGGTTTGCTGTAACCTGTTCTAATGTAGTCTTTGCAATAGTGGCATCAAAATCTGGCAATGCGGCTACAGCATCTTTATAGGCTGTGAGAACTTTTACAGCATCATCGTTCCATTTTTTACTCACTACATTTTCATCGAAGGCTTTCGGTGCGTGGAAAAAGAATTTTCCCTGCTCCCAGAAATCTTTCGGAAATGTAACACGCTCGCGCATCACTGCAGCAATTTTCAAAGCCTTGTCTTGTGTGCAAGCTATACCTTCATTCTTCAGTGCATCCAGCAGGTAGCTCGCCAATTCTTCGTCAGACTTGGCACGCAGGTATTGCTGGTTGAACCACTGTGCTTTAAGAATGTCAAATTTTGTTCCCGCTTTACCAATACGCTCAATAGAGAATGTTTTGATGAGTTCATCCATCGAGAACAACTCTTGCGTGGTGCCCGGGTTCCATCCTAAAAATGCCAGGAAGTTTATCAAAGCTTCCGGTAAATACCCGGCTTCTTTATACCCAACTGCAACATCTCCGGTAGCAGGATCTTTCCAGGTAAGCGGGAAGATCGGGAAGCCGAGTTGATCTGCATCGCGTTTGCTTAATTTACCATTGCCATCCGGCTTCAAAAGCAACGGCAAGTGTGCAAACTGCGGCATCTCATTCTCCCAGCCTAAAAATTTATAGAGCAGCACGTGCAGCGGTGCAGAAGGCAACCACTCTTCACCACGAATTACGTGCGATATCTTCATCAGGTAATCGTCCACAACATTCGCCAGGTGATATGTTGGCAGACCATCGCTCTTCATCAAAACCTTGTCATCAATCTGCGATGAGTGTACCATTACCCAACCGCGTATCAAATCATTCAACCGTATCTCTTCCTTGCGCGGAACTTTTAAACGAATTACATGCGGCACTTTATCTTCCAGCAACTTCTTCACTTCATCTTCTGAAAGTGTAAGGGAGTTACGCATTTGTGTGCGTGTAATGCTGTTGTATTGTGGCGTAGGTACTCCGGCAAGTTTCAGGCGCTCACGCATGGCTTCAAGTTCCTGCTCGGTATCAAAAGCATAGTATGCATGGCCGGCATCAATCAACTGCTTGGCGTATTGCATATATATAGCCGTTCGTTCTGACTGACGGTAAGGAGCATGCGGGCCGCCAACACCAACACCTTCATCGATCTTGATGCCTACCCATTCCAACGACTTCTGTATATATTCTTCTGCTCCGGGTACGAAGCGATTCTGGTCTGTATCTTCTACACGGAGTATCATAGTACCGTTGTGCTGCCGTGCCAGCAGGTAATTATAGAGGGCCGTTCTTACACCACCAATATGCAGTGCACCTGTGGGACTGGGTGCAAATCGTACGCGTACATCTCTCATCGCTCAAATCAAAATTAGGACTGCAAAGGTAAGAAAGGAGGGGCGATTTGCGAGAGATACTCTTCGAATTTACAGTATGCGGAGAATGAAGTTTGTACGCTTAATTCATTCTCCGCGTGGCATTAAAATTTACTTCACCGCGATGCAGGATATTTCTACATTAACATCTTTCGGCAGGCGACTTACTTCAACCGTTTCGCGTGCCGGAGGATTGATTTTAAAGTATTCGCCATAAATAGCATTTACTTTTGGAAAGTTGTTCATGTCTTTAAGGAAGATCGAGCTCTTTACCACGTTCGAAAAATCGAAGCCGGCAGCCTTCAGTATTTTTTCGAGATTAACCATTACCTGCCGTGTTTCTGATTCGATATCAGAGCTGATAATGTTACCGGAGCTTCTTTCAATGGCGATCTGCCCGCTGATGAAAAGCATGTTGCCGGCCTGGATTGCCTGGCTATACGGACCAATAGGTTCAGGAGCCTGATCAGAATAAACAACTGATTTTGACATGATTGTATAAGATTAAAATTTAATTTAGGGTTTGTCAAAAATAGTATCCGGTAACGGATTTACTTTCAATGCATGAATATTTTAATCATTGGTGAACAGGCACATTATCGCGAAAGCCTTCTGAAGTTTGGCGACAGCCATCAATATTCAGTAGTAGGTGAACATCGCGATGCCGAAAAATTTCTGGAGAGTCACGACCTCGTGCTCGACTTTATTATTGACGAAGAGCCCACCAAGTTTGAAATCTATGTAGACAACACGGCTACTGCATTGCTGAACACGTGCAAGATCAGTCTCGGAGAATTAGCATTCATGACAGGCGACAGCTTAAGAAGCCGCATCTTTGGCTTTAACGGTTTGCCTACCTTTATCAATCGTCCGGTTCTTGAAGTAAGTCTCTGGCGACCTGATGATGAAACTGTTCTTAAAAAGATATGCGCGGCACTAAACACCGAATTCCTGGTGGTGGATGATCGTGTAGGATTAGTTACCCCTCGTGTTGTGAGCATGATCATCAACGAAGCATACTATACCGTGATGGAAGGAACCGCCACACGTGGAGATATAGATATGGCCATGAAACTCGGCACGAATTATCCATATGGACCTTTTGAGTGGTGCCAGCGCATCGGCATCAAACATATATATGAATTGCTGGAAGCGCTTTATGAAGATACGAAAGACGAGCGCTATAAAATCTGCCCGATGCTCAAGAAAGAATATCTTCGGCAATAGCCTAAAAGGTCAAAGCCACGAACGTTCAGTTTTACTTTCGGTCCTTCTTTCTTTTATCTTAATTATCATCCCGAAAACGTTTTCGAAAAGAAAATTTGTAATATATAGCACCACTCCGCCCGCCAAAGCACTATTTAATAACTTTGTCGGGTTTCTAAATTTTTATCATGGCGAACGAGTTCAACAAGACTGTTTCCACCCGGTACCACATGTACAACAGTCTTTTCCTTAACCTTCCCTATTCCGGTATTTATCGCACCGGTACGCTGTTGCCTCTGCTTCAGCAAGCCTGCGAAACAGGATACGAGAAGGGAAAGGACCCACGAACCATTATCAAAAAATTCTTCAGCGATTTTACTCCGCAGGCAACACGCGAAGAACAATTCAATTTACTCTTCAGCTTTACCCAATATGTAGAGCGACAAGTTGTATTGTTCGACTCAATTGAGGATGCAGCGTTCGATGAGATTAACGATCTGCACGGCAAGGGTACTGTCTCCGGACTATTACTGCGCGCTGCTGCCGAAGGACTTGAAGAAGAACTGAAAAAGAAAGTTGAAGACTTCAGTGTGCGCGTTGTATTAACAGCACACCCCACGCAGTTCTATCCGGGGAGCGTACTGGCTATTATTAACGACCTGGAACAAACCATTCGCGATAACAAACTCGATGAAATAAACCTGTTGTTACGCCAGCTTGGCAAGACTGCATTTATCAATAAAGAAAAACCAACACCATTTGATGAAGCGGTAAGCTTATGCTGGTTTCTGGAAAGTGTTTTCTATCCGGAGATTCCTGTGATCATCCAGAAGCTGATGACCGGCCTCAACATTAAACTGGAGGAATGGAAAAATTTCGACCTGCTAAAGATCGGTTTCTGGCCGGGTGGCGATCGTGATGGCAACCCGTTTGTAACGCATGAGATCACACTGAAGGTAGCACAACGTTTACAGGAGACTCTCTTGAAATGTTATCACCGTGATCTTCGCTTCTTAAAACGCAGACTTACTTTTAAAGGTGTAGATCATATTATAGGTCGTGCTGAAAGTAAAGTATATCCTATAGCGTACGGAGGCTTTGGTGAAATATACCATCACCCGGACGAACTGCTGAATGATCTTTTCGAAGCCCGCGATGTACTGATCAACGATCACCGTGGGTTATTCCTTGATCTGCTCGACAGCTTTATACTGAAAGTAAAAATATTCGGATTTTACTTTGCCAGTATGGATATACGCCAGGATAGCCGCAAGCATGCGTATGCCTGGGAAGCGTGTATTGAGAAGCTGCAGTCTAAAAACAAAAAACTGAAGAACTTCGATAAACTTACTGAACAGGAAAAGATCGATACACTTCTTTCGCTCAGCTTTAAACCTGCTTCACTAAAATTTGAAGATAGTTTTGTTACTGAATTGATCGAGAGTATAGATGTAATCGGACAAATTCAGGAACAAAACGGTGTGGAAGGATGCCATCGTTATGTGATCAGCAATTGTCAGTCTGCACTCGATGTGATCCGGGTATATCAATTGGCAAAATTGATTCTCGGTAAAGATGACGATCTTACACTCGATATTATACCTCTCTTCGAAACGATAGAAGATCTGTCCAATGCTCCGCATGTCATGAAAGCATTGTATAGTATACCGGCATACCGTGAGCACCTGAAACGCAGGGGTAACAAGCAAACCATTATGCTGGGCTTCTCAGATGGTACCAAAGATGGCGGCTACCTGCGCGCCAACTGGTCTATCTTCCAGGCAAAAGAAAATCTCACACGCATTGCACGTGAAGAAGGTTTTACAACCGTGTTCTTTGACGGGCGTGGCGGACCTCCTGCGCGTGGTGGTGGTAACACGCACGACTTCTATGCTTCATTAGGTGATACAATTGAAGATAAGGAAGTGCAGATTACTATTCAGGGACAAACCATCAGCTCTAACTTTGGCAAACCTGTTTCGTGTGGATATAACCTGGAGCAATTGCTTTCAGCCGGTATAGAAAATTCAGTCTTCAAAAATATAGACACCTTTGAAGCAAATGAAAAGGCGTTGATGGATCAGCTAGCGGAAGAAGGTCATAAGGCATACCTCGACCTGAAGCAGCATCCTAAATTTGTACCATATCTTGAAAAGATAACACCGCTTGCGTTCTTTGGTGACACCAACATTGGTTCGCGCCCGGTAAAACGCAGTTCGGGAAGTTTGAAATTTGAAGACTTACGTGCTATACCTTTTGTCAGCTCGTGGGCACAGATGAAACAAAATATACCCGGCTTCTACGGAGTAGGTACTGCTATACGCGAAATGAAGAGACAAGGCAAGATGCGCGAGCTGAAAGCATTGTTCAAGCAGTCGCTGTTTTTCCGTACGTTGTTAAGCAACAGTATGATGTCGCTTACGAAGTGTTACTATCCGGCAACAGCCTATCTTTCTAAAGACAAAGAGTTTGGCGAGTTCTGGAAGAAGATGTATGCCGAGTTTAAACTTTCGAAGGAGATGATTCTTGAAATTTCAGAACTTAAAGAATTGATGGATAACACACCGGTAAATCGCGATTCAGTAAAACTGCGCGAGCGCATTGTGTTGCCGCTCATTACCATTCAGCAGTTTGCCTTACAACAACTGCGCGAACCGGAGGATAAGGAAAAAGACAAAGCGTTCGAAAAGCAATATCGCAAGCTTGTGCTTCGCTGTATGTTCGGTATCATTAATGCCGCGCGTAACTCCGCTTAGTATTCAGATATATAGTATATGCAAAAAGCAAGGTCAGGGGCCTTGCTTTTTTTCTTGCGATCAATTCCGTTTTACTTGCTTTAGAGAATCGGCACTTGGAGTTTTCGGAGTATTGACGATAATCAATACCCTGATTTTGTCACTTATTATTTTGGTGATTACTTCTCTATTTTTTACAACATCCACAGACTCGATCACTACTCCGTCAATCGTGTTATTATACTCCTTAAGTTCCGACAAGCGATAAAATTTATTATTGAGCAATATCACGACACATGGACCGAAGGCTCAATCCTTTGCTGTTATCAAATTTTGATGGAGTTGCGTTGGGAATTTTGTTTACCTGTGCAAGGGCGCTTTCGATTAACATCACAAGCAAACTTGTAATCAGATAACTATATTTCATAACATGGATTGGCGAAATGCACAAATTACCAGCTTCTCATAATCCGGCAGAGACTATTTCCCGAAACGCACTGATTTGCCTCCAAATGCTATATATATCCGAAGCTGTTAGGAAGTAGCTTTTCGCTTCACATACGGTATTGCTAATAGGTGTCTGTTTGCAATAAAATATACCAGTAAATATACTAGCTCACAATTTCATTCTGAACCTTCTCATTTTTCTCTTCAACGTTCCGCAGAAAAACTTTGAAAGTGGTTCCTACATTTACTTTACTTTCAACTTCTATCTTGCCGCCCAGTGCGGTAACCTGTGTCTTAACCAAGTACAGGCCCATACCTTTTCCTTCTACGTGTGAATGAAACCGCTTATAGAGGTTAAAGATATTATTTTGATGCTGTGCCAGATCTATACCCAGGCCGTTATCACTTATCAGCAGGCACACGTATCCATCTTCAACTTCGGTTTTTACGTGTATCGATGGCTTGCGATTCAGGTCCCTATATTTAATGGCGTTATGGATCAGGTTAATCAGTATACTATCGAGATACGGCTTGGCGGTATAAATAACATTTGCCTTCGAAAAATCTTCCTTTATCTCCGTGTTCGTTTCGGCTATCTCGCTTTCCAGGTTCGCTTTAATAATGTTTAGCTCTTCAGTGAGATCGATCTTTTTTATAATGGGCGTATTGCTCTTTCGGATCTCCAGTATGGTACTCACATCCTTCACCACTTTGTCCAGCTCTACCGTTGTAGCAACGAGCTTACTCACAATTAATCTTTCTTCGTCCAGGTTATCTTTCGACATATCTAAAACTTGTCCGAGGCCAAGAATGCGTGCTACTGGTGCGCGAAGATTGTGTGCTGTTATAAAAGCAAACTGTTCAAGCTGCTGGTTATACTCTACCAGTTTTTGTGTTCGCTCCTTTACTTCCTGATCCAACGTTTTGTTATGCAGCAGAATTTCCCGGTTCTGTGTCTCAATGGTTTTCCACGCATCTTCCAGTCGCTGATTTTGTTCGGTAAGCAGATCGCGCTGTGTAGCAATTTCTTCCTGTCGCGAGAAAAGCTCTTCGTTTTGTACAGACAAATCTTCGTTCTGCGCTTTGATCTCCTCCTCGCGCAACATCAACTCTTCATTTACCAACTGAAGCTGTTTCGTTTTTTCGCGAACGGAAAACTCCAATAACTTTTTTTGTTCATTAATAGCTTGTATGCGCAACCGACTATATCCCCAAGCTAAACCAATTAAAGCCAGTACCGACACGGTTCTAAACCACCATGTTTTCCACCACGGGGGTATAATACGGATCACCAGCGATGTTCCCTCTTCATTCCAAATGCCATCGCTGTTAGATGCTTTTACCCGAAATGTATAGGTACCCGGATCGAGGTTGGTATAGGTGGCACTTCTGCCGGAACCTATATAACTCCAGTCATTATCGAAGCCTTCCATTTTATAGGCGTACTTATTTTTCTCCGGAAGAGTATAACTTAATGCTGCAAACTCCAGGGTAAACACAGACTCGTTATACTGCAGTGTAATTTCAGGTGTATGATTTATAGCCTGCCGTAGTATAGCGTCTTCATTATTCGTAGAATCTATCAGCACATCTTTATTAAACAATTGAAAACCGGTTATCACAACATCCGGTTTTTTAAGGTTCGGTCTTATGTGATCGGGGTAAAACAGTGTAACGCCTTCGGTGCCGGCAAAGCCCATCAAATTAGTTTTGCGGTCGTATAGAAATGAGCAGGAATTAAACTGCCCGCTTTGTAAACCATCCGAGCTGTCATAATTTCTAAAAACCTTTTCGTGCACATCCCATTTCGATATACCAGCATTTGTACTCAGCCATATATTTCCATCATTATCCTGCTGCATGGCAAACACGGAGCTGCCGTTAAAGCCATTCTTTTCATTAATCCATTCTAATTTTTTCTGTGTAGAGTCGTACGTCAGCAATCCTGCTCCTTCTGTCCCGATCCACAATTTACCACTCTTGTCGAAGAGCAATGCATAAATCATGTTGCCTGAGATGTCATTATTACTTCCTGCATCGGCAAAGTACTGTCGGAAGGTTTTCTTGTCGCGATCAAAATAATTAACGCCTCCCTTCGAACACCCGATCCACAGCCCGCCATTATTATCTTCAATGATCGCACGTATATCTCCGCTGCTAATGGTGCTATTCTTAATTGTATACCTGGTAAATTTACCGGTGGCTCTATCCAGTAAATTCAGACCGCCCCAGTTTGTACCGATCCAAAGATTATGTTTCGAATCTTCAAAAATCAACCGGACGTCATTGATCCCTAAACTTTCCGGATCAGCCGGATCATGTTTATAGTTTGTGAACGTATCGGGGCTTTTATTATACCGAAACAGCCCTCCAGAATATGTACCAAACCAAAGCACATTGTCGTGATCACGATACGCATATAGTATAGCATTATCCGTCAGACTTCCTTTCTTCCCATCAGTGTGATAGTGCCTGAGTAATTTACCTTGCTGCGTATATTTATAGATACCGTTACCATCCGAGCCGAGCCACAGATTCCCTTCTTCATCTGTGCACATGCCCCAGAATCGCCAGTACACCCGTGCAGGCTCACTGGTTTTTACTTCTATGCGCATAAACTTTTCCTGTATGCTGCTGATCATCTGCACGCCATCACCATTTGTACCCAGCCAGATGTTCTTATCACGGTCTTCGAAAATACTATGAATGGAAAGACGATATATACTATACTCATCCTTACCCGCTACCGTTTCTATATTGATATCGGGCGTAACGGCTTTATCTATATCGCTTAACGAAATTTTAAAGAGGCCATGATCTTCTACACCAATCCATAAATTATGATTACTGTCTTCGCACAGCGTTCGCACGACACTTCCTTTAAGGCCACTGGTATTTTCATCCAGAAGTTGAAAAGTCTTTTGTTTTTTATTAAAGAAGACCAAGCCATCATTTGTACCGATCCACATGTTACCGGCATGATCTGCTTTTATACATCGCACATTGTGCATCGCTGGTATCTCTTTACCAGAGAGGTGCTCTACCTTTTTTGATATAATCCCATTCTTTACCTGAAACACATCGAGACCTCCGCTGAGCGAACCAACCCAAAGTAAATTATCGGCATCTTCATAAATACATACAACTTTTTGACTGGACAGTCCTGGTAAATTACGTTGTGAATATTGTATAAACTTATTTTGCGATGCATCAAAATAAGTAAAGCCAGCCTGCCATGACGATACCCACAAAGCCCCTGCTATACTTTCCGTAATATTTGATACATCGTCACCAACCAGTGAATTGGTATTTTGAGGATCATGTTGATAATGTATAAAACGTTCGGTGAGCGAATCGAACAGGTTTAATCCTTCGCGCGAAGATGTCCAGACACGCCCTTTGGAATCCGAGAAGATGCAAAATATATAGTTATGCGAAAGGCTATGCGGATCGTTTGGATCATTCTTAAAAACACGAAAGGTATATCCATCAAAACGTGCCAGGCCATCATCCGCGGCAAACCACATAAAACCTTGTTTGTCTTGCGTAATGCTATTAATAACCTTTAGCGGCAGGCCTTTATGCGTAGTATACTTTACGACTTTATTTCGAAGTTCGAGCTGAGCAACCGTAGTAGTGAACGACAATATCCATAGCAGGACACTGACCGATAACAAGACATTGATCCATCGTGTACTGTGGAAGAATTTACGGAGCTTCAATCGCAAAACAATCATTACGTTGAATTCTATAGGTTAATCCTTTAAAACAGACTGAAGTTTCTCTTACGTTTTATCTGAAACACGCTGGCGTTCTTTTCTAAAATTCTCGCAAACCCATAGTGCCTAAACAACTACCCTCCAACCTTTGCCCGGATCCGTCTGCAAAATTACCTGACTGCGCTACATAACCGTTCTTATTCTGCGACAGAGAGTGAATTTACCTTATTTAAAGGCAAAAAGAAAAGATATGCTTGTAGAATAAGAAAACGATCGGTTTTCGAAAATCTAATAGCACCCAACGGGATTATATAATAAAAGATGCGCTTTCTTATTCGCGACTATGCACAGATTTTGACAAATAAGAAGGCGCTCTTAATAAAACAGTTCTTACAACACGCCACTATATAGCTTAGTATTTTCGGGTATAGATCAGGATATCCTTCATCAGCATTTTTCCAAAGGCGAACGACAACCCCTTATTAATAAACGAGCGGTCGGGCTGACTTAAAAAGAAAGATGTAGCCGTTGGAACACTGAGCTCCCACGAACCTGAAGACTGAAGTGAACCTGGTGTAATCAACACAACATGACCTCCGCCAGAACCAGTCATATATACTGCCACAACAGCCTTGCGGGCATTGGCATTTTCTTGTGCCTGTGTAAGTGTTTTTTGATCGTAGCAAGGTCCCAGCAGCGTCCACTGTTCACTACTCTTTAAATATTTAGCTATTTCAGAAGCTACCATATACCGCCCTAAATTCTGGGAATAGAAATCGTTGATGCGGTAAACCGTGTTGAGCGACTCACCTAAAAATTTATTACACGGACTGTTTACATCTGTGCTTGGCTGGCAACTTAAAAATTCTTTCATCGAGTTTTCAAGGTCCTGTCTCCAGTTATTGTTTACAGTCTGCCCGTACGTTGTAGAACCGGCAACTAAAGCAAACACGACAAAAGCAGTTTTATAAAGTACAGACACAGAGGAGTAAAATTGTTTCATGAAGGGAAAAAATTAAGGGGCGAATATATCACGGCCCCATTTGCAGCACCGCCTCAAAAAGTTGAAAGTGTGTTGCATGTAAAGTATAACCCGAAAGAGATCAGAGAAAGATATACTGAGAGGTGATACGTAGATTTGATTACCGGCAAACGAGGGAGTATGTATAAAATCGAAAATGCAGGTTAATATAGCGTGCGACTAACTATATATTTCTTTTGGGGGATTTAGCGGGAGGCCTATATCCTACCATTGATATGAAGTAATATTTACCGCTACGTAGTGCACAACGTTATTCAACTTAGGCAACCGGCATAAAAAAAGGACGGTTCATCACCGTCCTTTTTTATTTATACCCTTCCGGGGGATTACTCTTTCTTTTCTTTAGAAGAAGCCTTAGCCTTTTTTACCTTGATGGTAAGTGCATCTGCTTTACCATCGTGGTCGGCCAGAATTGTTCCGCCTTCTTCCACTTCACCTTTCAGGATCTCTTCTGCTACAGGGTCTTCCAGGTATTTCTGGATCGCTCTGTTCAACGGACGAGCTCCGAATTGATGATCGTATCCTTTCTCTGCGAGGAAGTCTTTAGCCTTATCGGTAAGTTCCACGTTGTAGCCGATCTGGATAATGCGATCAAACAACTTACGCAAAGTAATGTCGATGATCTTGTGAATGTGTTCGCGCTGCAGTGAGTTGAACACGATCACGTCATCCAAACGGTTCAGGAATTCCGGAGAGAACGCACGCTTCAACGCATTCTGAATGGTGAGCTTCATGTGCTCTTCTTCTGATTCGCGTTTAGCTGCAGTAGCGAAACCGATACCTGTACCGAAATCTTTCAGATCACGTACACCTATATTCGATGTCATGATGATGATGGTGTTTCTGAAATCTACTCTGCGGCCTAAACCGTCAGTAAGTATACCATCATCCAACACCTGCAGAAGTATATTGAATACATCCGGGTGAGCTTTTTCAATTTCATCGAGCAATACTACAGAGTAAGGCTTGCGTCTCACTTTCTCAGTAAGCTGTCCGCCTTCTTCGTAACCCACGTAGCCGGGAGGCGCTCCCACCAGACGTGACACGGAGAATTTCTCCATATACTCACTCATATCAATCCGCACGAGTGCGTCTTCTTTATCGAAGAGATAGGTTGCCAGTACTTTAGCCAATTCAGTTTTACCAACACCGGTAGGACCGAGGAAGATAAAGGAACCGATTGGTTTCTTCGGATCTTTCAAGCCTACGCGCGTACGTTGAATTGCCTTCACCAGTTTCCTGATGGCTTCATCCTGGCCGATAACTTTTCCGCTCAACTCTTCGCCCATGTTCAGAAGCTTGTTGCTTTCTTTCTGAGCGATACGTTTGGTCGGTATGCCGGTCATCATTGCAATAACATCGGCTACGTTATCTTCATTAACTGTATACTTTTCAGTACGTGTTTTTTCTTCCCACTTCGCTTTCGCGATATCGAGTTGTTCGATCAGTTTCTTTTCACGATCGCGCAGTTGTGCTGCCTCTTCGTACTTCTGACTTTTTACAACACGATTCTTTTCTTTCTTCACATCTTCAATGGCTTCTTCAAGCTTCACGATTTCTTCCGGAACGTGAATGTTGTTGATGTGAACGCGTGCACCGGCTTCGTCCATTACATCGATCGCCTTATCTGGAAGATAGCGGTCGCTGATGTAACGATCAGAAAGTTTTACGCACGCTTCGATCGCTTCTTTGGTATAGATCACGTGGTGGTGATCTTCGTATTTTTCCTTGATGTTGTCGAGGATCTGGATCGTTTCTTCCGGTGAAGTAGAGTCTACCATCACCATCTGGAATCTGCGGGCAAGTGCACCGTCTTTCTCTATATACTGACGGTACTCATCCAGTGTAGTTGCACCAATGCATTGTATTTCTCCGCGGGCCAGAGCCGGTTTGAACATATTGGAGGCATCGAGTGAGCCGGAAGCTCCACCAGCACCAACAATAGTATGAAGTTCATCGATGAAGAGAATTACATCCGGAGATTTCTCCAATTCATTCATCACCGCTTTCATACGCTCTTCAAACTGACCGCGATATTTTGTTCCGGCTACGAGTGATGCTAAGTCAAGCGTCACAACGCGTTTACCGAACAATACGCGTGATACTTTCTTCTGAATGATGCGCAGTGCAAGACCTTCAGCGATAGCTGTTTTACCTACACCAGGTTCACCAATAAGAATTGGGTTGTTCTTCTTTCTTCTGGAAAGAATCTGAGCCACGCGCTCAATTTCTTTTTCGCGCCCAACGATAGGGTCGAGTTTATTGTCCTCTGCCAGACGGGTCAGGTCGCGGCCGAAGTTATCCAACACTGGAGTGCGGGATTTTTCAGTGCCTTTCTTCTCTTTACCGGCAGCACCACCTTGTGCGCCACCTCCGAAGATTTTTGATGAGTCATCATCCGGATCATCCGTATCCTGTGATGCCATCGGACCTTCGTTTTGGTATTCCAGCATTTCTTTCACGGTCTCGTAGTTTACGTCAAACTTATTTAAGATCTGCGTGCCCAGGTTGTCATGGTCACGCAGTATAGAGAGCAACAAATGTTCTGTGCCGATAAGCTGGGCTTTGAAAATCTTTGCTTCCAGGTAAGTAATCTTAAGAACTTTTTCTGAGGCTTTTGTCAAGGGTATATTAGCCAGGTTCTTGATCTGATGCGTAGCAGTTCCTTTGGAAATTTTTTCGATCTCATTTCTGAGTTCGTCCATTGGTACTCCTAATTTTTTTAGCACACCCACTGCTACACCTTCACCTTCACGGATCATACCTAAGATAAGGTGTTCAGTACCGATATAGTCATGGCCAAGCCGAAGAGCCTCTTCGCGGCTAAGCGATATAACTTCTTTAACGCGGTTGGAAAATTTTGCCTCCATAAGAGAAAATCAAAAATTGATTAGTGTAAATGTAAAGTTTTTTGTCTGTTCAATACTATCGTAAGCCTGAAGATTTAATACTGCGTAAGAAACACGCTCAAATTAACATTTGTTCATTTTTCCACAGCGGAAGCCTTCACAATCCTGGCGGAAGCCGGGCCTTCACAAAAGATCAGGTCGATCAGGCTCATGTTGCTTACAAACGTATTGCCAAATACCTGCGTATATTCTACCGGACTATAAAACTTTGCCAAAAGATCGTTTTTTTTTGAATTAATCAACGATCGAAGGTCTGTTACAGTATCCGGCAGTTCTTTCTCATACGACATACTTTCGCTGACAGTCACTTTCCACTTCAGCCATGCAAGACACATTGACAGCAATTGTATATTCAGATCGTATAGAAATTCATTTTTACGGAAGAGTACTTTTTCAAGATCATCCACATAATGTTCATAGAACGGAGCTTTACCATACGCTGATTGTATGGTGCGCCAATGATTATTTAACCACTTCTGACTATAGTCGATCCGTATATCGGTTATTAACGTTTTACCATGTTTACTGGTTAACGGCACCGTAAGTTGTTCTATACCTTGCGATGTATGAATGTAGCAACGGTTACGGTATGTCTGTTTTACAAAGTTCTCCTGTCGCTCGATAACAATCTCTGTAGCAGATGATAGCGCAGAGAAGTATGCGATCGAAGGGAGATAATGTGATTCTATCAGGAACTTCAAGCAGTATATAGTTTAAAAAATAGTTTTTACACAAGCCTACATATATATGTATGCCTGTTCTTTTTACAAAGCCTTTCAACACTGCTTATCTTGTTGAAAATGCTCTACATTCAGTTATACGAAAACGCTCTGTAAAGAGACGACTAAAAAATTTCGAGGTATGCAACAATAAAAGGAGCCGAGATCAGCAAACCATCAAAACGATCCAGGAAACCTCCGTGTCCTGGCAGACTTGTACCTGAATCTTTTATTTCAATGCTTCGCTTCAACAGCGACTCTACTAAATCTCCAAATGTACCCCCTACTACAATAATTACACCGATGGTAAGCCACTGCCATACGGAAAGTGTATGAAAATAGGTAGACAATCCGTAGGCAAAGATCATGGCGAGCAGTGCACCGCCAAAGAAACCCTCCCATGATTTTTTCGGAGAAATACGTTCAAAAAGTTTTCGTTTACCCAGATATGTACCAGCAAAGTAAGCCCCGGTATCGCTGGCCCAAAGTATAAAGAGACAGCCGAATATGATCTCAAAATTGTATACCCCGTCCTCAAATACAGCAATGTTCAGCAACGTAAAAGGTATAGCTACATAAAAAATACCCAGAAATGTAAAGGCTATATTCGTGAACGGCTTGCGCTCAAACTTCTTATAGAGTTTGATCATGTATACGCATGATACGATCGGGAAGAACAAGAAATAGTATCGATAGGACACCAGGTGCATTTCGATAAGAAAAGACAACACAAAGAGAAGTATACCTCCCAGTGTACCCAATGCTTTCTGAGGCACCATTCCATCGAGCCCCACCAGTTTATAAAATTCAATAAGCGAGAAAAAACAGATAATAAAAAATACGGCAAAGTATCCCCACTCGCTTAAACAGACCGCTGTTATTATACCTGCTGAGCCCAGCAAACCGGTAATGATTCGAAGTGTAAGGTTGTTGTACTTGGTAAGCGAAGTCACAAATCTTGGTTATTCGGTTTTGGTAGGGTCTAAAATTATAATTTGTTATTGAATAAGAGTCGCATTATCCGAATTTGTATTGTTAACAAAATCGGCTGGAGTTCTCTTTTCATAAAATTTTTTGAAAAGATAAAGCAAAGCAACGGTAATTACAGCGCTTGTTAAAACGGCCGACCATGGAGCGGCCTTTGCATCTTCTATATCCATTTCAACAGTACCGCGCTGGTACAGGTACATAGCCACAACCGTAAAGCCGTTGTTTATAAAGTGTGCCAGTATGGGCATCCATAAATTACCCGACCAGTAGTAAAGATACCCGAAGAGTGCACCCAACAACATGCGTGGTACAAAGCCATAGAACTGAACGTGAATAGCACTGAAGATTGCTGCCGATACCCATATAGCTACATGGATATTGTTGGTGCCCCGGTAAAACTCGCGCTGAATGATACCCCGAAACACGAGCTCTTCACCTATCGCCGGCAATATGGCAATAACAACCAACGCCAGGGCTACCTGCCCGCCGGAGTCGAACTTGGTGAGATACTTGGTAAGCTCTGCAAGTTGCTCTTCGGTACCTCGGGCCCATTTTTCTATACTTTCAGGAAACGTGATGTTCTGATTCCATTCGATGAACATTGAGTTTACCATCATGAAGATCATTACAATACCAACCACCAGCACCACGGGCTGGATATACATCGGTCCTTTAAACAACGTACTGGCTGAGCGGTGAAATTTTGCCAGCACATATAACGGCACCAGTATTAGCCCGAAAAATGTTCCGAAACCTTGCATGAGGTATAAAGTATTTTTCATCTCCGGATCTTTCATCGGTTCCTTTAGCGATTCGGTCATTTCCATCAGGCTGCCGGGATAAAGTGGCAATGCCACGAAGAATCCGATCATCGGACCGATCACCTGAAACCCCAGCATTACTGCCACGAGCATTACAATTATTACAATGGCTGGATGCACCGTACGCGGGCCTATTTCCTGCTCCATATATTTCTGCTTAAATTTGCGGGCTAATATGGTGAAAATCGGTCAAATAGAGCTTGGAGAGTTTCCTTTGTTGCTGGCGCCTATGGAGGATGTGAGTGATCCGCCCTTCCGTGCTGTGTGCAAAGAGGGTGGTGCAGACCTGATGTATACTGAATTTATCTCGTCTGAAGGGTTAATTCGTGATGCCGCCAAGAGTCGGCAGAAGCTCGACATATTTGAATATGAGCGTCCCATCGGCATTCAGCTTTTTGGTGGCGACATTGGTAACATGGTGCAATCTGCCGAGATAGCAACAGCCGCTCGTCCTGATCTCATCGATATAAATTATGGTTGCCCGGTAAAGGCAGTTGCCTGTCGCGGAGCTGGAGCTGCGTTGCTCCAGGATATACCCAAGATGGTAAAGATGACAGCCGAGATCGTGAAGTGTACCCATCTTCCGGTAACGGTTAAGACTCGTTTGGGCTGGGACGAATCAACCAAAAATATTTTAGAAGTAGCTGAGCGTTTGCAGGATATAGGTATAAAAGCTTTATCAATTCATGGTCGCACGCGCGTGCAGATGTATAAAGGTGAAGCCGACTGGACGCTTATCGGCAAAGTAAAAGAGAACCCGCGCATCCATATACCTATTTTTGGCAATGGTGATATCGATTCACCTGAGAAAGCGCTTGAGTATAAAAATCGCTACGGTGTGGATGGTGTCATGATCGGACGTGCTGCTATAGGATACCCGTGGATCTTCAACGAAATCAAGCACTATATAAAGCATGGCGAACGTCCGGCACCTCCGGATATGGCTGAGCGTGTTCGTGCTACCAAAAAGCACCTTGAGTTTTCAATCCGCTGGAAGGGAGACAAGCTGGGTGTATTCGAAATGCGCAGGCACTATACCAATTACTTTAAAGGTATTAATGACTTCAAACCGTTCCGTATGCGATTGGTAGAGGCTCCGACTGAAGCGGATGTGCTTGCTATTCTGGATGATGTGATTAATACGTATAGCTCTGTGGCAGCTTAGTTTCTTTCCCGCTACCCGATGATTATCGGGGACAGACTTACGCAGACAAATTTTGTCACGAGCAGCGAGGGTAGAGTAGTATAGTATAGAGTTGAATTTATTTTTTTAGCAATAATCGGGTTTTTATTCTGGTTGAGTTGGCAAACCTTTACAGGAATAAAAACGTATTTTCTTTTTTACCCATTGCTCATTAACCTATATGTCTGATTCCAATCGCGGCACCTCCATTATTTTATTTGTAAGTCTTACGCTCATCTGGGGAACATCCTTTATACTCATTAAGCAAGGACTGAAAGTATTTTCTCCGGATGAAGTCGGAGCACTTCGTGTTGCTTCTGCTTGCCTGTTTCTGATTCCACTCGCGGTTACGCGACTGAAAGAACTTCACGTGCATCATTACGGTAAACTCTTTGCCTCCGGCATGCTCGGTATATTTATACCCGCCTTTTTGTTTGCCACAGCACAAACCCGCATGGATAGTTCCGTTGCCGGAATCATGAATACACTCACACCTATTTTTACCATGTTAATCGGTGCCGTTGTTTTCAAACTACGTTTTAAAACAGTAGCCATTGTCGGTATACTTTTAGGATTTGCCGGTGGTATTATACTCAGTATATCCAGAAGCGATGGTGCTATAGGAGGATTCAATGCATTTGCATTGCTGATTGTGCTCGCATGCTTTTGTTACGGATCGAACCTCAACCTCATCAAATTCAAAATACCTGATCTTGGTTCGCTTACCATTACCAGTGTTTCGTTGCTGTTGATCGGTCCGCTGGCGCTTATATATTTATTCGGCTTCTCGGATTTTGTACCGAAGCTTACAACACAACCCGGTGGCTGGCAGGCGGCTGGTTTTATTGTATTACTTGGTTTGATGAGTACTGCGGTAGCAACTATACTTTTCAACCACCTGGTAAAAATGAGTACAGCCCTCTTCGCGAGTTCAGTTACGTATGCATTGCCAATCGTGGCGGTGATGTGGGGCTTGTTGGATGGTGAGAGATTAGGCGTGGGACACTTTGTAGGGATGCTCTGCATCATTGGAGGGGTATATCTCGCGAATAGGAAGTGATTAATCGTTAATGGTTAATCGTTAAAATCCATTGCACGGAGAACACAAAAAAAATGCACAAAGTCACAGAGGATTTTGTGCATTCTTTCACGATTAACGATTCACTATCAACGAATAACGATTCATTTCCTTTCAGCTACCATCTTTGCATTACCCATCTGCGGAACGATCGCTTCCGTGCGGACCATGCTCTTGTCAGCAGATGAAATCCAGTATGTAGTTTTCTCTCCGCCATCAACCTGGTTCACTGAAATTTTATAGGTATCAAATGAACCGGCAGGTACGGTTATCTTTTCTGTACCCAGTAATTTTACTTCATACTTTTTGATCTGTGATGTCTGTATATCTAACATCTCGATAACTGTGCTGGAATTTTCCTTTAGCGGAAGGCGAGCAATCACCAGGTCAGAGCCGGCACCGTCAATGATAATCGGATTCTGAAGCTTTACATCGATAGGCTTCTTCTGTCCGTTGCCAATGTCCATAGAACCCGTTATAGCTTTGTCGGTATAAGTCAACACTACTGTAACAGGACCCTGTTTAACATTGCGCTGCAGACACTTCAACGTTTTTGGTTCGATCAGATTTTGCTCGGCTATATCGCCCATGGCAGATTTTATAGCATCCGTAACAGACCATTTTCCATTCTCGAATTTTACTTCGCGATTCATGTCCATCGTCATGTTCTGTGCACCCATCGTCATGGTAAAGGCATAGCTATATTTACCAGCTTGCAGATCAGACGAAGGCTTTGGCAACTCAGTTGGTGCTGACGCTGTAGCATCTGCCACCTTTACAGTCTTAACATCTACAATGATCGCCTGCTGTTTCTTGGCCACTTCCGGCTTCATCGTTTCCTGGTAACGACCACCCAGGTGCTTTGCCAAAAATTTCTCAGCGTATGCCAGCATCGCCATGTTATTTTCCGGATTACGGAAACCGTGACCTTCGTCAGGCGCACATATATACTCTACAGTTATACCGAGATCACGCAGCGCAGAAACAATCTGGTCAGACTCTGCTTTCTTTACACGCGGATCGTTCGCACCCTGTACTACCAACAACGGAGCTTTGATTTTATTTGCCGAGAATAACGGAGATTGCTTTTCAAGTTTTGCTTTTCCTTCCGGAGTAGCAGGATCGCCCATGCGTATATAGAATACTTTACGTATAGCTTCCCAGTAAGGAGGGATCGAGTTAAGCAGTGTTAACAGGTTTGATGGACCAACTATATCTACACCGGCTGCATATACATCCGGAGTAAATGTAAGGCCGGCAAGGGTAGCGTATCCACCGTATGACCCGCCCATGATGCCTACGCGTTTAGCATCCACTATACCTTTGCTTACAAGATGTTTTACACCATACGTTAAGTCATCCTGCATCTTCTCGCCCCACTGACCGTTGCCGGCATTCAGGAATTTTTTACCATAGCCGGTTGAAGAACGGAAGTTTGGTGCAAGCACAGCATAACCACGGTTCGCGAGAAATTGTGCGTAACCGTTGAAGCCCCATGTATCGCGAGCCCACGGACCACCATGTGGAAATACAATAAGTGGTAAATTCTTAGGTTCTTTACCAAGTGGCAACGTAAGGTATGCCGGTATCTCTAAACCATCAGATGATTTATAAGTGATCGGCTCCATCTTTGCTAACGGCAATGCCTGCAACTTCGGACGAGGGGTATATTGCTTGATTACTTTCTTGCCCGCTACATCAAAGAAATATACCGAGCCCGGATCATCATCGCTATACACAGAAACCAGCGCTTTGCTTTCATCTTTTGTACGTGACGATATAGCCACCTCTTTGCCCGGGAATTTGGACTTCAGAAAATTATAGCTTGCTTCTGCGTTCTTATCCTTAAAATACCAGCGGGTTTTAGCATCGGTATAGGTTGTGTATACGATCTCTTTTGTTTTGTCGGATACATATACGCCACCGAAGTCTACTTTATTGAGCGGATCACCTTCTACCAGTGCAACAGCTTTCGTATCCGGATTTAACAAATATAGTTTTACAAGATCTTCTGCTTCGCCTTTGTTAGACTGTATATACAGGTTCTTGTTGGTTTTATCGAAGAAGCCTGCAGGACCACAACTTTCCAGCGGACCGCAGTCGTATATTTTGGAAAATCCTTCTGCATCAGCACGAAGAATTTCAGTGCTGCCGTCATCGGCAGAACGTGTCGCGGCACGAATGTTTTCATCCCAGTCAAAGTAAAAACCGGTGAGGCGATCTTTGTTTTCTTTCAGCAAGGTAAGTTTACCGGTACTGATCTCCAGTTTATACAGATCGTGCCACGCCTGATCGCGGTTGTTTAGTCCGACCCAAAGTATATTCGGATCTTTTTGTGACACGTTATAGATCAACGCGCGGACGTTGTCCATCGGAGTTACGTTTCGCGCTGCCGGCACCCCGGTATTTTTCTCAGCTGCAGCCTTGGGATCTACGGCATACACATTGAAGTTTTCGTTTCCGCCTTTATCCTGCACATACAGAATATACTTGCTGTCGTACGTCCAGAAGTAGCCGCTGATCGGCCGCAGCGTATCGGCCGTTACTGGTTTTGCTTTTTCAAAAGACTCATCGAACTTCTTTACCCAGATGTTCATTTTGCCTTTGTAAACTTTTTGAAAGCTGATCATGCTGCCATCCGGAGAAAGCTGGCCTCCTGCAATTTCAGGATTATCAAAAAACAATTCGCGGTCAATGAGCGGTGGTTCTTTGGTTGTGGCGTTACCACTCTTCTTCTGGGCCTGCGCTATGTTCATCAGCGCCAGCGCCATTATCAGAATTACAATTTTTCTCATGTGTGTTTTAAACGGGTTTTGGGTTATTAACTGTTAGTTGAGTTAACGATTAAAATATTACACGAGAATCCGGAAAGATTAAAAGATAAAAAATCGAAAAACACTTCTAGTTTTGCGCTGGTATTTTCAAGGACTATCGCTTATGCAACTTCAGAATGACCTGCTTCTTCGTGCAGCCCTCGGACAAAAAACAGAACGCACACCGGTATGGCTGATGCGCCAGGCGGGCCGCGTTTTACCAGAATATCGCAAGGTGCGCGCCTCCATCAAAGATTTTAAAACATTGGTGAAATCACCGGAAGCTGCAACCGAAGTTACTATTCAGCCCGTTGATATTCTCGGAGTTGATGCCGCCATCATTTTCTCCGACATCCTCGTGATACCGGAGGCTATGGGACTAAATTACGAAATGGAAGAGAGTAAAGGTCCTGTGTTTCCAAAAAGAATTGAATCAGCAGCAGACCTTAACCTGCTTCATGTCTCAACAGGTGAAGAGCTTCAATATGTACTCGATGCTATAAAACTTACCAAGCGCGAGCTCAACGGACGCGTGCCGCTCATCGGTTTTGCGGGAGCTCCCTGGACGATCTTCTCCTATATGATTGAAGGTCGCGGAAGCAAAACTTTCAGTGCTGCTAAAAAAGTATTGTACTCACAACCGGAGTTTGCACACAAGCTACTCGACATGATCACACAAAGCACCATCAACTACCTGAAAGCACAGGTACAGGCTGGTGCCGATATCATACAGCTTTTCGATTCGTGGGCAGGTGTGTTGAGCCCGGATCAGTATGAAGAGTTCTCATTAAAGTATATATCGCAGATCTGCGATGCTATCCCCGAAGTTCCCAAAACTGTTTTCGCTAAAGGAGCATTCTTTGCCCGTGCCAGCATGAACCGCCTAAACTGCAACGTGGTTGGTCTCGACTGGAACATGGGAATAGAAGAATCACGACAATTGATACCGAACAAAACACTACAAGGTAATCTTGATCCATGCGCGCTCTATGGCTCACTTGAAGATGTAAAGCGCGAGACGAAAAAAATGCTCCAGGCTTTTGGTGGCTCTAAACATATAGCCAACCTCGGTCACGGCCTATATCCGGATACTGAAGTTGATAAAGTGAAGTGTTTTATTGATACCGTGAAGGAGTTCAGGGCAAGCTAGAGAATTACATTTCTGGATATATATACTAGCGATTGATGCGCAGTTCCAGCTTCATCGTGTGGTTGTTGATGTCTATGAAGACTTTATCGAATTGCGCTACTATACTGGTAAGATTATCCGGCATTTCTGGTACTGCTAATTTTTGCCCGGGTATTTCGTTTTGTTTACTGAGTAGCACTACAATATAATTAAAGGTAAGCAGCGTTTGCTTCCTGTTCAATTCATCGTTTTCGACATCCGGCACCAGCAGGAATTTGATTTCATATTCATGACCACCCTGCGACTCGGCTACGCGAATATCAGAAACGCGATTTTCAGAATCTATACTCAGCCATTCTGAAAAATCATTAAGGTTGAATTGTCTTTTCTCGAAGATTTCGCTCTTGGCTAATCCTGAAACAACTCTTCGTTGCAAATTTCTTTCGGAATAATCGTATTTCAGAAAAAGTTTCTCCAGATATATAGTTTCAAGTAAAGCAATTAGTTCACGAAAAACCGGTTCATCCATTTTATATCTGAATTGATTCCGAAGTTTTGTTATTCTCCTGACTATATCCGCGTCATTGGAATTATCGGTGGGTGAAAAAGATTCGAAGATTGATTTCGTAATTTCTTTGTTACGCATATACAGGTACGTATAAAAGCTATGCTTTAACGATTCATACTTCGGCCTGTTCTCGTGCTGAATCAAATCAAAATAGGCAAGTCCCACCCCTATATTGACCAGCTTTATTATTCCCAGCAATTCCGATGTTGTTACCGTTTCGTTGTCAAAGAAGATGTTGAGTTTACCAATGGACGCCATTTCTACCTATAAATTATTACAGCTAACATTCTTTAAGAATTCTCGGGAATATTAGCTGCGATATGGGTAAACGTCAAAAATTATTTCCGAGCGTCTGTAAAAATCTTCCCAACGGGTATATCTGTCTTCCGAAACACTACATTTTGTTTCCGTTGATCACTTCGATCAAAACCAAACTGAAACGCATATTGAGAATCTTTGTTCGTAGAACGTAAAACCTTTATCCTCGTCTTGAGTATGGGTAGTGTGATTTATATTTGGATCCAGGTCATCTGTTACCACGTTTGTTGTCTCCCCAGATAACCTTGCATATAGCAGCGAAGGTGAGAATTCTGCTCCTAGAGAAATTCGTTTTGCAGCAAAATAATTGAAGCCCATAATAGCCCCTAATCCAACGGAATAGCCACTAGGAATACTAATGTGCTGCTCACGATGATTTAAAGTAGTCCCTGTTACGGAATCAGAACTTGTTCTCGTATAGTCCATTGTATATTTTCCGTGAAGATTGATTGGAAGTTCAAAACCACCATACAGACTAAATTTATCCTTCGTCATTTTCCAGGCAATTCCGGGAGCAATATGAATCTTTGTCTGCTTTCCCTCGCTTGATTCAGTTCCCAAAATGCCACTGCCATATTGCCGGCTATACTCATCTATATAGCTTTTACTTATCCCGAGTCTTAATCGAACCACAGTTTCGTTTTTCAGACTATAGTTAAACAATAAACCAGCCGCATAGGATTTATGCTTCAGATTATATCCATCAATTGATTCAGTATCGATAGTATACCACCCAAGTTTTACATCATCTTTACTTGGGCTACTTACCTGTAAGGTGACCCCAAATTTTTTCTCCTGTGCAAAGGAGAAACTCAAGGTGAACAAAATGCAAACTGTTAGTAATTTTCTTTTCATTGTTATTAAACGTTTCAGACTACTATTTACTATTTATAATTATCAGAGCGCGCATTGAAACAAATATCTATTTATCAATTCCTTTGGTCATGTGTCCATTGATCGGGTTGGCTCTTACACAAGGTGCTTCAACGAAAGTATACAACCCGAGTGATACCCTTCATGGTACAACAGATACTCCAGGGCTTGTTCTATATTCGTTATTTCAAACCCATATACCTTGGGTATCATCACAGAAGGCGAGTAATTCACAAACTTGTTTTTATCGAGATCAGATTGCAAGGTGTCCAAAGACGCTGTCAGCAATTCTTTGATTGATTTAATATCGTCTTGGTCCACAAATCCATCCGGTTTAGTACCCGGCATATAGGGAGTAAAGTATTTATCTTCAACGGCAACAGGCAAGCCTGCGCGCACGTAACACAAGTTCTGCTGGGCAGCAACGAGATGGGCAAGGTTCCAGATAATATTGTTACTATAGCCAGGTGGAATATGATTTAATTGATCTGTTGTGAGATTTTCAATTTGCTTTAGCAGATATAGCCGGAAGTTTTTTATTTTATCAAGCTTATTATTCATCACATTAAATCTTTAGCAAGAATATATATCTATTTTTTTCTTCGCTCCAGTATACTCGCATCAGATACCCATAAGTTGAAATATGGATAGGGTGCATTTGCTTCCTTAATAAACAGATAAAATGGCCTGGAGAAATGTAACAACTTGGGTTTTTGTGGCATACCTACGCTATCTGCTACCGAAACATTTGACTCCATAACCACACCGTTCCTGTCAAAATCAAAACTAATGGCCTGGGAGAAAGAATCTATAGGACCATAATCAGATGAGAACTTCACTCCGATCAACTCTTTATACTCGTGAAGTGCCTTAAATTTTATCACGGGTATCAGCAACTCGTCTTCCATATTCAGCTGATATATCGGACTGCCAGAATTTATTTTGGCACGCCCCTTTTCGATTAGTCTCTTTGCTGAGTTAAACATCTCCAGGAATGTTCCCCGTTTATTTAACATAACCAGGATAATCTCATCCTTAGTATTGGCAGCATTAAGTCTCACAACAAATTCACCGTCATAATCAAAATAGAGAATATCGTATTGCTTTTTAAAATACTCTTTCGAATATATTGAACTCAGATCTGAGCTAAACCCGAAAGCAGAAACTTCGTCACCGAGAAACCTGAGCCGTTGCTCATCAAATGGTTCATCGTATTTATAGCGGACAATCTTGTGAGAATATGCCCAGAATGAACTGCCCTGCGGTAACAAGTCATTTCTATTTATCTTATACTTAGTTCGGTATTGTTGGATGATCCTTTTATATACCGCCTCGGGATTTCCGTAGGCCAACACAAGCCGCGAAGTATCCATGGAGTTTTTCCAGAGCGAGCTATGGTTAAATTCCTTTACCAGCGGATTCTTTGAAATATCTTTATTCGAAATCTTAGATATAGCATTCCAGAGGTATTCTACGTTGGTACAATGAACGGTATTGCTATCGGAAAATTCTGTAGTCATAACAGGGACTACCTTTATATTTGTCGAAGATTCTTCCGATGAAACCTCATCCTTTATCGTATCAGACTTTACTCCAACTTTTTGATCTGATGAAGGCATGTCATTTTTCTTATCCCCACAGGCGATCAGGAAGGTCGATAGCAGCGCGCACAAAATAGTAGTTAAAGCCTGCTGTCTCATTATTAAGTTACTCATCACGGCATCATTAGTACTGTGAATGCAAAATGGCAAAAAACCCCCTGTAGTTTATTTGCTAACCGTAAAAAATTCTACACGATAGTTCGCATATCAATTAATGAATACTGTTATGTGGACGAAGAATATCATCTGATGGAAGTACGTAACAACTAAAAAAACTTCCGGCCAAGATGTAAACAACAAATGTAAAGAGGACCTCAGTCCTCTTTACATTCAAACCCGTGTTTCACAAATCTATTCTACCAGTAATTTATAAGTAGACCTGCTGCCGTTGTTATTGAGAACAACTACATTATAAATTCCTGAACGCTTGTTATTGACACTATATACTATCTGTTGTGTGCCTGCCTTAACAGCTTTATTGCTATGGAGTGTATCGACAAGTTCACCCTGATCATTATATATCCTGATTGTAGCGTGCTCGTTTTCGCCTAGCACAATAGTTATAACCGCATTGTCTCTGGCAGGATTTGGCGAAATGCTTACTGCTTCTTCGTTATTTATAGAGAGTTCGGCATCTGCAGCACTTCGCGCTGATGCAGCGCAATCTGCGGTTGCCGGAGCGTTGCCGGTTACTTCGATCCAATCGATATCGGCCGTAGCAGCTGAAGCCACAGATTGTAGTCGAATGGAGTTGACTCCTGCCTTTAGCGTTACAGAAGCCGTGGTCGTAGCAAACACAGTGCTTCCGCTTGTTCGGGCAACCGCCAATGCATTGGTTACTGTAGTTCCATTAACAACAAGCGCCATGGTATAGGAATTATTGCTGCTACTATTTACATAGCGCCACGTGAGTGTATAGGAACCTGCCGCCGGTATATATACCTTCCAGTCAACACCCTTACCTGTAGAATTAGACAAGTTAATTACTTTACCATTACTTGCCCCGGTGTTGCTGCTGATCGATCCCTCATAACTGCAAAGACCTTGAGAAGTTAAAGCGCTGTCTTCAATACGAATGGTTGCAGTACCACCGCTACTCTGCAACTGGAAATTGGCTGTTACAGACTTATTGCCATTCATGGTTACTGACGTAGATCCGGATGTACCCGTTGCATCACCACTCCAGCCTGTAAAGATATACCCTGCCGCCGGACTGGCTGTTATTGTAGCGATAGCGCCCTCACTATAGCTTCCGGAACCTGTTACTGTTCCTCCTCCTGTTGGAGAGACTGTAGCCGTAAGTGTGTAAGTAGCAGTTTGTGCAGCGAAGTTAGCCGTAACCGACTTGTTGCCATCCATGGTTACCGTTACAGATGCAGACGTGCCCGTTGCACCGCCACTCCAGCCTGTAAAAATATAGCCTGTTGCTGGTGTAGCCGTGAGTGTTACGGAAGTCCCGGCATTGTAAGTTCCGGATCCAACTACTGTACCACCGTTTGTTGGAGCTACTGTTGTACTAAGTATGTACGCTGTTGTGTTACTACAGGAAGCACTTGTCAACGTTGCTCCTGCGCCAGCCGTTACCTGGCTTTTTACATTTGCTGCAGGTGTTATCGTTAATGAATATGGAGGGGTAAATGCCGTACCACTGCCAGTAGTATTGCCTGATGTGTTAGTAAATATATTATCACGGGCGGTAATGGCGGTGAACGTGTTATCCATCTTGTCGATAGGTGATTTAACATTTTCAAATACGTTGCTCTCTACCAACAGATCGGCTTCAAAACCTGCCATCACACATTGAGCAGCAACGGTGCTGTTAAATAAATTATTCACGATATGTACTTTGCCAAATCGAACACGCGGCATACGCGCTTTGCAGCCCTCTGCCCACCAGCAGTTTTGCATTGTGATACGAAGCTTGCCTCTGTCGCCTGTAGCGCCATCGCCTGAACCAAACAAGTTTGAGAAGCGATGATCATCGGCACCACCGGGACCATCCGGTATAGGCGTCTTCTTATAGATAAGCTTGCACCATGTTACCGATATATAGTCAGCAGCATTCTTGATATCGAGGTTGCCATCCATACCATCCTGAAATTCACAATGGTCTACCCACACATTGGTGCTGTTATCGATCGTCATGTTATCCCAGCCATCCGTGTCATAAGCGCCTGGTCCCTCCAATGTTACGTTTCTGAAAATGATATTCGCACAGCGTTTCATATATAGTATACCGGAACCATCTTTCGTAAGATCGTTCGATACCAGCTTCGAGCCGGGCAAACCATAAATTGTTTTATTAGATTGGTCCTGAAAAGAAATTCTTCCACCGGAAGGAATAACAATCGTACCGGATATATGCACGACTTTAACGGACGAAGAAGCGATGGCAGCTTTCAGATCATTGTAGTTTGCAACAACGGTGGGCGTAGCAGAACCACCACCGGTTACACCGCCATTCTGACTGGCCCAGCCTGTTACAGTACATTGAGCAACAGATTGGTTGCAAAAGAGTAACACAATACCCATTAAGGGCAATAACAATAAAAACTTTCTCATAGATATAGGGTTAGATTTACGTATCAATGATACAGTTAAGTATCGAACCCCAAATGAACTACAGGCGTTAACGGTAAAAAATAACGGTAATAAGTAGATATTTCAGATATACCAATATGAGGTATATATAAATACATATTGATACAACTATAGTATACATTTATAGTTGTTACATCTAACATACAAATTAATTGACTTTATACCGTATAAATCAGGTATAGAATACTGCATAACAATACACATGTTACACCGCTCAGTGTTTGGGATATTATGCGAATTTGTTTATCGAGTTGCCAGGATTATAATTTCAACGCGCTCATTACTCCTATCGGCATGAGATCTCTCCTTATGATCTTTTATAGCATTCAACTCTTCCTCGTTAATTATTGGCATCGATTCCCCAAGACCAATAGCTGACAATCTATTCGTGTCAATTCCCTGTCTAACCAGTTCGGCTATAATTCCTGCTGCCATTCTTTTACTGATAGCCAAGTTGTAGTCCGGAGTTTCAATTGTACGTGTATGCCATAAAAAGGCAACTGAAATCTTCTGATTTCGATTCAGGAACGACACAATTGTATCGTATACTGATTTATTGTTACGGTAGTCATAACAAGGTTTTACTGTACATGGACCGTCAAACGCTCTTGAAAGATGTACTATTCTGATTGATCCAATCCTGAATGTTGTATCATTCCAATTAAACGAATGCTTTTGGGCAAATGTTGGCTCAACTATAGATATACCTACTACTACAAGATATAATCTCCAGCCAGCTAGTAGCCGTAAATTGACTTGAAGTATTTTCATCTGTTCCGAATATTAATTCCGTTCATATCAATTAAATGTTCTCCAAACTTGTTAACCGTATCTATTACTTTAATCGATCGCTTGCCCAGCGGTGTCAGAAAATAGTCAACACGAGGAGGTTTCTCTTTGTATAGCTTACGTTCGATCATTCCTTTTTTCTCCAAATCTCGTAGTTGACTATATAACATCTTATCCGTGATATGCGGAATGTTACTCTTTAATTCTCCATAACGAAGCTTGCCTTTGCGTAGTGCGAGAAGGATCGGCATTTTCCACGTGCCTCCCATAAAGGCCATGGCCAATTCCACCGGGCTGTAGTATATACGTCCGTTGTAGGTGAAGTCTTTCATTACTGTAAAGATATTGCCCGCTCTGAAATTTTCCCGGTTACATACAAAGAAGTATGTAAAAGGCGAGGCATTGCTCCGGCATTTACTTTTGCGACTCAAATGAAACAAAATGCAAGCATCAAATTCATCCGAGTGGATAACCATTCCTATACTACCTTGTGTATCAATAGAAGAAACGCTCCATTTCTGGCAAGCGCTGGGCTTTGAAATCACGTACAAGCAAACACATCCGTATCAATATGGTGTTGTTGAACGCGGTGGTCACCAGCTTCACTTCGGCAGGTTGAAAGGCATGGATGCCGCTAACAACTTTTATACGGGTTGTCTCATCGCCGTTCCCAATGCCGGTGATGTCTATTATGAAATAACACAACTTCTAAAGCAACACATCGGGCGAGTGCCCCATGCAGGTATACCAAGCGTGTCGCGAATGAAGCCGAACACTACACGATTTACGTTAACGGACGTTTCAGGTAACGCTATCATTTTTGTCAGTCGCAGTGAACAAGACCAAGAAACATGGGAGAAAGCGGAAAACAAAAATCAAAGCAAACTGCACCGTGCTATAGCTATAGCCATACGATTTCGCGATTACAAGAATGATGACGAAGCCGCTATAAAGACACTGGATGCAGCACTCAAGAGAATTAATAATGAAAATTCAATAGATATAGCAGAAGCATTGATCATGCGAATTGAACTTGCTGAGCGCGCTGCGGATGCTGCTAAAATCACTGAGTGTAAATTATTGTTAACGAAACTTAATTTGCTGGAACGCGATTTGGTACGACTTAAGCAAAAGCACAGAACATTGGAATGAGCAGGAGTTTATATGAACGAGGGGATATTAGTTCTGAGCGTGTGTGCTACGATGCATCAGAGTCCCGGCGGCCGGTGACTCTGATGGGGTGAAATCTGTTACTTCTATTAAATTTTCAAAGTTGCCAAAGTGATGATGAGATGCTCCAACAGATGGAGAGATCAACGAAACGATATTCCATAACAAATTTAGTCGGGTATTATAACAGTACCCTATCACGACCTTGATGAAGCCTTTAGTCTGTCATTCAAGGATGACGGCACGATAGAGTGGTATCACGGCAATGTTAAGATGATTGGCACCTATACCGTCAATACATCTGACAAAAAACTAAGCGTGTTGTTTCCAAGCTATAAATGGAATGGTCGAACATAACTAATTTTACAGAAGCAGATGACCAGATCTATAAAATTCAATCATGTAAACTAAACAACAGTACTGTTCAAAATATAGTCGGTACAACCTGGGAAGGGACCTATGGGCCGCATACTTTAAAATTCAGATTCTTAACAACATCAACCGTTGAAATATCTGTTAACGAAAAAATTGTCGAGCAGAATTCTTTTTATGGAAACGACCTTGGCTACCTCCGAATTCGGGGAACGATCGACTACTTTTTCGGAGTACTTTTTGATGATACGATCAAAGGTATATACTCTTATGCATCGCAGGAGCATCACCTAATGGAAGTGCGCAAGAAATAATTTGCATTCAAGCGTATAAAAAAATGAAAGAGGGCATACACCCTCTTTCTGTCAACAAATCATTTTTTGTTTTCGTATGAATTTACTCTACCAATAATTTAAAGGTTGTTTTTGTGCCTTTGCTATTAATAACAATAACCGTATATATACCGGCCCGCTTACTACCGATAGCATAGTTTACCTGTTGCGTTCCTGTCACGGTAGCCTTGTGAGTGTTAAAGGTGTCGACAAGATTCCCCTGACCATCGTATATCATGACAGCAGCCTGTTCGCCTTTATTCAACGCTATAGTTATTGTGGCATTGTCCTTTGCTGGATTAGGAGAAACACTCAAGGCTTGTTCACGATAAGCTGGTTGTTCCGATTCTACACCGATGCTTCTTGCTGAAGCAGTGGTTACTGTACTGCATGACGGACTGGTTAATGTTGCACCTGCTCCGGCCATTACTTTACTTTTTACATTAACGGCAGGTATTGCCGGCAATATATAAGGAGGAGTAAATGCTGTGCCTCGGCCTGTGGTATCGCCTACAGTATTGGTAAAAATATTGCCACGCGTTGTGACAGCGGTAAATGTACCATCCATCTTATCGATAGGTGACTTGACATTTTCGAACACGTTGCGCTCTACAAGCAGATCGGACTCAAAACCAGCCATAATACATTGAGCCGCAACCGTACTGCTAAAAAGGCTATTGACTATATGTACTTTACCATAACGTACACGAGGCATACGTGCTTTACAACCCTGCGCCCACCAGCAATTTTGCATAGTAACACGCAGCTTACCGCGATCAGTTGTTGCGGCATCGCCTGAGCCAAACAGATCTGAAAAACGATGATCGTTAGAACCACCCGGACCACCTGGTATAGGAGCTTTGTTGTAAATAAATTTACACCATGTTACCGATATATAGTCTGCAGCATTCTTTATATCGAAGTTACCGTCCATGCCGTCCTGAAACTCGCAGTGATCCACCCACACGTTCGTGCTGTTATCGATTGTCATGTTATCCCACCCGTCTGTATCGTAAGCACCGGGTCCTTCAAGGGTCATGTTTCTGAAAAGAATATTTGAGCATCGCTTTATATATAGTATACCGGAACCATCTTTGGTGAGATCGTTCGATACAAGCTTTGATCCGGGCAAACCGTAGATCGTCTTATTCGATTGATCTTGCAAAAAGATTCTTCCTCCTGAGGGAATTACAATAGTACCTGATACATGTACAACTTTTACAGTAAGGGAGGTAAGAGCCCCTTTTAGCTCGGTATAATTTGTAACTACGGTTGGCGTTGCAGAACCTCCTCCTGTTACGCCACCATTCAAACTGGCCCAACCGGGCGCTGTACATTGTGCCATTGATGTGCTACTGAGTAATAGCAAAAAACCCACAAGGGGCATTAGGGATAAAATTTTTCTCATAGATATGGTTTAGAATTGTGCCTCAATAATACAGGTAAGCACGAAGCACGAAATAAAATGCTGGCGTTACAGGCAAAAATCAGCGATAACGAGTCGATATTTCAGATATACCAATATTCCATATACATATCCAAAACAACCATATATAGTATATATTTAACCGGATACATGTAAGTATATACGTCATAGGAAAACATTAATTCCAAAAAAACCTCAGGCTGATACCACTAAGTCAGGGATAGTAATTGACTGAACATGTGAGCACCAAATTGCTAAAGCACTGAACACCATACATTTGGCTTATCGGATCCGCTTAAACATGATTGTTGTAAGATCACCACCCTGCGACCACAGGGAATTCTAATATATCACGCAGCCTGCATATTTCTATTGCCGATTGATTCGCATTGTATAGTATATATCGTATGCTCCGTCATTGCAGCGTCATCTTTTGTTATTTGACCGGACTTATCTGCACATAAAGTATATTTAAATTGAAATGTTAGCATTTGATTTAGCAAAGTATATAATGAATGCGAATCTGAACCAGTGTGCCCCAGGGCATCAGAGTCCCGGCGAATGGTGGTTCTTACAGGGTACAAATCGCAATGCTGAAAGTCTTTAAAAGATATAATTGTTGGCTCACTCCGATTTTTTACTGCTTATTCCATGCGCATCCATCAAGTGTTCGCCAAACCTAGTAAGCGCATCTATTACTTTAATCGATCGCTTGCTGAGTGGTGTAAGGTAATAATCAACACGCGGTGGCTTTTCTTTGTATATCTTTCTCTCGATCATTCCTTTCTTTTCCAACTCTCTCAACTGACTGTATAACATTTTATCAGTGATATGCGAAATGTTGTTCTTCAACTCTCCATAACGAAGTTTGCGTTTGCGAAGCGCCAGAAGGATTGGCATTTTCCATGTGCCGCCAATAAAGGCCATGGTTAATTCTACCGGACTGTAGTATATACGTCCGTTGTAGTTGAAGTCTTTCATATAGATATAGCAGAAGCATTGATCATGCTAATTGAACTTGCTGAGTCGAGCAATGATCCGATCAAGGCTGCTGAATGTAAGTCGAGGTTAGCCCTGCTTGCTATATCTGAAAGTGACTTGGATCTGCTTCGTAAAAAGCATGGAACATTGAGATGAGTGTAGTATACGCTGATATGTGTGCCTCGATGCATCAGAGTCCCGGCGGCCGGTGACTCTGATGGGGCGAAAACGGCAGTTACATATAGATCGATGCTAGAAAAGCGCGATTTACCTCAAAGCGAACTCATGCTACTAAGACAAAGGCATCGAACCTTGGAAGAGTAGGGGGTATATAGTATCTGATTGTCATTTCAATACGCTTGTGCCTCCGAAACATCAGAATCCTGAAGACATAAGGGAATAAACTAGGGCTATGATTATTTGTTACTCAACTTTTTTCCGAGAACCTTTATTCGATTTTAATCCATTTACTCCTTGAACAATAACTTCATGCAGCTTGTTCTTTAACTCAGGAATTTCTTCCATCACTTTCTGCATTTGAGGAGATGAAAATAATTCTTGCCATGGACTGCCATGATGATCCTTTTCCATAAGACGAATCGGAGCTTCTTCAAGTCTAGTTAATGCAGAGCTGAATAATCTCAATTCTAATTCTTCATCAATACGAGCGGCTTCTCGTCTATACCCTTCATACGCTTTAGCAACCGATGCTTTATAAGCATAATCTTCAGCCAGCTTAAATCGTTGTCCAATCTGCTTGGTTGCAATCCAAGCAAACCAAATTGGGGCGCCAAAACTGAGCACGGATAAAAAAATCTGTGTCCATATATATCCCATATCTTTTTGATCAAGCAAGGCAGTATTTAAAATTTGGAATCTGACAGCGCCTATATAAATACCTGCACCAAGTGCAGCAAGCAGGCCCACAACCCAAATCCACATTGAACTTGAGAGTTTAGCAGCACGCAGATCGAATGCTGCTGCTAATCCTTTTGTAGTTGTGATCCTATAAGCCTCTTCACATTGAGCAACTAATTTATCCGCCTCATCTTTTCTATCAAGAATGGCTTTTGAAATACTCCCGGCATTCTTGTAATACGTATCTATCTTTCCGTATAATTCTGCAGCATCAGTCGAAAAGCTACTAACTTTAATCCTTGCTTCCTTTAAGCTTTCTAAATCAGTTGGTAGTGACTCAGCAGCTTCCGTTGCATCTTGTATTAACCTAATCTGTTTTTGCAATTCTGCTTTTTCCGGAACAATTTCATTCAACTCAGACTGAATAGAGCGTAATCTCCTCGCGAGTTGAGTCGGCATAGCTTTATTATCTTGTAAGACTTGCCATCCAAATATAGGGTCTATTGTCGCAGTTATCCAGTCCAATAACGAGATATATACAGCAAAGGCTTGTGCACCATGTCCATTATAAAGGTATTGCAAAGTTTGAGACTTAAAGAGTTCTATTCTCTTAGGGATTTCTAACATTTTCTTTCGGATATCATCGTCAATCGTTTCAATATTCAAATCCCTTATCCTACGAGAAACTTGAAATGATTGTGCTGCCAAATCATGTCGATTTAGGGGTGGACAATTCCATCCCCATATTTCATTCATCGTCCGATCATCGGAATATCCTTTTACAATTGCATCACCTAGTTTATCAAGTGATTTACAAACTTCTTCCAATGTCTTCTCCATAGAAAGCCTCTTTGTTTTTAGTCAACGTGCAGATTTCAAGTCTAAAAGACAAAAATAATTTCCCAACAGCTACATTTACTTTCCCAGTATTAAGATTTTATTTCCCGGCATCCAACATCCGCTGCAACAAAGCTATCTTCTCATCCTTCTCTTTAAGTAAATCTTCAGTGAGCTTTTCAATTTTCTCAGATTGTTTTTTAATTACTTCAACAGCTTCTATATACTTATCCAGTGGATTGAAAGTACATTGTTCGTTGTGTTGATAGTAAGGAGCATTACTTGTATTCGATCCTTCGTAGTTATTCTGAATATTATAGATCGCCTTCTCTTCATCAAAGTTCTTGATGGCTTCGGCTGGTACATTTAGTGCTTTAGCGAGGGCTTCGAGTTGGTCGGAATCTATAACATCTTTATTCTCTAGCATGGAGATTTTCTTCTGCGACCAATCCTCGCCAAGCTTATCGGCAAGAGCTTCCTGTTTGAGGCCTAACATTTCGCGGAAACGCTTCAGGTTTCTTCCCTGGTGTATAGTACGGCTTTTTGATGTCATATTTCAAATATAGTAGTTCGTGAAAATCTAAACTATACTTTAGAAAGGATAAAAAATACTTTTAAAATCCATTGCGCACAGGGCACAAAGGAGACACAAAGTTTCTCAAAGGAAAATACAAACCACGGTTTCGCTCGCCCCTGTTACAGCCGGATAACGATTTCACGGATAACTGCTAACCAATAACGGGCTCCGCTCTACGGCTGCTCCGAATCCCACTCAAAGTACTCGTCCTTCTGCAGCTCCACTTCCTTCTTCTTCTGTGTGCCCTTGTTCTTGAAGGCTTCACGGAGTTCTTTTACTTCGTTCTTGAGGTCGTTTACGATTTTCTTTTTAACGGCTTCGGTATCGTATTGAATGCGATAGTTATCGGTGGTGCCGGTAATTTTCAGATATAGTTTACTTTGTCCGGAGCCATCTTCTTCGATGGCATCTTTTGCTTCAAGGTCAACTGTTTTCACCTGGCGTAACGGTGTGATGATTCTATAGTCTATGTGCTGATCGAACGTATGCGTGCCACTAACTTTGAGACTGGTAACATTGGTGCGCACTTCCATCTGTGGTATATAGATTGTTTTATTTTCGATGTGTATATCGTTTTTCAAATCCGAGAAGCGCAGGTGACTCAGTCCGTCATCTTTAATATAGCGCTTTAGTTTTTGCATTGGCTCAAAATCGTTCAACTCACCACGCTTGATCACAACGCCTATATCTGCAATAAGTGTCTCGGGAAAGAGACGCAGGTCCGGCTTCAGCACCATCTCCAGGTTTACATCAGAATAGGCTTGTCCTTTGAGGTGTTTATCTTGTATAAAGTCTTGTTTAAAATTCTCGAATACATAGAATACACTATCGATATAAATGCCATCAAGTTTCAGTGTACTCACTACATCAATCGCTTTTTTATTCTTGGCGTCTACTATACCTGAACATGATAGAGCACCACCCATGGTATTGAGCGTGATGTTACGCGAAACAGCCATTTCATTTTTCACCAGCAGATCACCCTTCAAGTTGCTTCCGTGGAAACGCTTATACTTCAATGTCTTTATATCGCAATTGAAGTTGAGGTTTATATTTCGGGAGATGTTAAAGGTAAATTCCTGGTCATTACCCGATGATGGCTCGCTGAAGCTGATCGCGAAGAGTTGGTTAAGATCGATGTAGTTTGACTTGAGGTCGGTTTCAATACCGATAGGTTGATCTTCGAACAACAGGAAAGTGATTACGTTCTTGAAAAATCCGTTCAGTAAAAAGTCGCTGTTACCAAGTTTACCGGCCACGTTACTCAACGCAAGATCGTTGTTGCTGAACTGTAGACTTCCTTTCAGGTTTTGCAATGGCACATTGTCGTTACCATACAACAGACTTATATTCTGTAGTTCTATAGTTCCCTGTGTGGATACGCGTTGAGCGGTTGCTTTCTTTTTCAACAACCCGATCTTTCCCTCGAATGAAACATCGGCAAGCAGTGAACCCGAAACATTTTTTATAGTCTGCACAGGGTAAAAATCAAATACCGATGCTGCATCCAGACGACCTTTAAAATCGCACATCACTTCGGGATCTTTGAAATCTGACATCACGAAGTTCGCTGCGAATGATTCACCATTCAGCACACCTTTAATGTTCTTAAGCACTACCGTTGCTTCGCGCAGATCAGAAATTTTACTGCTTGCAAAAGACCCTTCGAGACTTGCGCCTTCAATACGTGTTTTAAAATCAGGGTGAAATATGGTGGCATCGTTAAAACCAAACTCTACCGAGAACGATGGACTTCTGCGTTTACTGATTTCACCTTTCAACTTCGACTTAAAGTATACATCGCCTTTGCTCTGGTATTTATCAAAGCTTTTTGTCGCCGACTCGGGCAATAATGAAAATATAGTCTGGATATCGGTATTCTCTCCCTCGGTTATCAGGTCAATAACATTTTCATCTTTCCAGTTATAGGTTCCCTGTACTTTAAATGCCGACTGCTTCAGTTTCAGTGTAGAAGGATTGATGGTGAGGCTACGCTGTTCGTCATTATATACCAGTTCGGTATTTACTATAAACGATTTGTTAGCCAGGTATGAATTACCATCGATATTGATTTTCTCGGTGGTTAGCTGTCCGTGTGCATCGATGTTATATATATTGTTGGTTGTTCCGATAGATGCAACGAGGTCTTCGCTGGTAAAGGTGAGATCCTCGGAAGCCGAGATGTTGATGAAGTGGACCTTGGTGTTTGTAAGACTTACATTCTTCAGTTCGAAACTTACCGTTCCCGGAGTAGACTTTTTATCTTCTTTGGAGTCTTTCAGAATGGTATAGTTGTTCTTTCCGTCAGAATCTACTTTGAGGTTTGTTTCGCTGTCGCGGATTTTGAGACCTCGTATAGTATATTTCCCTTTCCACACCTCGATAGGATTAAGCTGGAACGAAATAACCCCTGCGGTAAGCAGCGGATATTTACCGGGGTGACTATCCTCCACATATACATCGGTAAAAACTATGGATAGCTGTGGAAATTGCTCAAAGAGCGAAACATTCATTTTACCAATGTTTACGGGCGTATTCAGGCTTTTATTAGCCTCTACGATAAACTGGTTGATGATCTTGTCTTTGAACAGGAACACGGATACCACCAGCGCCACAAAAATAACTGCCAGTGTCAGCGCTGTGTAAAAAAGTATCCTCTTAAACGTTTTCAAGCTTAAAAAATGGTTTGACAAAAATACTGTCAAAAACCGAACCTGCTTAAAAAATTACCGGAATACCAATCTGGAAGTAAGTAAAATCTGAAAATGAGCTAAAAATATAGCTTTACTGAATCACAATCTTCTCCGGAATAAGAATCGCAGCCGGGAAATAGCGTTTTACGGAGGCATAATCTTCCTGCGCATCCATGCGGCTATAGTATTTGCCTACTTTTACGCGAAATATAGGTTCCGTAAACTGGATCTCTGTATTTAACCGGGGCAGTGAAGTAGCAATCTGCTTTTTTACACTAAGCGCTTCCTCGCGTCTGCCGGAGTAAACCTGTATAGTATAGCCTTCTACAAATCTACGGTTCAGGTTAATGTGGTTGATGCTGTCGAGTACACCATCGAGTTTTTGTGTTACGGCTAACTTAGGCTCAACAAATTGTGTTGTCGGTTTTGTATTGTCTGTCTGCGTTGTGGTCGTTGTAGTTTCGGCAGGTGCTTCCACTTTCGGACGCAACACGGAAAGATCTTCCGAATACTTTCCTCCCTGGGAAGCTGTGCTCGTCTTTTGAGTCGAAGCACAGCTCTCCAAAAGAGCTATTGTGGAAAGTATATATAGTATCTGTTTTAAGCCTTCCATAATATATAGTTACTAGTCGATTATAACGCAGCGGTTGTTGATAATATCATCTTCAACCTTTTTGTATTTAACGTCACGCAGTACACGACCATCCGGATACTGCACATTTACTTTATCGTTACGGTTCGCTATCTTCTCAGACTTCACCGGCATTACTTTCTCCTGTGGAGGTCGGTTGGGTTGTGGCTGCTGAGGGCTTCCGCCTCCGCTATTACTGCTTCCACCTCCGCTCAGCAATGATCTTGATTCTTCTTTTTGCTCATTCAGTCGTACACGTGAACGTGTGGCGCGTGCTTCCTGAACATCATCAGCTTCCTGTACCGGTATATCTGCTTTTAGCAGGAATGAAATTGTATCTTCGTTCACTTTCGCGATGAAGCGCTTGAACAATTCAAAACCTTCGAACTTATAGATCAACAGCGGATCTTTCTGTTCGTATACAGCATTCTGAACAGACTGCTTCAGGTCGTCCATCTCACGCAAGTGTTCTTTCCAGAGCTGATCGATGATAGCGAGGGTAATCATCTTCTCCATCGACTTCACCAACTCGGCATTGTTGGTCTCTACGCACTTCTGCAGTGCAGCCGCTACACCAATCTGCTTCTGTCCATCGCTGAACGGAACCAGTATATTTTCAACCGTAGCACCGCGTGTTTTAGAAATTTCGCGAACTACCGGTAAGGCTTTCTCTGCTATAGCCTTGTTCTTTCTGTGGTAATGTTCGAGCGCTTTGTGGTATAGATCGTCAGCAAGTTTATTCTGATCGAGTTTCTCAAAAGTCTCTTTAGAAATATCGTAGTCAAGACCCAATATACTCAATGCGTTCAGGCGCAGACTTTCATAATCATTGCCATTTTTAGCATTGATCACCATGTCTTCGCAGGTATCGTTCAGCATGGTGAGTATATCTAACTCAAGACGTTCACCAAATAACGCATTTCTTCTGCGCTTGTAAATTACTTCGCGTTGCGAGTTCATTACGTTATCGTACTCGAGCAAACGCTTCCGTATACCAAAGTTATTCTCTTCTACTTTTTTCTGTGCACGCTCAATAGAGCTTGTCACCATGGAGTGTTGAATCTCTTCACCTTCTTTCAAACCAAGTTTATCCATGATGCGGGCAATACGCTCCGGCATGAACAAACGCATCAGGTTATCTTCCAACGATACATAGAACTGTGAAGTACCCGGATCACCCTGACGGCCTGAACGACCACGCAACTGACGGTCCACACGTCTTGATTCGTGACGCTCTGTACCAATAATCGCGAGACCACCCGCAGCTCTTGATTCAGGGGTAAGCTTGATATCTGTACCACGACCCGCCATGTTGGTAGCGATCGTTACAGTACCTGGCTTACCAGCTTCAGCAACAATCTCTGCTTCGCGCTGGTGTTGCTTTGCGTTCAATACCTGGTGCTTGATCTTGCGCATTTGCAGCAGGCGGCTTACTACTTCTGATATCTCTACCGATGTAGTACCCACCAGTACCGGTCGACCTTCACCGGTAAGTTTTACAACCTCGTCAATTACCGCATTGAATTTTTCACGCATGGTTTTATATACGAGGTCATCATAATCTTTACGAACTGCCTGCTTGTTGGTAGGTATAACAACAACATCAAGCTTATATATATCCCACAATTCGCCGGCTTCGGTTTCGGCAGTACCCGTCATACCCGCAAGTTTGTGATACATGCGGAAGTAGTTCTGCAATGTAATGGTAGCGTAGGTCTGCGTAGCATCTTCTACTTTTACGTTCTCTTTTGCTTCTATTGCCTGGTGTAATCCGTCTGAGTAACGTCTTCCGTCCAGCACACGACCAGTCTGCTCATCAACGATTTTTACCTTACCATCAACAATGATATACTCGGTATCTTTTTCGAAAAGCGTATAGGCTTTCAGGAGCTGGTTAACACTGTGGATGCGTTGTGATTTTACCTGGTAGTCGCGGATAAGTTCTTCTTTTTTATGAAGCTTATCGACATCGTTGAGTGTAGTGTCGCGTTCGAGTTTATTTAGTTCAGTACCAATCTCCGGTAAGATGAAGAAGCTATGATCTTCTCCTTCACCGGTAATCAGGTCTATACCTTTCTCCGTTAATTCAACACTGTTATCTTTTTCATCAATCACAAAATACAAAGGCTTGTCGGCCTCCGGCATGTTGCGTTTGTTATCCTGCAAATAGTAATTCTCTGTTTTTTGAAGTACAGCTTTTGAGCCTGGTTCACTCAGGAATTTAATCAGTGGTTTATACTTCGGCATCGCGCGGTGTGCACGGAAGAGTGAGAGACCACCATCTTTCTCATTACCCTCTGCAATTTGTTTTTTAGCAGTAGTCAGGTAATCGTTTATAAGTTTTTTCTGAGCCTCCACCAATTTATAGATGCGTGGTTTCAGGTCGTAAAACTCATGCTGATCGCCACGCGGCACCGGACCCGAGATAATCAATGGAGTACGTGCTTCATCTATCAACACCGAGTCAACCTCATCGACCATGGCATAGTGATGTGTCCGCTGCACGAGTTCTTCCGGTTCGCGCGCCATGTTATCGCGCAGGTAGTCGAAACCAAATTCGTTGTTGGTTCCGTAGGTTATATCAGCACGGTAAGCATTTCTGCGGGCGTTCGAGTTTGGCTCGTGCTTGTCAATACAATCTATACTGATACCGTGGAACTGAAATATAGGGGCCATCCATTCGCTATCGCGTGTGGCCAGGTAGTTGTTAACCGTTACAATGTGTACACCGCGCTTGGCAAGTGCATTGAGGAAAGCCGGCAACGTTGCTACGAGTGTTTTACCTTCACCCGTTGCCATCTCGGCAATTTTACCTTCGTGTAATACTATACCACCGATGATCTGCACATCATAATGCACCATATCCCAGGTGATCATGTTTCCGGCAGCCATCCATTTGTTATACCACTTCGCTTTGTCGCCTTCGATCTGAATATTTTCGCGACCTACTGAAAACTGACGATCAAAATCCTGTACCGATACTTCGAGGTATTCATTTTCCTTGAAGCGTCTTGCTGTTTCACGCACAATGGCAAAAGCTTTCGGAAGCACCTTCATCAATACTTTCTCAAGCTCCTTATTACGATTCAGTTCAATCTTATCGATCTCCTGGAAGATGGCATCTTTGTCGTTTATCTCAAGCTCCGGGTTGTCGGCTATCTTTTTATGAAGCGCTGCTAACTGGTCATCTATATCTTTAAGCTCTGAATTAATGAACTCCTGAATTTTCTTCGTTTCGCTACGAAGTTCATCATGGCTTACAGACTTCAGTTTTTCGCCTTCCTGCTTCGTCTGTTCAACCAACGGCATGATGCGCTTGATGTCCTTCTCCGATTTTGTTCCGAATAATTTGGCAATGAGTTTCAGCATAGTGTAAGTCTGTTATCCATTAAGTGCAGTTGCAATCTGGCAGGTACATTCCACACACAGATGACAAAAACTCTTAATCTCCCCAAAAGGGGCTTAAAGTTAATTTGTTTTTTGAGATTTCGGGGAGAACAATTACAGTTCCAAGTCGCCTTCAAAGACCATTTTGGCAGGGCCAACGAGAAAAATTTCCGTGAACGTGCCGGACTGACCGGATTTGAATTCAACGGAGAGGTCACCTCCCTTTACTTTTATGTTCACAGGTGAAGTATACCCTTTCAGGGATGTAGCCATGGCAGCAGCAGTTACACCAGTGCCGCATGACAGTGTTTCATCTTCTACGCCACGTTCATAAGTACGTACGTAGATGGTGTTGTCTGGCAGAAGCTGTACAAAGTTTACATTCGTACCGCCCGGCTTAAATGCATCGCTATAGCGGATCTTCCTTCCTTCTTCCACCACCGGATACGCGTGGATGTTATCCACAAACCGTATATAGTGTGGCGAACCTGTGTTTAAAAAATAGTCGGTGCCGATGGTTTTTACTTCTGCCACATCATTCATTTTCAGACGAATGATACCAGTTGATAACAACTCTGCCGAATGTGCACCGTCATACGCGTTGAAAGTAGACTTGCCATTTACGAGTCCCAACTTCGAAGCGAAGTGTACTGCCGCGCGACTTCCATTACCACACAGGCTTTGGGAGCCATCGCTGTTAAAGTACTCGACATTGAAATTGAGTGAAGCATGTTTTTCAATCAGCATCAATCCATCTGCGCCAACACCAAACCTCCGGTCGCAGATTTTTTCAATCTGTTCTTTGGTTAGTGATAGCTTACCCTCGCGGTTATCCATCACCACAAAATCATTACCGGTAGCCTGGTATTTATAAAAATGGACTTTCATAGCATTCGTCACTTGAATGGGAACAAAAAATTATCGGCAGATCAAAAAAGGATATTAAAGAGTAGCCTCGGCCTTATTTCACTTCTTCGTAATCAACGTAGTCGCCTCCGTTTACTTTATTTTTCTTGGCTTGAGGAGTTTTTCGCTGCTGTTGCTGCTTATAGCCCTTAAGCTCCTGCGCTGCAGCACCCGCGCGGAAAAAGAAAGAACCGATCTTGTAGAAGACGTAAACGATAAGACTGAGTATGAGAAGGAATTTTAACATATTGCTTCGTTTAAGAGCCTAAACAGGAATACAAAGGTAGAGGTTCGCAGGGAATTAGCAATTAACGTTGTAAAATGGAATTTAGCCTATAGTCGTTTAGAGAGAACTGTTTATTTTAAGTCACGAGCCTGGCCAAAATAATTTTACTGTTTTTTGAAAAAGATAAAGCCCCGGAATTATCCGAGGCCCATCCTTATTTTTAAGTTTATCTACTCAGATACAAATTCCGCTCCGAGTAAATCTTCATGAAGTAATCATCCATCAAATCATCGATGAAGTAGATCGCTTCTCCGGTTGATTTCATTTCAGGACCAAGCTCCTTGTTAACTTCCGGGAATTTGTGGAAAGAGAACACAGGTTCTTTAATCGCATACCCTTTACGTGTCGGGTTAAAGGTAAAGTCTGTAACCTTCTTCTCACCAAGCATTACTTTCGTTGCATAGTTTACATACGGTTCATCGTATGCCTTGCAAATGAACGGCACCGTTCTGGATGCGCGCGGGTTTGCTTCGATGATATATACTTTGTCGTTCTTGATCGCGAACTGAATGTTAATCAATCCGACAGTCTTCAACGCAACAGCAATCTTGTTGGTATAGTGCTCAATCTGCTTAACCACCAGGTCTCCCAGATTGTACGGAGGAAGTACTGCATACGAATCACCTGAGTGTATACCAGCAGGCTCAATGTGCTGCATAATACCGATGATATATACATTCTCTCCATCGCATATAGCGTCTGCTTCTGCTTCAATTGCACCATCCAGGAAGTGATCGAGCAATACTTTATTTTCAGGTAAATGCTTCCAGATATCGAGGATATGATCTTCCAGCTCCTGCTCGTTGATTACGATCTTCATACTTTGGCCACCCAACACATACGAAGGACGCACCAGCAACGGGAAGCCTATTGTTTTGCATACTTCCAGCGCCTCATCGGCATTTGTAGCAACACCAAATTCAGGATACGGTATACCAAGCTCTTTCAGCAGCGTTGAGAATCTTCCGCGATCTTCCGCAAGATCAAGAGCTTCGAAAGATGTACCTATAATTTTTATACCATATTTATCCAGCTTCTCAGCAAGCTTCAGTGCAGTTTGTCCACCAAGCTGAACGATAACACCTTCTGGTTTTTCATGCTGAATGATGTCGTAAATGTGTTCCCAGAACACAGGCTCGAAATATAGTTTATCCGCTATATCGAAGTCTGTTGAAACTGTCTCCGGGTTGCAGTTGATCATGATAGTTTCATAACCACACTCTTTTGCTGCGAGTACACCGTGTACGCAAGAGTAATCGAATTCTATACCCTGACCGATGCGGTTAGGACCAGAACCCAACACCACTACCTTCTTTCTATTTGACACTGTTGATTCGTTCTCGGTATCAAATGTAGAATAGTAATAAGGCGTTTTCGCTTCGAATTCGGCCGCACAGGTATCAACCAGTTTATATACTCGTTTTATACCGAGGTCAGTACGCTTCTTGTATACATCACTTTCGTAGCAATCGAGCAAGTGGGCGATCTGGCGATCAGCATATCCTTTTTCTTTTGCCGTACGAATCAGCGATGCGGGTATATCGTCTATGCTATACTTCTCAATTTCTTTTTCAAGCTCAATGAGTTCTTCAATCTGCTTGAGGAACCAGCGGTCGATCCTGGTAAGTTTCTGAACCGTCTTCATCGGTATACCAAGTTTCAACGCATCGTATATATGGAATATACGGTTCCATGACGGATGTTCCAGGCTGTAAAGAATTTCATCCTGCTTTTGCAGTGATTTACCATCAGCACCCAAACCATTTCTTCTGATCTCGAGTGACTGACAAGCTTTCTGCAACGCTTCCTGGAAATTTCTTCCGATACCCATCGCTTCACCCACAGACTTCATCTGTAAACCAAGTTTGCGATCTGCTCCGTGGAATTTATCGAAGTTCCAGCGAGGTATTTTTACAATTACATAATCTATAGCAGGCTCGAAATATGCTGTAGTTGTTCCGGTAATGGCATTCTTCAACTCATCCAGATTATACCCGATAGCAAGTTTGGCTGCAATCTTCGCGATCGGATAACCGGTTGCTTTTGATGCCAGCGCAGAAGAGCGGGACACACGCGGGTTGATCTCGATACCGATAATGTTATTGTCATCATTCGGATCAAGTGAGAACTGCACGTTGCAACCACCTGCGAACTTACCTATACCATTCATCATTTTAATGGCGAGGTCGCGCATGTGTTGATATACTGTATCGGGCAACGTCATGGCCGGAGCAACTGTAATCGAATCTCCGGTATGTATACCCATCGGATCGAAGTTCTCGATCGAACAGATTATAATTACGTTTCCTAGACTATCGCGCAGAAGTTCGAGCTCGTATTCTTTCCAGCCCATAATGCTTTGCTCCACCAACACCTCATGTATAGGTGATGCGTGCAAGCCACGATTCAGCGCTTCATCAAAATCTTCCGGACTGTTTACGAAAGCCCCACCGGTTCCTCCTAAAGTATAGGAAGGACGAATTACCAATGGGAAACCAATGTCTTGTGCGATCTCTTTACCCTGCAGGAATGAACTTGCCGTTCCTCCTTTACAAACACCAACACCGAGTTCAAGCATTTTCAACCTGAACTTCTCGCGGTCTTCTGTAGTTTCAATGGCCTTGATATCAACACCAATAATACGCACACCATAGTGTTGCCAGATGCCTGCCTTGTCGCAATCAATGCAAAGGTTCAGCGCAGTCTGTCCACCCATAGTAGGAAGCACAGCATCAATGTGGTGCTTCTCCAGAATTTCACGAATAGATTTTTTTGTCAGCGGCTTCAGGTACACATGATCAGCCGTTACCTTGTCTGTCATGATCGTAGCCGGATTAGAATTGATCAGCACGACTTCGATTCCTTCTTCACGCAGTGAGCGTGATGCTTGTGAACCGGAATAATCGAACTCGCAGGCTTGACCAATAATAATGGGGCCGCTACCGATGATGAGTACGGAGCGAATACTTCTATCTCTTGGCATTTTTGTAGTGGAGTGGTATGAACAAAATTGCGCAAAAATATAACATGAGGTGGAATGCTAAAGCGATTCGCGAATATTAATATTCAAAATAAAAAATCAGCACTTCATAATACCATCCATGGTAACGAATGTTGGTGTTTCACACCAATGTGACCGTTCCCGTTACCGTTTGAAAAACTTATTTTCACCAACAAAAAGATTTTAAAAACTTTAGAGTGGAGAAAATTGCAAGCATGAACCTGAACGGTAAAAGCCGGGAGCAAAATACGTATGACGCGATTGTTGTAGGCTCAGGTATAAGCGGTGGTTGGGCAGCCAAAGAACTGTGCGAGAAGGGATTGAAAGTACTGATGTTGGAACGGGGTAAAAATGTGGAGCATCCCAGCTACCCTACCACCAGTAAAGATCCCTGGGAATTTGACCATGGCGGCAGGCTCACGCGCGAAGACCGCGAGAAGGGATATATACAGTGCCGGCATTATTCATATCGGGCCGATAACAAACATTTTTACATCAACGACCTTGAAAATCCATACACCGAGGTGAAACGCTTCGACTGGATTCGTGGGGATGTGGTGGGTGGACGATCGTTGCTCTGGGGACGCCACTGCTATCGCTGGAGTGATCTTGACTTTACCGCCAATCTTTCCGATGGTCACGGTGTTGACTGGCCTATTCGCTATAAAGATCTCGCCCCATGGTACGATTACGTGGAAACATTTATCGGGGTGAGTGGCCAGGCTGAAGGACTCGCACATTTACCCGATGGTAATTTCCAACCTCCGATGGAGATGACCTGCGTTGAAAAAAAATTCAAAGAAGGCTCTGAAAAAAAATTTCCGGATCGAAGGATTACAATAGGTCGTGTAGCAAATCTTACCGCGCCTGTAAAAGGACGTGGTGTTTGTCAGTACAGAAATCAGTGTCATCGCGGTTGTTTATACGGAGCATACTTCAGCACAAATGCGAGCACCATGCCTGCTGCATTTGCTACAGGTAATCTTACGCTTCGCCCGCACTCGCTGGTAAACAGAGTTTTGTACGATGAGCAAAAGAAGAAAGCCGTTGGTGTTGAAGTTATCGATACAGAAACCAAAGAGGTAATCGAATATTATTCACGTATACTTTTTCTGAACGCCTCCACACTTGGCACTACATTCATTCTGCTCAACTCTATATCTAATCGTTTTGAGAACGGATTGGGTAATGACAGCGATCAGGTTGGCAGAAACCTGATGGACCATCATAAACATTCCGGAGCAGAAGCGCTAATGGAAGGATATGAAGATCAATACTACTTCGGTCGCAGACCCAACGGACTATATGTACCTCGCTTTCAGAATATGAACGGCAAGACCGAAAATTATTTTCGCGGTTTTGGACTCATGGGCAGTTCGTGGCGTAGTGGTTGGATGAGTCATTTTGCGTCTGGGGATATAGGAGAAACTCTGAAGCAAAACGTTCAGAAGCCCGGCCCTTGGGGAATTTCCTTTTCAGGTTACGGTGAATGTCTGCCTTACCAGGACAATCGCGTAACGCTGAACACGGAAAAGAAAGATGCCTTTGGCCGTAATACTATAACCATTGATTGCGAGTTTAAAGAGAACGAAATGGCCATGCAGCAACACATGTCACAAGCATCTGCAGAGATGTTGGAAGCAGCAGGCTTTAAAGATATAAAGCCCTATATCAACACATCGTTTCCGGGCAATGCCAATCATGAAATGGGCACTGCACGCATGGGACGCGATGCAAAAACTTCGGTGCTTAACGGGTTCAACCAGATGCACAGTGTGAAGAATGTTTTCATTACGGATGGCTCTTGTATGACTTCCTCCTCGTGCGTTAATCCATCGCTCACCTATATGGCGTTGACAGCACGCGCATGTGATTATGCAGTAAAAGAAATGAACCGGTTAAATATATAGTGACTCAACCTTAAACCAACTCCATACAATCATCATGAAACGACTCAGTATAATATTTTTTGTTTTTGTCTCGTGTCTGAGTTACGCACAGAAAACCGATAAGGGCTGGCGAAAACTTTTTAATGGCAAAGATCTAACAGGCTGGAAGCAGATTAACGGTAAAGCTCCGTACAAAGTAGAGAACGGAATGATCGTTGGTACAACCATCAGCGATTCACCCAACTCCTTTATCGTTACCGAAGAAACCTTTGGTGATTTCATTCTCGAACTTGATTTCAAAATGGATGACGGCACTAACTCCGGAGTACAGTTCCGCAGCGAGAGTAAACCCGATTACCTGAACGGTAAAGTTTTCGGGTACCAGCTTGATATAGACCCTACACCACGCAAATGGTGCGGAGGTATATATGATGAATCCAGAAGACAATGGCTCTATCCATTGGAGTATAATTTACCCGCGAAGAATGCCTATCGCAACAACGAATGGAACGCGCTGCGCATTGAAGCAATAGGCAACACGTTGCGTACGTGGATTAACGGTATACCTTGTGCACATGTAGTGGATGATATGACGCTGAAAGGATTTATAGCACTGCAGGTGCACTCCATCAACAAACCGGAAGAAGCCGGCAAGCATGTGTGGTTTAAAAACATTCGTATTAAAACAGAAGCACTTCAGCCATCACCCGTTGATTCTATCTTCGTAATGAACTTTGTTCCAAATACACTTACTGAACAGGAAAAGAAAAACGGTTTTGTATTTCTGTGGGATGCCAAGACAACACAAGGATGGCGCGGTGCTTACAAAGATAAATTTCCGGAGAAAGGATGGGAGATAAAAGACGGTACCCTGAGCGTTGTAAAATCAACAGGAGGTGAATCGCAGAATGGTGGCGATATCGTTACGGAGAATGAATACGGAGCTTTCGATCTTCAATTTGAATTTAAACTTACCGAAGGCGCCAACAGCGGTGTGAAATATTTTGTAACCGAAAAAGAAAATAACCAGGGCTCTGCCATCGGTCTTGAATACCAGGTGCTCGATGATGAGAAACATCCGGATGCGAAGATGGGTGCAGTGGGTAACAGAACACTGGCATCGCTATACGATCTCATTCCATCCGACAAAAATCCGAGAGGTCTCAAAAAAATTGGTGAGTGGAATCAAGGTCGTGTTATAGTATATCCTGACAATCGTGTAGAACACTGGTTGAACGGATATAAAGTGATCGAATATAAACGCGGCAACAACATCTTTAAGGCATTGGTAGCGCGCAGTAAATATGCACAGTGGGAAAACTTCGGCATGGCTGAGAAGGGACACATTCTGCTGCAGGATCACGGTGATAATGTTTCGTTCAGAAGCATCAAGATCAAGGAACTGAAGTAAAATATCCACCCAAACTCGATAAAGTATATATAGCATGAAAACGTCCAGAAGAAATTTTATAAAGAAAACTGCGGTTGCATCCTTGGGAGCCATCGCATTTTCAGCGAAGAGTTATGCTAACATCATTGGTGCGAACGACCGCGTACGCGTTGGCGTTGTCGGGTTCTCCGATCGTTTCCGTCAGTCGTTGTTACCGAGTTTCATGAATCATTACCAGGAACTGAACTTCGACATTGTAGCGGTATCGGATCTCTGGAAAAAAAGAAGAGAAGAAGGACAGGCGTATCTCAAAGAAAAATTTCAACACGATATACAGGCTTGTGTCAATAACGATGAACTATACAAGATCAAAGATCTCGATGCAGTCATAATCAGCACTGCCGATTTTCAACACGCGTTGCATACAATAGAAGCGATAAAGGCGGGCTGTGATACCTATACTGAAAAACCTTTTGCTGAAACGATGGAAGACAATCGTGCTGCATTAAAGGCGGTAAAAAACTCCAAGCAGATTGTACAGATCGGTTCACAACGCAGAAGCGGCAAGAACTATCATGCTGCCGCTGATTTCATTCAGAGCGGTAAGTTCGGACAAATTGTTATGGTTGAATTGAGTTGGAACGTTAACCAGCCAGGTCGTTGGAGAAGGCCTGCGCTCGTGGCCGAGTTGCGCGAGCAGGACACCGACTGGAAACGCTTCCTGATGAATCGCCCGTTTGAGAATTTTGATCCCAGAAAATATTTAGAGTATAGATTGTTCTGGCCATACTCATCAGGTATGCCGGGGCAGTGGATGAGTCACCAGATCGATACAGTGCATTGGTTCAGCGGCCTGAAACATCCACGCAGTGTAGTGGCGAATGGTGGAGTATATTTCTGGAAAGATGGTCGTCAGAACTGGGATACAACTACGGCCGTATTTGATTATGGTGACGACAAGCAGGGCTTCCAGGTACAGTTTACTTCACGCATGATGAATGGTGATGAGCGCCCTGCGGAGATATACTATTCCAACGGAGGTGAACTGAATTTGAATACGAACAAGGTTTCACCGGTAGGTGGTCTGCGGCTTAACCATGCAACTGCGATGAACATGCAGGCTAATCTTTTACCGGAGATGGATATAGTACAGCAACAAGTTGAACAGGTTGTTGCATCCGCCAACACGGGAGGCGACCCATTAACATCGGCACACATGCGCAACTGGATGGAATGTGTACGCAGCAGAAAAGAACCTAACGCCCCCGTAGAAGCAGGCTATATGCATTCTATCGCCACCATTATGACGAACGCTGCTGTTCGCACCGGAGAGAAAGTAACATTCGATGAAAAGAAACAGGAAGTAATGGCGGGTGGAAAAGTATTCAAGTACTAGCCCTGCGCTATTTATACCCAAATAAGAAACGGCTCCTCTGTACAAATACGTTGTGCAGAGGAGTTTTATTTTGTGAAAGTTGATTTTACGAAAGAGGCTTTGGAACGCATACGCCTATACTATCCATTCGTTAATTTTAGGATAAACTACTTCCATTATGTATTACCATCGTCTCGGAAAAATTCCACCCAAGCGGCACACCCAATTCCGGCAGCCGGATGGAAGCCTGTATAAAGAAGAACTTGTAAGCTCGGAAGGTTTCTCGGGTATATATTCCAACCTGTATCATATCAATCCGCCTACACGCATCAAAGAACTGAAAGAGCCCATACGCTATGGTGCTAAACGCGTGGAAGATTATGCGCTGCGTCAAACCCATCTCAACACATCCAAAGTAACAACTACGGGAGAAGACTATCTCGATGCGCGCAAAGTGTTACTCATGAATGCCGATTGCTCTATATCTATTTGTTCGCCACGCAAGCGCACCATGGATTACTTCTATAAAAACGCGGAAGGTGACGAAGTACTTTATGTACATGATGGCAAAGGCACATTGATATCACCCTTTGGTAAACTTGAACTTCGCCAGGGAGATTATATCGTTATACCACGCACGGTTATTTACAAACTTGAGTTTGAAGAAGGACCGCTGCGATTGCTCATCATCGAATCAACATCACCGGTTGAAACGGTAAAACGTTATCGAAATCAATTAGGACAATTACTGGAACATGCGCCATACTGCGAGCGCGATATTCGTCCACCACACGAGCTGATTACCGAAACACACCAAGGTGAATTTTTGCTGAAGATAAAGAAGCAGGGATTTCTGCATCAGTATATATATGATTATAGTCCGCTCGATCTGATCGGGTGGGATGGCTTCCTGTGGCCGTATGCATTTTCCATTCACGACTTTGAACCGATTACGGGGCGCATTCACCAGCCACCTCCGGTACACCAAACGTTTCAGGCGAGAAACTTTGTGATCTGTTCTTTCGTCCCGCGGTTATTCGATTACCATCCGCTGGCTATACCAGCACCCTATAATCACAGCAATATCGATTCAGATGAAGTGCTATACTATGCTGAGGGAAATTTCATGAGTCGCAGAGGTATAGAGCGCGGATCGTTTACATTACACCCCGGAGGCTTGCCACACGGACCACATCCCGGCACGGTAGAGAAAAGTATAGGTGCCAAAGAAACACATGAACTGGCCGTGATGATCGACACCTTTCACCCGCTATATCTGACTACCGATTCGTTAGAGTTCCTGGATAAAAATTACCCCATGAGCTGGACGGATAATACATCAGGGAGCTACAATGAGGTGAATACACCATAGGCACCTCATTTTATTTAATAATTACTTATTTTTATCAGGGAATTTGACAATGGAGAAAACAGGTTTTATAGAAATAGGTATATCAGGGCTACAAGGCAATAAAGAAATTACACCTGATAACTATGACATCAAAGAAATCATGTTGATTTTGGAGAATGTCGAAAATCTTTTATTCCCCAGTGATAAAAAGGACAGACCAGTTATTAGCTACAGAATAGAACAGGGATCTGTAAAACATATTTTCAAAACATCTGCACAATATATCATTGGATTCAATGCTTTGCTCGGGCAGATACGAGAGAACAATAGTATAGATTTTCTGGATTACCCCACGGCAAAAGCAATTGAAGAATTCCAGGCTATAGCTACAAAAAAGAATTATACTCTAACGTTGCGCACTTCCATTTCCGGCACTAATGAGATTCAGTTGAATAAAGATACCCGATACCTGAGAACAGAAGCGATCTGGAGCGAAGCGGAATTTTATTTCTACGGCAGAATAACAAATGCTGGTGGAAAAGATCGCGCTAATATGTACTTGTTAACAGACGACCACGGCTTACTGCGAATTGAAACACCTATTGAATTTTTAGAGAAGCTTGAGCAAAATCTTCTCTATAAAAATCATGGAGTACGAGTTAAAGGTAAGCAACATTCAGAAACCGGAGAGTTCGACAAGTCAAGTCTATCTTTTATTGACCTGATTGATTACGAACCCAAATACGATAAAGAGTACCTGACATCACTTCGGACCAAGGCAAAAAAAAACTGGCTTGGGTCTATTGATGCAGACAGTTGGCTTAATGAAATACGAGGTAATTATGAATCATGAATGTGTTTTACTTGACACCAGTTTTTTTCTAAGATTTTTAAACGACAACGATCCTCTCTTTAGAAACGCAGATAATTATTTTCGTTATTTCCTGGACCATGATATTACCATGATAGTATCTACGATTAGCGTTGCCGAATATTGCGTTGGTGGCAGTACATCGGAATTACCTCTTCGAAATTTACAGGTTCTTCCTTTCAATTTGAATCATGCACAAAGAGCGGGAGACTTTGCCAAATATATCTTTAGCCAACGGCACTCCGGAAATATCTATTTAAACGATCGTAAAATTATTCCCAACGACACCAAGCTTTTTGCACAGGCTGATACAGAAAGGAATGTTAAATATTATCTGTCGTCTGATTTAGAGAGTAAAAAGATATACGATCGGATAAAATTAACCCAGCAACCCAGATTTACCTTCATTGATTTACATATACCATATTCCGAATTCTTTGGTATACTCGATCTATAAAGCACTGCTTTTCAGCATTTTTAACTCAAATATTACGACCGTGTTGTATTACTGTTAATAGCGGGCATGGTTCTTGAACATCAGGTGGTTGATTTACGTTATTTGTGTTGTCAAACAACCACTACACGTATGACAACTATAAATCAAAAATATCAGATCGTTGAGTCGCTTGACTCGCTCGATCAGATGCAAACGGAGAAGGTACTTGAGTATATAAAGGGACTGATGTATGCTTCGCAGGATGAAGCTTCTCATCAACGATTGAAACGCCAGGCGCTGAAGGAGATTCGTCAGGCGCTGGGCAAAGACAGAAAACTCAGACCATCTTTTTAAGAGGCTGAAAGCTGTTACAAGTCACTCGATCTAAACAGCGTTTAGGTTACTTCTTCTATACTCTTTGATGTATTTCTGCATCAAGCACAATCCTTTACTCTTTCCTGTAACCGTATCCGTTAATTGTTATTCGTACCCGGTATAAATTATATACTAGTTATACTTTACGTAGTGGTCCCACTTATCGAGTACATCGGTAAAATCCTGTGGCAGCTCTGAATCAAACTGCAGATGTTGTTTTGTGACAGGATGAACAAAGCCCAACGTTTTGGCATGCAAAGCCTGGCGTGGTATAATTTTGAAACAGTTCTCTACAAACTGCTTGTACTTCGTAAAGGTTGTTCCTTTCAACACCTCATTACCACCATACATAGCATCGTTAAAAAGCGGATGGCCGAGGTATTTCATGTGTGCCCGTATCTGGTGTGTACGGCCTGTTTCAAGCTTGCATTCGATCAGCGATACGTAGCGCAGGTCACGAAGTAAACTATAGTGTGTAATGGCATGGCGCCCCATGTCACTGTTCGGGAAAGCAGTCGTTACGCGTCTGTCTTTTAAACTTCGTCCTACATTTACATTGACCGTTCCACTCGGCTGCTCCGGCACACCCCATACCAGTGCATTATAGGTGCGCTCAATGGAGTGATCAAAGAACTGTTTTGCTAATCCCGTAAGGCTTGCTTCATCTTTGGCAATTACCAGTAACCCGGAGGTATCTTTATCAATGCGATGCACTAATCCCGGGCGACCTTCATTACCCGTCATCCGGGGTAAATTCTGAAAGTGATACGCCAGGGCATTCACTACTGTGCCGCTCCAGTTCTGATAAGCCGGATGCACGACCATTCCCGCCGGTTTGTTGATCACGAGCAAATGGTCATCTTCAAAGACTATATTAAGCGGTATATTTTCAGGGATGATCTCGGTATCGCGCGGGGGCTCAGGCAAAGAAACCGTGACAACATCGTTTGGATGGATCTTGTAGTTTGGCTTTATAGCTTTGTCATTTACCCGAACAAAACCATCATGTATGCCGGTCTGCAGTTTGGTTCGTGTTACATTGGGTAACCGATCCATTAAAAACTTATCAATGCGAAGCAGGCTTTGCTTGGGGTCCGCTACGATGCGATGATGTTCAAACATTTCATCATCATCACCGTCATCCGGAAGTATAATATCCTCACTCATTTCGTGCTTCGCTGTTTTTTTCTTTTAAAATGATATTCGTTTAGTATAGCTGCTTCATTCAGAATATGGCGTATTCCATCTTCATTCTCTTCCGCTTCGGCTACGCTGTGGAAGGTAATAGACTTTACATGCTTGCGTCCTTTAAACTCCAGCATCTTGGCATCGTCCGAGAGTTCGTATCCTTTTGTAAAGGCAAACTCAACACCTTCCGCCAGTGGATTGAGGTAGCACAATTGTCCGTAGAAATAGAAATGTGGCACCTTGTTGCTCATCTTCTCCTCCACGTGCCGTCCCAAGTCCATTACCCACGACCTAAGTACAGTCATGATTTCACGATTCGGTTCCTGGCTTTCTGCGATGAAACGTGATACTATCATAATGCAAAAATAACTTTCTCTGTGCTCATTCTATAGATTTGCTAAAAGAATCATTCTCCGGCAAGACGAGCTATATTTAAAAGCACAGCACCATGCAGGATGAGACACTAGCATTATTACCGGGCGTGGAAATAGTATAAATAATAAAAAAGCATGCTGAAATCAGAACCATTGTACGCTGGTTCATGTTTATAACTCACATCGAAAGCTCTTATGGTTTTTGCTGATGACATTCGGAAAACAATTCTAAAACTTGCTGACGAGCGTGGTACTGAAAAAACGTTTTGTCCGTCTGATGTAGCGCAGGCTATTGATCAAAAGAATTGGCAGATGCTGGTTGACCAGGTAGAACTTGTTGCCAGTACGCTTATACAGGAGGGCAAGCTCATTGCCACTAATAAAGAACCCTTCCGGTTCAGAAAGAAATAGAGAAGGCACAAATTGCTGCTCTCCCTCTCATTAATAATCTCTTTACGATTTGATAACACCTATACTTTTGCGCTCTGCAGCTAAAATGGAATTTTTAGGCTGTGGATCCGGAGCGCTCCGATATTATACTTTTCAAACAGATACAGGCCAACGATCGTCTGGCACTTAACACGCTGTTCGCTCAGTATTATGATAAGCTCTGCCGGTTCGCAAATACCTACCTGCGCCATGCCGCGGAAGCGGAAGAAGTAGTTGCCGATGTATTTGTATACCTCTGGAAGAACCGCCACCAACTTACAATCGAAAAAAATCTGAATGCATATCTTTATATAGCAGTAAAGCATGCTGCCCTTGCTGTGCTAAAGAAGCAGCAACCGTTGTATGAAGACATTGATGACATTCTTCTGCAAACCGACTTTGCCGATTCTACCACACCGGAACAATCACTCGTACACAAAGAACTCCAGCAACATATTGACCTGGCCATTGGCGCCTTGCCACACCGTTGTAAACAGGTTTTTATGATGAGTAGGTTCGATAACCTAACCTACCGGGAGATCAGCAAGATACTCGACATCTCTGAGAACACCGTAGAGAATCATTTGGTAAAAGCACTTAGTCATTTACGCAAGGCGCTCAGGCAGTATCAGTATCCTGAAAACCACGCGAGCGCGTTAACAGAAGCTTAACCTTTTGATAATACCCGGCACTGGTGGGGTGGTGCTTGTTATTCCCCCTTCCCGTATAGTAAACCAAATGCTATGCAGGAGAAAATCCCGACACATCTTATTGTACGTTACCTCGCTGACGAAGCCACCGAACACGAAAAGAAAGCTTTACTGGATTGGGTAGCCGAAGATATATCGCATCAGAAAATATTTCTGGAGTGGTCGGCTTCGTGGGAAGCTAACAACACATCACATCAATCGCAGTTCGATTTATCATCCGGGTTGCAGAAGCTCAATCACCGGATCGATGTATATGAAGAAGAACAAAAAAAAACCAGAACGTTATCGTGGCAAAAGATCGCGGCCTCGCTGGCTATATTTCTGGCAGCGGGCATTGCTATTTATGTATTGGGTAAATATTCCGAGTCACGTTCGGAAGAACTTGTCTATACCGAGCAGCACACAACCGCGGGAGAACAACTGAGTATAAAATTGAGCGATGGCTCCATCGTTCAACTCAATTCAAATGCATCCTTAAAATACCCGGAGACATTCAAAGGGTTTAAGCGGGAGGTATATTTAACGGGAGAGGCTTTTTTTGAAATTGAAAAAGACTCACTTCACCCCTTCATTATTCATACCGATGAATTTTCCACGCACGTACTCGGCACTTCCTTCAATGTAAATGCTACGGGCAACAATATTATAGTAAGCGTTGCCACTGGAAAAGTGCGAGTTATGCAAGGCAACGATACACAGGTATTGCTTCCTCACGAAAAAATAAACTACTCGCGTCTTAACCACAGCATGATCAAAGAACCGGCTGATCTCGAGAAAGACCTCGCCTGGAAAAATCACACCCTGATACTGGAAGATATACTGCTTGCTGATGCCGCCAGAAAAATTGAACAGCAATACGGCGTTACTATACATTTCAAGAATGCGAACATCCGGCAATGTCGCATCACCGGTAAATATAAAAATGAACCGGTTGAAAATGTATTGCGTGCCATCCGCTATAGCACCGGCATTCAATATAGTATAGCAGGCCAGGTCATAACCCTATATGGAAAAGGCTGCGAAGAATAGAAACTTAATCTAACGAAAAAATAACCTGAACCCCTTATGTATACAAAATTACAGATTTGTATTTCGAAGGCGCAAAAATTTACCCTGTACACATTAACAGGAATTGCGCTGCAATGTTTATTGCTCAACGTTCTGTTTGCCCGAAACGGCACTGCGCAAAACATCTACGATGTTAAGCTTCGTCTCGAGGTAAAAGACAAAACACTGAAAGATGTTTTTACCATCATCGAAGAGAAAACAGATTTTACCTTTACCTATAGCAGCAAGAGAGTAGACCTTACCAAAAAGATCACGCTGGATGGCCATCATACCAACCTCGGGCAAATTCTGGAAGCCATCGCTACGCAAGCGCGTGTAGCTATTCAGCAAATGGACAATTTGCTATTGGTAAAATCGAATCTGACAACAGCTACAGTAAAGAAACCAGCGGCAGCCGGTGCAGTCCGCGGACGTGTGATCGATGATCAGTTCAAATCTGTTTTACCGGGCGCTACTATATTCCAAAAAGGAACCAACAACGGAACGACATCCGATGTTAACGGAGAATTCTTTTTACGTGTACCCAGTGGTGAAGTCGAGCTTGAAATAAGCTATATAGGCTTCCGTAAATATACCGAAGTAGTAACCGTTCCGGAAAATGGAGTTGCTGATGTTGAACTTAAAATGATAAGCGATGCCACACAACTGCAGGATATCGTTATTACCGGTGTGTTGCAAGGACAACAAAAAGCATTGAACCAGCAGAAGACAGCCGACAACATCAAGAACGTAGTGAGTGCTGACCAGATCGGTCGCTTTCCTGATCCAAACGTGGCAGAAGCCTTGCAGCGTGTGCCCGCAGTAAATATTGAAAGAGATCAAGGTGAAGGCCGCTACGTATTGGTACGCGGTTTGGCACCGCAGTTCACCAACATCAGCATTAACGGCGAGCAGATACCATCACCAGAAGCCAGCGTTCGTTATGTGGCGCTGGATGCAGTACCAGCCGATCAGCTCTCATCCATTGAAGTAAGCAAAGCTATTACGCCAGACATGGATGGTGATGCCATTGGTGGTTCGGTGAACCTGATTACACGCACTGCGCAAACGGAGAACATTAGTATAAATGCGTCCGGTCTTGTAGGGTATAACAATATAAATGGCAAGACGAACCTGCAGGGATCACTGGAGCTAAGTCAGCGATTTCTCAATAACAAGCTCGGCATTATGCTGAACTCAAGTTACTATGAAACCGAACGTGGCTCCGACAACTGGGAACGTGATGATAATGCACTCGAGTTACGCGACTATGAACTTACCCGAACACGCCTCGGCTTAAGCAGCACCATTGACTATAAATTCAACGACAAGAACGAAGTGTATTTCCGATCGCTCTACAATCGTTTTACCGATCGCGAGGAAAGAAGGCGCTATATATTCAATCCAAATGTTGACGACTCTCCCTTCGAAGACAACGAAATTGAACGCCTCACTAAAGACCGCCTGGAGAAACAGATCGTAACCAGCTTTAACCTGGGAGCAAAACATACGCTCTCTAAAATCAATCTTGATTACGAAGTGTCTTACTCGGAAGCAATACAAGATACGCCATTCGATATCGAGATAGGGAGTATTGGTGAAGTGGACCAGATGTCGATCGACTTTGACACCAATCCAAAGTTTCCATCGTTCGTGGTGGACGATCTGCCACATACGAGTTCGCAAAATATATACCTTAACAATTCCGTCTATGAATTTGACGAGGCCACCATGGGCAATACATATGCTAAAGATGTAAACAAGACCGCCAAATTCAACATAGGTATACCGTATAAAGCTGGCAATAGCGATGGACTATTCAAATTCGGAGGAAAGGTTCGTCTGAAAGAAAAACGTTATGACATTACGGAGAATGTATTCAGCTATACTGGATCCGATGATCTTACCCTCGACCAATACGAAGGAGGAAAAGTAGACGACAACTTCCTGGATGGTAAATATACCCTGCGCGCCAATGCCGACCCGGAAAGATTCATACGTTACTTCAACGCTAACCCGGGCAACTTCGAATTATCGGTAGAAGACAAACTTGCTACAGAAGCAGCCGAATCGTATACAGCCAAGGAAGATGTATATGCCGGGTATATGATGACCAAACTGCAAGTGAACAAACTTATGGTATTGGGAGGTTTTCGTTTTGAGCACACCAGCGTTGACTATAAATCGTACACCGTTGTAAATGAAAGCGAAATTATACCGGAAGAAGGAAGCACTGATTATAGTTTCTTCTTACCACAACTGCACGTACGCTATAATGTAAATGACAATACAAACCTGCGCATGGCCGTAACACGTAGTTACGCTCGTCCTAACTTCAGTGATATTATACCCGCACAGGAAATTAACATCAACGAAGGAGAAGGTACTATCGGTAACGCGCAGTTAAAACCGGTTGGCGCAACCAACGTGGATATATTGGCTGAAAAATATTTTGGAAGCGTAGGTATATTATCCGGTGGAGTATTCTACAAGCGACTCACCGATTTCATTTTCAACCGCAGATTTGAAAGCAGTCAATACCCAGGCTCCGATGGACAAGTGATCGATATCACACAAGCGCGCAATGGTGAGGCAGCTTCTTTACTAGGTTTTGAAGTAGCGTATCAACAGAATCTAACGTTTCTACCGGGCATTTTAAAAGGACTGAGTATATATGCTAACTATACGCTCACTTCATCAAACGCTGAAATTCAATCACGCAGCAACAGCAACGACAATGAAGAGATCAGACTTCCGGGTCAGGCGAAACACGTTGGTAATTTGTCGCTGGGATATGACCTGGGTCGTTTCAACTTCCGCGTAAGCGCCAACTTCAATGGAGAGTATATCAGTGAGATTGGTGGCAATGCAAGCGAAGATCTGTATGTAAAAGACCGTATTCAGATGGACGCTACAACCACCATCACGATCAGTCCGAAGCTGCGTTTCTTTGCCGAGTTCCTGAACATTACCAACCAGCCTTTCGAAGTATACCAGGGACAGGAGAACCACTATATCCAACGTGAATTTTATTCATGGTGGACACGTGCCGGTCTTAAACTCGATCTATAACCTTAACCTGAAAAAGAAATGAAAAAGCATTTATATACTTTGGCGACAACCTTGATATTAACAGCCTTTGTGAGCTGTGCCGATAATTCGCTGGACGAAAAACCGAACGATAATAACTTCCCCCTTCAGCTGTTGCTGGATGCAGAGGAAGGCGCTGACCTTGCCGATGCAGAGGACTATAGCATAGAAGTTAAGTTCGCTGATTATTTACCGGATGCTGCACTTCCTGAAAGCAACATCACAATAGATTATACTATTACCGATCTTGAAGAGGACATGGCTGATCATGTAACTATCGACAAGATTATATACGAAGTTGAAGTAGACGATTGTACATACGAACGCGAAATTCCTTTTACGGCAAGCAATGACGGCCTCTCCGGAACTATTACACTTTCACGTGATGAAGATTTGAAATTCGTACCTACTTCTTTCGAAGTTATACTTACGTTGCCCGGTGAAGATGAAACGAAAGGCAGTTTCAAATTTGAATTATCTAATCTCAAATCATCTGAGCGTGTTATACTGGGTTCACCAAATGTATTCGAATACGAAGTATTAGACAATGACGCGGCAGGCGAATGGGAACTTGAGTTTAACAACGAAGAAGAGTTCGAAGCTTTTAAAAGTATATTTGGGCCCTTAAATCCTGAACTGCAAGGGATAAACTTTGAAGACATCACCGGAAAAGTAAAAGCTGAATTTGAATTCGAAGAAATGAAATTCGAAATCGAATTAGCAGAGGAAGAAGAAATTACTACCTGCGAAAACGGTGAGTCTGAAACAGAGACTGAAAACAAAGTGATCGAGATCGAAGCAGAGTATGAAGCCGAAGATGGTGAGTTATCGTTGGAAGGAAGCCACGTTATTGTAAATGACGAAGGCGTTGAAGAAGACGAACTGGATTTCATCATCGACAGTGAATATGAAATCAATGAAGCTGAAGAAACCATAACAATTCATTTTCTAAAAGTTGTGGATGAAGATTACTTCAAAGAAGGCGAAGAACTATTTAGCAATGGTGATGGCGTTAGTTTCACCTTTACAAAAGATTAATGGTATAGAATGGCTGACCGTGCTCACGGCACGATCGGCATAAATTAAGTATATTTTACAATGAAGCGATTACTGATACTTACAGCACCCGCATTTTTATTTATAGCCTGCAAACAAAAAGAGACACCGACATCACCAGCCCAGGTAGATACTGCAGCCGTAGTTAAACCCGTGTTTGCGTCCGATACTGTGTCGTATGACAGCGATGATCCTGCATTCTGGATCAACCCGAATGATCCGTCTCAGAGCCTGATCGTGGGCACCGACAAAGGTGGCGATGCCGGTGATGGTGCGCTCTATGTATTTGATCTGAATGGAAAAGAGATCAAATCAAAAACGGTAAAGAACATTAAGCGCCCTAATAATGTAGATATAGCATACGGTCTTAGTCTTCAGAATAAAAAAACAGATATAGCCGTATGCACCGAGCGTAACACAAATTCCATCCGTGTTTTCAGTTTGCCTGATATGAAGGCAATAGACAAAGGTGGTATACCGGTTTTTGAAAATGATTCATTGCGCGCGCCCATGGGGGTAGCGCTATATACTAATCCGGCTGATGGAAAGATCTATGCTATTGTTGGGAGAAAATCCGGACCTACCGATGGAAGCTATATCTGGCAATACCTGCTGCAGGATGACGGCAGTGGAAATGTAACCGGAAAACTAGTTCGTAAATTCGGAAACTATAGTGGCAAAAACGAAATAGAATCCATCGCGGTGGACAATGAGCTGGGATATATATACTATTCAGACGAAGGTGTCGGCATTCGCAAGTACTATGCGCATCCGGATAGCGCCAACACCGAACTTGCTCACTTCGGCACGACCGGCTTTACTGACAATCACGAAGGTATATCCATTTATAAATTTAAAGATGGTACAGGATATATACTTGTATCCGATCAGCAGGCCAACCAGTTCCACATATATTTACGCGAAGGCAAAAACAGCAAGCACGATCATCCGCTATTAAAAACTGTAAAGACTTCCACAGTTGAAAGCGATGGCAGTGATGTTACCAGCATAGCGTTGCCCGGATTTCCGCACGGGTTGTTTGTAGCCATGAGCGATGATAAAACATTCCAGTTTTATCGTTGGGAAGATATAGCCGGAAAAGAATTACGATCGGCTCAGTAACATTCAGGCAGATTCACTCACGGGGAAGTATAAAACAAACTCGGCACCTTCATTTACTTTCCCGTGAGCTGATACAAACCCGAGGTGATTCGTCATAATTCGCTTCACAATGGTAAGTCCAATACCCTTACCCGTATAGGCCGATTGCTGCGAGTGCAGCCGTTGAAATAAATTGAACATCCTTCCGGCAAATTCATTATCGAAGCCAATGCCATTATCGCGTACAATAATTTTAATATAGTGCTGGCTGTCGTACCGGATTTTAAATTTCTCTTTCATTTCTTCAGCCGTGGCTTGCTGCGTAAGTATAAATATTGCCGGAGGCACATTTTCTTTCGAGAATTTCACGGCATTGTCCAACAGCGAATGAAACAGCAGATTTAATTGTGAACGATACCCGGTTATATCCGGCAGACGCAAATCGATGGAGAGCTTTACATCTTTAGCGGTAAATATATCTTTCAACTCATGCTGTACTTCCTCCACAACTTCTTTCAGTGATACCCGTTGCGATTCTTCTTTTTGTCCTACCAGTTGCGTAAAGTTCATCAGGTCTTCCACCAGCTCATGCATGCGCGTTGCCGAGAATTGCAAACGCTCTACCAGCCGCTGTGTTTCGGCAGGTAATTCATCTTTATACTTTACCTTTAGCATATCACTAAAGGTTAAAATTTTGCGCAGCGGTTCCTGCAGATCGTGCGAAGCTGCAAATGTAATTTGCTCCAGCTCCGCGTTGGCTTGATTGAGCTCGGTAATCTTTAGTTCCAGTTCACGCTGGTATCGGAATCGTCTCGATAGCTCGCGTATAATGAGCAGAAACGTGATAATGAACACAACAAATGAAAATGTAAATATTACAACCGAGTAGTTAGATGAAGCCGAGCCGTATGAGTCTTTTATCTTTCTTCGTGTAACGAGCAGGCGTTTTTCTTCCTGCTCTATATCCTTGAGAATAGCTTCGCATTCCTGCATCGTTTCTCTTCCTGCCCTTAAGCGTTTCTCAAATAATGTTCTGTCCAGTTTATGAAGCGCTGTGCTCTCTTCGAGTATATCTATTCTTCGGGCAATTATATAGCTGAGGTCTTTTAGTTTTTTTTGCTGCGCGGGGTTTTCACTCGTAAGCTCGAGTAAGCGACTGAATGATCCGCGCACAGCGCTGAGTCGTTCTTCAAAAGGTTTTATAAAAAGGCTGTCGTTGGTGAGCAGGAAGCCGCGCTGGCTGCTCTCCATTTCCTTGAAATAATTTTCGAGGTTCTTCAGTTCCTGCAACACCTCGTGGGTGCGTTCAATCCAGGTGATGGAATAATTATAGCGCAATAACCGGGTATAAAAGTTAAACCCAATGCCGAGCAAAATAACGAGGGAAACGAAAAAAGCTAAGTAGGTTATTATAACGGACTTACGCATAGAATAGATTAATTTCTACAAAATGAGCAACATTTTCCCCAATACTCCTCATTTACACTTGACCGCTTTATTTTTAGAAATTACATTTATCTGACAATCAGAATCTTAAAAAAAAATCAACGGGCAAAAAAGTTTGGTTTTAGGGTTGCATATAGGTTTTAATATTTAAACCAAAACCATTGGCTATGTTACGTCAGAATCTAACGCAGAAGCAACAGCTAAAAATAAATCCTCAGCAGCTTCAGATGCTTGAGCTCTTTCACTTAACAAGCTTACAACTTGAGCAACGAATAAAAAACGAATTGGAGGAAAATCCTATTATCGAGGAGAAGGATAATTCTGATGAAATAGAAACAACCAATAGCAAAGAAGAAGTTCAGGAGTTTCAGGACTGGGATGAATATGGTTATGATGATATACCCGACTATAAAACTGAAAACAGACAATATTATCAGCAGGAAGAAATGCCGGATAGGCCTATCGTTGCGGGCCGCGATTTCAAAGTAGATCTTGAAGAACAGTTATCAGCTATAAAACTTTCTGAAACAGACGAAGCCTTCGCACAGTTCGTCATCGGAAACCTGAATGAAAAAGGTTTTCTTGAAACACCTCTCGAAACACTCGCTGAAGATTTCTCGCTCAAAACCATGAAGTGGATTGAAGGAGAAGATGCCGAAAAATTACTACACGTTATACAAAGCTTTGAACCCGCAGGCGTAGGTGCGCGCGACATTCGTGAGTGTATGCTGTTGCAACTGAAGCGCATGAATACAAAATGTCCGGATGTAAAAGCAGCGCTTACCATTCTTGAAAAACACTACGATGATCTAAAGGCGCGGAACTTCGAAAAAATAGAAAACGCTTTACAGATTGACGAAGAAGAATTACGCATGGTGTTGGAGATGATGGGCGCTCTGAATCTCAATCCAATTGGAAGCACCGAAGAAAGAACTTCAGCCGACACAATTATTCCCGATTTCTTTATCACCCATCGTGAAGATGGCATGGAAGTAGGTCTTACCAATCAGCGCTCTGCTAATCTCGTCATCAGCAATCGCATGAAAGCAATGGTAAAGGAAGCCGAGAAAGGTAAAGATACACGTACGTTCCAATACCTGAAGAGCAAACTCAGTTCAGCAGAGTGGTTTGTAAATGCCATACGCCAGCGTGAAACAACCATGCTAAATGTTATTAATGCCATTGTTCAATACCAGTTCGATTATTTTCAGGATGGAGACAAGTCACAACTCAAACCGATGATCCTGAAAAATATAGCGGAGATGGCCGTGGTAGATATATCTACGGTGTCACGCATTACCTGTAACAAGTACATTCAAACGCCCTTTGGAACGATTTTATTAAAGAGCTTATTTAGCGAAGGTATCGAGAACAAGAGCGGTGCAGTGATCAGCAACAAAGTTATCCAGAAGGAGATTGAAGAAGTTATCAAGTGCGAGGATAAGAAGTCTCCATACTCAGATCAGCAACTGGCATCGTTGCTGGCAACACGCGGCTTTAACATCGCAAGACGCACCGTTACCAAATACCGTGAGCATCTTCAGATACCCGTTGCTCAGATGCGGGCTTTCTGGGCGTAATTTTTTTGAGTAATTATAGGTGTAGTTATTTTTAAAAAATATATGGCTGAAAAAATATTAATCATTGATGACGATAAGGACATGTGCCTTGTTCTGAAGCGTTTTTTGTCCAAGCACGGCTTTGAGGCTATTGAGGCAAACAGCGGCAAAAAGGCATTGGAAATATTGGAGGGAACAAATCCGGATCTTATCCTCTGCGATTTCAAGCTGGAGGATATGGATGGTACCACCATTCTCAAGAATATAAAAGATAAACTTCCGGCAGTGCCTGTAATTATCATTACAGGCTATAGTAATATAAAAACGGCTGTAGAGGTAATGCGCCTCGGAGCAATAGACTATGTAACAAAACCGTTGTTGCCTGATGAAATTCTCATTACTATAAAACGTGCCCTGAAAGAACCGGCTCCTGTTGTAACACAGGTAGCACCTGCCAACACCGAAGAGTACAATGGAAGCAGAACGCAGGTATCAAACGGTAAAAAGGGAGATTCAAATCAAATCTATATTTTCGGCAACAGTCCTGATTTTAAAAATATACTAAACCAGATCGACCTTGTTGGTCCAACCAATTATAGTGTAATTATCTATGGCGAAAGCGGAAGTGGTAAAGAAGCGATCGCACAAGAGATACATAAGCGAAGCAAACGTTCTGATAAACCTTTTATCGCGATAGATTGTGGAGCCCTGTCAAAAGAACTTGCAGGTAGTGAATTATTCGGTCACGAAAAAGGATCATTCACGGGAGCTGTCGGTCAGAAGATAGGAAGTTTTGAACTTGCCAACGGCGGCACGATACTACTGGATGAAATTGCCAACCTGCCGTATGATGTACAGGTGTCATTACTTCGCGTTACACAAGAGCGAAAAATGAAACGTGTAGGTGGTACAAAAGATATAGACCTGGATGTACGCATTATTGTAGCGAGCAACGAAAAACTCTGGGATGCATGCCGTAACGGCAAATTTCGCGAAGACCTTTACCATCGCTTCAACGAATTTCAGATCAACGTTCCGCCATTGCGCGAACGCAAAAATGATGTCATGATATTCGCCAATCACTTCCTGAATATCACCAATCAGGAGCTTGGTAAAAATGTAAAAGGATTTACTCCGGAAGTTGAAACCATTTTCCAGAACTATGTATGGCATGGCAACTTGCGCGAGCTTAAGAATGTTATCAAACGTGCTACACTATTAGCGGATGGTGATGTTATTGATGTGAAGAGTATACCATTTGAAGTATCAAACTATACCAAACTGCAGTTTGATAACAGTGGCGCAGATACTTCTGCTCCTATAGCTTCTCCCTACATGGATTCAGGCTTACCACCAACACCAAGTTATACACGTCCTATTATTAAAGAAACAGGCTTGAAAGGTGCCGGTATAGATGCCGAGTATGAAATTATTCTCGAGGCACTGAAGCGCGTAAACTTCAACAAAAGCAAAGCAGCGAAGCTTTTAAAGATCGATCGTAAAACACTCTATAATAAAATCAAGCAATACAAAGAACTCAATAACATTGAGTTTCATCATGAAGTATGAGTGAGCACATTCAATACTTTAAAACGTTGTTTGAAGCCGGTGAGAGCCGGAATGCCTTTGATGAAAAAATAGCTGATTTCTTTCCCGCCATCATCTACATCTATGATGTAGATACGAAACATATTTCATTCCTCAACAGGAAGGTTCATGATTTTCTGGGATTCTCCTATGAAGATATCGGTGGCGACCTGAATGAGCTTATTTTCAAAGAAGATATAGAACTTGTTCAGCACGAGCTGGAGAAATTCTATGCGTTACAAAATAATGATTCGTATTGCTTTAACTGCAGACTCAATCATAAAGAAGGTTACTGGCGCTACTTCCGAACCCATGGTACGGTTATGCGCAGAGCCGAAACAGGCCAGCCTGCTTCATTTTTATTTATAGCACAGGATATAACCGACTTCCGGAAAAGCGAAGAAGAAGTAAAAGCTGTGCGCAGTTTAATTGAAGAAACTGAAGAGCTTCTTCAACTGGGCAGCTGGACGTATACTATCGCCGATCAAAAAATTACCTGGACAAAAGGTCTATACCAGTTACTTGAATTTGAAGAAGACGATCGGCCTGCCATCACCTATGATTTTTATGTAGACCTGGTATCAGCCGAAGATATAGCTTCATTTGAACACGCGCTGCAAGATGCGATCAGCACGAAATCGGGCTTTGAACAGGAGTACCAGGTAAAAACCCGAACCGGTGCAACCAAGATTGTATCTACAAAAGCGAAAGTAGTAACGAACACTGATGGCGGTGCTATAAAGGTTGTAGGTATAACACGCGATATTACACGCTTGCGTAATTTTGAGCGCGACCGTGACCGCAGCATTCGTGAATTGAATCGCTCGAACAAAGAGCTGGAAGAATTTGCCTATATAGCTTCGCACGATCTGCAGGAACCCATCCGGAAAATATCAACCTTCGGTGAGCGGCTCAAAGCAAAATTCATAGATAAATTAGGTCCCGATGGCGGGCTATACCTGGAACGCATTATGGCTTCGGCTGAGAACATGCGTATGCTGATTGATAACCTGCTCGAGTTTTCACGAACCAGTCGAAGTTCGTACGCATTCGAGTGGATAAACCTGCAGGATATAATTGCCAATGTAAAAACCGATCTTGAACTGAAGATCGAAGAAACCAATGCGAGTATAGTTACATCGGCATTGCCGCGGCTCGAAGCGGTGGCTTCTGAAATGAAGCAGCTCTTCAACAACCTGTTGAGCAACGCTATCAAATTCAGAAAGCCTGCTATTGCACCCGTGATAAAAATAACCAGCAGCAAAGCCAGTAAAACTGAAAAAGAAGAACATCATCTTCCTGTTGATAAAGAATTTTTCAAGCTACAGGTAAGTGATAATGGTATAGGTTTCGAAGAAGAATATGCAGACCGCATTTTTCAGATCTTTCAGCGGCTGCATGGTAAAGCAGAGTACCCCGGCTCTGGTATAGGACTAGCCATTTGCAAAAAAATTATCGATAATCACAATGGTATAATGTATGCAGAAAGTAAACCCGATTCCGGTGCTACTTTTGTAGTTATACTACCCGAGAAACAATCATAACCTGACCCATGTCAACTACCGTACAGGCTACACGCATTCTGATCGTAGACGATGATGAGGACGATTTCATCATCACCAGCGACTATATAAAAAGTATTGAAGGTGCTTCTTTTGAAATTGACTGGTGCTCTACCTACGCCCGCGCGGTAGAACATATACGCACCTCCGAGCACGATTTATACCTGGTAGATTATCGTCTCGGAATAAAAACAGGTTTGGACCTGCTCAAGGAAGCTGTACAATTGAATTGTGAGCAGCCTATTATTTTACTTACCGGTAAAGGTAATCGAGCGGTAGATAAAGAGGCCATGGTGGTAGGTGCTATGGATTACCTCATCAAGTCTGAGCTGAATACGGAAAAGCTGGAACGCAGCATTCGCTATTCGCTCGAGCGCTCCGCTTCACTTAAAGCCTTGCGCGCCAACGAACGAAAGTATCGCAGCATCTTTGAGCGCTCAAAAGATGCCGTATTTATTACGGACGAAGCATTGCGTTTTAAAAATGTGAACGGTGCCACAGCCGAACTGTTGGGCTACACACAGGAAGAGCTTTCATTACTTTCCCTCTACGAACTTATCACGGAAGGTAAAGATAGTATACAGCAAAGTCTCGAGTATGCGCGCGAGGTAGACGATGCCGAAATCGTATTGATCAATAAACAAGGCGAAAAGAAATATTGTATACTCTCCGCCACGCAGGAGATTGATAATACCGGTGCGCTATATGTACAGGGTATTATTCACGATATAACAAATCTGAAGCGAGCAGAAAAAGCAGCATTGCAGGCAGAGAAGCTGGCCGCCACCGGAAGGTTGGTGCGAACACTGGCGCACGAAGTACGCAATCCACTTAACAACATACAGATGTCGGTAGAACAGCTCATCAGCTCAAACAAAATTGAAGACGATGCGTTGTTCCTGGAAATCATACAACGCAACTCCAAGAGAATAAACGATCTCATCACCGAGCTTCTCAATTCGGCAAGACCAACGGAGCTTCAATTCAAGAAAGCTATATTACAAGGTGTGCTTGACGACAGCATTGGTGCTGCGCTGGATCGTATTACACTACAACATATCAACATGCGCGTGCGTTACCCCGAAACTGCGTGCTATATACAGGCCGATAGCGAGAAATTGAAAATTGCTTTTCTCAATATCATCATCAATGCTGTGGAAGCCATGAAAGATGTGCAGGGCGAACTTACCATTGTCGTAAATCCCAATCATGCACACTACACCGTAGAGATAACAGACAACGGATGCGGTATATCCCCGGAAAATCTTTCCAAGTTGTTTGAGCCCTATTTTACATCCAAGCGAAACGGAATGGGACTGGGGCTCGCGGCTACGCTTAATATACTCCAGGCACACAAAGCCCACATTGATGTTAAATCAAGGGAAAACTTTGGCACTTCATTCCTTATTTCATTCCCGATACAAAACTAAAGCAACGTTAAGGGTACACGCAAGCATACCCTTAACATTAACTGTCATCACTTTTCGAGTTTGAGTTTGCCTACTTCACCCTCATCGTAGCGGTCGCCTGTTGCAACAGCGCGCAGCATGTTAAAGAAGGTTACCATTTTGTTGGAAGCACTGTTCCAATAATGAGCAACCTGTACATTTACTTTTAGCAGGCATAGCTTAGGGTCGTCAACGCCATCGGGAAACCATGCCTTTAACATCGGCTTCCACAGTTGTTTCATTTTTGTTTTGTCAATAATCACAGAGCTTATACCGTTGGCGTGTATATATACATTTTTACCAGGATGCGAGTACACGAGCGCAACCGAATTGTCCTGCGAAGCTTCATGTATCTTTTCGGAGAACTCGTTAGTAAAGAACCATACGTTACCGTCATCATCCACATCAATGGTTGCCATAGGTCTGCTCATTACGTTACCGGTATCATCGGTGGTAACAAGCATGCATATATTCACATCATCTACCAGCTCTTTAAGTTTTTCTACCGCTTCGTGGCGGTTCTCAATCACTTCAAATGCCATACTTTAATCCTTTAATGGTTTCAAACTATATTTCGCGTGCACCAGCCTATCGTTACTTGTCATGGTGATCGGTTATTTCCTGCTGTGCATGCTCTGGATTGTTCACAATGTTGCGTTGGTCGTCCTCATTTACACGAGGTTGTTTCTCCCAATCTTTTGTCTCAGGTACAGATGTCGCACTTTCATTGGCTACTGCCTGCTCTGTTTGTGCAGACACTTCTTCTTCCGTTGCAGGTACCGAAGGCTTTTCACCAGGTTTACGTGTTGCAACGGGGCGTTTCGGATCTTGCTTTTTCTGACCGACACGTTTCTGTTGTTTTGCGTGCACTTTCATAAAGCGTTAGTTTATGGATATATAGGAAAAATTAGGCCCGCGGTTTCCTCGTATAGCACACTGCCGCAGCTATAGCGCAGTGTAATTAATTCCACAGATTTATCTCTTTTTTCCTCGCTTTAAACTTCCATTGGTTTAAAAACGTTTCTACAACAACTATCCGAATAATTATATTTGATCATGACAATAAAACCCATGCGCAAAGACTTTATCCTGGTTGCTGAAGACGATGCCGATGACCGCTACCTCATGCAGACGGCTTTTGATGAGAAGGGATATAAAGACAAAGTCGAGTTTGTAGAGAACGGAATAGAACTGATTAACTATCTGGAGTCAATCGCAAATACAGAATACCCGGGATTTATACTGCTGGATCTGAACATGCCCAAGAAAGATGGCCGCGAAACGTTGAAAGAAATCAAGCAACATCCGGTTTTTAAAAAGATACCTGTAGTTGTATTCACCACTACTAAAAACGATGCTGAAATACAGCGCTGTTATGAACTTGGTGCCAACACATATATAGTAAAACCAACAAGCTTTGAATCGTTGCTCACTGTAATTCAGGAAGTACGCAATTATTGGTTTTCGGTAGCATCTATACCTGCATCATAAATCAATGCGATAAGACGTCAGAAGGTTGTGCTGTCTTTTTCTTTTTAGAAAAGAGTTTTTGCAAAAATGGTTTTGCATTGTATATAAGATGCGATGCAACATTCTTTAATACACCGGGCAGGAACATGCGTGCAATAGGATTCTTGGATATAACTCTGCCGGCCAGCAGATCCACCGCTAACGATGAGCCGGTATTTACCAACAGGTCATTACGGGTTTCGCGCGTAGTAACTTTTCCAACAACGGACATCAATGTATAAAGCGGACGAAGTTCTTCTTTCAATTCCCGAACATCAACTTTGATCTGCGCTTTTTGTTCTTCAAGGAGAGCCAATAGCCGCTGTCTCTCTTTCACAAGATCATCATGTGTACGAATTCTACTCATAAATCCGGGCGATTAAGAAATTACGAATAACAGGCGCTATAACCGATTTGCGCAACAATAATAATAAGGCTATCAGCAGAACATATACTCCTGCAACAATAAAGAAACCACCTACTATATTATTAATAACTCTGCCGATCCACCAGCTCAGGCCAAGCCCTGTGAACAGCAGTACAAACAAGGCGAGTATAGCGACCACTGCAAACATGAAACCCTGTGATGCCAAACCTGTGGCTTTATCGGTAGCATTTAACCTGGCAAGTTTAAACTGTGTTTCAAAATAATCGCCAGCATGTTCTGCTAAATCTTCTGCCTTTGATTTTATTTCTGCCATACGGGTTAACATTTATAGATTCGGTAGATAAAGTTTTGTTTAAGGTTTTACAATGCAACCTGTATGTTATATGTAAAACCCTAAACAAAGGCTGCATACGATCAGCTCAACGATTCTTTTACACGCGACAGACGTGATTCTGTTTCAGATTTTAATCCTCGTGCTTCGGATATAGCCCGGTCTTTCGCATTGTAAAGTTTCTCTTTGTTGCTCAGGATCATATCCGTAATGTTACCTGCAAAATCATCTGCAGCTTTCGATATCTTCTTACGAAGATCACTTCCTTTGTCCGGTGCAAGGAGTAGTCCTGCAACAGCGCCAGCAGCCGCAGCAGCCAGCACTCCCAAGATTATTTTACCGTTTCTAGTCATGACTTTTACATTTAAGTTTACCTATACCGCTTCATAAAAAATCATTCCAAGTGAAACGAAATCCACGTAAAATCAACCCACACGAAAATGTGAGATTATTTTTATTTCACTTTATAACTTAACAAGAGTTTTTGAGTTACTTTAACGAATAAGTTATCGTTAACTCTACCTGTAAAGAGTATTCGAAGTGAAAAAGATATTGATCATAGATGATGAAAAGGATCTATGTATATTACTGAGGTCGTATCTGGTGCCATTAAAGTACGAGGTGCATATAGCCTATACCCTGAAGGAAGGTATACAAAAATTGGAAGGTATATCTCCGGATATTATTTTCCTGGACAATAATTTACCAGATGGGTTGGGATGGGACAAAGTAGACTATATACATCAGAATTTTCCTTCCAGCACTATTAACCTGATGAGTGCTTACCGCGGATTTCCAACGGAGCTTAACGGACACCCCGCCATTAAATTCCTGGAGAAGCCAATCAGTCTCGGGTCGCTCAAAAATTACTTATGAGTCTTTTTGCTTCTTACGCTCTTCCCGCTTTTTCTTTCTGCGTTCCTTCCGCTGCTCTTTTTTAAGTTGCTTCTCCATTTTGCGCGTTAAAGCAGTGTCTTCATTGGTAACCGTATTCAGCTTAATGGTGCCTTCGCGCTTACGTTGTTCAAATGCTTTTAAAAATTCCTTCGAATAAAATTGCCAAAGTTCAGCCCATATAGCCGGGTGAGACTCTTGCAGTGTACCTGCCAGCGGCACGCGTGTTGCAAACTTTTCTTTATCCTGGTTACTCGCCAGAAACACACCTATAGCTTGCCATGCTTTTGAAGCATCCGGTTTGCCGTCATTGCTATCGGTCATTTTCAAATGAGTCGCCTCGTATTTTATATACCCTTCAACTTTACCATCCAGCAAGGCCAGGTTGGTATATAGATCGAGTTTACCGTGTTCAACAGTCTTTTGTGAGTACGTTTTAAAAAAGCCATTTAATATTTGCAGGTCTATATTCTCAAATGCGAATGTAATATCAAGATCCGGTACGGCTTTATGAGCATTGAATTTCATTTTCATGTTCAATACGCTGGAGTCGGAAGACGATGCTGTAAAGTATGCCATGGATGGTAAAGCACTGGTGCTGTCTGCTATCTGACAGAGATTTTCAATAGCTCCGTTCCAGTTATAGAAGGCAAGTTCATGACGTGACTCTACGTTCAGATCGTAATATGTAAATTTACTATCCACTATAACTACTCGATTTACGCTTAACGGAGAAAGTTCTTTTAATACCATAGCCCAGTCGACACCTGTACCGTACTGGTCACTCTTTTCACCTTCAATAAAATTTAATCGGACACGTTCAAAGGTAATGTCACTCACGAAGGCTTCATCGAGCAGAGCATTCCAATCGATAGATATATCAATAGCTGAAGCATACAAAAGAGGGATATCACTCTGGACTCCGGTTTTATTGATCTGAACATCCTGCAATTGAAAAGCACCTCTGTATAAGTATAGATCTACGTCATCTACTTTACACGTATAACCTTGTACACCAGCCAGTGCGTTGTTTACGTGTCGCGTTAAATACCGCAACAACAGCAGGCGTGCGCCAATCAATATAACAGCAAGCGCTGCCACAACCCAAATGCTCCGCGTGATCTTCATGAACCTATTCTTTTTTGCGCTTGCGTTTTTTCATATCCTTACGTGCATTCTTCTCAGCTGTGGCCTGATCGGATTGCTGTGTACGTAAAGCAAACGAAGATTTCATACCCGAGAAGAGTGACTTCCACCAGTAATTAAAAATGGCTTTCTTCCGATCGCGGTAGAATAAAATTATACCGGTCTGTTTCTCTCCCGTTACATAGCGGCCTGCATCATCTTTAATAAATGTATTGATGGCCAGCGTCAGCAAGTTATTGCGAACAGCTTTGTCCTTATCCTTGTCCTTTCGCAGGCTTGCCATACGCAGATCTTTATAACTCATATCCACAGCACCGTCTGAACGTATATCGGTAAACCTGAAACTGAAATTAAGTTTCAGCATCGTGCCGCTTTCAACCTGTATTTTAGCTTGTGGCCCCAGCATATCGTTCATACGCGCAAGCGGAAAATTACTGAGCGATCCCTTTACCACAGCAGGTTCTTTCGTGTTGGAGAACTGGCACGTCATAACCAGTTTACCTTTACCCATAAACGATGATGATGCTTCGAGAAAGGCAGGAGGCAATGCCTTATCCGTGGAAATATGAAATATACCCGCCTTAAGGTTATCGAAATATATAGTACCGCTGGAGTCTGCCTCTTCACCAATCTCCTCGTACGATATACGGCTGTCGATAAGGCGCAACGTATCAATCGTCAGATCAAAGGGTAACTTACCCAGCGCATCTACAGGCAGCGGCATATAGTCGCGCTTCGGGAAAGGATAATGTTTGCTCCGAAAAACATCCAGCAACAACTTGAACTTTACACTTGATGCGTTGACAAAAACAGAATCGCCCGTTGCGAAATTCAGCCCATCCATTGTGAATGACGTGACCATACCATGAAAGCGATCATCCTCCACACGCTTACGTCTCGCATGTTCATGTTTTGAAAAACGCGGACGTATGCGCAGCGTATCTATACTCAGTCGTTTGTGTTCCCTGTCCAATTGTAGATGCCCGAAAGCCAGCGTATAGAATGGAACTTCCATTACAAGAGAATCCATATCCATTCTGCGCACCGTTACCGGCTGCACTTCATTGGTGTTGTTAATGGTAAGACCTTCTATATTAATGCGCCCGTTCAGCGCCATCGTATCGCGTGCTATACTATCGCCTGTACGAAAAAAAGCCTGCTTGATCGCGATCGTATTTATAAAAATAGATATGTCGTTGCTCTTCACTGCCTCGTCTTCCATGGGCTCGCTTTCCTTCTTCTTACTGATGCTGAATTTTACTATATCGGCTGTAATGGCTCCGAGGTGTATATCCTTTCGAAAGATGAGGCGGAGCAAATTAAAAGATCGCACATGGCAACCATATATTTCGGCCGACATTTTCTCCTTGGGTATATCAATGGAGATTGTATCGATGGCCATGGTTCGATCGCGCAGGCTTAATTGCAGCGAATCGTACTGAATATAAATGCCATCTTTCTGAAGGGATGAAACTTTTTCCTTAAGCTTACTATGAAGAAATGTCGGAAGATAGCGGGAGGCAAAAAAAACAGAAGTACTAATAACGATCAGAACAATAGAAACGATCCATACATACTTTTTCGCTTTCATTCACTAGGGTGCTTTCGGTCTTCTTCCCTGCAGCCGCATAGAAGTTACGAAAAATATGTTCGAAACTTCCATGCCGGCTGAGAGATGTATATATATAGTGGCTGTTGTTATGAATTACCTGCCTCATTCTTTTCTGCCCACTTCTTCATTTTCTTATTGGCATAGATTGCCACCTCTACGCGTCTGTTCTGGTCGCGTCCTGAATCAGAGTTATTATCAGCAACCGGTTGTGACTCGCCATAGCCGGTTGTGGTAATACGACTGTTCTTTACATTTTGCGCACCGAGAAATGAAGCAACCGATTTTGCCCTTTCTTCCGAGAGCTTCTGGTTGTGATCATCCGAACCTGTATTATCAGTATGGCCTTCAATCAGAATGTTCGTGTCTTCATATTTATTCAGTGTGCCTGCCAGCTCGCGCAGGTTCTGCTGTGTTGTAGGACTCAGCTGCGAAGAGTTAACATTAAACAACAAGCCTGAGTTAAATGTTATCTTTATACCTTCACCCACACGTTCTACCGTTGCGCCTTCAAGGTCGCGTTTAAGTTCTTCTGCCTGTTTATCCATCTGGCGTCCAATCAACGCCCCGGCAGCTCCGCCTACGGTAGCTCCTATAATAGCACCTACTGCTGTATTACCAGATCGCGATCCGATAACTCCGCCAATAGCGCCTCCGGCTCCTGCACCAATAGCGCCACCTTTCGTGGTATTGGTTGCATTACATCCCATCAATATCTGCATGCTCATTGCTACCAGCATAAACAATACAGATACTTTTCCTAGAACGCTGCTTTTGACTTTGTTCATAATGAATTTGTTTGTTTTATACTTTACAATTACGTCAGGCCCTCCTGATTACACCTAGCAATAAAGAAAGGACCGCCAATACAATCAGAATGTGAATCAATCCGGTAGCGCTATATACAAATACGCCCAGCAACCACCCGATAATTAATATCACGGCAATTAAATACAATAGTGATCTCATAATGTTTGTTGTTAAGATTATACATACACCAGGATAAAAAAGCTTGCCATCGGTCCGTTTGCAAGTGGGGAAAAACTTACTTTAATATAGTATCTGCCTAAAATATATACCTTCCGTTTACCCAATTGTAGATTTTATTATACATCATCCTTTGCAAAGTTACCCTGTGTATTTGGGGCACAACTTTTACAATTCCACTACTTAAAATCATTTAATATATAGCATGAAGATCAAAGGATTCCTGGTAAATCTGGCGGAGGTTTATCGTTTTACAATGAGCGTTGTGCGCGAAGTTTTTTTACCTCCTTACGACTGGAAAGAAACATTGCGGCAGTGCTTTGTAGTGGGCAATCGCTCTTTGTTTCTGATCATATTTACTTCTTTTCTGGCAGGTATAGTGTTTACACGACAATCGCGACCTTCATTATCTTCTTTTGGTGCAGAGTCGTGGTTGCCTTCGCTTGTATCGCAGGCTGTGGTGCGTTCATTAGGCCCGCTTATTACAGGATTGATCTGTGCGGGGAAATTGGGATCGAACATGGGAGCAGAGTTAGGCAGCATGCGGGTAACAGAACAGATCGATGCTATGGAAGTATCGGGCACCCGGCCATTCTCTTATTTAGTGGCAAGTCGTGTTACGGCCGCTACATTAATGTTGCCCTTCCTGGTGGTGTTTGCTGATACAACAGCGCTACTGGGGTCTTTTCTTACGGTAAATTTCATAAACAACTCAAGCTTTCAATTATACTTTAATGATGTAGCCGTATCCATAACCTATGTGGATATATTTTCTTCCCTTATTAAAGCAGCCTTCTTTGGCTTTGCTATAGGTGTTGTAGCATGTTATGCCGGCTACCATGCCGAACGCGGCACTGCCGGTGTAGGGAAAGCAGCCAACACAGCAGTGGTGGCGTCCATGATCCTGATCTTTGTTATTGACTTGTTGAGTCTTCAGTTCATTAATCTTTTCAGACGATGAGACAGGACACGGTAACGACATCTATAACCGAAAAAGAAGTTGCATCAGCATCCGATGTTGTAGTGCGCATACAGCACCTGAAAAAATCATTTGGAGACACGCATGTGCTGCGCGATGTAAATCTCGACCTGCATGCGAGCGAGAACCTGGTTATACTCGGCCGATCGGGCACTGGTAAATCTGTACTCATTAAATGTATGGTGGGGCTTATCAAACCCGATAGCGGCTCTATTCATATACTCCACTACGATGTACTGCAACTGAATGAAAAAGAAATGAATGAGCTGCGGCTGCAGGTAGGGTTTTCATTTCAGGGAAGTGCACTATATGATTCCATGACGGTGCGCGAAAACCTGGAGTTTCCGCTGAAGCGGAACCTGGGAATATCTGATACAAAAGAACTTGAAGCACGCGTAGTGGAAGCACTGGAAGATGTAGGCCTGGAGGATGCCATCAACAAAATGCCGGCAGAACTTTCAGGTGGTATGAAGAAACGCATTGGTATAGCACGTACGCTTATACTGAAGCCGAAGATCATGCTGTACGATGAACCTACTGCAGGACTTGACCCGATAACTTCTATCGAGATCAACGAATTGATCGTAAAGGTACGCGACAAGTATAAAACGTCCTCCATCATCATCACGCACGATATCAGCAGTGCGCGACACACGGCCGATCGTGTTATAGCCCTGGTAGGAGGCTATAGTAAATATGAAGGTACGTTTGACGAGATCAGGCAAACGACCGATCCGGAACTAGAACCATTCTTTAACTATTAGCAAATATGAAAACGAAAGAAATCAGTCAGGATATAAAACTTGGTGTGTTTGTACTGGCAGGGTTGGCAATCTTTATCGCTACTGTCTTTTTCATCGGAAGTGAGAACAGTATATTCAGCAGAACTTTTACCATTGTATCAATTTTTAAAAATGTAGAAGGCCTTAAGGAAGGCGACAATGTTTGGCTCTCGGGAGTAAAGATCGGTACGGTAAAAGATGTACGAATCGTATCGGAAGGTAAAGTTGTTGTACAACTTCAATTGAAAGAACGGCAGAATGAGTTCATCACGAAGAATGCAACGGCATATATAGGGTCAGATGGTTTGGTAGGAAACAAAATAGTTGTTGTACGTCCTGGTAATGCTGCGAACCACATTACGGATAATGATACTATAAATGCCGCATCGCCCACAGATACACAAGAGCTTATTAATATAGCCAAAGATGTAGGCCAGAACACAAAGACGTTAACCAGCGATCTGCAAGCGATCTCACAAAAAGTCAAGAACGGACAAGGTCTGGTGGGCGAACTTTTAAATGATGGTGCTTTTGCTCAAGATCTCCGTAGCACCGTAACCAATCTTCGCCTCGCCGGCAACAATATGAATCGTGCTACAGCCGAATTAAACGGACTGGTATACCAAATGAAGAATGGCGATGGCGTTATCAATCGCTTGCTATACGACACCACCATGGCCGGTACATTTGATGCCGCATTGGTTAATGTAAAAAAAGTTTCAGCTAACACTGCAAAGATTGCTGAAGATCTGAAAGATGTAGTAGCCAAAGTAAATAGCAACGACAATGCTCTTGGTCTTCTTCTGGCCGATACAACTTTTGCACAACGCATGGAGAATACATTGATCAACGCAGAAAGCGCATCGAATAAACTCGATGAGAATATGGAAGCGATGCAACATAATTTTCTGCTGCGCGGCTATTTCAAAAAGAAGCGCAAGGCTGAAGAAAAGGAACGCGTAAAATCAGCACCTCCTTCACCAAGCGGTATATAGTTCCCGGGTATAAACATCCACAAGAATAGAGCAAAGTATAGCAGGAACAACGGCACAGAGTTTTATTTATATCGAAGTGAGAATTCAGATTAACAATTAAAAACCCTAGTACCATGGAAAAAGCAACGAGCACCAGAAGAGCGTCTTCTAAGGAGAGCGCTTCTGAATTAGAAGAATTTTTTATCGACAGCCTGAAAGACATTTATTGGGCAGAGAAACACCTGACAAAAGCATTGGCGAAAATGCAGAAAGCAGCAACATCCGAAGAGCTTGCCAGTGCATTTGCAGATCACCTCACCGTTACTCAGGAACACGTTGCACGCGTTGAAAAAGTATTTGAACTGTTGGACAAAAAACCACAGGCAAAAAAATGCGAAGCAATGGAAGGCCTGATCAAAGAAGGTGAAGATATAATTTCGGAAACAGAGAAAGGTTCTTCTACACGCGATGTAGGTCTGATCCTGGCAGCCCAGAAAGTTGAGCACTACGAAATCGCTACCTATGGTGGTTTGGCACAGCTTGCCAAAACCATGGGACGCGATGATATCAAACAGATACTTGGTCAGACACTGAATGAAGAAAAGCAGGCTGATGAACTTCTCACATCACTGGCGGAAGCTGACATTAACGAAGCTGCTGAGCAGGAATAAGGATCCCATCCCCTTACAACCAGAAGTCAGGATGTAACGTCCTGACTTTTTTATTACAAACATTTACTGCCTTGAATATCGCCTTAACGCATAAGGAGTTTATACGCATAAACCGTAACTACGAGCGGGCCGCTAAAGCTATAGCATTAAAATATGTGAGCGATAACAGTCCGGGTATAGTGCGTATGCGCAAGGGTACAGGCTATACCTATTTGCTGGATCAAAAGCCGGTACGCAATAAAAAAGACCTGGAGCGTATAAAGAAACTCGCTATACCACCGTCATGGTCAAGCGTGTGGATCTGCGCTGATGAAACCGGCCACATACAAGCTACAGGTTACGACCTTCGTAGTCGCAAACAATATCGTTATCATGCATTGTGGACAGCGCTCCGAAACGAAACTAAATTTCACAGACTATACGAGTTTGGTAAAGCATTACCGGCATTGCGCCTGAAAGTGGAAGGTGATCTGAACAAAAAGACACTTTGCGAAGAAAGAGTTATAGCCACGGTAATCGCGTTGATGGAGCGCACCTATATACGCGTGGGTAATGAAGGATATGAAAAACTGTACGGTTCGTATGGACTTACAACGCTAAAAGATAAACATGTTGCGATTGATGGCAGTAAACTTGAATTCTCATTCAAAGGGAAGAAAGGAATTTTTCAGCGTATATCAATAAAAAACAAGCGACTGGCCAATATTGTAAAGCAATGTCGCGAAATACCAGGCAAAGAACTTTTTCAGTATTACGATGCTAACGGAATACGAAAATCTATTGATTCTGGAATGGTAAATAGTTATATTCATGATGCAACCGGATTTGACTTTACCGCCAAAGATTTCAGAACGTGGGCAGGCTCATTACACTTTCTTCGCGAACTGAAATCGCTGGGAGATGTAACGACAGACAGCGAATGCAAAAAGAATATTTTACAGGCACTCGATGCTGTAAGTAAAAAACTAGGCAACACGCGGATGATCTGTCGCAAATACTATGTACACCCTGCATTGGTAAAACTATACGAAGACCGCAACCTGAAACGCTACCTCGATGAACTCGACACGATAGAAGAACCCGATGGCAAAGCAGACCTGACAGGAGATGAGAAGATACTGATGAAAATAGCTTCTAGCTACTAGCTACCATGTGCAAGACGTGTGAGCCTGAGTGACGAGTGTGTTTGGCTGATATATACACCCCATCAGGCCACGGACACACAGTACTTTGTAGCCAGAAGCCAGATATATAGCGCTGCATGGCACACCATCTCACACGCACACCGCTAGCAACTGGTAGCTGGTAGCTCGCAGCTTTTCTTCCCGCAGCTAAAAGCTCGCAGCTATTTCAGTATCTTGCGGCATGCTACTATACAACGTAACAGTCGGTATCGACAAGGAAATTGAACAAGAGTGGATAGACTGGATGAAACAACAGTATATCCCCGTGGTAATGAAAACAGAGATGTTTACAGATTGGAAGATGTACAAAGTACTGCACGACCAGGAAGACGGATCAGTTTCCTATAGTGTTCAGTATTTCGCTGCCGATATTCAGGAAGTGGTAAACTTTGTGGAGAAAGTTGAACCGGAGCTGAATAAAGAATTTCAGAAACGGTTCAAAGATCGGCACGTTGCCTTCCGTACGCTTCTCGAAGAGGTCTGAAACAAAAGATTTTTTGCTTTTGTTTATACAACATCCTGTTATGTCTTGATCTTAATAACATTTCAGATATATGAACGTCAGGAAGATTAGTCCCGAAGAAATTCCGATGGTGCATTTTACGCATCAGGATGTATTGCGTGATGAAGAACAAAAAGTCCTTCGTGCACACAAACTTGTGAAAGCAGTTATGATCAGCAACCTCGAACACCAGGATGTTGGATTGATCATGCAATTGGAAGATGGTGAAGTAATAGAAACCTTCTCGAACCTTGTTGACTTTGCTGACAACTATGTTGAGGTGAAGGGGGGTAAGTTTATTCCGGTGTGGGCGATTGTAGATGTCGAAGCCTAGAATTGGAAAATTGCAAGATTCGAAAATTGTAAGATTTACCAGATCAGCTATACAACATTTTATAATTCTTTCGGGGATTATTGAGCCCGTCCTGTTGTGGGTATAAAAAGCGATCTCCCTGTATACTATCAGGGAGATTGCTTCCTCGTGGGGCGCTATATGCGTTATTTTTTACCAGGATACTTCGATTTATGCTCGTCAAACAGTTCCTGAGGCTTGTCTCCACTAAAATCAAGATCAATTTTCGGAGTGGCAAACAGATCAACACCCTTTAGTATATCGGGTAATTTGGCTGATATCGACCAGTTCTTCCCTGACATCGATATATATACTCCACGATCGTTGTCATAATATACCGGGTAATCCTGAAAATATACATAACGGGTTTTAGCACGATACCCGTGAGCCGGTGCCCAAGGCGGAGGACCTCCACCTTTCTTTTCATTCTTTTGTTTTTTCTTGCTCTTTCCCTGAGCCATTACATCCGCAGTTGAAAGCGCAGTAACAGCAAACAGCACGAGCATGAGTAGTCGCAGGTTTTTCATGGTTTTAATTTTAACTCAAAGATGACGAACCCATCACCACAACACCCTTCAAAAACTATAAAAAACTTACCAGATGTAAATTTATACTTATGCTAAAGTTTTGCCTGGCCAGAAACGTATTTCGCGATCTGGTCGCGTTCCAGTGTACAGTTAATCCATTCGTTGTCGAACCTGGTTCCGTACTTTTTATAGAAATTTATAGCGGGATCGTTCCAGTCAAGCACCTGCCACATCATACCCGAACAATTCTGCTCCAGCGAATGTTGCATGGTGCGATCGAACAATACCTTACCAATGCCTTTCCCGCGTTCGGCTTCCGTTACAATGATATCTTCCAGGTATAGGCGCTTGCCTTTCCACGTGGAGTAACGCCAGTAATACAGCGATAACCCTATAATTCCATTTTCATTTTCTGCAACAAAGAAACCATACACAGGGTTGGGGCCAAAACCATCGAATTCCATCAGCTCAACCGTATTGATCACTTCATGCGGGGCTCGCTCATACTCGGCAAGCTCTTTAATCAATTCGAGCACGCGGGGCAGATCATCTTTTTTACCGATGCGTATCGTAACATTACTCATATACTCAAAAATAAAAGAGGCAGACCGTATATAGACTGCCTCTTCCAAAAATTTACAGGAAATTTATAGTCACATCTCTTTCTTCGCCACTGGCGGAACAATGCCCATGTTATACCACGCGAATACATATTGATCGGCTGTAGATTCTATAGCCTTTGACAAGTTGGATGCTCCGTGACCGGATTTCGTATCGATACGAATCAAAACCGGCATATTGCCCGCCTGGCTTTGCTGCAATGTAGCCGCGAACTTGAACGAGTGCGCAGGCACCACACGATCGTCATGATCTGCCGTAGTTACCATCGTAGCCGGATAGTTTGTACCGGCCTTTAACGCATGCACTGGAGAATACTTCTTCAAGTACTCAAACATTTCTTTTGAATCATCGGCTGTACCATAGTCATACGCCCAGCCTGCACCTGCGGTAAAGGTGTGGTAACGCAGCATGTCCATGACACCTACTGCGGGCAGTGCTACTTTAGCCAGATCAGGGCGCTGCGTCATGGTAGCGCCTACCAGCAAGCCACCGTTAGAACCTCCGGATATAGCAAGATATTCACTTGAGGTATATTTCTCTTTGATCAGGTATTCAGCAGCGGCTATAAAATCATCAAACACATTTTGCTTATTGAGTTTTGTTCCGGCCTGGTGCCATTTTTCACCGTATTCACCACCACCGCGCAAATTTGGTTGTGCATATATACCACCGTTCTCCAGCCACACGATGCGTGAAGTATTAAAGCCTGGTGTAAGACTGACGCTGAAACCTCCATATGCATATAGCATCGTTGGGTTCTTGCCATTCAGCTCAATGCCTTTCTTATACACAATAAACATCGGCACCTTCGTTCCATCTTTACTGGTATAGAATACCTGTTTTGTCTCATACGCTTCCGGATCGAAATCAACTTTCGGCTTTTCATATAGCGTAGATTTACCGGACGCTATATCATACTTGAAAATAGATGTAGGATAGGTAAATGAAGTATAGGAATAATATACTTCTTTATCAGTCACCTTTCCACCAAAACCACCGGCAGAACCTATACCCGGCAATGCTACCTCACGCTCCAGTTTACCTTTATAGTCATATTGCTTTACCAGCGTGCTGGCATCTTTCAGGTAGTTTACAAATAACTTCTTACCGGCTGTGCTTACACCTTGCAGTGCATTGTCAGTTTCAGGAATTATATCTTTCCAATGTTCCGGTGTAGGATTTGCAAAGTCAACTTCAACGATGCGATCGTTCGGAGCATTGAGGTTCGTCTGGATGATGAGACGCGAACCATCGTTATCGATAACATTATGGTTGTTATCAAAATTACTTACCAGGTTCACCAATTTACCTTTCGGATCGTTCAGATCCTGTACATATAGTTCATTACCGGTAGTACTCGTAGCGGCCGATACTATAAGGAAGCGTTCATCCTCCGTTAAACCGGCACCTATATATCTGCGTGGTGTTTTCTCTCCGCCAAATACCAATACATCCTGTTGCTGTGGCGTGCCGAGTTTATGATAATATAGTTTGTGATGCTGAGTTTTGGATGACAGCTCGCTGCCTTTCGGTTTATCGTAACTGCTATAGTAAAAACCTTCGGTACCTTTCCAGGCTATACCGGTAAATTTCAGATCACGAAGCGAATCTTCCACCACCGACTTATCGGCTGTCTTAATAACAATAGCCTTGCGCCAGTCAGATCCACCTTCAGATATCAGGTATGCAGCCATCGAACCATCCTTCGTAAAGAACACTCCGCTGAGTCCTGTTGTACCATCTTTTGAAAATGTATTCGGATCGAGAAATACTTCCGGTGTACCAGTTTCACCTTTCTTACGGTAGAGCACGCTGTGGTTTTGTAAGCCATCGTTCTTATAGAAGTAATACCATTCTCCTTCCTTGAACGGTGCACCGAGGCGTTCGTAATTATATACTTGTTCCAGGCGTTTCTTTACTGTCTCACGATAGGGTATCTTTTCAAGGAAGCCAAACGTTATGTCGTTCTGCGCTTTTACCCACTCGCCTGTCTCTTTGGCCGTATCATTTTCCAACCAGCGGTACGGGTCTGCTACCTGCTCGCCGAAGTATGTATCAACTGTATCTACCTTTTTTGTCTCCGGATATTTCATGCTTGTCGTTTCTTCTTTTTTAGTGGAACATGCCAGCGCCACCCATGCGCAGCAAGTTATCAGTAAATAGGTTCGGTTTCTCATGCTATACATTTAAAAGTTCTATAAAATAAGATTGAGGTATCGGGTTTGACAATATAGTTGTGATGAGTGGCATAACTTTTTAAAAGTTGCATTGTTTATACTCTGAAAAAAAACACCGAAATGAATACCACACTTCTCCGTATAGCAGCAACACTGTCGTTTGCAGGTACTATAACTGTAAATGCGCTGGCAAATATACTTCCCATTAACGGGTTGAATACAGGCCAGGTGTCTGATCTATACCCAAGCCTCTTTACACCGGCCGGGTTAACATTCTCTATCTGGAGCGTTATCTATTTTCTGCTGGCGGGCTTTGTGGTGATGAGCTGGCTACGATCAGACGATAAAATGATCAACCGTGTGCTGCCGTGGTTTATATTCACCTGTGTGTTGAATATGGGCTGGATATTAGCGTGGCACCATTTGCTCGCAACGCTATCCGTATTTATCATGCTGGCCCTGTTAAGTATACTCACCTATATCTTTCGGATGCTGCACCAAAGTGATAGCGCGGATATGAAACTAAAACTGTGGGTTATATTGCCTTTCACAGTATACCTCGCCTGGATATGCGTTGCCACAATTGCCAATATAGCCGCTTGGCTAATAGCGCTTGGCTGGCAGGGCGGATCGATACCACCGCAGTTGTGGACTATCCTGATGATGACTATAGCCGCTGCGCTCGCCCTGAAAGTAACAATCGACTACCGGGTACCGTTCTTTTCCCTGGTGGTGATCTGGGCGCTGTTCGGTATATATTTCCGGTGGCACAACAGCAGCTATTCATCCATTACCATTGCCGCTATGGTGTTGATGACATTTCTGGCCGTAGGCATTTTCTACGTGATGCGAAAGCGAACCACCGCTTAGCTCTCATTATCAAAATATAGCTTGTAGTAATGTTTGCCTGTTACTTCATCAAAACCTTTTTCGATGAGTTCGCGATTGCCATGTATATAGATGTGAAAGTTCTTGTCAAGCTTTAACACACTCTTGAACACCTTCGCCTGTCGCTTTACAGCCTGTGCAGAAATCTCAAAGTGATCGATCACATCAAAATTATGCTTGCCCATAAAATCATTTCCATAATTCCGGAACGACTCGATAACATCAACATTGCCCAGTACATTTACCTCAAAATCAGATTTACTAAACTCCTCATTCGAGCGAAAGAATTCCATCGAGCGATTTAACAGATCAATCTTGTCTGCCTTCGACACACTAAATTCTTCCGACAACTGTTCTTCCACATACTGCTTGGTGAGTTTCATAAAGTTGTTGGTATGATGGTATGCATCGGAGCGCGGCTTTATATTCAAAAAGTCGTGCTTCCAGAAATGCGCGTCTGATTTATTGATGTTGTCTACAATCAACACTTTATACCCCTCATCCTTCTCTGCATTCAGAATAAGACAACCTTTATCCAGCTTTTTGATATTTATACCTTCATCGGCACTCATTTCAAATTGTGAGGAGAGCTTCAGGTAATTCTCTTTGTTCTCCGATTTAAATATACCGATCGCCTCAGCGCTCATGTTCTGTACTTCAATGGAGTCGAAGAAGGCTATATATAATTCACCGGCTTTTATATTCGGGTGTTGCGTAGCATCGTAAAGATGGCGCGCTATATTTACCGAATTCTCGTGAAATGTTTCCGGGTTGGTAAACGTATCTAAAGCAAATTTATAGATCGGGTTAAGCGTAAAGTCTTCGTTGGAGAACGTAAACGTGTTATACTCCGGAGTGTTGAAGTTCGAGAGAAAGTACGTGCGCAAAAGCTGGTGTACCTTTTCATTGTCCACATCGATAGGAGCTTCCGAGAGGCGCAGCGATTCGCCATTAACAGGGTTACCTACATAGTGTGCAGACACTTGTTGAATATTAGTAAGGGATGAGTCGATCATATCCATAGCACGAGCATTTTTTAAAAAACATAGCCCACGGGTTTTTACACCGCGGGCCAGTTAACCTGTATTCGCTATCGTTTTTGTTTTTACTTAGTTGATGATATCAAAACCCGTATACGGCACCAGCACTTTGGGTATGCGTATGCCATCTTTGGTTTGATTGTTTTCCAATATAGCCGCTACAATGCGAGGCAACGCCAGTGCACTGCCGTTAAGCGTGTGCAGCAATTGTGATTTGCCTTCCTTACTTTTATAGCGCAGCTTTAAACGGTTGGCCTGAAACGTTTCGAAGTTACTTACTGAACTTACTTCGAGCCAGCGTTGTTGTGCTGCAGAGAATACTTCCATATCGTAGGTCATGGCTGAATTAAAACCCATGTCGCCACCGCAGAGTAATAATTTGCGATACGGTAACTCAAGCTTCTCCAGCAAGCCCTGCACGTGAGCACACATATCGTCAAGTGCCTGGTATGATTCTTCTGCTTTTCTGATTTGTACAATCTCAACTTTGTCGAATTGATGCAGGCGATTCAAACCACGCACGTGTGCTCCCCAGCTGCCGGCCTCGCGCCTGAAGCAAGGAGTATATCCGGCATTTTTGATCGGCAGTTCATCTTCGGCAACCAGTACATCACGGTATAAATTCGTGATGGGTACTTCGGCAGTAGGTATCAGGTACAGACCATCTTCATTTACGAAGTACATCTGTCCTTCCTTGTCAGGAAGTTGTCCTGTTCCATAACCGGAAGCTTCATTTACTACTATAGGAGGTTGTATTTCTCTATAGCCAAAGCTCGCAGCTTCATCGAGAAAGAAATTGATAAGCGCGCGCTGCAGCCGTGCACCTTTCCCTTTATATACCGGAAAACCTGCACCTGAAATTTTTATACCAAGATCGAAGTCAATGATATCGTACTTCTTGATAAGTTCCCAGTGTGGAAGAGCATCCGCGTCTAGTTGAGGAACTGTGCCATGCTGGTATACACTGATGTTGTCATCAGCACCAACACCAGCCGGTACATTTTCATGCGGTACATTGGGGATCTTATATAGCAGTTCGAGTTGTTTCTTTTCGTATGCATCAAGTTCTGCTTCGAGCGATTTTACTTTATCCTTGTCAGCAGCAACCGATGCACGCAATGCAGCAGCTTCATCCTGCTTGCCCGACTTCATTAACTCTCCGATCTTCCTGGAGTCTGTATTAGATTTAGCTTTCAGTTCATCGAGTATTTTCTGAGTATCTCTTCGTAACTGATCGTTTTCGAGCACCTGATTTATCAGGGCCTTTGCATCTTTGAAATTCCGCTTGGCTAAACCCGCTATAATTTTGTCGGTTTGCTCGCGGACAATTGCTACCTGTAACATTGGTATGGATTTTTTAAAAGGCTTCAAAATTAGTTTTTTTTGATCGCCTTGTGCTTTTCTAACTGTAATAAAATATTTCTATGATTTGATAATTTTCATTTTTGGGTTATACTTGCATCATCATTCGGCTTTTATCTCAAGCCCTCTGAACATAAATCCGGAATTCTTAATCAAATTTTTGTTTTTCTTGTTAACTGTTTCACAACGTTATTATTCAGCTTTATGCTGATCACCACAACCAATTCACATATCATCATTTTTAAACACATTCATTTTTAAATCTCATGTACACTATTGACGACCTGAATGTCAGGCTTCTCTCTGAATTGAAAGAGATCGCAGAGGAGATGGGCGTAAAAAATGCCAAGAAGCTATCCAAGCAAGATCTTATCTACAAAATCCTCGATCAACAAGCTGTATCTGGTGATGCAGCCCCCGCCAAAAAGCCTGCTGCTGTTAAGACTGAAATTACTGACACTACTGCTGAAGCTGCTACACCTGAACGTAAAATGCGTCCGCGCAGACGCGAGAATGTAGCACCTGCCAATGCTTCATCAACACCTCCGCCAGCTAAAGAAGAAGCTGATTTTACTTCGGACGAGCTGCTGGATTCTATAAATCTGAACTTCGATTCTACTCCTCAGACTTTCGCTGAGAATACAGAGGAAGACGACAGCGATATTGAAAACATTATCATTAACGAAGAACCACGCCACGAGCAGCAACGTATGCCGGAGCGCCCGCAACATCAGCGCGCCTCTATACGCGAGTTCGATGGTGCTATCAGCAATGAAGGTGTACTCGAAATCATGCAGGATGGATACGGCTTCCTTCGTTCGTCAGACTATAATTACCTGGCGAGTCCCGATGATATCTATGTATCGCCATCACAGATAAAACTATTCGGCCTTAAGACCGGTGATACTGTAAAAGGTTTGATCCGTCCTCCGAAAGAAGGCGAAAAATACTTTGCACTGTTAAAGGTTGAATCGGTTAACGGTAAGACTACTGAAGAAATACGCGACCGTGTGGCTTTCGAATATCTTACTCCGCTTTTCCCGGAACAGAAACTAAAACTCAGCACTACGCCTGATAACATGTCTACACGTATACTTGATCTGTTCTCGCCTATCGGTAAAGGACAGCGCGGTATGATCGTGGCACAACCTAAAACAGGTAAAACTGTATTGCTGAAAAACATTGCCAACGCTATAGCGCAGAACCACCCGGAAGTATACCTGATTGTATTGCTGATCGATGAACGTCCGGAAGAAGTTACCGATATGGCGCGCAGTGTGAATGCAGAAGTTATTGCTTCTACATTCGATGAGCAGGCTGAACGCCACGTAAAAGTATCGAGCATTGTACTTGAGAAAGCGAAGCGTATGGTTGAGTGCGGACATGATGTAGTAATCCTACTGGATTCTATCACGCGTCTGGCACGTGCTTATAACACGGTGGTTCCTTCGTCTGGTAAAATACTTTCCGGTGGTGTGGATGCTAACGCACTGCACAAACCAAAACGTTTCTTCGGTGCTGCCCGTAAGATCGAGAACGGTGGTTCACTCACCATTATCGCTACAGCACTTATCGATACCGGCTCGAAGATGGACGAAGTTATCTTCGAAGAATTTAAAGGTACCGGTAACATGGAATTGCAGCTTGATCGCAAGCTTGCTAACCGTAGAGTATATCCTGCTATGGATGTACCTGCATCGGGCACAAGACGCGAAGACCTGCTGATGAAAGAAGACGAACTGCAACGTGTATGGATACTGCGCAAGTTTATGTCTGACATGAACTCCGTTGAAGCAATGGAATTCCTGCAAGGCAAAATGAGAGGCACCCGCACAAACGAAGAGTTCCTGCTTTCAATGAACGGATAACACTTATATACACTTCTCTTATATAGGAAGCCATCTCGGTTACGCGGGGTGGCTTTCTTTTTTTCTGAAAATTAGAAGATTGGAAAATTTTAAGATTGGAAGATTATCAATGTCCATTCTATACCCTGAATTATCGAGATATTCTGATTCATGTAGCACTCAGTTGTTGTTGCTTGCAAAGAATACTCCGCATTGAAAAAGAACTAATCCTGTTATAACTATAAGGAGAATTTGGGCATTCGTCAGGGATTCTTACTTGATTATGGTCGTAATGTAACCATAAAGTATATCTCTTAAACTTGAAAAATCCGATTGCATCTCATCAACAATCTTTCTCTGCTTCTCACTATATTCATTTATCAATCCAATCTGCGCCTTTGCTACCTCAGAATAACGATTATCAAATGGGTCTACTAGCGGATCTACAATATCGTTCATCCTACGGTCATGCATTAAGCTATGGCAACCATGAAAACATAATGCATTCAGGTCACTCAATTGTTGAGTTTTGCTTTCAATTTGCCTCTTAACATCAATAAAATTTCTATCCCGAAAGAAGATTTCAATTTTTGATGAAGCTATGGAATAAGACATTTTAGCATCGACAAGTTTCCGTAGCAACTCTTTCATATCCTCCTGTTCGAAGCTAGGCCTAGCAAGATCAATCGTTGTATTATACCACCTGTGATACTCCTCATTATAGTTGTAGATTGCATTCCTTTTTTCACTAGCAAGGCTCAAGGTTTGATTGGTGATTAACATCAATTCAGATTTCAATTTTTCAAGATTTACATTGAACTCTGCCTTGGTTTTCTCTACTGTCTTCGTTAATTCCTGTATGTCCTTTTTCGTAGCTTCATTTTCTGCCTTTTTGTTGATATATGATTTAAGATACAATGACAAAGCCGCTATGAGTAAAATAATCACACCGGAAAGTAGTTGGCTTAATGCTTCTGGACTCATATCTATATATTAACTGTTAATTAGGTCCCTAGGATTAACTTTTAAAATCTTAGCAATCTCAAAAATGGTTTCAATTGAAGGCTGTCTATGATTATTAACATACCTCGTAACCGTAACAAAATCCTTATCCAATTTCTCAGCCAACCAAGTCTGAGTTTTACCTTGCTCTTCCAATACCTCTTTAATCCGATTCAAAATCGGCTTGGTAGATTTTGTCTTCCTTTTTGCCATCATTTCAAATATCTACCTATCCAATTTGGTTATATATAACCGATTTGGTTATATTGTGCTGTTGTTTGAATTACAGATGAAAAAGAGAGTATTGAAAAAAGTCGGCCGTAAAGAACTATCGAACCGTATCATTCAACTAGAACAAGAGTTGGCTAAGCATGAAGAGGATCGGAATCAAAATTTATCGAGCTATAGCAAGTCTGAAATATTTGAAACGCTAAGTGAGTTATCTGTCGGCACAGATACTTACGAATTTCTAGGCGAACTTTTCTTTGAATTTCTGGCTAACGAGGTACGCACTACATCGCCTTCACCCGAGCGGCTTAACCTATATATAAATACCCGCCATCAGATTCATCAGCTTTATGAATTGGCGCGTGCTGCTAAAGCGTTGCGAACACACCAACATCAACAGGTCGGAGAGTAATCACCGACCTAACGAGGAATAAAGCGTGTTCAATGGAATCGGATTAAACTTAATATCCCAAATACAGGTATCTTTTATGTAAATCTCAATACCGTTTCATTCAAAGTATAATCATCCGATCATAATAATACGATTTCCTCCCTTCGGAAAGTAAATCCATTACTTCGGAAACAAAATGATGCTGTTGGGAAAGAGCAGTTAGCAAAAATCAACACAACTCTTAGGTTATGCACATAACCAAACATATTATACAGTATGAAAGCTTACTTTACAAAATTCACAATCTCATTGTTGGTATTTTTTATTTTCCTCTCCTGTAATAGGGAAGAAATAGATACACAAAAATCCCCCAGTTTATCAATTGAAGAAATTGGCAGGAAACATAATGAAATACTGGAGCAAGTTTCTACGCAGATTACAATAGAAGATGAAGACGAGATCGAAGAATTAACAATAAAGGAAGCACACCTTATAAATCGCTATTTAACAAGCAACAATTTAACATTTAAGAGCGTAAATACTATAGATATAGCAACCTCAACAAACAACACATACATCGCTCACAAGAGTATTGCAGCTCGAACACAAACTATAGCTGAAAAACTTCGTGATCAAATAAACGACCTGAATAAAGAAAATCTCATTACCTCAACAGAATCTATACTTTTAGAAAAATTAATTACACTGATAGAGGATGCTGATACTAATGGAGATTATTCTGACTTCAAGGTACGGCTTAACGATCTTCAAGATCAATAGGCAAGCGCCAATTTCAACACATCAAAAAATGAAGGCTATATAAGCGGCCTAACGCTGGCTGTCGCAGAAAATTCCTACAATTACTGGACGAATGAAAACACTGTTGCTAATGGCAAGACTCAAGCCGTACCTCTATGGGTAGGCCTAGACGCTGTGGGAGCTTTGGCAGGTGCGGGAGGTTCGTTGTGGAGTCAGCGGAATAATGAAAAAGTTGATTGGTGGGAAGTAGGGGGACAAGCTTTAATATGGGGCGCTGCCGGTTCAATACCAGGTACCAGAGCTTTCAGTAAAATTGTTAGGTAATGATATACTACATCGTAATATATATAATTAGTATCATTGTGTTGGGTATAGCCCTGGCAAAGATCAAGAGAAATATTGCTTCAAAAGCCATATACTATTCATTTAATATCGTACTACTGGTTCCATCATCATACTATATCGCAAGCAATTTTTTCTCTATTAAAGAGAACTATATTTCACTGGCTCTGTCTACGTTAGCGTTGGTGATCCTAGGGCTATTCGGTTCATTGCTGCTTTCAAAACAGATTCTGCGTTATATTAAGAGCTAATATTAATTGAAATGAAAGTATGAAGTGTTTTTTTTGAAAATTAAAAATCAAAAACACATGCGGACGTTGTTACTAATGTCATGCATTTTTACGGGCAAGAGGTGCCTCTTGCCCGCTCTTATAACCTTTACCGCGCTTACAAGCCACGCACAGAATCTAACAATCAAGAGGGCCGTACTATCTGCGACTGACCTTCAGCCCGTCAAGTTTGCATCAGTCGCCATTAGAAATAGCAATAACGGCACCTACACAAACCTTTCTGGAGAATTTACGATTTCATGCAGCAATGTCGATTCGCTAGCGATCTCAGCTATTGGTTATAAAAAGAGTATATACCATTGTGCGTCCCTGCCAGACACCATTTTGCTGCAAGACGAAATGGTGCAACTTCCTGAAATTGTAGTCTCCTCAAGAGAGCGGAAGCAACGCTCAGTTCCTATGGGCTTACACAGCATGAAACGGACGGGTGCTTACACAGGCGCCATTGCAGGAGCTCTGTATATCGCCAATACCGAGCGATTGAATGTCAGCATATCAAAAGCATTTTTTCAGCTTTCGAAAGTAACCTGGATCTACAGTACCAAGCCAAAGCTCTACAAGTTACTGGTACGATTGAAACTATATAAGCGTAACAAGTTTGATAAAGGCCCGGGCGAAGAAATAACAACAAGTAATATCGTTGAAGAAGTATCGGAGAAGCAAACGGACATCGTATTTGACATTGAGTCATTAAATATCGAGCTCCCTGCAGATGGAATTTTCATTGCGTTGGAATTCCTTGGCTATTATAGCGATAACCAATTCAATGCCTTCAGTTCAGATGACCAGAATAAGTACATTCAATACAAGGCTTCGTTCACTGATCAATATAGTACACCTGCCAGCTGGGTCCGTCTGGACTTTGAAAATGATTGGCAACCTTTAGAAACCGGGGCTACCGTGTATAACTTTAACTTTGGAATTGAGGTGAAGTGATATTCACACACGAGTAAAAATAACGTATATTGTTACCGTATGCTCACAAAGTCCGGTATGAAACCGTATATAGTTATATTACTTGTATTAATGAATGTATCCCTTCATTCCCAAATTCCGTTGACAGAATTAGAGTGTAAGGAAAGTTTGGAGAGTATAGATGGCATGAAGGTGATGTTGGTCGCGGAGAAAATGCCGGAATACAAAGGGGGACTTGGAGAGTTGGCCAAATTCATCAGTAAGAATATAAAATATCCCGAACAATCAGAATTTCAAGGATCAGTATTCACAGTATTTGTAGTCGACACATTGGGTCATGTGCGTAATGGGTGTATTCTTAAACGCTTTAAAAAAGATACACTTACACCAATAGAATTGGAGGCCTTGCGGTTAATAAAGTTGCTTCCGGATTGGACACCTGGAAAACATCAAGGCGAAAAAGTTCCGGTGCGATTTGTATTGCCTATCAAATTTTAGTTGAAATATATCAATACACTCCTGATCAATTGTACTTTCAAATTATAGACACCTAACCCGTACATACTATGTTTGCTGTTGTAGTCACGTTCATTATCGTTATCTTCATTGTGATGCTTTTCATGATTGTCAGTCCAGGCAAGGCGCAAAACATTTCCAGCAACAACGATTCAGATAGAGGCACCAATCAGGACGATATAAATCATACCATTCACAACGCATCTGTATCAGCAACAATCTGGGAGTCATCCACAGAAGCCAATAGTGATCATCATCTCCATCATTACTCGGGCTCTGATGATCCTCATAGTCACTATAACCATGATCATTCAAGCTCCCACGAAACAAGTAACGACTTCGACAGCAGCGATAGCGGTAACAGCTCTGATAGTTGGAGCAGTCCGGATTCTACTTCATCTGATTCAAGCAGCTCCTTCAGTAGTAGCGGTAACGATTAGTTCCTGAAAAACCATAATAAAAATGCGCCACTTATTGATTGACCGAATTCTAAATAAGAAAGGACTAATAGATACCGGGCAGCGATTGTCAACCATTTTAAAAGAAAAGATTTCATCGCGCGCGACACTATCACCTATAGAAAATGAAAAGATTGATAGATTCACTGATGACATTAAGAACGACAATATATATCGACTGGTTTCTGTTGGCACACCTATGGAAGACTTCACACCCGTTACATTCGATTTGATCTTTGATATGCAAGACCTTTCTATCACTGAAGAAACTAATCTCTCGCTAGAACATATTTTATGGCTAAGAAACAACTATCTCATTCAATTGCCTAAAGGCCATCATTGCGAAATATTTGTCAGATGTCATTCCGGTATACCAGAACTATTCAAGCTGTTACCAATAGATTCTTATGATCGTATTAAAATAGGACTCTGTAACAAAGAAGATTGGAACGAAGTAAGAAATAGTTTGATTGAGTCAAAGCGAGAATTTGAATCCTGGAATCTCCACAATAATCTCCCCAAAGACAAAAGCCAATACACTTCATAACGAAAGCAACGGCTTACATAGTTATGCAATTTGAAAAAATTCTGAAAGAGCTGGATGACTATCTCACAGAGAACGGCTGTTACTCAAAAGTAACGACAGAGGAAGAGATGGAGAAGACGAACACTTCTGTGAAATCCAAATGGCAGTCGAAGATCGAAGAAGCGTTGCGCATGGACCTAAGGACAATGCTTCAAAACAATAATCTTCAGGTAAAACAAACGGGGTCTATATTCGAGATCATTAGCGATGAACAAGGAGCAACTATATTTAAGTCGTTCTTCGATTTGACCGACCAGGATGAAACAATGAGCGTTGTCGTCAATTTGATTGTAAATCACAACAACGGGTTCATCTACTTAGGACAAAGCCATACGCACGAAAGCAAATATACTGGCAACAGTAAAACACTGGAACGTCTATTCAACACGCTGAAAAAGAAAGAACGAATTGGAAATTTCTTTCACACCAACCTTTATCAATTTCAATTTGACGACACACCTCCAGAGCAGGAACCATCATCATCCCGATTCGCATCGTGGTTGAGAAGAATATTTAACGCCTAAAGAATAATCGTATACATGAAGAAACAATGGACAATAGACGAAGTCCAGAACATCTGGCAACTCGCATCCAAATTACATGATGGACAAAAATATGGAGGTCCTAACGATGGCGAGAAAATTGAATATATAAATCACATCGGCAGTGTAGCTTTTGAGATACTAAATGCTATTCAACATAGTGAAGACATTGACGCAGACCTGGCTATCAAATGCGCCATTCTCCACGACACGATTGAAGACACTCCTTTTACCTACCCTAAAGTAAAAGAACTCTTCGGACAGCAAGTTGCTCATGGCGTGCTCGCATTATCTAAAAATGACAAAATAGAAGATCGTCTTGAAAAGATGCTCGACAGCTTGAGGCGAATCAAAGAACAACCAAAAGAAATCTGGGCGGTTAAACTGGCTGATAGAATTGTAAACCTATACCAGCCGCCTTACTACTGGAACAACGACAAAAAATTAAAGTATATCGAAGAAGCCGAGATTATACTGAGCGAACTAAAGGATGGCAATAAATACCTTGCCGATCGTTTGCGTGATAAAATTGATGGCTATCATCGTTTTATAACCGGTGGATAAACTTTGATTTCAGCTCTATCTTGTGGCAATGACCGGTTGATCAACTTTAGCCATCTAAAAATGCGTTTTTCATAGTAGCTTTGTACTCGTTACAGTTCGTCAATGAAAAAGCAGTTCTTTCAATACTCGTCCATAATACTGGTCATCCTCCTGATCTTCCATATAGTGAAGTTCTCACAACGCTCTTCCGAATATGCACTTAATGGTGCCGAAGATTTTCTGCGTGGTCTTCTTACAACGTTAACGTGGGCGTTCCCTATATATTTGGTCTTGTCTGTGTTAGGAGGCTATATAGTGGCATTGATCCGAAACAACCGAAGGCAGAAGCTGAGAGGGAAGTAACGATGTATTAATACTGCACGTAGTGACACAAATTCATATGAAACAATTTTTGATTCTGTGCATCATTATTGCCTTGTGTGGTTGTATTCGAGAAAACAGAAATGATGACAGGATTTATGAAGTGTTAAGTTTTGTCATTGAAGATCAAAACTTGGATAAGAATTACGGGCTAACCCTTACTCCGGAATATCAGATCGATGACACCAAAAGCAATAAAGAATTTTTGTTAAGCTTACTTGAAAGTAAAAATACAGCACAACACTCAACCGGATCAGATCGCAAGCAACACTTCTTGGAATTGAAGGTTGCCATAGAATATAATTTTAGTCTTGACAAATGCTTAAGTCCTGAAGACGTTGAAGGTATGCTATATCAATTATCATCTGCTTCAAATTTCAGTTGGAACAACAATCGACTAAAGTTTAATTTAAGCAATAAAGAAAATTGGTACGTATTTAGTCCTCCGCTGTTTTCGAAAGACGGGACGACAGCCGTAATGATGGTACGCCATTTATGTCGAGGCCTCTGCGGAAGCGGGTGGCAATTGATGCTTAAAAAGGAAAATGGTAAGTGGACAAGTCAAAGGGGAATCACTTGGCATCATTAATTTTTGTATAGCGATATATCCATTTCATAGGGATTATTCCCTATGAAATGGGATAAAGAACGCATCCATATTTGCTGTATATTAGATTTCCCAAACCCTCTTGTGCCATGCTAACAACCCATCTTAAAGTTGCCTTCCGCCATCTCACCCGAAGCAAAATCTTTACACTCATCAATGTTATAGGACTTTCTATAGGTATATCGGCTTTTCTGCTTATCGTACACTATATCAGCTTTCAGCTAAGCTACGATCAGTTCCACACCAACAAAGACTATATATACCGCATTGGACTAAAACGTTATGAGAATGGTGAATTGGTAGAAACGTCAGCCAAGACTTTCCCCGGAATACGGATGCTGTTGAAGGAGAACTTCCCGGAGGTACGAAGTGTAACAGGTTTCTATAAGATTCCCGCCAACACCGGTTTTCTGTTCCGCTACCAGGGCAAGATATATAACGAAACGGGTGGCTGGCTCAGCTCCGATTCAGCTTTCTTCGCTGTGTTTCCTTCGTTGCTACTTCACGGCAACGCAGCAACGGCTATGAAAGAACCAAATAGCATTGCGATTTCCGAGACAATAGCAAAAAAATTATTCGGAGATAAAGACCCGGTCGGCCAGATACTCGACAGAATAGACGATCACTCGGAAGGAGGTCACTATACTATACGGGGTGTAATTAAGGATATTCCGGAGAACGCACATTTCCATGCGACTATAATTGAGCAAATCAATGATACTCGTCCCGAAGCTTCAGTAGATCTCTGGGGTGAGGGAAGACTGATGACCTATGTAACCTTTTCAGACAAAATACAGCCCGATGTTATTGAACAAAAGCTTAATCGATTACTTCATCAACTGGAAAAGGAAAACAAGCTAATTAAAGATACTGAAGTATATCTTCAGCCCATTACAGACATTCATTTGTCTTCACATTGCAAGGATGAACTTGAAGCGAACGGCAACAAGGAATTACTTTATCTGCTTGGCTGTATAGGATTCATTATACTTGTAATTGCGTGGATAAACTATATTAACCTGGAGACATCGAGGTTTATTTCGCGCACCAAAGAATTTAGCGTAAGAAGAGTTATCGGTTCCGGCAAACTGAATCTGGCTGTACAATATCTCACCGAGTACTGCTGTCTCACACTAGGGGCGTTTACCCTCTCCGTTTTAGTCATTATTGCATTCGCTCCTTACTATACGGATCTCACCGGAGTTCAGCTCGAGTACATTTCGGCTAATCAGTCTTTTGTATGGACGGGTGCTGCTGTACTATTCCTGATCGGATCTGTCTCGGCGGGAATATACCCGGCTATATTTCTATTGAAGTTTGATCCTGTTGCTGCACTGAAGGGAAACATGAGTAAATATAGGTCAGGCAGCAAAGTGAGACAAACTCTCGTGGTGTTCCAATTTACGGTCTCTATTATACTTGTTGCGTTTGTCATGACCGTACAACAGCAACTTGATTTCATGAAGTTGATCAACAAAGGTATTGAACTTGAAACCGTTGTGGCGATTCGAAATCCTACCGCATACTCAAACCAGGAGTTAACCACGAAGTATGGTGAATTCGAAACATTTCAGAATAAATTACTGCAATACCCGGCTGTGCAATCACTGGCAAGTTCATCTGCTATACCCGGTTCGGAGATTGGTTTCAATTATGTCAATCTGATCAAACGAAATATAGGTGACCCCTACGATCCGGCAGTATATAAAACACTTTTTGTAAGTGCCGACTTCATCAACACCTATAACATTGATTTGATCGCTGGCAACAGTTTTGAAGTTCCATCAAAATTTAACGGCACAGCTCCATGGGAAACTGCGAACTGGTCGTCTGTGATTTTAAACGAACGCGCAATCCGTCAGCTGGGATTTACCTCTGCGTCAGAAGCGCTTAACCAGGAAATATATTTCGAAGCCTTTGATGAGCCACTGAAGTGTCGCATCATTGGTGTGATTAGCGACTATCATCACGAAGCCACCAAGAAAGAAGTATACCCTACGATCCTATTTCACAACTATGCAACTTTTCAACAGGTATATTTCTCCGTGAGATTAAAAGAAGGCAGCCGCCATCAGCAGTCGTTGTCTCAAATAGAAAGCACCTGGAGAGAACTCTTCCCGGACCGGCCATTCGACTACTTCTTCCTGGATGAATACTATGACCGTCAATTCAGAAGCGAAGTATATTTCCAGAAAATATTTACACTATTTGCAGGTATAGCGATTATTGTTGCCTGTCTTGGAATTGTAGGCATAACGCTTTTTGAAATGAATTCACGCTTGAAAGAGATCAGCATTCGTAAAGTTCTGGGAGCTTCTGTATTGGGAGTAACCATATTGCTTTCGAAAACCAACGTAAGATTAATCGCGATAGCCTCTATACTTGCCACTCCGCTCATTTATATACTGGCAAAAGAATGGTTATCAAGTTACCCGGAGCGAATTCAATTAACGGCATGGCTGGCACTGTTGCCTGTAACCGTTATCATGATTATCGTGTTAATTGTTTCAGGATTTCAAACCATAAAAACGGCTAACGCCAATCCGGTCGATCATTTGGGAGGGGAGTAAATACCAGAAGTCTATTAGGTTAATACACCTATCATCATCTTGTCCTAAAAAATTAACTCCATGTTATTAATAAGTTCGCATCGGATAAGTATCTTTAGTTTGAAAAATCAAATCTAACTTCTCCCATGGAAATCCTCGATGCACCTCAGCCCAATGCCGCCATTGATCCAAACGCTGTCATCTATGGAGGCTTTTGGCCACGATTTGGTGCCATGTTTATTGACGGACTTGTGCTGGCGCCTATAAGCGTAGGCGTAATGTACTTCAATGTTACATCAGCCAAAAGTTCGCTGCTTCTTGCCGTTGTCACGCTTCTTACGCTTGCCTATAAACCAATTATGGAGTATGTATACGGTGCTACGCTTGGTAAAATGGCTTTAAAACTAAAAGTAGTTGATGCTCAATTTGAGAAGGCTGGTCTCCAGGAAATACTTTTGCGAAACATTTTTCATATTGTTCCTTCACTGGTAACACTCTTCTTTACACTTGATATATACCTTAGTCCCGAGTTTGAGGAGATCAATGGTTTTATGGAATACTCGCAGTATAGCGGTCAATTCAAGTCACTTCAGATCATGAACTTTGTAAGTGGTTTAATTACAATTGTTGATGCCATTGTATTGTTGGCCGACTCTCGCAAGCGTTCGCTACATGATAAGATTGCTCAAACGTATGTTATTGAAAGGCAGCCTTCGTATGCATTATAGAACAAACTCCATACGCTTTTAGTCGATTGTGATGAGAACATTAATTATCGGCACGATATTCATTTTTATCATGTCGTGCCAGCAGCGTTCCAAAATCAATTATGAAAACAAAATTGACACTATAGCAGTAGAAGAAATTCAAAAAGACACTACCAAAATTCTGGTTGCACAGCTGCCTGTTAAGTTCGACAGTACTGAATCACTGATCTTCGCTGTAAGTGCTATCAGCATAAGCGGAAGAAATGGTATTAGCAAATCAACTTACGACTATTATGGTAGCACCGATTCAGATGCCAGTTATTTTAGGAATGATCACCTGACGGGAGATTTTGTCAATGTGATATTTCGTGATAATAATGGAAATGATCGAAAACTCACTCACCACAAAATGAAGATAAGCGATATCGTCTTCCTTCGTCCAATCTTCGAATCAACTCGCAAAGGTTTTATTCTATATACCGTTAATGACCGTGATACGAACGGTGATAATGTATATAATTACCAGGATCTCGAAGCATTATACATTAGTAAAGCGGATGGATCTGAATTCAAAAAGCTATCAAAAGAGTTGAACGAATTTTACGACTATACTATAATAAAGGGTGAAGCAAAGCTATATTTCAGAACGCTTGAAGATCGAAACAAAGATGGTGTGCTAAACAATAAAGACAAATTCCATCATTTTCAGTTAGAGTTCACCAGTGACAATTATACCATAAGCGAATACAATCCTATTAAAATTCTGGAATAAGCTAACGGCTACTTCTTTACCTTAAGTGCATCCTGATTTCGCTTCACATTATACTTCACAATCTTACCTATCAGCGTTAACGGTAGTGGTTCATGCAGTGGAATCCGCATGGTGCTTTTATCGCCTTCGTATCTCACCAGTAGTTTCTTGAATGAATCGTCACCGCGTGGCACCGGATATATACCGATGTGATTTTTATAGGCAGCAAAATGTATCAGGTTACCATTCAGTATAAATGTGGGCATGGCATACTTTATAGTTTCCTCCGCTTTCGGTGCCGCCTTCCGAATCGTACCTCTTATACTCTCCAACAGCTTTTGAACATCCGCGGGAAAAGCTGCAATGTACTCGTCAATGCCTGTAAACTTGGTTATATTCTTCGTGTTTTCCATGATTCGTTTGCTTATGTGGTATAGATCAAAATTACTCTACAGTAAATAATGTCACGATCCGGAAACGCGACATCGATCGGGTCAAATGCGACAACGTTTACACTCACATGGGTGCACAATCGTTATAGAAACGGAACAAAATATCTCAAATTAAGACAACCATCGCCAAACAAAACCAATCGCTACGTGTTATAACAGTTATAATGAACCGCGAAAAGGCATGCAAAAAGCAATAATGTATATCGTTACAAAATATAGTTTGGCATCGGAGCAGCGGAGTCAAAGCACATTTTTGAACCCGGCATTACAATTGGATCTAAGCTTTATGAGGTTACACTCCCCCGTACAACAACCTCTTATGCATCATAATTTTTTATTACCAAGTTAATCAACATGAAACTACTATTTCAACAGAAAGCTCTGAAGGAAGTCAGGAGTGGACTTGAACGTCAACTGGAGCAAGCTAAAAAAGCATCTGCTTTTATTAAGGAAATTGAGAAGGGGAATCTGGCGATTGATGTATCAGAAGAACTACTCGATAGCGAGTTGGGAGCATCTCTCACATCCATCAAAAATCATCTTGCCAAATTATCGCAGGAAGAACACGAACGAAACTGGCTCAATGTAGGGCTGGCGAAGTTTGCAGATATACTTCGTAATAAAGAATCCCTCGACTTGCAAAAACTGTCTGACGATATACTCAGCAACCTCATTAAATATGTAGAAGCCAATCAGGGAGCGCTCTTCGTTCTGGAGGGTGAGGGCGATGATGCATACCTGGATATGATTGCATGCTATGCTTACGATCGCAAGAAGTATGTATCAAACAAGGTAAATCTGGGCGAAGGTCTTGTAGGACAGTGTGTACTGGAACGAGAGACTATATATATGACTCAAACGCCTGCCGGTTACGTAAAGATCACTTCCGGTTTGGGACAGGCCGCGCCAAAATCTATTCTTATATCACCACTGCTCATTAACGAGAAAGTTTTTGGTGTACTTGAGCTCGCTTCGTTTCATGAATTTCCAGCGCACAAGATTGACTTCATCCGGAAGCTGTCGGAGAATATAGCGGCCAGCATCAAACACGTTAAGGAAAGCGAGCGCATATTATCATTACTAAGTGCAAGTCAGCAACAAGCCGAAGAGATGCGTGCGCAGGAAGAAGAAATGCGCCAGAATATGGAAGAGTTGCAGGCTACACAAGAGGAAATGCAGCGTAAAAGCGATGCGCTTAATAAAGCTTCTGCTGAAATGATGAGTATTCTTAATGGTATTAACGCTACCATGGCTACTATAGAATTTACACCGGACGGGCATATTCTCCATGCAAATTCAATCTTTCTGAGAACCATGAATTACAGGCTTGAGGAAATTACCGGCATGCATCACCGGAGGTTTGTTCCGAATGATATACTACATTCGAACGAGTATAAAACTTTCTGGAATCGCCTTGCGGCTGGAGAATCGATCAAAGGTGTATTCAAGCGGCTGTCGCAGGATGGACAAATCAAATGGCTGAATGCTATTTACAATCCTATATTGGACGCGGCCGGCAATGTTATAAAGATCGTAAAATTTGCCACCGATATAACCCATGAACAGGAAATGATGGCTGAGAGCAAAGGTGTTATTGAAGGCATCAACGCAACAATGGCCATTATTGAATTTACTCCCCATGGAACTGTACTCACGGCAAATGAGAACTTTCTCAGAACAATGGAGTATCGTCTCGAAGATATAGCAGGACACCACCACCACAAGTTTGTTCCGGAAGATATACGGGTGCAGGATGACTACAGGACTTTCTGGAGAGACCTTGCGGCTGGTAAAGCTACAAAAGGTGTTTTCAGGCGCCTTACAGCATCGGGCAAAACTGTATGGCTAAATGCAATCTACAATCCGATTCTTAATGCCAATGGTGAAGTGGTGAAGGTCACCAAGTTTGCAACCGAGGTTGTAAAAGCTACAGAAATGGCGGCCGCTTGATAAGAAAATACTTACGGCAGTAACACTCACTGCTGTAAGTATCTATACCGATTAATATAAATCCACGTCTATACCTTTTACACGAAATTCTTCGCGTATAGCATCTATATTCTCATCGTAAAATATTTCCATTTTTTTCAGGTTCTTAAAATGGTCAGCATCTTCGAATGAGCGAATATTGAATACATCATCTTCGCCACTCCAGAAGGCGATCATGTTCATGTATATATCATTGCCGCCATCCTGTATAATCTCCGTTATCTCGTCAGCATACTTCCTGTCGATCTCCAGTTTCTCAAAGTATTCTTTTACTTCAGGAATAATGTCGTAGCCTTCGCTGTTTACATCGATCGCACGTTCGTTGTATCGCTTGGCAAACTCAAATATATCGAAGGCAGGTTTGAGCAATTCCTTTTCATACATTAGCACCTGTATAATTGCCAGTTTAAAATTGAAATCTTTAAACTCAATCTTTTCACCAGCGATGGGTGTAAATTTATACCGGTCCGGGTCTCCTATCGGCTCCGGTGCCTTCACTTCAGAAATTTCTATCGCTGCAATAGCACCTGATTCATTCAGATCTATAAATATGTGGTTTACACCAAGCGTGATCTCCATGGAATCATCGTGCTCATCCTTTCGCTCCACACAAATGGCAGCATAGTCCTGATCGCCTATTTCTAATTTACCGGTATACAGTGACGATGGTGTAAAATTATACTCTCTGTGTTTTAAAAAGTCCAGACCCAACGCCTGCACATTTACTTTATCACTGGAGTATGCACGTATTCCCAGATCATGCCAGGTATAAACCGTATTGTACTTGCCTTTAAATACAGCCGGTGTAGTACCAAGTATGTCTTTTAAAGTTTGCAACGGTACAGGTATTGTAAAGTGACTTTCATCGATACGTACATCATGATCGCTTACGACTATTTCTGAAACTGATTTGTAGCCCATAAAAAAAAGCCCGGATATTTATCCGGGCAATTTATAGCAGTACGTTATATTTACGCTTACTTCCTTATTCTTTTTTCAAGATCTTCCGTTTTCAACGTAATCAACCTCCCTGCAGGCTCACCTTTACGATAAGTGATAATGCGCAGATTATCGGCACCTGTCGGAAATTCAAATGCAGTACTATACCGTGGCGAATATTGATTAGGAATTGTATTATCAACGGTATAGAAGATATCGAGTTCCGGTACTTCTGATGCAAGATCGATCATGATTTTACCTTGTGGACTCTTCTTTACGGTAATGATGGGATCGTACATACTCGGAGCATAGTTTATATGCGCTTCATCCATGCGTTTAAAGTGTTCTTCTACCCGTGTTACAAAGTTTGGCCAGTCTTTTTGTTTCTCCGGTGTCCAGAATGCTTCTGCCATAGCAAGCGCACGCGGGTATATCATATACTCGGCATGCGCCTCTGTGGGTATCTGTTCTGTCCACAAGTTGCCTTGCGCCCCCAGCACATACGTTGAATCCATTTCAGCAGGAACCAGGTCAAAGGTATATACTTCCTTCAATCGCGAGCTGCCATATACCGGAGGCTCAATAGATCGTTCCCCCTGGTACATATCGAGATAATATACCGGTGCCGGACTCATCACAACGGGATGTTTGAGGTGTGCAGCTTCTATACCTCCTTTGGTACCGCGCCAGCTCATCACGGCAGCACCCGGTGCGATACCGCCTTCCAATATCTCGTCCCACCCGATCATCTTCTTTTTCTTATTCTGAATGATCTTGCCAACACGTTTCACAAAGTAAGATTGTAGCTCCTCACCATTCTTCAGATTATTTTTCTTCATGAACGCCTGCACGTTTTTGTCGCGCTCCCAAAAACCTTTATAGCATTCGTCACCGCCCATGTGTATATATTCAAACGGGAATAATGCGGCTACTTCGGTAAATACTTTATCCAGGAACTGATATACCTTTTCATCGGTAGGATCAAGTGTATTATCGAGGTGCATTTCGAATTTGCCATTGCCAAACCACGTTGAGAAACTCGATCCCGGGTTTACCCGCAGCGTTGTATCGTTGGTAACCGAAAGGTCCGGATACGAAGCCAGTGCTGCCATACTATGACCGGGCACATCTATTTCCGGAAGTACTTCTATATAGCGCTCCTTTGCATACTGCACAATTTCTTTTATATCCTGCTGCGTATAGAAGCCGCCATAGGTAGCCAACTCACCAGGCTTAGGCGCATCGTTACTGCCGAACGTACCAACACGCGGCACACGCCATGCACCAACCGAAGTTAAGCGCGGCAGACTTTTTATTTCAATACGCCAGCCGTTGTCATCGGTAAGATGCCAATGGAAACGATTCATTTTATACTTAGCCATGCGATCTATATATTTCTTTACATATTCTTTAGAAAAGAAGTGTCGGCTTACATCAAACATTTGTCCTCGCCAGCTAAAGCGAGGGTAATCTACAATTGTAACTGCAGGCACCTTCCACTCAGCATCTTTTACCAGGGAAGAAGACTCTATTTCGGGCGGCAAAAGTTGCAACAAGGTTTGCACACCGTAAAATATACCGGCCGGTGTATTCGCGTTTATCTCAGCTTTACCAGCCACTGTATGTAGAGTATATCCTTCCTGTCCGAGGCGCGCATCCGGTTTTGCGTTGAGCTGAAGTATGACATGTGCCGTGTTTGACTCAGCTACTGTTAATATATACCCGGTAGCAGGTTTTACTTTGTCAACGAGGTACTGGGCAATGCGTGCTACTTCCGGTTGTTTGGCGGGTACACCTACCGTTGTAGTGCTGGTGAACAGAAAGTGACCAGTCTCCTGCCGCAAGCTTACCGGAGCAGGAATAAGAGAAATGTTTTGTGCTGTTGCCTGGGCAAACCACACGCAGCAGGCAATGCATAACACACCTCGTAAAGTTCGAAATTTCATGGTTGTAGTTGGGGTTTGTAAGGCAACCAAGTTAAGCACTTTCGTGCAGCGATGAAAAAATTTTACATGTGCCGGGAGCACACACTTTTTAGCGGCAGGTGAAATAGCTGCGGGTGTAAGCTTTGAGCTGCGAGACGGTAATTGTCTTCTCGGTGCCAGCTACAGGTTGCTGGTGGATTATTTGTTTGTCGCTGTGAATTTATAAACGCGCTTCTCGAAAGTTTTTAAGTTGGTGGATACAACAAGGAAGTGATTGATTCCTTTGTCGAGATAATCGCCAATGTAGATCTTTTGTTGTTGGTCGTGCCTGGCATTGAACACAAAGGTGTTTTGCTTTAGAACAACATCACGCATTTCATCGATCAGCATCAATTGGACTTTAGTTCCGGTCTTATAGTCTAATGAAACATGAAGATAGGGATCAAGACTTGCTAATGGACGGAATGTAACCAACTCACGATCGAGGACTTCTTTTAATTGGCTATCTTTATAGACGGCTATAACTTCGTAGGTATATATACCGGCTTCTGAAAGCACATCTGTTGCTGAATAATTTGTGATATACTTTCCTGCCGTATTCAAAACAGGAGCAAATACAGCAACAGGCAAAGCAGCTTCGCCTTTACGTTTCCGGAATACTTCAAATCGCTCCAGCGTTTGTAGCAAAGACTCAGAGGCTGTCCAATGCAGATCAACTACTTTGCCGGTAACATCTGCCTTTAGTGATAACGTGTCAAGACTTTCAGATGTGTACAGAAAGCCTTTGGGGTTTGAGCTGAATTGTATTTCAAACTTGCAGAAGTCACCCAGGAAGCCATCGATGTTTACGAAGTAGTCATTACCTGCTAACAGCGAATCGATTTCTATGAAAACATCATCGCCTTCAATTTTGGGTATACACTTCAGTACCTGATATTGCTCAGTAGTGCATGGATTGCCTTGCAGTATAATAGCCTGAATACCCCGTGCATCACGACATGCCAGTGATGCTATATTTAAGTAATATTTACCTGATTGATTCACACGAAACGTAAACCACTGATCGTTGTGATAGATCAGACATTTATTGGTGAGAGCCTTGAGTGATTTATTGACACAATCCCACTCAACTGTGGCATGATCGGTAGATGATTCTGTATATGCAGCATCCTGCATCAATCGCGAACCATTCTGAATGTTATTGTTTGTGACTTGTGCCGTGCCTGCCCCTGCACTGCAGAGCATTGCATATATACCTGCGATGATTCTGCTTTTATAGCAACGCATATAAATTACCGCGGTCTTCTTTTATCAGGTTTCTTCCTGTCCTCCCGGTTTATATCGGGTCGCTTTCTGTCGTCACGTTTATTCTTTACTTTTTGTTTGCCAACGCGGGCCTTGCTTTCATTCTTTTTTGCCTCGATACGTTTTGCATCTTTCTTCTCGTGAAACGCTCCTTTAAAGGCCGGATCGTCTCTGCGCTTCTGATCATCAATCGCTTTGTTTATTTCCTGCTTTTCTTCGAAAGATGTTTTCTCTACAAACACTTCAGCGGGTAAATCCTTTGCCTGTATTTTCTCGCGAATCAGCTTTTCAATTTTTTCAATATGATATTCTTCTGCGCGGTTTACGAATGTAATCGCTTTGCCATCCTGAAACGCACGACCTGTTCTACCAATACGATGCACGTAGTCTTCGTATAGTATAGGTACATCAAAGTTTATAACATGTGATACCTTCGTCACATCTATACCACGGGCCGTTACATCAGTCGATACAAGCACACGCAACTTGCCTTCTTTAAATTCATTAACGGCATTGATACGACTGTTCTGCCCTTTGTTCGAGTGTATCACGCGCACCGGGCCGAGATCTTTACGTTCAATGAACTTGAAAACATTTTCAGCATTCTCCTTCGTGCGGGTAAAAATCATCACGCGGTTAAAGTCTTCTTTATTCCGGAGCAGGTATTCTATAAAGTTGATCTTCGTTTTAATGTTGGGTACATGATACAACTCCTGCTCTACCTGCCGGGCCGGTGTAGCCTGTGGCGTTATCTCAACTCTTACTGGAAATTCCAGGAACTCGCCCGAGAGTCGCTCCACTTTCTCCGGAAATGTAGCCGAGAACAAAAGGTTCTGACGCTTGCTCGGAATCACTTCAAAAATTTTACGAAGCTGTGGCATAAAGCCCATGTCCATCATACGATCAGCTTCATCCAGCACGAGCATTTTAAATTGCTTTACCGGAATCTCACCCCGCAGGTAAAGTTCGGTAAAGCGCCCGGGAGTAGATATCAATATATCGACACCTTGCTGAATGCTTTCAATTTGTGCTTTCGGACCTATACCTCCGTAGATCGGCAGTATACGCAGGTCAGTATATTTAGCGAGTAGTTTTGTGTGTTCCGCCAATTGAATGGTTAGCTCTTTTGTCGGTGCAAGAATCAACGCACGCGGCTCCGTGCCTTGTGCATACTTGATCTTCATGAGCAGCGGTAAAAGATAGGCAGCCGTTTTACCGGTGCCGGTCTGCGCAATGCCAATTACTTCCTGCCCCGCGAGGATAATGGGAATACATTTCTGCTGGATTTCCGTGGGGTGCACAAAACCCAGGTCGGAAACTGCGTTGAGTAATTGTTTATTGAGATTAAATTCTTCGAAAGTTGTAATGGCAGACACTTGGTTCTAATTTTACTGCGATGAAAACTACGCTGATAACGAACGCAAATATAGTTAATGAGGGCAAGGTCTTTCAGGGAGATGTACTTATTAAAGACCGGTATATCGAAAGAATCGGAAAAGATCTGTCGTACCCGATGGCCGATAAAGTAATTGATGCCCAGGGTAAATACCTGCTACCGGGAGCAATTGATGACCAGGTTCACTTCCGCGAACCCGGCTTAACGCACAAAGCAACGATACAAACTGAAGCACGGGCGGCTGTTGCCGGTGGTGTTACCAGTTTTATGGAAATGCCCAACACCAACCCGCCAACCTTTACGCAGGTGTTGCTGGAAGAAAAATATCAGATCGCTGCGCGTACATCATTAGCGAATTACTCCTTCTTTATAGGTGCTTCGAACGATAACCTGGAAGAAGTAATGAAGACCGATATTACCAGAGTATGCGGACTGAAGATATTCATGGGTTCATCTACCGGCAATTTACTTGTTGATAACCAGGAGACACTGGAAGGTTTCTTCTCTCGCTTTCCGGCACTCATCGCTGCGCATTGTGAAGATGAACCTACCATTCGCAAAAACACAGCCGAGTATAAAGATCGTTATGGAGAAGATGTACCTATAGAATGCCACCCGCTGATACGGAGTGAAGAAGCATGCTATCGCTCTTCATCGTTCGCGATTGGCCTTGCTAAAAAACATGGCGCACGTTTTCACGTACTGCACATCTCAACCGCCAAAGAGATTTCGTTATTTGATAACAGCATTCCGCTGGAGCAAAAGAAGATCACTGCCGAAGCCTGTATTCATCACTTGTGGTTTAATGACAGTGACTATAAACGACTGGGTACATTGCTGAAGTGGAACCCGGCCGTGAAGACATCACACGATCAACAGGAGATTTTCAAGGCATTGCTGGAAGATCGCATCGATGTTATCGCTACCGATCATGCACCACACTTGCTCGAAGAAAAAAGCAACACATACTTCAAGGCTCCTTCCGGAGGACCACTCGTTCAACACAGCCTGGTGGCGATGCTTGAGTTTTACCAACAGGGAAGGATAAGTTTGGAGAAGATCGTACAGAAAATGAGTCATAACCCGGCCATACTTTTCCAGATCGAGAAGCGCGGTTTTATTCGTGAAGGATATTTTGCTGACCTCGTGCTGGCCGACCTCGATAAAACTTGGACGGTACACAAGTCCAATATTTTATCAAAATGCGGATGGTCGCCCCTGGAGGGAACAAAATTTCATTCAACCATCACGCATACTTTCGTTTCGGGCCACCTGGCGTACGAGGATGGGAAGTTCGATGAAAGCCACCCGGGCGAGCGCCTGACGTTTAATCGAAAATGATCTTAAATGTTTTTTGCAAATTCGAAGCAGGTCACTAAATTTGCAGTCCTCAAAATGGTGGATGTAGTTCAGTTGGTTAGAACATCAGATTGTGATTCTGAGGGTCGTGGGTTCGAGTCCCATCATTCACCCCAAAAATAAAAGCCTCTTCAAGAGGCTTTTTGCTTTTCATAGTCTCTCTGAAATTAACGCTGCCTGTTTTCAGCAAACGTCAGAGATGTCTTCATGTGGAGAATTCTTAAAGAAGATGAGAAAAATTTTCTGCGTTCATCAACCTGGTGAATGCATATAGCACGGGCACAACATCTCTCATCTAAATCAGACATATTCATTATTCTTTTTAATCTCTCTGAACATTAAGTCTGTTGCCCAATTATAAACTATAGAGCAGACAGGTGTCTCAAAGATCAACACAACATTACAATTGCGTTATGCGTATATGCATGAACGTACTGACGCAGTATAGTTGACATTTGTATGCAAAACTTCTCAACGCGCGTAAGTATATTTTAGAAATTATATAGGACACAACAGCAACTTAGTACAACGAAGTTGTAACCATATTATCGCGGAGAAGTACCGTTGCTCCGTAAACGAAAAACTTCGATAACATGCAATGTTGTGCCCGAGGTATTTTTACTGTATGTTCATCTCATGATCGTGTGGAAAGACTATAAGAAGCTGGCGCTCGAAGAAAAAATTGATGTGTTGTACGAAAAAGGTACATTCATCATGGCGATCCGATACTACGGGTATAAAGTAAATCTTTATCTACTCGGAAATTTTTATGTTGAAGTATTTATCAATCATAAGAACACAATAATTGAGAAGATATTACCGTTAGATACGAATCATTCGCGCATGCAGTTTTACTCTGATCAGATTAAACTGCCTGTTGATTTTCTGGATTAACGTTCAGTCGCCCATCGCACAACAAAACCCAATAACAATCCTCCGAGTATAATTAGCGGTGATGGTATTTTGGTAAATAGCAGCAACAGAAACGTTGCTATAGTAACACTGAAATTTATAATGGTATTCTCAAGCGGCTGAAAAAGTATAACCGCTGATGCTGCCACGAGTCCCGCACTTGCAGCCGTAATTCCTTCCAACGATGCGCGCACAGCCCTATAGCGTTTGAGACTTTCCCAGAAGCGAATCACAAAGAAGATCAAAAACGTGCCCGGTAAAAATATACCGAACGCAGAAACCAGTGCACCAAGAATTTCTCCACCGGTTCCATACTCGCGCATCGACAATGCACCTATATACGAGCTGAATGAAAATACCGGGCCTGGCAACGACTGGGCTATAGCGTAGCCCGACAGAAATTCGCCTGAAGTAAGATATTGTTTGGGTGCATATTGCACGAACTCGGTATATAACAACGGAGTGAGTACCTGTCCGCCACCGAATATAAGACTCCCGTTACGATAGAAGTTTTCAAACAGCCTTACGGGAAGCGCACGCGTTATACCTCCAAGTGCTGCAGCAAAAATCAATACACCTGCCCATAGTAAAAAGTTTGCCCACGGTACTACAATCTTTACCTTCTCTTCTTTCGGTTGATTTTTATACTTCAGTGCAGTAAGTAAACCTGAGCACAGCAATATAACCGGAAACACATAGGGAGTTTGAATGAGATAGGAAAGTATAGCGGCCGTTACCATTAACACTATACCTGTTTTGGTGCGCACGGTTTTCTGTATAATTACAAACGCACCATAGCTTACAAAGCCTACGGCCATGGGTTGTATGAAACGCGTGAATTCAAGCGACCAGTTTTTCTCTTCTATGCTCGACATGAGCATCGCGGCAAGCGTCATGAGTATAACAGCCGGAAGTATCCATACCAGCAACGTGAGGTAGGCCAGCGTAGGCCCGCCAATCTTGAAACCTATAGCGGTTAATGTTTGTGTTGAAGTGGGGCCGGGCAATATCTGACAAAGTGAATTGATCTCCATCAGATCATCCTCTGTCAGATACTTCCGTTTGTCTACCAGCACTTTTTGAAAATGAGCAAGATGTGCCTGCGGTCCGCCAAACGTGGTGACCGCGAGCATCAGTATATCGCGCAGGAAGATATAGTATCGAACCCGCCCGATCATGCTAACTGTATACCGGTGTTCGCTTCCATTATTTTTTCAATCCGATTTCGCGCAGACGCTGATCGAGAAATTCTCCGGCTGTAATATCTTCCCATTGCTTCGGGTTCTCACTATTTACACAATCTTTCAGTGCAGCCAGACTCATCTCCGAGCGCGGGTGCATAAAGAATGGAATAGAGTAACGTGGTGTATTCATTAACGCGCGTGGCGGATTTACCACACGGTGTATCGTTGATTTCAGCTTTTTATTGGTAAGGCGCTCCAGCATGTCGCCTACATTTACTACGAGCTGATCAGGCAATGCTGTTATTGGTATCCACTTACCATCTCTGCGCAATACCTGCAAACCATCGGCACTGGCACCCATTAACAAGGTGATCAGATTTATATCTCCATGTTCGGCAGCACGCACGGCATCTTCCGGCACGGCATCCGGATTTTCGATAGGGTAGTAATGTATGGGGCGCAATATACTGTTGCCGTGCTTAATCTTGTCGTCAAAGTAATTTTCAGGCAGGTTCAGGTATAGCGCTATAGCACGTAACATATAGGTGCCGGTTTTTTCCAGCGCGCGGTATACATCCGTGCTTATATTTTTAAAGTCAGGAATTTCCTGTGGCCAAACATTGGCCGGGTAATCTTCACTCTTGAGTTCTGCTTCGGCCAGATCCTGACCAACGTGGTAGAACTCTTTCAGGTCTCCGGTATTTCTACCCTTGGCATGTTCTTTTCCTTTACCGGTATATCCCCGCTGACCTGCCAAATCCGGCCGTTCATATTTCTTTTTTACCTCATCCGGCAAAGCAAAAAAGTTTTTGATCGTCTTGTACAAATCCTGTTGCATGGCATCGGTAAGAAAATGATTCTTGATAGCCACGAAGCCAATGTTATTATAGGCAGCACCCAGGTCTGCTACAAATTTCTTCTTTTTGTTCTCGTCACCACCATAGTAATCAGCCAGGTCGAGCGAGGGAATCTGATCGTATAATATTTCGTTCATAACACTCGGAGTTGTTTCCGTGCAAGCTAAATATTTTTGGCTAAATTTCGTGCAGGTAAACGCGGCCATACTGGTTGCAGAAGTATCACACTATAATATATCTGTTTATGAAAACAACCCGAAGAGAATTTGTGCAGCAAGCCTTAAAAGCTACAACCCTTACCGCCCTCGGAACGCCTCTGGCCTTTAAAGCCCTTGCAGAAGATCAACCTTCACATTCCGGTACTATATCGGAATCAGCTTTACAGTTTTCGCAAGTAACGCTGCCTTATGCGTATAGTGCACTTGAACCTTCCATTGATGCGACTACCATGGAGATTCACTATACGAAACACCACACAGCATATATCAAGAATGTAAATGAAGCCATCGCTGCTGAGAAAATTACTTTCAGCTCAGAGAAAGATTTCTTTGCCAACGCTTCCAAACTTTCTGCGAAAGCAAGAAACAACGGAGGGGGTGCATGGAATCATAACTTCTTCTGGCAGGTAATGAAGCCGGGAAGTGCTAATCCTACCGGTAAAATTGGTGAAGCTATCAATAGTTCTTTCGGTTCGTTCGATAAATTCAAGGAACAATTTACACAAGCTGCCATGACTCGTTTCGGCTCCGGCTGGGCCTGGCTGGTAAAAGACAGCAGCGGTAAATTAAAAATTGGTTCAACACCTAATCAGGATAATCCACTGATGGACGTGAGTGAATTGAAAGGAACTCCGATACTCGGCATTGATGTGTGGGAGCATGCTTATTACCTGAAGTATCAGAACAAACGCAACGAGTATATCGCCAACTGGTATAATGTTGTGAACTGGGATGAAGTGGCCAAACGTCTGGCGTAATCTTAAGAAACGTATTAATCCATCATAACGACAGGTATACTTCGCGTAGTGACTGCGTTGTGATGGATTCTTTTTTATACTGCTATGAAACCTCTCCGCATCGCGATCATTGGCGATTTCACAGCCAACAAGCATACACATATTGCTTTAAACGAAGCTGTAACACATTGTCGGCAGCATCTTGATTTTCCGATTGAGACAACATGGGCAGCAACGGATAACATTCCGGTTTCCGCATCAATACCCGGGTATATTGATGCACTGTGGATTGCTCCGGGTTCGCCCTATAAAAATGATGATGCCGTATACAAGTTAATTCGCTGGGCGCGCGAAAATAATTTTCCGTTGCTCGGCACGTGTGGTGGCTTTCAGTATATGGTTGTGGAGTATGCTAAAAATGTTTTAGGTATAGTCGATGCCGGCCATGAGGAAAGTGAGCCCGATGCATCTCAACTGGTAATTGCCAAACTGAGTTGCTCGCTTAAAGGACAACAGGAAGAAGTAGTCATTACCGACAAGGATTCATGGCTATATACGGTGTTAAAGAAAGATGTTATTACCGGATTCTTTAATTGTAATTATGGTATTAATCCGGTCTATACCCGTAAACTTCAACAAGGTCCTTTTGTATTCACGGCTTTCTCTCGCAGTGGTGAGGTGCGCGGACTCGAATTGAAAGGACATCGTTTTTACAAGGGCACATTGTTTCAGCCTCCCCTGGATTCTACTCCGGAAAAACCGAATGCTTTGATTATGGATTTCTTTCGTAGGATAAACGTTAATCGTGAATCGTTATCCATTAATGGTTAACCGTTATCCGGAGTAATAGTATATATATTATTGGCAAGAAAGTAACTAAAAGCTTTTTAAATAGGTTTCCATTTTAGCGCGATTGGAGAATTGTGATATCTGAATGCCTTTTATTGCCTGGCTGGATTTATCCTTTATTTTATTTGCAGCAATCTTGGAGAAAATCTCTACTTCATCCATAAACTGAACATGGATCAGATCTTTTGATGCCAGATGTTTTATCATGCCCGGAAGAAGATAATCAACAACCCACTTTTGTGATTCAATGCCGATAACCCCCATCTTACGAACATCGGCTATAAATTTTTGTGTTTGAAGTTTAGTGAAGGCATTTAAAACAGCTGTATTGATAACAACAAATTGATCGTGACAGGTAACCTTATTAGTATATTCCAGAAACAAAGCATCGAGCGCTGTATCATAATATACTTTCGCGCTCTGGTTTTCAAAAAATATATGCATGAGTATATATTAGGAAAGTAAATTTAAACGCTTTTTAAATAGGCTTCCATTGCCTTACGTTCTGTAAACTGCATCACCCTAAAACCATTCTTATCGTCTTTTACTTTTTCATTGATTTTATTCGCGGCTACTTTTGCAAAAATCTCAACTCTATCAAGCAATTGAGCAACAATCGGCATTTCTCCGCCCAGGTGCTTTATCATTCCAGGTAAAAGAATATCAACAACCCACTTTTGTGATTCTATACTTATAACACCCATTTTACGAATATCAGCAACACACTTCCGCGTCTGTAAATTCTCAAATGCTTTCAACACAGCTGCATTGATAACAACAAACTGTTCGTGATTGGCAACCTTGTCTGTGTATTCAAGAAACAGCGTATCAAGGTTAGTGTCGTAATATACTTTGGCGCTCTTGTTCTCAAAAAAAGTCTGCATTTTCTGTATTCGTTTATTCTTTTAAAAATTTCACATAGCTACTAATTATTGAAAGCAGTAGTGCAGCGAGGTTAACATTAACCTTACTTGCGTAGTTGGTGTTCAGATATGGTTGCATCAAAGCAAAAAAATAAACATTCCGCTATTCTCCTTGAAAGCCGATGATTCAGCTGTCTAGTTAAATGAATTAGATTTTAAATTCCTTTTTTACTGTATAGTGTGGTATGGTGCATGTTCAACGTAATGATTCGATTTTTTTCATACATGAATACCTTGAAGTGCGCTATGTCATAGGCCGCGGAAAAAATATCGTACAAGAGATCTGGCAATTACCAGGGTAACCGGGAACTATAACACGCTTTCGTAGATTTTTTTGTCTTTAAAAGACTCTCTTTTTACTTCGATCTTTTGCCTTGGTATAACTGCCCATCGAATTGCGTCTTCCATTCTTTTGAAGTAGGCGACAGGAACTTCCTGATTTTCTTTGTCCACCATACTTTCAACCGACATCACCGTAAATACATCATCCGGCAAAACAAAGGCAACTTTAGAGCGTCCTAATGCCGTAGCTTTCTCACGCCATTCTGTAGCTGCCCATATACTGTCTTCTTCGAGCAGAACTCCCAGCGGAATAACATCGTATACGAGTCGGCCCGTGTTAAATTGTTTCATGGCATCGAGCATGGCCATCATTCCACTTCTGAATTCTTCTGATGCTGGCGCAAGTTTCCAGGTTGCTATCAGCACCCTATTCTTTTCATCGTATTCAATTCTTTTGTAATCGGAATCAAAATAAACTGCCATACAGTTGCCTTTTTAATGTTTGTGGTCCGTCAAATACTTCTGTATTAGAGTAACGCAAAGTAGGTACCCCTAAGCAGGTATGTATTTCCATCGTTTTGGTTTTTTGCTACCAGTGCATACATCGCTATACCAGCATGCATATCAACATCGGATTACTTTTTACTTTGCTCAGTATTTGACTTACTGCTTATTCAAAGCTGAACATAATCAGCAAGAGATACCAATCCGGTCGGGCAGCAAAAAGGTGATCAACTGTGTAATGACTGTAACCCTTGCAAAAATGCACGTACATATAGAATTATTGCGTCTGTACACCAAACTGTTCACACACATTTATAAGTATATAACTATGCGCAGCACAGCTAACTGGTATTTTCTAACACTTCTCATCAGCCTTACTTCATTTGCTGCGCTGGCTCAATCGCGGAAGCTTGACAGCTTAAAGAATGTTCTCGCGACCTTGCCGGAAGATACGAACCGGGTTAACACCTTGATTGTGATCTGCACCCAGCAGGAAGGAATGCATACCGACAGTGTTTTTAATACAGCTCAGAAAGCGTTAGCACTTTCAAAAAAAATAGGGTATAAAAGCGGAGAAGCTTATGTTTATAATTACCTCGCTTTTGCATGCCAAAAACAGGGCAAACTATTGAAAGCTGCTGATTACCTGCTCAAATCAACCGAGATATTTAAGTCGATAAACAAAACCGGGGCATTGCCGGCACTCTATAATAACCTTGCTATTTTATATGCTATTGCAGGCGAAGAAGCAAATGCCGTGAAGTTCTCCAATAAATCAATCGCATTGTATGAAGCGAGTGGCGACCAGATTGATGTAATGACAGCTGTCTATAACCTGGGCGATTTTTATGCACGATTCGGCAGAGATTCACTGGCCCTGGTAAAGCTCCAGGCTGCATTAAAAATATCGGAAGCATTAAACGAAAACTCCCTGCGGCCTGCTATTTTACTGGGTATAGGTAAAGTATATTTTAATCAGAAACGATACCCGGAAGCATTATCCATTGAAAAGAAAGCGCTGTCGATAGAGCCTGGCTCCGGCAACCCTTCTGCCCGGTATGAGATATATATACAGTTGGGAAAAATATACTTAGCCCTGGGCGATGCACGACAAGCACTAGCGGCCGCACAAACCGGACTGGCACTGGCTCTTCAAGCGGATGACCGCCATTATATAGCAGAAGGATACGACCTTTCTTCGCGCGTTAATGCCATGCTTCATAATTTTGAAAAGGCCTATAGCGACCATCTGAACTTTACTACACTAAACGACAGCCTGCGAAATGCCGACAATCTTATCGCCATCGAGAAGCTAAACTATAAGCACGAGCTTGATAAAAAAGAATCTGAGATCATCCTGCTGAATCAGAAATACGATGCTGATACTTTCAAGCGTAACGTATTTATAGTGGCGCTGATCATTTTACTGCTGATCGGCTTTTTACTTTATAACCGATTCCGGTTAATTACAAACAAGAACCTGGCCATGAAGAAAAAAGAACTCGATCTATACCTGAAACGATTGATCGAGAAATCAGATGCACTGGCACAAATCAATACCGAGCTTGAATCGCTGCGTGCCAACATTTCGGAAGATACCACGCAGGCAGAAAAACTCGACAAGGTACTTCAAATCAATATTCTTACAGAAGAGGACTGGGGAAACTTCAAGAAAGCTTTCGAGGATATATACCCGGGGTTCTTTTCGCAATTGCGTTATCTATACCCAAAACTTACCATGGCCGAGCTTCGGCTATCGGCACTCATCAAAGTAAATCTTAACGCAAAAGAAATTGCTTCTATACTCGGCATATCACCTGAAAGTGTAAAGACAGCGCGCTACCGGTTGAAAAAGAAATACCAGCTTGCCGATGATGATACGCTGGAAGATTTTATCAACAAACTTACCTCGAAACATCGGCCGCTTAGTAAGCCGACTATAGCTGAGTAAAGATCATAAATCAGCTTTGCTTTTTGACGGTGTTGCTTTCAAGCCATTCGTTTGCTGCGGAATAAATGCCCAGCGAATAGCGTCTTCCATCCGGTTGAAATAGCCGAAGGATACATCTTTATCGGCCTGTGCCGCCATGTCTTCCATGGACATATTCGTGAAAACATCATCCGGAGCTACCCATGCAGCCTTGGAATGCGGGTCGCCACGGCTAGCGGCCGCCATTCTTGCAGCCCCCCCAGATTAGTTACATCACACAACTCTGTCAGCTTTAAAATGCTGCATCGCACCAAGCACGGCCATCATACCATCTCTAAACTCTTTTGAAGTGGGTGGTAAATTCGAGATTGATATCACAATATGATAAACAGCATCGTACTTAACGGTTACATAGTCTGTATCAAAATAAATCTCTATGCTCTTCAATTGGTTAACAAAAAGTATTAAAAAGTCACAAAAGTATATTTGCGTCACACTGAATAACGCCTTTAAATATTACTTGTCTGTGGTGTTACGAAATGCACTGGCTCCAGTACCATTTCTTTGCTGCGGAATAATTACCCAACGTATAGCATCTTCCATTCTGCCAAAGTAAGCGAAGGAGACTTCTTTATCTGCCTTCTCCATCATGTCTTCCATAGACATACTGGTAAAGATATCTTCCGGAAGTATAAATGCTACTTTTGAATGTCCAACCGCTACTGCGAGTGTGCGCCATTCGGTAGCAGTCCATACCTGGTCTTCCTCCAGAAGAGCACCAAGGTAAATTACATCATACACAACCCGGCCCGTTTTAAAATGTGCCATAGCATCAACCATGGCCATCATTCCGGTTCTGAATTCATTTGAAGTTGGCGCTACTTTCCAGGTTGCTATCAAAATGTGATGAGCAGCGTTATACTCAATCCGCTTATAGTCCGTATCGAAATAAATCTCCATATACTTAATTGTTTAAACCAGCAAAATACCATCCGTATTTAAGTGAGGCGGTTGACACTATAGCAGATAAGTGTTTTAAAGATTAAACTATTTATGAAAAATAACTTCGATACGCGGTAGTCAAAAAGGTGAGCAATTTAAATAGCGGTTAAAGCACCTTTTTTCAGGTGGACAAAATTGTTCACCTGAAAAAGGAAATGATCAGTGCATAGCCCGGTAAAAACTCAGACTGTCGCCTGCCAGCATGTGCTGCTCGGTAAGTATACCCGGATGGTGCGGAGCCTGTATACCTTTACCAAATTTCTGCGGAGCTGTAAATATGCGTGCTTCGTCCCAGAGATTATTGTCGATAAACATGGCTAGCGTAGAAGCACCGCCCTCTATAATTACGGACTGAATCTTTCTGCGGTATAAATCCTGTAAAAGGTTATAGATAAATTTATCCTCATCGATGCGCACCAGCGAGAGGTTTTCATGCTCTTCATGTTTCAGAACATTATAGCAAAGTGTATGTTGTTTCTTATCGAAGAGATGCAATTTTGAAGATAGCTTGAGGTAACGATCGATTACTATGCGCACTGGATTTCTTCCCGACCAATCGCGTACATTCAATTGAGGATTGTCGTATGCTGCCGTGCGGGCACCCACCAATATAGCATCTTCTTCCGTTCGCCATTTGTGTACGAGTTGTCGTGCGTGTTCATTGCTGATCCACTTCGAATCGAAGTTCTCATGTGCCACAAATCCATCGGCAGTCTCGGCCCATTTTAATATAGTATACGGGCGGTTCTTCTCCATGAAAGTGAAAAATCGCTTATTGAGATCGCGTCCTTGTTTTTCCAGTATACCCGTTACCACGTCAATGCCGGCAGTGCGCAATTTTTTCACTCCGTTGCCGGCTACCAAAGGGTTTGAGTCCAAGTTAGCGATAACAACTTTTTTTACTTTGTGCTCAATCAGCATGTCGGCACACGGAGGTGTTTTACCGGTATGCGAACATGGCTCAAGGTTTACATATACTGTGCTGTGTTGCAATAGATTTTTGTTGTCTACACTTCGAACAGCATTTACTTCAGCATGTGCTTCACCGTATTTTTTATGCCAGCCTTCGCCTATAATTTTTCCTTCGTACACAATCACAGAGCCTACCAGCGGGTTCGGACTAACGTGTCCTCTTCCGAGTTGCGCCAGCTCCAGGGTACGCTGCATAAAAACTTCGTCAATATGGTGATCGTGTTTTAGCATTGCCTTATACTTGCAAAGATTGTCAAGCTATGAAGAATTCCAAAACAGTCTTTCAGGATTTCATCGCGAATATCACCCTGAAGGAAAGCACCGATGAAATCAGGAGCATAGCATATCTCGTATTTGCTAAAATTCTCCGGCTCGACCGAACCGATATTCTCGCAGCAAAACCGCTTGCACTTGACCAAGAACAGGAAAAAGAATTATACACCATTGCACAGCGTATCAACAAGCACGAGCCCATTCAGTATATTTTAGGTGAAGCAGAATTTTTCGGAAGAATGTTTAAAGTAAACAGCGCAGTGCTCATACCGCGCCCGGAAACCGAATACCTCATTCATGAAATTCTTCACCATACCAATCTGTATAAGAACCACGCACCCCACATTCTGGATATAGGCACCGGCAGTGGCTGTATACCGGTTACGATCAAGAAAGAATTACCGGAAGCTTCCGTTACTGCCACCGACATCAGCACCGAAGCACTGGCTATAGCAAAAGAAAATGCCCTCATGCTAAATGCCTCCGTTGAATTTTTGCAACATGATATACTAACGCAGAACATCCCGTTAGGTCGTCTTGATGTTGTTGTTAGTAACCCACCGTATATAGCACAAACAGAAGGGGCGTTGATGAACAGGAATGTATTGCAATATGAACCACACCTTGCACTCTTCGTTCCTGATGATGACGCCCTGAAGTTTTACAAAGCCATTGCAGTGAAAGCCTACGAAGTACTCAACGATGGCGGGCTATTGATTGTAGAAATCAACGAACGCTTTGGCCATGAAACCGCAGCTATATTCAAAGCAAACCACTTTCATGATGTAGCCATTATGAAAGACCTGGATGGCAAAGATCGTATTGTAAAAGGTATAGTATAAATTAAGAATTATAGTCATGAAACTTGTCTCTTTTATCGGCTCCGGAAATGTAGCCTGGCACCTGGCTCCGGCTTTAGACAATACCGATTTTGCCGTACGCGAAGTATATAGTAGAAATCCGGCACATGCCGCAGCGTTGGTGGACAAACTATACGAAGCTGATGTAAAGACCTCGCTTGACTTTTCGGACAGTCCTTCAAACATATTTATTATCGCTGTGCCGGATGATGCTATTCAATCTATTGTGCAGGAAATTATACTTCCGGATGAAGCTATACTCGTTCACACATCGGGCAGCCAGCCACTTAGTGCTTTAGGGTATGCGGCTATTCCCGGCATTGGAGTGTTCTACCCGTTGCAGACTTTCAGCAAATCGAAAAAAGTAGACTTTGCGGATGTACCTATATTTGTAGAGAGTGAAAATCCGGGAACGGAAAAAGTGTTGCTTGCCATGGCGAAAGCGATCAGCAAAAATGTACACCAGGTTACTTCTCAAGAGCGTAAGGCCATGCATATAGCTGCCGTGTTTGCCTCCAACTTTACCAATCACATGCTGTTGATCGCACAGCAGATCATGAAAGAAAACAATCTCAATTTTGATTGGCTGAAACCGCTTATCGCAGAGATGATCAACAAGAGTATATCGATTGGACCGGAGCAGGCACAGACAGGTCCGGCAAGGCGTGGTGACTTTGAAATACTCGATCGCCACATGGAGTTTTTGCAGAACGATGAGCAACGTGCCGAGATCTATAAAGTGATCAGTCAGCATATAATAGACCGGTATCATTAATTCACGGTGACCAGGAAAGACGTAACATCTTTCACCCACTGTTTCTCATTCGACTTTGTAAATACATTGTGTCCTATACCGGTATATACTTTTAATTGTTTTCTGCCATGAAGGTTGGCAAAGATCAAATCGGTTTCTTCGTGCGTTACACGATCATCGTCTTCACCAAAGAGCAACAGTACCGGGCACGAAACAGATTTTGCATACGCTGACGGATTATGCGAAAACGCCCAATAGCCATTCTGAACACCACCCCAAAAGCATAGCAAAGCTGCCATCGGCACGGCCGGTACATGCATCAACTCAAAACGAGCGCAAACTGTTTTATACAATGAACCGAACGGACACTCCAGGATGATAGATTCTACCGGCAATGTATAGTCATCCATCGCCTTTAATATAGCGGCAGCACCCATCGAAGTTCCAAAGAGTATAACATGCTTCGATTGTTCGCTTATATACTCAAAACAATCTTTTACCTGTATGGCCTCCATATACCCTATCGATGTACCATCGCCTGTGGAGCCACCGGAACCCATGAAGTCGACAAGCAAGGTGTTATAGCCGAGCTTTCTGAATTCTTTAGCGCGGGTGAGCAATGAAGATTTTTCTCCGGCATATCCGTGAAACATAATCACCGTTCCCCTGGCTCGCGGCACTTCCATTTGCCAACACTCCAGCTCGTGTGTACTGATAATGCGAATAGTTTTAAAAGGTATATCCGGAAGGCTCTTCGCTTCCGGGCGAGGATTATCTATACCGGTAAAAAGAATTTTCGCTTTACTTAGTACGGATAGTTCTTTGGGGTCCTGTGTTCGTGCAGCAGCGGTTTCACTGAAATGTGTAAACTTATAAGCATGCTGAAATGCCACACCATTCATCACTATAAAAATCAATAAAAGCGCCCAGCCAAATCTGCGTTTAGTCATACCAGTTCTGCTTCTCTATTTCAGTAAGTATATAGTTTGTAAAATCCTGCATCTCGTACGACTCGCGCGGTGCATTGCAAAGTATTACCAGTAATATATCTTTACCGGGAATCGTAATATAGTTGGTAAGAAAACCGCCCTGACTCCCCGGGTGTCCTATACTTTGCAAGTTGCTCCTGAGGTCTCTTATAAACCACGACCATCCTATAAAGGGAGGCTCATTGCCACTCCAGTTGCTGAATTGCTTTACCGTGCGTGCGTCACGAATCGTTTCTGCTTTCAGAAATATAGCATGTCGCAAGGCACGTTCGTACATCGCCAGTTCTTCAACGGAACTCCACACACCACCGTTGCCTGCTGCAGCAAAAGTTGGTTCTTCACCGTAATCATCTTCAGTCCACTTCCCATGATTCAGTATATACCCATGTGATACGCCTTGCTGTGGATGCGACCCATCTGTGATGGTACTCGTTTTCATACCCGATGGGTTAAAGACATTCTCTGCTATGAAACGTTGCCAGGGCATGCCGGCTACTTGCTCAACGATTAACGCCAGCCCGTTAAATGCCGGGTTGGAATATTCGAAGCGAGATCCCGGTGTGAACAGAAGTGAATCAACCTGCATCTCCGGATACCAGTTCTCGGCATCTTTCGCAGTGAGGTAAAACACGGTGTCGTTTGCAACGTGACGGTTATCCGGCAAACCGGATGTATGCGTAAGCAAGTGCTTGATCTTTACCTTGGCAGCAATCGTTTTATTTTTAAAATCAGGGAAATATTTCAACAGGCTGTCCTCCACCGATAACTTTCCCTGCTCCTGCAGAATAAGAATAGCATTGGCCACAAACGTTTTGGACAATGAGCCTAGGTTGAAAAGAGTTTTCGGAGTAATGGACTCGTGCGTTGTTAAGTCTGCTACACCATAGCCTTTCGAAAAAATTATACTGTCGTGTTTCATGATAACAATAGCACCTCCTGGTTCGTTAGCAGGAAAGTATGATGATGCAAACCTATCGATGGCGTCAACGTTTATATTATTTTTTCGCGAAGCGCATGAAAACAGAAAGAAGAAAATAAATGTTATGTAAATTGTTCGCTTTATCATAAACCGTTAGGGACAGTGTGTACCTGAAGATCAACATTTTTTTGGTTAGCCGGAAGCACTACCTTTGAATCAAATATAGATATACATGTTACAGTCCTTTAATATTCGCAGACCCAGACGAAACAGAAAGAGTGAGGCCGTTCGTGCTATGGTGGAGGAGACCCGTGTGACTACGGATGATCTGATCTTTCCGTTGTTTTTGCTGGATGGCAAGAATCAGAAAATTGAAGTTGGATCCATGCCCGGCATATTCCGGTTTTCAACGGATCTTATGCTCAAGGAAGTTGAAGAATGTATGAAGCTCGGCATTCGTGCGTTTGATATTTTTCCGGCGGTAGAAGATCAGTATAAAGATAAAACGGCAACGAAGAGTTACGATCCAAATTTCTTTTACCTCCGTGCACTCCGTGAAATCAAAAAACAATTTCCGGAAGCATGTATCATGACCGATGTAGCGATGGACCCCTATAGCTCTGACGGACATGATGGCCTGGTGAAAGACGGAAAGATACTGAACGATGAGACACTGGAGATACTCGGCAAAATGGCATTGGCTCAGGCCGACACCGGCATAGATATACTCGGCCCTTCAGACATGATGGACGGTCGTGTAGGATACCTGCGCGATGTACTCGACAAGAATGGATTTACCCAAGTGTCCATCATGAGCTATACCGCTAAATATGCCAGTGGTTTTTATAATCCGTTTCGTGATGCGTTGGACTCTGCTCCGAAATTTGGTGACAAGAAAACGTATCAGATGAATCCGGCCAATCGCACGGAAGCATTGATTGAAGCAGAGCTCGATACACAGGAAGGCGCTGATTTTCTAATGGTAAAGCCGGCACTTTCCTATCTGGATATAATCCGGTTGTTAAAAGACAATTCATCATTACCCATCGCTGCCTATAATGTTAGCGGTGAGTACTCGATGATAAAGGCTGCCGCACTGAAGGGTTGGCTGGATGGTGAGCGCGTAATGAAGGAGACGTTATTGAGTATGAAGCGGGCAGGAGCTGATATTATATTAACCTATTTCGCGAAAGAGTTCGCATCATTAAAGTAATATATAGTATATTGTGTTTATGGGCCGCAGAATTCTTCTCCTGATCTGTCTTGTGCTCGCCTCTTACAAGATGTACCCTCAAACTATACGCCTGGAAAATGCCGGGCATATAGATGTAAAGGGGAACATCGGACATTGGCGGGATGCAACCCATAAACTTACACTGGAGGAAATAAAGAGTATACAATTCGACTCGCTTCCTCCTTCCAAATCTCCCAACTTCGGTTTCGACCGCGCTACGCACTGGTTCAAACTAACCATTACAAATGAATCTGCCAATCAGGATTGGCTGATGGAGATTGCCTATGCTCCGTTAGACTTTATTGATTTTTATATGCTCACCGATTCATCATTGGTAGGCCTGCATAAAACTTCGGGAGACCGGCTGGCCATCAAGAGCCGCGATGTAGCACACCGCCATCCTATATTTTCATTTAATATACCTACCGGTGAAACGCGCACCATTTATCTGAAGGTAAGTACTATATCTTCGGTGCAAATGCCTGTTACCATCTGGAAGCCGGAGGTGTTCTATGCTGCCAGTTACAACGTGCAGATTGTAAACGGTTTCTTTTATGGCGGTATGATATTGATGCTGCTATACCAGTTGTTCCTATTTCTGTCGGTTCGCGATCGCATTACATTTTACTATGTACTCACATTGATGTCCATGGTAAATATAGTTTCATTGTTCCAGGGGTATACGTTTTTCTATATATATCCCAATTCTCCGAGGCTGAACGATATCTTCGCGATGTTCTCGGGTCCAGCGTTTGTACTGACTTCCACTTTCCTGACGCGCTCCTTTCTAAACCTGAAGAAATTCAGTCCGTTGCTGGATAACCTCATGCTCATCAACATGTCCCTCAATCTGCTGGCGGGGTTGTGCATGTTCATTTTCTTTCCGAATGTATCGTACGAATATCATCACTATTTTATACTCATCCACTGTTTGCTTGCGCTGATCAGTGCCGGGTATTGCTTCCTGAAAAATTATCGCTCAGCACGCTACTACCTGCTGGCCTGGGTCACCGTTTTAATCGCAGCCGTTTTCTTTACCATCAGCAACCTTGGTTTTATACCGGGCTACCTCAGTACAAACTATAGCGGGCTTATGGTGGGATGCATCATGCAAATGCTATTTATATCCTTTGCATTAGGCGATCGCTGGAATATACTTCGAAAAGAAAATCAGCTTGCCAAAGAACTCGAACTGAAACGTAACCAGGAAGAGAACGAACGTCTGGAGCGCGAAGTACAACTGCGCATTGAAGAGATACAACACAAGAGTGAAAAGCTGGAAGAAGTAAACCGCGTAAAGGACAAACTATTCTCCGTTGTATCGCACGATATTAAAGGACCACTCGGATCATTACAACTTGCGCTTTCGCTTTTAAAATCGGGCGATGTAAGTAAAGATGAATTTCAAAATCTCGCGAAAGCACTTGAAGTCCGGTTCAGCCAGACAACTGAATTTATAGAGAACCTTTTGCAATGGGCAACGCTTCAATTGAAAGGAGAAACGTATGATCCCGGCTATCTTGATCTTTCAAGAACAGCGGAAGAAACTATATCGTTAATGGAAGCCGAGCTTCGCAGAAAAAACATTAACGTTAAAAACAATTTACACCATTCTTTACAAGCATACGCTGATCTAAATATGATTCGGTCGGTGCTGCGAAATTTACTTACCAACGCTATCAAGTTTACCGGTACTGGTGGCACCATTACGTTAAATGCCATGCGCACCGATCAACAGGTAATTTTATCAGTAGCGGATACAGGGGTGGGTATACCAGCCGCGAACCAGCACAGAATGTTTACCCTGGGAAGTATAACCACACCCGGCACCAAACAGGAAAAAGGAACCGGTCTTGGTCTTTTACTCTGCAAGGAATTTGTTGAAAAGAATGGCGGCCGTATCTGGTTTGAAAGTGTGGAAGGCAAGGGCACTACATTCTATTTCTCACTGCCAGAAAACAATGGTGCGGCAGAATCTGTTGCCATCGCTTAATATGAAAAATATACTATATATACTCAGGCTACTTCCAGCCGGAAGCCTACACCGTGGTAGTTTACGATCTGCACTGCCGGATCTTCCTTCAGATACTTGCGCAGCTTGGAGATAAATACATCCATACTGCGGCCCATAAAATAATCGTCATCGCCCCATACTTCTTTCAGAATTTCTTCGCGCTTCAATACGCGATGTCGGTTGTAGTACAGGAGCTGAAGTACTTCGGCTTCTTTTTGGGTAAGTGTCTTTTCGCTCGCGGGGTTTCGAAGCGTGAGCGTGGTGTAATCAAATTCATAACTGCCAACGTGAAACTTCTTTAACTGATGCGGCAATTCTTCCGAACTTCTCCGCAGAAAAACCTCTATGCGACACAGAAGTTCTTCGAGGCTGAACGGTTTTGTAATATAGTCATCTGCACCCGTCTGGAAGCCCGTTAATTTATCTTCCATCATTGCTTTCGCAGTCAGAAATAATATAGGTATATTCTTGTTCTTCGAGCGCACATACCTGGCCAGCGAAAAGCCATCCTTCTTTGGCAGCATTACATCGAATATACAGAGCTGGAAGGAAGAAGTATTAAACGTATTCTCAGCGGCTTCACCATCGGTACAAAGCGTAACATCATAACCTTTCAGGCTCAGATTATCTTTAATCACAAAGCCCAGGCTCGGGTCATCCTCCACCAATAAAATTCTTTTCATAGATGTTACTGTTTAGTCAACTGGTAAAAAAAATCTGAACAAGCTTCCCTTTCCAACTTCACTTTGCAATGTAATCGTACCTCCATGTGCTTCGATTATAGTCTTCACATAGCTCAATCCTAAACCAAAACCTTTTACATCGTGAACATTACCGGTAGGCACACGGAAAAATTTCTGGAATACACGCTTATGATTTTCTGAACTTATACCTATACCGTTATCATGAACCTCCACCGTTACGCCTTTAGCATGGTGCCTGGTTTTAATGGTGATCTCAGGCTCTACGCGGCAATACTTAATGGCATTGTCGAGCAGGTTAGCCAGTACGTTGGTGATATGAAGTTTATCTACATGCAGCAAGCAGGGATCGCTGTCGCATTCTTCTTTTACTATACCGCGCTTTTCGTTCAGGGCTACTGATGTGTTTCGAATGGCATCTTGTATTAACTGGGTCATTTCAACGCGCTCTTTCTTCAAGCCCATATCTTCTTTATCAAGTCGCGCCATTTGCAGCACGCGCTCAACCTGTTGCTTGAGACGAAGGTTTTCTTTTTCGATAATCGAGGTATAATTCAGCAAGCGCTCTGGTTGATTTACGATGTTCGGATCTTTCAGCACCTCCGTAGATACAGCGATGGTAGATATAGGAGTCTTGAACTCGTGTGTCATGTTATTGATGAAGTCCTTCTGTACTTCTGACAAGCGCTTCTGCTTCAAAATAACAAAGAGTGTATAGGCAAAGAATACAATCACCAGCAGCAACACAAACGAAGAGAACGACCATATGCCCATCTGGTTAATGATGTGCGCTTCACGATTTGGAAACTGTACACCAAAATAATATCCATGCGTTGACCACTGCGGCAAGCTGTTGCTGATGTTCTTCTGTTTGGATTTTAATGGAACGTAATTGCCGTATATAATTTTTTCATGAGTACAGTCATATATACCATACTCGAAATCGACCATGATATTTCGCTTCTCAAATTCTGTTCGCAGTAAAAATTCAAGCAGGCGTGCATTCAACTCGTTGTTCACCATTACAACAAAGTAATTTGTAGACAATTGCTTTACCGGGTTGTTGGAAGGTGGCGGTGTATCATTGATATCATATATCTGCTGTGCTACATTATATAGTGCTGCCGTAACGGTGCGTTCAAACTCTGCTTCTTTTAAATCAAAGGCACGTCTTACCCAGTATAATTGCGTAATGGTTATACCGGTAATGCACAGTGTAGCCAGAATTACAATAAGACGGATCGTAGAATTTTTCACACTATAAAGGTACGAGTTTGGATGCAAGTGTGCTGATGCTTTAACAAGTTGTTAACAATTTTTAGAGAATCGTTAACAAGCGATTTTAAATGGTTTACGGAGTTTTGTACTGTGTTCGGACATAGACTTTTTATTTAACCAAAAACAACTTTAAACTATGAAAAGAGTAACATTTATCATCCTCGGTTTCGTGTTTGCTTCTATAGCTATTGCACAAACCCTGGCATCAAACGAAAAGCCTGGCAATCCGCTGCGCGAAGCAGCTTTTGCATGGGTGCAGACTTCATTCGATTTTGGCAAGATTAAATTGAATGTTCCTGTAACGCATGAATTCAAATTTACCAACAGTGGCGATGCTCCGCTGGTAATAACTTCGGTACAAGCATCATGCGGTTGCACGGTGGCAGAGTATAGCAAAGAACCTATACCCAGCGGTGGACAAGGCTTTGTAAAAGCTACTTATAACGCTGCAAAAGCCGGTGTATTTACAAAAACTGTTACCATCAACTCTAACACACAAGATGGTGTTGTGCTGCTTACTATTAAAGGCGAAGTAACCAACTAGTTGCCAGGCAACATAAAAGAAAAGGCCTGTGGTATATATTTACCGCAGGCCTTTTGAATTACTATAGGTCTATTTTATTCTACGGTCACAGATTTAGCGAGGTTACGAGGCTGATCTACGTTGCAACCACGCATTACCGCGATGTGATACGAAAGCAACTGCAGTGGTATAACCGATACCATTGGCATAAGCGCTTCGTGTACAGCCGGCACTTCAATAACAAACTCCGCCATTTTCGGAATGAGCTGATCGCCTTCTGTTACTACAGCGATTACTCTTCCTTTACGGGCTTTTACTTCCTGTATATTGGAAACCACTTTTTCATAAGAGCTGTCGCGGGTGGCTATAAATGCTACCGGCATTTCTTCATCAATCAACGCGATAGGTCCGTGCTTCATTTCGGCAGCCGGATAACCTTCAGCATGTATATAGGAGATCTCCTTCAGTTTCAATGCTCCTTCCAACGCTACCGGGAAGTTGTAGCCACGGCCGAGGTATATAAAGTTGTGAGCATCTTTAAAGGTAGCCGCTATATCCTGTATCTGATCATTCAGTTTTAGAGCTTTCTCTACTTTGTCTGGTATAGTTTCCATCTCTACCAGCATTTCGTGAAGCTTCTGCTCGCTGATCGTTCCTTTCTTACCCGCTACTAACAGGGCTATCATGTTCAGCACGGTTAACTGCGCGGTAAATGCTTTGGTACTAGCCACACCAATTTCAGGACCTGCGTGTGTATAGGCACCGGCATGTGTAGCACGCGCTATAGATGAACCTACTACGTTACATACACCAAAAATTACTGCGCCTTTTGCTTTGGCAAGTTCAATGGCTGCCAATGTATCGGCCGTTTCACCGGATTGAGATATAGCGATCACAACATCGCCTTCGCGGATCACCGGGTTTCTATAGCGAAACTCAGAAGCATATTCTACTTCTACCGGTATGCGACAAAATTCTTCGAAGAAGTATTCCGCTACTAAACCTGCGTGCCACGAAGTTCCGCAGGCAACAATGATAATGCGATCTGCATTAACAAGTTTATTTACGTATTCACGCAAACCACCGAGTACAAGTCTGCCGCGCTGTGAATCCAGGCGACCTCTCATACAATCTTTAATGGAGCGAGGCTGTTCAAAAATTTCCTTGATCATGAAGTGCTCGTAACCACCCTTTTCAATGGCTTCCAATTCAAGATCAACGGTCTGTATATAGGGTGTTAATGGAAGATTGGCTGTATTGGTGATGCTAAGTTTACCATCGCGAATCACCGCAATCTCCTGATCGTTCAGATATACCACTTCATTGGTATACTCTACTATAGGTGTAGCATCAGAAGCCAGGAAGAATTCATTTTTACCCACGCCAATTACCAGCGGGCTTCCTTTACGAGCTGCCACCAGTAAATCCGGTTCTTCAAGCGACATGATAACGATCGCGTATGCACCAATAACTTTTGTTAGCGCCAGGCGTACGGCTTCTTCCAGCGAGCAATCTTCATTCTCCTTTATATCTTCAATAAAGTGAATGAAAACTTCCGTATCGGTTTCACTTTGAAACGTATGTCCTTTACGGAGTAATTCTTGTTTCAACGCGCTATAGTTCTCAATGATGCCATTGTGAATGATAGCAAGTTTACCGGATGCCGAGTAATGCGGGTGAGCGTTGCAGTCGTTCGGTTCACCGTGGGTAGCCCAGCGCGTGTGACCAATACCGATATTGCTGTTGAGACTTTTATCTTTCAGATGCGCCTCAAGTTCAGATACCTTGCCTTTTTTCTTGTAAACGTTCAGGCCACCATTCAGCAGTGCAATACCTGCGCTATCATAGCCGCGGTATTCCAGACGTTTCAAACCTTTAATAATTATTTCATGGGCCTGACGTGGGCCCACATAAGCAACAATTCCGCACATAAAAAAATTGGGTTTAGTTTACCGTTGGAACAGTATAGTAAACACGAAGTACTATATTATTCTTGTTAAAGACAACACGGTTCATCGACTTACCGAGTATATGTCGTCCATACGGAAATGATGAAGAAGCACCTTCATACGGCACAAGAACTGCCTTGGTAAATTTCGCCTCTTCAGCCGTTTTACTAAACAGTTGCTGAAAAAATAAACTTGCAGAACCTTTATACTTCTTGTCTGTCTCAGAGTAATTCAGCGTAAAGAATCGTCCGAGATCATTCATGATATTCAAGGTACTGTCAAACGGAACAGCACCTGAATAATAATTTGAAGTATTGGTGAGATCGTAGTTGATAAAGCCTTTATAGGAATTGATCTGTGTTATATCATTGCTATAGGCTGAACTGTTTCCGCGGAAGGCAGGTTTCTTTAAACGATTATTATCCTTTACCAATTTAACCAGCAGGTTAGAAGGCGGTACATTACTTCCCGGATCCTCTACATTGATAACCAATTCAGCCGAGTTGATAACCAGTTTATCCTGTGTTGCCGCAAACTCTTCAAATTTTGAGAAGTCTATTTTCGTTACTATACCTGCACCTGCCTGAATATAGCGCAGGTCTCCGTTCGGCTCTGTATCCTGGTACTTAGTAGTAAGCGTAGCAAGTTCGGAAGAAGAACGATCGGCTATAATCTGGTTGTAGCTGATCAGGTTTGTAAGTGTGAACTCGATTGCCAGCGTATCTTTCGTGGTGTGAAAGTGCATTACTATTTTCGTAAAATCATCCCCTGGTTTTATACCGAGGATCTTATCGGAATTACCCGGCACCAATGCTATACCTTTAAACTTGTCGGTGAAGTAAGTATAGCTTGTAAAATCAGTTTTGCTCGCTGTTGTTGCCAGGTTGAACAATCGCTGGCCGAAGGCGGCACTTAGGGGTACCGTTGTATAAGTCGTATCAGGCGTTGCGTCTGCAGCTTTCAGTTTATATTCATCAGCACTTATGTTAAAGCTTTTGGTTCCTAATGCGGTTGGGTCGTATGCGGCAACGGACTGACTGAAATATGTTTTCTGATAGCTATAGGTTGTTGTATGTGGTTTTTGTTGTCCACCGGTTTGCGTAGTAGTAGTAACATCAAACGAACCTTTCAATGCATCGGTCAGTTCATGTACATTAATCTCTTGTGATGTATTACCACTTGCGCCATACGCATAATAATCATGACGCAGTCGAAGCGATATAGAATCGAATACAGGCGAGTGGTTTGTAACCGAAGTGTCTAATCCGCTCTTGGGCAGAAATTGCGCGAAAGCAATTGCAGTAGCATCACCGAAACGTGCATCGTCAATCTTACCCACCAGCAGACGGTTCAGATCATTCGAAGCATTGTTATTCGATGTACGAACAGAGTCCAGCAGTATAACACTGGTCTCTATAGGTATATCTACATAAGAAAGATTGAATTTGGATGTTGGATTTTCGTAACCGAGGAGGCTGGTTCCATCTTCGCACGATAAAAAAAATAGGGCAACGGCCACTATAGCCCATTGCCCTACGCGCTTAACCCGCAAGTTCATTATAGAAGTTGTAATACGATTCAGTATAGTTTTCGTCTTGTATAGTTTCAACTTTTTTCTCTTTGATCTTCTTGAAGAGGCCTTCGAGTTTCTTGGTTTCGCCTGCTGCAATTACTGCGTCAGAGAATTCAACACCAAGTTTAATAAAACCTTCGAAGTCTGCTGTCTTTAAATTACCCAGCATGTTGTCTTCGATATCCATCATCTTCACTTTATCCAATATATCACCTTTGAATTTGTGAGAGAACGGATTGTTATAGATCGAGAAAACTGTTTTTGTGTTTTTAAACAACGGATCATTTTTATAGGTGGTCTTCAGGTACAACGGAATGAAGCTCGTGATCCAGTCGTTGCAATGTACGATATCCGGACCCCATCCTAATTTACGAACGGTTTCAATCACGCCTTTGCAGAAGAAGATTGCACGCTCGTCATTGTCTTCATAAAAATTATTTTCCTTATCGTGAAATACAGACTTACGATGGAAGTAATCTTCATTGTCTATAAAGTATACCTGAAGTTTGGCATTCGGGATGGAAGCAACTTTAATGATCAACGGTTTCTCTTCATCACCTACAGCAATGTTAATTCCTGAAAGCCTCACCACTTCATGTAACCTGTTCTTGCGCTCGTTGATAATACCGAAGCGCGGCACCAGAATCCTTATCTCCATTCCCTTCTCCTGCATGGCTTGCGGAAGTTTGCGAACAAAGTCCGCTACATCTGAAGTTTGCAGAAAGGGATTTATCTCACTGGCTACATAAAGAATACGGAGTTTTGACATATTGATTAATTTTAAAAGTAGAACGGAAAATTGAGCCACAAAAGTACAAATAAATACCCCCATGATCAACTTATTTTCAGTTTTCCCTATATCTTTGCCCCCCTTTGCCAGACTGGCCTAAAATGGAGATTTTCAAGCAAATAGCCCCATTAAAAGCCTATATACACGCCCAGAAGCAGCAGGGCAAGTCTATTGGACTTGTGCCTACGATGGGGGCGCTTCATGCCGGGCACCTTTCGCTTATTGAAGCCTCCAAAAAGGAGAATTCAATAACCGTTTGTTCAATTTTTGTTAACCCAACGCAGTTCAACAATCCTGCTGATCTGCTGAAATATCCGCGTACCTTTGATAAAGACACTTTATTGCTGGAAAAAGTTGAATGCGATGCGGTTTTTTATCCGGATAGCAGTGAAATGTACCCGGAAACATCGTTGATCAAATTCGACTTCAGTCATTTGGATAAAGTGATGGAAGGTAAATTTCGTCCAGGACATTTCAGTGGCGTAGCATTGGTCGTATCAAAATTGTTCCACATTGTAGATCCGCACCACGCCTACTTCGGCCAGAAAGACTGGCAGCAATTTGCAGTGATACGTCAGCTTACAGAAGAATTAAAGTTTAACCTTACATTACATAGCGAGCCTACTTCACGTGAAGAAGATGGTTTGGCTATGTCTTCGCGTAACCTTCGTTTAAATCCGGAGCAGCGTAAACAGGCTATTGTATTTTTTCAAGCGCTAAACGTTGCCAGGAAGGAACTTCTTTCAGGTAAAGACATTGAAAGCACGCGCGAGAAGGTAAAGGAAATAGTCGAGCAGCATGCCGGAATAGTACTTGAGTATTTTGAAGTGGCAGACAGCAAAAACTTAAATCTTTTGGAAAACGTTAAGGACTCGGATCGGCCAATAATGTGCATTGCCGGGTTTGTCGGGGAGATTCGTTTGATCGATAATATGTTCCTGGATTAACCGATACGCGGGAGCAAAGTATATTTTGACCTTCATAACATTAACTTAAAATTTCAACGCTTTGAGAATAGAAGTTTTAAAATCGAAAATTCATCGGGCAAAAATCACACAGGCTGAATTGCATTATGTTGGCAGCATTGCTATAGATGAAGATTTGATGGATGCCGCTAATTTTATTGAGGGCGAGAAAGTAACGGTGGTTAACATTAACAATGGTGAACGCCTGGAAACTTACGTTATAAAAGGTGCGCGCGGCACCGGTATGATATGTCTTAACGGACCGGCTGCACGCAAAGCCCAGGTAGGTGATATTGTGATCATCATCTCCTATGCATCCATGAAGTTTGAAAAGGCAAAGAAATTCAAACCAACAATCATTTTCCCTACTCCGGATAATAAGCTACCTTAAGCGCTTAATTTTTATTCTAACCAATTTTATAGCTCGTGTCTCCACGCCTTAAGGCCATTATACAGTATGCAATAATCTTTGCAATTACATTTCTGCTGATCACGTATTCGCTTCGTGGCTTACAAGGCGAGAATAAATGGGATTATCTTAAGGAAACGTGGCAAGCCGCTGATAAAGGTTGGTTGTTTGCTATGGCGGGTATAGCAATGCTGAGTCACCTGATTCGTGCCGAGCGTTGGCGTATGCTCATGACTCCTGCGGGGCACCATCCTAAACTTTCAAACAGTTTTTATTCGCTCATGGTTGGCTACCTGGTAAACCTGGTGATACCACGCGGAGGAGAAGTTTCACGCTGCTATAATCTTTATAAACTCGACAAAACTCCGGTTGATATGTCGTTTGGCACCGTAGTGGTAGAACGCATCATCGATATGATTTGTCTGCTCATTCTCATCGCTATTTCTTTTGCCGTTGAATCTGAGAAACTGTTTCAGTTCATCGACACGTTAACATTTGAAACATCAGGCAACAAGAGCACGCTGAACATTAATCTACTGCTATATATAGGCATTGCCGGTATACTGGGTTTAACAGCCCTTTTTTATTACCTGAGAAAGAATGAAAAAGTGCGTAGCTTCCTTTCAAAAACCTGGGCGGGTTTCAAGCAAGGATTGCTGTCTGTATTTCAATTGAAGAACAAGTGGCTCTTCATTTTTTATTCTATCACAATATGGGCGCTTTATTTTCTTACAAGCTATGCTGTATTGAAAGCCTTTCCGACTACCAGTGAATTGGGCTTCGGAGCTGTGCTCAGTTTATTTGCTATAGGTTCCATTGCCATGGCGGCACCGCTTCCGGGTGGCACAGGTTCATATCATGTGTTGGTGCCACAAGGTCTTGTGTTTCTATATGGCGTTCCGCATACGGAAGCCACTGCATTCACCTTTATTTTTCATGGATGGCAAACCGCTATCATGATTGTGGGCGGTGCTATATCTTTAATAGTAACATCCTTCCTCGTTCGCAAAAAGAACAAATAAGCTATATATTCAGGGATGAACAGCTACTGCAATTTTAGAGTCGGCTGTTCCAAAGTATAAGAACCAGCGATTGTTGAAATATACCATCCCTTCGAGGAAACATACCTGGTTTATTTGTCCGTTGATTTCATATTCTTTATCGGGCCTGATAAAATTTTTCTCCAGCCGTGCTTTCACTTTTGTGGGATCGTTCTTATCAAATAAAACTTGTCCTCCGCAGTAAGCACCCTTTGCAATAGCGTTATCTCCGCCTTCATCGAGGTTCATACCGTTGTAAATCAAAAGAATTCCTTCATCTTTTATCAACGCATACGGACCACTCTCCACCAGTCTGCTATCGAAATATCCGGCACGTGGTTGAAGCACACTCTTCAGTGAATCATTTTCCAATACCGGTGTCCAATGAAGAAGATCTGCCGATGTTGCCATAAATAAATCGGTATCACCAAAATACATCCAGTATTTACCATTTACTTTTTCTGCTACAATACGCGACCCTTGCTGACGTGCTACAATAGCACCTGATTTACTCCACGTATTTTTATACTTTCCTTGCAATACACATCCGTGCTTCTGCCAATGCACAAGGTCTTTGGATGTAGCCAGCATGAGTCGCGCCACGTTACCGTCATAAGCAGTATAGGTTACTATATACGTGCTGTCCTCCGACTCTACAATACGCGGATCTTCAATGCCTCCTTCCCATTCATATACTTTAAGACTATCATTATCGGGATATAGCACGGGCTCTTTCATTTTTTCAAAATGTAGTCCATCCCTACTAATCGCCAGTCCTAAGCGCGAAGTACCTGCATATTTTCCGATGACATCTTCAGCGCGGTATAGCAGATATACTTTACCATCGCGCACAACAGCTGCAGGGTTAAATACATCTTTCTCTTCCCATCTCACACTCTTTTTTAGTATTGAACATTGAAACGTATTCTCTCCCGGAAGTAACACCGGGTTAACACTGTCTGCCTTTATAAACGGCAACATAGCCCACGATGAATCCGGTTGTGGCGCTTCGGACGATGACGGCTTACGCGAATCACAACCCGCTACGATGAGCGCAACAGAAACCAGTACCAAAAGAACATCCCAAAAATTCTTTTTTCGTTTCATGTAGATATATTTTTATATTTCAGCAGATGCAGACCCGGTGAGGTTATCATTGCCTTACCTATTATAAACGTTTAAGTTAGTATTATGAAAACGAAAAAGAAACGCGTTGAAGAAGAGTTAATCAAAGAAGCAATAGAAGAAGAGCATCGTATACGCAAAGCATTTAAAGATAAAGACTGGGCAGAGATAAAAGGTGCCAACAGCTGGATGATCTTCAAAGTCATGTCAGAATTTGTTGAAGGGTTAGAGAAGCTGGCCAAGATCGGACCTTGTGTTACTATTTTCGGATCGGCACGAGTAAAGCCAAGCAATCCTTACTACAAGATGGCCGAAGAAATTGCGTTCCAACTTGTACAGCAAGGCTATGGTGTGATCACAGGTGGTGGACCCGGTATTATGGAAGCCGGTAACCGTGGTGCCAATCGTGCCAAGGGTAAATCTGTAGGCTTGAATATTTATCTGCCGCATGAGCAGAAAGGAAATATTTATATAGACCCTGACAAACTCATTACCTTCGATTACTTTTTTGTGCGCAAGGTTATGTTTGTAAAATACTCGCAAGGGTTTATCGTTATGCCCGGTGGATTTGGTACACTCGATGAATTAACGGAGGCGCTTACACTTATCCAGACGAAAAAGATAGGGCGATTTCCTATCGTGCTTGTCGGAAAAAAATTCTGGGGAGGTTTAATCGACTGGTGGAAAAAAGTACTCGTGAACGAAGGTATGATACATCACGAAGATCTTGATCTTTTTAACCTGGTAGATACACCGGAAGATGCTGTACGTGTGATAGACGAGTTCTACTCGAAATATTTATTGTCGCCAAACTTCTAACGGAGGGGAACACAGTGTGTTCAACTTTCGTTTTGTAAAGGAAGGCATAATTATATACTGATATCGTGCTGATGGAAACAGATGCTACACAAGTAACGAGAAGGCGGAGATCTTTTTTCCCTGCGGGAGGTCCCTCGACCGCAGATTTCATATCGGTATGCACACTCATTATCCTGTTTGGCTATATTATTTATAGTCAAACGAGGCAGTCGTCTATAAAAGAAGAAGAGACTATTTCTGATGAAGGAGTCATCCCTACACAATACGAAGAACTAACGACACCGCTACCCGCCATTGCATTTGATCTGCCCCAAGAGATAAGCTTTGCAGGTGAACCCGTACCGTTGAATATACCGGACGTACGCGAACGACTGGACAAGGAACTCCAGATAAACTGTTATCTGCATAGCAATACTATATTTCTGATCAAGCGTGCCAACCGTTGGCTTCCGCAGATGCAGGAGATTCTTCGTAAGTATGGTATACCGGACGACTTCAAATATTTACCTCTTATTGAAAGTAATTTGATGAACGTTACTTCTTATCGCGATGCGGTTGGTTACTGGCAAATACTGGAGTCCTCGGGCAAAGAGCTTGGATTGGAAATTACCAAAGAAGTAGACGAGCGCTACGATCCGCTAAAGGCAACAGAAGCTGCCTGTAAATATTTAAAGAAGGCTTACGGTAAATTTGGCGATTGGGCTCTGGTGGCAGCATCGTATAACCGTGGCATGGGTGGCCTTGAACGGGCACTGGACGATCAGCATGTAAAATCATACTATGATCTATACCTGAACGATGAAACATCGCGGTATGTATTTCGCATTCTGGCGATCAAACATATCATCGAGAACCCGGTAAAGTATGGTTTCAAAATTGAATCACGACATCTATATCAGCAGGAAGAACTTCGATATGTAGAAGTCACCGAGTCCGTAAAAGATCTTATTTCATTCTCGCTGGAGCAAGGCATCAATTACAAATTACTGAAGCGACACAACCCGTGGTTACGTGAAGATAAGCTTACAGTGAAGAAGGGCAGGGTATATAAAATAGCTATTCCGGCTTCGTAGCATTTTTCAGAAGTTAGTTCACTGCTATATATAAATTTAGTATTACAACCCTGTAATTTATGCGCCCCTATATCCTTGCAGAAAACACCTGGAAGACGATACAAGAAACAAATTATAAAGCAGCAGTTCTCCCTTGGGGAGCGTGCGAGGCTCACAACTATCATTTACCGTACGGAACAGATATTATCGAAGCAGAACACGTAGCCGCTGAAGCTGCACGCATTGCCTGGGAAAACGGTAGCCGTATCGTGGTATTGCCCGCTATACCATTTGGTGTCAATACCGGGCAGTTTGATGTAAAGCTCGACATCAACATGAACCCGAGCACACAACTTGCTGTGCTTCGTGATATTGTTACGGTATTAAACCGGCAGGGCATATATAAACTGATTATACTGAACAGTCATGGCGGGAATGATTTCAAAACCATGATCCGCGAATTAGGACTTCAGTTTCCTGAAATGTTTTTATGTCAGTGTAACTGGTACCAGGCGGTTGACCAGAAAGATTTTTTTGAAAACAAAGATGATCATGCCGGAGAAATGGAGACAAGTGTTGTGATGCACCTCACGCCACACTTAGTTCGTCCTTTGGAAGAAGCCGGTGATGGAGCAGCAAAAAAATTCCGCATTACCGCTATACGTGAAGGTTGGGCATGGGCCGAACGCAAATGGACACAAGTAACAAAAGATACAGGCGTAGGCGATCCGCGAAAAGCGTCACGTGAAAAAGGCGCACGCTATTTTAAAGTTGTCACCGAAAAAGTAGCGAAGTTCTTCCAGGAAGTAGTCGAGGCGGACAACAGAGATCTCTATGTTTAAAGCGCTACGAGCATGAGGAAAGGCTGCAAGCTGCTGGCTAGAGGAAAAAGGCCATCAGATGTATAAAATTTTTTATAGCTATATCTATAGGTGATGCTTTTGAGAGCTTGCGTAAGCTGCTTATATCTGATTTTCTTGAAGCCAGCAGCTTGCGGCCTTCTTCCTTTCTCGCAGCTCAAAGCTAATTCAAAGCTGCCATCTTCGTATTCTTATATATCTCCTTCCCTTTGTCGTTCCATTCGGCTTTCACGTAGGGTTTGAGTTCTTTATCGAATGCTTCTTTTGAGTACGATACAATTTTTTTGCGTTTGCCGTTGGGGTAATATTCTGTCCAGTCGCCAACTTTTTGGTCCCAGTGATATTCCCCCTGCACCGCTACATTTCCATTCTCATGAAATAAATAGTAGAAGCCTTCTTTTTCACCAAACTCAATTGGTATCATTTCTTTCATCTTCTTACGTTCCGATGGATCGTAATATGTTACCATCGATTCACGCGGCCATCCTCTATAATATTTTTCCTTATCGGTGAGTACACTATCGCGGCTATAGGTGAGCCAGCGTCCATGTTTTGTTCCTTTGTAAAATATACCTTTTGCTAACACCACCTCGCCCTGACGTCTTTCATACGGACCGTGTAGCAGTACACCTTTCTTGGGATCGAATGTTGTTGTCTTTCGTATCTCCTTACGGGTAAAATCATACCAGTAAATATCACGCACAAAAGTCTGAGGTTTCTCGGTTTTTTTCAGATAGTAGAATGTCTCATACGTTACACGATCGCCAAAACCTTTTCGGGTAAATCCTTTCTTGGTTTTTATACCATAGAAGACTTTCTTCTTAACCTTCTTTTTCTTCTTGGTTTCAACGGGCTCATCTTCGCGTTTGAAATCCAGCGTAGCGGGAGTATCTATGGAAAAGCGCTTCTCTTCTTCCGGCTCGGGTTGTTGTGCAAAGGCCAGCGTAGCGGAGCATGCAATGAAGTATAGTAATATCAGGTATCTGATCATAACTGATTGACAGTAAAATTCACAACGAATTTAAACAAAAAATAGTGTAGACAAGATTGAAACTTCTTCATGCTGAAAAAGGTTCACCTCGCAATCCTTCAAACCCATGCAAATAAAAATACTGGCCGTTAGCGGCAGCCTTCGGGAAAATTCATCGACTCAACACATTTTGAACAACCTGAAATTGTTGGCGCCAAATGATGTTGAAATTATAGTATATGCAGGTTTGGCGGAGCTTCCACATTTTAACGATGCTGCCGATCAACCGGCTGCAGTTCTGGCGTGGCGAAAGCAACTTGCAGAAGCAAAAGCTGTCGTAATTTGTACTCCGGAATATGCCTTTGGCGTGCCCGGTTCACTCAAGAATGCGTTGGACTGGACTGTTTCTTCCGGAGACTTTGGTAATAAACCCGTAGCGGTTATTACTGCTGCAACGGTAGGCGACAAAGCACATGCATCGCTGCTGTTAACACTATCTGCACTATCCGCTAAACTATCGGACGAAACAAATGTGTTAATTCCATTTGTACGCTCAAAGATTACTGCAGAAGGAAACATCAAAGACGCTGAAACTATACGTGCTTTACAAGCTGCCATACACGCATTGATAAAATCTGCAGCAACCCTGTAAAAGCCATATACGTTTGGTACCTTCACGCACCCATATAAAATATTTCAATCATGGCCGAAGAACTTATTATTGCTACATCTGCTGACAAAAAAGAACGATATACTACACTCATTCCGCAAATCGAATCGCTGGTGGAAGGAGAACCCGATACAGTAGCCAACCTCTCGAATATAGCGGCTGCATTAAAACAGACTATGAGTTTTTTCTGGGTCGGATTTTATATAGTTAAAAATGATCAGTTAGTGCTGGGCCCGTTTCAGGGACCTATAGCCTGCACGCGTATTAATTTCGGCAAAGGAGTTTGTGGTACATCGTGGAAAGAAAAGAAAACGATTCTCGTTCCGAACGTAGATGAATTCCCGGGGCATATAGCCTGTAGCTCTGCCTCCAAATCAGAAATCGTATTACCTGCATTCAGAAATGGCGAAGTGGCATTGGTGCTTGATGTTGATAGCGATGTGCTGAATGATTTTGATGAAACCGATCGTGAGTCACTGGAGAAAGTAATGCGCATCATCGAAAAACTACTGTAAGCAGTGATGACGCAGGATCAATTTCAATCTTTCTATACTACCCGAAAATCGACTTTCTCAGAAAGCCTTTCTTCGATTCGAAAAAAGATAAACCTGGTTTCCAACATCAGGTTGGCAACCGCTATTGCCTTTCTTATTGTTATATACTTTAGTTTTACACAACACAACCTGCTATACCTGGCAGTGTTGCTGTTGGTGCTATTTGTTATACTGGTACGCAGGCATAGTATACTTTTTGATGAGAAGACTCATCTCGAAAATTTAGTAGCATTAAACGATGCAGAAAGTAAAGCTGCTATTGGCGATTACGCCTCATTACAAACCGGTGTTGAGTATATCGACCCGCATCACCCTTATTCACACGACCTTGATATTTTCGGAGAGGGCTCGCTCTTTCAGTATATAAACCGCTGCAATACACGCGGTGGTAAAAGAAAATTTGCAAATCGCCTTCTATCGCCATTGCCCTCCACCGAAAGTATATATGAACAGCAGGAGGCTATACGGGAGCTGTCTTCCAACACCGATTTCAGGCAACACTTTCAGGCGGCAGGCAAAGAGATGGATGAGCAACCTGACGACCGTGTGCAGTTAGACACATGGCTAAAGCAACCTGCATTTCTGTATGGCAAGCCTGCTTATCGTTATCTGCTCACTATATTTCCGCTAATAACCATAGCACTGGTTGTACTTGCATTCTTCTTTCCGGCATTGAAAGGTTACGCTATACTTTGTGCATTGACGCAATGGGCGATACTCGGATTTCACATCAAGAAAGTAAATGCGTTTCACGACTATATCAGTCGTAAGAAAAATATACTTCAAAAATTTGCGCGGCTGCTTCATTATCTTCAGCACACTACATTTCAGGCACCGCTTCTTAAAAGATTATCAGACCATGCCCATGAAGCTGATGCAAAAGTAAAAACACTTGCCTCGCTCGTAAGCTCATTGGATGCACGCCTCAATGCCATGACAACGCTTGTAGTAAACAGTTTACTGCTATACGATCTGCAATGTGTATACCGGCTGGAGAAATGGAAAGCTGATCATGCCGGAAAACTAATCGCATGGCTCAACACCGTAGATGAAATGGAAGTGCTAACGAGCTTCGGTACATTTGCATTCAACCACCCAAAGTTTCAGTATGCAGCTATTCATGACAAGCTCGCGATTGAAATAGATCAACTCAGCCATCCGCTTATTCGTGAACACGAGCGCGTGGCCAACGATCTTACGCTCGGGGATAATCAATCGGTATTAATTGTAACGGGTGCTAACATGGCGGGCAAGAGTACATTTCTTCGCACCGTTGGCGTAAACCTGGTACTCGCGTTGAGCGGTGCGCCTGTCTGCGCCCAGTCATTCCGCTGTCCGATTATATATTTAAGAACAGGTATGCGCACGGCTGATTCACTGAAAGATCATCAGTCATATTTCTATGCAGAGCTCAACCGCCTCAAAACCATTATGGATGAGCTTCGAAGCGACAAGCCGTTATTGATTTTACTGGATGAAATTTTGAAGGGGACGAACTCTACAGATAAGCAGGCTGGATCTATAGCACTGGTAAAACAACTTTTACCACACCCCTGCCTGGCAATGGTGGCCACACACGATCTGGCTTTGGGAGAACTTCAAACAGAATATCCGGATCGTGTCAGGAACTACTGCTTCGAAGCAACAATCGAAAATGACCAGCTATCTTTTGATTATAAACTGAAGCCAGGTCTGGCGCAGAAAATGAATGCAACGTTTCTGATGAAAAAGATGGGAATCATTCCTGCATAATATATATATACTTTTGCAGGAATGATGTGATATTATTTTTCGAACTGGAGAACGATGCTATAGGATTCAACTCCCTGCACCAATACTTCGCGCGTGCCGGTACCATCAAGATTACCACGCGCTATAACACGGGTATCAGTAGTCGGATCGGTTTCCGTCCAGTATATTTTTCCGGAACCTTTGTCGATTGCTATACCATCCGGGCGCGTAATGCCATCCTGTCGGTCGAACAACACGGCCGGGCTACCTGACAAATTAGCGCCTACAATTTTACGCAAACCTTCATCTGCCCAATAAATCAGGTTGGCAGATGCATCCAAATATATACCCGATGGGTTCTGCAACGTCAGGTTGTTGATACCGAAATAACGTGCGGGGAATTTTGCAGTACCATCGACTTTAAAATACCAGATCGATGCATAGTCGCTCAGATCAGAGTAAAACAATTCTTTACGGGCGGGATCAAATGCTAATCCATAGCTATAGGAAAGCACTGTGTCGTATTCAAACATAGACGTTGCTATAGCAGTGCCATCCAGGCTTCCTTTTTTCATTTGACCTGTGCCTGAATTAGACCAGTATAAAACGTTATTGGTAACATCCAGTGCGAGTGCTGTTGGTGTTTTTACACTGTCGGCTTCATCGTATAGTACTTCTACCGATCCTGAGCCGTCAATATTAAGGCGCACTATACGGTGGTTGGTTTCTTCTGCCGCGTAAATTTTCCCGCCAATAAAATCAATCGCTATACCGGCAAGTGTATCCAGTCCTTTAGATTCATCGGCTATCGTTGTAAATGTATTGGGGCTGTTATTCAAATCAATAACTCCAATTTTTTTGCCGCTATAGTCTGAAAAGTAAAGATGCGTTGCTTTCGGATATACCGGATCTTTATCAATACCATCACCGCACGATGCTATAAATAGAACAGAAAGAATAACAAGAACAGAGGGAATGAATTTCATGTATGTAGAGTTATTTTTTAGAGTCTATGCAGCTCCCTAGTCTTTTTGGAGTTGCATAGAGTAGAGGTAACGAAAATTCCTACGCTGGTATTTTGCAAAGCTCTGACAATGCTTTTACAGCGGTATCAATTTCTTCGGGTTTGTTATACTTGCTGAATGAGAACCGTATAGCACCGCGCTTCGATTCCGGATAAAGGGCACCGAGCACGTGCGAACCGGTTGCTGCTCCGCTGGAGCATGCACTTCCACCGGAAGCAGATATACCTTGCAGATCAAGATTGAAAAGCAGCATATCGTTTTCTTCCGATTCAGGAAGTGAAACATTCAACACCGTGTATAAACTTTTGTCGAGGTTATCAGAGTCACCGTGGAACGTTACTCCCGGTATCTGCTCTTTTAACCGTTCGATCATTCGCGTTTTCAGTTCTTTGACATAGTGTATATGTTCATCCATATCGCGATACGCTATTTCAAGTGCCTTCGCGAGACCAATTATACCATATACATTTTCAGTACCTCCGCGCATGTTACGTTCCTGCGCACCACCGTGAACAAAAGGCTGTATCTTTTTATCCTTGCGGATGAACATAAAGCCTATACCTTTTGGTCCGTGAAATTTATGTGCCGCAGCCGTAATGCCGTGTACTTTTGTTTTGCTGAGATCATGACGATAATGCCCCACAGTCTGAACAGTATCCGAATGAAAGTAAGCGCTGTAGGCATTGCATAATTCGGCAACACGTTCAAGGTCCAGCAGGTTTCCGATCTCATTGTTCGCATGCATTAACGATACCAGTGCATTCGGATTTATCTTCAGCAATTCTTCCAGGTGGTTCAGATCAATGTGTCCTTTCGCATCAAGCTTTACCATGTGCAGGTTAAACTGATCGTTCTTCGCCAGCATGTGCAACGTATGCTCTACTGCGTGATGCTCGATGGGCGAAGAGATCACATTCTTTATACCGTATGTGCGAATGCTGCTTCCCAAAATTGCATTGTCGGCTTCTGTACCTCCTGAGGTAAAGATGATTTCACCGGGCGTACAGTTTAACAACTCGGCAATTTTTTTTCGGGCCGACTCAATTGCTGCCCGAACTTTCCGACCATGCCCGTGCGTAGAAGACGGATTACCGAAATCTTCGAGCATAAAGGGCTTCATCGCTTCAAACACTTCCGGATCAAGCGGAGTTGTGGCTGCATTGTCTAAATAAATGCGCATATGGTTAATGAGTTCAGACAGCAAAGTTAAAGGTTCAGGCTTAAACCATCGTCAGTAATGGAGCGTTAAGCCAGAGTTTTTTCGTTAATAATCTCTTTAATGTCAGATATGATCTTTTTAGCAAGATTATCGGCTTTAACTTCCATATCAGACTCCGCATAAATACGAATGATGGGCTCCGTGTTCGACTTACGGAGGTGTACCCATTCTCTATCGAATTCAATCTTAACACCGTCAATGGTATTGATCGGCTGCTTTACGTACTTCTTCTTTACTTCTTCCAGCACCTTATCAACGTTAATATCCGGTGTTAGCTCGATCTTGTTTTTAGAGATAACATAGCTCGGATACTTGGCGCGAAGTCTTGAAACCGTTGTATCAGACTTTGCCAGGTGTGTGAGGAAAAGTGCAATGCCTGCCAGTGCATCGCGACCGTAATGAAGATCAGGGTAAATTACACCACCGTTACCTTCACCACCAATCACGGCATGCTGCTCCTTCATCATCGTCACTACATTTACTTCACCTACAGCGGCCGCAAAATATTCGCCTCCTGCTTTTTCCGTGATGTCGCGCAGCGCGCGTGTAGAGGATAGGTTGGATACGGTATTGCCGTTTTTCTTTTTACCGGCATTCAATACATAATCAGCAACTGCTACCAGTGTATATTCTTCACCGAAAGGGGTTCCATCTTCCGATACCAATGCCAAACGATCCACATCCGGATCAACCACTATACCCAGATCAAACTTACCTTTCTTGATCTCTCGAATAATATCGGTAAGATGTTCCGGCAGCGGCTCGGGGTTATGGGGAAAATGTCCTGTAGGATCACAGTATAATTCTTTTACTTTCACGCCCATTGCTTTCAACAACATAGGCACCGCTATACCGCCACTGGAATTCACAGCATCTACTACCACCTTGAATCCTTTGTTGGTAACAGCCTCCACATCAACCAGCGGAAGTTTCAGAATCTGATCAATGTGTATCTTGATATAGTCATCGTTCTTTTCATATTTACCCAGCTTTGTTACCTGGGCAAAATCAAACTCTTCAGCTTCTGCTATACGTAAAACTTCTTCGCCATCCTTTCCTGAAATGAACTCACCTTTTTCATTGAGTAATTTCAATGCATTCCATTGTACCGGGTTATGACTTGCTGTAAGAATAATCCCACCGGCTGCATTCTCTAACGGAACTGCAATTTCAACAGTAGGCGTTGTCGATAAGCCGAGGTCAACTACATCAATACCTAAACCTTGCAGTGTAGCAGTTACCAATGCACTTACCATTTCACCAGAAGGGCGTGCATCGCGACCGATCACAACTTTTGTTGCACCTTTTTTCTTTTTCAAAAGTGAACCATAGGCGGCAGCAAATTTTACAACATCAACGGGGGTGAGGTTATCGCCAGTTTTACCTCCTATAGTACCTCGTATACCTGAAATCGATTTAATTAAAGTCACGTGATTTTAAAGTTTATGCGGACGGCAAAAATAAGAAGAAATCTCATGAGGTACGAGACACTCTTTACCAAGTATGATTTTGATTGATGATTTTAGATCGTAGATTAACGCCCTTTAGTTTGTTACTAAATTTTGAACAGGAATTATGAAGAAAGTTATATCGGCACCAGACCCCACACGCGAAGAAAAACTGAAAGCATTCAACCGGCTGCTGACGATCATGAATGAATTGCGGGAGAACTGTCCGTGGGATAAAAAGCAAACTCTGGAAAGTCTGCGTCACCTAACCATAGAAGAAACTTACGAACTATCGGATTCTATTTTGGAAGGCGATCTGAACGAAATAAAAAAAGAACTGGGAGATATCATGTTGCACATGGTGTTCTATGCGCGCATTGCCTCCGAGCGTGGCGCGTTTGATGTGAGCGATGTGTTAAATTCTATTTGCGATAAACTCATCGAGCGTCATCCACACATCTATAGCGATGTGGTAGCGAACGATGAAGAAACTGTGAAAGCCAACTGGGAAAAAATAAAACTCAAATCTGGAAACAAGTCGGTGCTGGAGGGTGTACCGAAATCTTTACCGGCACTTGTTAAAGCCATTCGCATCCAGGATAAAGCTCGTGGTGTTGGCTTTGACTGGGAACGCAAAGAGCAAGTATGGGAAAAGGTTGAAGAAGAAATGCAGGAATTTAAAAATGAATTCAATGCAGAATCCAACGAAGCGATCAACAAAGAAAAAGCGATGGCAGAATTTGGTGACCTGCTTTTCTCACTGGTGAATTATGCACGCTTTATTGATATAGATCCGGAGGAAGCTCTCGAGCGTACCAACAAAAAATTCATCAAGCGGTTTCAATACCTTGAAACTGAATCTGCCAAAGACGGCAAAGTAATGGGAGAGATGACACTTGCCGAAATGGATATATACTGGGAGCGAGCCAAGCAACTGCGCGATCAGAAATAGTTTTTCAATCAAGCCCTATATATAGTTTACCAAGGGGAAATGTAGCGCTGTGTAAAATTTACCGTTTGGTAAGACTCCACCGCATTAAAGGTCCGCTCGTCATACTGGTAACAAGCGCCATGATAACGAGGGATACGAATACTTTTTCGTTTATCAATCCGTTTTCAAGCGCAATTAATCCAAGGATAATTTCCATTGCTCCGCGCGCATTCATGCCAAAACCGGCAGCGAGCGATTCTTTCCATGAGAAGCCGCCCAGGCGTGTACCCATACCGGCACCTACTATCTTTCCTGCAAAGGCAATGAAGATGATGGTGAGCGTTAGCATCAGGTCGAAGTTGGTAAAGAAATTTACCCGCAACCCAATGGAAACAAAGAACAACGGAGCGAAGATGTTGTTGATGAACTGGTGAACAATTTCTTTGGCGCGCTCCGAGAAATGTTCTGAATCGCCAAGGGCAACGCCCATGATAAAGGCACCGAAAATCGCATGTATACCTATATATTCTGTAAAGGCTGCTGCAAAAAAACAAAGCGCCAGCGAAACAGAAAGTACACCACCGGGCCACGCCAGTTTACGATTAACCCACGGAAGAAAACGGTTAAGCAATCCTCTGCCTACGGTAAGCATCAGTCCGGCAAATACCAGGGTTAGCAACGCTGTATTCCAAACAGACATGCCTCCTCCTTTACCAATCATGCCTAATATTACCGAGAAGATCATCCAGCCAATCAAATCATCCAGCATGGCGGATGCAACAACAAGTAAACCCATGCGCGACTTGAACATGTTCAAGTCCATGAGTATACGCACAATTACCGGCAGTGCAGATATAGCCATAGCCGTTCCCATAAACAGTGCAAATACAAGACGAGCATGTATATCGGCTATGCCAAAAAATTCAGGGAATAAATATGGAAATACAAATCCAATAAAGAACGGAATTATCAACCCGAACAAACTCGTAGCAATAGCCTGCCTGCCTTGTTGCCATACGATGTGCAGATCTACTTCAAGCCCGGCAATGAACAACAACATCACTACGGCCACTTGCACCATACCAGAAAGAACAGTACCCGCACCACTCGGCACAGGAAACAGCGCATCAAACCATTCGGGTTGAATCATACCCAACACCGTGGGGCCTAACAAAACCCCTGCTATAATTTCGCCAATTACAGCAGGCTGTTTGAATTTACGTGCAACTTCTGCCAGTATACGCCCCATGATGAGCATGATGCCCAACTGCATGAGCAGGTGAACTACATCTGCGTGGCTCAGCCTAACCATGCTTTACCTCCCTTCCGGTGCCTTGATTTTTGATTGGGTGTATCACGAGTAAATTGCATGGCATATCGGCAAATATATACTCGAGGCCGTGCGGAAAAACACGATCAAACAAGGAGAATCTGCGGGGCGATGCACCTACTACAAGCAAGTCGGCATGCTTACGCTGAGCAAACTTGGCCAGCTCAAAACCAGACTTACCTGCCAGCATCTTTATATTTACTTTCAATCCTTCGTGCGGTATACCTTTCAACAATTTCTCCACAGTTTCAATTTCATCTTTCACCAGGCTTTGTCGCAGATGTTCGTACTCTGCCTCCGAATGCTGATCGGATGCAGACATTGTTAAACCATATAGTTTGATTTCGCGAACCACATGCAGCCACTGCGCCTTGTCTTTTAAACCTATAGCACACGCTATACGAACAGCATCTTCTACATAAGCACTGTCTTCTGTATTTACCACTATATTTCGGAAAGGTGCCGGTGTGTTGGATGGATCCGTAAGCATTAACACCGAACAACCAGCCTTGCGTAAAATTTTACGGGCTATCGTACCGAGATAATACTGAACAAGATTCTCCTGCTTTAGCGCACCCGCCACAAGCAGATCTACATTTTCTTTTTTGCAGGTTGCCAGTATACGCTCACTGGGTTTACCCTGCTCCCAGCACACGCGAACATTTTTATCAAGCGATAAATTAACACCCGCAAGAAATTCGTCTAGCAATAATTTTTCGCGATCACCATAGTCGCCTACGTGAATGAGAATGAGCTCGGCATTCCATAAATTTTTAAGTCGGGCAACCTCTGCCAGCAGGGCTTGCGTACGCGGAGAGAACGCCAGGGCTAATGCTATTTTATGGAACTGCACCATTAAGGCGGTAAGATAACGGATTTTAATAAGGGATTAGTAGTATAAAATTTAGTATTAACTGCAGTATTGCAGCCTTCCGCGATGTTGTGCTTTGCTGAAACTTACTTACCCTATAGCACAGAATTATAACAGCCTCAACGATATATCTGTTTGTTAATGTGTTGCAACGCTGTTTTGGTTTTCAGAATTCTCTTTTGCCGGAAATTTCATTACACCTTCGCTTTCAATTCTTCTTACTTTTTCTCTGAAAAACTTGCATGGATACGCCAACCGAAATAATCAAACGGTACCATTTTCAGGGGTATTCTACTTTTGTTTACTCAAAATTCGAAGAATGGAGTTTAGAAAAGTGATACGGGATTTGATTGTTGGTGAAGACAAGCACATTGAGTCCTGGGGAGAGTATAAGCAGGTAATGCTTTCCGGGCAATTTGCGTTGCTCGGTATTCTTGTATGTGCGCTATATATAGTGATCGATGTTCTGTCGGGTACATATTTCTCGGTGCCGGTATTTGTATGCAGTGCTTTTTTTCTTTCACTCTCTATTTTCATACATCGGCAAGGCGACCATTGCCTGGCAAATTACTTTCTATTACCTACGGTTAACATCATGGTATATCTTTTCGCGGCCAGCGAATCGCCCAACACCGGTATCTTTGTTTTTTTCATTGCCAACTCGGTAGCCGCTTTCGCGGTGTTTAGCTATAAGCAGCGACTACTTTCAATATTGTTCGCTGTATTTACGTATGTACTCTTTGCGATGGCTTACTTTGTTGATTTCAGTTTATTACCAAAAAGAAATCATAGCGAAGAATTACTGTTACTACATCTTGTATTAAACTTTACCGTTGCACTGCCGGCCATTACCATGGGCGTATATCTGCTCATAAGCCTGAATCATTATAACGCTATACAACTAGTGCAGAGCAACGAGATGCTCACCAAGACCAACCGTGAACTCGATCGTTTTGTATACAGCACTTCGCACGACCTTCGTGCTCCATTAACTTCCATCATGGGCTTGCTCAACATAGCAGAGCGCTCGCAAAACGCCCATGAAATGAAGAACTATATGCTGATGATGAAGGATCGCATTCATTCGCTGGATAAGTTCATTAAAGATATTACCGATTACTCCCGGAACAACCGTCTTGATATTACGCGCGAGAAAGTAAACCTGCACGAACTGGCGCACGAAGTATGGGATAGCCTGCGCTACTCTCCGGAGGCTGAGCGAATTGATTTCCATGTGGATATACCGGAAGACACCGTGGTGGAATCAGACAAGAACCGCCTACGCATCATCATCGGTAACCTGGTTTCCAACGCCATTCGCTACCACGATAATCGTAAAGACGGAAAGTATATACGCCTGCAACACCAGTTAAACGGACGCGTATTTTACCTGAAGGTGGAAGACAATGGTCAAGGTATAGCACCAGAGTATCACGGCAAGATATACGACATGTTTTATCGCGGTAACGAAAAATCAAAGGGCTCGGGCCTCGGACTATATATTGTAAAGGAAACACTCATGAAGCTTTCTGGGTCTATACATCTTGAATCGGCACCGGGTATTGGCTCTACCTTTACAGTAAAACTGCCCAAACACATCGCGTAAGTGATCCCCTAACAAACGGCAGGGTACTATCCTTAACATTTAAAAAACAGGTGACAGTCCGTTGCAGACTGTTGACTAATATTATCTTTGCCGCTTATGGCAACGCAAGAAGATAACCTGTTTAAAAATGTGATTGCCCATGCCAAGGAGTATGGGTTCATCTTTCCTTCCAGTGAGATTTATGATGGCCTCAGTGCTGTATATGATTACGGGCAGAACGGGGCCGAACTGAAAAACAATCTGAAGGAGTATTGGTGGAAGTTTATGACCCTGCTACACGATAATATAGTGGGGATCGATGCCGCTATCTTCATGCATCCCACTACCTGGAAAGCCTCCGGCCACGTGGATGCCTTCAACGATCCGATGATCGACAACAAAGATTCCAAGAAACGCTATCGCGCAGATGTGCTCATTGAAGATGCTATCGCGAAGATGGAAGATAAGATCAACAAAGAAGTTGAGAAGGCTGAGAAACGTTTTGGTGATGCCTTTAACAAAGAGACTTTCATTACAACCAACGCGCGTGTACTTGAATATCAAAAGAAGATAGATGAGACCAATGCACGCCTGAAAGATGCCATGGGTAATGGCGACATGGCTGCGATGAAGCAGTTGGTGATTGATCTTGAAATTGCAGATCCAATCTCGGGTACCAAGAACTGGACCGATGTTCGTCAGTTCAACCTCATGTTCTCTACCGAGATCGGTTCACTGGCAGAAGAAGCAAACAAGATATACTTACGTCCGGAAACCGCTCAGGGTATATTTGTAAACTTCCTAAACGTGCAGAAGACCGGTCGTATGAAAATACCGTTTGGTATAGCACAGATCGGTAAAGCTTTCCGTAACGAAATTGTAGCGCGTCAATTTATATTCCGTATGCGCGAGTTCGAGCAAATGGAGATGCAGTTCTTTATCAAGCCGGGTGAAGAAATGAAGTGGTACGAGTACTGGAAAGCCAAGCGAATGAAATGGCACCAGACTTTAGGACTTGGTAACGAGAATTACCGTTTCCACGATCACTTAAACCTGGCGCATTATGCTAACGCTGCGTGCGACATCCAGTTTAATTTCCCGATGGGCTTTAAAGAATTGGAAGGTATACACTCACGTACCGATTTCGATTTGAAGAATCATGAGAAATACTCTGGCAAGAAACTACAGTACTTCGATTCAGAAGAAAATCAATCGTATATACCTTACGTTGTAGAGACTTCGGTTGGTCTTGATCGTCTGTTCCTATCTGTATTATCCAAATCATACCAGGAAGAAAAACTGGAAGATGGGAGTGAGCGCGTTGTACTGAGGATACCAGCGCCACTGGCTCCGCATAAAGTGGCTATACTTCCATTGATCAAGCGAGATGGCTTACCAGAAAAAGCAGAAGCGATTATGAACGATCTGAAATACGATCTTCGTTGCTTCTACGAAGAGAAGGATGCCATTGGTAAACGCTATAGACGACAGGATGCTATCGGTACTCCCTATTGCATTACCATCGATCACCAAACATTGGAGGACGATACCGTTACTATCCGCGATCGTGATACGATGAAACAAGAGCGTGTCAAAATCGCTGATGTAAAAGCGAAGCTGATTGATGCCTGTTCAATTAACAACCTCCTCCGCAAAATTTAATTTTAATAGTATATAGAAATATTATGCAGACATTCTGATTCAGGGTGTCTGCATGTATATGCTATATATAGTTGTACAGAACTACTTAATCTTAATCATACCATGAATCCTATCCTGAACAGAAATCTCTTTTTTGTAAAAGAGCACGTGGGCATGTTTAAAGCTTCCAACAGCTTCGACATCTACAATCCCGAAACACAACAAATTATACTGAACTGCCGCGAGGAGAACCTCGGTTTCTTTACCAAGATGCTGCGCTTCTCCGATTACAAGCGCATGACTCCTTTCAACATCGAAATAAAAACACCAGCCGGTGAAAAAATTATAACCGTAAGACGTGGTGTTTCCATCTTCCTTTCCACCGTAGAGGTATTAGATGAGAACGATGTGGTGATCGGCAAGTTCAAGCAAAAGTTCTTTTCAATAGGTGGAAAGTTTGAAGTGCTGGATGCAAGTGAACGCTCACTCTGTATGCTGAAAGGAAAATGGACAAGCTGGGATTTCAAATTTGTATCTGCGGATAATAAAGAGTTTGCTACGGTAACAAAGAAATGGTCTGGCCTTGGTAAAGAGTTGTTCACTTCCGCTGATAATTATGTTCTGCAGATCAGCGCTGAAGTACCGGAGAATCATCCGCTTCGTCAGCTTATTATGGCGGCTGTTATGTGTATCGACTTTGTTTTGAAAGAGTAATACTATTTGTCAAGACGTGCTGGAATGTTCCATCTGGCACGTCTATAAATATTTAATATCTTGCGCAGCGAAAAATGATCTATACATTTTTCGCTCTTTACTTTTCATGAACTGGCAATCTCTTCTTTCTTCACAACGTTCGGGTTCCAAGCCAACTTCTTCAGAAGCTTCGCGCAGTGCTTTTGAACAGGATTATGATCGTATCATTTTCTCGCATCCTTTTAGAAGACTGCAAGATAAAACGCAGGTTCATCCGCTGCCGGAGCACGACTTTGTGCATACGCGTTTAACACACTCGCTCGAAGTGTCGAGTGTAGGCCGGTCGTTGGGGCGTAAGGCCGGAGAAGTAATTGTACAACGACACCCGGAGTTGAAAGACAAATTTTCGTTGTTTGATTTCGGTGCAATTGTCGCAGCAGCATCGTTGGCACACGATCTTGGTAATCCTCCGTTTGGTCATGCCGGTGAAGACTCGCTCTCTGATTTTTTTCTGGAGAATGCTCACGGACGATCTTTTCAATCTAAAGTAACAGATGCTGAGTGGAATGATTTGGTAAAGTTTGAAGGTAACGCGCAGGGCTTTCGCATCATCAACAGCAATCAATACGGCCTTAAGCTTACACAGGCAACATTGGGTGCCTTTACTAAATATCCTTGTCCTGCATTGTTTCCGGGGCGTGATAAAGCGAAGAAGAGTCAGAAGAAGTTCGGGTTCTTTCAATCCGAGAAAGATATATTCGCTGCTACGGCCAATCAGCTTGAATTAATACCTGTTGCAGTTGATGCATGGGTTCGTCATCCATTAACATTTCTGGTGGAAGCAGCTGATGATATCTGCTATAGCATCATCGACCTGGAAGATGGTTGTCGCATGGGCCTCGTGCCGTATAGGGATACCGTGGAATTGCTGGCCAACATTCTGAAAGATAATTTCAAACCCGAGAAGCTTGACAAGATCAGCGGGCAGAATGAACGCATTGGAGTATTGCGCGCTATGACGATCAATAAACTGGTTGAAGAATGTACGGAAGTTTTTCTGGTGCATGAACAGGAAATCATGAACGGTACATTTGATAAAGCGCTTGCCGATCATTGCTCTTCCAAAGATGCGCTTGAAAAGATCAGCAGTATATCGGTGGATAAAATATACCGCGCACGTCATGTCGTGGAAATCGAAGCTTCGGGTCACGAAGTATTACCCGGTTTGCTTCAGGAGTTTGTTACAGCCGGTGAGCACATCATGAAGAAATCATCATCACGCAAGTATAAAAACCTGTCGCTGTTGTTGCCGGTAGAGATGCGCACCGAAATAGAAAAGCAGGTAAGCACGTATGAGATGTTGCGCATTGTTCTGGATTTTATTTCCGGCCTTACCGACCGGCATGCGCTTTCGCTGTATCGAAGAATAAAAGGTATAGCCCTGTAACGATCCCTTGAAAACAAAAAAGGGTTGTTTCTGCACTTCCCTGTACTGAAACAACCCCGAAGGAAAGACTAGTTCTTAGAAGCTTTCTTCGCTTGCTTTTCAGCGCGCTTTTCTTTCAATGTTTTGGCAGGCTTCTTTTTAGTTTCCTTCCGTGCATCTTGTGATTTTGCCATAGCTAGGTATTTTTATATTACTCAAAAATAATAAACGCCTGGTGTATAACCATTGATTCGAAATCAAACTTTGAAACACCTGGCTCTTATGCCCCTATACGACAAGTGCAGACGAAGCGTTGGGGCAGGTTCTCGGCTATTTTTTACCGTTCATTCTGCCGCAGCTTTTGTTGATTATATCATAACCTCGGGAAAAGGCAAAATTGATTAGCTTTGGCCCTTCTGAAACTTTGCAAGTATTGATTATGTGGAATAGGGTTGCTCAATTTATTATAAAGTACAGACTGGCACTGATCATTATAATTGGTATGATCACCATTGTAATGGGATATTTTGCCTCCAGAGTTCAAATGAGTTACGACTTTGCCCGGACAGTGCCGCTGGATGACCCGGACATGGTATTGCTCACCAAATTCAAACAGCAATTCGGAGAAGACGGTAACATCATTGCCGTGGGTGTGAAAGACAGTACTGTTTATAAAGTAGACAACTTCAATGCGTACAGACAACTGACACGCGATATAAAAAAGATAGAAGGTGTTAATGAAGTGGTGTCGCTGCCGGTGATCAAAATGATTTTGAAGGACACCGCCCAGTCTAAATTTTATCTTCAATCCATATTCCCTGAAAAGATCAGCACGCAGGCAGAGCTCGACAGCCTGATGGCGCTAACAGCAACCCAGAAAATATATATGGACCTGATCGTGAATTCACGAAACGGTGCTACCATGATGCTGGTGTCGGTGCAGAAAGAGTATATGAACTCATCCAAGCGCGAGGCCCTTGCTCAATCGCTTCTGGATGCCGGTAAACGTTTTGAAGATCAAACCAAGATACAGCTTCACTATGCCGGTCTTCCATTTATAAGAACGCTGGTGGCAAACCAGGTGCGTAAAGAGATGCAGTTATTCCTATATGCATCCGCTTTTGTTACGGGGCTTATCATGTTCCTGTTCTTTAAATCATTCCGCGCGGTGATCTTCTCGATGATCATCATCGGTATTGTCGTGGTGTGGACGTTAGGAACGCTGGCGCTCTTCGGTTTCAAAATAACATTGCTCAGCGGTTTGATTCCTCCGGTGATTGTAACTATCGGTATAACAAACGCCATTTACCTGCTCAACAAATATCACCTCGAGTTTGCCAAATCAAAAGACAAGCTCAAGGCTATAGCAACCGTGGTTCAAAAAATGGGGCTTGCAACCTTCCTGACAAACCTTACCGTTGCCATCGGGTTCCTCACACTTCTTTCAACAGACATTATTATTCTTCGCGAGTTCGGTATTGTAGCCGGTATAAATATCATGGTGTTGTTCCTGGTAAGTCTGGTGATGATACCAAGTGTATTTTCATGGCTGCCTACACCTTCTGAAAAACACTTGCGCCACCTGAACTTTAAGATCATGGGTGGCTTTTTGAAACTGGTTGACCTTGCTGTACATCGCAACCGTGTTGTTATATATATAGTGTCGATGGTGGTGGCTGTAGTTTCAGTATACGGTATACTCCAGCTTCGCTCCGTATCCTTTATGGTAGATGATATACCGGAGGAGAGCCAGATCAAGAAAGACCTCCACTTTTTCGAAGCAAACTTCAGCGGCATTATGCCACTGGAAATTGTAGTAGAATTTAAAACGAAGAAACGCAGACCGGTGCTGGATGTAAAGAACATGCAGAAGGTTGATGAACTCGAAGCGTTTCTGGATTCACTGCCGGAAGTATCAAGACCGGTGTCGGTGTTAAGTCTCATCAAGGCATCGAAGCAGGCATTCTATAATAACAATCCCGATCGCTATACATTGCCGAGCAAGAGTGAAGGTGCTTTTATACTCCGCTATATGAAGGGCCAATCGGATAACAGTGGCTTGTTCAAATCTTTTGTGGATAGCACGTTTACCAAAATGCGTATCTCCAGTCAGATTGCAGATATAGGTTCGGTTAAAATGGATTCACTTGTTCACTACGTAATTGAACCCCGCATGAATTCCATCTTTGTATCGACTGAAAAAGATTCGGTAAAGACTGCCGTTACCGGGTCAACCAAGATCTTTATTAAAGGGAACAAATTCCTTATCGCCAACCTGCAGGAAAGTTTGTTGCTCGCGTTCCTCCTCATCACACTTTCCATGGCTATACTTTTTGCCAATGTGCGCATGATCATCATTTCGCTCATTCCGAATTTGTTAGCGCTGATGATTACGGCAGGACTGATGGGGTATTTTGATATACCACTCAAGGCAAGTACTGCGCTCATCTTTAGTATAACCTTCGGCATCTCGGTAGATAACTCGATACGTTTCCTCGCGAAGTATCGCCAGGAAATTCTATCAAACAACTTTTACATTCCAGTAGCAGTAAGTGAAGCGATCATGGAAACCGGGAAGAGCATTATCTATACTTCGGTGGTGCTGTTTGCCGGGTTTATTATTTTCACCTTCTCCTCGTTCGGGGGTACCATTGCGCTGGGGCTGCTCACTTCGGTAACGCTTATCATCTCCATGTTCACCAACCTGATCCTGTTGCCTGCACTGATCATGACATTCGATAAGCCTAAGAAAAAGAAAGATGATCACCAGCTTATTGATGAGTTTGACCATACATTTTACGGGGAATCAGAAGACGAGGAGATCGACCTCGACAAAATCAAAATCCACAACCGTCATTCCGCTGCCGAATAAGTTCGGGAGGTCTTAAATACTTTCGGGAGGTCTGAATATCAGGCTTCCCGAAAAAATTCTTGCTACTTACTTTGTAATTCTAAGTTATCTTTGCGCTCTTATTTCGAACGCAGACGCTAGTTTTTGAGCATGGCAGGAAATTATAAAGAATTCAAAGAGCTGAATTTTGCACGCATCGCTGAAGAAATCCTCGATTTCTGGAAGCGTGAACAGGTATTTCAAAAATCTGTAACCAACCGCGAAGGTTCACAATCCTTTACTTTTTACGAAGGACCTCCTTCCGCAAATGGAACTCCGGGTATTCACCACGTAATGGCGCGCACCGTAAAAGATATTTTCTGCCGCTATAAAACACTGCAGGGTTTCCAGGTGAAACGCAAAGGCGGCTGGGATACACACGGCTTGCCGGTAGAGCTTCAGGTTGAAAAGCAACTGGGCATTACCAAGGACGATATCGGTAAAAAAATATCGATCGAAGACTATAACAAGAAATGCCGCGAAACGGTAATGATGTATAAAGATCAGTGGGACGACCTGACCATGAAGATGGGCTACTGGGTTGATCTTGACAATCCGTACATCACATACGAGAAAGAATATATAGAGTCACTCTGGTGGCTGCTCAAGCAGTTTTACAACAAGAAACTTTTATATAAAGGCTATACCATTCAGCCATACTCTCCGGCTGCTGGTACTGGTTTAAGTTCGCACGAACTGAACTTGCCAGGCTGCTATAAAGATGTGAAGGATACTTCCATCGTGGCGCAGTTCAAGGTAACGAAGGATTCAAAATCAGAATTCCTCTTTGCGAAACCAACAGGCGATGTATTTATACTGGCATGGACCACTACTCCGTGGACGCTTCCTTCCAACACTTCATTGGTGGTGGGCGAGAAGATCACGTACGTGCAGGTAAACACTTTCAATCCCTATACACACAAAGCTGTAAGCGTTATACTGGCGAAAGATCTGTTCGGAAAATATTTCTCTGACAAGAACAAAGACCTGAAGCTTGAAGACTACAAGCCGGGCGATAAAGCTATACCATATCAGATCGTCCAGGAGTTTGCCGGTAAACAATTACTTGGTGTAGCATACGAGCAACTAATGCCGTATGTACAGCCACTATACGATGCTGACAAAGCATTCAAAGTAATTGCCGGAGATTTTGTTACGACCGAAGATGGTACGGGCATCGTACACAGTTCACCAACCTTTGGTGCAGACGACTTCCGCGTAGCGAAACAAAACGGAGTGCCTCCGGTAACCTTGAAAGATGAAGCCGGCAACGAGGTGCCTACTGTAGATCGCAAAGGTAAATTTGTTACTCCGATCGGTGAGAGACTGAAAGAAGGTGTAGCGAAGTTCAACATCAAAACACATAAGCCATTAGATGCTGATGATTTTTATGTGAAGAACTATACCAATGAAGATGAAGCACATGCTGACTATAAGAATACCGATGTTATCATCTCCATCATTCTGAAAGAAGAGAACAAGGCATTTAAAGTAGAGAAATATGAACACACCTATCCGCATTGCTGGCGTACTGACAAACCGGTTCTATACTATCCGTTAGACTCCTGGTTTATCCGCACTACCGCTTTGAAAGATAAGATGGTTGAGCTCAACAAGACTATAAACTGGAAACCTGAATCTACAGGTACAGGTCGTTTTGGTAACTGGCTCGAGAACCTTGTTGACTGGAACTTGTCTCGTTCGCGTTATTGGGGAACACCACTCCCTATATGGAGAACGAAAGATGGTAAAGAAGAGATCTGCATTGGCTCTCTCGAAGAACTGAATAACGAAGTATCCAAATCAGTAAAGGCTGGCTTTATGAAAGCTGCACTTGCTGCTGACTTTGATTTACACAGACCATACGTGGATGATGTTATACTGGTAAGTGCCTCCGGCCAGCCGATGTATCGCGAACCAGACTTGATTGATGTGTGGTTCGATTCAGGTGCCATGCCGTATGCACAATGGCATTACCCGTTTGAGAATAAAGATGTATTCGAAAAAAATTATCCGGCTGACTTCATTGCGGAAGGTGTAGACCAGACGCGTGGATGGTTCTTCACATTGCATGCTATAGCTGTGATGATCAATGAAAGCAGCCCGGAGATAAATACGGTTAATAAGAAAGTTAACAACGGTGGTGTAGCATTTAAGAATGTTATCTCCAACGGACTTGTGCTCGATAAGAACGGCAACAAAATGTCGAAGAGCAAAGGCAACGTTGTAAATCCCTTTGAGACGCTGAGTAAATATGGTCCGGATATAGTGCGTTGGTATATGATCGAGAACGCACCGCCTTGGGACAACCTCAAGTTCGATTTCGATGGTATAACCGAAGTGCAGCGCAGATTCTTTGGTACACTTCAAAATACATATTCATTCTTTGCCCTATATGCCAACATCGACGGCTTTGTAAAAGATGAAATGAACGTAGTACCTTATGAAAAACTTTCGCACCTCGATCGCTGGATCATCTCCAAATTACAGACACTCATCATCGATGTAACCAAAGCATACGAAGAGTACGAACCAACTCGTGCTGCACGTGCTATACAGGATTTTGTAAACGATCACCTCTCCAACTGGTATGTTCGCCTGAACCGTAAGCGTTTCTGGAAAGGTGAGATGAGTGAGGACAAGAAAGCTGCCTACGAAACACTTTATGAGTGCTTGATGGTAGTGAGTCAATTGATGGCTCCGGTAGCACCGTTCTTCAGTGAGTGGCTTTACAGAAACCTGACGGAGAACATTCGCGAGAAAGCAGTAGCGAACAATACACCGCTTCGCCATGCGTCTATTCACTTAACGGATCTTGTTAAACCTGAGCAACAGCGCATAGACGGTGAGTTGGAGAAGTCGATGGAGTATGCACAGAAGATTTGTTCGCTGGTTCACTCCATCCGTAAGAATGCCAAGATCAAAGTACGCACGCCACTACAACGTATCTTGTTACCAGTGCTTGATGAGTCATTCGCAAAACGCATCAAGTCGGTAGAAGAAATTATACTAGCAGAAGTAAACGTAAAGGGTATCGAGTATATTGATGATACCTCCGGAGTGTTGGTGAAGAAAGTGAAGCCAAACTTCGCGAAGCTTGGTAAGCAGTACGGTCCTAAAATGAAAGAAGTTTCTGCGGTGATAAACACCTTCACCAAGGAAGATATAGCGCAGATCGAAAAGCAGGGTAAACTTTCGAAAGAAGGATTTGACCTGGTGCTCGAAGATGTACTTATCTCATCAGAAGATATACCGGGCTGGTCGGTTGCAACCGAAGCAGGTATCACCGTAGCGCTGGATATTACGATCACAGACGACCTGAAGAAAGAAGGCATAGCGCGCGACTTTGTAAACCGCGTTCAGAATCTTCGTAAAGACATGGGCCTTGAAGTGCTCGATAAGATCGGTATTGAAGTAGAGAAGGATGGCGAAGTAGTAACGGCTGCGTTAACCACCTTCAAAGACTATATCAGCACCGAAACACAGGCACTGTCGTTAGAGTTAAAAGAAACCATAACCGATGCTACAGAAGTAGATATGGATGAATTTATGTTGAAAGTAAAAATCAGTGTCAAGAAATAATTTGTGATTGGCCGTGCATCATTTATACCCCGTGTGAATGATGCACGCATCATTGCAAACCGAATTGTGAATCAGCTCCATGAAAATATATAAATACTTCATCCTCGCGCTTTTCGTTATCATCATCGATCAAACCTCCAAATTACTGGTACATCACTTTATGTACCTGCATCAGGAGATAACGGTTGTCGGCAACGAGCAATTCGGCTTCAAACTACATTATCTCCTCAACCCCGGCATGGCATTCGGCATTCGCTGGAATAATGAATTCGGCAAACTTGCTTTAACAGCCTTCCGCATTGCCGCTATGTTTGGTATAGGATATTACCTGGTAAAAATGGCAAAGAAGAATGCACACATGGGTTTCCTCTGGTGCATGGCGCTTATACTCGGTGGTGCAGTCGGTAACGTGATTGATAGTACATTTTATGGCGTATTGTTAAACAACCAACCTGCTAACTCACCTACACCGTGGTTTCATGGTCAGGTAATCGATATGTTATTCTTCCCGCTGTTTGATTTTACATGGCCAACGTGGATGCCATACGTTGGTGGTGATTACTTTTTGTTCTTTAGTCCGGTATTCAACATTGCAGACTCTTCCATATTTATAGGTGTGGTAATTATCCTTTTGTTTCAACGCAGGTTCTTTGGCGAACATATTAATGATACCGTTCCGATGTCGTCAGATGAACTACCTCCGGCCGATGAAGTAAAAGAACATCCAATCACAGAAGACAGACGCGACACGCCTGGTCAGCTATAATTTATAATTCACTCAGCCGTAACGATCCGTGGCGTGCCTTCGAAAAGAAGCCACACGTCATAATTTTAGCTTTCATATACTAATACGCGTTAGCCAAATTCATTATTATTATTACTTTTAGGGCTGATTACTTTTCCAAAACCTTAACCTAAGAAGAAGATAATGAGTTTGTTTATCAAAAAGCCTCTGGAACAACTGCTGGCACAGGCAGGCGATTCTGAGAAGGGGCTGAAGCGCACACTTAGCGCAACGAATCTGGTGGCGTTGGGTATCGGTGCCATTATTGGTGCAGGTCTGTTTGTTAGAACTGCCGCTGCAGCAAGTGAAGCTGCAGGACCTGCTGTAGTAGTTTCATTTATAGTAGCAGCTATAGGTTGCGCGTTTGCTGGTCTTTGCTATGCAGAGTTTGCTTCGATGATTCCTATTGCCGGTAGTGCATATACCTATGCGTATGCTACCATGGGCGAACTGGTTGCCTGGGTTATAGGCTGGGCTCTTGTATTAGAGTATGCGTTGGGAGCAGCAACAGTATCGATCGCATGGAGTGAGTACCTCAACAAGCTCTTGAATGGGGCCATACCGTATGCGTTCAGTCACTCACCATTGGAAGTTGCAGCCGATGGAACGCACGGTATCATTAACCTCCCTGCACTTCTTATATTGGCTATACTTACTGCCGTATTGATCAAAGGAACACAGGAGTCTGCATCCCTGAACGCCATCATCGTGTTCATCAAAGTAGCCATTGTATTGTTGTTCATCGCTATTGGCTGGGGCTTTATCAACCCTGCTAACTATGAACCTTTCACTATTCCGGAAGGAACACCTGGCCATGAAGGCTTCCGGGAATTTGGCTGGGGAGGTGTACTCGGAGGAGCCAGTATTGTATTCTTCGCATTTATAGGTTTCGATGCTGTGTCAACCGCTGCACAGGAAGCTAAAAATCCGAAGCGCGATATGCCAATTGGTATATTAGGTTCACTAGTAGTATGTACGATACTATATATCTTGTTCTCGCACGTTCTTACTGGTATAGCGAACTGGACAGAATTTAAAACTGCCGGTAAAGAAGCTTCTGTAGCGTATGCAATTGAAACTTATATGCACGGATACGGTTGGCTTGCTACCGCGATTACTGTAGCGATCCTCGCTGGTTTCTCTTCTGTAATTCTGGTGATGTTGCTAGGTCAGTCACGTGTATTCTTCTCGATGGCGAATGATGGTTTACTTCCGAAAGTATTCTCCGATCTGCATCCTAAATTCAGAACACCGTATAAGTCTAACATCATTCTATTCTTCTTCGTAGGTGCATTCGCTGCATTTATACCGGGAAGCATGGCGGGTGACTTAACCAGCATTGGTACACTCTTCGCGTTTGTGGTTGTATGTATAGGTGTTTGGGTATTGCGTGTTAAGAGTCCTAACCTGAGTCGTCCTTTCAAAACTCCGTTAGTACCACTGGTACCTATACTGGGTATACTAGTATGTTCAGCGTTGATCATCTATGTTGATGGCCGCACACAGGTTGTAGCAGCTGTATGGATGTTGCTTGGCTTCATTGTATACTTCGGCTATAGCAAGAACAACAGCGTACTACGAAAGAAATAGAAAATCAGTTTATCAATAAATAAGAAAGCCGCTTCATTGAAGCGGCTTTTCTTTTATCATTCAATCTCAATTAAGAGCTTCTTCGATTAGAATTGTTCGAACTGAGAGAAGAAAAAGCTTCCTTCTATCGCTGCGTTCTCATCGCTGTCAGATCCATGTATAGCATTTGCTTCGATCGATGTAGCAAAGAGATTACGAATGGTACCAACTTCAGCTTTCTTCGGATCAGTGGCACCGATCAGTTTTCTGAAATCTTCCACTGCGTTTGCTTTCTCCAGGATCATCGGCACAATAGCACCTGATGACATATACGCGCAAAGATCTTTGTAGAAAGGACGTTCTTTGTGTATAGCATAAAACTGTCCGGCCTGCTCAGCAGACAATTTTGTTTTTTTCATTGCAACGATTTTGAAACCGGCTTCTTCGATCATTTTTGTAATCGCTCCGGTATTACCTGCGCTAACAGCATCAGGTTTAATCATTGTAAAAGTTCTGTTAGTTGCCATATTCATTTGTTAGTTAGTTGCACGGATAACGAGTTATGCTTTTTGCCACAACCCTTTTAGTAAACGGCCGCAAAAATAGAAAAAAGATCAACAGTCTACAGGCACTCAGCAGGTTTAACAAACTATTAAATAAAGAATGAAGCGTGTTGCCGGTCGTAACACTGCGTGAACTATCAAGATTTTTTACTCATTTTTGCCCCTTGTTTTACCAGGCCTCTATGCAGAACATTACGGCTTTTAAAGAATACCTCAACAAGTCACGCAAGGTTGTTGTTATAACGCATTTTAAACCCGATGCCGATGCGTTGGGCTCCTCGCTTGGTTTGTCGGGCTATCTGAAAAAGAAGGGACACGCTGTAACGGTAATCACTCCGAGCGATTACCCGGACTTTATTTCGTGGATGCCCGGCAATAATGAAGTGGTTATCTTCCAGAAAGAACGACCTCAGAAAGCAAAGCAACTCATTGCTGATGCTGATACTATATTCTGTCTCGATTTTTCAAGTCTTAATCGCATCAACGATCTTGGAGAAATTGTAGGGGCATCGCCTGCTACCAAAGTATTGATCGACCATCACCTTGAGCCCGAAAAGTTTGCGCAGTACGAACAATGGGATGGCACGGCAGCCTCCACCGCTGAATTAGTTTTTCAACTGATTGAAGAGCTCGGAGATAAATCGCTGATCGATGTAAATATAGCCAACTGCCTGTACGCAGGTATCATGACTGATACAGGGGGATTCAGACACTCCAATACCACGCACAAGGTTTTTAAAATCGCAGGCGAGCTGGTGGCACTGGGCGCCAATCCGTCCAAAGTATCGAAGCTGATATACGATACAAACAGCATTGAGCGTTTGCGCCTCATGGGTTATGTGCTGGGACAAAAACTGAAAGTAATTCCCGAATATCGCACGGCCTATATTGTACTCACGGCTGAAGAGTTGAAAAATTTCAGTTCGCAAACAGGCGATACCGAAGGCTTTGTAAACTATGGCCTCTCTATTAAAGGAATAAAACTCTCCGTACTTATATCCGACCGCAAAGAAAATATCAAGTTATCGTTCCGTTCACTCGGAAATTTTTCAGTGAACGACATGGCTCGCAAGTATTTTGACGGAGGTGGCCACCGCAATGCGTCCGGAGGACAAACCAAACTCACCCTGGAACAAACGCTCGAAAAGTTTTTAAGTATCCTGCCCGAGTATAAGGAGCAGTTGCTGGCCGAAGAGAATTAAAAAGTATTTAACCAATTCCAACTTTATAAATTAAATCATTGTCTAATCATGAACATGACCAAATTCGCGAACGTGCTGATCGGATTGCTGCTGCTGTGTGCTGCCTGCAAGAATTCAGAAGAAAAGGAAACTCCCAACGGCTTTAAATTCCAGGTGGTAAAAACTGGCGATGGCGTGAAGCCAAAACCAGGACAGCTGCTCATATTCGAATACATCATGAAAGACTCAAAGGATTCTGTATGGCAGGATACTTACGAGAATGGCTTTCCGGGTGTGTTCCCTATCCAGGATAGCAGCGCGATAGCAACCGAGATTGGTGCATTGCAAATGTTCCGCATGTTATCAAAAGCTGACAGCGTTACACTGACGCGCCCTGCAAAAGAATTTTTCAAAGATGTACTCGGTGGCCCGATGCCTCCGCAGGTAGATTCTTCACGTGCTATTACCATCAACATTAAAGTGGTGGATATCATCGAACAACAACACTTCGCGAAATTCCAGGCCGATCTGTATGCCAAGAGAAAAGGATTCCAGAAAACTAAAGATGCCAAAGCGATTGAAAAATACCTGGCTGATAAAAAGATCACTGCTCAAACCGATACAAGCGGGATACGCTATGTGATCCACACAACGGCCGGTGGTGCAAAACCTACACCTAACAGCTGTGTTGAAGTAGCCTATGAAGGTAAATTTCTGAAAGACGAAAAGACTTTCGACAAAAATCCGAAGATGTCTTTCTCGCTGAACCAGGTAATACCAGGCTGGAAGCAAAGTATACCGATGCTCGGCATTGGCGACTCTGCTACATTCTATATACCATCACATTTAGCATACGGTCCGCAAGGATATCCGGGTGCTATACCTCCTAACGCAATTCTGATCTTCGATGTGAAGCTCTTTGCTACAGGAGAAAACTACGATCCGCAAACAAGATCCTGTAAATAATAATTAACCCATAATCCCATAAGAAAAGATGAACAGTGTAAGAAGATTGATTAGTGCTGCATTGATCGCTGCAGTATTTGTTTTCAACGGATGTATTGATTCGCCTGATGATATCGAAGATCCAAATGTACAGCTCCAGAAAGATGTTGCTGCCATTGATAGTTACCTGACATCTAATTTTATTGGGGCATTAAAAGATCCAAGCGGTATACGCATCGAGATAACCAAGCTGGGAAACAAGTTGCCTGCGCGCACAGTTAACTCTACAGTTGATGTTGACTATGTAGGTAAATTCTTTCCGGATGGTGCTGTGTTCGATCAGGGAAATGTAACGGGTACTTTGAAGAGCTATATCACCGGTTGGCAGATAGCGCTTACCAAACTTCCTGTAGGTACTCAGGCAAGACTATATGTACCTTCCGGATGGGCTTATGGTACCACGGCACAAAACGGTATACCCGCTAATTCTATTCTGCAGTTTGATGTTGAGTTTAACTCATCAGCATTATCGGAATCAGAAAAGAACCTGATGAAGACAGACACTACAGCTATATCCAAGTATATCAAAGACAACAACATTACAAATGTTGTGAAGGATACAACCGGTATCAGCTACGTAATAACACAGCAGGGATCTGGTCCTGCAATCACCTGGTTTGCAAAGGTAAATTTCAAGATCACCTACAGACTGTTGGCAAACCCAACCAACGTAGTCGCCAGTGTTACACAAACACCAAGCGAAAGCTTCCATAGCCGTCCCGTTGATTTTATACAAGGCATTATGATCGCGCTTCAGAAAATGACTGAAGGCGGTAAAGCTACTGTATATATACCATCCGGTCTTGGCTTCGGAGCAAACGGTGCTACGGATTCCAACGGTTCGCAGGTAATTGGCAGCAATGCAAACCTGATTGTTGACTTAGAGGTATTAGACGTTCAATGAGATTATGTTTTGCTTCCAACAACAAGCACAAGCTTGAAGAGATCAAAAATGTTGTTGGCCGGAAATTCGAAATACTTAGTCTCGCAGATATAAAATGCAATGAAGAGTTGCCCGAAACGCGGAATACGCTGGAGGGCAACTCTCTTCAAAAAGCTGAATACATTCTGCAGCATTACAACACCCCTTGTTTTGCTGACGACACCGGACTTGAAGTTGAAGCGCTGCACGGAGCTCCGGGTGTTTACTCGGCACGCTATGCTGGCAATCATCGCAGCAATGACGATAATATAGCCCTGCTGCTGCAAAACCTGAAGAACGATACCAATCGCAAGGCACAGTTTCGTACCGTCATCACGTTGATTGGTATAGAAGCACAGCCCGTTTTTTTTGAAGGCATTATCCGCGGAGAGATTATTACAGAAAAGCGTGGCTCATCGGGTTTTGGTTACGACCCGGTATTTATCCCGGAAGGACATTCCAGGACGTTTGCCGAAATGACGCTTGAAGAAAAAAATCAATTGAGCCATCGCGCTATTGCTGTTAAAAAGCTGGCCGAATACCTGGCGAGTTTATAAGATATACTTTACAACATTGAATAAAGCCTCCGGGAATAAATGTTCCGGAGGCTTTTTTTGTTCGGCACATTTCGCGATGATTCGTAATTTCGTGCCCGGATCTATGAAACCTATATACACCATCGGCATCACGGGCGGCAGCGGCTCCGGGAAAACTTATTTCCTGAATACTCTTTCGTCTCGTTTCAAACCGGAAGAAATCTGCCTCATCTCGCAAGACCACTATTACAAACCACGTGAGTTCCAGGTGAGCGATGAAAAGGGTGTAAAAAACTTCGACCTGCCAGACTCCATCGAACGTGAAAAACTTCACCTCGATATTCTAAAATTAAAGCGCGGTGAAACGCTTCTGAAGGAAGAATATACTTTCAACAATCCCAATGCAAAGCCTTCCATGCTGGAGTTTAAACCAGCACCGCTGTTAATCATTGAAGGACTCTTTGTGCAATACTTCCCCGAAATAGAGCGCGAACTTGATCTCAAGATTTTCATAGAAGCGAAAGATCACCTCAAACTCAGCAGACGCATCAGGCGCGATAATGAAGAACGTGGCTATGACCTGGACGATGTTCTGTATCGCTACCAATATCATGTTATGCCAGTATATGAAAGTCTGATTAAGCCGTTGCAACACGGTGCGGACTTTGTTATTCCCAACAACCATCATTTCGAACGCGCGCTGGATCTGATCACCTGGGGCTTGAAATCGCGCATTGCGCAGCAATTTCAGGCGAAATAACAGGTTGATTAACAGCTATTGTACATTGCCATTAAATGCCTACTTTTGTAACCCTTTGAAAAAGTAATGGCCCAAAAAGAGCACATACAAACAACAACAATTATAACCGGTGTACTCACCGCGCTGATTATTGTTGTGTCGCAGCTTTTTTATTTTGAACAGGCGCATACTTGCAAAAAGGAAATCAAGACTGAGCAGCAACAAGGCGATCAATCTCAGTCAGACGATGGTGCCTATATTACGTTACCCTCCAGCACACTTCCTTCTTCCACACATGTAGAGTTTAACCAGGAGGCGTTCTGTCTCTTTGAAATACTGTTTGAAGAAGAAAAGACGGAAGAGCATGACTTCAATGTCTCACTGCCTTTAAATAAATTCTTCCAGACACTTTTCGGGGCTATCATTTCCCCGAACGCTCCCTAAGTAAGTAATTATATACTTATTGTTTTACCGGATTGCCTATATATCCGGGCTTCATTTATTTCTCTATTCTACGTTTTTTATTTAACCAACCATATGCAAAACAAAGGACTAGTAATTTTCCTGTCGGTAGTCGTCACACTGCTGTGTTTCTTCTACCTCTCATTTACGGTGGTGTCGTATAACGTACAGCAGGATGCTGTCGCGGCCGCCACAACTTCCAACGGTACGGTAGACCTCAACAAGAAACAGGCTTACCTCGATTCGATCTGGAACACACCGGTATATAATCTGTTCGGTGCAGAATATACCTATAAAGAAGTAAAAGACTACGAGCTTAGCCTCGGTCTTGACCTTCAGGGTGGTATGCACGTAACACTGGAAGTTTCTCCGGTAGATATCATCAAAGGTCTTGCTGGTAACAGCCAGGACTCTTCATTCGTAAAGGCACTGCGCATTGCAACACAAGAGCAGAAGAAGAGCCGCGAAAACTATAGCACGCTTTTCTTCAAAGCATACCGCGATGCAAATCCTGACAAGCCCCTGGCTTCTCTTTTCGCGAATGCTGCTACGCGTGGTAAAATTGCTACCAACGACAGCGATAGCAAAGTTATCAGCGTAGTAAACGAAGAAATTGAAAGCGCTATAGATCGCTCTTTCACAATTCTTAGCAACCGTCTTGATCAGTTCGGTACATCACAGCCAAACATTCAGCGTTTGCCGGGTACAGGCAGAATCCAGGTTGAAATACCAGGTGCTGATAACCCGCAGCGTGTTCGTAAATTATTGCAAGGTGTAGCGCGTCTTGAATTCTGGGATGTTATCGAACCAAACACACTGAACAATTCATTGCTCGCTATAAACGATGTACTCGTTAAAGAACAGAAGGCTGCTAAACCTGCTGCCACTGCTAAAGCTGGCGAGCAAACAAAAACAGGTGATGATGATCTTTCATCATTGTTAGGTGACAGCACTAAGACTGCTACTGACACTACAGCAACAACTGATGAATCAAAAGGTCTTGATTCACTGCAGAACATGAATATATCTCCACTGTTCTCATTAAGCTCACCTCCCGGATCATTCCGCTACAACACAAAAGATACTGCAACGATCAACGACATTTTCAGAAGAGCTGATATTCGTAACCTGTTGCCACGCAACGTAGGTGTATACTGGGCTAACAAACCGGATGTGATCGGTACTACTGAGTCATTGGAGTTATTCTTCCTGGATATAGGACGTAACGGTAAAGCTAAACTTACCGGTGAAGTAATTACAGATGCTCGTAACGATGTTGATGAACGCGCACAACCCGCTGTGAGCATGAACATGAACGGTACAGGTACACGCATCTGGGCTCGCTGGACAGCTGAAGCATCCAGCAAGAGTCCTAAAGGAAGAATCGCGATCATGCTTGATAATACTGTATACTCCGCACCTTCTGTAAACGGTGAAATTCCAAACGGTAACTCGCAAATCTCGGGTAACTTTACTCCGGAAGAAGCGAAAGATTTAGCAAACGTATTGAAGGCTGGTTCACTTCCTGCACCTACCAAAATCGTAGAAGAATCATCGGTTGGTCCTACACTGGGTAAAGAGTCTATCCGTAACGGTATGATCTCGATCGTAGTAGGTTTCCTCATCATCATCTTCTTCATGCTGGTAGTATATAACGCGTCTGGTTGGGTTGCTGACCTTGCCGTTATTCTTAACCTGATCTTCCTGTTAGGTATACTTGCCTCGCTCAACGCAGCACTTACGCTCCCTGGTATTGCCGGTATATTGCTTTCACTCGCTATCGCGGTGGATGCGAACGTGCTTATCAACGAACGTGTTAAAGAAGATTTGAATGCCGGTAAAACACTGGATACTTCGATCCGTGCCGGTTATAAAAATGCATTTACTGCCATCATCGACTCCAACGTTACTACCCTTATCAAAGGTTTCGTATTGCTTGCATTCGGTTCTGGTCTTATCTATGGTTTCGCGGTAACGCTTATCATCGGTATTCTCTGTTCGTTCTTTACATCGGTGTTCTTTACCCGTGTGATATTCGAATACTATATCCGCAGAGGTAAGAAAGTTAACTTCTCTATGGGCTGGTCTAAAAACCTGTTCCGCAGTATCAACATCAACTTCATCGGTAACCGTAAGATATATTATACTATATCCGGAGCTATCATTATTGCTGGTATGGCGTTCCTCGCTGTAAAAGGATTTAACTATGGTGTTGACTTCAAAGGTGGCCGTACGTATATCGTTGAGTTCGAAAAAGCTGCATCACCAGCAGAAGTTCGCGAAAGCTTAACAGAACCTTTCGGTGAAGCTCCTGAAGTAAAAACTTTCGGTGGTGAAACAAAGTATAAAATCACAACCAGCTACCTGGTAGATGATGATTCTGATAACGCAACTGTACAAGCTGAGAAACACCTTGAAACCGGCCTGGCTAAAATAAGCGGTAACAAAGTAACTGTACTCAGCTCGTATAAAGTAGGACCAACCATTGCGAATGACATCAAAGTATCTGCAGTATGGTCGTTACTCGTGGCGGTTGTATTGATGTTCTTGTATATCCTGATCCGTTTCAGAAAATGGCAGTTTGCATTGGGTACTGTAGTGAGCTTGTTCCACACAGTGCTTGTTGTACTTTCTCTCTTCGTGTTGCTGGAGAATGTAATGCCATTCAGCTTGGAGATTGACCAGGCATTCGTAGCTGCTATACTTACGGTGATTGGTTACTCGATCAACGACAGCGTGGTGGTGTTCGACCGTGTACGTGAATTCTTGTCAATGAAGAAAAGCACGGAAGATACGGCAACGGTTGTTAACAATGCATTGAACGATACTTTAAGCCGTACGCTTATCACCGGTATGTCTACAATCTTCGTATTGTTGATCCTCTTCATCTTCGGTGGTGAGACCATCCGCGGATTTACGTTCGCGATGTTGATCGGTGTATTGATCGGTACATATTCTTCACTCTGTATCGGTACACCAGTGTTGGTTGACTTCTCTAAAGACGACAACAAACAACCCGATAATAAGGTGACCACGGGAAAGGCAGTAACTGCTTAATCCGCATATCGCTTAACATCTCAGAGAGCGCTCCGCAAGGGCGCTCTTTGTGTTTATGTGTGTAGGTGTTTAAGTGTTTATGTAGTTGGCGATGAAGCACTATATGTAGCTTACCTTCACGTAAACACATGCCAACGCTAGGGATGACGCGAGATATAGCTTACCTCCACGTAAACACGTGCACACGTAAACACATATCAACGTTGATAATAGAGATCAGAGTCGGATTTGATTTTGCCAGCAGTGGGGCTTTGCTTGCGGTACTTGCGGGCGTTCCAGAGGGCTTCTCTGCGGATGGCGTGGTGGATGCTGGCATTGATTTCGTAGCCAATCAATAACACAACGGTTACAAGTTGTATCCACACCATCAACGCAATAAGCACACCGATGGAGCCGTATACTTTGTTATAGGTGGCGAAGTTTGTTACGTAGTATGAGAAGCCGTACGACACAGCCAGAGTAAGGAATGTTGCAACAAGCGAGCCGATGGAAAAGAAACGCCAGTTGTAATGTATTGCCGGACCGAAATAATATAGCGTAGATATAGCCAGAAAGAACACGATGAAGATAACGATGAAGCGAAGCGCGAACAGTAAGAACACCGTGAACTCATCGATGTTGAGCCAGTCGAACTGCATGATATAGTCTAATACAAATTGACCTACAACCAGCAGTGCTATAGCCAGCAACACAACAAAGGCTAGGTTAATTGTGAGCCCGGTGGCGATTACGCGTGTCTTTACGCCACTGCGTCTTTCAATGGTGCGATAGCACGCGTTGAAGGCTCGCATCAGCGCCATGGTTCCGTTCGTAGAAAGATATACCGAGAACACAAAACCCAACGACAACAAGCCACCCCGTTGGTTGCGTACAATATCCATCACCGTAGGAGCCACCACCTCAAACATGGATGGTGGGATCATGCCTCCTAAAAATTCCAATATACTTTTATCAGTAATTCCGGGGAAGGCTGGCGTTACATATGGAATCAGTGTGAAGAGGAAGATGACTGCGGGGAATATAGCCAGTATAAAGTTATAGGCTACGCCATTGGCGCGATCCATGATCTCATCGTCCATCAGGTTTTCGATGAACAGCTTCAGGATCTTATACAACGATACATTTTCGTATTTTTTAAAACGCACTTTCTTCAGCCAGGTGATAACGCGCCTGCCGGGGCTCCACTGTAGTAAAATGCGTTTCTGTTTATACTTCATTTAAAAAATGGCTCCAGTAATTTTTCCATCGCCTCGGGTGGACGGCACGGACGATTCGTTTTCTTATCTACAAAAACAAGAAGTGTTTCACCTCTGTTTATAAGTTTATTCTCTTCGTTAAAAATTTCGTACTCAAACTTAATCTTTATCGTGGGCTTCTCGCGTATCGTTGTCACAATGCGAAGCAACTCATCGTATCGTCCGGGGGCCATATACTTGGAGTGGTTCTCCAGCACAGGCATCATAACACCCATGGCTTCTACATCCTTGTACGAAAGTCCCAACTGCCGCATCGCTTCTACACGCGCTACTTCATAGTACATCGCATAAAATCCATAGTATACATATCCCATCTGGTCGGTTTCTCCATAACGAACGCGGACGGTTGTCTCTGATTGATACATAGACTTACCTGCTTTCTCCTCTCAACGCAGCGCCCTTCTGCTGTTCTATCGTGAGTGCTTTCTGGTAACGGGCAGCATTCTTCATGTGCTCTTCGTAACTGTTGGTGAAATTATGATTACCCGAAAAATCTTCTTTCGCACACATATAGTAATAATCACTCGGAGTATAATTCAACACAGCGTCCAGCGAGCGTATCTCCGGCATGTTGATCGGTCCCGGAGGCAAGCCCGGATATTTATAGGTGTTGTAAGGTGAGTCAATCTGCTTGTGCACATTCAGCACGCGCTTCAAACTAAAATCACCCACAGCAAATACCAGTGTAGGGTCTGCCTGCAGTGCTATACCTTTTCTTAAACGATTCAAATATAGTCCGGCAATGATTGGAGCTTCCTTCGCGTTGATCGATTCAGCTTGTACAATCGATGCGAGCACCGAAACTTCTACCGGTGTGAGCCCAACTGCTTTTGCTTTTTCCTTGCGCTCGTCCGTCCAGAATTTTTCATACTCTTCATACAAGCGTTCTACCAGTGCTTCTGGCGTCACGTTATAGTATACTTCGTATGTGTTCGGAATGAACATTGTCATGATGTTATCCTGGTTAAAGCCGTAAGAATTGCTCATGGCAAACTTGATGAGTGCCGCTTCAAACTCTTCAGGCTTCATGCCAAGGTTGCGTGTGATGCGCTCAGCCAGTTCAGGAAGAAGACGTACGTTGTTGAAAGTAATTTTTACAGGCTCCTGTTTTCCGGAGCGTAAAATTTTCAGCGCCTGCAGGTTCGTCATGTTCTTGCGCAGTATATAACGACCGGGCTTCAGCTCATCATCATACCCACTGAGCTTGGCCAGAAAACTAAACGACACCAGGTCGTTCACAATCTTGCCATCGTGCAGTTGCTTCTGAATATCTTTAAATGTAGAACCTTCTTTGACTATAAACAGTCTGTCATCTTTACCAACAAGAATGTTGGGTGTGTATACAATCTGGTACGCATAATAGCTGAAGGAGATCCCCAGAATCGCCACCACAAGAAATACAATTAAACGTGTACTGACTTTCATATTGAAACTAAGAACACCAAAAATAGTAAAACCGATCCAACCTCCGCAGGAACAACTTTTGATTTCTGCCGATTATCTATCTTTAGAAACAAATGGCGGCAGAATTACTGAAAATACATCCACAAAACCCGGAAATGCGCAAGATCAACCACGTAGTTGACGTGCTGAAAAACGGAGGTATCATCGTCTATCCTACCGATACGATCTATGGTATTGGTTGCGACCTGATGAACCGGAAATCCATTGAGCGCCTGTGCCAGATCATGAACATCAAACCACAGAAACTTGATCTTTCGTTTATCTGCAACGACCTCAGTCACATCTCAGAATTTGTTCGAAGACTCGACACTCCTGTGTTCAAGGTTTTGAAAAAAGCACTGCCCGGACCGTTCACATTCATACTGGAATCGAGCAGTCGCGTACCTAAAATTCTCGATGTAAATAAAAAGACCGTTGGCATACGTATACCCGATCATGCCATACCGCGCATCATCGTGGAACATTTGCAGAACCCGCTCATCACAACGTCTATTAAAGATGATGATCAGATCAAAGCCTATACTACCGATCCGGAAGAAATTTATGAAGACTTTAAGCACAAAGTTGATGTGGTGATTGATGGCGGCATAGGAGGCAACGTACCCTCTACTGTTGTTGATTGCACAGGTGATGATTTTTCAATTATCCGCCAGGGACTCGGAGACTTTGATCAATACTTATAACTACATTTATACTGTAACCAACTCAAACCCATGGCACGAATACTTTTATCGTTAGCGTTACTCATTCAAGTAATGGCAACACACGCACAGGAGGACTATCAGCGACATTTCATGTCTGAAGATTATACAGCCGAAAATATTTTCACCAACAACATCGAAGGACCGTGCTTCGATCAGGACGGCAATCTATATGTAGTGAACTATCAGAAAGATGGAACCATCGCCATCATTACTCCTGATAAAAAAGTATCGTTGTTCCTTACGCTTCCACAAGGCAGCACGGCCAACAGTATAAAGTTCGACAGCAAAGGCAATATGTACCTTGCCGACTTCAGCGCACATAATGTGTTGAAAGTAAATATGAAGAATAAGAAGGTAAAGGTATACGCGCACAACGATGGCTTTAACCAGCCGAACGATCTCTGCATCAACAGCAAGAATCAATTGTTTGCATCTGATCCGAACTGGAAAGACGGCACCGGAAAAATATGGCGAATCGACAAAGGTGGTAAAGCTGTGTTGCTGGATGACAAGATGGGCACCACCAATGGTATAGAGTTAAGTCCGGATGAACGTATACTCTATGTAAATGAAAGTGTACAGAAAAAGATCTGGGCCTTTGATGTGGACTTCGATGGCAACATCTCCAACAAAAGATTGTTTGCTGAGTTTCCTGATTTTGGTTTCGATGGTATGAAGTGCGATAAAGAAGGCAATCTCTATGTAACGCGCTACGGTAAAGGCACCATCGCTGTGCTATCGCCCAAAGGCGAGTTAATTCGCGAAGTCCAATTAAAAGGCAAGAACTGCAGCAACCTTGTATTTGGTGGTATAAATGGAAAACTCGTTTTCGTTACGCTGCAAGACCGTAAGGGAATGGAAATGTTCCGGAATGATATAGCGGGTAAAGGGTACTGAGATATATAGTATAGCGATCCGTCAAGCATCCTGTTTTTAACAACCCGTGTGGTTGTTTTTTACATATACATTATTTTTTACATTTGAACTATGGCTGAGAAATTACACATCGGTAGAAAGATTGCGCGTATTCGCGAGATACGTGGTATAAAACAGGAGGCACTGGCTGAGACGCTGGGTATAAGTCAGCAAGCGGTTTCGAAGCTGGAGCAAAGTGAATCGATTGAAGAAACAACGCTTGCGCGGATAGCTAAAGCATTGGATGTTACTCCCGAACTGATCAAATATTACAGTGATGAAGCTGTGATCAACAACATTCAAAACAATTACGACAACGCAACGAATAACTCCGGGCCGCATCAATCGGGCAGCTCAGCAGGCAATAATTATCATTGTGCTTTCAACCCGTTAGATGAATATCGAAATGAGGTGATCGAGAACAAAAAACTTTACGAGGCACTGCTGAAGGAAAAAGACGAAAAGATAGCACTGCTAAACAAGATGCTGGAGTCGAAGTAATTTTCACCCGTTGCGGCAATTTTAAATATAGGTTCATGAATTTACACGTTGGCAGAAAGTTGATGCGCATTCGCGAAATGCGTGGAGTAAATCAGGAGGTATTGGCAGAGTCATTGGGTATGAGCAGGCAAGCTGTTTCCAAGCTTGAACAAAGCGAAACGATTGACGAAATTATGCTTTCGCGGATAGCAAAAGCACTGAACGTTACTCCCGATCAGATCAAAAATTTTACTGAAGAAGGCGTGATCTATAACATTCAAAACAACTACGATAATGCTTCATGCAACCAGGGACCAAACTACCAAGGTACTTTCTACCTTTTGGATGAGTACAAAAAGGAAGTGAAAGAAAACAAGAAATTATACGAAGCGTTGTTGAAAGAAAAAGAAGAACAGATCGTATTGCTCACAAAGATGTTGGAATCAAAGTAATTTCAACTCATCACCTCACGCAACACCTGCACCGACTTCATCTCGCCAATAGTTTCAATGTGGTCGGTATAGAATTTCAATAACACTTCCAGTATTTCCCTGCGTAACGGGTTTGATATAGTCAGCGGAGTATCATACTCAGCTATAACAACCTTCTCGAGCATGGCCTCGGCTTCAAGCGATGCAAGTCGTCCGCCAACAATTTCGTTTTTGGTTTGCGCGCCAAAACCCAGGAAGCGACTCAGCTTGATAAGAAACACCAGGTGGAAGTTTTCAACCTTTGTTTGCTGATCGAGCTTTATCATCGATTGAATCAGAAAATCGCATAACTCCTGCGCATGACTTTCTTCCTTTACCGTTTTGTTAATCACTTCGTTGATGAACATCGCCAGCGCAGACTTTGGCACATCGGTGGGTATAGTAATGTAAGGATAGAAACATTTCATTTCTTTAATACGCATGATGTTCGCATTCTCGCGATGATATACCACCAGATCGAGCAACGTGAGTGGTTGATATAGCGCTATTCTACTTTTTGTTGATTGCGTACGCACACCATTCACGATATAGCTCTGCATACCAAACACCTCGGTAAAAATATTTACGATGATGGACGAATCGCCATACCGTGTATACCTGAAAACTATGCCGCGTGTTTTATGAAGCATGAGTATTATTCTACCACTGCAATTTTACCCACTACACTTTCGACGCCATCGGATGAAGCTGCGAACACAAGATATACACCGGTGGCTGCGCGTCTGCCGTTATAGTCGCGCACATCCCACATTGCCGTTCCACCATTAGCTTGTGTCTGCCAGATTAGTTTACCACGGATGTCCGTAATCTTTACAGTAGCATTTGTAGCCAAGCCGTTAATGCCAACGCTTCCGTTAAAATTATTCGTAACCGGATTCGGAAAAATCTTCACCGACTGAAATACAGAATTGCTTTCCGTGGCATCGCCTCTGTACGATACTATACCTTTATCAGTCGCAAAAAATACTTCACCCGTTTTATGGTTGATTGCTATATCTCTGATAACATTCGAAAGCAGCGGACTGTTATCGGTGGTAAAATTATAGATCATCTCTTCGCCTGTAGCATTAAAGAGCCACACACCTCGCTCCGTCCCCATCCACTTACGATTGCCGCCATCAATGGCTATGGCAGTAACTTTATCATCGCGCAACAAAAACCGGCTTTCATATATAGGCTTAATCGCTTCACCGGATGGTTCAAAAAAATACGCAACACCTATATCTGTGCCTACCCATACGAGTCCGTCATGATCAACTGCTATAGATCGCACGTTCTTGCTTGGCAAAGCACCACTTCCACTGGCGTCCGTTATATACTCGTAGCCTTTGCTGGTTCGGTCGTATACATATATGCCTCCGCCTTGCGTGGGGTTTGTTATCATCCAGATATAGCCTGATAAATCAACAGCCAGATCAACCGGGTAGCGTGCAGCAACAACCGGGGCTGAGAATGATTCCCACGTATCATCCGTCTTCAGTAAATGAAGCGAATTCACCGCGCCATAGTTAGCAACCCAAAGGCCGTTGTCAGAATTTGCAAGCGCTGTAATGTTTACAAATTTACCGGGGGGATTCAGGTTTATTAGTGGACTATTGTTGGCATTAAAAACGTTAACCGAGCCATCGGTTTTCTGTCGTTCAAACCCTTCACCAAACGAAGCGAAGTATGAGTTACCGGATGGATCAACCACCACATCCGTTATATCTGTAAGCGATGTTGACTGCGCTGCCCAGACGCCATTGGTAAATTTATCAGCAACACCTTTGTTATTGAGTTTAACAAACGCAGATGTATAGCCACCCGCTATAGCATATATACTTCCATCCGCATAAGCCAGTCTGAATGTAGCTGTTTGTGACGGGCCATTCGGCAGATAACTTTGAAATGTTCCATTGGCATCTGAGAGTAATCCGTTTACGTTATCACCAATCCATAGTTTGCCGTTATCTTCTAACGCGTAAAGCGGAGCTTCAATTTTTTCATTAGCAACTTGTGTAATGTTGTTACCAGCATCGATCTCCCACAGTTTACCGTCAGCACCTGTCAACAAATTATTCCCTGAAGCACTCAGAAAAGTAAATGTCTCACCGGTGAGGTAACTTTCTATAGTCCATGTTCCGCTTAAGGAAGTATAGCTGAACAAACCTGAGTTATCGATAGCAGCATAGATCTTATTATTAAAAGCTGCAATGCCTTGTATCGCGCCACTAAATGTACCGGTGTTGTGGCGCTTATAATTGTTAAAGTCTAGCAGGTTATCATCAAGATCACCGGCCATTACACCTTTATCAGTTGCCAGATATATACTATCGTCTTTAAAGGTGGCTGCATTTATTTTTAGTGTTTCACCACTGGCACCGAGGTCGCGCCAGGTTTCTTTTACTTCAGCGCGTGCAAGATCAAATACAACAACACCAAAGTCGGCTGAGAGATAGGCGAGCCCATTGTGCAAGGCTATGTGATTTATACTTTTTGTTCCGGTTATAGATGTAGTGCGTGTGGGGTCAAGTGCTTTTATCGCATTGCCTTTTATTACATCAATCTTGCCGTCTTCATAACCAATCAGCAATTGTTCATGCACACCATCGTATTGAATAAACGTTACGGTGGTTCCGCTCAGGCCGTTCATTTTGGAGTAACTCGTTATGCTGTTGTCATCAAGATCGAGCATCATTACTCCGTTGGATGTAGCACCGAATATATAGTCATTGTCCAGCGTGATACTTTTTACGGAGTTATACGAGATGTGGACGCGCCAGGTGCCTATTGGGATTTCCTGGGCGATGGTGTGAGAAGTAAGGAGTAAGAAGTGAGAAGTAAGGAGTAAGGAGGTAACGAACGACCTGGAGGAGGACGCCATTTTCTTAAATATAGTTTGGCAAAGTAATTTTAGTATCACGATCATAGGTCAGGCTTCTTTCTTGCTTTCATGCCTTCTATAAATGCCTGGCGACTGCGGGCTTCATATTCTTTGCGTTCGCCCAACATCACTTGTTGCTCACCGGGCGTGAGGCGGAAGGAGAACGAAGCGAGTTCACCATTCTGTGCACAGATGGCGTGAACTTTTGTAACAAACTCGGCAACGGCCAGCAGGTAGGGCATTGGTCCGAAAGGTTTACCTTCAAAGTCCATATCAAGTCCGGCTACAATTACCCTTTTACCGTTGTTGGCGAGTGTATTGCAAACCTCCACAATGGCATCGTCAAAGAATTGAGCTTCATCAATTCCTACCACTTCACAATCTCCGGCCAGCAGTAATATATCGCTGGCAAAATTTACGGGTGTAGATCGTATGGCCGTTGCGTTGTGCGATACAATTTGTTCGTGGTGGTAGCGTTTGTCAATAACGGGCTTGAAGATCTCAACTTTTTGCTTGGCTATAATAGCACGGTTCAGTCTGCGGATAAGTTCTTCCGTCTTACCCGAAAACATGCAGCCGGCAATTACTTCAATCCACCCAACACGACCTTGTTCGCGTCTGCTGCCTAAATGTGGTTCTATAAACATTCGTTAAAATTAAGCATAGCCATGAAATAAAAATACGCAGTAACATGAACAGGCATCGGTAAGATTTAGCTTCGTTCCCGTTGGTCTGTCTCAATTCTGCTGTCTAAAGTCTGTTTACAAACTAAATGTATCGCATCTAATTAATATCTTTAAGGCGGTTAATACTCATCAACGTATCGAAGCATGGATGAAAAGATAAGTCTCGAAGCAATAGCCCTCTATGGAGATTCGTACGCAGAAAGTGTGCTGAAGGGATTTTTTTCTTCGAAAGACAAAATCAGTGGACAGGAAATTCTCACGCTGTGTAATGTGCAGCAGGTAAATCTCTTTGTGATCCGCGAGCTTTTCCGCGCGTGGAAAGAAGAAACCAAAAAGCTCAAGAGTGCTTACTTCGACTATGAAAACCCGGACGTAAAGGAAGCGCTCGAAAATTTTATGGGTGTGCTTTCAAAAAATATTTCCATCGATCGCCTGCATTTTGCTCCGCTACTAAAGAAAGCCTCCAGCCATGCACTAATGGTAATTTTCGATCCGTATGATTTCTTTTCGATGATCATTACCGGAAAGAACAACAAGCTTGAAGTAGAATCTTTCCGTGAAGAGATAAAATACCTGAAGGTAAACAAGGCGCCACTCGACCGCATGCTGCAGAAGATGGAAGAGAAAGGTGCTAAAGAACTATCAGGCAATGAGGCATTTGCTATACTCGACCAGATACTGGAAGAAGTAAATTTTACTCCGGAAGATGTAGAAGACTATATCGAGAAATTCTCGGCTGTGGTGCCACTCGATCCGGCTCGCTTCTTTGTAAGTAAAGAACCGGTAGCCAAACCGATATCTCAACCTGCAAGACCCATTGAGGCTCCGAAAGTTGTAACAGCAACGCCTCCTCCTCAGCAACAAACTATACAGCAGCCACCACCACGACCTGCACAGAACACACCGCGCGTACAACAGCCTCAGCAGGCATCAAGTCTTAACGACCGAATTGGCCGCGAGTCAAAACAAACCGTGGCCGGTAATTTCAAGATCTTCAAGATAAAAGATAGTCTCACGATCAACCAGAAGTTCATGTTCACCAAAGTGTTGTTCCACGGTGACTTTGAATTATTCAGCAAAGCCATTGATCGTATCGACCAGTTGGATACACTCTCGGCAGCATTACGCTATATCGATGAAGAGTATGCTTCTACCTGGGATCGCGACAGCGAAGAGTTTCACGAATTTATGGAACTGGTTGAGAAAAGATTTTCGTAGTGTCCTGTAAATCAGGCTACACGAATCTTTATGATGCCTTTGTTATTGTCAATCTTCAGTTCGAAGATGCGGGTAATGAACGTGCTCAAACGTAAGCCGGCCATCTGTGGCGTATAGTCTTCCGGATAGAAAACCGTGAGTTCTAATATTGCACGGATAAACTGCTCGTGCCTGCAGAATTCCTTTGCCCACTGACGGAATGTTGCCGTCCACTCTTCATTATATTTTATTGCCGGGTCGCGACCATCAAAAATAAATTCGAGCTGGTTATCGCTATAGTTTTTGTAACGGTATACGGCTGCCAGGTGCTGGTAAAACTCACTGAGGTGCGAATAATCAGACGTAGTGTGTTGCTTGATGCGCTCGGCAGTCTCGTCCATTAAGCCTAACGCATTGAAACGGAGCAGGTATTCTACTTTAACATAGTCTACCAGGTATTGCAGCAACGAAATTTCAAGAGACGACTGTACCTCTTTAAGAACATAGTTTTTATCGCGTGGGAAAAACTTACGAAGCACGAGTCTGGTTTAAAAAGTTATATGTTAACAAAGGTATAAAAACAGGTGATGCTCCGAAAGCCCATCACCCGTTTTCATAAACAAAAATTTAAAAGCGATCGGCACTCGCAGACTCACAAGATTTTTTATAGGGATCAGGCACGGAACAATCCAGCATAGAACCTGTTGGTATAGATGGGTATATTTCTTCGAGGGTTTTAATCTCGTTCATAAATATACGTCTGCTGATCTGGTGGCGGTTGAGTTTGCGTGGATTATCAAGACCGGCTGCCGCGAGTAATTCTACAAAACTCTCCACGGTATGTTTGTGGAAGTTGGCAACGCGCACTTTCTTATCGTCAATATCCAAACCTTGCACCAGCTCGGGATCTTGCGTTGCAACGCCAGTCGGACAGGTGTTCTTGTTACATTCCAGTGCCTGTATACATCCCAGTGCCATCATCATGGCGCGGGCGCTGTTACACATATCAGCACCCAATGCTATAGCACGGATCATATGAAAGCCGGTAAGAATTTTTCCGGAAGCAATAACCCGTATATGCTGACGGATGTTATAGCCTTTCAGCATGTTATCTACAAATGCGAGACCTTCGAGCAACGGCATCCCTACAAAGTTAGAGAACTCCGGAGGTGCTGCACCTGTTCCGCCTTCGCCACCATCTACAGTGATAAAGTCAGGATACGTATCAAGCTCAACCATCGCTTTGCAAATTGAAATGAACTCGCTCTTGCGGCCGATGCAAAGTTTAAATCCAACGGGTTTACCGTCTGCCAAGTCACGCATCTGCTTGATGAACAGTATCATTTCACGCGGAGTTTGAAATGCACTGTGATAGGGAGGAGAGAAAACCGTAGTACCTGCTTTCACCAAACGTATCGCGGCAATTTCCGGTGTATTCTTTTTAGCGGGAAGTATACCTCCATGCCCAGGCTTGGCTCCTTGTGAAAGTTTCAGCTCGATCATTTTTACTTCGGGGCGCAGCGCATTCTTCCTGAAACCTTCCGGACTAAAATTACCGGCTTCATCACGCGCTCCAAAATAACCTGTCCCAATCTGCCAGATCAAGTCACCTCCATTATCGGTGTGATGATGACTGATACCACCTTCACCCGTGTTATGAGCAAAGCCTCCGATTTTGGCGCCAGAATTCAATGCTATAACAGCATTACTACTCAACGAACCAAAACTCATTGCCGATACATTTAATATACTGGCGGAGTAAGGATGCTTGCAATCTTTGTTACCCACGAGTACACGCGGACTTTGATCCATCTTATGAAAATCAAGCGGAACGATGGAGTGACTCATCCACTCATAACCCTCTGCATACACGTTGAGTTGTGTACCGAATGGCGTAGTATCAATTTGTTTTTTAGCGCGCTGGTATATAACGGAGCGATCAATACGGTTGATAGGTGAACCATCCGTATCCGACTCAACAAAATACTGCTGGATCTTCGGACGCATGTCTTCAAAAACATAGCGAAGTCTTCCGAGCACCGGGAAATTTCGTTTAATCGATTGTTTCTTCTGGATCATATCCTGTATGCCCATGCCGATAACAGGGCCTATAAGTATAAATCCGAAAAGCGCTGGCCACCAGAACCAGGCCCACAGCAACATCAGCATCGTAACGACAATGCTGGTGACAACAAAAATTTTTCTCATATAGATAATGGAATCAAAATATATAGTTTGACGATAGACGCTTAAAGTTTAGAGGAAGTATATAGTAAAAAGACACACGGCTAGTCGAACAGTCCCGGTCTTTTTCCGAGCGGCGGAACAACCTTCAGGTGCTTGTATGCCAGCTCGGTGGCTTCGCGCCCACGGGATGTTCGCTTGATGTAGCCCTCCTGTATCAGGAACGGTTCGTATACTTCTTCAATGGTTTCACTTTCTTCACCCACAGCTGTGGCAATCGTAGTGATACCCACCGGACCACCTTTGAATTTTTCAATGATGGTGAGAAGAATGCGGTTGTCCATTTCATCAAGACCATTCTCATCTACATCCAGTGCTTTCAATGCAATCTGTGCTATAGCTTTGGTAATGGTTCCGTTTCCTTTTATCTGGGCGAAGTCGCGCGTTCTCCGTAACAGGTTGTTGGAGATACGTGGGGTTCCACGACTTCTGCGCGCAATTTCAAAAGCAGCATCCGGCTCTATCGGAGTATTTAATATAGCAGACGAACGGTTCACAATCTTTGTAAGCAACGCTGAATCGTAATATTCAAGTCGCGCATTTATACCGAAGCGTGCGCGTAGGGGTGACGTTAGCAGACCAGCCCGCGTTGTTGCACCTATGAGCGTGAAAGGATTTAGTCCGATCTGAACAGAGCGTGCATTCGGCCCGGAGTCAAGCATAATATCAATGCGAAAATCTTCCATCGCAGAGTATAGATACTCTTCCACGATAGGGTTAAGGCGGTGGATCTCGTCAATAAACAAAACATCATGAGGCTCCAGGTTGGTGAGTAGGCCCGCAAGGTCGCTGGGTTTATCAAGCACCGGACCAGATGTTATTTTGATATTGGCTTGAAGCTCGTTGGCAATAATGTTCGAAAGTGTAGTCTTCCCGAGTCCGGGAGGGCCATGTAACAACACGTGATCGAGCGGTTCGCTTCGCTGCTTGGCCGCCTGAACAAAAACTTTAATATTATCTACTACCTTTTGCTGACCTGTAAAGTCTTCAAATGATAATGGACGAAGTGCTTTCTCAATCTCCTTTTCAACAGCACTCTGGCCTTCGCCATCACTCTTCAGGTAATCTTCACGCATGATGTTGATCTTAGTGTGGTAAAGGTCATAAAAAAAGTTATTGAAATCGACTAAATCGTATAAGAAGACAGCACGATTTATTTTTCAAAAAAAGAATCTCTCCGGGAACCAATGAGCAACATTGTTGCATTTACATTTTTACGATTAACTTGCAGATCAATTCAGCATGGTTTCCATACTTCTACCACTTATTCTGAGTTTCGGGCAAACGAAGGCAGCTCCTGAACCGATTCAGGTGGATGGTTATACCATGGGCACAACGTATCACATTACGTATTTTGATAATCGGAACAGAAATTTCAAAGGTTCCATCGATTCGCTTCTTCAAAAAGTAAATCATTCTATCAATACTTACGATGCTGCTTCAGAAGTTTCACGCTTCAATACGAGTAAGCGCGGCATTGCCTTCGGGCTCTCGCATTTGCCGGTCATCCTGAAAAAATCAGATGAAGTTTACAAGGCATCACGCGGAGCATTCGATCCAACGATAATGCCATTGGTAAACGCATGGGGCTTTGGTCCGGGTAAAGCACTTACGTTGAGCCAGGCATCAGTCGATTCTCTTAAAAAATTTATAGGCTTCGATAAAATCCGCATCACGCGTGATAGTCTCCTTAAACTTGATCCCCGCGTTCAACTCGACTTCGGTGGTATAGGACAAGGCTATGGTGCCGATGTGATCGCAGATTTTTTAAGATCAAAAGGAATTAAAAATCTGCTGGTGGAGTTGGGAGGAGAAGGTATGGCTTTCGGTAAAAATCTGAAGAAGAATAAATATTGGACAATCGGTATACTCGATCCAAATTCCACGCGCGACAATCAATTCTATAAAGCCTATACCGAGATAAAAGATCAGTCCTTTACAACAGCCGGAAATTATTTTAACTATCGGGAGATCAATGGTAAAAAATATTCTCACACCATAGATCCGGCCTCGGGCTATCCTGCAGACATGCCTATATTAAGCGCTTCCGTTTTTGCCGAAGATTGTACAACAGCCGATGCGTGGGATACAGCCTTTATGGTAATGGGTCACACCAAAGCTATATCGCTTCTGAAAAAACATAAAGACCTGCATGCCATACTCATGTATACATCGCAAAACGGCTCTACCGCTATATATATATCACCCGAAATAAAAAATCACGTTACGCTGGAACGCTGAACTACGAAACTCATGACGCTAAAATTACTTGTACTATTTCTTACACCGCTGTTATCCGGTCTGTTTATATACCTGGTTCCTAAAAGTAAACCAACTACGTTCAAATTGCTTCTGGTGTTTGCCGGTGCTTATCTGTTTGGCATAACCGTTATTCATATTTTACCTGAGCTATATCATCAACCCGTAGCAACGGAGTGGATCGGACTATTTGTATTGGGAGGATTCTTCCTGCAACAATTACTCGAGTATTTTACGTCAGGCATCGAGCACGGACATATCCACAAGCACGAGCACCACTCACACGATCACCATCATCACTATCACTCACACGATCAAACCCAAAAATCTATTTCAGCGATTGTATTGTTGGTGGCCCTTTGTATTCACGCCTTCCTGGAAGGCGGTATGTTGGCCGAGCCTGCGCACATGGGCCCGCACTACGATATAAATGCAATTCTACTGGGTATAGCGCTTCATCGTGCTCCCGCTGCTTTTGCATTAATGACTGTACTTTCTTTCCAGTTAGGATCAAAGCACAAAGCGCTGCCATATCTTATCGGTTTTTCACTGGCTGCTCCAATTGGTTTGCTCATCAGCAGCACCTTGGCCGATGCACAGATACTTACCGAAGAAGGACTTATTCTTTTATATGCACTTGTGTGCGGTAACTTCCTGCATATATCAACCACGATTGTTTTTGAAAGCAGTCCTGATCATCGCTTTAACGCAAAGAAAATGGCCGTGGCGGTATTTGGGGCACTTGTGGCAGTGGGAGTGGAGTATATAATTTGACATTCGCTTCACTATATTTAGTGCGTGAAAGCTATTGTAAGGTCGAAGCCCTGGAAAGGAAAGAACCCTCCTGAAAAAATCCTTGTGATGCGCTTCCAGGCGTTGGGGGATACTATAATTACCCTTCCTTACTTACAAAGTATAAAACAACAATACCCTGAGGTAACATTACACTTGTTTACTCGCAAAGAAGTAGACCCGATTCCTCAGAGTATTTTACTCTTTGATAAAATTATTTCCCTCGGAGGTAAACGAAATGCCAGGCTTCAATTTTTCTTAGCACTTCTTAAACTGCCTTTATTCTGGAGCTCTCGCTATGATGCTGTACTGGATTTGCAAAATCACAGGTTTAGTCGAATTATACGAAAGCTTGTATGGACAAAAGCCTGGGTTGAATTTGACCGGGAGTCTCCCATTTCTGCAGGAGAAAGAACCAGAAAAACTATTGAAGCTCTATGGCGATGGAGGATATCCATGAGTACTCATTTCAAATTTAAGAGTGCAACAGGTATGGATACTCTGCTTTATAAAAATGGCTATATACCGGGGAGTGATCTGGTAGTACTTAATCCTGCCGGATACTGCTCTTCCAGAAACTGGCCGTTATCATCATACGTAGAATTCGCAAGGCTTTGGTTAAAGGGAAAACCAAATACACAATTTGTATTGCTTTTACTTCAGACGCATCTTGAAAAAAGTCTATATATTCAACGTGAATTAGGAGACAGATGTATAAACCTTACCGGTTTGGCAAATCAGGTTGAAGCATTTAAAATTATACAAATGAGTAAATTCGTATTGTCGGAAGACTCAGGATTGATGCACATGGCATGGGTTCAAGGTATACCAACACTTGCCTTGTTCAGCTCAAGCAGAAAAGACTGGTCTGCTCCGCAGGGAGAATGGTCATATTGCTTTGATTCGTCTGACCTGGAATGTGGCGCGTGTGGTCTGGAGGAATGCAAGTTCCAGGATAACCGCTGCCTGACCAGATATACTCCTGGCTTTGTGCTTGATAAAGCTTTACAATTAACTAGTCCATCGGTATAACATGCTTGGAGTATATAAAAGATACCCTTTCCCGGTTCCATTCAGAACGAAGTTCTTCAACGTAATTCGCTACTTTTTTACATATCCGGTACTGGAGCGATTCCTGGTTGCGCAGTTAGCAGGAGGCAACAGCAAATGGTGGCCTAAATTTATCCCACCGGTATATTTCTATCAACATGGAAGCGTTAGAAAAGCAAAACGTGATACTATACTCTATGATCTTGACATCAGCAAACTTATAGATCATTCGCTTTACTTCTTCAGCATACAGGATAAGGCGTGGACAAACCTGTTCAAAGTAATCAAGCCTGAATTTTATATAGTTGATGCCGGTGCCAATATAGGTTTCCTGTCTATGAACTTGGCCAAACTTTGCCCGCAAGGTTTCATTTATAGTTTTGAACCAGACAGCGAGAATTTTGGCTACCTGCAACGGAATAAAAACAACAATCACTTCACCAATATACATCTGTTTAAAACCGCGTTGGGTGAAAAAACAGGAAAGGCGGAGTTATATAAGATGTATGACAACAACCCCGGGGCAAATCGTATTTTGTCCAGCCAGCCCAACCAGAATATAGCATCAGAAACAATTGAAATAGCTGTATTGGATGAGTTCAAGAAGAACGGGGCTATTAAAAAAATTAACCTGCTGAAGATTGATGTGGAGGGATTCGAACCTTTCGTTTTGAAAGGAGCAAAAGAGATTATTGAAACCTGGCGCCCCATCCTTTTTATCGAATTGGCTGAAGTAAACCTCAGACAGCAAGGATATACGGCCAGAAAATTAATTGAGCTCGTTGAGAGTTTCAACTATAGTGTTGAAGACGCACGCACGATGCAACCTATTGACAGAGACTTCGACAATCACCATACTGATATTTTATGTTTTCCTAAATCAGACAACAGCATTTGAAGAAGAAGATTTCAATCTGGATACAAGGAGGGATTGGAGGAGGCTTGTTCTCTCAAGGGTACCCTGCCATTAATCAACTTATAGCCGGGCTCGCTACGCAGTATGATATCGATATATACTCACAACTTCCCGCTAACCCAGACTATATACCTCAAGGGTTTAAATTTTACTCGCTTGACAGGAAGATAAAATCCGGGACGCTTCGGTGGATGTATTTATTTTTTATTTTCTTCGTTAAGCACATTAAAAGTCCCTATAAAGTTCTGTTTAGCTTTTGGGGATACCCGGCCGGAGCTATATCTGTTACATTGGGGTTAGTTACCAGACGTCCATCGGTAGTTTATTTACATGGTGGCGATTCCGTTTGCATTCCATCCATACCCTACGGAGTATTTTGTGATCCCAGGCGCGCCCGAATTTGTCGCTGGGCCTATGCACGTGCTTCGCGATTGTTAACCATAAGTCACTACCAGGCATCGCGCTTAAAAACCCATGGCGTAGCAAAAGAAACAGATGTAGTTCCTTACGGTATAGATTCATCTGTATTTACTTTTAAAGAAGAACGATTCAATACATCTTCCATACGATTTATTCACGTTGGCAATCAAACCCCAATCAAAGATCAGCACACGCTGTTGGAAGCATTCTCGCTTGTTGTTCAAAATATACCAGCTACATTAACAATTGTGGGCCCCGATTTTTTCGAGGGCCAATTGAAAACCTGGTGCGTTTCATTGGGCATTGGGAATCATGTTAGGTTTATAGAGCCACAACCGAACGCAAGTCTATCTACTTATTACCACCAGGCAGATATTATGCTTCATACTTCACTATATGAAGCACAAGGTTTTGTTTTTGCAGAAGCTGCCGCCTGCGGAACGCTGATAGCAGGCACACGAGTGGGTATGTTAGCTGATATGGGAGAAACCTGCGGAATTATAGTTGAACCCGGCCAGTCGAAGCTACTGGCTGAAAAAATTCTGAATATTGTCAAGAAACCAGAAGAAATAAAAGCAATGCGACTAGCTGCACTGCAATGGACACAAAGAATTAATTCAGATTACACCATAAAAGAAATTGCTGCCATATTCGAACAGGTGATGTAACTTTAAGGATACTGAAAGATCTAATTCTTTAATCGCAAGCCAAGTATATATATTAAACTATACCGTGAAACGAATTGCTATTCTGGGCAGAGGCGCACACACTTTACCAACGTACCGGGCATTGCTAAATAGTCTGGCGGCACATTATTCTATTACAATTTACTCAGAAGTAGCCATGACTCCAGACTGGCTGCTTCTTGAACATAGTTATACTATAAAATCAATTCCTGCCGGAAAATATCCAAGAAGGATACGGGATTTCCTTTTACTTCTCCTGGTTCTTCGGGATCATCTCAAAAATCCCTTCGCATTGCTACACGCCCACTCTACCTATCCTACAGGGCTTGTTGCTATACTTTTAAAAACCATTTTCAAAATTCCGGTAGTAGTCGCACTTGATGCTGCCGAAGGTAGCGCCTTTCCGGAAATTAATTTCGGAGATCTGCTGAGCAAACGAAGAGCTAAATTAAATCAATGGGTTATAAACAAGGCTTCGTTTGTTACCGCCTTAACAAATTTCCACCGCGATCAGGTATATACTAACTTAAAGATCACCAATAAAATTAGCGTAATCCCCAGAGGTGTTGATCCCGACAAATTTTCCAGCGTAACCACGCAAAAAGAAAGTGGTAACATAACTATGTTGAGCATTTCTTATTTAAGCCCGGTTAAAGATCCGGAAACACTTGTAAAAGCATTCTTCCTTGTTCAGCAAAGTATAAATTGCAGTTTGATACACATCGGCCGCGACTATATGAACAACTCCATTCATCAACTGGTTAAGGAGATGGGCATAGAGCATAAGGTATTCTTTAAAGGACATTTGACCTATGAAGAAATTCCGGAATATTATAAGAAAGCAGATCTCTTTCTTTTAACGTCTGTCTACGAAAGTCAGGCCGTTGTTGTGGCAGAGGCACTTGCTGCTGGTATACCTGTATTAGGAACGCACGTAGGCCTGATGGCCGATCTGTCTGGAAAATGCTGTATCACGGTGCCACCTGGAGATTATAAAGCATTGGCAGAAAACGTTCTTGCATTACTAAAAGATAAAGAAAGAATGAGTACACTTCGGGAAAACGGGTATGCATGGTCCAGGCAAAATAATCTTGACACATGTGTAACCGCATTGCGTAATATATATGATTCGCTCATCGTGTCGAAATAATGAAGATAACCACAGTTATACCTACTCGAAACAGACCCAATCACGTTAGAAAGGTTTTAGCAACCTTGCAAGCACAGACGCGACAGGCCGACGAGATAATTATTGTAGACTCCAGCGATGAAATAAAATATCTCGAAGTCATAAAAGAATCTTTCCCAGATTTGCCCCTGAAGTATATTTCCTCAGAGGCATCTGTATGTATACAGCGAAATATAGGAATTGCACAAGCAACGGGAGATTGGGTTTTCCTTTGTGACGATGACATTGAACTAAGCAAAGATTACCTCGAAAAACTGGAGCTCTATACAACACTACATCCGGAATGTGGCGCTATTGCAGGGCGCTTGCTTCAACAAGAGGACGACAAGTGGGTCGACCAATATCCCGTTACAGGAGCAAGGGATCTTATCTGGCGATTTATATTCCAGTTATCGGTATGGGGCGATCTGCAGAATATCAAATCATCTTTTTCTCCGGCAAATTTACTTCTGGTATATATTAAGAAATTCTACTCCCGAAGAGGCAACGGCTTTACACTGGCGGGCTGGCCGATCATCACATCATGGAGCGCTTCTTTTCAAACCACTATATATTCACTGGGTGCAGATCTTATCAGGCGCGATTGGCTGTTGCAATCACCTTACGATGAAGTATTGGATCCCAGTGGTATAGGTGATAACTATGGCGTAGCGATTGGATTTCCGCAAGACCGGGGAATTCATGTAATAGATTCAACCGTGGCATATCATCATCGTGCTAATGAAAATCGGTTGGATCGTACGCTTGCATACTACCGAAGAGTATTGGCATTGCATTATTTCATTAAGAAAAGTAAAAGATTCACAAAAGTTACTGCGTTATTTTTCCTATGGTCATTAACAGGCAACACATTGCTATATTTAGCGAAGGGAAGTAAAAATATGATACGGGCTAATCTGAAAATAATTGCGCTCATCCTCACCAATAAAAATCCATACTGGGTGGCATTCAGGAAAAATAAAAAGGTAACGAAGCCTAATTTTATTTAAGCTCCTCCAGTACTTTGCTATCGAGGCTTAAAATATGCGAAGCATACTGCCTGACAACCGGATCATGTGACGCCAAAATAATGGTCTTTCCATTTCGGCATAGAGACTGCAGCTGTTCTAATATATATACTTTATTTTGCTCGTCCAGCTGATTTGTTACTTCATCCAGAAGCAATACATCCGGATCGCGATAAAGAGCTCGCGCCAGACAGAGCCTTTGACGCTGACCGCCGGAAAGGGTTATGCCGTTTTCTCCTATAGGTGTATCAAGACCCGCTGTTAGCATATCAACAAAATCATTTATCCCGGCTAAAGCTATCGCCTGCTTTACTTTGGCTCGGTCTATTTCAGTGTGCGGCACTCCGAACGCAATGTTGTGAAGTATTGTATCCTGGAGAATGACCGGAGATTGCGATACTACACCTAGTCGTGATTGCCATGCATGAATTGATTGCGCATCTAGAGTATATCTATTATCAATAATAATCTTGCCCAGGTAGCCTTGTATTATCCCTGCCAGAATATTGAGCAATGTTGTTTTACCTGTTCCGGAAGGGCCTTGAAGCATTACAAAATCGCCCCTCGAAATTTTTATATTGACATGATCTAAAAGTAATGATCGGGTTTTGTCAGTATACTGAAATGAAAGCTCACGCAGTTCGATACCACCATCAAAATTAATTACAGTTTGCTTGGCAGGCGGTTCTTCAGAATGATTAAGATTATCTCTCAAGGTCGATACCGTATAAGCATACGACTGAATTTGTGACAGGCTCTGCAAAATTCGATTAAGAGAAGGCATAATACGATACAAAGCCAATGAAATCAAACCGACAAACACCACTATGTTTTGTGTATCAACATTGGCTGTGCGGGCATATATAATCATGCCGGCAAAGAGAATAACACCAATAGTTTCAAATATACGCGTTGGCAGGCTGGTAAAAGTCTTTAGATTTATCAATTGCGTTGTTGTAACTCTGCTCGCATCGATAAACCTGTTGACAAAGTAATTTTCTTTCTGATATATTCTAGTTTCCGTATAGCTGCTTATACCTTGTGTTAAAATTACATTGGTTACAGGGGTAAGCTCACGGAACGATCGATCTGTTTTCAAAATAACGTTTCTTCTAAAGAAGAAATAGAAAACAAATACTGGTATACATAATACCATCAGAATAAAGAGAATTCGATAATCGAACCAGGCTACAATACCAACCATCGTCAAACAAATAACACCGTCTGTTATAAGCAGAAAACAACTGTTCAACACATAGTTTATAAATTCAAAGGGCGTGTCTTTAATCTTGCGGAATGTTTCTGCCGAATTTGTTTGTGCATAGTCATTCCAGTTGAGGCGATAAAAACGTAGGTAGATGCGCCTGGAAAAATTCAGGTATAGCTTATTCAGGAATTGTAACTGCCTGTGTGTTTGCCATATCGATAAGATATTCTTAAATGTAAATATTAGTATAACCGTGGTTATTGCTGCAACCCAGGAAACTGATTTCATCAAAAGTATAGTACTTCTCATGATCTCGGGAACGTGCCACGATTTAGCAGGATCAATGAGGTAATAAAACAAAGGCAAAATAACGGTTAACGAAAATACTTCCAGTAAAGCTATACCAATGGAGCAAGCTATATTACCTATGGCACCTACTTTTTGTTTATACGAAAGTAAATCCAATATATCGAAGACCTCTGAAAGGAAGGAAGTATTCAAGGCTGATTTTTGTCTTTGCTGCATGCGCTCACTCTATAGAATATTAAAAGTGATCTTCTGCCAACCCATAGCCACTTTAGCCATGGTAGATTTCACCTTTAACTTGATCGCAGATTTATTTTGATTCTTATTTCTAGCCTTGAAGTAATTTACTTCGCTTATAACACGTGTTACTGCATAGTCATAATACTTCCGCGAATACATTCGCTCGAAATCTATCTGGCGATCTGTAGTGTTGGACCAATCCAGGTCAGGAGTTTGTGTTGCTTCTACTTCCTGGTACAATTCTGTACCTTTTATAGGATAGGCAACGGTGATGGTAAAAAGATCAGGATCGGATTCCTTCAAGTGCTGTATAGTTTCTTCAATGTCGGCTTCGGTTTCTCCGGGGTAGCCCAGCATGATGAATGTGCCGGTTTGTATACCATGTTTCTTGGTGAGCTTGATCATATCGCGAACCTGGTTTACATCTACCCTGCGATCCATCAGGTCGATAACACGTTGTGATCCGCTTTCTGCTCCGATCCATACACGGAAGCAACCCGTCTCTTTCAGCATTTTGATAACTTCTTCATTCATGCGATCTGCTCTCGTTATACACTCGTATGGAATGAGTATATCTTTTTTCTGAAGCTCATCGCGGAAAGCTGTCAGCCATTTGTGACTAATGGTAAACACATCGTCTACAAACCAGAGTGCATCCGGATTGTACTCTTTCTTTATTTGCTCTAATTCCTGTACAACTTTTTCGGGCGAGCGCCTTCTATAGCTTAGTCCGTATACCGCACGACTGCACCACTTACAGGTATAGGGGCAACCGCGCATAGTGCTTACCGATATAGCATTGGAGCCGTGAAATTTCTTCCAGGCGTCAAGGTATAAATTCAGGTCTATCTTTTTACGATTGGGAATCGGTAATTGATCCAAATCTTTTAGTTTATCACGTTCTGCAGTTTCCAATACATTGCCTTCGTGCAGAAAAGCTATACTTCGTATTTCTTCGAGAACTTCTTTTGACAGCGCAGTGTGATTGCTGTGACTATATATAGTCTGTACCAGATCCAACATTGTTGCCTCACCTTCTCCCAATACTATAAAATCGGCTCCGGCTTCGAGGTAATTTTTAGCATTGTAACGAACATCGGGTCCGCCAAGTACAATTTTACTGTCAGGCAGGTTTTCGCGTATAAAGTGCACATTCTCCAACACGTTCAGCTTCGTCATCAAGTTCGCATATATACCTATAATGCGTGGTTTATGTGTAATGAGGTGATCTCTGAATTTCTCTTTGGTTGAAAATGTAGTATCGAAAACTTCGTTGTCTATACCGTGCTGCTCCAGGTAAGCCGAGATATACAGTATACCCAGTGGAGCATACGGTCGCATAATGCTTTGCTCCTTCTCATCATCTGCGAGAAAATAACCGTGCGTAAGAAGTACACTCATCGCAACCTGAGATCAATGATAAAGTGATCGGACATGCCCGAGAGCAATGAAACACGAAAGAGTTTCTTTTCCAGAATATTCAACCCAAACAAAAAGCGTTTTCTGCGCTCAAAGAATTTCTCCAGGTATGATGGTGGCAACGCGAAGCCTACTGGTCTTTTGCTAACGATGCTGAAATTCGGAGACGACCACGCCTTGATCTGTGAGGGGCGGAAGTACCACGTCTTTACAAACATGCCGTGGAGATCGGCCAACACTTCATTCTGTGTCCACCGGCGGAAAACATTTTTAAACTGAAAGCGGGCGAGGAAATATATAGATTCCCACAAGCAGAACTTCGGCATGATCACCGCCACAAACCTTCCCTTCGGATTTAGTATATGCGGTAACTTTTGCAAAAGCTTTCTAAATGACTCCGCGTTGATACAATTCAATCCGCCAAAATTTGAAAACACAAGGTCGAACTTTTTGTCGAACAGCGTTTCATCAAAGCTGTCGAGGTCGAGGTAATGTGAACTGATCTTGCTCTGCAATGAAAATTGATGCGCCTTTTGCTGCGTTACTTTCAGCATCTCTTCCGATACATCCGTTGCAACGATGTTGAATCCTTTTTCACTGAACAACACGGCATCTTCACCGGTGCCGCAATTCAACTCCAGAATTTCAAGGCCCTGCAGTTCCGGTGTAATTTGCTCCAGGTATTGCCATACCTGTTTGCGTTGTAACTGGCCGATAGCGCTCTGCGTAAAAACAGAGTCGTAGGTAGAGGCGATGTGATCGAACGGAGCAGCCATACGCATATATAGTTTATATGTAAGCAATACGTATTTTAAAAACTCTTCTAAATAAAAAGGATATCCAAATAATCAAGACCCTGCAGCAACCAGTCCCTTCAGTTTTAATCGCTGTGCAAAAGCAGTAGGAATATAGTAAAAAGTTGCGAGTCCTGTGCGTAAATCTTTATAGTTTACACGTAGCGGATTGCGGGCAAGTTTCTTTAATGTGATATAGCCTTTCCGTTTCCGGTACATGCTGTGTACATATCGATGTAGTTCTTTATAGTATTCGCTTGTGAAGGTGCTTTTAAACATCATTGCCAGGTCGTCCGAATCGCTCCAGTTTTGCTTTTCACGAAGTTGTTCCTTCACGGTGTCATAAAACTTCGTACCGGGCAACGGATATGAAACGGAGATGCCGACTTCGTCAGGCATTAGTTCGAGCACCATGGCAATGGTAGCATCGATATCTTCCTTCGTTTCTCCGAGGTATCCGAACTGTAAAAAGAAAGCTACTTTAATACCTTTCTGCTTCATCAACCGCGTAGCATCGTGTATCTGCTGTATCGTTGTGCCTTTGTCCATCGCATCCAGAATTTTCTGAGAGCCAGACTCAGCACCCACCCAAATAGTATCGGCACCGGATTGAGCAAGTGCTTCCAGTGAATCTTCCTGCAACAGTAAATCTGCGCGCGACTGAATTTTATACTTGAACTTCAGATTTTTTGCCTGAACCAGATCGCGAAACTCCTGTACCCACCCGGGTTTTAATCCGAAAATATCATCGCACATCCAGAAGTGATCGGGTTGATAGTGCTTCAGCAAGAATTCAATTTCTTTCAGAACATGCTGCGGACTTCGCGAATTATAGCGATTGCCATAGATGGGCTTGGCACACCAGTTACATTTATAGGGACATCCACGCGTAGTGGCTATATTTAGCGAGAAGTATCCATGATGCTTTATCCAGATCTGGCGATACGAGTCAACATCTACCAGGTCCCACGCTGGTAATGGCAGCGCATCAAGATCACGCATCACAGGTCGCGCAGGCGTAGTGATGGTTTCCGATTGTTTTCTGTATGCTATACCAGGAAGCTTGCTGATGTCTGCATTTGCATCCAGTGCGAGTAAGAGTTCTTTCAATGTTTCTTCGCCTTCACCGCGAACAACATAGTCTACGCCATGATTGAGATATTTATCGTAATGATCAGCGGCATCCGAGCTTGATGCGATTACAATGCAACCTGCCTCTTTCGCGGTTCGCGCCATTTCGAATGCTGCTTCACGCATATTAGTGAGGCACATCTTGGTGAGGTAATTGAAGCCATCGTCATATATGATAAAGTATGACGAGTCATGCTTTTCAATGGCATCGGCAACTTCTGCAGGTGAGTCTTTAAGTGCTATATCAAACAAAGCAACCTCGAAACCGGCTTCGCGCATAACGGCTGCCGCAAGTATAGTAGCTAACGGAGGGTATGGCTGCTTAAACTGCCACTGCTTCCAGTCGAACTTATAAAAGTATGAATGAGTAAAAAGAGCTGTTCGCTTCATGCCTTCCATACGATGTTAAATTTTTTACTAAATCCCTCCATCTTCTCACGATAAAGCTCTATTACCTTTTTCTGATAATTACGCGGATGATTTTTAGAAACATACTTCTTTGTTTTAAAGGCTACTTTAAAATCGTTGTTAGCGTATTGTTTCTTATATATACTTTCCCAGCGCTTCAGCGAAAGCTTCATAAAGTAATTTTCCCACCAGCTACCTCCTGCAATATCTATTACCTTTTCGAGTATCTTCTTCACAACACTATTGGAAGCCGGCACTACAGCATCGAGTGAACGCTGTTCGCAGTTTGGGAAAAAAAAAGTAAGCCAATCGTTACTTTTAAACAAGCGGGTGTATAGATCGGCCTCACACAGTGGTATAACCGTTGCCAGCTCGGTGGCAGTAAACATATTCTTCTCTTCGATCTCCAGGTGATCGGAGTCAACAAAATAATTTACACAGAAGTATTTATGAGAGTTGAAAAGAAACATGCGTTTGTAGAGCACCAGTATCATACGCGCTACCCACAACCTGCCGGGCTTTGTAATGATGAAGAAATCAAGATCAGAATTTTCATCCATATACCCTTTCGATAGCGAACCCGATGCGAGCACACCACGCACGAAGGGAAAGCCCGATATAAATTTACCTTTCACCCGCGCAACATCAAGAAGCTTTTCTGCTTCCGCGTTGCCCTTGCGTCTACGGTCTATTAACTCTATTTTATTCTGGGCACAGAACAAATCACCAAACTGATATAGATATCCTTTTGATGAAAGGTCTTTCAACTCCTGTTCAACACTATGCTTTGATGCATGATTAGTGGGCAGAAAACGGTAAACTTCATCGGCCTTTAAAGGGTAGTTGAAAATATCGTAGTACAAAATTGTACGCAGGATACTCTCGCTAAGAGGTTTCAATGTACTATCAACCACGGATTCTATCATACAATTCTTCAATTGATTGAAGCTTTATCTTCGCTTCTATTCAAACTTCGAACGCTCATGCAAACACTTCAAACCTGGCTATAGGTTGAGCAGCAAGAGCACCTGCAATCAAGTTGTGAAGTTCTTCCACCCAGTATAGTACTTACTGAATTTACAAAATTTTTTGCAGTGTGTCGGAACACACTGCAAACAAAATTTGAATTTCCGGAAAAAGGATAGAATTTTATCACACTTGTTTATATAAACTCCGGGACGCTACTTTATTAAATTAGGTTGCCAACAAACTTTAAACATTAAAACTTTTCATCAAAAAAAACCTGCAAACAACAACCATGAACGTGATCAGAACTTTTGAAGACTACCAAAAACAGTATAAAAAGAGCGTAGAACATCCCGAAAATTTCTGGAGTGAAGTCGCCAGTCATTTTTACTGGAGAAAGAAATGGGATAAAGTGCTTGAGTGGGATTTTCTTAAACCGGAAGTAAAATGGTTTATAGGAGGCAAACTAAATATCACTGAAAACTGTCTTGATCGTCATCTCATTAAACGTGCTAATCAAACCGCTATCATTTGGGAACCCAACAATCCGGAAGACAGCGCTAAACATATAACGTATCAACATCTATATGATGAGGTATGCCGTACTGCCAACATGTTAAAGGCAAATGGTGTAAAAAAAGGAGACCGGGTATGTATTTATCTGCCGATGATACCCGAGCTGGCCTATACTGTGTTGGCTTGTGCGCGTATAGGCGCGGTGCATTCTGTTGTGTTTGCAGGGTTCTCTGCCAAATCGCTGACCGATCGCATTACTGATGCCGGATGTAAAATTGTTGTCACATCGGATGGAGCATACCGTGGCGACAAGACTATAAATCTGAAAGGTATTATTGATCAGGCACTGGAAAGTTGTCCGGATGTAAGAAAAGTTATCGTGAAAGAACATATACGCTCCAATGCTCCTATGAAAGCAGGACGTGATGTATGGTGGCACGATGAAATAAAAAATGCTGCTCCACACTGTGAAGCTGAAGAAATGGACGCGGAAGATATGCTCTTTATACTCTATACTTCCGGCTCTACCGGTAAACCAAAGGGTATGGTGCATACATGCGGTGGCTATATGGTATACACCAATTACACGTTTCAAACAGCTTTTCAGTATCATGAAGGACAAGTGTACTGGTGTACGGCAGATATAGGCTGGATTACCGGGCACTCCTATATTCTTTATGGTCCTTTATCAGCCGGAGCAACTACTGTTATTTTTGAAGGCGTGCCGTCATGGCCTGATTGGGGAAGATTCTGGCAGACTATTGATCGTCATAAAGTAAATATATTCTATACGGCACCTACTGCTATACGTTCGCTGCAACAGGCTCCATTGAGTTTTGTTGAGAAATATGATCTGTCATCGCTTAAAGTTTTAGGCAGCGTGGGTGAACCTATAAATGAAGAAGCATGGCAATGGTATAGCAAGCACATCGGTAAAGATAAATGTCCAATCATCGATACCTGGTGGCAAACCGAAACGGGCGGCTTTATGATTTCGCCAATTGCAAATGTTACTAATCTGAAACCTGCGCATGCAACGCTGCCGCTACCGGGCGTACAACCTGCCGTAATGAATGAAAGCGGATTGGAGATTGAGGGAAATAATATCGAAGGAAGGCTTACTATTAAATATCCGTGGCCTTCGATGGCACGTACGATCTATGGCGATCACCAGCGCTTTAAGGAAACATACTTCTCAAGTTTCCCCGGCAAGTACTTTACAGGTGATGGCTGCAAGCGCGATGAAGATGGCTATTATCGTATAACGGGACGGGTAGACGACATCATTATTGTATCCGGTCACAATCTTGGCACGGCAGAAATTGAAAGCGCTATTGATGAGCATTCTGCTGTATGCGAAACAGCGGTTGTAGGTTATCCACATGATATAAAAGGCCAGGGTATATATGCCTTTGTTATCTGTTATGAAAAACCGGCCGAAGAAGATAAGTTGCGCGCAGAGATAAAGGAAACGGTGTCGAAGATTATCGGTCCTATAGCCAAGCCTGACAAGATTCAATTTGTAAGCGGACTTCCTAAAACCCGTTCCGGAAAAATTATGCGCAGAATTCTGAGAAAGGTTGCAGAGGGTGACACTTCTAATCTTGGAGACACAACAACATTGCTTGATCCGGGTGTAGTAGACGAAATCAAAGCCGGAGCAATCTAAATATACAGGTGTTACAGTAGATCGCATTCTATTGTAACACCTATGCTATATATAGCCGCTACTAGAACTTGTTTTTGTTTTCACGTATCATTTCCGAATAGCCTTGTTTTTTGCTGAAGGCAGTCAATGCCATTACAATACGTTTTGTTTTTGTAGCACTCGTCTTGGCGCTCTCAATCCATTTGCTGAAATAAACCTGATGCGACATCGTCAGGGATTTAAAGAACGCGAGTGATTCCGGTTCTTCTTTCAAACACTTCATCAGGTCAGGCGACAGTGTCAGCTTGCGTTCGTCCAACTCCATTTCAATCTTTACCTTATCGCCTTCTTTTTTACCTGTAGCTTTCCGCATCGTGGCATTGATCGGCATAATAAAAGATCCATCGCCCATCGGCAACAAAGCTACTTTTTCAAAGGCGTATCTGTCCAGCACACCTTTCACACGAAACGAAACGCGTGTGTCGGGTTTAAGCTTGTGAGCCTGACTTTCGCTGATCTCAATGTAAACCCAGCCCGACTTTTCTCCCTTCTTGTTAAATTTTAAAATGGTGGTTGTGTACCGGAGCATCTTATAAATCCTTTTACGGTTGGTACCAAGTTTACAAATATTTTATAAATCCATGAATGCCACGATCATGGCCTGAATAGAGCACCTGTTAAGAACCACTGTTGTAACCATGTTGTTTGGTGGTTACGAGAATGTGTAACTTTGACCGTAAACAGCATGTCAGCAATGGAAAAATCGTCCAGCATAGAACACCCGGTTCTGGAACTGATAAAAAAGCGCAGGAGCATACGTGCTTTTTCAAACGAGCCTATTGCCGCGGATAAGATCTGCTCGCTATTCGAGGCTACGCGTTGGGCTCCATCCAGCAGCAACGAGCAACCGTGGGTATATATTTACGCAACGCAAGAGCAACCCGAACTTTGGAATAAAATGTTTGAGTGTCTCAACGAAGGCAATAAAATCTGGGTTAAAGATGCACCACTTCTTATACTGAGTCTGGCACGAAAAGAATTTACTACCTACGGCAGTGCCAACGCGCACGCCATGTACGACCTGGGCGGAGCCAATTCATTTCTATCGCTACAGGCTGTTGAGATGGGATTACAGGTTCGACAAATGGCCGGCTTTAATCACCTGAAAGCAGTTGAAAGCTTCAATATACCCAACCTATATGATGTAGGTGTATTTATAGCGGTAGGCTATCCGGGCGATCCAGATAACCTCCCCGAAAAATTAAAGCAACGTGAGCTCGCTCCGCGCGAGCGATTTTTACAGCAGGAGTTTGTCATGAACAAACCATTCTGAAGCAAACCACAATTTCTGCTATATATACTATATTTTCTTGGGAAGAAGGTTCGCTAATGCCTGCTCCACGTTTTCATATTGAAATTTTAATCCAGCCTGCTGTATCTTTTCTGAGGAGACTTTATTGCCTTTCAATACAAGACTAGCCATTTCGCCCAGCAATATCTTTAGTATAAACTCTGGCACAGCAGGAAGGAAGAGCGGCTTATTCAACTGAGTGGCTATTGCTTTTGTAAGGTCGCGGTTGGTTACCGGATTTGGCGCTACACCGTTATAAGCACCTTGCATCGTTTCATCCTGCAAGGCTTTTATAAATATAGCTACAAGATCATCGAGATGAATCCAGCTTACATACTGATCGCCCGTGCCCAGCGGTGCACCCGCATAGTATTTAACGGGCTTGACAAGTTCTCTCAGCGCACCATGGTTTGCATCCAATACAATACCTATTCTGATCTTCACGACACGAATGTTTAACTCTGCTATGCGATCGATCTCCGCTTCCCACTGTCGTACTACATTTGCAAGAAAATCCGTTCCCGATTCATCATTCTCTTTGTAAAGTTTTTCATTGTCTTCGAAGCCATAGTAGCCGATTGCTGAAGCCGATATAAAAGTGGTTACAGCATGTTTGTGATTACGCAGCTCTTCAAACAGCAACTTGGTCGATTCCGTTCTGCTCTTCAGTATCTCCCATTTACGTTCATCTGTCCAGGGTTTTTCTGCTATACCTGCACCTGCGAGATGAATGATGGTGTCTATTCCTTCGAAGGCATGCGGATCAATTTGTTTTTTATTTATATCCCACAAATATATTCTTGCTTTACTCCGTTGGTGATTACGACTCAAATGTGATACCTGATATCCCTGATCAAGTAGTAATTGCGTTAATCGTTTTCCGATCGATCCGGAGGCCCCTGTGATTAATATATTTTTTGAACTCAATTTTTATTTAGTTTTGATGCCCTATAATTTAACTATACTTAAACATGTTCGTTACAAAAAGGTTTACACTGATAACATGGCTGCTGTTCAGTACGCTATCAATGTCAGCTCAGACGGTAAAAGTAAAAAAAGAAAACTCCAACGTTAAGGGAGAAGTAGCGGAAGGTTATGCAGTAGAATTGGAAGGAACACTGAGTGATGTGAACACCTCCTTCGTCAAATTTCTAAAAATTTATGGAAAGCCAAAACAAAGCGAAGGTATTCTGATATTAGCAGAGCCAGTCATCAACAGCCGCACTTACACAAATCCTGTCTTCGCGGTTGTAAAAGACAATGGGAAAACTTCAACAACATGGATCGGCATTAAAACATCCGCTTGGCCAGCTGACGATGCTGCAGCAGTAAGTAAAGAACTTGAAAAGATGCTCTACGACTTTGGCGTGAAATTTTATCGCGACAAAATTCAGGTACAGATCGATGAAACGAATCGCGCCTACCAAGCTGTTGAAAAACAAAAGCAGCGACTTGTGAATGAGAACAAAACATTACTCACCAAAATCGAAGACAACAAGCGCGAAAAAATCCAACTCGAAAAAGCACTCGCGAACAACAAACTCGAAAACGAGCTGCTGCTAAAGAAAATAGAAAAGAACAAACTCGATCAAGACTCCGTAGCAATCGCTGGCGAGCAGATTAAAAAAGTTACGGAGTTACATAAGGAAAGGCAGCGGAGGGTGAATTAATGACCTCCGCTGCCTTGTTTGCCATTAAAAAATATAGCCATTTTGTTATTGGCGGTTATTAAGGCTATCAATCAAATGATCACGCCACTTTCTCTCTTTCTTATCAAAGTAGAATCTACCATCGGGAAATTCTATATACTGATCCCCGGCATTCTTGGGATAATACTTTTCGAGTGATTCGCCTCGCACCATCTTGTCAAACAACATCGGGAATTTTTCGTTAAGCTGATCTTCCGGCATCTTCCACGTGCGAAATACTTCTTCGTACTCTCTTATTTCTTTATCTGGTCCGTACACCATTTTGCAGCCTATACTTTCGCGCATGGGCGTAATGCTTCTGGCAGGACGCGTCATCAAAAAAAAGTGTGTGCCTTTCTCATCCTTATAGTATGCACGTATATCATAATCGGCTGCAACTGCGCGGTAGTACTCATCAAATTGTGACTCAAATTTGTTCTCGTGATTAGAATTCGGTGGCAATTTAGACGAGTATCTGATCACGCTATAGATTAGACTATCCTGTTCCTGTTTTGATATATATAGTGCAGGATTGTAGTCTTTGTTATTGCAAGACGCAAGAATTGCTATCGCTAAAAATAAATATAGTATCCGCATAAGGTTGCAAATGTACCAAATAAAAAGAGCCCAACGAGTGGGCTCTTTTTTAAAATATAAAGACAATGAACTTCGCTTAGTATGTATTGGTGTTGGGGCTGAAGCTTGTCCAACCTGACATCCAGTTACTACTGTTGTTGAATGCACCGATATAAGTAGTTTGTTCAACACCTGATGGAACTTCTTTAGCACCACTCAATAATGAAGAACCATTTGCAAGCAATGCAGAAGGGTTGTTTATATCAAGAGAGGTTGCAGTTGACAAACCAGCGAATTTCGCAGAAAGATCAACTGTAGCCTGATCTGCTTCGATAAAGTTATCAGCATCAAAGCTTGAATCATCGTAGTTGTTACCAGTAGTAACCTTCTTAACAGCCTTGCTCACACTCACGCCAGATCTTCCGATATAGTTACCAACAAACACTGCTTCAGAACCAGTCTTATCAAAGTGTACAGCTTCAAGTTTAGAACCAACAAGAACAGAGTTGTAGATCTGTATATCAGAATTTCTTCTCAGGTGTCCGCCGAACTGATAGTTAGAGCTTGCTGCGCTACCGCTTAATGCTGCATATGCATAAGGGCCAAACCATGTAACGTTTGAGAATATAGGAGCTGTTTTAGGAGTGTTCGTTGTACCAGTTCCATCGTTATCTGATTCGAAACCATTTGAACCCGATTTATCAGCGATGTTAGGATCACGGAAAGAAGCAGCGTATTGAACTTTACCTCTGAAACCAAAGTCAGTATCGAAATCGTCATCCCATCCGCGATATGCAACCAGGTATTGTGCATTTACAGTACCACCGAACCATTCGAAAGAGTCGTCACCAGAGTATGAAACCTGGATGTGATGAATCGTTGTTCCGCTCCCAACGCTACCAAGCGTAAGACCGTTGATTTCGTTATCAGTTGACAATGCTATACCAGCAAACTCGATTCTCACATATGTAAGTGTTCCTGAGTTATCATTGTCGGTTGTACCGCCATATTTACCAGCATCGCCAGAAGTAGCAGAGATACCTTCGATTGACTGACTGGCACTCTGGTTGTTTTGCGCTTTACCCAGAATGATTACTCCACCCCAATCACCATAGTTACGATATCCCACAGGAGCAGAAGAAGTAAAGATGATAGGCTTATCCGCTGTACCAGCTGCATTGATAGTAGCACCACGATCGATAACAAGAGAACCTTTTGATGCCTTATCACCGAAAATGATAGTACCCGGCTCAATGGTTAACGTAACGCCTGATTGAACAAACACATTACCAACCAAAGTATATTTCTTAGAAGCCACTAATGTTGTGTTAGTTGTTATAGAACCACTCAATTGATTTTCTGTTGTGGTGTCTGTATCATCATCATCGTCATCACTGCAAGACGTCAATGTCATTGCAAATGACAAAGCTAACAGGGCCATCAGGTAGCTTAATTTCTTCAGATTTTTCATGATTATTCTTTTTTGAATTTGCGACAAAGCTATATGCAGAGTATTATGTTCGTGTTAAGCAAGTATTAGCGATTGTTTATCTATTGGAAACAAAATCGTGAAATGAAAACAGGAGCGTAGCACTCCTGTTTTCATCTTTATATCTTAATAAATCTTATAGGTCACACCCAGCGTAATGTATTGGCCAGGCTTATAATTTTGAATAGGTTCGTCAATATCGTTTATACTCTTGCTGCGATCAGAATCCTGAATCAATCTGTATTTCTGATTGAGTATATCCTGTATACCAAATTTCAATTCAACCTTTTCAGAGAATGATTTTGACACAGTTAAGTCAATCTGGTTTCTCGGCATCTCATACTGTGTAGCATTCTGGTCAAGGTCACCTACTGCGAAAATGCGCTTACCAAATACATTGTATGATACATTCGCCTGCCAGCCGCTTTCAAAGTCATTGTAGTTCAAACCAGCATTAATGATATACGGTGATTGGCCCTGCATGGCACGCTTTTGTTCCTGATTGGTAACATTACCTAAATCAATTTCACTGTCAATAACTGCTGCATTTAGCATTACCGAGAAGTTCTTCAGGAAGCTGCTTGCGAAAAGTGTTTCGAATGATTTTCTGATCTCAACCTCCGCACCAAAATTTCTCGCTGAAGAGGCGTTTCGATAAGTATATATCAGGTTGGATCCTCCCACTAATTCTGTTTCGATCGGATTCTGGAAATATTTGTAGAATACACCGAACGATATACTTTCTGATTTAGAAGGATAGTTTTCCCAACGCAAATCCACATTGTGAATGTCTGCTGTCTTTAAATCTTTGTTACCATATATGTTTGCATTACGGTCGAAGTCGTAGAAGTTGAACGGTGCAAGCTCACGAAATACCGGGCGGTTAATTGTTTTACTATAGGCAAGTCTGATGAGATTTTTCTCTGACAAGTTATAGGCTACGTTCAAGAATGGAAGGATACTTGTTACTGGATTATCTACAGTGATCTTCCTGCCATTTGTATCGAAGGAACTTAATTCCTGTTTATTATACTCAACACGTACACCCGCAGCTACTCTGAAATCACCAACCGGGATGGCTGTACTTAAATAACCTGCCGTGAGAAGATTATTACCAGTATAGGCATCTGAAAAGTTGGTTCCTTCTTTTAAGATGAAATAGGGAGCTGTGCCAGATGTAGTTGAGAAACCTATATTCTGTGGAGAAAATATAGTTTCGAAAGTATAGTCGTCAAGAATTTCAGATGGCTGATTATTCAGATTTGACCAGCCGTATGCAAACCATCTTGCTTTGAAATCGCGATCTGTTGATGCTATATAGTAACCTCCCTGAATTTTGCTTTGCTTACTCTCTTCGGCATCTGGGTTCAATTTATACTCGAGGTTTAACGCATGCGTATATACATTTTCATTCAGATCCGAGTAGAAACGACCTGCGTCTTGTGTACCGGAGTTAGGGGGTAACACAATCGCGAACGGATCGGTTGATCCTACCTGGCGTTGTGAACGGATTCTTCGGTAGTCTGGCTGGCTGGCTGATGTATTGGAGTATGCTAATATCCAGTTTGCGCTCAATCTGTCGTTCACACTATGTTTACCTGAAAGCTGCCCGGTATATATGCCACGTTGCATATAGTTTAATGCAAGGTTATTATTTTCATACTGGTTAAAATCCTCGATACCTGTTCGGGATGTAACCTGTGACATTCCCTGCTGGTTGAATAAGTTACGAAACTCAATCTTGTTGGCAGGATTCAATTCGAGTGTAAAGTTTGAAATCACACCAAGGCGTACGTTCGTCATATCGCGAACATCGTTGAAGAAATACCTGCGATCGCTTTTTTGCTCGGAAGCCACATAACGATCGTAGTAGTAGTTTTCCTGTTCGATATGTTGACGGGTATTGGTATAGCTAAGTGAGGTGATATTGCTAAGACGTTTGCTGCCTATACTTCCAACCTGAGAAAAGTTGATGGTTGTACGCAAGTCAGGCATAGCAGAAGTTTTCTTCTTTCCCCATATATTCGGAAGACTACGGCTTGCGTCAGTCAATTTTTGACGTGAAGCATCATCATATAAATAGTTGCTAAGATTGTCGTCTGGAAATGATGAAGGTAACTGACGCGTTCCGTTATCAAATCCTAACCAATCTGTATTGCTTCCCTGGTAAGTGTAAAAATCATCAAAGGTTGTTCCCAGGCGATAACCACCTGTAATGTTTACAGAAAGTGAATTCTCATCTACAACACTTTTGGTTTCGATATTTACTACCGCACCAGCAAATTCACCTGATAATTCGGCAGAACCTGATTTATATACCAACATTCTGTCGATCATAGAACTCGGAATCAAATCAAATGCAAAGGCTTTGGAATCTACTTCAGAGCTAGGCGCTATAACACCATTCAACATTACCGTGCTATAGCGTTCGCTGAGCCCGCGTACATTAATAAAGCGATTGTTGATAATTGTTACACCAGGAATTCTTTTAACGATCTGCGCAGCATCACGATCCTGCGATAGTGATATCTGTTGTGCAGATATACCCACAGCAACCAGATCGCTCTTACGGATTTCAGTGATAACCGAAACGTCCGTGTTCGTTACTTTAGCACCGGTAATTACAACCTCGGTCAACTCATGACCTTCTTCCATGATGGTTGCATTAACCATCGTTGTCTGATCAGGATATACCGTGATATCCTTTAATGTATCAGTCTTATATGAAATAAAGGAAACAACGATTGAGTATGTACCTGCCTTTACTTTTGGGATCTCAAAGTTCCCTTCTATATCAGCTTGTGCACCTTGTGCTGTTCCCATCACCAGAACGTTAGCACCAATAATTGCTTCACCGGATACTGCGTCCTTTACATTGCCTTTAATGGTTCCAGACTGCGCCAGGGCACAAACGGCAAGCGTGAGCAGCGATAATGAAAGAAGTAATCTTCTGAACATAAACCTTTTTATTTGCCACAAAGGTCTATCTCTAATATTACCTCACGCGGACGCCTGTGTTACGAAATTGTTAAGGAGATAATGCATTGCTAACGCTTGTTTAAAAGCTACCGGGCCAAAGTTTGCTATCTGCTATGATTATCAACACCTTTCAATTATTTCGACTTAACAATTTTTACAAGATTTTTTAAAGCAGATAACGCGGGGGTAATAAAACATTGTGGATGTTTATCGACAGGAAACAAAATTATATATACTTTAAACCTGGTGGGCTAGCGCATCGCAAAAAAGAAAAAGCCCCAAAAGGCCCGGAAGAAGAAAATAAAAAAAGCGCAGATAACTTTTCTGCGCTTCTATATAGATTGGATTTAGCTATACCGTGTCTTTCAACACAAACACGTACACACCTAAACACGTAAACACTATTTATTAATCGGCACCTTATTCAATATAACCTTAATAATATCAGAAGGCTTAACGTTGTCAGCTTCCGCCTCGTAGTTCAGAAGTATGCGGTGACTCATTACATCCAGCGCTACTTCTTTAATGTCTTCCGGCAATACATAGTCACGGCCTTCCATATAGGCAACAGCTTTCGCCGCCAGGTTCATATTTATACTGGCACGCGGTGATGCACCAAACTGTATATATTGAGCCTGCTCATTCAATTTATATTCAAGCGGTCTGCGGGTAGCATATACCAGCTCGATAATATAGCGCTCTAATGATTCGGAGATTTTTACGCGGTTCACCTGGTCACGAATAGAGAAGATTTCCTCTTTCGTAAGCATGGTTGTTACCTTATAGTTGAACTGCATGTTGGAAATCCTGCGCATGATCTCGATCTCCTGATCTTTGGTAGGATAGTCAACATATACCTTCATCATGAAGCGGTCTACCTGTGCTTCCGGCAGCGGGTATGTTCCTTCCTGGTCAACCGGGTTTTGTGTAGCGAGTACAAGGAACGGACGATCAAGTTTAAAAGTTGTTTCTCCTATAGTTACTTGTTTCTCCTGCATCGCTTCGAGTAATGCAGACTGAACTTTAGCAGGCGAGCGGTTAATTTCATCAGCCAGTATAATGTTGGCAAATATAGGCCCTTGCTTTACTTCAAACTTTCCATCCTTCTGGTTGTAGATCATTGTACCCACAAGGTCGGCAGGAAGAAGATCCGGTGTAAACTGAATGCGTTGAAAATCGAGGTGCAGTACTTGTGCCAGCGTACTTACCGTTAATGTTTTGGCAAGACCTGGTACACCTTCCAAAAGTATATGTCCGTTGGTAAAGAGACCGATCATGAGGCGGTTCACCATATATTGCTGGCCCACCACCACTTTACCTACTTCGGCATAAACTTCTCTTATTTTCTCCTTATGTTCTTCGTGCTTTTCAACGGCTACGGCTTCCATACACAGTTATTTGATTTTTAAACCTGTCAAAAATAGCGTAATTATTGAAAAAGTAAGCCCCAAACTTGATGGATTGCTTTATTAAGATGTTGAGGGAAAGATGGCAAGAACTTTTGTAATCGGAGATATTCACGGGGCCTACCACGCGCTACGTCAGTGCCTGGCCCGGGCTGATTTTGATTTTGAGAATGATCACCTCGTCAGCCTGGGAGACGTTTGTGATGGATGGCCCGAAACCCGGCAATGCATTGACGAACTGTTGAAGATCAGGAACCTCACCTATATTCTGGGCAATCACGATCTGTGGACTCGCCAGTGGATTGAGACAGGCTACATCGACCGTGCGTGGTTCTCGCAGGGTGGCGAAGCAACCATAAAATCGTATCCGGATGGCGTGCCTGTTAAGCACCTTGAGCTTTTAAAAAATGCACGACACTATTACCGGGCTGATAACAAACTGTTTGTTCATGCCGGCATCAACACGCAGCTTCCATTGGAAGAGCAAGGTCCCAATATTTTCCTGTGGGATCGGAACCTGGCGCGTATAGCCCTGGAACTGTATATGAAAGAAATACAGGGGAAGCTTAGCACGTTCGATGAGATTTACATCGGTCATACGCCAATACCTTTTGCAAAGCCCATCAAGTCATGCGAAGTATGGATGATGGATACCGGTGCCGGTTGGTCAGGCGTATTGTCTATAATGAACCTGGAGACAAAAGAAATATTCTGCAGCGATGCCGTGCCCTCGCTATACCCGGGTGTTGAAGGGCGATCAAAAAAAGCAGGCTGATCTTGTCAGGATGTTTGCACCACAAGCTCGTGCTCCAGATGTATACCGCGGAGTTTTAAAAAGAGCTGTGCCAGCACCTCCACATCACGAAGGCAATAGTCTTTTATTCTCGCCAGATCTTTCTCTTCGTAGTATACCTGGTTTACCTTACTGCCATCTATGCCATTCTTGCTGGACGGAATATTAAATATAGCCGCGAGCAGGTCCAGCGAAGTAAAGTGTTTATAATCTCCGAATTTCCAGAGTTCCATGGTATCGTAGTGCTGTACTTCCCAGGGTTTTCTTCCGGAGATGTTTAGTATAGCAGGAAGCTGAATTCCATTCACCAGCATTCTTCGGCACAGGTACGGAAAGTCAAATTCTTTACCATTGTGTGCACAAAGTCTTTCGGTAGAGGCATTCAGCTTCTCGAGCATGCACTTGAATTCTGTGAGCAGCGCTTTCTCATCATCACCGTAGTATGCTTTTGTACGCAGCGTTACCACGCCATTCTCGGCTTCGTATAGTTTGCCTACGCAGATGCATATAACTTTTCCGAACTCGGCAAATATAGCAGCACGATCAAGGTATATCTGCTCGTCAGTCTGATTCGGATCTCTGCGCAAATGACTGGCCTTTCGCGTCCACAGTGATTTCAATCGCTCATCAAGCGAGTTGAAATCATAGGTATGCGATACCGTTTCAATGTCGAGGAATAAAATTTCGCGCAGCTCAGAATTCATACATCGGTTTTTACTGATTGATCTTGTTTATTATTCCCGGTATCAATTTATCAATGATCAACAGGAAGAAGAATGCAAATATACTGGCTGCTGCGGCAATCGCTATAAACAAAAGATAGTATTGTGCAGTCCACTCGAAGGCTACCTTTATTCGATGTAGCATACTTACTTTTACCTCCCGGCCTTCGAGCAAGGAGAAACGAATGGTACAGAATTCATTCTCTACATCAAAGTCACCTAACTGCACTCCGAGGCCTTGCAGCTCCTGTTCTATTTCAAGAATACGATTCTGCAAATTGATATACTCTTCAATCCGCCCGCTTTGCTTTTTTATATCCAGCAGCGACTGACGTGTAATTTCAAGTGAAGCTTTTTGAGCATTCAGATTTTTGAACTCGTTAGTCTTGTCGATCTTGGTGATTTCCTTCGAGCGGATGTTACCGATCTTGAGCATGTCGGTATACGAAGAATCAAAACTGGCAGGAGGTATACCGATGAGCAAATGCAACGAACGATTGCCACGCTTGCCTGCATTCTCTTCGTATTGAATTATACCATTCTGTTTTTTTATGTGTTCGCGAAGCTTCTTTTCATCACGATCAAAATCGGAAGACTTTGATTTTATCGTGGCGGTCTTCTCGTATTTCTGGTTAACATCAAACTCGTGCGGCTGCTGACTTTGTGCCGGACTTGATTGCTGATACGTTTTGAATTTATAGCTATCGCTGGCATAATTCCGTTTTACATCTTCAAGATTCGAGAAGAAATCAGAGAAGTATTCTTCCTGCACTTCCGAGAGGCCGGTAGAGTATCCATAGATAAAACGGAAGATGAACAGTACAAAAAATCCGATCAGCAAAATGGCGATCGTGCGTACCAGGCGCTTCTTGAAAACAATTTTCATATAGGGTTAGGAGTAGTTGATAGCTTGCCGGTTAAGAATGCAGTACACCCTCCATCTCCAACTCTTTTATAAACGTAATGTTCTCTTCGCAAATCGTGTCGGGCACGAATACAAAACGCTTATCAAAAATCTGTCTGCCTATATAATAACTTACCCAGTATTCATTGTTCAGGTGAAATACAGTCTGGTCAATCGGTTCAATCAACACAGCACTATTCGGAGCAATGGTATCGAGATAGTGGCGCAGTATAGATGTCTGCTGAGGTTCGCCATCTTTCTCACCATAGCCTTTGCTGGCCACGAGTGTATTCTCAATAGCAAAATCATTATTGTTGATGAGATATACTTTCCACTCGTCTTGCTCACCTATATTTTTTTTCCGCGCAACGGCCAGCGTTACGTTTTTTACTTCCGGTTTTTCAATGTCCTTCATCATAGCCACTCCATATCAAACTGTTCACGAAATTTTTCTTTAAGGATTTCCTGCGCTTCGCGGATATCAACTTTTTTACCAAGTTCTTTTTCCAATGAAGTCACCGCTTTATCCTGAATACCACACGGTACGATATAGGCGAAATATCGTAAGTCGGGATTAATGTTAAAAGCAAAACCATGCATGGTTACCCATCGACTTGTCTTTACACCAAGCGCGCAGATTTTGCGTGCCTTTCGTTCATTTTCAAAATCAATCCACACGCCGGTGAGTCCGGCTATCCGCCCGGCATCAATGCTATACTCTTTCAGCGTTTGTATAACTGACTCCTCCATTAAACGCATGTACTTGTGTATGTCGGTAAAGAAATTCTCGAGGTCGAGAATCGGATAGCCCACAATCTGTCCCGGACCATGATACGTAATATCGCCTCCCCGATTAATGTGGTGATAGGTAGCATGCACTGCGTTGAGCTCTTCTTTCGAAATGATCAGGTTTTTTTCGTCTCCGCTTTTACCCAATGTAAATACATGCGGATGTTCACAAAAGAGAAGATAATTATCGGTAGCCTTTTGTTGTTCAGCCGGAAGATTCCTGTTCTCTGATTTTACAGCCAGTGTTTTTTCGAACAAAGAAACCTGGTAATCCCACGCCTCCTGATAATCCTTCAACCCCAGTTCTACAAACTTTACTTTCTTATTCGGTATGCTGTTCATTGGTATTTACTTCATCTTCCAGAATATTCGACCACACATGGTAGGTTATGTTCAGGTTCAGGATTTCGCTATAGGTGATAACGAACAAATCGCCAGGCATGGAATAGTAGCGCTCATCCAGGTAACGCTCCAGGTAGCCAACGTTGCGTTCGTTACGTTTCAGATCTTCCTGCATCTTTCTGCGATATACCTGCGAAAGGTATATACGGTCAAGTCCATTGTCTTTCGACAGAAAGTAATCTTCAAGTGTACCACTATATACCAGCGGTCCTTCTCCGGTTTGCATCAATACATCAACCTGTATCAGGTCAATGTTCTTCGATTCGCCGGGTTGCTCAAGATCCAATATCTCTCCACTGAATAAATAATACCACTCGTTGTTAAGACGGAGAAACGGGTACTTGAGATCGAATCGGAATCTGCGCACAATCAATCGCATCAGCAGTCCTAATGCTACTGATACGCCTATCATGCAGACGAGGTATATCAGAAAATACAGGATGCTCTGACGGATGATTTCAAAATTGATATTGCTGCTGGATTCTGTGATGATCTGGTAAATCAACTCCAGTTGTATCTGATATGATGTGAGATGCTCAACCACAACAATACCGGCCAGCTGAAAGAATAGCGCAGGCAGAATGGCCCAGAAAATTTCATCAACGGCCGAGATCTTAAAGGATTGCTTGGCGTACGTTCCGTGAAGATAGGAGTACCGGAATGCCAGCCCGGGAATGATCAGTATAAATAGAAAAATCGACCCAAGAATGAGATTCATGCATAACCCTCCAAAAACGTTTTCTTATTTCTTATCAATCGCCTTTAACCTGACGAGCTTGAGTTCTTCTCCGTCAACTTTAATAGTGGGGCGTTCTTCTTCTGATATCATGGAACGCTCCACGAGGCGATCAGCAATAATGGCTAACATAAGCTGTTTGGCTAACTGCGGATTATCAAGAATCTTCCGTGTTCGCTTACTAATAGGTGCTTTCATAGCCTTGCCATTGTGTTCTATAAAGTTACAACGAAACAACGTTAAAACAAGTTCTATTTTTGTTTGTCCAGTTCGCTTCGCAGATATACTATAGTATCATTTGCATCCGCTTCCACACCGTTTTCTTTTGCCAGGCAATACGATATCCAGTCAGTGAGATGTATCAGGTAATAATATTGCTCCAGCAGCGATGCCCCTTCGCCAATAATATCAATAACCGGTTTCGAGTTTTTCTCAAACAGATCGCGGCTTAGTTCCATACGCTTCTCTACACGCTCATGGTCGTGATCGGAGTAAAGATATACTGCCTGCAACATCGGCATTAATACTTCCGGATAACGCCAGCCTGCAATTTCATTATGGTTTATCTCCGGGAAAGTATTTGTATGCGCCAGCTGCTTGGCGTTTTCATTTAGCTGCTGCTGAAAGCGAAGCGCCATGGCATGAAGCCGGTTGTCGCAATAAATAACAGGAAGTTTTCCTTTCAGTTTTTTGGCGATGAGTTCTGCTTCCGACTGAATTCCTTTTTCACCGCGATCTAAAAACTCAATCGCATTTTCGGTTTCTTTTATAAAGGCAGCACCAATCAGGTTGGTGTGATATAGTACATATAGCAGCGCCATCATGTTATAGGGTAACATGGCGCGCGGACTATCAGACCCCGAAGGCAACTGTATATATTGAAGATTGTATTCGCGACAGATGTCGAGGAGTTTTCCGCCGGACGCAATAGCGATTACCTGTGCACGCTTCAGCAAAGCTTTATTAAGTGCCGAAACGGTTTCTTCTGCGTTGCCGCTATAGGAGCATGCTATAAATAGGGTATGCGGACTAACAAACTGTGGAATGTTGTACGTTTTACAAACGGTGATGGGGATGGGGATGCGACCAAAGGTGAGCGACTCTACCAGGTTGGCAGCTATACCCGAAGTACCCATACCGGCTATAACAATATTACGAATATCGCTACCCGGACGATCGAGGTCCAGCGATTGTCCGATCTTCAAAGCATCTGCCAGTTGACGCGTAAAGCCTTCAATGTATTTTTTCGTAGACGACATAGTTCGTAATTTGGGTTTTCAAAGATACGATATAACAATCAAGTATAGCAGCAATTTATTTGAACAACAACCGTACCTCCACACTTCGAAACATACACACGTAAACACCTAAACACTTAAACACGTTAGCCCCTCGTGGAAAACAAAACTGCCATAGGCAAAAAAGGCGAGCAGCTTGCCGCAGAATTTCTGATAAAACAGGGATTCGAAATTGTTGTGCGAAACTACCGGTATAAACATGCTGAGATCGACCTGATCATCAAGCGCGATGACTGGCTTATTTTTGTGGAAGTTAAGGCACGCAGCTCGAACGATTTCGGGGAGCCGGAAGAATTTGTAGATGCGCGAAAAGTCAACAAAATTTTTGAAGCCGCTGAAGAGTATATCTACTCAACTGATTGGCATGGACACATTCGTTTCGATATTGTATCCGTAAAACTTGGGAAGGAGCCTGTTGTTGAACTCTTTGAGGATGCTATAAATTAAGCTTTGGGCTGCGAGTTTTGAGCTGTGAGGAATGCGTAGTATGCAAGACTGAGATACACCTTTTTCAATTATCAGCCACTTGCTATCCGCAGAGCAGATGTAGGCAGAATTTTAGTTTTCTGCGTACATCTGTCCCGATAACTATCGGGAGGGAAAGAATATTTTAGTAAAGCTCGTTGAATTTCTTTTTGCCTTCGTCCAGGAATTTCAGGAAACCCTCAACACTCTTATCGTAACCATACGGTGTAACCAGTACGCGTTCATCTTTACCTACCAGTACATAGAAAGGTTGTGCGTTGTTGTTAAGGTTCGCGATCTGCAGATCGGCATTTTGTTTACCGATAGTTTTCTTCACTTTGCTATCATACTTCGAAGTATACCATTCTGACTCCGGCAACTCTGTTTTATCATCTACATATAGCGCTACTACTATGAATTCATTTTTCAGTTTATCGAGCACCTGTGGATCAGACCATACTACGGCTTCCATCTCACGACAGTTTGTACAACCGTGTCCTGTAAAATCGATAAACACAGGTTTGTTTTGCTGACGTGCGCAGAGCATAGCCTGTTCGTAATCAAAATATCCATTTATACCATGTGGCAAGTGCAGGAAGTCGCTATACTTCGGTTCGTCACAGATCTGGTTTGGTTTGGCATTACGCGATGCAGCAATCAAATCAAAATCGTGGGTGTGCATCGGAGGTAAATATCCGGCCAGTGCTTTTAACGGGGCACCCCACATGCCCGGTGCGATATATACTACAAACACAAAAGCGATGGTAGCAAACGTGAGTCGGATGATGCTTACGCGTTTGTCTTCAGCATCTTTACCGGTATCGCCCGGCAGGCGGAAACCTTTCATCAGGTATATACCGATCAGCATAACAATCACTATCCAAATGGCAATGTTGATCTCGCGATCTAAAATTCCCCAATGGAAAGCCTGGTCTGCTATACTTAAGAATTTAAATGCCAATGCTATCTCGATAAAGCCTAATACAACCTTAACGGCATTTAACCATCCGCCCGACTTCGGCATAGAACTTAACCAGCCCGGGAAAAACGCGAACAAAGTAAAGGGTATAGCAAACGCCAGTGAGAATGCAAACATGCCAACAATCGGCTTAAGGAATTCGCCACCGGCTGAGGAGACAAGTATACTTCCTACCAGCGGGCCCGTGCACGAGAAAGAAACGAGTACGAGTGTAAACGCCATAAAGAACACACCAATCAATCCGCCTTTCTCTGATTGCTGATCAACTCTATTAATGAATGTTCCCGGTAATGTTATTTCAAACAATCCGAGGAAGGAGAGACCGAAAACAATAAACACGATAAAGAAAATCAGGTTGGGTAGCCACTCCGTTGAAAGGTGGTTCGCGGTTTCAGGCCCCATAAGGGGAGCTATCGCAGCACCAATCAAAGTATATATGATGATGATGGAAAGCCCGTATAGCAGCGCCTGGAATTTGGAACGGCCTTGTGTAAAGAAACTCACCGTCATCGGTATCATCGGAAAAACGCAAGGTGTTAGCAAGGCAGCAAGACCTGCGATGAATGCGAGTATAAAAAATCCGAGAAAGGAATTTTTAGCAGGATCTTCTTTGATCAGAGTATGATCCAGTACCGGCCCTTTAATCGGCCCATAAGTGTCATTGGATGTACTCTGTGCTGTTACCGTTTTTACGGTGTCAACCGGTGTGCTGGCGTTCTCTTTTACAGCGGCAACTTTCTCTTCTGTTTTTTCATTGTCAGTTTTTGCGCTGGTGTTTTCATTCTGCTTCGTTGGCTCGATCGCTGCACCTTCAACTTTTATAGCTCCGAATAAAAGATCACCATCAAACAAAACACATTTACCTTCTACTTCAGAACATACCTGACCTTCGTATGTACCTTTCAGAACAAGAGAAGGAGATAGTATTTTAATTTTCTGTCTGAACTCCCCAGAGCCTTCAAAGATGCGCACATCACAATCGAATATCTTGTCGTGCTTGGTCTTGTCTTGTATAGCTGCCAATGAGCCAACCAATTCATAGCTTGGATCTTTATCGAGTGTTACCGACATCGGCACAGGTCCGCAATCCGGATCAAATCCTACTGAATAGATATACCAGTTTTTTTGGATAGATGCTTTAAATACCAGCTCTATAACATCACCAACTTTATAGGATTTAGATGGAGTTTCTGCTGCAAGTTTGGCAGGCTGAAGTACCTGTGCATGGGCGACACCTGCTGATATTGCCAAAAAGAGGCAAAAAAGAATTCGTTTTAGCATGGAAAAGAAAATTGGTCGCTAAAATAGCGAACAACCATCCAAAAAAGTTCATCCTTTCGCAGAAAGGTATTACAGTGAATAAAAAGAATGATTGATTAACAAATTTTAACAAATCACAGGTCAATCACTACCTGACCTTTGAGGAGGTCTTCAAACTTCTCGCGTTCGCGGATAAGCTTTGCTTCACCATTAATGAGGAGTACTTCGGCCGGACGAACTCGCGAGTTATAATTAGAAGCCATGGAGAAACCATAAGCACCGGCATTCTTGAAGGCCAGGATATCGCCTTCGCGAACTTCATTTAAATCCCGATCGCTTCCAAAGGTATCCGTCTCACATATATAACCTACAACAGTATATCGCTGTTGGGTACCCGATGGATTTGATACATTGATGATATGATGATAGGCATCATACATCATCGGGCGAATAAGGTGGTTCAATCCTGAATTTACTCCGGCAAACGTTACAGTGGGTGTAGGCTTTACTACATTTACCTGCACCAGCATGGTGCCGGCTTCGCTTACTAAAAATTTACCGGGCTCGAGCCACAGTTCGAGGTTGCGTCCATAACGCTGGCAAAACTCGTTGAAGGCTTTGGCAAGTTTACCTCCCAGTTCCTGTATATCGGTTACTATATCTCCATCCTTATAGGCTACTTTAAAGCCGCTGCCAAAATCAAGGAAGTTCAGATCAGGAAAACTCTTGGCTGTTTCGAAAAGTACTTCGGCCGTTTTCAAAAATGCTTCTGTCTCTTTTATATCCGAACCGGTATGTATATGCAAACCGCTGATGCGAATGCCGAACGTTCTCATCAACGTAAGTATCTCTTCAAGCTGTAATACAGATATACCAAACTTTGAATTACTGTGTCCGGTAGAGATCTTGATGTTTCCTCCGGCCATAATGTTGGGGTTAAGCCTGAGGCCGCACGGGTAAGTATCTTTATAACGTGCTCCGAATTTTTGCAGGGTGGAAAGGTTATCGATGTTGATGGCTACACCGAGCGTTACCGCTTCTTCAATTTCGCTAAAGTCAACACCACTGGGTGTAAACGTTATCTCTCCCGGCAGGTAGCCAGCCCGTAGTGCAAGATGCACTTCGCCAAGCGAAACGGCTTCCATGCCTACACCATTTTTGCGCATCAGCTTCAGTATCGAGACGTTGGTAAGCGCCTTGGCGGCATACTTTATCTTTACGTTAGCCGCTGAATATGCTGATTTCAGTTTGGTGATCTGCTCGGCTATGCGGGCACCATCATACACATATAGCGGTGTGCCAAACTGGTTTGCAAGTTTAAGAACGTCAATGCCTTGGATGGTGTAAGTTCCGTTTATAAGCTCCATGCGAAATTTAAAAGGGTTCAAATATATATCAGGATTTACAGGATTTCGGGATTATCAGGATCGATTTGCAGGATTTTTATGTTGGTCTTTATACATTGAAAAAATTTCCGCGCGCGATCTTTATTTTTAATGCTTGAAAATCCCAAAGCCGCATACGTTTTTTACCTTTTTAAAATTTTCATATAACGCTCATCCGAAATGAAATTGTTCTTCCGAGAATACCTGCCGGCCGATGCCAGCGCATCAAAACAAACTTTGGTTATCCTGCACGGACTCTTTGGTTCTTCTGATAACTGGTTAACGCAGGCTCGTTTCTTATCCAACAATAACTATAAAGTATATACCATCGATCAGGCCAACCACGGCCAGTCTTACCACAGCGCTTCGTTTGATTATGCAACGATGGTAAGCGATCTGAAAGAATTTATAGACGACCAGAAACTCAAGCAGCCTGTTATACTCGGTCACTCCATGGGAGGAAAGACTGCCATGAATTTTGCGCTCGCGCATCCTGATTCGCTATCAAAACTTATTGTGGTTGATATCGCTCCGCGGTATTACGATCTTGAACACTATACGATTTTGAAAGGCCTGAACGCAATCACGATTGATACCATTACTTCACGCAATGAAGCGGATGAAGTACTCGCTGGTTATGTTCATGAATCGGACGTGCGTCAATTCCTGTTGAAAAATCTTCAGCGAAAAGCAGAGGGAGGTTTCTCGTGGAAGATCAACCTACCTCTTATAACAGAGCAGCTTGCCAACATTGGTGTAGATATGCAGTATCCGGGTAAATTTGATAAGCCCACATTGTTTATCAGGGGCAGAAGATCAAACTACGTTCGCGATAGTGACCTGGACAGAATCAAAGAAGTATTCCCACAGGCCTCACTGGAAACCATGGAGACCGGCCACTGGGTACAAGCTGAAAAACCACAAGAGTTTGTGGAGCTTGTTATGAACTGGCTTTCGTAATATATAGTATATAATTGCCACCATTGCGCATGCGGTATCTGCCTTTTCTTTCGGGTATATATACAACAGCACCAGGTCTTGTCTCAACAACCCGTGCTGAAGGATACGATGCGTTGATCTTTCAGATTGATGAATTGTATTCGCTATACCTCGACAATAAAAGAGATTGCCGGCAGGAGAACATTCACAAATATTATTGTGAAGCGAAGCTGCAGCCAGAGACGATGCGCTCGGTTAATCAATACCTGGTGAAGCAACTTGTGCAGGAGCATCCGAAGCAGTTCAAGGTAAATTATACTAATCGACAATTTATCAATACAGCAACACGCGAAGAATTTTTATGGCATGAAGACTGGCTCAACCTCAACGGTAATGCTTACGAGTCGTTGTTTGATGCATTGTGTTGCCAGGTGCAGGAAGATATAGCGATTGTTCAATTGAGTAATGATGAAGACTGGATAGCCGCTGTACATTTATGTTCTCCAAATCACTGGGCTCCGGGTGAGAAAATAGGCAGACCGTTTTCTACGGCACACGCACCGGTACCCGGCATGGAAAAAACGTTGCAGCACTATCGTAAAATGCTCGACTCTGTTATACATGCGAACACGCCCTTTACAAGATTTGCCTGGGGAATTGCAACGGATACGCGACTGAACCATCACCCGATGGCACCACCGGATAAAGACCATAGCAACTGGCAGGGACGCACACATCATGAAAACAACGGATGGTTTATACGCACGGAGCGGCAAAACCTGGTGGGGCTGGCCGATGTAAATGCGTTTTTGTTTACGATCCGCACCTATTTCTACCGCGTAGATGAATTGAATCAGCAGGAGAGGAACCTCCTCTTAAAAGCATTGCAGAGTATGTCGCCTGAAGCACTTGCGTACAAAGGACTGACAGGCTCCATCAACGTGCTTCAAGATTACCTGAAAGTATAAATGATTTTTCAGCGGGTATACGCTGTTGAGGAACTCGAGGTATAGCTATATATCGAGGTAGCGTAACAGCATATCAATGCGATCTTTTTCACCCACAACAGGTTTTGTATCCTGGTAGCGACCAATTACCTTATAGCCAAAGCGCTCGAGCGTTGCTACTACGCGAGAAAGATCCTGCTGATTGATCTTCAGTGTAAGACGAATCTTACCCGGATCAAGCGGATCTTCTTTTAAGATGCTACTTAATATCTTAGCGTGGTTCTCTTCGATCAACCGGCTTATTTCAGCGAGTGAGTAGTCGATATGATTCATCGACAACACCAGTATGCCACCGGGCATTTGCACGGCTGCCGTTTGTGCGAACGAAGTAAGCGTGTCTTGTACCGTAATAACACCGAAGTAGGTAGTGTCTTCATTGAGCACTGCCACCATCTGTAATTTATGTTCAGCAGCAACTTTCAGAATGTCGTAGAAATGCGTATCCAGCTGAACGAAACATTGCTGACCAGTGAGATTAAAGTCACGCACATTCTTTTCAATGTCGTTAGTCTCTAAAATGATCTCTTCGGAAATGAAGCCGAGCAGCTTACCATCATCTACTACAGGCAGGTAGTTGCAGCGAAATTCTTCCATCCACACGATAGCCTTGTGAGCATCGTCCGATCCCTTCAATGGAGGAATCATGTGGTTTATCAAATCTTCTGCAATCACGCTGTTGTTCTTAGTTTATATAACGCTACTGAAGTAAAAAATCTTCAACTAACTCATTGAATTTTTCAGGATGTTCCATCATCGGAGCATGACAACACTTGTCTATAAACTTCAATGTAGAATTTGGTATCAGCCTGTTAAATTCATGAGCCACCATCGGTGGTGTTATAGTATCATTCAAACCCCATACCAACAATGTAGGAGCTTTTATGTTTGGAATTTCTTCTGCCATGTTATGGCGTTGTGCCGACTTTGCAATGGCTACAATGCGCATACACTTGGGAATACTCTTCGTTATGTCGAAAACTTCGTCCACAAGTTCTTTTGATGCAACGGCCGGGTCGTAAAAAGTATAGGAAACGCGTTCCTTAATGTACTCATAATTTCCACGTTTGGGATAAGAACCTCCCATCGAATCTTCAAACAAACCTGAGCTGCCGGTAAGAATCAGTTTTTTTACTTTATCACCATTCTTCAATGTATAGATCAAACCTACGTGACCACCCAAGCTGTTTCCCATGATGATCATATCTTTCAAGCCTTTAAAAGCCACAAAGTCTTCCAAAAATTTACGCAAGCCTTCAAGTCCGGCCTCTTTTATAGGCATCTCATAGATTGGAAGCATCGGAATAACAACTCTGAAGTTTTTTGAAAAACGGTTTACTACTCCTTCCCAATTGCTGAGCGCTCCGAACAAACCGTGCAGCAAAACCAATGGCTCGCCTTGTCCTTCGTCTACAAACTTGAACCCGCTCTCTTCTTTAACCAAAATGGCCATGTCGATGAATTAATGTTGATAAGTAAGGAAAAAAAATGATCAGTATGAAAAATTTATTTTCAATGCAGCTTCCCAATACACTAAGAACAATTGCTAAAAATTGATTACTTTATATGGACTGACTTCCACTCTAACAGAATTCTGCAGGCACTTAGTTCGTCAGCAGTTTTTTTACGAGCTCGGAAATAACTTTTCCATCGGCCTGTCCTGCCAGCTTTTTGGTAACAGTACCCATTACCTTGCCCATGTCTTGCGGACCTTTCGCGCCCACTTCGTCAATCACTTTCTTTACCTCTGCTTCTATCTCTTCAGCAGAAAGTTGTTTTGGTAAGTAGCGATTTATAATATCAAGTTGTAACACTTCCTTGTCAGCCAGATCCTGTCTGCCTTGCTGCGAAAATATATCAGCAGATTCTTTACGCTGCTTGGCAGCCTTCATCAACAATTTATTTTCAACATCAGAAGATACATCACCGCTGCCACCTTTCTCGGTTTCAGCCAACAAGATGAGCGACTTGATACTGCGCAATGCTTCCAGCTCTTCTTTGTTTTTGGCTAACATCGCTTTTTTAATGTCGTTATCAATTTGTTGTTTGAGACTCATAATTTTTGTCTTTAGTATTATTTTGCGAAATCAAATTTAGCAGATCATTTTTTCCACCGAAGCGTTCTATACTCATGACCAAACTAAGCGTCAATATTAACAAAATTGCTACACTCCGAAATGCCAGAGGAGGAAATAATCCGGATGTTATCAAGGCAGCGATTGACTGTGAGCGATTTGGAGCCCAAGGTATCACAGTACATCCACGCCCGGACGAACGTCACATCCGCTATAGCGATGTTATACAATTGAAAGATGTAGTAACGACCGAGTTTAATATAGAGGGATACCCTGACGAACGTTACCTGAAAATTATACGTGAAACAAAACCGGCACAAGCAACACTGGTGCCTGATGCGCCTGATGCCATTACTTCGAATGCTGGTTGGGACACTATAAAACATGCTGCATTGCTTCGCGACATTTGTCAGGAGATTAAATCGCACGGTGCACGTGTGTCTATTTTTGTAGATCCTTCGCCTCGTATGGTGGAAGGTGCTATAGCTCTTGGGGCCGATCGTATTGAATTATATACCGAACCTTATGCCAGCGAGTTCCTCGTTAGCAAAGAGGTTGCCATTAAGCCCTATATGGAGAGTGCGCGTATAGCCAAAGAAGGTGGTATAGGTATAAATGCCGGCCATGATCTGGACCTCCACAACCTGAAATTTCTAAAACAGAATATTCCGTTTCTGGATGAAGTATCAATCGGGCATGCGTTGATTTGTGATGCGCTTTACCTCGGACTTGAAAATACCATTCAGTTATACCTGAAGCAATTGAAATAGCAGATGTTTCAAATTCTATAGCAGTAGAAAATTACTGCTATAGAATGAATGCTATATATAGGAGAGTATTTGTACTACTAAAATCTCGAGGCCACTGCAAGTCTTTTCCGGAAGGTCTTTACAGTGCCAGCGGTATCAAACACTTCGAACCACACCATATAGTAACCTATTCTGGCTCTGGAGCCATCTTCGCGGTCGCCATCCCAGCGGATAAAACCCTCTGCGCCAAGCAAAGCATTGTTGGCAAGTTCTTTTATCATTCGGCCGTTGGCATCAAATACTTTTACATTGGCTACATAACCACCCTGGTTAAATTTATACTGTATCTCTGTAAAGTCAGGCTGGCCGGTGCCCGGTGTAAAAATCTCCGGCGATACAACAACATCTTCTGATGATACAATAGATTCCGTGTGTGAATTTGAATTTATAAATCCGGGTGTAGCATAACCGCTGGTTGTGCTGGCAGATTTCCAGTTGTTACGATCGTTGGTGGGTTCGGTAAACGATATTCTTTCCAGCGAAACACCTTCAACGTCTTTAATAAAAGCAGAGTGATATTCCTTTGAATACGAGAAGTGATCCACAACTTGTTTAGCATCTGTAAGAATGGCAACGGAACCATCATCATCACTCAGGGCAGGTATATCTTTTACTTCCAGTACGTTCTCTATGCGGGTTTGTGGGTATTCGCCTTTTAGTATATCTGCATCTTCCGTTAATACAAGATAAGCACCTGGTTTCAACAGAAAGTCTGTCGCTGCAATAGGATATGGCTGGCCGGCCTGGTTATCTTCAAATGTTGAAAGAGACCAATCTTTAAGATTCAAAAATTTATCCGAGGTATTAACGATCTCAATGAAGTCTGTGCCGGTAGGGCGGGGGTTGAAGAGTATCTCGTTTATTTTTATATCCAGCGATTCTGCGTCTTCTGGCAATGCAAATTCACCGGAGGTAAAATTATTTTGAATCGTGTTGGCGTTGCAGTCATATATATCTTTTACTGTTACGGTGTAAAGTGTATTGGAGAGAATTGAATCGCTAACAGACAGCATAATGCCCCGGAGTGATCCATCCGCAAATGCGATCGACTGTATATTTACTGCAGGCCGAAAATCAAAACTACTCTGATCGGGCAATACACCCGACAATTTTTCATCAAACTGTAAAAGGATCTGGGCAGTGTTTACAGGTACTGTTGCTACTAATTTTGGTCCGGTAAGATCAGGTTTATTAGCAAAGACTGAATTCTGTTTACCAGGAGTACCACCAGTTTCATCTTCTGAGGCAGCCCAGTTATTTTCTTCTCCACATATATTCGCTGGATCGATCAATTCGAGCGACCAGCCCCCTTCTTTCTTATCATCACTTTTATACCAGGTGTCGCTATAGTTAACCGAGTCTATCGTTATTCCATCTTTATACTTCAAGACGATTTTGTCACCCGTATTATTTAACGAGGGGAAGGAAGTCAGTCCGAGTATATTTTCAGTTGTATTGTAACCGGCTACCGAAGATGCTGCTACCAGCAACACGTAACTGTTGGGAGCCAGAGTATATAATGGCAGCGTGGCAACCGAAGTACCATCGGTCAATTTCCAACCAGCGAGATTAAAGGCTTCAGCACCGCGATTATATATTTCCAGGTATTCAACTTCAGGAAGTTCCACACGTGGTGAAGGGTCTGCAAAAATTTCGGTAAAGATTATGTCTTTGTGTGTTGGTGGAGCCGGTGGTATATTAGGCTTACCGCTGACAACAAAATCATCAAAGTAAAATTTATCGGAGCGCGTGGCGGTGTAATTGCAATACACACCAAAGTAGGCAGACGAAAAATATTGGGCATCCGTGGCGCTTCCCTCCAATGTATAACTTCCGGTCAGTCCCACATCCGAGTATAATTGCCAGTTACCGGAGGCATCGCGTGTAACTTTTACTTTAGCCTCTGCCGATGCGAGATTTAGTTTACCATCGGTACCGTCAATGATCTTTGTGCGCGTGGAGCCTGATTGCTTATAGAGACTGATCTCATCGGCCGTGTTGCCAAGCATCACAAAGTATCCGCTCAGGGTATCAGAAAGATCAGGCTGACTAGACGCCAGATATACCCTTACATAGTTGGTGCTCGAAGTGTTAAACGCCAGGTGAGTGTAAAACTCCCAGCTTGCATCGTTAATGGCTCGACTTGGTAATGAAAGGTACGCGGCATCTGTAACGGCCGGAGCCTGTAATTTCAGCTGATTATTTGTAACTGAAAATTTTGTGGCGTTACCAGACCATGTCGGATTGCTCAGAAAATCGCTATCGTCAAAGCTATCAATGACTTGAGCGAACATTTGTTGGGAATAGACCAGGAAGAAAAACGTTATGAATGTGTTTTTCGTAAACGTTTTCAGAATAGAAAATATGAATATTTGTTGCATGTTTTTATTAGGCACAACGGAATAGATTACTTTTGCAAACCTTAAAACTTAAAAGTACAAAATAAAATGAAACTCGCAGTTGTAGGCGCCACCGGACTCGTGGGCCAAGAGATCCTCAAAGTAATGGAGGAACGGGATTTTAGATTTGATGAATTGTATTTAGTAGCTTCTGCTAAATCAGTAGGTCAGAAACTTAAGTTTAAGGGTAAGGAATATACTATAAAGGGGATGGAAGAAGCTGTAAAGCTTGCTCCGGATGTTGCTATATTCTCTGCTGGTGGAGGAACTTCACTGGAGTGGGCTCCTAAATTTGCTGAAGTTGGTACGATCGTGATCGACAACTCTTCTGCCTGGCGAATGGACGCGACTAAAAAATTGGTTGTTCCTGAAATCAACGGTCATGTTATCACAATAGATGATCGCATTATCGCGAATCCGAATTGCTCTACCATTCAAATGGTAATGGCGTTGGCTCCGCTGCATAAGAAATATAAGATCAAAAGAATTGTTGTTTCTACGTACCAGTCTGTAACCGGTACCGGTAAAGATGCAGTTCAACAAATGATGGACGAGCGCAAAGGCATTGATGGTCCTAAAGTTTATCCACACCCGATCGATATGAACGCGCTTCCACACATCGATTCGTTCCTTGACAATGGTTATACCAAAGAGGAAATGAAGATGGTGAATGAAACGCGCAAGATTCTTAACGACAATACCATTGGCGTTACTTCTACTACAGTGCGTATTCCTTCAGTAGGCGGTCACTCAGAAGCTGTTAACGTAGAGTTTTACGAAGACTTCAAGCTGAGCGAAGTACGTTCCATACTTGCTGATACTCCGGGCGTAATTGTTCAAGATGATCCGAAGAACAACATTTACCCGATGCCGATCAATTCACATGGTCGTGATGAAGTATTTGTAGGTCGTCTGCGCAGAGATGAATCACAACCTAACACATTAAACATGTGGATCGTTGCTGATAATCTCCGTAAAGGTGCCGCTACCAACGCAGTGCAGATCGCTGAGTTTATGTTAGAGAAAAGTCTAGTGGCCGAGTAACAACAAAGCACTGACAGATATAAAAAAGGTCATCTAAACAGATGACCTTTCTTTTTTACCGGCCGTACGAATCGTAATTTTCTTCGTAGTATTCTTCGTACCGGTATATAAGATCAATGTTCTGCACTTCTATATCCGTTAGTTGTTCGCGGATGTCAACCCCCATCGGTATATACCATGAAGTTGAATCGAATCGTGCACGCATCTCTTTATCTTTAAAGGAATATCCATGGCGTGCATAAATTTCATTTCGCATCACTTCGAGTTCCTCCTCTAACATATTTTCCACATCCGCTTCTCCCAGCAGCTCGCTCGAAGCCTGCGGATAGATTCCTGCGTCTGTGTTATACTCGAATGCTTTTTTCGTTAAAGTGAACTTCTTTGATGTAGCGGCACCTTTCTTAAAGGGTGCCCATGAGCCTTTCATTACCCCTTGGTTCGTGTTGACCATAAAATGAAATTCGCCATCATATTGATCCGTTCCGGGTTCCTTCATCTGAAAGGTATATATGGAATCTCCCGTCACAGATACTTTTCCTTCTATAGGTCTATAGTTGCCTGCACATACGGTATAGCCGATTGCCTGATCGTTTGCTATACCGGCCAGCGCTATATTAATTTTGTTTTTTCCGAATGCACCAACCCAATACCCGACAATCGGCAGCGATTTGTTTTTCTCCATCTGCTCGATAGCTTGCTCTATCTTCTCCTGCTCGGTTGATTTTTCCGGACCAATCTTTCTTGCATCGATCTTGACAGGTTTCATAACCGATGTTGTATCATCAGAAGTCGGATCGCTGGCGGCTGTTTTATTTTCTGTGGTTTCCTTTTTACCACACGATGCCAGGAAAAAAAGAAAAACGAAGCTATACCCGAAAAGACTTTTCATGAATGAATTTCTGGTTTGATTTTAATTTTAAGTTAAGGAGATTTATACTTCCGATCATGAAAGCAACTAAAATTATTCGTTATGCTCTGCTCTTGTTCTTTACGCTATTGATGATTCGTATAACGTTGCCCTATCTTTCGTTGGAGACGGATATTAAATTTCTAAACTTAAAGCAGTGGATCATTCACAATCCTGTTTGGAAGGTGTCTTTCTTTATACATGTGCTCTCCAGTATATTTCTTTTGATTGCCGGATTTACGCAGTTTTATGATCCACTTCGGAAATTCTCTACCGTTCACCGAATGGTTGGCAAAATATATATCCTGATCATCGTATTTATATCCGGACCAGCAAGTTTCGTTATGGCGCTATATGCAAATGGAGGAATGCCCTCGCAGATTGCCTTTAGCGTACTCAGTATACTTTGGATTTTCTTTACTGCGAAAGCCTGGATTGAAATTGGGAAACAGAACTATATAGAGCACGGAAATTTTATGTTGCGCAGTTATGCACTAACACTTTCTGCACTGACACTGCGCGCATGGAAGTATATTATTGTATTGGTTTTCCACCCACATCCGATGGATGGCTATATGATTGTTGCCTGGCTGGGATGGATACCGAATCTGCTGATTGCCGAGTGGCTGATACGAAGAAAAGCTGCTGCAGAAATCTTAACCGTTAACAAAAAATAAAGCCTGACCACCGCGGCCAGGCTTTTCTCTCTGTTTGCAAGCGGAGAGTTTGAAGATCTTTTACTTTCCGAAATCTACAGTTGGAGCTTTTTCTGAACCCGCTGCAGCTTCAAAATATCCCTTCGGTGTAAATCCATACATACCGGCAAGCATATTATTCGGGAAGCGCTTGATATATACATTGTACGGCTGAACCACTTCATTGAAGCGAGTTCTAGCTACTGTAATTCTATTCTCGGTACCTTCAAGCTGAGCCTGAAGATCAAGGAAATTCTGGTTGGCTTTCAACTCAGGATAATTTTCGGCTACTACTAAAAGGCGACTCAAAGCAGAGCTCAAACCATTTTGTGCCTGTTGAAATTGCTGAAGTTGCTCCGGAGTAATATTGCTCGGATCGATCTTTACCTGTGTAGCGCTGGCACGGGCCTCCACTACTTTGGTAAGTGTTTCCTGTTCAAAATTAGCATAGCCCTTTACAGTGTTTACCAGGTTCGGAATAAGATCAGCTCTGCGCTGATATTGTGTTTCAACCTGAGCCCACTCTTTTGGAATGTTTTCCTGCAGTTCAACCATGGTGTTGTAACGGCCTGCAAAAAAACCATACAGAATCAAAACTAGAAGAAGAATGACCCCGATAACAATTAGTCCTTTTTTCATATTGTGAATTATCTCAATTTAAAATTAACGAAAACTGCGCTGATACTATATTTCAACGCTTTTTCTTTTTACTAGCTGAAGACGTCTATATCCTTTATTTTATTGTAGATCTTCAGCAAAGCCCCTTTAGCAAGCAAGAAACGAAACACACTCAGGTTAGTTTGCCTTTTGCCAGAATTTATATTCTAAATAAATGTTACTGATTGGAACCTTCTGTCATTTTCTCAGCACTGTCTGCTATACGAAGCTGCTCTATAAAATCATCAAGCTCTCCGTTCATTACAGCGGGCAGATTATATACCGTATAGCCTATGCGATGGTCCGTAACACGGCTTTGCGGGTAATTATAGGTTCTTATTTTTTCAGAACGATCTCCGCTTCTTACCAACGATCTTCTCGCAGTACCTAACTCATTTTGCTGTTTCTCTACTTCTATTTCATAGAGTTTTGTTTTCAGCATTTGCAACGCACGCTCACGGTTACCGTGCTGCGAACGTTCTACCTGGCAGGTAATAACTATACCGGATGGTTTGTGCGTTAACTGTACTTTTGTTTCAACCTTGTTTACGTTCTGTCCACCGGCACCGCTCGAGCGTGCGGTCTGTATCTCTATATCTGCCGGGTTAATAACAACTTCTTCCACGTCTTCAACTTCCGGAAGCGCTACCACAGATGCGGCTGATGTGTGCACGCGACCTTGTTGTTCTGTAGCCGGTACACGCTGTACACGGTGTACACCGGATTCAAATTTTAACAAGCCGTAAGCACCTTCGCCACTTACGCTGCTGATTACTTCTTTATAGCCACCGGCTGTACCTTCTGTTACATCGAGCACGGCCATTTTCAATCCACGTTTATCGCAGAAGCGTTGATACATTCTCCAAAGGTCTCCGGCAAAAATTGCAGCCTCATCACCACCTGTACCTGCACGGATTTCGAGCAGTACATTTTTATCATCGTTGGGATCTTTCGGAATGAGCAGTTCTTTCAACTGACCATCAAATTCTTCAATCTTCGGCTCGAGCTCATCGATTTCCATTTTGGCAAGCTCGCGCAACTCCGGGTCTTTTTCTTTTTCCAAAACCTCTTTCGCCTGCTGCAGGTGGCCACGTGCATCTTTATACTGGTTGTACTTAACAACAATTTTTTCGAGGTCTCTGTATTCTTTGCTGAGCTGCGAAAATTTTTTGATATCATTAACGGTGTCCGGTTGCGCCAGGAGCAGGCCCACTTCCTCAAACCGCAGCTTAATTTCTTCGAGTTTTTCGATCATATTCTAAAATCAGTCGGCAAAGGTAGCTAATAGATACGATACATCAGATGGATGAAACAAACACTCTGATGAACCCGCTACCAATTTGGATTTTGACGTCTGCCACCTGAAATTTACAGCCATGAAGAAGGTCATTTTTTTCGCATTGGTGGTGTTAACGGCTTGTGGTGGCAGATTGTCTGACGAGCAACGCAAGCGCTTACACGAAGGCATGGAAGAACAGAAAATTGTGAAGCTCAGCGATTCTGATATTGTAACAGCCGCATTGACTAAAGGGCAGACTGTTTTTGCAGCGCTTCAAAAAGTGAAATTCGATTCAACAAAAGTTGATTCCATCGCCGGCGAATACGAAGTGAAAATCCATTGGACAGTTCCTGGTAAAAGTACAGCCGACCTGATCGAGCAACAACTGATAGAGGCGTATGTAGCCGGCATGGTAACAGGTTCCGTTCAGGACAATATTCAAAAATTATATACTGACGATAAACAAAATGAATACGAAGAGTTGCTGTACTCCAAGCCTATTGTTATGCCCATGCCCGATGGTATAGAACAACTGCAGGGCGTGTGGCATATTTATATAACGAAGAAGCAAGCAGTATTAGCAGCCACTAAAAAGTAAATCAAGGGCAGGCACCTTTAGTCCAGGAAGTAACGCCCGATCCTTCTGCTATACATTCGTTCTGATACGTTTGGTGGTTGCAACCACACACTGGGTCAACAACCTGGGGGCAGGCCACTACATCTTTAATCTTCGATGGATCGATACAAGACCTGCTGTCATTGTCATCATCATCACACGCGAGTAATCCCAGCATTACAAAAAACAGTATTAATATCTTTTTCATGTTCTGGCTCCTCCGGTGAGGTATATAAAAAGAATCATGCCCGTCTTCATAAAAATTAAATAAGCGGTAACCCTTACCAGGAGGCTGTTCTTTATTTTTGAAGAGAATCATTAACCTTTAAACCTGATTATGATAAGGAGATCTTTACAGCAGCTTTTAATTACGCTGCCTGCGCTCATACCGGGCGTTGTGCTGGCACAGCAACCCGAAAAGATTGATACCGCGATGGTATCAAAAATAAAACGTGAAGGAATGGACCATTCGCAAGTGATGGACATTCTGAGTATGCTCACGGATATTCACGGACCGCGTCTAACCAACTCGCCCGGGTATAAAAAAGCAGCCGATTATGCAAAGTCTACATTGGAATCGTGGGGCGTACAAAATGTACACTTCGATACATGGGAAGAAGACTTCGGTCGCGGCTGGCAGTTGAAGAAATTTAGCTTGCAGAATACGGGGCCGGTATATTTCCCGGTAATCGCGTACCCAAAAGCGTGGACCCCCGGAGTAAAAGGAACAGTAAGTGCTGAAGCCGTTTACCTCGATATAAAAAAAGAAGAAGATCTGAATCAGTATAAAGGAAAGCTGAAAGGCAAAATTGTTCTCTTTAGTCTGCCAACACCGGTAAAGCCCGGCTTCAAAGCTGATGCTTCGCGATTGAATGATTCAACGTTGCTTCAAATGGCTAATGCGGATGTGAGCGAATCATTTAGTGGCAGAAGATTTCAGGCACCCACAGAGCCACAACGGTTGGCCTACCTGAAATGGGACCTCTGCCAGAAAGAAGGTGCTATTGCTGTATTGGAAGCAAGTTCATCGGCACGCCTGGAGGATGGTACATTAACCGTCTCTGCCGCTACCATCCCATATCCTGCTGAAACACCTTTCAGCAAACGTGTATCGGCTTATAAAGCAAATGCCCCTAAAATTCTTCCACAGGTTGTAGTTGCTGCCGAACACTATAACCGCATGCTTCGTCAGATTCAAAAAGGACAAACTGTAAAGCTGGAACTCACGCTTGAGACAGAGTTCACGCCATCAGCCCCAGGCTATAATGTTATCGGAGAAATTCCGGGAAGCGATTTGAAAGATGAAGTTGTAATGATTGGTGCTCACCTGGACTCGTGGCATAGCGGCACGGGTACTACTGATAATGCCGCAGGCTCCGCAGTGATGATGGAAGCGATGCGCATTTTAAAATCATTAGGCGTAACACCAAAGCGTACTATACGCATTGCGTTGTGGGGTGGTGAGGAACAAGGATTACTCGGTTCACGCTCGTATGTAAAACGAACTTATGGCGAGCGTCTTGATAAAGCTTATCCTTACGATTCTGTTCAACTGAAACCAGGTGCAGAGAAATTTTCAGTGTACCTGAATATGGACAATGGTACCGGTAAATTTCGCGGAGTATATCTGCAAGGTAATAACAACGTTGCGCCGGTATTCCGCAGCTGGTTAAAACCTTTTAACAAAATGGGAGCCTCTACATTAACGTTGCAGAATACAGGAGGAACAGATCACCTTTCGTTTGATGCTATCGGGTTACCCGGATTTCAATTCATTCAAGACCCGATCGAGTATGGAACGCGTACGCACCACACCAGCATGGACTTGTATGACAAAGCTCTTGAACCGGATCTGAAACACAACGCTACCATGATTGCTGCATTTGCATGGCTCGCTGCAAACCGTGACGGACTGATTCCGAGAAAATAACAGGAAGAATTTACAGTATTATAAAACAAAGCCTTCTGTGATACATGGAAGGCTTTGTTATTTTTGTGCGTTATAGTTGAATTTAAATCTTACTAAAAAACCCTTATGGAATTCATTAAGTCGATCATCGATTTCATTCTTCACATCGATCATCACCTCGTTGAAATTGTTAGCGATTACAAAACGTGGACGTACCTCATTCTCTTCCTGATCATTTTTGCTGAGACTGGTTTGGTAGTTACTCCGTTTCTTCCGGGCGATTCGTTGTTGTTTGCTGCCGGTGCTATCATTGCCAAACCTGATACAGGTCTCAATGTCTTCTTCATGTTTGTGTTGTTATGCATTGCTGCTATACTGGGCGATCTGGTAAACTACCACATCGGTAAATATATAGGTCCGCGCGCTTTCAGTGGAAAATATAAATTATTGAAGGTTGATTACTTGAACAAAACACAGGCGTTCTATAACAAGCATGGCGGCAAAACAATTATCTATGCGCGCTTCATTCCCATCATCCGCACGTTTGCTCCTTTTGTTGCCGGTATAGGCGCGATGAGCTATACCAAATTTGCGAGCTTCAATGTAATTGGTGGTATTGCCTGGGTGGGCAGCTTTCTTTTCCTCGGCTATTTCTTCGGAGGCATTCCGGTTATCAAGAATAATTTCACATACGTGATCTTCGGAATCATCTTCGTATCTATACTTCCTCCGATCATTGAAGTTATTCGCAGCAGAACAAAATCACAGCAAGCCTAATAAAGAATGCCGGAGTGTATATATACTCCGGCATTTATACCTTTTTATACCTCCAGCAATCTACAAGGTGATCATTCACCAATCCGCAGGCCTGCATGTGCGCATACATCACGGTGCTGCCTACAAACTTGAATCCCCGTTTGATCAGATCTTTACTTAACGCATCCGATTCTTTTGTGGTAGCAGGTACTTCACTGAGTGATTTTCGTTTGTTCACGATTGGTTTACCGTCAACAAAACCCCAGATATAGTCGCTGAATGTTCCAAATTCTTTCTGCACTTCCAGAAAGCGCTTCGCATTGTTAACGGCTGCATAAACCTTAAGCTTGTTACGAACGATGCCCGGATCCTGCAGAATTTTCTCAAGTCGAGCTTCGGTAAATTTAGAAACCTTAACGGGATCGAAATCCGCGAAAGCTTTTCCGTAACCTTCCCGTTTTTTGAGAATAGTTGACCAGCTCAAACCTGCCTGTGCACCTTCCAGGATTAAAAACTCAAAATGCACGCGATCGTCATAAACGGGCACACCCCATTCGTTATCGTGATATTCAATGTACTGGTCGAAACCTAGACACCAGGGGCAGCGAACTTTTTCTTTCATAAACACCATTGTTTTATCGTACAAATATGTCACATCATGTGTCAATAGTATGTCAGCAGGTGAATATTGGAAGTTATGAAATAGCGGTGATATGTAAAGTTTTTGTGTAGTGATGGTTCATTGGCTGATAACTGTTAAATTGTATACCGTCAAAATACCGGAACGATGGAAAAACGAAGAACTATGCGGACGAGGGCCATTGCGATTTTTATCTCGATAGCTGCTATACTTCTGGCCTGCGATGAAGAAGACCAGGAACAAACCCGCAGTTATTACATGGGCTTCACGCCTGTTCCATACGAATCGTCAGTCGATGCTGCAGCCTATACGTACCGCACGCTTCGTGAAAATGCCGACATCATCAGTCATCAGTTTGATAACGGTGTACCCTGGGTTGAAGCACTGGCAGGCGAAAATTTCAATGATGAGATTATCAACGATTGGACGTTTCGCAAGAACCAGACAACCGCATCACAGAAGATCTATATATCGGTTAACCCTTTCAATTCTTTACACAACGGCCTGGCGTCTTACCGCACTGCCGATGAAAATTTACCGCTACCCGCACCGTGGGACTCTTATACTTTCAACAGCGATGAAGTAAAAACGGCTTACCTGAATTATTGCTCACGCATCATCGACTTCTTCAATCCTGATTACTTTAACATGGCGATGGAGGCAAATTTACTCTACGTAAACAAGCCCACTATATGGAGTAGCTATGTAGAGTTCCACCAGTATATCTATACCGAACTGAAAAAGAAGTATCCGAAGCTAATGGTTTTTTGTTCTATATCCGGAGCACACTTACTGAAAGGTCTCATCAGCAACAATGATTATGTACAGCAACGGCTTGCCGCTTTACAACTATTGGAATATTCTGATCTATACTCGCTCTCGTTTTATCCTTGCCTGACCTCGCTGCTCGGTAATCCTTATCCTGTCAATACATTCGATGATCTCTTTAACATCAGTGAAAAACCGTTGGCTATTGCTGAAACAGGATATGCAGCACAGTCCTTTTCGATTAACACAGGAGCAGGGCGAGTAACAATAGAAGCCGATGCCGATAAACAAGAAAAGTATATACGCGACCTGCTTACAGCCTGTCTGAAAAGAAAAGCCGTATTCGTAATCAACTTTGCCGTTCGTGATTACGACAAGCTCTCGGAAGAAATGGGTTCATCAGCTAATGCCAAAACAAACTGGCGCGACACCGGCATTGTTGATGAAAAAGGTATACCACGCAAGGCCTACACTACGTGGAAAGAATTTTTAATTCGGAAATATACTCCTTAACGTAGCATTACTTCATCCATTCATAAACGGTGTAGTGTTCACCATTCATGCCAATGGATTCGTATACTTTCATTGCGCGGGCGTTGCTCTTGTCAACATACAGCCGCAGTCCGATCAGCGAAGGATCTTTCTGAATGATGTTCACTATATTTTCGTACATCAGTTTAAATATACCTTGCTTGCGATAGCTTTCAATAACATAAACTGATTGCAGCCACCATACAAGGCCATTACGCCAGTCGCTCCACTCGTACGTTATCATGTGGCAGCCAATAACCGTACCGTTGTCTTCCACTACATTATAAAATCCTTTTGACGGATCGTCAAACAAGGCCTGCATTCCTTTGTGAAGTACAACGGTATCCAGCGTAACATTTTCGGTTTCCTGGGCCAGCTTCTGCTGAAAGTCTACCAGAAAAGATATATCGGCAAGGGTTGCCTTTCGTATTGTTATCATTACTTTAAGAATGCTGAATAGAAAATTAATTTAAGCGAGCGCCTGTTTTATATCATTGATCAGGTCCTGGGTATCTTCTATACCTACTGAAAAGCGCAGCAGGTTATCCGTTACACCCATGGCGGCACGATCAGCAGCGCTTACTTTAGCATGCGATGTTTTTACCGGGCTCGTAATGGTAGACTCAACACCCCCGAGACTAACAGCTCGCTTAATCAGTTTTAGTTTATGTGTAAATTCAGTTGCGCTGTTCTTTACCTCGAACGAAAGCATACCGCCAAAGCCGCCGGGCATCTGGGCTTTCGCGAGCGCGTGACCGGGATGGTCCGTGAGTCCGGGATAGTATACTTTACCAATGCGCGAATCTGTTTTTAAATATTCTGCGATTGCCAGTGCGTTATAATTCTGCTGGCGGACACGCAACACAATCGTCTTTAAACTTCGCTCCACAAGCCAGCATGTATGGGCATCCAGTGCACCACCGGTATTGATTGCCTTCTTCAGGATCTTCTCAACATATTTTTTCGATGTTACCGCTACACCACAACAGATATCACTATGCCCGCCTATATATTTCGTACCACTGTGTGTAACTATGTCGATGCCCAGATCGATGGGATTTTGATTTACCGGTGAAGCAAATGTATTGTCGATGATGGTAACAATATTGTGACGCTTCGCTATTTCTGCCACAGCTTTTATGTCAGTAATTTTGAGTGTTGGATTAGAAGGTGTTTCGATAAAAATTACTTTCGTCTCGGGTCGGATCGCTTTCTCAAAGTTCTCAGGTATACTGGCATCTACCAATGTATAATCTATACCGTAGTGTGGAAACTCGGTAACAATAGCGTAGTGAGTGCCTCCGTAGAGATCGCTTTGAAACACCGCATGGTCACCCCGTTGTAACACAGCCAGCAGGGACGTCATGATGGCCGACATGCCGGAGCTGAACACAACGCCATCTTCAGCATTTTCAAGAGCCGCTATCTTTTCCACAACAGCTTTCTGGTTGGGTGTGTTGAAGTAACGCGGATATAGTGTTGCCGGCATATCCTCATAGTCGTAAGCAGATGAAGGATAAACCGGAGTAACCATACCTTTATAGACATTGTCACCGGGTGAGCCGGCATGTACACTGAGTGTTAATTTAGAATGACTGGTGTGTTTCATAGAAGTGACGTCAGTAAAATAGACCTGATATTTATAGCGACCGTGTTCAATCGCACGGTATCAAAGATAGGTTTCAAACAGGCTCCAAAAAATTTGATATAATTTTTTTCAATACTTTTCGGCTATGTTTAACCATAACCTTTTTACCTATGGCAAAGGATTTTAAGCCTAATGTTGGAAAACGGACTTCCAAAAGTAATGCGGAAAAGTGGATCAAGAATTTCGACAAACACTTCCGAAAGGATCCGAATGTTGACACCAAGTCTGTCTTCTTTGGTCGCGATGCTATTTTAAAAATGCTCGCAGAAGACGGAAGTACAGGTATCACTTTCTTCCTCACCTATCAACCCAACCCTAACTTCGATGGAAAAGAAACAATCCAGTTGGTAATGGTACCAACCACCGAAGATGGTACACTCATTTGGACATCAGACGATGCCAACAAAGCCACCGCTGCAGCAACAACGACAAGTGCGCAGGCGCTAACAAAAGACATGTCGTACGATGACGGAGCATTGTGCCCGCCTTATTGCCCTAAATAAAATTTTAATCATTGATAACTGCTATGACCCTAGAGTCATTTCTGTTGTTGTTTAAAACTCAAACAACCCTGTCGGCCCTGATCGTTATTCTGTCGTTCATCTTTTTTGACAAGCGACAAATAGAAGTCAAGCTGATAGGGTTGGCTTTTCTACTGAGTATGTTAGGCGATTTCGCTGTATACTTTCTGCCCTTACGGGGAAAGGATGTTAACATACCCAGTCACATCTCATTCATTTTAATATTCATCATCACCTGTGTTTTGTTCAACCTGTCGTTGAAGAACAAATACAAAACGATGATAACATGGCTCTGTGTGTTGTTTTCACTCGCGGCCATCTGCAATCTGCTCTTTGTTCAGAAGAAAGATATCAACTCCTATAACCAGATCGGCAGCGCCATTATCTTTCTGTTCTTCAGTATACTTTACTTCTACAGGCTGCTTATTGATCTGCCCGCGCAGCAGCTGCATCGCCTGCCCATGTTCTGGTTTTGTACGTCTATATTAATTTTTAATGCCGGAACACTTTTTCTTTCTGTTTTTACTACCTATTTAGTTGAAGTTTTGCATAATGATTTCTTGTTTTACGGTACATTTCAAATTATCATGTACATCATCCAACATATGGTTGTGATGATAGGCTTATGGCAGGACCTTCGGAATATCAAATCGCCCTCCTCATCACCCTCGGTACCGTAGGTATGCTATTGCTTGCTATTGCCATCATTCTCTTCATGGTATTTTACCAGAAGAAGATGATCCAGGAGCAATTCAAGCGTCAGCAACTCGAACTTATATACCAGCAGAAGATGATGGAATCGGCACTCGAGTCGCAGGAGCAAGAGCGCAGAAGGCTGGCTGGAGAACTGCACGATAGCATAGGAGCGATGCTCTCTACGATCCGTGTGGGTATAATTACAGTAGCCAGACAGTTGCCTAACCCCGATAGTCTTGATCAGCCCAAGCAAATGCTTGATGATACTATTTCATCGGTGCGTTCCATCAGCCGCGAACTCATGCCTTCTACCCTGGAAAAGTTTGGTTTTGCTCCGGCAGTAAAAGAACTGTGCGAACGTTTTCACGAAACTTCTCTTTTACCGATTCATTGCGTTGAACAGGGAGAAGTTCGTAGCTTCGAGAAAAGTAGAGAACTCATGCTTTTCCGTATCGTACAGGAACTCCTGAACAATGCTATGAAGCACGCTAAAGCATCGCTCATCCAGGTAACACTTACAGGCGATGATTCACTCTCGGTTTGTGTAGAAGACGATGGTATAGGATATGATCCGGATGCTATAAAAAACTCTGCGCAGAGTGGAAGAGGATTGGGTTTATTTAACATTGAGAACCGTGCCCGTGTTTTAGGGGCCACTGTATTTTTTGACAAAGAGCGAGCGATAGGAAGCAAGATAACCCTCGTTGTACCTTATGAGAAAGTTTAAAGTATATATAGCTGACGACCACACGCTTTTTCGTAAGGCTATGGTAAATCTGTTGGGCAGCTTCGAACGTGTGGAGGAAGTAAAGGATGCCGAGAACGGAAAAGATCTGTTGAACCTGATCAAATACGACACGCCCGATGTTGCTATTGTAGATTTACAGATGCCGGTAATGGATGGCGCAGAAACCTGTGAACAGATCATTAAAAAACATCCGGAAGTTAAGATCATCATCCTCACCATGCACGATAGCCACAAGTATATACTGCACATGATGGAGATGGGTGTTCATGCTTTTCTGCTGAAGAACACTGAGCCCAACGAACTTGAAAAGGCGATTTACTCGGTTGCAGAAAAAGATTTTTACCACAACGACCTGGTTGCCTCTGTACTTCGCAAAAACATAACCGAAAAAAAAGCAGGACAACGCCCACATTTCAAACACGCTGAGATTACCGACCGCGAAAAAGAAATTCTGGTACTGATATGCCGCGAACTTACAATCCGTGAAATTGGCCAGAAATTATCGCTCAGTGAAAACACGGTTCGCAATCATCGGGTTAACATCATGGAGAAAATTGGGGTCAATAACACCGTTGGATTGGTGAAATATGCCTACGAAGCGGGCATCGTCTCCTGATTTTCCTCAAACCCTCACTAGTATAATTGTACTATTTTCATAGTAGTTTTTTACCCCCGACCGGTTGGGCATGTTTTTTTATTCTCTTCAGTTTCAGCGTATTCCGTGCGATTCGTTTAAACACATAATTTCTTTCCGAAGCTCTACCCCAATCTGAAGTGCACGCGAATAGCGAACTTTCCTAAAAGGTTTAGGGAATTAGATGTTTAACACGGCGACATTTCAAGTAATGAAGATACTTGTGGTTCACAGGCAGAAAGAAACCGTTGTACAAATTAAGTCAGTGCTTAGCGGATGTAATCCCGTTGTGCTTCACACCGAGTCTGGTTTGGATGGGCTCCTAACCTCGCGAATCGAACATTTCGATCTGATAATCTGCGGCACTGACCTGCCTGTGGTCACAGGCTTTGAACTCGTTCGCTCTATTCGAACACATTCCGTAAACCGTAATACGCCGGTTATATTTTTAGCCGATGAAGTTGATGAAAAGACACAACACCTCGGCAATGCACTGGGCGTTGCTGCCATGCTCGTTTCAGGTGATGTTGATAACCGGTTAGCTGAGATTGTACAGGAGAACGTAAAACCGGAAGCAGATAAAGATTGGAATGATCTGCTCTCAAATACTCGACTCAACTGATTTTATTCCTCTTGATTTATTAGCGTGTTGAATATAAAGACCCCTCTGCCTAACATTCTATCCTGCACGCGGAAAGAGTTGGCACTTTAATCTAAAGAATGTTTCCCCTCTCGCACCGGGCTCACTGCCCGGAGTGAGGGAGGGTGCCCTTCATCCCGAATCAATTGCTATTGATATATACCAGAGCATCTTTCATCCGGAAGAAGCAACCTGTATACCGATCTATAGGTATATAGTAAGATCAAAACTTCAAACATTACTATGAAAACCAGAACCATGCTGTTGTGCATGCTTGCACTCTTCAGTTTTTCACTTCATGCACAATCCGATGAAGCTGCTATCAAACAGGTAATCACGTCTGCGTATATCGATGGCATTCAAAACGGAGGAAGCACGGATGCCATTCGCAAGGGATTCCATCCAAGCTTTACCATGCTTCGTGTAATCGAGAATGATGTTAAGCCGTATCCGATAGAAGAATGGATCGCTGCCATTGAAAAAAGAAAAAGTGAAAACAGTGCTCCTGTACCAAAGGCCGAAGGTAAATTTATCAATGTCGATATAACCGGAACGGCGGCTACGGTTAAACTTGATCTTTACCGTGAGGGTAAACGAACTTTTACCGATTACCTTGTTCTGCACAAGTTCTCAGAAGGATGGCGCATTATAAGTAAATCATTTTACCGCCATCCATAGTCTGCAAATTAACGGTAACATCTATGCTGTCTTAAAAATCCTGTTGGTACAGTTTGCCGGTATACATTAGATTTGGAAGATGAATTCATTCGATCTGATTGTAATTGGTGGAGGTGCAGCAGGATTTTATGGCGCTATTCAATCAGCAGAGTTAAATCCGGAACTCTCCGTTCTCATTCTTGAAAAGTCAAACAAGCTTCTCTCCAAAGTAAAAGTATCCGGAGGAGGCCGCTGTAATGTTACCCAACATTGCTTTGATGCCACACAATTGGCGAAACATTATCCTCGCGGAGAAAAACCACTAAAGAGTTTATTCAAAAAATACCAGGCACAAGATGTAGTCGAGTGGTTTGCATCGAAACGTATTACGTTGAAAGCTGAAGACGATGGAAGAATGTTTCCCATCACCGACAGCTCTCAAACTATAATCGACTGCTTTCTGAACGAAGCTATAAAACACAAAATAAAAATAGAGCTTGATACAGCCGTATCCGGTATAACACAACAACAAGGTCACCTGCACATACAATGCATTTCGGGCAAAGTATATATAGCTAAAAAAGTTTTGCTGGCCACCGGAGGGAATCCGAATCTGCAATTTTATCAATGGATACAAAACCTCGGACATCAGGTTATTCCTCCTATACCCTCGCTCTTCACATTCAACGATTCGCAGAAACAATTTAAAGAACTCATGGGTATAGCAGTGCCCAATGCAGAAGTAAAGATTGCTTCCACCAAATTCTCACAGTCAGGCCCGGTGCTCATTACACATTGGGGATTAAGCGGACCTGCCGTTATAAAATTATCGGCATGGGCGGCAGCGTATCTACACCAGATCAACTATCAATTTACTGCACTTGTAAGCTGGATCGGCAATGTAAAAGAAGATATACTTCGCGAAGAGCTTATCAATCATAAAGCAAAGCACGGCAAGCAGAAAGTATATAATAATCCGTTGTTTGCACTTCCCATCCGCCTGTGGCAACTGCTATGTTCACTTGCAGAAATTGATGAACAGAAAATATGGGCCGAGCTTCCTCAAAAGAACATCAATAAATTAATTGAAGGTCTCATTCGCTCTTCGTTTCAGATAAAAGGTAAAACAACTTTTAAGGAAGAGTTTGTTACGTGTGGTGGTGTAGCACTCGGTGATGTAGACCTGGAAACTATGGAGAGTAAGAAAATAAAAAACCTCTTCTTTGCAGGAGAGGTTTTAAATATTGACGGAGAAACCGGAGGCTATAACTTTCAGGCAGCGTGGACAACATCGTATATAGCAGCCAGAAAAATTTCAGAACGTAACGCTGTCTGAACAATTATACATTCTTCCATTTAATACCGCAGCCAATCGCTTTTGTTTTTTCAGTGGGTATAGCTTTACCAGCCAGTAATGCATCTACTGCTTCTTCAACATATTTTTTATCGGCAGCAGCAGCATCGCGTGTGTTATTATCAATCGCTCCTATATAAGCCACTTTAAAATCACTACCCACGTGTTGCAATACAAAAACGTGTGGTGTGTTAGAAGCTCCAAAAGATTTTGCCACCTGTTGTGTCTCATCGATGAGGTATGGAAACTCATAGTTCTTCTTTTTTGCTACAGCCTTCATTTCTTCAAATGAATCGCCTGGAGATAATTCAGGGCTGTTAGCATTTATAGCGATAACCGGAAATCCTTTTGAAGCATAATTCTTATTCAACGTCTGTATACGTTCGTTATATGCTTTTGAGTATGGACATGTGTTGCAATCGAAAATAACAATCACACCCTTGGCAGATTTATAATCTGAGAGCGCGACCATTTTACCATCTACATTTTTCAGCTTGAAATCTGTTACAGAATCACCTATTTCATATTTAGGTGCGCGGCCTGCAAACAACAATACGAGCGATAACGCTAGCAGTGCAGATAATTTTGTTTTTTTCATAATCGGATCAGATTTAATCGTACAATAAAGTAATAAGATTTATTCAACTTCTGCCAGAAGCTTTTGCAGTTCTCCTTCCTGAAGTTCTCGTTCAATAAATTTTCGTTTACCATTTTTGGGATTGATGATGAGTGTAGCCGGTATAGCACCGCCCCAGCTTTGATCTACTTTATCAATCCATGTGTTATAATCTATTTCGTCCAGCAGCAATACTTCTGTTGTCATTTTCTTTTTGGAGAGAAATAATTCTACTTTTTTTTCTTTATCAGCAAAGTCGAGGTTGATCAACGTTACTTTCACATCTTTTTTATCCGCATTCAATTTTTCAAAAAGCGGAAGTTCTTTCACGCACGGAGCACACCATGTTGCCCAGAAATTTATAACCTGGATTTTATCTGTCTTGCTGTCTATTACATTTTGAAGCCGATCAAATTTCACTACTTCAACCTGCTGTGCTCGAACTTGACAGGCACAAAAAAACACGAACACGATAAGAGCTATTTTTCTCATATTTTCATGATAACGTTTATCACCCAGGGCTGTTTAAAATTCCATCTGTAAATGTGTATAAACTTGACAAACAGATGAAAAAACCAGACCAAGAAAACCTTAAAATTCAGGTAGTTAGAAGATGTAATATTTTTAAGTAAAAGTAATCCACAAAACTAAGTACTTATCCACATTACCATAGTATTATCACTTAAAGCACACACAATCAAAAAGTTACAATGGATTTTCTAAATCAATTCTTTGTGGACAACTTTTAAGGCCTCGCCTGAATATGCAAAATATAGGGCATAGAAGGTAATGTTTTAAATGGTATAATGGCAGCATAAAGTGAACTGAAATAATCAAATTCTAAGTCTTGTTTCCATGAAGCCAACACATCGTGTTAAACACCTTTTCAACATTGATATACCTATCATTCAGGCGGGCATGGTTTGGTGTAGCGGCTGGCGTCTCGCATCGGCTGTAAGCAATGCCGGTGGATTAGGACTGATCGGTGCGGGCTCGATGTATCCTGAAGTTCTGCGTGAGCACATCATCAAGTGTAAAGCTGCAACACAAAAACCTTTTGGTGTAAACGTACCCTTGCTATACCCGGAGATAGATAAGCTCATGACGGTGATCATTGATGAGCAGGTAAAAATTGTTTTCACATCCGCAGGTAATCCGTCTGCATGGACAGGTTTTTTAAAAGACAAAGGTGTAACTGTTGTGCATGTTGTATCGAGTATAAAGTTTGCACGCAAAGCTGAGCAGGCAGGTGCAGATGCTGTTGTAGCAGAAGGATTCGAAGCCGGTGGACATAACGGAAGAGAAGAAACCACTACACTTGTTCTTATACCTTTAGTGCGCGATGCTGTCAGCATTCCATTGATAGCAGCAGGAGGTATAGCGAGTGGAAGAGCAATGGTTGCCTGCGAAGCTTTAGGAGCCGATGGCTTTCAGGTGGGGAGTCGCTTTGCTGCAAGTGAAGAATCTTCCGCACATGAATTTTTCAAAAAGAAAATTACGGAGGCCGGTGAAGGCGAAACAGTGTTAACACTTAAGCAGCTTGCCCCAGTGCGTCTCATTAAGAATAAATTTTATCAGCAAGTGCAAGAAGCAGAGGCACGCGGTGCAACTAAAGAAGAACTCGAAAATTTATTAGGCACGCGCAGAGCCAAGCGTGGAATGTTTGAAGGAAACCTGGAAGATGGTGAACTTGAAATCGGTCAGGTGTCAGCTGGTATACATTCCATTGAGCCTGCGGCAACAATTCTCACACAAATGTGGCAAGAGTATAGTTCGGTTAAACAATCGCTTTGTTTATGAACCTCATCAAAATAAAAGAAACCTGTTTATACATACGCGACCTGGATAAAGCCAAAGAATTTTACAGCGATGTATTGGGCTTGCCTGTAATCAGCTACGTAAAGGATAAACATATATTCTTTCGTGCCGGCAGTTCAGTATTGTTATGTTTTAACCCGGATGATTCAATGCATAAAACAAGTCCACCGGCACATTATGGAAACGGTAAACTACATTTTGCTTTTGAAGTTCCAGCGCAGGAGTATAACACAACAAAAGAAGAGATCAAGGCAAAAGGTATAGCTATAACAGACCAGGTGATCTGGAAAAGCGGGAAAGAATCATTTTACTTTGAAGATCCGGAAGGAAACATACTGGAGGTTGTTCCGGATAAAGGTATTTGGGACTAGACTAGTCTTTCAAAGACTCTTCGAGTTCTTCAATCATAACAGCGTCCGAACGCTTGTGTGGTAAACGATAAACATTGTTATACCATAATTCATAATCCTTATACTGAAGACAGTTACCTATAATTTTACCGTCAATAAGAATTTTGATATAAAGTTTGTTACTCAATGTTTCTGAGATAATATTCTGCTGTTCGGCTGGTAATAGATTTACCTGCACGTACTCAATCCCCTTGTAAATTTTAATCTCCGCTTTCATACTTGATACAACATTTACTTGATCGTACTATAGTTTGTTTAGTAACCCGTCTTTTCCACTTCTTATTTTAAGAGCAAAATTAAATTCTCTTTGTGTGCAATACGTTATTATTTATAAACTTGTTTTGAAGAAGTAACAACGAATGGCTAATTTTTTTGATTCCCCTATAGAATTCCTGAAAGGCGTGGGGCCGCAGCGTTCGTCATTATTAAACAAGGAGCTGAATATTTTTACGTTCGGTGATCTGATCCAGCATTTCCCTTTCCGATACGAAGACCGCACAAAATTTTACAGTATTAAAGAACTATCCGATGACCTGCCTTTTGTGCAGGTGAAAGGTATACTTCGAAAGAAAGAATTAATTGGAGCGGGATTTAAGAAACGTTTGGTAGCACATGTAAGCGATGAAACAGGCGAACTGGAGTTAGTTTGGTTTCAGGGAATTAACTGGATTAACGAAAAGTTAAAAGTTGGTGTCTCCTATGTTATCTTCGGAAAACCCGCTCGCTTTGGCAGCAAGTTTAATATAGCACATCCAGAGATTGAAGTTTTAACGCAAAAGAATGAGCAGGGCGGATTTCTGCACCCGGTATATCCGCTCTCCGAGAAGCTGCGAACACGACATATCGATAGTAAAGCTATAGCGAAGCTGGTGCAGGAGTTGTTAGCACAAGCCAACGATAAAATTCGTGAAACACTTCCTTCACATTTGTTGAGTAGTGAAAACCTCATTGCCAAAAGGGAAGCGTTGCTAAATATACACTTTCCAAAGAGTACAGATTTACTCATTCGTTCACAACAGCGATTGAAGTTTGAGGAGCTGTTCTACATTCAACTTCGTCTGCTCAAGATGAAGCTTGTGCGCCAGGAGAAATTTCGCGGGCAAGTATTTCAGGATACTTCATTGCTCACTAAATTTTACAACGAACATTTACCTTTCGCTTTAACAGACGCACAGAAGAAAGTAATCAAGGAAATATATGCTGACCTGAAATCCGGCAAACAAATGAATCGCCTCTTACAAGGCGATGTAGGAAGCGGTAAAACTATTGTAGGCTTTATATGTACGCTCGTTATAGTCAGTGGCGGTGCACAGGCTGCACTCATGGCACCAACGGAAATTCTTGCACAGCAACACTATAATGGTTTAAAGCGCTATGCTGATAAAATGGATTTGTCCGTTGCTTTACTAACAGGTTCCACAAAAAAATCAGCACGCAAAGAAATTCATGAAGCACTTCGTTCAGGCGAATTGAAAATACTTATTGGTACACATGCCCTGCTGGAAGAAGAAGTACAATTTAAAAATCTTGGTCTTGCGATCGTGGATGAACAACATCGCTTCGGTGTAGCACAGCGCTCTAAACTCTGGCAGAAAAATGCAGACCTATATCCGCATGTGTTGGTAATGACGGCCACACCTATACCGCGTACTCTGGCCATGACTTTGTATGGCGACCTCGATGTATCTATAATTGATCAGTTACCGGCCGGAAGAAAACCTATCAAGACTATACATCGGTTTGATGCGCACCGATTGCAGGTAAATCAGTTTCTGCGCGACCAGATAGCAGCGGGCCGACAAGTATATATGGTATATCCTCTGATTGAAGAATCTGAAAAACTGGATCTGAAACATTTGATGGATGGCTATGAAAGTGTATGCCGTGCCTTTCCGGATGTAGCAGTGAGTATAGTGCATGGCAAGATGAAGCCTGAAGCAAAAGATTTTGAGATGGCGCGCTTCATCAAGGCAGAAACAAAAATTATGGTGGCCACCACGGTTATCGAAGTTGGCGTAGATGTACCCAACGCTTCGGTGATGGTTATTGAAAATGCGGAGCGCTTCGGGCTCTCACAGCTTCACCAGTTGCGCGGTCGTGTTGGTCGCGGAGCCGAGCAATCATACTGTATTTTGATGACCGACTATAAATTAGGCGCAGACTCAAAAGCACGGATCGATACGATGGTGAAAACCAATAATGGTTTCGAAATTTCAGAAACGGATCTTAAGCTCCGCGGGCCGGGAGACCTGATGGGTACACAACAAAGTGGTGCACTCGACTTGATGATATCGGACCTTGCCAAGGATGGCGCCATTTTACAGCGAGCCCGCGAAAAAGCCATTGAAGTTTTAAACCAGGACCCGGAACTGGAAAAGCCCGATAACAAAGTAATTCGCACGCAAATAGAATCCATGCGCAAGACAGTTGTTAACTGGAGCCGCATCAGCTAAATCTGCAAGCCTCTAAATGCCAGTGTCTTCTATTTGATTAACCTCCACCATTCTTTACCTTTACTGCTAAGCTCATCCTGCATGCGTCACATAGTTTGCTTCATTCTGCTGCTAGGCTTTTTCAAATCCTATAGCCAAACCGGTAATTATTTTCTCTCCCATTACTCGCCCGGAAAAGAGCGATTCAGCAATGTCTGTTTTGATATGGTGCAGGGCGATCGTGGTGTGATGTATTTCGCAACGCGAAGCGGTGTGCTTGAATTTGACGGACGCAACTGGGATCTGATCTCTGGCAATGGTGCTGTATACTCCCTTCAGCTAAACCGGCAAAAGGAAATATACTGGAGCGGCACAAACGGTTATGGCAAAGTTGATACCAGTGTACCGGGCGATCACAAACTGAAGGTACTTTCAGGCGAAGGCGTATCTGATGTCTATAAAAATCTGATTGTAAACGACAAGCTATATTTCGTTACCGAACAGGCTGTATATATCGAGCAAAAGAATCAACCTGTAACGATCATAAAAGCATCCAACCTTACCGGTTCGTTCGGAACTATATTTGAATTATTCGGAGCAGTATATATCAATACACAACGCGGAGGAATTTTTAAAGTAGGCGATGATAAGCTACTGAGGTCTGCACTGGATATCCCTGCGGATGCAGACGTTACTTTCTCCAGCGGAATGAATAACTTCTATATACTTGGTCTCTCCAATAATAAGGTGCTGCTTACAGGCGAAGATCTTCGCATGAAGGAGCTGAACATGGAAGACCAGGCATATGCCGATGCCAGTGTAGTGGTAAACGGAAACTGGGTAAACCGCGACCTGTTTGTACTCGGCACGTTGCGCGGTGGTATGATCTTCGTACAGTCGGGTTCCGGAAATACACAAGAGATCGTTAACTATAATACAGGCCTGCCGGATAATGAAGTATATACGTTGATGCTCGACAAGAGCTTGTGTGTATGGGCTGCACATGAATACGGATTTACGCGCGTGGCACCGTACCTTCCTTTTCGTTCGTTCAGTCATTATAACGGACTTGCCGGAAATTTACTTTGCGCCACATCGTTCGAAGGAAAAGAATATGTAGGCACATCGCTTGGTTTATTTCGCCTTGAAAAAGAAGAAGTATATGACGAGATAACGTACTACGAAGAAGTAGAAGTAAAACCCAACAAATCTCAACCTTCTGGTAAAACAAAAACGCCAGCTGGTAAAGATGAAAAGGCGAATCCATCACAGGAGTCAAAGAAAAAAGGATTCCTTCAGTTCTTCCGCAGAAGTCGCGATGAAGAAAAGACTACAGCAACCGAAAAAGACAAGAGTACCACCGCGAAGGATAATGAAGCTGCCCCCAAAGACTCAAGTCCTAAAAAAACATATCGCTCCGTAAAAAAGACACAACGGGTTTTGCGCTCATCCCAATATGTATATAAAAAGGTTAATGGTATAGATGCCAAAGTAACGCAGCTCTTCGAATTGGATGGTAAGCTGATTGCTGCCGGACTTGCCGGTGCATTTGAAATAAATGAACTCACCGCGAAACCAATTCTGGAGGAACCTATATTAACCGGCTATGCTTCTGCCAACCTCGACGTAGTGCTCTTCTCTACATATGCCAGCGAAGTGCGCGTGTTTCAACCAACTGAAGATGACCAGTGGAAGTCGTTAAACTTTCTTGAAAATGTAGACGACCGTATTGATGCAATGGTGGATGGTATTGGTCATGAACTCTGGCTCTGTGCGCTTGACAAAGCATATCGTCTGGATATAGCAGACGGGCAGGTAAAGAACATACAAACTATATCGATTGATAATCCTACCTATAATAACATTACCTGTATACACTGGAATAACGATATTATACTGGCTAACGACCAGGGGTTTCTTCGCTTCGACCGCCAGAAGAATATATTTGAGCATATTGACTCGCTTGCCAAACCGATACATTACTTCTCGGACGGAGAAAATATACTCTACAACGACAATCACGCATGGAACATTCTGGGTAAAGCACACGGTCAAAGCAACCTACAGCTTCTGAATTTATTGCAGAACCTCCGCTTTGTTTCGATTGACCAGAATGCTGAAAACCTGTGGCTGATTACCGAGAACAACGAGCTCTATAAATTCTTCGGCGAGAAATTTACTCCTTACGAAGCCGGCAATCAGCCTTTGCTGCGTGCTGTCCGCAATAACGATACGAAAGTAGATTTACTCAACTTTGAAGTATCGCAAAATAAAAGCACTGTTACGTTCGAGGTAATTCAACCCGATTTTCTTGCGCCACAGTCTATAGAGTATCGATACAGGTTGAAAGGTCTTGACGAAGATTGGTCAGAGTGGTCTACCAACAACTACATCATCAATTATCCATACCTGCCTGCGGATGACTACATATTGATGGTACAGTCGCGCGACATTTTTGGTAAAGTGCATGAACTGGCAAATGTTACCTTTGAAGTTCTTCCACCTTACTGGCAGCGCCCGTGGTTTTATGCGCTTGAGTTTTTTGTGTTCTCAGGCCTTGTACTCTTATCGTTCCGTCTCAGCAACCGGTATCGCATTATAAGTCGTTTGTTGTCACTGCTTACCATCATCATGCTCATTCAGTTCATCCAGACAGTGGCCAGTGCTACCTTTGAAACAAAAGAGAGTCCGGTTACTGATTTCTTCATACAAGTAGTCATTGCATTTCTAATTTTGCCGGTGGAAGGCTACCTGCGCAACCTAATGTTTCGTTCGGTAGATCCTTCAAGCAGACTATATCGCTTCCTGGAACCCAAAGCCGGTATTTCGCGCGGAAAAGATAATGTATCCTGACCCACGCAAAAGCACGAATATATAGTACGGGTTCTGAGAAGATGACTTGCAGCGTTGCACTTAACTGAAAAGGAAATTGTGAAATCGGCCAGAGAAAAAGCATCTACGTTAAGTGAGAGTGGCTTCAGGGCGCTTATCGAGCATGCATATGAAGGAATTGTAGTGTACGATACAGCAGGCGATATAAAATTCGCGAGTAAGTCTGTCAAGAAAGTCTGTGGCTATAGCGAGAAAGAAGTACTCGGTAAAAACGGAACCTTCTTTGTTCATGCGCATGATATAACCGATGCCCGTAAATCCTTTATCAAGCTCCGTAAAACTCCGGGCAAAAGCATTAAACTGATTCAACGCTTACGTCATAAGAAGGGATACTATATCTGGGCCGAATCTGTACTCACCAACTTCTCGCACATACCTGGTATAGAAGGCATCGTATCAAACTTTCGCGACATCACCGAGCAAAAGATAACAGCCGAAAAAGCACTGCACAACCAGGAACTGCTGGAGAGCATCAACCGAAATTTATCAGAAGGCATTTTCATGGGCATATTGCGCGGACAATTTGTTCATGTTAATGAAGCCTTTCTGCGCATGTTTGGGTATAAAAATCTTTCGGCTGTACAGAAGATAAAGACGCAGGCTATATATCGATATAAAAAAGATCATGAACAGATTTTGCGCGTACTGCGGAAAGGTCCGGTACTAAAAGAGTTTGAATCATCGTTCAGAAGAAAAAACGGGGAGACTTTCTCAGGTGTTATCAACATCAGTTTGCTGAAGCACGAAGGCAAAGACAATTACTTTGTTGGTACGATACGCGATATATCATCGGAGAAAGAAGCCGCTGCAGCACTGGAAGAATCACGCAACTTTCTAAACAACATCATCAATACGGTAGCTGCTCCCATCTTTGTAAAGGATGAAAAGCATCGCTGGCTGATGTTTAATAAAAAATTCAGTGAACTGATAGGCCGTAGCCAGCACGACATGCGCGGAAAAACCGACCGTGATTTCCTGCCCAGAAAAGAAGCAGATGCTTTTTGGGAAGTAGACGATGAAGTGTTACACAACGGTAAGACTGTACGCGTTCTGGAAAAGATCACGTCACGAAACGGTACAAAACACGACCTCCTGACGGTTAAATCACTTTTCGTTAACGATAAGAAAGAAAAATTCGTCATCGGTTTTATTACAGACATAACCGAGTTGAAAAATGCCGAGGAGAAGATAAACCATCTGAATGCAAATCTGCGAGGTGTACTGGAGAGCACTCGTGAATCTATATATGCGGTCGATGCTCATTTTAACTATATAACATTCAATCAAAATCACCAGCGCATCATGAAGGTGTTGTATGGTGCAGATATAGAGATCGGCAAAAACAAACTAAACTACCTGAAAGGATCAGTTGACTATAAATGGGTTAAAACCGAAATACAAAAAGCGCTGGAAGGACACCACTTTGTTTCTGAACATTTTCTCAAGTATCCCGGATTTACCGGCCACATCCGAACAACGTTTAACCCTATACGCAATGGAAACGAAATAAAAGGAGCGGCTGTATTTGTTCATAACATAACAGAGCGCAAACAGTTTGAAGAGATCATCAAATCCATTAACGCTAATCTTCGCGCTGTCCTTGAAAGTACCAGTGACGATGTATTTGCTGTTGATCGCAGGCTCAGGTATATAACATTCAACAAGGCGCACGCTAAAAAAATGAGTACGCTTTTTCAATCTGAAATAAGCTTTGGCGAGTCCTTTGTAAACGCTTTGCCGGTTGCTCTTCGCAAAGGTGCACGAAATGAATTGTTACTTGCATTAAAAGGCAAACAGTTTGTAATTGAAAAACAAATCGGTAATGAAATTATAGCGGAGATATCCTTTAACCCGATTCGAAACGAAGCGGGTATAGTTACCGGTGTCGCTATCTTCTCCAAAGACATAACGCTGCGAAAGAATATCGAAGAAAAATTCAGGCAACTGAACGAAGAGCTTCTTCAACAGAATTCACAACTCGCTGCACAGGAAGAAGAACTGAAAGCAACGCTGGAAGAACTCTCGGAAAGGAATTTTGAGCTCGATCAACTCATGTATAAAACATCTCATGATCTGCGCTCGCCTTTGAGTTCAATTATGGGGTTGATCAACCTTGCAAACCTGGATAGCGATGCCGCCAATCATCATCAATACCTCGACAAGATCGAAGGGCGCATCAAAAAGCTGGACGAGTTTATCCGATCGATGCTTGACTATGCACGGGTAAATCGCGTGGATGTAATTCGCGAAACCATTCCGCTGAAGAGCGTTGCCCTGAATTGCATTCGCGAGTTGGAGTACCTCGATAACTTTTCTTCAGTGCAGGTAGAGATTAACGAGAAGGGAGCAGACATTCCTTTTGTAAGTGATCTGCTTCGCATACAGATCATCTTCAGTAACATAATCTCCAACGCCTATAAATATTATAATTCGGAAACCAGCAGTCGTCTTCAGATTGATATTCACATTACGCGCGAGAGGGTAACGCTTGAGTTTACCGACAACGGCATCGGTATAAAGACCGAGTATCTCGACAAGATCTTTAATATGTTTTACCGCGCCACCGATCGCTCGCAGGGTTCCGGGCTGGGTATGTACATCGTGAAGCAGGCCGTTGAAAAACTCCGGGGTACAATCCGGTTAATCAGTGAGTATGGTAAAGGAACGAACATCAAAATAACTCTGCCCAATGGTTAGTCCGTTAATGGAAAGACCGTTGCCTTCGATTAACTTTTAAGTACATTTGAAATTATGACACGACCCGACCTTCAAAATGTTGCTCCTTTTTACAAAGGCTATGTTGAGTATGTAAAAGATCAGGACATGCTCGATGCGTTAATTCAATCCAACAAGCTTACGGTTGATCTGATCCGATCCATTCCGGAAGAAAAAGGAAGTTATCGCTATCAACCGGAAAAGTGGAGTATAAAAGAGTTACTCTGCCATATGCTGGATGTTGAACGTATTTTTGCTTACAGAGCATTGCGCTTTGCCAGAAACGACAAAACGCCTTTGTCTGGTTTTGAAGAGAATGACTATGCACCACAAGCCAACGCTGAGGCGCGCACCCTACACGATCTGGCCAATGAAGTTGAACGCCTGCGCGCAACCACAATTGATTTATACAAAAGCTTTACTCCTGAAATGCTGCAGCGAACAGGTACCGCGAATAAAGCAGAGTTATCGGTGTTGAACCTGGGCTATATTATTGCCGGCCACGAATCGCACCATCGTAAAATTCTGAAAGAGCGTTATCTCTAAACAAACTATATCTCGGATGAAGTACAGTGCACCACCATTTCTGTTCAGATCATTCCTTTGGATTCTTATAGCAATTGGTTTCTCCACCGTACTCTTCCGTTGTTCGCCTGTCTCAAAATCTGCGCTCACCAAAACATTCAAGTCAACCGAAGCAAAGTTTAAAGATCATGTTGGCTTTGTGTTGTACGACCCGGCCAAAAAGAAAACTATATTTGATTACCAGGGAGGGCAGTACTTTACTCCTGCTTCCAACACCAAGATCTTTACATTCTTTACGAGTCTTAAAGTGCTGGGCGATTCCATACCGGGCCTCCGGTATATTGTTCGGGGGGACTCCCTGATATTCTGGGGAACGGGTGATCCCGGATTGCTTTATAAAAATGTTTTTACCAACAATCGCGTCTATAGCTTTTTACAGACATCACCATATCAACTCTTTTTCTCAGTCGATAATTTTTATACCGATCCATTCGGTCCGGGCTGGGCGTGGGATGATTACAATGCTTACTATTCTGCCGAACGTTCTCCACTTCCTATATATGGTAATATTGCTTCTATCTATGCTGCAGGCAACAAACCAGTTATAGAACCGCTGTTTTTCAAAAATGATATTTATACAGGTGGCCAGCAGTCAAGTGCAGATGCTACACGCGAGCCGGAGAAGAATGTTTTTATTTACTTACCCGGAGCTAAACCATCATCCAAGGTTATTGATGTTCCGATCAAGATCTCTCCGGAATTAACAGCAACACTACTAAGCGACACCCTGAACAAACACGTTACCTTAATTCACCACGTTTTCGATACAACAGCAAAGACTATATATGGCACACCGGCTGATAGCCTGTACCGCATTATGATGCAGGACAGCGATAATTTTATAGCAGAACAACTGCTGCTGCTCTGTGCCAACACCCTTAGCGATTCTATTAAACCGGAGATAGCCATTCGCTATTCCAAAAAATTCTTTCTGAATGATCTGGCCGATGAACCCATCTGGAAAGATGGTTCCGGTTTATCACGGTTCAACTTGTTTACACCAAGATCGGTCGTGCAGCTTTGGGAGAAGATATATACACTGATACCGCAGGAACGTTTATTTACGTTGCTTGCTATCGGTGGTAAAAAGGGAACCATCCGCAATTACTATAAAGAAAGCAAGCCCTATATTTTTGGAAAGACCGGCTCATTAAGCAACAACCATGCATTGAGTGGCTACTTAGTAACCAAGAGTGGCCGATTGCTGATCTTCTCGTTTATGAATACCCACTTCGCCAAATCGACCGGTGAGGTGCGAAACAATATGCAGGAGATACTGCATAGAATTTATGAAGCTTATTAAACTGAATATTTTTATAGAATGAAGTATTTCTCTTACTCACTTTTTTTGGTGGCACTCTTTTCAGGAAGACTTTTTGCCCAGAGTATCGATAGTCTTGATATTAAAATTGGTCAGATGATTCTGATTGGTTTTCCGAAAGACAATGTTGATCCGGAGGTGCTACGCGAAATAAGACAAGGCAAAGTCGGATCGATCATCATCTTCGAAAAAAACATACCGGCTAAAAATTCTTTCGTTGCTTTAAAGAAAATTACCTGGACCTATCAACAAGCTGCTCCTATACCACTCTTTATATGCATAGATCAGGAGGGAGGCCGAGTAAATCGTTTGAAAGACAAATATGGTTTTCCGCGCTCCATCACTGCCGCTGCCATGGCTAAATCTCCAACACTTGACTCGGTAAGATTCTATAGTGAAGCAACAGCATCAACACTGGCAGGTTTGGGTATAAATGTAAACTTTGCGCCTGTAGTAGATCTTGCTTCCAATCCGGATAACCCGATCATCGCCAAATTCGGTCGTGCATTTTCTGCGAATGAAGATTCCGTAGCATTAATGGCGAAAGAAGTTATCAAGCAACATCGCAAGTATGGTGTAATTACATCGCTCAAGCATTTTCCGGGTCACGGAAGTTCAAAAGCTGATACACACTTAGGCATTGCCGATGTTACCAATACATGGGAAGAACGTGAGCTTAAACCGTATCAACTCCTCATCGACTCGGGCTATACCGATGCGATCATGACATCGCACATCGTTAATAAAAAACTCGACAAGAACGGCAATCCCGGAACGCTCTCGGCTGATGTGCTCACCGGTATACTGCGCAAGCGTTTACATTTCAATGGTGTTATCTTCACTGACGATATGCAGATGCATGCCATTGCAAAACACTATGGATTTGAGCAGGCTATAAAACTTGCTATACTCGGTGGTGTTGATATCATGACGTTCTCCAACAACATTGCAGGCAGCGATCAACGCACGGTTGATAAAGTTCACAGCATTGTTCGGGCGATGGTAGAAAAAGGAGAAATACCGCACGCACGCATTGACGAGAGTTTCAAAAGAATCATGCTGCTGAAGAAACGCCTGCGTGAAAGTTCCGCTGAAGCAACACAACAACAAAGTATAGACAGACTGCAGGTTGCACTTAACAAAGCCGAGGCAGACCTTGCTGCCACACAAGAAGCGTTGAAAGTAAAATCAGAAGAGCTTGTAAAAGCACAGGATGCACTGACACAGGAACAGCCCAAAAAGAAAAAGAAGAAAAAGAAAAGAGACGAATAGTTATCTGATATATATAGTGTGAGTCCTTTTAAGATCTATAGTCCTACAGCATCAACAGTGCCCATCGTGGTAAGTGTGCCGCACTGTGGCATTTCTTTTCCGGATGATATACGTGATGAGTATAAATCATCCCTGGCACAAGCGCCCGATGATACGGATTGGTTTGTAGACAAACTTTATGACTTTGCACCTTCCATGGGCATGACGATGATCACGGCAGTATATAGTCGCTGGGTCATCGATCTGAATCGGGATCCGGAAAGTAAGCCGTTGTATAGTGACGGACGCATTATAACAGCGCTTTGTCCATCAACAACGTTTTTGGGCGAGCCGCTTTACAACGATGAGCGCAGTACAGTGGCGGATGAAGAAGTTAAAAGACGATATACACTATACTATAAACCTTATCACGTCAAAGTACAGGAGCTTCTCAACGATCTCAAGTCAAAATTCGGAAAGGTATTGTTGTGGGATTGCCACTCGATCCGGCAAATCGTACCAACTATACAAAGAGAAAAATTTCCAGATCTCATTCTCGGTGATGCCGATGGAAAAGCTGCGGGTGCAGAATTCATTCAATCAACACTCAAGACTTTATCATCCGATAAATATTCATTGAGTCATAACCATCCGTTTAAGGGGGGCGCCATCACGCGTTCCTTTGGCAAGCCTTCTGAAGATCAACACGCCCTTCAACTCGAAATGCCGAAGGTACACTATATGGACGATGCCGAAGTAAATTACCACGAAGAGCGTGCACGGCACATGCGGCAATTGCTGCAAGAAAATTTCCGGCAACTGATTGAACTACTACGCTAGTATGAGTACGGTAAAATATTTCCAGTTCAAAGGTTTATTGCTGAACGATGGATGGATGGCGCCTGCCTATATAGGGGTGGATGAAAAGGGAATTGTTCAATATATAGCCAATCAAAAGCCGACACAGCCGGTATCGATAGAAGCTGTTAATGGTTTTGCTATACCGGGTTTTCAGAACGCGCACTCGCATGCATTTCAATATGCGATGGCCGGTATGGCTGAACGGCACGCACCCGGCTCAAGCGATGATTTCTGGAGCTGGCGCGAAGCGATGTATCATTGTGCCCTGAGCCTTGATCCCGATCAGGTTGAAAAAGTAGCGGCCATGCTATATGCCGAAATGTTACGGAAGGGCTATACGCACGTAGCAGAGTTTCATTACCTGCATCACGATAAAGACGGCAAGCCCTATGCAAACCTGGCGGAGATGGGGGAGCGATTGGTTGCTGCCGCCAAAACAGCCGGCATAAAAATTACACTGATACCGGTGTTTTATCAGAAAGGTGGTTTTGGAAAAGATCCACAGCCTCGTCAGCGCAGGTTTATATCCAACACCGTGAATGAATATTTTCATTTACTGGACGATAGTGCTACCATTGTATCGAACCATACACATGCTTCGCTCGGCTTTAGTGTACACTCGTTGCGGGCGGTCGATTCAAAAGATATAGTATCAACATTTACGAACGGTCCGCGAAATATACCTTTCCACCTGCATGCAGCCGAACAACTGAAAGAAGTTGAAGACTGTGTCGCCCATCTCAAACAACGTCCTATTGAGTGGCTGTTGAATAATTTGCCGGTGGACTCACGTTTTCACATCGTTCATTGCACCCACATGAATGATGAGGAAGTAAAACGATTGGCACAAAGTAAAGCGCATGCTGTACTTTGCCCCGGCACGGAAGGTAATCTTGGTGATGGTATATTTCGATTAACTGAATATGCTTCTTATAGCGGCTCGTGGTCTATCGGTACAGATAGTCATATCAGCCTTAATCCATTGGAAGATCTTCGCTGGCTCGATTATGCACAACGCTTTACCACACACAAACGAAATACATTTGATGATGGTGCTCGCCTGTTAACCGAAAAGACATTGCAGTCAGGCAAAGCCGCCATGGGTAATCTCAACCGGAAATATTTTGGTATCGGAGAATCGTTTGATGCTGTTATATACAACGCCAAGTCACCTTTGCTGGCACAGGCATCTATAGCCGATATACTTTCGGTTATTCTTTATACTTCTGATTCGAGTGACGTGCTGGGAACAATTGTGGATGGAAAGTGGATTGTAAAAAATCAGGTTCATTTGCGATCGGAGAAAATTACCGCAGCTTTTCTAGCTGCACAAAAACGCCTCCACGCATAAACTATATTTTGAAATGACAGTTGAGATCAGACCGATACAACCTTCCGATGCTACTGTTGTAGCCCATGTTATAAGAACTGTTATGCCTGAGTTTGGTGCGGGAGGTGCTGGCTTCGCTATACACGATCGCGAAGTAGACGATATGTATACAGCCTATACTTCACCAGGCACAGCATACTTCGTTTGTGAAGCCGAGGGAAAAGTAATGGGTGGCGGAGGTATAGGACCGTTAGCAGGCGGTGATACGGATTATTGTGAATTGAAGAAAATGTACTTTCTACCCGAAGCACGCGGTTTAGGCTTAGGACAAAAAGTATTGGAAGCATGCCTGCAAGCCGCGAAAGCAAAGAGATATCGCTTCTGTTACCTTGAAACATTCAACACCATGAACAAGGCAATGAAGCTTTACGAAAAAGCAGGCTTCGAAAAAATAGATGGTCCGCTGGGGAATACCGGGCACTTTGCATGCGATCGCTTTTATTTACTTCAACTGTAACTGTAGAATATAGCGAAGTGTAGATCAGTTGTGTTCTTTCTGATAGTGCTCGCGCAAAATGTCTCCGGCAAAATCGTTGGTAAGATCGCGCACAACGGAGTGAATATGGTTTGCATTATTCTGCGTGTTATCATATTCAATCAACAGCATCGGCCCTTGTATGCGATAGTAGTGACCCGCGCCCGGCTTTAATGCACCCGCCCAGGCAAAGCTTAATTTATCAATACCCGCCTTTTTAATCTTCTCCATAAGTTTCTCCGCGAAACCAAACTCATAGTTTTTAACATAGGTGTTCAACAGCTTCATAAACAGTTGTTGCTGTTCTGGCGTCAGATCTTTATAGAGTATACCTGCCGGTGTTAGAAGTTCTGCCTGTTGTTTGTTATACGATACAATTTCATGAAGTGCTGTTTCTGAAAATCGGGCTTTCGCGAGTTGTTGTTCGTTCAAAGCGTTGATCAACGCAAAACCAAGGTCCATTTCATCTTTCAACGTTTTCTTACCACGTTCATTTCCCGAAGGCACTACCGCGGGATTACTTCCCCAGAACGATGGCGTTGACGATTCAATTATACCATGGGCTGTTGAAAAGTTAAGCGAAAGGTGATGGCCTTCGAGGCGCCATCCCCAGAGTTTATCAGCGGAAGGAGTTCCAAATATAGTGAAGTAGTAATTAAGCGGATCGCGGTACGAGTCGTTGTCATCGCGACCTTCAACCTGTTGCAGAATTTTTTCAAGAGCCAGTATACCGGTTGCTTTTTGATAACCCTGACTGCTTAGCGATGCTTTTAACAACGCGAAAGCTGCTGCTCGTTGTTTCTCACTGAGATCGTGCAGAGATATACCATTTCTGTCTTTCGGAACGAAGTGCCAGTTGTGACGCTCGTCATTGTCCCAGGTATACTGCACTTTACTCTTTAGCGCAGGTGACAGCGTTAATAGAAAATCATTTGCCCGCTGCGTAACATCAACCGACTGCGCCTGTACGGCAACACCATAGAAGAACACACATGCACACAATAACTTCGTCATACTTGAAAGTTATTGAATAATCAGAATAAAACTCTCCTGTTCGGGTCAGTATTGGTAGGCTACAACGTGGTGTCTATATGGATCAAAATCCATCGTCTTCTTTCTTCGGTGCGTCTTCTTTTGCTTCTTCTTTCTTCTTCGCTGCAGAAGATCCATCACTCAGACTATACGGAATGTCAATACCATAGTATTGCTGACGGAAGCGGTTAATGAATGAAAGCGTTTCATCATCACTGCCGGGTATAAATGCAACTTCGCCAACCTTCGCTTTACCAGCGTTGCTCTTCTTGGCAATAATGGTATTGAAGTCTCCATTGGATGAATGCACCATTAAACGATTGTCTTCAAAGCCAAAGTAATACCAAGCTTCAGGCGAAGCCTTTATGAACACGTGAAACACAGGGCCGCCATCTTCTGTTTTCTTCACTTCCATAAAACCTTCAAACGCACCGTTGATATCCTGACGGCCAATGTTTGACATACCAAGCGTGCCTTCGCTATAGAATGCTTTCTGTTTTTGCGACCATTTCAGGTTTACGTTTGAGAATACGAGTGGCTTGGCAAGAGGTGTCAACGTTCCTAAAGAAACATATCCTTGCAGGCTTTTCTGTTCGTAATCTTTAGCCATGCGCTCGCCAACGATGTCTGCTATCTTATAAAGCAACTCGGTCTGATCACCAAGACCTTCATCTGCACCTTCGTTCTTGATGACATCCTGTATCTGTCGCGCCATCAAATCAAAAGCAGTAACCGGTACGTTTGAATCAACCATGATGAATGAATTCATCCGGATATCGTTGTTGGTCATGTTACCCTGGCCGATCGCGGTAGAGGTAATATTAAAATCTTTCGAGCCGCTGAATAATTTCACAGGACCTTCGAAGCGCACAGACAATGTTTCATCATTATAGGCGAATACTTTTCCCGAGAGAGAATTTCCTGCTGCTTTCGCAAGGCTTTCAATTTTAAATTCCTGTGTCGCTGTATCGTAGTGCAGCGAGCCACTTGGTTCGAAAAAGTTTTCATCCTCCTCCATTTTCTTATCGTTAATGAAGGTGATATATAATTCATTGTCGGTAGAGAAATGCAGACCTGCATTAACCCGGTTTCCTCCTTCCGTTATAGCGTTATCAAAATCTATATGTACATCTGTTTCATCACCGGTCTGAGTATATTGGATCCACGTATTATAGTTTTTGATCTTGCGGATGTCGAGCTTCACAAAGCCGGTAAGCTGTAACGCTGGGCGTGTAGCGTACATCGTCATGTCGCCTTTATAATACATACCAGCCCCGAGTACAAGCTTTTCCTTATCGGTAACCGAACCGGTAGCTACAGTTTGTTGTGTAGCCACTGTCTTTCTTTTCTTGCGCGACACTTCTTCCTGTGCTATATCTTCCAAATGGAAGTCGGTCATTTTGATGGCAAACGTATCCTGTAAAAAGTTTACATACTGGTATGTAGCGTAACCGCTGAATTGCTTACGCGAAATTATATCCACCACACCTTCAGTAAGTCGGTGGTACGCATTCAAGGTATCAAGAATGATGGTGGTGTTTTTAAGTGTACCAATCTTGGCATTCTCGAGAATCAATACCTCGTTATTTTCAGGCGTAATTTTAGCATCGGCCACAATGATATATGGTATACCGCTCACCTTGAGCTCCTGCGTTTTCAAATTATATTCTGCTTTCTCTGCAAGGAAGTTCAGTGAGTCGAGTTCTTTTCGCGTGGTATAGAAATATGAATCTTCCAGCGGAGTGTTCGGATCCTTCTTCATGGTGATCTTCTCTGCTTTCAGATCCCAGCGCATTTCAGGTATAGATGTTTTGAACTGCGCATACGGGAATTCAATCGCTGCTATACCGGCTACTTCTGGGCTAATATCCGCATAGTTCTCCTTCAGATTAAACTTCATACGAATATCCACCCCATACAACAGCGGCTTGTTCGGATCTTCTGATTTTACTTTGAAGCGAGCGTGTCTGGCGCTAAAATCGTTCGCGGTAAAATTCATGTTACGCGAAATCAACTCGCTGCCTCGTGTTTCAAGTTTACCCATACCGGCAACACCTTCTTTTGAAATGGTAAGTGTTCCCTGCATTTGTGCGGTTGAATCGTAGAAGTTGAAAGGAGCTTTCATGTTCTTGATCCGCATTTTATCCTGCTTAGGATACCACTTCATTTCAAAGTCAGGCAGCGAAGCCTGCGGGAACATAACAGAACCAAATTGTTTTTCTGCGATGGTGGCACGATTACCGCGCGTGATCACAGAATCCGGATAGAAAAGAAAATCGTAAGAGCGAATCGTTGCTGCGAGGTAATCGATCTGACCGGCACCACGAAGTCCGTGGTTATCCATGTTCAGTCCTCCTCGCATTTTAGCTTCACCGTTATAGAGTTGATAACCAGCCTTTGGAATGTTGTGCTCAAAACCAAGAGACTTATCAGGCTTCGAGTGAAGCTTCTCTTTGAAGTTCGGGAACATACCACTCGAAACAAATGTACCATCGAAGTTAATTGAGGCAGGGTCCGCATCGTTCAAGCTGTCGAGTTTAAAAGGTGGCACCACAAAGAACATCGATCGATCGTATACACCTCCGAGTACTTCCGGCCTGTCGAAGTAAATTACACCACCACCACTGGCATCGAGTCGTGGGAAGTTGGGTATTTTTTTCTTTCCTGATTTATTACCGGCTTTACTGATGAAGAGCGTACCAGACTTCTGACTCGTGCTGGCCAAGCCACCCACTGCAGCTGCCGTAGAGTCGGCCCCCACCATGTTGTTGTTCAGTTTTCTGCGTATGCTCTGTCCTTTCGCATTTTTTTCCGTTACGTAGAAGTTAATGGAGTCGATGCGCGTCAGGTTTATATAGAAGCTATCGTACTTAAGTGTAAATCCTTTGCCGCTTATTTCGAAGTTACCGGCATTGATTGTTCCATCGAATTTAATGTCGCGATTCTTGAGCAGTGTAATTACGTTACTATCCGGTTTAATGCGAACGTTAAGCGAGTCACTCACTTTAAATTCATCTACACCACGCACTGTCATATAGCCTTTGCTGAAATTAACGGAAGCATTGGCTGTACTATCAATAACTGAATGGATCTTGAGGTTATCATAATCCATTTCTCCTAAATGAGCTTTATAGATCACAACTGCCTTTTCTTTTACATGTACTATATCTGTTTTCGGATTGTAAGTGACCAAGCCTTTCTCATTCAAAAAATCTATAGCGGCTTTAATATCTTTTACTTCTTTACCTGAAAACTGCACGAGATCGCCTGAATAGAAATCTCGCGTTTTGTTCTTCATACAATATCTCACTACCAACGCCAGCGGATGGAAGGAGAATCCTTCGCCTTTTAATAACCTGAAATCTTCCGGATCGTAATAGTCAACCGACTCGATGATCATTGGTATCGTGTTTCTTCCCCCATCCGTGCGCATATCCAGACTGTCGGCAAACAAATTCCATTGAATCACATCGGTGGAGAAATCTACATTAAAGAACGTTGAAGAATATGGCGTGTGCATTAGTAAACCTCTTTCCTTCTGCACGTATATTTTTTGAAGACTGTCTTTACCAAAGGTATAGCGCATGCGCACGGCCGGGTGTGTTATAGAATCGCCTTTATCGACCAGCGAGATGCGTGCTTTACGGGAGAATATAGTGGAATCTGAAAACTCAAAGTCGGGCGACAGCACCTTGGCCTTCATTTCTCCATTGTGATATACTTCTACAGTTGAAGGATTTCCTCCCACGGAACTTCCGGTAATTTTCCTGCCGGTAAGTGTGAAGCCTCCGTAGTATTTTACATTTTCATCGCCTATACCTTGTATGGGCAATGTACTTTGAAAGGATTTGAATCGAGGATAGGTGGATGCAACTGAATCTTTGCGTGTCTGCGATTTGAATTCAAATGTTCCGGGAATCAAACCGGGTGTTTTGCCGGTATAATTAAGTTTTACAAGATCGGCTTTGAGTTCGGCTTTATTGACCTTGAAATTATAGTCTGTAAAATTGCAGTATACACTGTCGGGACTGAGCAGGGCCGAAGACCAGTCGAACGTTCCGTCTTTACCAACAAAAGTATTATCGCGTAGTGAAAGCGACCCTTTTGTGTTTTTCAGAAATGCCGAGTCGTATTTTGTTACAAAGTTTAGCGTGACGCGGTTGAAACGAATTACCGGACCTTCTACAACAGGTTGAGGAGGCGGATTCATCCACAATGGTACTTCTGTAAAAATAGAATCAACAGGTTGATCGTTGTAGTCGTTCGTTGGTGTTGATTCGGTATAATCCTGCTGGTCTGTTGTGGGAGTCGATGTGGTGTCATTCATATCGAATGACGGTGCCGGAGCTATATAATCAAATGTATAGTCGTCATCTCTGGCGTACAGCCTATAGGATTTTTCATAGTGCAGTGCGTGATGTTCAAAGAACGTACGACTTCCTTGCAAGAAATTGAGAATGCGTGGCGTAGTTTCATTATCAATCACCTGCCCGACAACGGTGAAGAACCCGGAGAGCTTGGATGCATCAGCACGTTCAACGGTTACTGCGTTTGCAATAGCACCAAAGTAATTGATGAGTGCAGGCTTGAGCGGAAGTTTTTTCTTCTTCATCTTCCGAAGCTGCTGTTGTATAATTAATTGTTGATCTGCACCGAGGCTTGACCATGCGGATGCAAAACTGGTACCCACGACTGTAGCATCAACGTTCCGGGTATTTTCCAGAACAATTCTTACGCTGTCAGGAAAATTAAGCGGAATGGAGGAAGTCTGAGATTTCTTTTGAGCCGACACAATCAGAGCCGGAAGAAAAGAAAGTAGGAAAAAATATGTTCTAACCTGCTTCACAAAAACTAAACCCTGAAATTCGTAAATATTGATTAAATAAACTAAGGCTTGCAGAAGCTAAACGCTTAACGACATGTTACCGTACGAAAGATGCTTAATTTTTCCACTGATTGATAAAGTACAGCACCAATGAGACAATGATGCTAAGTAGTATACTCGTCATAACAGGAAAATAAAAGCTGAAATTCTCCCGTTCAATACGAATATCACCTGGCAGCTTTCCAAGGTGCGGTATCTTGTTGCTATAGGTTACAAGTATACCGGCCACGATAAAAATTGCACCAATTATGATAAGCATTTTGCCCATTGCTTCTTTTTCTTGCCGAAATTTAGCACGAATTAAAACTGCTTGCATCAGCTCTTTGCTGAATTCATTTTAGTAAATGCCTACAGGAAAATTATACCTCATACCAACGGTAATCGCAGAAGAAACACAGCACGCTGTTATTCCTCCTCATATTCGGGAGGCGCTTCCTTCGATTCAACATTTTTTAGCAGAAGATGTACGAACTGCCAGGCGATACCTGAGTAGTTTAAAAGTATATCCGTCTATCGAACCGCTGAAGTTTGAAGTCCTCAACAAAGACACAAAGCCTGAAAGTCTCAAAACGTTCTTTCAGCCTATAACTGAAGGAAAGGATATAGGTGTGCTCTCTGAATCGGGTTGTCCGGGTGTGGCAGATCCCGGGGCGCTTGCTGTAAAGTATGCACATGAGAATGACATCCACGTGGTTCCGTTAGTGGGTCCATCATCATTATTGCTCGCGTTAATGGCTTCCGGGCTCAACGGACAGCGATTTGCCTTTCACGGATACCTGCCGATTGATGGTAAAGATGCAGCTGCAGTTATCAGAACATTCGAGAAAGAATCACACACCAAAAATCAAACACAGATTTTTATTGAAACACCTTATCGTAATAATTCCATCATGACTACGCTTCTTAAAAATCTTCAAGACAATACACTGCTATGTGTAGCGGTAAACGTTACCGGGGAAGACGAACGGATAAAGACACTGCCGGTTAAAAAGTGGAAGACGATGAAAACAGAGTTTCCGAAAAGCCCGGCGGTGTTTTTGTTTCTGGCTCAGTAAACACTATTGAAATGCTGGAGTTTGGGGTTTACACTTTTCAATCTAAATTTGACGCTGCAAAATTGTACTAATCAATAAAATAATTTCATATGCCTTATCTATTCACCTCTGAGTCGGTATCCGAAGGCCATCCCGACAAAGTCGCTGACCAAATCTCTGATGCTCTTATCGATTACTTCCTGGCCTACGATCCATCTTCTAAAGTTGCATGTGAAACACTTGTTACTACCGGACAAGTTGTACTGGCTGGCGAGGTGAAATCTGAAGCCTACCTGGATGTGCAAGACATAGCACGCGAAGTAATCCGCAAGATCGGATATACCAAGAGCGAGTATATGTTCGAAGCAAACTCCTGCGGTATACTCTCGGCTATTCACGAGCAATCGCCTGATATCAACCAGGGTGTTGTGCGTAGAAAGAAAGAAGACCAAGGCGCTGGCGATCAGGGTATGATGTTCGGTTATGCCACTAACGAAACCGACAACTACATGCCGCTTCCATTGGAGCTTGCTCACATGCTATTACGCGAACTTTCTGCCATCCGTAAAGAAGGTAAAGTAATGACATACCTGCGCCCGGATGCAAAATCGCAGGTTACAATTGAATATAGCGATGATAACAAACCTGAGCGTATCGATACCATTGTAGTATCTACACAGCACGATGACTTCGATAAAGATGCCAAGATGTTGAAGAAGATCGAAGATGATATCATCAACATCGTTATCCCACGCATTACTAAAAAACTTCCGAAGCGTGTTCAGAAGCTTTTCGGAAATGACATCAAGTATCATATTAACCCTACAGGTAAATTTGTTATCGGTGGACCACACGGTGATACAGGTTTGACTGGTCGAAAGATTATTGTTGATACCTATGGCGGTAAAGGTGCCCACGGTGGTGGCGCATTCTCTGGTAAAGATCCTTCGAAAGTAGATCGTTCTGCAGCGTATGCTACACGCCACATCGCTAAAAACCTGGTGGCGGCTGGTCTTTGTGACGAAGTTCTTGTACAGGTAGCTTATGCTATTGGTGTTGCTCAACCGGTTGGTTTGTATGTAAACACCTACGGCACTTCTAAAGTAAAAGAAAGCGATGGCGAAATCGCGAAGCGTGTTGCCAAGATATTCGACATGCGTCCTTACTTTATCGAACAACGCTTTAGCCTACGCACCCCTATATATGCAGAAACTGCTGCTTACGGACACATGGGTCGCGAATCAAAAGTTGTTGACAAAATCTTCAACAAGGGTAAGGCTAACGAGAAGAAAGTGAAAGTTGAGTTGTTCCCATGGGAAAAACTTGATCACGTTGACCAGGTGAAAAAAGCATTCAAACTTGCTTAATGCATTTGTGAAACTTTGATAAAAAAGAAAGGCGGTGAGAAATCATCGCCTTTTGTTTTCTAGTTCTTTTTCAAATGCCGGGTCTTCCAACGATTATGCGACCATAACCAACCGGAAGGATTCTCATAGATTATTTTTTCAACCGCCTTGATATAGTTTTCAATCAGTGTAAAGTCTTCTTTGGCATGAGGAGGCTCCGCTATATTCACAAAGGACGCTTCGTAATAACCGCGCTTTATTTTTCGAACCTGCGCATATACCACCGGGTATTGTGTAAGCACTGCAATTTGATGTGCTCCCAGAAAAAACACTGTATCCTGATTAAGAAAGCGGGTTTGATATTTTTTATCCTTTTTAAGTCCGGGATATTGATCGCTTACAATAGCGATGCCGCGAAGTATATCTTTTCGTCTGATGAGCTCACGGGCAACATCCGATCGTTTTATAGGATGTGCGCCAAAACGCGTACGGCACAGTAACGAGAATCGATTAAAGAACTCACTGCTCTGTTGCTGGTATACAAAATCAACAGGTACAGGCAGATTAAAATTACCGGAAGAAAGCAGCCATTCCCAGTTGAACTGGTGAGATGAAAGAATAAGTACCGACTGATTTTGTTGTTTATACTTTTCAATGGCGCTAACATCTCTGAAAAGCATTCGCCTGGCTAATTCTTCTTTTCGAATGGAATAAAGCTTTAGTGTCTCAACTCCATAATCACACAGGTTGACATAGAATTGCTTTTCAATTTTTTTAAGCTCCTGTTCTGTTTTATCAGGAAAAGAATTCCGCAGATTTTTCTGTACCATCTTTCTCCGGTAGCCTACAACACGATAGGTAATAAAGAAAAGGAAATCAGAAATAGCATACAGTACACCAAAAGGTAATCGCGATAATAGACTGATTACAAACATTGAAAGTAAAGTTCTCGTGGCAAGTTAAGAATTCAGTAATTCAGTCTCCTCTTCATGGCGCTATATCTCATTGTGCTCAGTAATTTTTATTTTGCAGCATGAAAAATAAGGTTGTCATCATTACCGGGGGATCTTCCGGTATCGGAAAAGCAATGGCTGAAAAATTCGGACGTGAAGGGTCTAAAATTCTTATCACCGGCCGAAACAAAGAGGAGCTTGCAAAAGCAACGGAAGAACTTCGTCAAAACGGAATTACTGTTCAATCATTTCAGGCCGATGTTAGTGTGGAGGAAGACAACCGTAAAATGGCAGAAGAAGCTATCAAACATTACGGAACTATAGATGTATTGATCAATAACGCAGGTATTTCCATGCGCGCACTCTTTTCAGAAGTTGATATAGCTGTTGTGAAAAAAGTAATGGATATCAATTTTTACGGTGTGCTATACGCTACTAAATATTGCCTTCCGGAAATCACCAAGAACAACGGCTCGATTGTGGGTATATCTTCCATTGCCGGCTTTCGCGGTTTGCCCGGGCGCACCGGATATTCTGCGTCTAAATTTGCGCTGAACGGTTTTCTGGAAGTATTGCGCACCGAACTTTTAAAAACAGGAGTACATGTGTTAACAGCATGCCCTGGATTTACGGCCTCTAACATTCGGAAGCGGTCGTTAACAAAAGACGGAAGTCAGCAGGGAGAGTCGCCACGGCAGGAAGAAAAAATGATGACGGCCGAAGAATGTGCCGAACATATATACAACGCTACGGTTAAACGCAAACGTACCCTGGTCTTAACGACACAGGGTAAGCTTGCAGTATTTCTAAATAAGTGGTTGCCAGGACTGGCAGATAAGATGGTCTACAACGTAATGGCGAAGGAAGCCAACGCTCCCATCCGTAAATAACCTTTACGTTTTACTCATAAACACCAGTTTGGTGTTGTCCGCTTTATTGATGTTACGATAAAATTCGGTGAGCTCTTTGTAGGTCTCTGCCGGATACTCGCCTTTGTTCATTCGCACTCTGCGAATGTATAGAAGACTGCCCTGATCAACTGTGAACGTTGATTCATACTCACCAAAGCGCGATTTTACTTTTGCAGGCTCCGGCAAAAACTCAGGATATATACCTTCTGGTAAATGATAGCGAACGGTATCAAGATCGGTATAGGCCGTACGTAACACTACGTTCGTCTTGCGCGATTCCAGTTTCTCCGGAATATAGGTTGATCGGTTCATCAGGTTGGGCGTCAGAAATATTCGTTTGCCACTTACCGTTGCAAAACGCTTCAGTGTAAGATCAAGGTTAACCACGGCAGCCGGAATCTTGTCTTTATGATTCGTCATGTTAAAATTCACGATGTCGAAAGCTGGTATTTCGGTGTTATCCTGCACCCATTCTTTCTGATCATCATATTTACCATTCACAATGAAGTTGAGATCACCGTTTTCGTATTGAAGACCGCGATAGGTCGTTTTAACTTTTGCTTTGGCATCTCCGGTTAGTTCTACAAAGACATCTGCTGTACGTGATTGTGTGTTTTGGTCGGCAGTATATACCGGGGTTCTGATAAGTTTTCCTCCGTTCTCGGTGATCATCAATGCATGGCGACCACCGGTAAAGCTTCCCATATAGCCAAATGGGTTTGTCTGACTCGTACATTCCAGCCACAACGTATCTTTCTTATCAGGAACTGCTACAATAGCATGATTGAATTGTGAGCTCGGGAAATTTATATCGATATCCGGAGAGTCTTCGCCTGCACGAATAAGTATATAATTTGCTTTCACACCTGCAGCATCCAGCATAGATACCATATAATTTGAAAGTGCTTTGCAATCGCCATAACCGTTTTGCTCCACGACCGATGCGGCAAAAGGCTGGTAGCCACCTATACCAAGCTGAATACTTACGTAGCGGGTTTTACCCTGCAGATATTCGTAAAGTATACGCACTTTCTCTTCCGTTGTAGCAGCATTCTTTGTCAGCTCCTGAACTTTCTTTTTAGTGGCTTCCGGCAAAACATTTTTATCCTTATTGAGCAGCGTTATCCACTTTCCGAAATTTTCCCACGAGTCCATTCTACCAGCATAATTATCAAACTCAAAAGCCTGTGGTGCTGTTGAAATGTTTGGAATTATCTGATCGAGATCTGGACTTAAGCGCTCAAATTTTGCCGGTTTAACGTTTTCAAAATTCCACTCCAGTACTTCTCTTCCATCCAGACTGAACGTTTTCGGCTCCTGGATTTTAAAAAGTTTATAACGTGGTTTCAGAGCAACGGGATAGGCCAAGGTATATTTCGACTTCTGGATCGAGATCTCGTCATCTTCATATAAACGAAAGTCCGGTATAAAGAACAGACACTTTTGTTCTGTCTCATATTCAAACTCAACGGTATATGGGTATGTGCCTTGCGACAGGTCAGCTCTTTTCAAGCGATTATCACTATAAAGGGAGAAGCCATCAAAAGCGCTCTGGTCATATATATCACTTTGCTTTAATTTTTTGATGACGTTACCGGCAGCATCATACGCAACACCCTTGAATGATTTTACAACATTGAACTTATCGTAACCGATAACTTCCTTGCCATAACTTTTAGCGTTGGAGTTAAGAATGGTAATGACAACGCGATAATACGTAGTAGAGCTGCTAACCGAATTAATTTCGAATCTCAATTCCTGCTCGCGTATAACGGCATACATACCCGTCTTCATATCTTCCGGTATAGCGCTTACCGGGTACTTTGGATCTTCTTTGGCAAAAACAGCTGCACACGAAAACAGAACTAAAAGCAACGATACAATTCTTTTCATAGAGGTATATCTCTTATTTACGTTTTAACACAATCTGTTCAGATTGCTTGGCAACAACTTGGTTATAGAACTCACGGAGGTGCGGGTATTCATCTTGTAAAAACAGCGCCTTGTTGATTTGCAGCATGCTGATTACGTTGAGTACATTGCCCGTTTGCGAAATGTTATAGCTGAATTTGGCTGCGTTGCCTGGCAATACAATGACTTTTGGTTTTGGAAGTTCATCTACCGCATATCCTTCCGGTAAAACAATTTTACACATATAGGTTCTGTCTGCCGGACTACCAAAGTCAACCGGGTATTCACGCTTCTCGTGCTTGAATATATTTTCCTTTACTTGTGAAGTAACGTAGGGGTTCAGATATATAACATTACCAGCCAGTGTGCAGTGTTCGCTGATGATGAGCTCGTGAAGTTGTTTCGCGTTTTGATCTATCTCCTTCAGATTTTGGAATTCGCTCTTCTGAATTTCCCACGTTTTATCTTCCAGGAATTTTTTCAGATAGTCCGTCTCGCCTTTTGCAAAGTAATCTTTACGAACACGGTGTGCATCGTATCCATCAAAAGTATAATTCACCTTACCGGTTAGTTCGCCAGACTCTTTCAAAACAAGATCACTGCTTACGACAGTCTTAGATTTTGCCTTCGCATCCAGGCTAATCCAGCCGTGATTTATTTTAGATATAACAAGACCTTGCCCATTCAGGCATCGTTCCGGTAGTATACCTATTGGTAAATATTTGTCTGTTGCGTCAAGCAATAAGCGTTTGTCTCCAATTTTCACAGTACAGATCACATAGTTAAACTGTTCTTCCATCGGATACGTCTCGCGAACAAAACCGTGGTCACGGGTACTAAGCAGCATCATCTCTACCGGAAGATCTGCTTTATCCAACATGGCACCTAATAGCAGATTAATATCTGCAGTTGTTCCTTTCTTACTTTCAAATACCTTCTTAAGATTATCGGTATACTTGTCTTTCACGCCATCCCACTCCATGTTATTGCGTACGTAGCTAAAAATCGCTGCAGCTTTTTGTTGTGGGTCCGTAACTCCTGTCGTGATCTCTTCTACTTTTTTCTTGAGGAAGTTTGATCCGGAAATAGCTTTACCGAAACTTTCACTTTCCAGCAACACCGTATTGAGCTTTGACCATGTACCCATGATTTCTCTTACCGGCTGACCAGGAAAACTGATGTGCGATAAGGCCAGATTGATCTTTGAAACATAGTCATCTTCACACGTCATGAATGGTTCTTCTTTAAAGGCTGGTACATCTTTCGATATCCAGTGGTGTGCCTGAATCTGGAAGTCAGAATTGGCTTTATTCTTTATCTCGTATGATGTAGGCGCTATATATCCCTGCATATACTTTTCGAAGAAGAAAAATTCCGGAAACATCGCCCAGTACTCACTCCAGCGAACCGGGATGTCGTATTGAAACTGCCAGTTCGGGAAGTTGGAAAGAAATTCAGATGTAACGGTATAGGAATATTCTATAACAGAACCTTCCTTTACATTCGGCAATGTAAATTTCTGAAGGTTGATATTGCGATTAAACTTCTCTTTGAAGATACCGTCCTTCGACATGTCGGTTTCAACAATTTTACCATTTTCAAGGTTGTAAGTTGTTGCTTTCAGTTTTGTTACGCGTTCTTCGGCAGAACCCGAATGGTATAGGGGTATACCGGCATCGGCCCAACTCATACCTTCTTTCGTAAGAATTTTGATACGAACGTGTCGTTCAAAAACGAGCGAAGCATTTATGGCGGTAACCGAAACATAGGCTTCGCCATAATCTACGAGCATCACAGCAGCGGCAGATGAATCCTTATCGTAGACCTTCATCTTCAGGTCTTCCAACGGGATGTCGCCAAATTTAACAGGAGATTTCTGCGCACAGACTATATGCACAGAGAGGGTGGCCATGAGGCCAAGCATTAAAGCTCTCATAAACAACAAAGGCAGGTTAGTTAGATTTATTTGTTCCGTAAGTATAAAAAAAATTAGTGCAACTTTATCGATTCTTTTTGCAGCTTCGGGCTGCGTTTAACACTTAACTATTTATTCAAATTGGCGAAAGCGAAAACAACCTACTTCTGTCAGAGCTGCGGGTACGAATCTGCCAAGTGGCTTGGCAAGTGTCCATCGTGCAGTGCATGGAATACGTTTGCTGAAGAATTAGTAACCAAGGAAGAGAGCAACAAGAATGAGTGGCGACAGGAATCTTCGCGCGCCAAGTCAATAAAGGCAAAAGCGCTATCTGAAATTGAAGCAACAGCCGAAGCGCGCATCCATGCCGGAGATGATGAGTTGAACCGCGTATTGGGCGGAGGCATTGTTCCCGGTTCGCTCGTGTTGATTGGTGGCGAACCCGGCATCGGTAAATCAACACTCATGTTACAGGTAGGGTTACAACTGAAATCGCTTCGTGTACTCTATGTATCCGGTGAAGAAAGTGAGCAACAAATCAAGATGCGGGCCGACCGCCTTGGCAACTCTTCCAAAGGTTTTTATATACTTACCGAGACCAATACCAAGAATATATTTCTGGCAATCGAATCGCTGCAACCCCAACTGGTTATTATCGATTCGATACAAACTTTATACTCTCCGCTGATGGATTCCGCTGCGGGAAGTATAGGACAAGTCCGGCAATGTGCCGCTGAACTCATGAAGTTTGCCAAAGAAACAGAGACCCCTGTTTTTCTGATAGGCCACATTACTAAAGATGGCATGCTGGCAGGTCCGAAAGTATTAGAACACATGGTCGATACCGTTTTGCAATTTGAAGGCGACAGACATTTAGCCTATAGAATTTTGCGTACAACCAAGAACCGTTTCGGCTCTACTTCTGAAATAGGAATTTATGAAATGCTGGGCACAGGACTTCGTGAAGTTACCAACCCATCGGAAATTTTAATTTCACAGAAAGACGGACAACTGAGTGGTGTTACCATTGGCGCAACGATAGAAGGAAACAGACCTTTACTGATCGAGATACAATCGCTGGTGAGCCCGGCATCATACGGTACGCCACAACGCACCCCTACCGGTTTTGATCAGAAGCGATTGAACATGTTGCTGGCCGTACTTGAAAAACGTTGTGGCTTTCGCATGGGTACGCAAGATGTATTTTTAAATATGGCGGGCGGTATAAAAGTAGAAGATCCTGCTATCGATCTCGCAATCTGTATTTCCATTATATCCTCCATGGAAGAAATTCCAGTGTCTGATAAAATATGTTTTGCAGCAGAGATCGGGCTGGGAGGAGAGCTTCGTGCAGTCAACCGGATCGAGCAACGTATTTCAGAATCGGAAAAACTTGGATTTGAAGAGATCTATATTTCCAAGTTCAATCAAAAATCAATAGACCTGAAGAAGACTAATATACAGGTAAAGTCGTTTGGCAAATTAACCGAAGTCTTTCAGGAGCTATTCGGTTAGTTTTACTTCAAGTAACAAAGAGATATTCACTATATATTTTCAACAATTATGTTTTCGCGTTCAGCCTGGCTTCACTTACGTATACCGTTCTCGTACTACCTGATGCCGGTATTTTTTTTCAGTCTGGCTATCTCGCCTAACATCAGTGTGAATCCGTTGATCTGGACCTTTCTTATTATACACCTGTTCCTGTATCCGGCCAGCAATGGCTATAACAGCTACTTCGATAAAGATGAAAAGAGTATTGGTGGATTGAAGAATCCTCCCAAAGTAACAAAAGGACTATATTATCTTTCGTTACTGTTTGATGTTATCGCGCTGGTGTTGGCTGTTGTTAATATCTCTATTGTATTTGCCGTGCTCATTTTCGTTTACGGTTTAATTTCCAAAGCCTATAGTCACCCTGCTATACGCCTTAAAAAATATCCAATCGGAGGATGGTTAACAGTCGGTTTGTTTCAGGGACTGTTTGCATTTGTGATGTGCTATGTTGGCATCAATCGCTTTCCGTTGGAGAATGCACTAAGGGCTTCTGTAATTATACCTGGACTCTTGAGCAGTGCGATGTTGTTGGGAACGTATCCCATGACACAAGTATATCAACACGAAGAGGATTCCAAGCGTGGAGATAAAACATTTAGTTTGATGCTAGGTGTACGCGGAACGTTTCTTTTTGTGGGCGCTTTGTTCGCTGTGGTTACGATCGGATATATACTGTATTTCAATGCATTCTTTGTGAATGACTATAGCGTGTCATTTGTAGCGGCTTTATTTCCCGTAATGATCTTCTTTTTATACTGGTTCATTCGCGTTATAAAAGATGAGACAAAGGCGAACCATAAAAACACTATGTGGCTGAATTTTATTTCAGCCACATGTTTAAATATATTCTTTATATACCTGCTGCTGGATTCAACCCAGCTTTGGCAGATGTTCTGACAGTGTATATCGTGTTACGCTATAGCGCCTGCTTTCTCCAGTAGCGCTTTGGTTGCACGTATACCTTCGTCTTCGCTAAGGGTTTGTCCTTCATACTCTATGCCAATATAGCCGGTATAACCTGCAGCTTTTACAATGGGCAGCATGCGGGTGTAATCCGTATCGGTACAATTACCCTGGGCATCAAACTCATGTGTTTTAGCGCTTACACCTTTGGCATATTGCATAAGCTCCTGTACGCCTTTATAGCGATCGTACTCTTCGAGGCATTTTGTTTTCGCCCAGGCTTCCGGAGTATTCGATTCAGGTTTTGTACGGTTAATACAGAAATTACCGAAATCTGGTAACGTACCGCAGTTATCCATTTGCGTGCCGGCAATAACACTGCTCAGCCATTGACCATCCGAAGAAAAACCTCCGTGGTTTTCAACTATAACATTTATACCTACACCCTTAGCAAATTCAGAAAGCTGACGCAGTCCTTCCGTTGCAGCTTTGGCAACATCTTCGCGTTTACCTTCACCCGCAGCATTAACACGAATGGAGTGGCAACCTAAAAACTTCGCGGCCTCCACCCATTTATAATGATTTTCAACCGCCTGTTTCCGTTTTTTCACATCAGCATCACCAAGCTCACCTTCACCATCACACATGATCAATACACTGGTTACACCGAGATCATCACAACGCTTTTTCAGATCAGCCAGGTATGCCTGATCTTTCGCTTTGTCTTTAAAAAACTGATTTACATATTCCACGGCAGATATACCGAAGTCATTTTTAGCTTTCGCAGGAAAATCGAGGTTCGTTAATTTTCCATCGAAAAGTGATTTATGCAGCGACCATTCGGCCAACGAAATTTTAAAGAACAGCTCTTTCGGAGCCGCAGGCGTAACGGCTGTTGTATCAGCCGTTGCCTGCTGATCACCGGAAGGTTTACTTCCGCAGGAAGATAGAAAAGAAGCTCCGGCTGTTGCGCCAACCGTGATGAGTCCGAGGGAACGTAAAAATGATCTGCGATTCGTTTCTTGATTCATGGTTGTATGATGGTTGATTATAAGGGAAGATAACAATTGATTCCTGAAAAATTACCTATAACTCAACCAACATTTAGTATCGCTCAACTAACGGTAAATTTGTCTTATGAAAGTCAGAACACCTTTCCATGGGTGTTGCGCATAATGATTCGCGCCAGCGGCTTTACATGAATCGCGAGATTTATAGCCACGTTGGAAGCCCATTCATTACCAAACAGATTCTGAATCTGCCGGCCGGCCCACAGTCGCGTTGCAAAATTTTTCCTCCACTGATATGTATAAGTCTTCTCAAGTTCTTCTCTTGAGAAATGCTCATCGGTACAATACCTTTCTACAAGCTCACTTACAATTTTAGAAGCATGTATGGCCATAGCCATACCGTTGCCGCACAGCGGTGTAATCATACCCGCAGCATCACCGGCCATGAGTATATTGTTTTGAACCGGAGACTTCGTTTCGAAAGAGATCTCGTTGATCACTTCGGGTTTATCAAAAAGAAAATCGGCATTGGTAAAAACAGATTTCAATAACGGGTTTGTAAAAAGCACCGCTTCTTCCATATCGCGAATGTTCTTATACTTCTTCACATTATCGCGATGTGTTAAATAGCAAAGATTGGTTTTGCCATCCTCTACATTACTCATGCCGCAATAGCCGCCCGGAAAATTATGGAGTGCTATAAGATCAGCAGGGTGATCTGTTTTGATGTGATACTTTATGCCAACGTAAGGTGAACGCTTTTGTATGAACGAACGGTTAAGCTGAACATCGAGCCTGGAGCGTTTACCAAATGAACCGATAACAACATCGGCTGCTATATTTCCCCGCGAAGTACTAATATCAAATTTATTCTCACGCTCGTGAAATATTATATTTTCGGCTTCGGTGTGAAGCCAGAACCCGGCACCTGATGCCTGCGCTTTCTTAAATAAAAATTCATCCAATATATAGCGGCTCAGGCCGAAGCCTCCGAGATCAAGCGGCAGTTTTTCATATTTACCACTGGTAGCTGAAAGTAAAAAATTACGAATGTGCGGTGGTGAAAATTCTTCCGGAAAAAGATCAAGCGACTTAAGAAATGGAATTGTTTCGTTCGAAATATACTCTCCGCAAACACGGTGAAAGGGGTATACCTTTTTTTCAATAACATGAACATGAAGTCCTTTTCGCGAAAGGATAATGGCTGATACAAGACCAGCAAGCCCGCCACCAATGATTACTATTTTTTTCAATTCCAGATCAGTATTTCCGTATTTGAGAATTCCGGATGAAAATTAGTACGTATACGCACAAAAAATAGCACCGGAATAAATCTTGTTGAGTAACCTTTTACGTTAATATACTGTTACATTACACAGTTGGCAATATGACTACGAAAGACACCTCTACATCTGAACCCATGCACGTATTACTGGTTGGGAATAACCCGATCGAGTTAAGTGCTGTCCTTAAAAAGCTGCAGGACGTGCGTGGTTTTAAAATTGTTACCGAGATTGCGTTCGATGTGAAAAGCATTATGGAACGCCTGATCCGTTTCAATCCAAACTTTATTCTGATTGACGATAACCTCGGCAAGACAGAATTAAAGGAAACCATCAACACACTTTCCAGCAACGCCAAGACAAAAGATATACCCATCACCGTGCTGAAGAATTCAAATTACCATGAATCACTCACGGCTAACAGCATACTTGATTTTCTGTTAAAGAAAAATCTTTCCTCAGATGCGATCTACAATACGTTGAAGAATTCACTCCGCTTTAAAAGAACACAGCTTTACTTATACCAGGTGTATCAGAAAAGAAAGGATTTTATATTGAAGCTGTCACACGGATAATTTTCAGATCTGATCTTCCAGCAAAAATTCCTTGCGCATACGCTGACCTTTTCGCTCGATCTCTAAACGTATTTTTTTATTAGGCTTACTGTTGAAAAAGCTGTTCAGGTGATTCAGTGTGAGTATTTGTGTTGTTATACCATTTATACTGGTAATAATATCGCCAGCCATAACACCGGCTCTGTCGGCAACTGAAAGTTTGCGTACTTCTGTTACTTCAAAAACATTTAGTTGCGAGCCTTTTGCTTTCACAATAAGCCCACTCAGGTTATAGTGAAATCCTTTTTTAAAGGCTGCGTTCTTTTTGATATATATTTCTTCCTGCGGAAAATTGAAGATAATGGTAAAGCGACTCATAATCTCGCCACCGACAGCTCCGTTACGAAACACATTACCAATCTTTATACTATCGGAATAACTGTTGGGATCGGGAAAATTAGCGATCGCGTTATTCAATTTGTAGGTTCCAAACTCGATGGATTTGATCCGACCTACCTTACCAACAATCTCACCTCCAAGTCCACGGCCGATAACACTGCTCACAACATGTGCGGGCACCGTAATTCGCTGATCCGTTGCCGGGTCGAGCATTAACCCGTGACTTGCACCAGAATCCATGAGTAACTTTGCATTCATATTCGTCCCATCCTGAAAGGAGATCGGTGTGATAATATAGGGCTTGGTGTCTTCAATCTTCATCGGTATAGTTTGAAACTTCCGTGATTTTCTAAATCGGTCGGGAGTAGTGCAGGTAAGCACTTTCTTTTCGTAATCGATCTGTACTATAAAACGGCTAAACAATTCATAGCCTAATATCCCATGCACATCCGTGCCAAGATAATTTCTGAGTTCAAGGTAATCTTCTTCAAGTACCAACATGGCGTGACCACGACCTTGTATACCCGGAAGATCGAGTGTGACGTTGTTGGTGACGTAAGCATCTACAAGTTTTTCTCCACCGGGTCCGGATATAGTATATTTGCGTGAATAGGGTAAATTAAGAATATCCGTAAATGTTTTTTGCGTAAGGATGGCGGTGCGTACTCCTGTATCCAGTATAAATTTCAGCGGGAGTGTTTTGTTTAACACTACAGGAACCACCACCAGGTTATTATAGATCTCGATGGGCATTTGAACCTTCTTCTGACCCGGAGGAAGAGAGAAGCCCAATGTTTGAGCGGAGAGATTACCAACACAAGCAATGACAAGGACGAAGACCTGAATTATACGCACCATACAAACGTGTGAACCGTATTCGGTTATACGTCAAGATAAGTCAAAATGTGCGAATGTTTATTGATTTTCTCTCTGGATCGATGAGAGAAGTTTTTCAGGAGAGTGCTCGATCAAAAGAAAGTCGAGGTTGGAAGCCCGAAGAAAACCGGCATCCACCATTTTATGCATCTGGTCTACCAGCGTTTTGAAAAAATCTGCTGTGTTCAGTAATGCGATAGGTTGCGTGATGAGATCGAGTTGTCGCCAGGTGAGTATCTCCGCAAGTTCATCAAGTGTGCCCCAGCCACCTGGCATGGCTATAAATGCATCTGAAAGATCAGCCATTCTTTTTTTGCGTTCGTGCATCGAGCCCACTACTTCGAGTTTCGATACACCACGATGCCCGACTTCACGCTGAAGTAAAAAGTCTGGTATCACACCAATCACTTCACCACCATTTTGCAGAACAGAATCGGCAATGACACCCATGAGCCCAACATTGCCGCCACCATATACCAAGGTGTGACCTTGTGCGGCCATTAAAGCGCCTAACTCTTTAGCAGCGGCTTCATAGATCGGACTATGACCTAATGAAGAGCCGCAGAAAACACAAATGTTCATGGGTTGGGTAAGAAAGCCCGGGAGGGAGCCTTCTTAGAATTTGTTGTCGTGTTTGTTTTTGCTCACCTGTTTGTTCGGAAAGATCCAGGGAGAAACGATGGCTAAAACAAATAATGTGATTACCACGTAAAAAGGCCACCAAGATGCTACGTCCATAACTTTGATATTTTTTTAGGACCGTAAAAATAGGTTCTAGGACAGTATTTTGTATCAGAAGATTGAAAAATTGTTTTGAATAACGATCTTGTCGGCGAGGCCACCTTAACGTAAGTATGAAAAAGTTTTTGATTTTTACCGGAATAGCAATTGTTGTTCTCATTCTGCTGGGCCGGGTTACGATGTACTATATGAAGAAACAGACCAAATCTTTCAGTCCTGAAGAAGAGGTGGTTTTTAATGATAAAGACCTGACTGTTAAAGTTTTCTACAATCGCCCGTATAAAAAGGAACGTGAAATCTTTGGCGCCCTGGTGCCTTATGGTGTTGTGTGGCGCACCGGAGCCAACGAAGCTACAACTTTTGAAACATCGAAAGACCTCCGCTTTGAAGGAAAGGTTTTGAAGAGCGGAAAGTATTCTCTGTGGACAATTCCAGGCGAAGAAACGTGGACCATAATTCTAAATTCTGAATTCGGACAATGGGGTGTTAATTCCGGAGGTGAAGCCAACCGCGATCCCGCGCGTGATGTGCTGAAGATTGATGTCCATGCCGTGAAGCAAGACAGACTCTTTGAACAATTTACCATCGCTTTTGAAAAAGTAGGCGGGGATGCCGAAATGGTTTTGATATGGGACAAGACCCTGGTGGCTGTTCCATTTTCGTATTAGAATTTTAGTTCTCAGAATCTTTACTAATGGCGCTGGAGTACGAAGTATAGTATCAGCGAGATAAGTGCCAGAGAAAATATAGTATAAAGCTATATATTGTTTCGGAAGCTCCATCACAGGCAATGGCCATCGCAATTGCATGAAGTACCGAACAGAGAGAATGTAGAACCGTGTTTGCCAGCCCGAAAGCATTGAAGGCAATAAACGCTGTAAGAATTAAAAAAGAGCGGCTATCGATGTACTGATAACCGCTCTTTTTATTTTTTTGTCGTAGCAGCTTTGTATTTTTAACGGACTACAGCCTTCACTGTAAGCTTTCTGTTTTCCGGAGTAACAGCCGGAATTGCATTTACGAAGTAGCGGAAGTTTTTAGAGTCTGCTCCCTGCGAAACAACATAATCAATCAATGCCTGCGCCTGCGCGCGCGTTCTGTCATTGTGGTAGGTGTTTCGTACAACAACGGTATCGACATTATTCACTATGGTGTGTACAGAATCAACAATAAGTTCAGTAAGATCAGCCGAAGATTTTATCGTATCTTCTTCATAGCCGCTTAGTAAAACCTGTATCTCAAATTTCAACGATGGGTTTGCTTTAGCAACACGCACCAGTCTCTTTAACTCCGATTCTGCCGATGGATCGGGTATAGCTGAGTTGGGTTTAAATGAAACATTGAGCGGCACTTCGTCACCAGGTTGAAGTTGTTTCAATGTTATATTTACTTTCTCTTTCTGCGGAATTTTATCACTGGTAAGATCGAACGTTCTGGAGAAGAAAGATATATTGCTTTGCTCCGGATCTACCGACATTTCATAACGGGTACCCTCCAATAAAAAAACCGAGTATACTCCATTCGCATTTGGCCGACCGCTATAAACACGCTTCTTGGTATTTATATCTGTAATGGAAATATAAGCTGGTATAGCAGCACCAGTGTTGTCTGTCACCTTGCCTTCCACCATCATTAAACCGCGCGGCTTGATCTCGGCAGGAATCAGGAACTCTGTTATCTCTGAATTTTTTCGGGCACCGGGCGCTTCTTTCAACAGGTATCTTCCCAATGCTGCTACGCTTACATATTGATCATCCTTTTCAGTGTTTACAAAATCCATTGCCACAGGATTTGACCACGTGCCGTTTCTGAGTTTGGATATATATAAATCCATTCCTCCTTTGTTCGGAGTAATTTTATCCGATGAAAAGATGAGCGTTTCGCCATCGGCCATAATTCGAGGCGTTTGTGAATTACCCGTGTTGATAGTAGCGGGTAATTCCAGAGGCTCTTCCCATTGACCATTTGATTTTTTCTTCGACACAAAAATTTTACAACCGCTCGCTTTACTTTGATCCATCTTGTCGCAGCGCATAAAATATATAGTGTTGCCATCGCCTGTAAAGGAAGGTGCTCCGTCATTGCTCTTTGAATTTATAGGAAGCATGAGGTTTTCCGGCTGACTCCAGGTGCTGCCGGTAAGCTCAGAAGAAAAAATATCGTAGCCCCCTATAACAGGCGATTTCGCACAGGTAAAATATAGTTTCTTGCCATCCGCACTGAGTGCATATCCTTTAAAAAAATTAAGACGCGTATTCAGGTGCTTCGGTAAATCAACAGGTTCCTTCCAGTCTGACTCGCGGGAAGTATATAAAATGTTAAGCCCACCATCCTGACCGTTGTTGGCAACGAATAACAGTGCGTTACCATCCAGACTGATAAACGGAGTGGAAACATCTAGTGACGGGTGATTAATAATACTTGGCATTCTGCGGACTTTCGCCTGGCCCAGTGCGCTGAAGGCAACACTCGCCAGTGCTAGCAACACAGTAATTTTTCTCATATAGGTTTTCATGTAGTTACTAAAATTAGTGAAAAGCACGCGAAGCTTTTACATTACCCCTTATAGGGAAAAAGTTATGGCCCGCTGATTTGCACAGATACCCGCAGAATTATTCCAAAATAAAGCGCGCGAAGCACGGATTTTTTTCGCCCTGCGGGGAAACAGCAGCTACAAATAACACAAAGCCCATGCGGCTTGTAAAGCAAATTCGTTGCCGTGAATAATTTTCAGTTTTTCAGCTACCTCAAGGGTTTTTCAGCTTTGCATCGTAACTTGGCTCCTCAGAAAATCCAGTATAAATGATCCAGGTAATCCCATCTATTGCCATTCGGAAAGGAAAGGTCGTAAAGATGCGCAAAGGCGATCCGACCAGTGAAAAAGCCTATAACGAAAACCCGCTTGATCTGGCCAAGCGCTTTGCAGATCATGGTATAGAAGTAGTGCACCTGGTAGATCTGGATGGTGCCGAGAAAGGTTCGCCTGTTAACTGGGCTGTATTGGAAACCATCTCCGGGTATACTGATCTCAAAATCGATTTTACCGGAGGTATATCTACCGATGGAGACATTAGCAAAGCATATGAGTTTGGCGCAGACTATATAACTGCCGCCAGTATAGCCGTAACAAATCCGGAGTTGTTTGCTTCCTGGATTATATCGTACGGTCGCGAAAAAATAACACTGGGTGCCGATGTTGTAGATCGCAATTCAAAAGAGTTACTCTTCCGCGGATGGCAGCGTAAAACGCAGACTAAACTTTTCGAGCAGCTTGAATTTTTCTATTCACGCGGATTAAAATATGTAAAGTCTACGGATGTTTCGCGCGATGGTGTTCTGGAAGGACCTGCGTTTGATTACTACCAGGAGATCATCAATACTTTTCCGGAGATCTGTGTACTCGCCAGTGGTGGTGTTCGCGGTGTTGATGACATCAAGCGTCTGAATGACATGGGTGTATTTGCTGTAATTTTTGGCAAAGCATATTATGAAGGCGTACTCAACCTGAAAGACCTTGAGCAATTCCTGGTCAAGAAAGAACTTTAATATATACTCTTAACCGGAAGATCTTTTTATGAAAGATCTTCTTTTACTTTATCGATATTCCATTGAACTCCGATCGCTATAATCAGCGGGGCGTTTCGGCCTCCAAAGAAGATGTTCACCAGGCCATCAGCAAACTGGACAAAGGTCTTTTTCCGAAAGCTTTCTGCAAGATCGTGCCCGACTATTTAGGACATGATGAAAATTTTTGCACCGTAATGCATGCCGATGGTGCGGGTACAAAATCATCGCTGGCCTATGTATACTGGAGAGAAACAGGCGACCTTTCTGTATGGAAAGGCATAGCACAGGATGCCATCATCATGAATATAGATGACTTGCTGTGTGTGGGTGCTACTGAAAATATACTCCTCTCATCAACCATTGGTCGTAATAAAAGTCTTATACCCGGAGAAGTAATTGCAGCCGTCATTAACGGAACGGAAGAAGTTCTGGAGATGCTGCGCAGTCACGGACTTAACATCGTCAGCACGGGTGGCGAGACTGCCGATCTTGGTGATCTTGTTAAAACCATTGTAGTAGATAGCACAGTTGTTTCGCGCATGAAGCGAAGCGATGTTATTGACAACAGTAAAATTCAGGGTGGTGATGTTATTGTCGGTTTGGCTTCGTACGGACAAACTAGCTACGAATCTTCCTATAACGGTGGTATGGGTAGCAATGGTCTTACCTCCGCGCGCCACGATGTTTTTCATAAGGAGTACGCAGTTAAATACCCGGAGTCGTACGACAACAATATTATGGCAGACCTGGTATATGGCGGCACGTGCCGAATGACAGACAAAGTTGAGGGGTCTCCACTGGATGCTGGTAAACTTGTGCTTTCACCAACGCGTACTTACGCACCGGTAATTATTGAAGTACTGAAAGACCTGCGATCAAAAATTCACGGCATGGTACATTGCAGTGGTGGTGCACAAACCAAAGTGTTACACTTTGTTGATAATGTACACGTGATAAAAGATAATCTCTTCCCTATACCTCCGCTGTTCAAGCTTATTCAGAAGCAGAGTAAAACAGACTGGAAAGAAATGTATAAGGTATTTAACATGGGCCATCGCATGGAGCTATACCTGGAAGAAAAGTACGCTCAATCTGTTATTGATATAGCACGAAGCTATCAGGTAGACGCGAAAATTATCGGTCGGGTAGAAGCATCAGATAGCAAGAAGGTTACTGTGAAAAGCGAAGCTGGCGAGTTCAGCTATTGAGACATGGTATATATCTGCATTCTTCCCGACCAGGAGTCAGGAGGAATGCAGACTTAAAATTCTAGCAACCTATTTTTCCCACGCGGTTAGCGTGTCTTCCTCCCTCAAAGTTCTCGGTCAGAAAACGATTTGTTATTTTCTCTGCATCATCCAGGCTGATGAAGCGCGCAGGAATACAAACCACATTGGCATCATTATGCTGACGCGCTAAACCTGCCAGCTCTTCTGTCCAGCAGATAGCCGCGCGAATGCCCTGATGTTTATTGGCTGTAATCGCTACTCCATTAGCACTGCCGCATACCAATATACCCATATCAAATTCTTTGCCCTCCACGGCATTGGCTACCGGGTGAGCAAAGTCAGGATAGTCAGCCGAAGCGGTGCTATAGGTTCCAAAATCTTTATAGGTATAGCCATTCTTTTCCAACCAGGTGCGAAGGGCTTCCTTATATTCAAATCCAGCGTGGTCGCTGCCGATTGCTATTTTTTTCATGATGGTGATGGGGTTGATTCTTGTTCACGTCTGCGTTCTTCCTCCTCGTCTCTCATTCGTTGTTTCTCAACTCTTGCAGATATAATTATACTGATTTCAAAAAGCAGATACAATGGTATAGAAATCAGTGTCTGGCTAAGCGGATCCGGAGGCGTAATGATCGCTGCGATTACGAGTATAATTACAACCGAGTGCTTGCGGTATCTGCGTAAGAATGCCGGTGTTACCAATCCTACTTTCGAAAGGAAGAAAATCACTACCGGTAACTGAAAGAGTAAACCACTACCAAACACCAGCGTTACTACCGTAGATACATACGAAGTAATATCAAATTCGTTTTTGATCATGTCGCTGATCTGGTAGTTAACCATAACATATACCATCAGCGGAGCAATAACATAATATCCAAAAGATATACCGGCCAGGAACAAAGCTGAAACAGCGCTTACTACACCACGTGAATTTTTACGTTCGTTGATGCGCAGGCCGGGCTTGATGAATCGCCACAACTCCCATACAACATAAGGGAAAGCAAATACAAGTCCGATGATGAAGGCTGCTACGATGGTAATCGTAAACTGCCCTGTCATAAAGCGGCTTTGCAGTTCGAGAGGTATATCATCAATACACAGATCCTGCGAGTTGAAGGCCTGGCCGAGTTTACAGAACATTCTCCAAGTCCAGAAATCTGATTTTGCCGGTGCCAGAATTACGTTGGTAAATATCCACTTCACTTCAACAAAAGCGAAAATGGTAAATACAACTATAGCGCCTAATGAGCGGATAACATGCCACCGGAGTTCCTCGAGGTGATCGAGAAATGACATTTCCTTTTCTCCACTTTCTTCTTCTATTGGGTCCTGATCTAATGGCATGGTTCGTAAGCGTTATAAAAAAGACCTTCCTGTTTTTATCAGGAAGGTCATTCTGATTTCTTCAAATTAATAAAGCGGAAACTTCTCCATCAAGCGGTTTACTTTTTTCTTCACTGCTTTCAGTTGTTTCGGGTTATCAACATTCTGTAAAGCTTCATCGATCAGTTCAACCACTTTTACTACATCTTTCTCTTGCATACCGCGGCTCGTAATGGCTGGCGTTCCTACACGCATACCCGATGTTACCATAGGAGATTGTGTATCAAACGGCACCATGTTTTTGTTGATGGTAATATCTGCCAGGATCAATGATTCTTCCGCCTGTTTTCCGGTGAGGTTCTTCGAGCGAAGATCGATCAACATCAAATGGTTATCAGTGCCTCCGGAAATAATTTTATAGCCACGATCAAGGAATTCCTGCGCCATTGCTTTTGCGTTCTTGGCTACCTGAACTATATATTCCATGTATTCATCCGACAGTGCTTCCTGGAATGCAATTGCTTTCGCTGCGATCACGTGCTCCAGCGGACCACCCTGTGTACCCGGAAATACGCCTGAGTCAAGCACCGATGACATTTTGCGCAATTCGCCTTTCGGAGTTTTCAAGCCGAACGGGTTGTCATAATTTTTACCGATCATGATCATTCCACCGCGCGGACCACGCAACGTTTTATGTGTAGTCGTGGTAACGATGTGGCAATGTTCCATCGGATCATTCAATAAACCTCTTGCTATCAAACCAGCCGGGTGCGATATATCTGCGAGGAGTACGGCGCCAACGCTGTCGGCAGCTTCGCGAAGTTTTTTATAATCCCAGTCACGGCTGTAAGCAGAGGCACCGCAGATGATCATCTTCGGTTTTTCACGCTTGGCCGTTTCAATTACTTTATCAAAATCAATTACACCGGTTTCCTGCTCTACACCGTAAAACAGTGGTTGATATAGTTTGCCGGAGAAGTTTACCGGTGATCCGTGTGTAAGGTGACCTCCGTGCGAAAGATCGAAACCTAAAATTTTGTCACCGGGTTTCAAGCATGCCAACATTACGGCTGCGTTTGCCTGTGCTCCGGAGTGAGGTTGCACGTTTGCCCACTCTGCTCCGAACAATTCTTTTGCACGGTCTATAGCAAGTTGCTCGATCTCATCCACTACTTCACAACCTCCGTAGTAACGCTTTCCGGGAAGACCCTCAGCATACTTGTTGGTAAGCACAGTACCCATTGCCTTCATTACTTGCAGTGACGTGAAGTTTTCGGAAGCAATCAGTTCGATGCCATGTTGCTGGCGTTGTTTTTCTTTTTCAATGAGGTCGAAAATAACTTTATCTCTTTTCATCAGGGTAAGTGGTTTGTTTGTAGTGATACGATTTTTACGCTTGCTGATATTTTACGGCCTTAACATAATGCTCTTTCGCTGCCCAGGCTCTTGTTTATAACGTATTTTAAAGAAGGCCCAAAAATAGGATTAGGATATGGCCTATTGAAATGATTGTCAGTATTTTTTACCATTAAAAGCGAATGATATCCGTATCAGGCGGCACAAAACCGAGTTGTCTGCCCATGATGAGTATCTGACCTTTGTGATGGAATTCGTGCGTAATTACATGCGTGAAAATTTCCACTGGAGAACGCGTGATGCGTTGGGGTGGTGTTCCGGCTTCACCTGAAATTTCCCGGATGGAAGTCTGATCTGTGTATTTTAGAAATTCTGATGCGAGGTTATTCACATCTTCAAAGAGAAGCTGAAGTTTATCCAGGCTGTTGATTTTATCCGGGTCAGCAAACACAGCCTCTTTTTTAAGCGAAAATTTTCCGAGCCAGAAAGTATATACATGCGTAACGTGAACCAGCAAATCGGATATACTTTTATTGTTGAATGAATTCAACTTTACGAACACGTTGCCATCAAGCTTGTGGCAAAACTCTATCACAACGTTGCGTGAACCTTTAACGAGTTGATACTGCTGTGCTAAATGCTCCGTTGTATTCATAGTCCAAAGTTACCACGACCCGCTGCTACCACCGCCTCCAAAACTTCCTCCACCTCCGGAGAATCCGCCACTGCTTCCACCAGACGACCAGCCAGAACTTCTTCCGGATGACCAACCAGAACCAGATGCCCAGCCACCGCCTCCTCCTCGTTTCCCGCCAGAGCCTTTTCCGGATTGCAGGTTACTCATTACATTTTTACCCCAGGCACTTCGCCCCAGCAATATCTTCACAATCGGAAATCCGATCGTATATATACCTAACAAAATCATACCTCCGGTAACCCCGACTACTGCCAGCGGAAATACAGCATAAAACGGAATGAGAAAAGCATACATAAACCAACCGCCACATCCCGGTATAAAAATGCCGATCGCTGTAAATATACCGAGTATACCAAAGATGAAAGCTCCTATAAGCAAACGCTCCTGCCAGGTCATATCCATTTCCAGCGAACTGTTTTCAGAAGTATCACTGCTGCTATCTGCAGTTCTATACTCATTGCCGATCGCGGCAACAATTGCATTTACTCCGGCCGTAACACCAGCATCATATTCCTGATCTCGAAAATGAGGGGCTATTTCATTTCGGATAATGCGACTTGTCAACGCATCTGTCAATACACCTTCAAGTCCGTAGCCAACTTCAATGCGCATCTTTCGGTCGTCAACAGCAATGAGTAACAGCACACCGTTGTCGTTATTCTTGGTTCCCAGTTTCCAGACATCGTGTGCTACTCGCATGGAATATTCTTCGAGCACTTCTCCATCGAGAGATGGTATAATGAGAACAGCGATTTGATTCGTAGTAGAATCTTCATGCTTTCGTAGTGTAGCCTCCAGGTTGTCTGCAGTAGCCTGCGTAAGAATGTGCGCTTCATCGTGAATGCGATGGCCCCACAGTTCAGGTACAGCACGCTGCGCCCACGTTGTGAATACCAGTGTTAACAGACAAACAAGCAATGCTACTTTTTTCATTCTTTACTTTCTTAAATCACAAGCTTACCACGAGTCGCTGGAGCCGCCTCCACCAAATCCTCCGCCACCACCGAAGTCGGAACCCGAACCCCACGAGCCAGAACCTGAGCCTGAACCAAATCCGCCGATCGGACCAATCCATCCCCCACGTGATGACCAGCCACCACCACCGCCTCCACCACGTCTGCGTGAAGCAAGAATAATAATGGCAACTATAATCAGTAATGTGATGAGCGGAGAGTTCTTTCTGGATTTCTTTCTCGGAGGAGGTGCGTCATTTTTATACTCGCCCTTTATAGCCTGCATAATAGCCAACACGCCAGCCTTTACACCACCATCAAAATCGCCTTGCCTGAATCTCGGAGCGATTTCATTTCTGTTGATGCGACTTGAAAGAGCATCGGTGAGTGCTCCTTCCAATCCATAGCCGGTTTCAATGCGCACCAGTTTGTCGTTAATGGAAATGATCAGCAACACACCATTGTCTTTATCTTTCTGACCGAGCTTCCATTTTTCTGCAACACGAAGAGAATAGTCTTCCAGTGCATCACCTTCCAAAGAAGGAATGATGAGTACGGCAATCTGGTTAGAGGTTGAATCGCGTTCTGCTTTTAAAATCGTTTCGAGTTCAGCTTTTGTCTGTGCTGATAATACATTGGCTTCATCGTGTACCCACATACCTCCGTGTTCAGGTATACTTCGTTGGGCGAACGAAAGGAATGGTATAAATAAAAGGATGAAAAGAATTCTGAAAGTCATGTGATGAAATCTGGAGTTAGGAATTTTTTGAAATGTTTACCGATAGCGATCGGCCTGATCAACGATCAAAGCGAAGTTCATCACCTAACTCATTCGTATCATCTTCCGTTTTATAGAATCCTTTTTCCAACAGAATTTCACCACAGCGTTGTATCGATGCTTCTAGACCTTCTACAATTTTTCCGGCACGAATATGAGTGATCAGATCTGCGACAATTTTATCCCATTGTTTCTGATCTACTACTTTGCTTATACCCTTGTCAGCCATAACAATTACTTCGTGTTCAAAAAATGAAATGAAGATCATGATACCGGTACGATGACGTGTGTTGAAAACTTCTTCTTCCAGAAAAGCATTCTCAGCACGCTGGCGTGTAGAGTAATCGAGGTGTCGCTGGCTTACCAGCAATCGCTTGAGCGGATCGATAAAATTAGGAAGTACTGCACCCATAGCGCCTCCGAGAATTACCGCGATGAAAATAAAAACGGGATCGTAGTAAAGCGTGTTGGCAGCATCTGTAATTATATAGCGATCGAGTATGATCATAAAAACAAACATGAGCGATGCACCAATCAAACTGCCCCGGTAGTTTCCTTCCGAATAGAAACCGCTGCGTTCTACAATAACAGGAACTATCTCTCCTGAAATTTTATCTTCCGCTTTCTTCACTGCCTCTTTAATGCGTTGGAGGTCGCTCTCGGAAAATTTCTGTTTAAGGTTCATATCTTTTGTGGGTTTTTAAGATTTCCATGCTGCGACTTTTATTCACGGGCACAGATTCTTTTGAAAGTAGATTGACGGTTCTGTTTTACGTTTTAAGGATGCAACCCGGGTTGAGTTTATTCGGAATAAAGTTACTGAGACGACCCGTGATAAAAAAGCCGATGAACATGAGCAAAATAAAAAGTCAATGTATAGCTTACGGGCCGAAGCTCGCTAACTTAGCTTTTATAGAGCTTAGGTCGGGAATGTTAATTAAATTATTGCAAAATCATGGAAGATTTCTTTATCGGTACACTGGGAATTAGTGAAAGCCTCTTCAGTTTTCTGATCCTGCCGCTGATGATTTTTTTCGCGCGCATTGCCGATGTATCGATAAACACGATTCGTATCATCTACGTGTTGGGAGGACGAAAGGCAACGGCTACAATACTCGGTTTTTTTGAATCATTCATTTGGCTGATGGCTATCCGACAAATCTTTGAGCACCTCGATAACTGGATCTGCTATATCGCCTATCCCGCTGGTTTTGCTTCGGGTATTTTTGTTGGGATGATCATTGAAGAACGAATCGCGTATGGTAAAGTGATTGTTCGTATCATAACTCGTAAAGAAGTTTATCACCTGCTTGCTTTTCTCTCTTCGCAGCAGTTTCGCTATACGCATGTACATGCTGAAGGACCAGACGGACACGAAAACCTGGTGTTTACAGTTTTAGAAAGAGAACACCTCGATGATCTTTTGCTGAAACTAAAAGATATTTTGCCCAGTGCATTTTATACTGTTGAGAAAGTTAATCGCGCAGCAGAGAGTGGTACCATTGTTCAGGAATCAACCCGATGGAGTATTGGCTCGTGGCTAAAGAGTATAAAAAGAGACTAAACTGAGTTTTTAAATTTTCTATCATCCCATAAACACCTTATGAAAGCATTGCGTTTTGTAGTTCTTGTATTTATAGCCTGTGCCTTTACTAACCCTGCTAAAGAAGTTAAGCTCGAGTATATTTTCAAAGTAGGCGATGTACACGAATGGATTCAAACCACCAGGCAAACCATTACTCAATCTGTGCCAGGGGCAGGAGAGATGTCGGTAAACATTTCGCTGGATGGTGCCATGCAATTAAAGGTTGTTGCATTAACCGCTACCGGAGCGAAAGTAGAAACTACATATTCTAAAATTAAGATGTTGATGAAGATGCCTGCACCCATGGGAGATGTTACGATGGACAGCGAGGGTACCGATGATACCATGCAAAACAAGATGATGAAGACTATGACCAAGAAGCCGTTCTACATTTTTATGAACAAGCAAGGTGTGATTGAAAAAGTAGAAGGCACCGAGAATCTATACTCCGGAATTTCTGAACTGGGCATGGAGCCCGCAGCGGCCGAACAAGCGAAGCAATCTCTTCAGCAAGCAATGAGTGAGCAATCCATCAAAGCAAGTATCGAAATGTCGCTGATGCAATACCCGACTGCGAAAGTAAAGACAGGTGATACCTGGAAGAACACCGTGAGCACTGCGCTTAACTTCCCGATGCAGATTAACAACACGTGGACATTCGAAAAACTTGAAGGCACGGTTGCATCTATCGTAAGTGATGGTATCGTTGTTACGGTCGATAAGGATAAGACTACAACTATAAATGGCATGCAGGCAAAAGTAGATTTAGGCGGACGACAGATGACAAAAGGTACCGTTGATTTAAAAAGCGGGTGGCCCAGCAAAATGGAAGTGATCTCTGAAATAAAAGGTAAAATGACGTTGCTCGCAGGAGGCATGATTCCGCAGGATATGGATGTACCGATGGAGATACTTAGCGAGAGTACATTTACTATAAACTAAATCACGGCTTATTTACTAAAGTAAAAGGGTGGATATATAGTCCACCCTTTTTTATTCCCTAGTTTTTTCAGAGAGTATATTTTAACGTTCTACCTCCGCCATCATCTTGAGTATATCTTCAACATACTCGCGTGAGTTTGATAACCGGGGAACTTTGTTTTGTCCGCCAAGCTTGCCGCGATTCTTCATCCAGTTATAAAATGTTCCTTCTTCAACGCAATGCACGCGAGGTTCGATCAGTGCCAGGTCGTGCGTGCGTTTGGCATCGTAATCAGAATTTATTTCGCGCAGTGTCTTGTCGAGTATATATGTAAACTGTTCGAGACTTGATGGCTTGACTTTAAATTCGATCAGCCATTCATGACCGCCTTTTTTTCCGTGATCGAGATATATAGGCGCAGCCGTAAAGTTTTCAATAATAGCCCCGGTTTGATCGCACGCACGCGCAATTGCAGCATCTGCATTTTCAACGATAAGCTCTTCGCCAAAGGCGTTGATGAAATGCTTGGTGCGACCTGATATTCTGATACGATACGGAGCGAGCGAAGTAAATTTTATAGTATCACCAATACTATAGCGCCATAAGCCGGCATTGGTAGAAATGAGCATAGCATAGTTTGTATTGAGTTGCACTTCGCCCAATGGAACCGCGCGCGGATTTTCATTATCAAGTTCTGATACCGGAATGAATTCATAGAATATACCATAGTCGAGCATCAGTAACATTTCTTCCGAATCGCGCTGATCTTGTATACCGAAGAATCCTTCACTGGCATTATATATTTCCCAGTATCGCATTCTGTCGGAAGGTATAAGTGATTTAAAAAGATTTCGATAAGGCGTAAACGAAACAGCTCCGTGAAAGAATGCTTCGAGGTTAGGCCATACTTCGAGTATATTATTCTTTCCTTCGAGTTCAACAATTTTCTGTATCAGCAGAATTGTCCAGGTAGGTACACCGGCGATGTTAGTAACATTATCTCGCGCTGTTTCGCGCGCGAGCTTTTCAATTTTTTCTTCCCAGTTGCCCATCAATGCTGTCTCCAGACTTGGCGTGCGAATGAACTGCGCCCACTGCGGAAGGTTCTGCATAATTACTGCCGACACGTCTCCGTAGTATGAACTAGCACTCGGATCGAAATCATTGAGTTGATGACTGCCTCCCACAGCAAGACCTTTTCCATCAAACAAAGTTGTATCCGGATAGTTGTTGACGTAAATGGATATCAGATCCTTTCCGCCTTTAAAGTGACAGTCTTCCAGAGCTTCTTGTGATACAGGTATAAATTTACTGCGTGCGTTCGTGGTGCCTGAAGATTTTGAAAACCACTTTATTTCGGTCGGCCACAAAATGTTTTGTTCACCACGCATGAGACGTTCAATGAACGGAAAAATTTTTTCGTAGGTATGAACCGGAACGCGCTCACGGAATTGCTCGTAGGTTTGTATGCTGCTGAAATCATACTGCAATCCAAACTCTGTATAGCGCGCGCTATAAATAAGTTTTTTGAAAAGCTCATCCTGTACTTCATGCGGATATTTCATGAAGAGCTCCATCTGGTGGATGCGCTTCTTCATAACCCATGTTAATATAGAATTGATAAGACCCATTTACACACTTTACAGTAAAATCAAAAATAGTAAAACTTGCCGACTAGAGCGGAGGTAAAGTGCGTGTGTTGGTCAATTTAAGAATCTTATAATCCTTCCGATGGATCAATCCATTGCTCTTCTTTGGGAAGAGTAATTTTTGCCCTTCTCAACTCGAAGTTTTGTCCCAGATAAACCTTTCTTACCTGAGGGTCACTGGCAAGTTCTTCGGCCGTTCCTGATTTGAATAATTTTCCATCTACCATCAGGTACGCACGATCCGTAATGGATAATGTTTCATCAACGTTGTGATCGGTGATGAGTATTCCAATGTTTTTATTCTTGAGCTTGGCAACGATGGTTTGAATTTCTTCAACCGCAATCGGGTCTACACCGGCAAAGGGCTCATCGAGTAAAACAAATTTAGGATCAACAGCAAGCGCACGTGCTATTTCCGTTCTTCTGCGTTCACCACCTGAAAGAGACATGCCCATATTTTTACGAACTTTGTGAAGACTAAATTCCTCAATCAGTTCATCAACTTTTTCTTTTCGTTGCTGGGCTGTGTAATCGCGCATCTCCAGCACCGACATTATATTTTCTTCAACGGTTAATTTTCTGAAAACGGAAGCTTCCTGTGCGAGATACCCAAGACCAATGCGCGCGCGCTGATACATAGGCAGGGGAGTTATCTCCTGGTCGTCCAGAAATATTTTTCCTTCATTCGGTTTTATCAAACCCACAATCATATAAAACGAAGTGGTTTTGCCTGCACCATTCGGACCGAGCAAACCAACAATTTCTCCTTGTGCAACCTGCACAGAAACATCGTTCACAACAGTTCGCGTTTTATACTTTTTCATTAAATGTTCTGCGCGCAATATCATCTCAATGAAATTTAATGTCTTTGATTCTTAGTTGGATCGAAGTTGTTCCGTTGAATGTGTTTTCTTCAACCGTATAGGCCATCTTGAACGTGTCGCGTCTTGAAAGTCTGTCGTAATGTTCAACCAGATCAAAACCTACCGCCTGAAATACATTATCGCTTCCTTCCTGTGCAGCGAGGAAACGAACGTGCTTGTCTTTAAAACTCGACAGAGAATTAAATACATATACATTACTTGCCTGGAAAACGGGGCGCTGACTCTCTGGGCCGAACGGTGCCATTTGCTTCAACACGTTTAAAAATTTTGGCGTGATGGTGTCGAAGTTTAGCGGCATATCAATTTCAATAACAGGCGTGAGCATATCTTCTGTTATAGTTGACGAAACCACTTCTTCAAATCTTCGCTGAAACAATTCGAGGTTCTGTATATCCAGCGTTAAGCCGGCAGCATACTTATGTCCTCCGAATTTTTCAAGCAGGTCGCTGCATTCATGTATAGCTTTATATAGATCAAAGCCATTTACACTTCGTGCCGAGCCTGTAATTTTATTATTGGATTCTGTCAAGATCACTGTTGGCCTGTAGTATTTCTCTACACAGCGAGCAGCAACTATGCCAATTACACCTTTGTGCCAGGTATTTTTAAAAAGTACGGTTGATTTAGCGGAGCGCAAGGCGGCATCACCTTCGATCATGGCAATAGCTTCTTCGGTTATATCCGAATCAAACTGTTTACGAAGATCGTTCTTGATATTTACTTTGCCTGCCAGGTCGTTTGCTTCTTCTTCTGTCTTTGCAATGAGCAACTCTACGGCTGCACGCGCATGTGCTACACGGCCGGCTGCATTTATACGAGGTCCTAACGTAAAGACGATGCCGGAAACATCGAGGTCGTTTTTTATAGCGGCAATTTCTCGTAGCGCTTTTAATCCCGGAGAAGGATTTTCATTTAACTTCTTTAAACCGAAATGTGCGAGCGTTCTGTTCTCACCATTGATCGGCACAATATCAGAAGCTATACTTACAGCAACCAGGTCGAGGTACTGGTATATTTCATGACTATCGCGATGGCGCTGGGCGTATGCCTGAATAAGTTTGAAACCTATTCCACAACCGCTTAATTCTTTATACGGATAATTACAATCCTTGCGTTTAGGATCGAGCACCGCTGCAGCAAGCGGAATGTTATCGTCAGGCAAGTGGTGATCACAAATTATGAAATCTATACCCTTGTTCCGTGCCGTGTCTATCAGCTCCGATGATTTTATACCGCAGTCAAGTGCAATGATTAAAGTATATCCGTTTTGCTCCGCCCATTCTATACCAGCAAGTGAAACGCCATAGCCTTCGGCATAGCGATCGGGTATATATACTTCACAGTTTGTATAAAAGTTATGAACATAACTATACACCAGCGACACAGCCGTGGTACCATCTACATCGTAGTCGCCATAGATCAGAATTTTTTCGTTTGAGTCAATTGCTTTCTTCAAACGATCTATAGCTTTATCCATATCCTTCATCAGGAACGGATCATGAAGATGTTCGAGCGAGGGTCTAAAAAAATTCCTGGCCGTTTCAAACTCACCGATCTTTCGCTGAATAAGAATAGACGTTAAACAGTGATTTACATTAATTGCCTGCGAAAGCTTTTCCACTTCCTCTTGTGAGGGTATTTCTTTTTGAATCCATCTTCTATACATCTGCCTAGTTTGATTCGATGTTGATTTTGCCATAGCCACCTCCTATACCGAAGGCGCTTTCAGTTCCTGGCAAACCTTTTTTTCCGTTTCTGCGCGATGGACCTAAGCCTGCTGGCCCGTAGTATCCGGCTCGCCCGGGCGAGCCCGCCATACCACCATAATTTCTAATAATGATCTGTTTTCCTATTAAATCTTTTACAGCAGGATTCTTCGCGTTGTCTAATGTTAAACTTCCTCCGTTCGCACCATTTCCACCGGGGCCCGCGTTCCCCCCATTGGCGCCATCACCCCCGATGCAATGCACGGTACCCGGACTGCCACCACCACCGTTGCCTCCGTTACCACCTCTTCCTCCATTTCCTCCTCTTATATCGATGATCAGATTTCCGTTCACGGTTATTCTTTCAAGATACAGAAAAAGATTAATGCCCGGTGTTCCGTCAAGACCTTTTCCTCCGTTTCTTCCGGGTTGACCTGAGCTGCATGGAATCGTAGGTGTATCACCATTTCTTCCGTCTCGTCCAGGTTTGCCATCTATACCTTTTCCATCTATAACACAATTATTTCCAAATACCGCCCAGCGTGCACGTATATAGTTTTCGCTCTTGAGTTTATTCAACACCAGTCGCGATGAATCCATCATAATGAGTGTATCGGCTACGAGGATATCGGATTGACCAAGCTCAAAAACTTCTTTTGGTTTAATCACCAGCTTGCCAACACGAATCTGTGCCAGAAGTGTAGTAGGCAGCAAAAGCAGGAGAAACAGGAACGTTCGCAGGCAAGTCATTTTACAAAAATAAGGCAGAGCCGGTCTTTTAAAAATTTAAAAACTTTCAGATATCAATAACAGGACCAGAGCATATGAAAACAAAAAAGCAGTGTTTGACCACTGCTTTTATTTCAAACAGAAAACAATTTCTTATTTAGAACTTTCTGCGGGTTTCTCATTTACAACACCTTCCAGAACATCTTTTATCTCTACGCGCTGGCCATCTTTGTATGGAACAATCCATGCATCTTTAACGCCCATTTCGCGCATATACTTTTTAAAGGTATCAGCTTCCCAGTAGTCACGGAAAATTCCGATCGTTACTTTTTGTGGCTCTCCTTCTTTTACCTCACCACCAAAGTTGGGGTTATTGTCAAAATACTTCGCAAGATCTTTATTCTTGAAAGCACCTATCTGTACTTTAAAAACGATACCCTTCGAAAAATCCATCGGGTTAATAACAGGAGCTTCTTTCAACTGCGCGAGTTCTGCTTTTGCAGCTGTAAGTTGTCCGCGTGCCTGTGTAAGTTCATCTTCGAGTTGAACGATCTTGGCATCTTTCTCACTCACCTGGCTCTGCATCTGCGTTACCTTTTGGTTTAGTGTAGATACCTGAGTTTCTGCTGCCTGTTTTTCCTCTGTTAATTGTTTCAGGCTCTCAGGGCTTTTAGAAAATTGCTTGGCTTTTTTCTTCCACTCCTTCTTTTCTTGTTTGGAGAGCTGTGCAGAAACTAGTGTAGATGAAAAAATTAAAGCCAGACAAAAAAATAAAGTAAGTCTGTATTTCATGGCTTGTTTGGTTTAAATCCCATTTAAAAGTACAAATAAATTTATTATATTTTTCAGGAAGGTGCTATTTCTCAAAGACTTCCAACCATCTTTTCAGGCCTTACCCACTGATCGAACTGCTCTGAAGTAACGAGACCCAGCTCTACAGCAGCTTCGCGCAATGTTTTATTTTCCTTGTGCGCCTTCTTGGCAATTTTAGCTGCGTTCTCATAACCAATGTGTGTATTGAGTGATGTTACCAGCATCAAAGAATTTTCAAGATGTTGTTTGATGATCGCTTCATTTGGTTCTATACCTTCTGCGCATTTATCATTGAATGATACGCAGGCATCACCGATAAGTCGTGCAGACTGCAGTACGTTTGCTGCGATAACTGGTTTGAAAACATTCAACTCGAAATGGCCGGTTGACCCTCCTATAGATACAGCAACATCATTTCCGATTACCTGTGCGCATACCATGGTAAGTGCTTCCGGTTGTGTAGGATTTACTTTGCCCGGCATAATAGAAGAACCTGGTTCGTTATCCGGAATAACAATTTCACCTATACCGCAGCGTGGGCCTGAACTCAGCATACGAATATCATTCGCGATTTTCATAAATGCTACGGCCGATCTTTTCAACGCTCCTGATAATTCTACCATAGCATCGTGTGCGGCAAGCGCTTCGAATTTGTTGGGAGCAGTAACAAAAGGAAGTCCGGTGAGGTCGGCTATTTTTTTAGCAACGAGTACATCGTATCCCTTTGGTGTATTGAGTCCCGTACCTACAGCTGTTCCACCCAATGCAAGTTCGCGAACAACTTCAAGCGCATTCTTTATAGCGCGAATGCTGTTGTCGATCTGTTGAACGTATCCTGAAAATTCCTGACCGAGTGTAAGCGGAGTTGCATCCATAAAATGGGTGCGGCCGGTCTTCACTATATTTTTATACGCTTCTGATTTTTTAGCAAGTGTATCACGAAGCTTCGTCATTCCCGGAAGGGTAACATCAACCACCTGTTTATAAGCAGCGATGTGCATAGCCGTTGGGAAAGTATCGTTGGAAGATTGAGACTTGTTAACATCATCGTTTGGATGAAGTACTTTTTTCTCGTCTGTAAGTTTACCGCCTTGAATAACATGTGCACGGTATGCGATCACTTCGTTCACGTTCATGTTACTCTGTGTACCCGATCCGGTTTGCCAGATCACCAGAGGAAATTCAGCATCGAGACTACCGGTAAGAATTTCATCGCAAACTTTACCGATAAGATCTTTTTTATCGGCCGCTAAAACACCAAGTTCGTGGTTGGCCATGGCTGCAGCCTTCTTAAGGTATGCAAAAGCATAAATGATTTCCTTGGGCATGCTTGCTTCAGGACCAATTTTAAAGTTATTGCGTGAACGCTCAGTTTGTGCTCCCCAATATTTATCGGCAGGAACCTGCACTTCACCCATGGTGTCTTTTTCGATGCGATAGCTCATAGCAGAATTTTTTAATTTGTGCGCAAAAATATAGGAAGCTGTCACAAAAGCGAAACTATTGGCTACTGATCAGTATTGGTTATACATAAAGATGATCTTTTACCAACCTTTGAACTGTAAATAACCCAAATTTATATGTTCACAAAAACAGTAAAACTATTTCTGCTGAGCCTTGTTTCGATCTTTTTAGTGTGTTGCGACTCTGATGACGACAAAGCGGCCAAGGTTCAGGTGTGGTTAACGGATGCTCCCGGAGACTTTCAGGAAGTAAACATTGACATTCAGGAAGTGAAAGTACACGTTGGAGATAATGATGAGGAATCAGGCTGGCGATCTTTATCCATAAGAGAGGGAATTTATAATCTGCTTGATCTCACCAACGGACTGGATACGCTGCTGGGCGAAGTTGAAATACCCGCAGGCAAAATTTCGCAAGTGCGTTTAGTATTAGGTGATGATAATACTGTTAAGGTTGATGGAGATGTATTTGATCTGTCCACACCCAGTGCACAACAATCTGGTTTGAAGTTGCAGGTTCACCAAACTTTATCGGCCAGTATAACCTACAAGATTCTGCTTGATTTTGATGTTGCACGCTCTATTGTTACTACCGGCAATGGCAGCTACAAACTGAAGCCCGTAATTCGCAGCATCGCAGAGGCACAAGATGGAGCGATTAAAGGTATCGTTACTCCGGCTGCGTCAACGCCTGCGGTATACGCCATTGTTGGACAAGACACTGTTGGTACCACCTATGCCGATGCCGAAGGTCGCTTTTTGATCCGCGGTTTATCAACCGGTACGTATGATGTTTCGTTTGCTCCCAACTTCAATTATCTCAGCACGACAAAATCTGGTGTGCAGGTAACGGTTGGTAATGTTACTGACGTAGGCACCGTTACGATAGAAGCTGACTAAACCGAGAAAAACATATATAGGTATAAATAAAAAGAGGCATGCCATATCGGTAAGCCTCTTTTTTATTTATTAGCGCACCAGGTTGAGGAAAGTTGAGCCCAGGTTATCGGCTATGATTTTTTTATAGCGTACACTTTTACGATAATCCGTTGTAAGAAATTCATTCCATACTTCATCCCAATCAGTTTGTTTGGCCATTATAAAACCAAGTTCTTCAGCATTACCCAGGTCAATGTCATGTCTTTTTACCGGGAGCTTTTTCCGCACCACGCCTACATATTCCGTAAAGTCGAGAATGGAAAAAACTTTTGCGTTCGAGGTAAGATGTTTAATAACGCTTTCGCTGGACGTGGCATATACTACATTAAGCGTTGGGTAGTATTGTTTTTTTATTTTATCAACATACTTCACGTGGGTACTTCCGGTTATCACCTCAGCGGTAAAACCATTGAATGTTTTTGAAAGATCTTCGAGTTTAGCCAGCGTAGGAGCCTGTTGATTGGTAAGTAACACTAACTGCGTTGTCATATACGGAGGACTGAACTTCATTATTTTTTTTCGTTCCTCGGTAATACTGGTGTTGGTTACGCCCAGAATATTCGGAGTTGTCTGCGCTATTTTTAGAAAAGACGAGAACTCTTGTTCTTGTCCGGCATAGTTCAGGGTGAGGTTCGCCCCGTGTTTGGTCTTTACGTATTCAGCAAAATCTGAAAGTATATCTACGCACACTCCTTTCATTTTGCCATTTACATTTTGAATAAGACCGGCCTGATCATAGTATACAATCGTTAACGTTCCGGATCCTTTTGATTTTACTTTCGACCAGCTGTCGCCCGTATACTTTTGGGAATACAACGGACTGAATACTGAACAGAGCAGGAGTAGTAGTAGGCTAGAATACTTCATAATTAGTGATGGAGTAAACGATCTCCGTCACTAATATAGTGTAATTGCTGACACATGAAAATTACAGGATGTCACTCTTTACACGAACAAACTTTCTGTCCAGCCAATGAAGAACGAGAATAAAGATCGCTCCGAACACAAACAGACCTTTGTAAGCTGATATACCCGACAGAAAACCTGCACTGATTTTGAAACCGGTAAATGCAATGGCTACTATCATCACGATGATCAAGAGTACAATTCCAGCACACAACCAGAAATATTCGCGCTTGGCAGCACGCGCCTGTTCGCGTTGAATTTTATGAACAACACCCTCTGCGAACGATGCGGGTAAAGCAAAAGCCGGTTCCTTCTCCAACGCTGAAAAGATCTGTTGATATACTTTTTCATCATCAGAACCCAAACCTGAAAATCCGGCTTCAATTTTTTCCTGCAGTTTTTTATCGGCCTCACTCATAACCACTCTTCTTTTGGTAAAATGTTTTTTACTTTTTCTTTCAGGAGCGTTCGCGCTCTGAAGATATAATTTTTTACAGTGCCCTCCGGCATATTGGTTACAGAACCTATCTCTTCGTAGGTCATGCCTTCTACATGATAAAGTGTAAGTACCAGTTTATAGTTCGTAGGCAACAAGTCAACCAGCTTCATTACGAAAGAGTCCATGTCATTATCTTCCATCAACGATTCTGGATTTACATCTTCTGTAAAATGTGCCGTATAACTTTCGTCCTCCGGAATGGCTGTGTACAACATCTTTTTCTTTCGCATGTGGTTAATGGCATGACGATAGGCAATGGTGGCGATCCACGTGGAGAGCCTGGACTGAAAATTAAACTCTGCCAGTTTTTCGTACACTTTTAAAAAAACGTCCTGGCAAAGTTCTTCACGCTCCTCGTCATTTTTTACCAGGCGGCTTATCATATGAGCAACAAGCCTTTCATGTTGCCGGATCAGCAACGTGAAGGCCTGCATATCTCCCCGCAAGGTTCTAGAGATGAGTGCCCGATCGTCTGTCATTGAGTTGTTAGACAAGTTAGCAAGCAAAGATGTTGCAGAAAGGAAGAAAAATATTGAGCCTGCAAATGGATGCTGATTTTCTTGAAAATAAATAACCAAGTCTGCAACATCGCGGTACAGTCGCGTGTCTTACGCTTCAAAACAAAAACACGAAACAGTTATGGAACATGTACTCATGCCAATCGCGATTATAGGAAGCTTTGGTACTTCTTTATACTTCTTCACAAAAGTGCTTACCGATTATATTCTTAAAAAGAAGATGATTGAAAAAGGCTTTGTTAATGAAGAGAGTCAATCAATCTTCAAGTCACATTCCGCTGAAGACAATAAATATAGTTCTTTGAAATGGGGACTGATCGCACTGTCAGGCGGCGTGGCGTTGATCTTAATGGATTCACTCGAAGTTCGTCCGGACTCAACATTACCTTACGGAATTTTTGCTGTTGCTCTTTCTCTCGGTTTTCTGCTATACTTCTTCCTGGTGAAACGTGCTGCTAAATAAGCAGTACGATTTACTCACTTCTTATACTATATACCCTCACCTCTTTTCACTTTCTTTATGATTAAAAACTATATACAGGTTGCCATGCGCAATCTGAAGAGGCATAAATTTTTCTCTTTCATAAATATATTCGGACTAGCCATCAGCATGTCTGTATGTCTCGGCATTATCATGCTGGTAGCAGACCAACTCACCTACGACCGCTATAATACAAAACGCGATCGGGTATACCGGGTCATCACGCGCAACCTCAATCCCGATGGTTCGTCTTCCGGTAATGATTACTCGACTTCACCTCAGCCGGTGGCGCAGGCAATGCTCGAAGAATACACCGGTGTGGCAAAAGCGGTTCGCATCCGCAGAGGATTTGGTAATAATTGGCTCGAACTCGATCCGGGTCGCGACATCAATATTCCTATATCTGGTTTTTTTGTAGATCAGGATGCGCTTGACGTTTTCGAATACGAGCTTGAACTCGGTGATCCAAAAACCGCATTGAAAGATCCTTATTCTGTTGTTATTACAAGCAAGGCTGCTAAAAAATTATTCAGCAACAACAATCCGGTAGGCGAGGTTATCAAAGTCGGAAAGCTGGGAGAGTATAAAGTTACCGGTGTATTGAAAGAAACTGAACACAAATCACACATTGTCTTTGAAGGACTCGCCTCGTACTCAACCATTAAAAGTCTCGAAGCCGATAGTACTTTCGACCGTAACGATTCGGGTTGGGATAATTTCACAGCGGGCTGGGTATATCTGTTACTGGAAGAAGGGCAATCGCCCACCGAGATCGAAAGACACTTAAACGACTTCGCGAAAAAGCAACAAGTCGATAAAGCTGAAAGTAAAGACGAGCGAAAAATTGAGTTTTACCTTCAGAATCTTTCAAGTATAACACCCGGAGGTTTTATCAACAATCCGATTGGTCCGTTCATGCCGCGAATCTTTGTATACTTTTTTGGTGGGTTGGCTTTGATCGTCATGGTAACGTCATGCTTCAACTATACCAATCTTTCAATAGCACGCGCGTTAACTCGTGCGAAAGAAATTGGTATACGAAAAGTAAACGGAGCGTATCGCTATCAGATATTTTCTCAATTTATATCAGAGGCGGTGATCATGTCGCTCTTTGCACTGGGGCTTTCACTTTTGTTTTTGCTCGCGGTTAAACCGTTTATGCTCAACCTCCGTTTTGCCCAGGCGCTCCGTTGGGACCTGGAGGGAAATATATATGTATACAGTGTGTTTGTTGTCTTCAGCATCTGCGTTGGACTGCTCGCAGGATTTTTCCCAGCGGTTATACTTTCAAAATTTCAACCGGTAAAAGTTTTCAAAAATATAGGTGGCAGCCTGAAGCTGTTCTCACGAATGGGTTTGCGTAAGTCGCTGTTGGTTGTACAGTTTACCTTGTCACTCATTTTTATTCTTTCCGTGTTACTGCTTTATAATCAACTTCAGCTTTTTGTGAAGGCCGATCATGGTTTCGACATGGCCAATAAGATCAATGTTCAATTGAACCGATCATCTTATGGGGCACTCAAAACACAACTTGGCTCCTATGGCACTATACAAAGTATAGCGGCAGCTTCACACGTCCCGGCAACGGGTGTTACCTATGGCGATAATTTCAAAAAACAATTGAGTGATAAAGAGAGTAGTATGGTAGACTACTTTGTAGTTGATGAAGGATATCTTGAAAACATGGGCATACCTTTGCTGGCCGGTAAAAATTTTGACGCACAGGCCGGTGATAAAAATAAGAGTTGGATTATCATCAACGAAGAAGCCGTAAAGAGTTTTCAATTCGCTACACCACACGATGCCATTGGCGAATTTATCTATAACGCATTCGACTCATCAAAATTTGAGATCATCGGTGTGATAAAAGATTACAATCACCAGATGATGATGAGTAAAGTAGAGGCGATGGCACTACGGTATAATCCGGAGCAATTCAATATTCTGCAGGTAAAATATACTGGGAGTCGTGAAGACGCAGTAAAAAATATAGAAGCAGCTTGGGCTAAAGTAAATCCAACACTAAAACTTGACTATCGCGATTTTGAAGAAGAGGTAAGATCATTTTACAAAACCGTATTTGCTGATTTTGTAAATATCATTGGCGTGATCGCCTTTATGGCTATTGTTATTTCATGTCTCGGTTTACTCGGCATGGCCACCTATACCACGGAAACCAGATTGAAAGAAATTTCGATTCGTAAAGTTCTAGGTTCCAGCAATCGCTCTCTGGTGCTTTTACTTTCGAAGAGTTTTATACTTCTCATTGTTATCGCCATTGTACTGGCGGTACCCGCTGCATGGTTTATCAATAACTTATGGTTACAACTGATTGCCTACCGTACAGAGCTAAGTATAGGTGTGATTGGTTCTGGCGTATTAATTCTTATCGCACTCGGAGGCCTCACCATTGGTTCGCAAACTATACGTGCCGCGTGGGCAAACCCGGTTGATAATTTGAAAAATGATTAGGCTTCGGCAATACATGCTATATTAATTTCTGAGCAACCGTTTTGCTTAAGTACATGAGCACAAGCTTCAATGGTAGCACCTGTTGTTACTACATCATCCACCAGAAGGATCCTCTTACCTTTCACGGTAACAGGATCTTTCACGTGGAAAACTTCGCTAACATTTTGCCAGCGGTTCAGTTTATTCTTCTTGGTTTGTGTATCCGTCTTTACAAGTCTGGTGATGATTGTATCCGAGAAAGGTATATTTAACTTCATCGATAATCCTTCAGCAAACTTTGCACTCTGGTTATAACCGCGTTTTCTTTTTCGGGATGAATGAAGCGGAACCGGTATAATAATATCCGTTTGTATAATTTTAGCATCCACCAGTTTCTGTCCTAAAACTTTACCGAGCATAATGCCTACTTCCGGGCGGTTCTTATACTTCAGCGCATGAAGTATATGCTGTACACGACTGCTCTTGGCAAACTTGAAAAGTGCTGCAGCTTTTGTTACTTCGAACCGGTGCGATAATCTCACTCGCAACTCGTTGTTGATTTCTTTGTGATGAGACGTTTGAGGCATCTCTAACATACAACGCGTACAGACAAGTTCTTCACCTTTGGCCAGTGAATCTGAACAGGCAACACAACAATTCGGAAAGAAGAGCGAGACGAAATCGGAGATTAACTCCCTGAAAATAGAATTAGCCATTTTGAAATATATTTGCCAGCAACTGTGTTTTTAAATGTACTAAATCAAAAATTATTTTATGGGACTTGTTGAAGATTTTAATACATATCGTAGCAAGATGAACGATAAGATCATGGCTTCCGATAGTCTGATCATTAAACGAATATTCAATCTCGACACAAACGCTTATGCCGAAGGACACCTGGATGTAAAGTCAAAAGAACTTATCGGCTTAACCTGTTCACTCGTTCTTCGCTGTGACGACTGCGTTCGCTATCATTTAGGAAAATGCAAAGAAGTTGGTTTTACCACTGAAGAAGTTCACGAAGCAATTGGAGTTGCAACATTGGTAGGAGGTACCATCGTAATTCCACATTTACGCAGAGCGTTTGAGTATTGGGAGGAACTTCAAAATGTTTAAGCGCGATCTCGAACTTGAACGAACCTGGTCTGCATTACTCCTCGGTATAGAAGGTATGGTTGGAAAAAAACCAAAAGATCTGAACAGTGTACTTTTTCTGATTGGCGTGCAGGAGTTGGGAAAAGGCAATCGGGTTTTCAGTAAAGAAGAAAAGCAGGACCTAATGCACATCGGCATCTGCAAAGTGCTTAGCTACTCGGGTTATTATGAACTGGAAGGTCAGGATAAAGATGGCTGGCCTCATTGGAAGCTCATTAAAAAATTGCCCCATTTTGATTTACTCGAACAAGAGAAGTTGTTGAGGATGCATGTGATCGAGTATTTCGAAAAAGAGTTCGATTGGACTAAGCCTGAACACAATCCTTAGTCTGTTGTCCGTTTTACACCAGTGCTTTGTTTTGAAAGTTGGGAGCCGCTATCTTCGGTGTCTCTCAACTTTCAGTCTGGTTGTTTCGTTTTTGACTATAAATATAAATCCATATGGGAACGGGTGTAGAGCAGATACATGAGAAGATCAAGTCCTTCAAACGGAAGTACTATCTCAACATTTTCATACGAGGTGCCATTCTCTCGCTGTCAATTCTCGCATCGTACTTTCTGATTGCCGCGCTTGTTGAATATAATTTGTGGCTCAGTCCATGGGCGAGATTCTTAATCTTCTTTACGTTTCTCGCTGTAGCTGCATTCTGCACCTATCGGTTTCTGAAAGAACCACTTCGCTGGTGGATCATCAAACGAGGAATGGATGAAGAGCAAAGTGCAAAAATTATCGGTAGCCATCTACCTCACGTTAGCGACAGACTTCTCAACCTTATCCAACTCAGCTCTTCCAAAAGCGACTCCGCTCTAACCTACGCGAGCATCCAACAAAAGTCCCAGGATTTCGCACCCATCCAATTTGATAGTTTTATTGATATACGCGAGAACAGAAAATACCTGCGCTATCTCATTATACCCTTCGTTGCCATTTTTGCAATCATCATTTTCAACAGCAGCATCTTAACACTCAGCACCCAACGCATTGTAAATTTTACACAGCAATATTCTCCACAGCCTCCTTTTAAATTTAATGTAGCCGACAAATCGCTAACCGCATTTTACAACGAAGATCTCTCTGTAAACATAACGTTGGATGGGCAGGCCGTTCCAGATGATGCTTACCTCATTACGGGTGAACGCAGAATTAAACTGGATCACAAAGGCAACGGTGAGTTTACTGCCGTTTTCGAAAATGTGCAGACTGCATTTGATTTTCAACTTGAGGCAGCGGGGTTTTATTCAGAAATGTTTCACGTTTCACTTGTTAACAGACCTGAACTCACACAATTCAACATTGAGCTTGAGTACCCTCGTTATCTGCAACGTCAACCAGAAAAGATTGTAAACTCCGGAAACCTTGAAATTCCCGAGGGAACGAAAGTAAAATGGAATCTGACAACAGTAAATGCAGAGAAAGCAAGCATTTTGTTCTCCTCCGAAAACGCTCCTCAAAATTTTCAAGAATCTGACAACCAATTCTTTAACTATATAAAAGAGTTTAGAAATCCTGATCAATATGAAATTCTACTGGAAAACGACAGGAGCAAAAACAAAGAAAGAATAGCCTACCAGGTTGAAGTCATCAAAGATCAGCATCCCCAGATTTCCGTTAATAACTTCAAAGACTCAGTTTTATACCAAAGAATTATTTTGGGAGGCTCGATTGGAGATGATTATGGAATTACACAATTGACACTTCATTTCAGAATAAGAAATAAAAACCAAAAAGAGATTTTATCGAGATCGGTAAATATTCCAATTTCCAAAGTCCAAAATCAGCAAAGCTTCTTTTACAATTGGTCTGTTGATTCGTTGAAGCTCAGTCCAGGCGAACAACTTGAATATTATTTGCAAGTGTGGGATAACGATGGCGTAAATGGTCGAAAATCCAGCAAAACGGGTTTTTACACATTTTTGATTCCTACCAAGGATAATCTGGTGACCGAGATTCGAAACTCGCAAAATCAGACCGAGCAAAAAATCAATCAGAGCGAGTCTAAAGCAAACAAGCTTCAGAATCAGATAGAGCAGGCCGCACAGAAGTTAAAAGGCAAACAGAATCTCGATTGGCAGGATAAGAAGATGCTGGAAGACATTGTTCAGCAGAAACAGAGTCTGGATCAAATGCTCGAAAAGTTAAAAGAAGAGAATAAGCTGCTGGAAGAGAAAAAAGAGGCTTTTACAAAACAGGACGAACGCATTCGCGAAAAAGCCCAGCAGATCCAGAAGCTAATGGAAGAACTCTTAGATGAAGAAACCAAAAAGTTGTTTGAAGAACTGCAGAAGCTATTGAAGGAAAATGCTGATATCAACAAGCTTCAGAAAGTGCTCGATAAACTCAATCAAAACACAAACAACCTGGAGAAAGAGCTCGAGCGCACACTGGAGTTATTCAAACAACTTCAATACGATTATAAACTTGATCAAGCCATTGAAGACATAAAAGAACAAGTCCAGGATCAAAAATCACTTTTGGAGAAAACTGAATCTTTGGAAAAGGAAAAATCCGGAAAGAATCAAAAAGGGGAAAAGAAAGGCGAGCAAAACGAAAAGAATCAAAAGGGAGATAAAAGCAACGATCAGCAGAATGGAGAGGATCAGAAGTCAGAAAGCCAAGAACTGGCAAAAGAACAGGAAAAGCTAAAAGAGCAATTCAAACAAACTTCTGAAAAGCTCGATGAGCTTAAGAAACTGGGGGAAGAGCTGGATAAAGGTGAAGAATTGCCTTCAGAGGAAGAAATGGATCAAAACGAGCAACAACAAGACGAAAGTCAGGAGATGCTTGAACAGAACCAGCCATCTAAATCCAAAACGCCTCAACAGAAAGCTATTCAGCAAATGCAGAAGATGCAGCAGCAAATGGAGGGTGCACAAAGTTCCATGAATATGGAAATGGACATGCAGAATATGGAATCATTACGTCAAATCATCCATGGACTTGTAAAACTCTCATTTGACCAAGAAAACCTGATGAAGGGCCTGGCTGAATTAAATCAGAGCGACCCGCGTTTTAATACGCTTGCTCAGCAACAGCTGAAGTTAAAAGATGATGCTCGTGTTTTAGAAGACAGTCTTTTAGCGCTTGGAAAGCGTGATCCTTTTATGGGTTCTTTTGTAACAAAAGAGGTTGGCGAACTAAACGATCATCTGGACAAAGTAATTGAAGCCAACCGTGAACGGAAGAGACCACAAGCTTCTTCTGAAATGCAGGCCAGCATGACTTCTATCAATAATCTGGCTTTGATGCTGGATGATCACTTCGACATGATGATGCAGATGATGGCTAATGCCAAACCATCGATGGGAAAATCCAAGAAAGGTCAGAAGCCAAGCTTGAGTCAAATGCAGCAGCTGCTCAATCAAAAGATTCAGGAATTAAAAGGTAGCGGTAAATCAGGCCGTGAATTATCAGAAGAACTTGCTGAAATGGCTGCAGAGCAGGAACGTATCCGGAAAGCTCTTCAGGAAATGCAGGAGAAGATGAAAGAAGGAGGAAAGGGTCCTGGGGGAGATCTTCCTTCTAAAATGGAACAAACGGAAATGGATCTGGTGAACAAACAGCTTACCGACCAATTAATCAGACGCCAGCAAGATATCCTCACCAGAATGCTTGAAACAGAGAAGTCAATGCGTGAACAGGATATGGATGAAGAGAGGAAAGGCGAGACAGCGAAGGATTACGACAAAGAAATTCCCAAGGCATTTGAAGAATATTTGCGACTCAAGGAAAAAGAAGTAGAATTGCTAAAAACAGTTCCACCCAAACTTTACCCCTATTATAAGAAAGAGGTAAACGACTATTTTAAAAGAATGAATAACCAATAACAACGGATTTACGGCACATGAACACGATCAGCATCCAGGTTCCATCAATTATGGAGAACATCAGAATGATTGAAAGCTTTATTGACAATGCTAAAGAGCGCTTTCATCTGGACGATGACATTTATGGAAATATAATGATAGCCGTAACGGAGGCAGTGAACAATGCCATTAAGCATGGCAACTCTAGCGACAAGTCGAAGAACGTTCATCTGAGTTTATCCCTTGACAACAGCATGATTAAGTTTGTTATTAAAGATGAAGGAAACGGATTCAATTACGACAACCTGCCCGACCCAACAGCTCCTGAGAATCTTGAAAAGCCCGGAGGCCGCGGTATATTCCTGATGAAACATCTTTCTGATGAAGTTGATTTCAAGGAAAAAGGTCGTGTTGTAGAACTTAGCTTTTACGTAAACTCCTGATGGCTTCTATTCGATTCTTTGCGGAAGACGTACAATTTAAAATCCCTCATCCGCGGAAAACCACCAACTGGATTAAAGAGACTATACAAAAAGAGAAGAAAGAGCAGGGCAATGTGAATTTCATTTTTTGCTCTGACGAATACCTGCACTCCATAAACGTCCAATACCTCAATCACACCACCTACACGGACATTGTTACGTTCGACAGCAGCGAAACAAAGGGATTAATAGAGGGAGACATTTTTATAAGCGTTGAAAGAATCCAAGAAAATGCCTCCAAATTCAACACATCTTTCGATGAAGAACTTCACCGCGTGATAATTCATGGAGTCCTTCACCTAATCGGCTACTCAGACAAGGGATCTACCAAGAAAGCCCAGATGAAAAGAAAAGAGGACACTTACCTATCTTTGAGAGGAAAATGACTGTTCCACGTGGAACAACAACCCCTGCAGATTTATTCACGTTCCACGTGGAACACAAATGTGGAAATGTGGATGAATTTTGTGGGCAACTTTTCGTTCCACGTGGAACAAAATTGACGGAATAGAATTTCTTAATATATGATGTTTCCAGATTACGATGTTATTGTGGTGGGGGCTGGGCATGCCGGCTGTGAGGCGGCACATGCCGCGGCCAGAATGGGCTCAAAAGTGTTAATGGTCACTATGAACATGAACACTATTGCCCAAATGTCTTGTAACCCGGCAATGGGTGGTGTAGCCAAAGGTCAAATAGTGCGAGAGATAGACGCCCTTGGAGGTATGTCGGGGATTATCTCAGATAAATCCATGATTCAATTCCGAATGCTCAACAGATCTAAGGGTCCTGCCATGTGGAGTCCAAGAACGCAGAACGATAGAATGAGATTCTCTGAAGAATGGAGATTAGCTCTTGAACAAACGCCTAACCTGGACTTCTGGCAAGAAATGGTCAAAGAAGTACTTGTTAAGAATGGAAGGGCAGTTGGAATAAAGACTAGTCTCGGTTTAGAGATAAAAGCCAACGCGGTCGTACTGACCAACGGAACATTCCTGAATGGGAAGATTCACATAGGAGAAAAGAACTTCGGTGGAGGCAGAACAGCAGAAGGTGCAGCCACTGGTCTTACTGAGCAATTGGTCTCGTTAGGATTTGAGTCAGGGAGAATGAAAACAGGGACTCCACCGCGAATAGATGGTAGGAGTCTCGATTATTCAAAAATGGAAGAACAACCAGGAGATGAACAACCCGCAAAGTTCTCCTACGGCGATACCAAAACTTTAGAAAAACAAATAAGCTGCTGGATAACCTATACTAATGACGAAGTCCATCACGAACTCAAGAAAGGCTTCGAGAAATCTCCAATGTTCCAGGGTCGCATTAAAGGCTTAGGCCCAAGATACTGTCCATCCATAGAAGACAAGATAAATCGATTCGCTGAGCGTGAAAGACACCAGATCTTTGTAGAGCCAGAAGGATGGAACACCGTTGAGATCTATGTAAATGGATTCTCTACCTCTCTACCTGAAGATGTACAATATCAAGCCCTCACCAAGATACCAGGTTTTGAAAAGGCTAAAATGTTCCGCCCTGGTTACGCAATAGAGTACGACTTCTTCCCACCAACTCAGCTACAATTGAGCCTTGAAACACAAAGAGTAGAGGGACTCTTCTTTGCAGGTCAAATCAACGGGACCACAGGATACGAAGAGGCAGCATGCCAAGGCCTCATGGCAGGAATCAATGCCCACAACAAAGCACATAGCAAAGAACCACTCATCCTGAAAAGATCGGAAGCTTATATCGGCGTACTGATAGACGACTTAGTTAACAAGGGCACCCAAGAACCATACAGGATGTTCACCTCAAGAGCGGAGTACAGAATTCTACTAAGACAAGACAATGCAGACCTTAGATTAACTGAAATAGGGCATAGCATCGGACTAGCAAGTGACGAAAGGCTTGAAAAGGTGCAAACCAAAAAAGAACACTTTAACCATCTGCTTCAACAACTAAAGAAGGCTAAACTCGACCCCGCAATGGTGAATGATGGACTGACTCAATTCAATACTTCAACTATTGATGAGAAAGTCTCCGTGGCTCATCTTCTGAAAAGACCCCAACTCAGCATCAAAGAAATAAAAGCCTTAAGTACCGAAACAAGGGAACTACTCGACAAATATTCCATTGAAGTACAAGAACAGGTAGAGATAAGTATAAAGTATGAAAGCTATATCGATCGTGAGCAAAAGCTTGCCGAAAAGATAGGAACGCTTGAGGACTTCAAAATCAAATCCGACTTCGATTATGATAGGGTAAAGGCACTTTCATCGGAAGCAAGAGAAAAACTTAAGAAAATAAAACCTGAAACATTAGGACAGGCAACCCGAATCAGTGGTGTATCGCCATCTGACATTTCTGTATTAACTATTTATCTAGGCAAATGATCGCTGTTACCAATTGCCCAATATGTGGCAACCATAATTTTCAAAATGTATTTACCTGTAAAGACTATACCGTTACGCAAGAAAATTTCACACTTGTACTATGTGAACAATGCCACTTCTTGATAACTAGTCCAAGGCCAAGTGACTCTGAGCTCGGAAAGTACTATTTGTCTGATGACTACATTTCGCACACCAACGAAGCTAAAACATTAATTGACAAAGTATATCTGACAGCTCGAAACTATACTCTAACATGGAAACGTAACCTTATCCTGAATAACACTACGCGCACCGAGAACAAACTACTTGACTATGGCTGTGGAACCGGAGCCTTCCTTCACGCAGCAAATAAAGACAATTGGAAGTCATTCGGGATAGAACCATCCACTCAAGCCAGGGAGGAAGCAAAGAAGATAACAAATGCCCCTGTTTATAAATCACTTGATGAAATACAGGACGACACGTTCGATGCTATCACTATGTGGCACGTGCTTGAGCACGTTCCTGATCTGAATGAACTTCTTCAGAAACTAAAATCAATTCTCTCAGAGAATGGCACAATGTTTATTGCTGTACCCAATCATTCTAGCTGGGATGGAAAGAAGTATAAAGCACATTGGGCGGGCTACGATGTACCAAGACATCTGTGGCACTTCTCAGACCAAACCATGACGAAGCTAGTTGAGAACAACGGATTAAAAGTAAAACAGATTATACCGATGAAACTCGACTCATTCTATATATCTCTTCTGAGTGAAAAGTATAGGAGAGGAAATACAACAATCACCGGAATGATCGCAGCATTTATAAACGGATTGAAGTCAAATATACTTGCTACAAAAAACGGTCAATACTCAAGCCTGATATACATAGTTAGAAAATGAAACTGAAAAAAAGTTTACACTGGTTAATATTTCCTTTGTTCATTCTTTCATGCGCAAGACAAACCTCGCCAACGGGTGGTCCTAAAGATACCATACCTCCTATACTCATGCGATCATTCCCGGTAAAGGAACAAACCAACTTCAAAGACAATACTATAGAGCTTATATTCGATGAAGCCGTTGCAGTTAATAATCCAAAAGAGCAAATTATCATAACCCCAGATATTAATAAAGAGTACGACATCATTGCCCGAAAGAATAAAGTAAGCCTCACACTGAAAGCCAAACTCAAAGACAGCACTACTTACTCTTTCAACTTCCGTGATGCCGTTCAAGATATAACTGAAAAGAATCCGGCAGTCAATCTCAAACTTGCTCTAAGTACAGGGTCCTACATAGATTCATTATCCATTGAAGGGACAGCTGTAGATCCACTCAAAAACAAAGAGTATAAAGATGTTACCATCGCACTATATGAAAGTGACACCTTCAACATTCTAAAACACAAACCAGTCTATCTTACCAAAAGCAATGACAAAGGAAGATACAGACTTGAAAATCTAAAACCCGGTATATATCACCTCTACGGAATAGATGATAAAAACCGAAACCTGATTGTTGACAGTAAAACTGAGTCATACGGCTTTCTTGTAGATAGCATCAATCTCACAAAAGATATCAAGTCAATCAATATCCCTCTGATCAAACTCGATGCTCGTCCGCTCAAGCTTACAAACTCCCGGCCTTACAATACTTACTTCAACATCAAAACCTCTAAGAATCTAAAACAATTCAGGTTGTCCTCTCCGGGCGAAGTTGTTATGTCTTCTTTTGGTGACGATCAGTCTAACATAAAAATCTATAACACCTTTGACACCAAGGATAGTGTAGCTATAACGCTTCAAGCACTCGATAGTGTAAACAATTCTCTCGACACTGTTCTCTACGCAAAGTTCAGTGAACGTGAAGTAAAACCGGAAGCCTTTACTACAAAATCTGAGGGCTTTAGAGTACTAGCCAACAAAGGCACCATCAAGGGAAAAGTACAGTTCAACAAACCTCTCCTTGATGTTCATTTCGATAGTATCATCTACCGAATTGATTCAGCAAAGACAATTACTTTTTCACGTGAAAACATCCTCTGGGACAGTCTGCATAATCGTCTCACTATAGAAAAAACATTTGACAAAAGTTTACTCGCCAAACCAACAGAATCAGAAATCAAGGCAACAACTCCAATTCAAAAGCCCTCTCCTCAAACCAAGACAGCTCCGAAAAAAGTCGTAAGCCATCAACTCCTATTTGGTAAAGGTGCCTTCATCAGTATAGAGCTCGACAGCTCCAAGCATTCAGAAGAGCAACTTAAACCCATAGCACTCGAGGAGACAGGGATTATTTTTATTGATGTACAAACAACTGAACCAAACTTTATAGTAGAACTGCTTGATAAAAATTTCAATGTCATCGCATCACAAAAAAATATTCGTAAACCACAGTTCGAAGATCTGAGCCCATCCGAATATCAAATCCGACTAATCATAGATAAAGATAATGACGGCAAATGGTCACCAGGAAATTATATTCTCAAACACGAACCAGAACCTATACGTTTTTACAGGAACGAAAAAGCTAATCCAGTTATCAACTTAAAAGCGAATTGGGAGGTCGGACCATTGTTGATAAAGTATCCATAACTTGTTAAATGATGTTGAAAAAACAAGTCAAACTTTGTCGAAATCCTCATTGTTACCAACCCATGCACAACAATGTGTATGAAAACCAAGTTACCAACATACACTAACATCGTACTCTATCCACACGCAACTTACCCACTCAACGTATATATGTTAACAACTTCACAACCTATTGATAAAGAGATAATTAAACTGTAAATTCATTCAACATTCATTCAACACAAAGAACAACGAAACCTTATCCACATTTCGACATGACTAATTATAAATACTATATATATTATTTAATTAATACTATTAGTCAACGTTCAATCTTAATAACGTTCCTTGTTCTTCTTGTTCACCTTTCGTTCGGACAGAATCAATCCGAAATACAGCTCGCGAATGAGTATCTTTTAAAAGGTGATAAGAAAAAAGCGGTTGAGCTTTATCGTGAGTTGTCCAAACAGGATGTGAACAATTCTTTTATTTACAACAACTATATAAACACGCTGCTCGACCTGGGGGCGTACGATGAAGCACAAGGCTTCTTAAAAAAATTATTAAAGCGCGATCCGGAGAATCTGCAGTACAAGCTCGATGCAGGACTCGTCTACGTGCGTTCTGGAGACCTTACACGGGCCGATCGTTACTTCCGTGAGTTGATTGCTGAAAATAAAACGAACGTGCAGCGTATAAAGCTTATGGCGGAATTCTTCTCGTCACGTTCACTGCTCGATTACGGCATACTCTCGCTCACTGAAAGCCGAAACTTTCTAAACAATTCCACACTCTTCAGTCTCGACCTGGCCATGCTGTATCGACTGAAGGGAAATCAAGATAAAATGGTGCAGGAATATCTGAATTACGTAACACAGACCTCAGCCAATATTCAATATGTAAAAAATGTGATGCAGGCTCTTTTGACGGAACCTGAAGAACTAACGAGCCTGGAAAAATTACTATACGACCGCGTACAGGAATTTCCGGACGTGGAAGTATACTCGGATCTGCTGATCTGGGTAACGATGCAGCAGAAAAATTTCTACGCGTCTTTCGTCCAGGCGCGGGCTTACGACAAGCGCTATAAACACGATGGCGAAAAAAGTATGGAAGTTGCCAAAGTGGCTTTGGACAATGAAGACTATGATAACGCAGCAAAGATTTACCGCTACATCATTCGTGAGTATAGAAACACACCCAACTACCTGATGGCAACCTTAGGCCTCATTCGTACACGCGAAGCCAGATTAAAAAAAATCTACCCGGTAAATACAGATTCAGTTAAAACACTGGTAACGGATTACAGAAAATTTATCAAACAATATCCGGATAACGCAAACGCTCTGGAAGCGGCACGAAGCGAAGCGTTGCTCTTTGCCAATTACCTGGATCAAAAAGATTCGGCCGTAAAAATTTTAAATAAACTCATCGCCAATCCACGAACTTCGCTATACCTCCGGTCAAAGGCAAAATTGGATCTCGGAGACATTTATCTTTTGAAAGCCGAGCCGTGGGAATCTACGCTGCTATACTCGCAAGTAGAAAAAACACAAAAAGAAAATCCCATTGGTTATGAGGCCAAGTTGAAGAATGCAAAACTATCCTACTACAAAGGCGACTTCAGGCTTGCGCAGGAACACCTCGATATTCTTAAAGAAGCAACGACTCGTGAAATCGCCAACGATGCGCTTGACCTGAGCATGCGCATTAAAGAAAATATAGCCCTCGATTCTGCCGGTGAAGCGCTCCAGGAGTATGCTTCCATTGAACTGACGCTCTACCAGAACAAAACGGATGAAGCGTTGGCAAGACTTGATAAATTGAAGCAGGGATTTTCTGTTGCAGGAAAGGCAGTGTCAAACCAGACTATACTTGACGATGTATATTGGCTTGAAGCAAATATTCGCATGAAACGTGGAGAGTTTGATAACGCAATTGGTCTGCTTCAAAAAATTCGCGATGAATTCGCTGATGATATACTGGCTGACGATGCTTACTTTTTACAAGGTGAAATTTATGAGCGCCAGTTAAAAAATAAAGAGAAAGCGATGGAGATATATCGTGACTTCCTCAACAAATATCCGGGAAGTGTATATGCGGCCGAAGCAAGAAAAAGATATCGAACCATGCGTGGAGATTTTGCGGAACCGGCTCAACCTCGCTTTTAAAAAATTTTTCGCTTGTTGACAGCCTGTGGATAACTGGTTTCTGCCAAGAATAAAAAAATAAAAAGGGATCACAAAATGATCCCTTTCTTTGTTTTTATCTCGCGATGACAATTTTCTGGGTTATCGATCGTACACCACTTTTTGCTTTGACCAAGTATAGCCCCGCAGGATAATCATTGTCAAAAATTACTTCTGCATAACCCGTTTCGTCCGTAGTTATTTTTTTACGCGCAACTTCGTAGCCCGACATATCATGTATACTTACTTCAACATCGGCTTGCTCACTGAAAGAGCGAAGTGACGCGGTGAAATCCTTTTGCTGAACCGGATTCGGTGATAAAACAAGTTGCGCACGTTGAGACGTAGCATCAACCTCAACTGCTACGGGCTTGAATGTTTTTGATATGCCATCCAGGTCAGTTTGTCTTAAACGATAGTACGATAAACCACTATACGGTGCATTATCCCAAGCCTCATAAGTATGCTCTTCGTTTGTTGTACCACTGCCTTTTACTTTCGTAACGGTCTGGAAAAATTCTCCGGACCTGGAATTTTCGATCGTGAAATAATCGTTGTCCAACTCGCTTGTTGTAGTCCACACTAGTTTAACTCTTCCGTCAATTGCGTATGCTTTGAAACTTTTCAGATTTATGGGTAGTGGGTTAATTGGATCTTCAGAGCCCAAAGTAAAAGGACTGAATGCTGTGATAAGATCGCTTGTCAAAGAGCCAGCGCTTTGTGTACCGGAAATTGAATTTCCTCCGTGGTTTATCCATCGCGATCCGTCCCAACGGATAACACGAAGATCTGCGCGACCCGGTGAGCCTGAGTTGGATGATACACCACTGCGATTATCCCATGTAAGTGTAACCGTTGCATCAGTTATTCCGGATCGATTCAGTATCCAATACTCAACATCACTTATTGTTGCCAGCGAACCATCATTGAGCGAACCATATGTATCCAAAGCACTGGCTGAAAAATATTCAGCTGTAAATGTTGTAAGCGGAGTATTGGTTGCTGTAATGGAGAGTTCTCGTAATCTTCCACTTTTTCCGATCGGGAAAGTAAATGACCCCATCGAGTTTGTTTGTTTGCCGGCAGGACCATTGATGTGCGTAGCATCACTCACACCGGTATAACTTCCACCGGTACCAAAAATTATATGACCACTTGATGATGTGTTCACAATTCCATCTACAAAAGTCATCAGGTTATCAACCACTACATTTTGCGAAATATTTTTTGCACCACCTCCGTCAACAATAAGATCGTAAATAGAAAACTGATCATCTCCTGAAATTTGCTGAGCGCTGCTGCCACTCAATGTTATAGTACCGCTACCAGCATCGAAAGAATTATTTTGTGTAAAATTTCCGATCAGATCTATGCTCTGACTTCCCGAAACAACAAGACTTCCATTTACAACCACTCCATATGGAGCAACACCATCAGTACATTGGCTGATACTTCCGGCTCCTGAAAGTGTAACCATCGCATCTTCAATAATAACAAGTTCTTTAACCGTAACAGATGAAGCTATATTTGGCTGGAAAGTAGCTTTATTTATTTTGATACGGTCGCGACCACCACATGATGGAACAACATTGCCCGACCAGTTTGCAGCTGTGTACCAGTTGGTTTCATTACCTGCTGAACCTCCGAGCCAGGTTATGAGCACTTCACTTGCTCCAATGTCTGGTACATTTAAACGTTGTGCTCCATCTATATCTTCGGTTACAACGGAAGCTCCCTGGTCAACTATATTATCATCAACCACAGTTGATCCATCTTCTGGTATTCGCAAATCACCTGACGCGATCGAAATAAATTTTCCGTTTGGTGTCGATGCAATCGTTCCGAGATCCGAAAATTTTGAATTCGCATCAGCAACACCTTGCCAGGTTGCAAAATCATAATTGGTACTGGCAACATTCGCTACAGCATTGGTATTGTACAATAAATTATAGTCAGATGATGCAGTTGTAAAATTGGCGAGATTGTTCATAGCAATAGCGTAGTTGCCACTTCCACCGCTGCGATTATTAAAAAGAATATTACTCTGAACATTAACAGGCGAGTTGGACGATCTGAAAAATGATGCGGTAGTTGCACTGCTTCCACCATTCGCTCCCGTGATCACCACTGAATTTGCAAAGAGAGAAAGTGTTGACGTGTTAGTGTAAAAATTATAGAAACCATAGATCGCTGCATCAGCCGTTACGCTGGAGCCGAGTGTTATCATGTTGTTGACAAGCGCGAGGTTTACATCGGAGCTTCCGACCGAGATGCCTGATATCGTTGCAAAATTGGAATTGCTTTGCAAGTTGCTGATCGTGTTTCGCTGAACGCTGCTGACATTTGCTCCGGCTGTTATACCTGTTAATCTATAGTTTACTGTAGAAGCACCGGATGCTACGATGTATCCGATTTTATTTTTATCTACATAACTATAGTTGCTGGTAGTGTTCGTGTTGATACCAACGATCTCATATTCTGAAGGACATGTAGTGCAGGCATCGATCACAACAGAATTTGCCCGCGTGTTATCGCTGAGCGATCCGATTTCATTTTTTGTAATGTTGGCACGAACTCCGGCAGTGCCGGTATTAATTCCCGAGAAGATATACTGAACTCCCGAAGGCTTGCTGGTAATTGTATTTTTAACGATCGTATTTTTCAAAACTGTTGAGTACGTAGTGCTCGATACGTTAAGATCAATACCTCTGAAGAGCGCTGATGTTGAAGGAGTCGCTCCGCTGTTACTCACAACAAAATTCTGAACAGTATTTTCCTGTATCACCACGGGTTGGGTTCCACTCGTTTGTATACCAATCACGGTTCCACCGTCTGTGTTGTCGGTTACAGCTATACTTCCTGTTCCGTCTGCCTTCGAGCCGATAAAATTATCTTCAATCGTGCAGTTACAATTGTTTGCAAAAATACCCACCAGCAATGTTGCAGCAGTTGCTGCGTGGCTCGTTGCATTTACATTCGTGAGGACGTTGCCTGAAATTTCTGCAGTTGTTGTTCCTGAACTGGGCTCAAGCCAGATGAGACGCGAACGGATATAGGAAGAACTGTTGGACGATGTCCATGGAATACTGCTAACGGCAGCCAACGGACTGTCACCGCCGATGTAGTTATTATTGATATAATATGTACCTGAACTCGTAATGTTTATACCATATATATCTTTACTCGCAGTGTTTGATATGGCTGATGTTTGATAGATGGAATTATTTTCAATCGTCCAGTTATCATTGTTGGAGCTTAGAAAAATTCCGCGACCGGTGTTCACAGTACCAACACCAAAAAAGAAATCGTAAATTCTATTATAACGAATGGTGTTGTTTTGATTGGGTGTTCCAAAGGAACCCGAAGAATATATCCCGTTTGACGGATGAAGACTTGAATTTTTTATGTCGCAGTATTCTACTACAATGTTATTGTTACCCACTGTACCGCCACCCCCAAAAAAAACGACACCGCGATTTACGTTTGCATCATTTCCTTCAATGATGATAGAACGAAGTGAGTTATCTATAGCACCACCGCTAAAACTGAAAACAATTCCTTCACCGGCAGGTGTAACATTCTCGAATGTATTTGAGAATGTGAGGTAGCGATTTGAATAATCAAATGTTGAATTAGAAGGATCTCTTCCATCAATTATAACACGGTCAGCTCCTGTAAAACGAATAAGTGCAAGGCCACCACCTGTCGCTCCGGTTATAGTTCGCATCACGTTTGAACTTGGTCGAATGGTAAGAAGGAACGGACCGCCAAACTCTGTTCGCTGATTTAAACTGTGTGTTCCCGGTTCAGTGATGTCAGACACAATGCTTACGGTAACATTTCCATTCATACCATTAACATTGATTGCATTGAAAAGTCCGGATGAACCTGTGAGATCAGGATACATTCCTGAAGTACCTACTGTAACAGTGCCTGATAACTGGGCAAACAATGCCGTTGAGCATGCCAACAGCAAGCAGGTTAAAGTGTAAAGCCTTTTCATATAGACAAATGGGCATTCTCCCACCCAAAGATAGATTATTTTTTAAAGCAATTCGAATTTTAAAAATACCTGACAGCAGTGTTAAAAACTGTGGATATCGACTTTATGAAAAAATGAAACGAATGAATCTACATTGAATAATGAAGAAAATTAAAACACTATATATTTAGAAAGTACATTGATTCATTCCAGACCTAATTTTTGAAAATATGCATGCTTGGAAGTAACATTGGTTTGCAACAACAAAATGAAAAAAAATACAAGCGTCTTTAGAAAATCATCCCTAGAAAGTGGTCAAAAAATTTACAAAAGTGCTGTAAACAGTACCCCTATAAAAACCGAGATTGCAACGACATTTGTATAGATTATAGAAATCGTAAAAACTGTTCGCGGTTTTCAAGAAAGCCTTTGGTTATTCTGTAATGCTCGGTTTCTTCAAAACTCGTTTGCGTAATCAGCCCATCGCGTAATTCCAAAAGTTTTGCATTTGGGATGCCCATTAATATAGGAGAATGTGTGGCCAAAATGAATTGTGCGCCGCGTTGCTGAACCATCTCTTTAATAAGTAAAATTAAAGAAAGCTGGCGAAGCGGAGAAAGCGATGCCTCTGGTTCGTCTAATATATAAATACCCTTTTGCGTAAAGCGAGATTCGAAAATTTTCAAAAAACCTTCTCCATGCGAATAGGCATTGAGATCGCTGCCATATTTTTCAATCAACGCATTCTTTTGTCCTGTTATCATACCGCGGACTCTTTCAAGTGAGTGGCCCTCAAGCGATGCTTCAAAATCCTGCATGTCTTTATCAAAAGCACTTCGCAGTTCGTTAACGGATCGGATGAAGCCGGTAAAATCTTCTGCGCGAAAAAATAATCCCTGTCGGGTTTTATTCGTCCATGATAATTGAAAATAAGGAGCCAATAATTTTGCCGCTTTTAGCGAGCCGTCTGTTTCTATACTCTTGCTACTAATTGTTGGTAATCCGATGGAGTACGCGAGTGTTTCAAGAATGGTCGACTTGCCGCAGCCGTTGTCTCCGATAAAAATTGTTATAGGCAAATCAATTTCAATCTCTTTGAAATTCTGGAGAACAGGAAGATCAAATGGAAATCCTCTTTTATCGAATGGCTTTAGGCGAAGCGTCTTTAACATGAATCAAATCGGATTAATATCATCACCCTCACGAATAACACCGCCTTCAATAACTTTTGCTGTTATACCTCCATGTCCGCGCATCGCGTTATATCCGCCATGACCTAAACTTTCTTCCATTCGCGAACACGGATGACAATCTCCGGTATATTCAAGAACAGCTTCTCCGATTTTGAATCGCTTTCCTTTTAAAGAAAGAAGATTTATACCTTCTGATACTATATTTCTTCGTGTGAGTGCCGGATCAATTTCTTCCCGCCCGAGATAGCTCGCGATTGCTTTTAAGTCCTCGACTTGTATGAGCGTAACTTGTCGGTCGCCTCCTGAATTTTTGTAACGATCGCCTTCAAGACCTTTATCCTTTATCGCCAAAATCTCCCGCGTGAATCTGACCGGCTCGAGTCGCTTCGGACGAAACGAGATGGTTTTCACTTTGCCAGGCTTTGCATACTGCTCTTGTAGTTGCTTAAATTCCATTTTTCGCTTCGCTTTTGTGTTGATTCTATTAAAACTATAAAATTCAAAAACTGCGTCTGGGCTTTCCTAATGCATTTTTGTGGAAAATGTAAAATTGTTAAAAATCAAAAACGCTGTCTGTGCCTCAAAAACGCAGATTGAATTTTTGAAAAATCGCCCGGAAAAAAATTTTCAATTACTCTGCATGCATACCAAAATTTTTCTACCTTCGCTATCCCCGATTCAAACGTATGCGAAGGGAAGAAACCGTAGATCATCATATAAAAACAGCGTGGCACGCAATTGCTCGAATGTATAATCAACAGGCGAGTAAATATGATATCACTACGTCCATCGGGTTCGTTCTTCTAAATATACATTCTGAAGACGGAACTCCCGCTACTAAAATTGCGCCGCTCATGGGTCTCGAAGCAAGAAGTCTTACGCGCATGCTCAAGACCATGGAAGAGAAAAAACTAATATACCGTGAGCCCGATCCTGTTGATAAACGTTCGGTGAGAATTTTTTTGACAGATCTCGGTAAAAAGAAAAAAGAAGTATCGCGGAAAACCGTTCTTCGATTTAACGATGCAGTGCGCGAAGAGATAGATGCTGAAAAACTTGCCGTATTTTTTGATGTGCTGCAAAACATAAATCAGATAATCGATCGAAATAACATTTACGAAAAAGTATAGAATTAACTTCGGACGCGTGTGACATGTATACATGCGACCACATCAAACATAAAGTATGAAACGTTCTATTCGCAAAGTTGCTGTTTTAGGTTCCGGAGTAATGGGCTCCGCCATTGCTTGTCATTTTGCCAACATTGGCTGCCAGGTAATGTTATTGGATATTGCCCCGAAAGAACTTACGGATGAAGAGAAAGCCAAAGGTCTTTCGCTTGAAAGTAAAGTCGTAAAAAATCGAATTGTGCAGAGCTCGTTCGATCGTTCGATCAAATCGAGTCCCGGTCCGATCTATAGCAAGAAATTTATTTCACGCATCACGCTCGGCAACTTTGACGATGATATGCCGAAGATCAAAGATTACGACTGGATTATAGAAGTAGTTGTTGAAAATCTCGACATCAAGAAGAAAGTATACGAGCAGGTAGAGAAATTTCGCAAGAGCGGAACACTTGTTACTTCAAACACTTCAGGTATACCAATTCACCTGATGGCCGAAGGAAGAAGCGAAGACTTTAAAAAGAATTTTGCGGGTACGCACTTCTTTAATCCGCCACGCTATCTCAAATTATTCGAGATTATACCTACACCGCATACTGATCCGGAGGTAGTAAAATTCCTGATGCACTATGGCGATTTATACCTCGGAAAAACAACAGTGCTTTGTAAAGATACGCCTGCATTTATAGGGAACCGCGTTGGTGTTTGGGGCTTGTTAAAAGTAATTGACGCCATGCGTAAGTTCGATCTCAATGTGGATGAAATTGATAAGCTTACCGGTCCGGTTATTGGCAGACCTAAATCTGCAACCTTTCGCACATCCGACTTAGTAGGACTCGATACGCTAGTTAAAGTAGCGAACAATTTATATGCAGCGCTTCCGAATGATGAAGGTCGTGAAATGTTCAAGCTGCCCGATGTAGTTAATCAACTTGAAAAAAATAAATGGCTAGGTGACAAGACTGGTCAGGGTTTCTATAAAAAATCAAAAAATGCAAAAGGCGAAACCGAGATCCTGACACTGGATCTTAAAACGCTGGAGTATAAAACAAAAGCGAAAGCAAAATTTGCTACGCTCGAAACCACCAAAACAATCGATAATCTGAAAGATCGTTTTAAAGTTTTGCTGGCCGGAAAAGATAAGGCCGGTGATTTTTATCGCGATGCATTTTTCGGATTGTTTCAATATGCCAGCAACCGTATACCTGAAATTGCTGACGAACTCTATAAAATCGATGATGCTGTATGTGCTGGTTTCGGTTGGGAACTCGGTCCGTTTGAAACATGGGATGCCGTTGGTGTGGAGAAGTCAATTCAGACAATGGAAGCCACAGGCTATAAACCTGCCGCATGGGTATACGACATGGTCGCTTCAGGAAATAAATCTTTCTATAAAATAGAAGGCGGCAAACGTCAGTATTACGATATACCTTCCAAGAGTTATAAAAATATACCAGGTAAAGAAGAATTTATCATTCTTGAAAACCTCAGCAATAATATAGTCTGGAAAAACGCAGAGTCTAAAGTTACCGATATAGGCGATGGCGTGATTGATTTCTCTTGGCACAGCAAGAGCTATACACTGGGCAGCTCGGTTATTGAAGGATTGAACAAAGCGATTGATCTCGCAGAAAAAGATTTCAAAGGATTAGTTATCGGTCACCAGGGTGCAGACTTTTCATTGGGCGCAAACCTTGGTCTCGTATTCATGTATGCTATCGAGCAGGAGTATGACGAGATCGATTTTATGGTTCGTCAATTTCAAAACTCGGTTATGCGCATTCGCTATTCGTCCGTTCCGGTGGTTGTTGCTCCACAAGGCCGAACACTCGGAGGTGGTTGTGAGATGACGCTTCACTCGGATCTCGCGCAAGCAGCTGCGGAAACCTATATAGGCCTTGTTGAAGTTGGTGTAGGATTGATTCCCGGTGGAGGTGGAACAAAAGAACTTACCAAACGCGTGAGCGATGCGCTGGAAGAAGGCGATGTAGAACTGAACGCACTTCAAAATGCGTTTATGAATATAGCAACTGCAAAAGTTGCCTTATCAGCAGAGGAGGCGCGCGAAATGGGTATACTGAGAAGTAAAGATAGAATTTCTGTTAACAGAGATCGTCAGATTCTCGATGCAAAAGCAGCTGTACTGGAATTGGCGGAAGCAGGATATACTATGCCTGTACCTGCCAAAAATATAAAAGTTCAGGGTCGCACAGGTATGGCACTCTTCATGGCAGGTGTTGAAGGTATGCGCATGGGTAACTATATCAGCGATCATGATAAAAAAATTGCCCGTTGGATTGCCAACGTAATGTGTGGAGGTGATCTCTCGTATGCACAGGAAGTAAGCGAACAATATCTGCTCGACCTGGAGCGTGAAGCATTCGTGTCACTCACAGGTGAAAAGAAAACATTGGAAAGAATTCAGTCGATATTAACCGGTGGTAAACCACTTCGAAACTAAAATATTAAACTATGGATGCATATATAGTAGCTGGTTTCAGAACTGGCGTTGGTAAAGCAAAGAAAGGCGGGTTTCGTTTTACAAGACCAGACGACCTTGCTGCTGATGTGATCAAGCATCTGGTAAAGTCTGTTCCCGGACTTGAAAATAAAATGGTTGACGATTTGATCGTTGGTAACGCAGTACCTGAAGCTGAACAAGGTATGCAGATGGGACGCATGATCTCGTTGCTTGCGTTGGGTATAGATACTCCGGGTATGGTGGTGAATCGTTATTGTGGCTCGGGTGTAGAAACTATCGCAATCGCGAGTGCACGTATTCATGCAGGTCAGGCCGATGTAATTATAGCGGGCGGAACAGAGTCAATGTCACTTGTGCCGGTAATGGGTATAAAAACCGCATTGAATTATACCATCGCGAAAGATCATCCTACTTATTATACCAGCATGGGTCTTACCGCAGAAGAAGTATCCAAGCAATTTAAAATTTCACGCGAAGAACAAGATCAGTTCTCGTACGAGTCGCACATGAAAGCTGCCGCTGCGTGGAAGGAAGGTAAATTTAAAGATGAAGTTGTTCCCATCACGGTGAAGGAAGTATATGTGGATGAGAACATGAAAAAGAAAACGCGCGAATTCATCGTAGATAAAGATGAAGGTATACGTACCGACACAACAGTTGAAGGACTTTCAAAATTGAAACCGGTGTTTGCTGCCGGTGGAACTGTTACGGCCGGTAACTCATCGCAAACTTCAGACGGTGCTGCGTTCGTAGTGGTAATGTCTGAAAGAATGGTAAAGCAATTGAATGTTAAACCAATCGCGCGAATGGTGAGCTACGCTGTAGCTGGTGTTGATCCGCGCATTATGGGAATCGGCCCGGTGGCTGCTATACCAAAAGCATTGAAACTTGCCGATCTGAAATTAGACGATATCGATCTGTTTGAATTGAACGAAGCGTTTGCTGCACAGTCATTGGCAGTAGTAAAAGAACTTGGTATAGATCGCACCAAGTTAAATGTAAACGGAGGAGCAATTGCAGTAGGCCACCCGTTGGGGTCGTCTGGTGCAAGACTTTCTGTTCAACTCTTTGGTGAGCTTCGCAGACAGAAGAAAAAATATGGAATGGTTACAGCCTGTGTTGGCGGAGGCCAGGGCGTAGCCGGTATATATGAGCTTCTGTAATAAGACGTTGTAAAATATTTCTGAAAACGAATCAACAAGAATTTATAAAAACATTATAGGTTATGAGTACTACCACAGCCGAAAAACAAGCCATCAAGGGAGGGGAGTTTCTTATTCGCGAAACTGCAGCCAATGAAATTTTCATTCCGGAAGAATTCAACGAAGAGCAGCGCATGATCCAGCAGCAGTGTAAAGATTTTCTTGCAAAAGAAGTCTGGCCACACCTGGATGCGATCGACTCGATGAAGGACCCGAAGTTGATGCCTTCTATTCTTGATAAAGCTGGTGAGCTTGGTTTACTCGGTACATCTGTGCCTGCCGAGCTGGGTGGTTTCGGTATGGACTTCAATACCACCATGCTTGTAGCGGAAGTAATAGGTGCCGGTCATTCAGTAGCTGTAGCACTATCGGCACATACCGGTATCGGTACACTTCCTATACTCTATTATGGTAACGATGCGCAAAAACAGAAATATATACCAAAGCTCGCCACAGGTGAGTGGAAGGCTGCATACTGTTTAACAGAACCGGATTCAGGTTCCGATGCCAACAGCGGTAAAACAAAGGCTGCATTAAGTGCCGATGGTAAACACTATATTATCAATGGCCAGAAAATGTGGATCACTAACGGAGGTTTTGCAGATATATATGTTGTATTCGCCAAGATTGATAATGACAAAAACCTCAGTGCCTTTATCGTTGAAAAATCGTTCGGTGGTATAACCATGAACGAAGAAGAAAAGAAGATGGGTATAAAAGGATCGTCTACCCGCCAGATTTTCTTCAACGACTGCAAGGTTCCGGTTGAAAATCTTTTGAGTGAACGCGAGAATGGTTTCAAGATTGCGGTAAACATTCTGAATATAGGTCGTATCAAGTTAGGCATAGCAGCGCTCGGAGGAAGTAAGCATACGGTAACACTTGCTACCAAATATTCGAATGAGCGTAAACAGTTCGGAGTTTCAATTTCATCGTTCGGTGCTATCAAGCACAAAATTGCTGAAATGGTAACAAAGGTATTTGCTTCTGAATCTGCGCACTATCGCGCAAGCCAGAATATAGATGACGCTTACAATGCATTTACAGCAGGAGGCATGGATTCTTCCAAAGCACGTTTGAAAGCCCTGGAAGAATTTGCTATTGAGTGCGCTATATTAAAAGTACACGGCTCTGAAGTTTTGGATTTTGTTACCGATGAAGGTGTTCAGATTTACGGAGGTATGGGCTTCTCGGCTGAAGGTCCGATGGACCGCGCGTATCGCGATGCTCGTATCAACCGGATCTTCGAAGGAACCAATGAAATTAACCGCCTGCTCACCATCGACATGTTATTGAAGCGTGCGATGAAAGGAACAATCGATCTGATGACGCCCGCTATGGCTGTGCAAAAAGATCTGATGGCTATACCTGATTTCGGAGCGAGCGAAGAGGAAGGTATATTTGTTAAAGAGAAGAAGGCACTGGCAAATCTGAAGAAAGCAGGATTGATGATTGCCGGATCGGCTGTACAGAAATTTATGATGAAGCTTTCTGAGCAACAGGAGATCATCATGAACCTGGCAGATATACTTATCGAAGCTTATGTGGCGGAATCTGTTCTGTTGCGTGTTGAAAAACTCATCGCACAAAAAGGAGAAAAGGCAACTGAGATTCAAAAAGAAATGGCGCTGATATACTTACATCACGCGATTGGTAAAGCAGCAGCAGTAGGAAGAGAAGCGATTTCAGCTTTTGCTGATGGAGATGAACAACGCCTCATGCTTATGGGATTGAAACGCTTTACAAAAATTGATGCATACAATCTAAAAGAAGCCAGAAGAAAAGTAGCTGACTATGTAATTGCGAAAGGAGAGTATCCTTTCTAATCGGTGCGAAAATATTTAAGAACTCATACCTTAACCTAAACTGAGGAGGTCGGAGAAATCCGGCCTTTTCTATTTTATAAGGTGTACGAATTTGTAAACGGAACTGTTCATTTGCTTACAAATGGATAGGGACGTTGAGGCAAAAAACTGCCTTCACTAGCTTAAAAGAGCGTTTTAAAAAACGGGTAGGACTTTTGTAAAGAAATAGTAAACGTACCAAAATACAATCTTATGCAAAGCAGAAGTTCAAACACCTCGACCACTACGATTCTCCTCATTGTGCTTTTGATTGTAACCTTTCCTATATGGATTGGCATTGCAGGCGGAATTCTGGGTGGAATTATCGGAATCTTCGGAGCGATCTTTGGTGTTGTGATGGGGCTATTCGGTGCTGTGCTAGGAGGCATCATGGGTTTATTCGGCTGGTTGTTCAGCTGGAATTTCCATGGACCCTTTGTTTTCTGGAACACAAGCATCCTCACCATCTTTGTAATTATACTTCTGTTCGTAGTGCTTTCAAAAAGACGAAGCTAAATGCTACGAAACAGGATGCCTGTTATATAGATTAGGATTAAGGAAGTACTTCGAGTAAATCGGGTACTTTTTTACTTCTATAATTTCGGGTTTAAGCTTGTTAACGAAAACAACCTTATACTGAAACTCAAATCCTTTTTCAACACGCACATCTTTACGAACAATATACCATTGCTTATTCCACGGGTTAAGAACTTTTACTTCTAGGTGAAATAAGCCTGGCATACTTCGTACGCGTACAACTTTACCAGGTTGTTTGTTGTAAAGTTTTCCATTAACCGAAACCAATATACCGGTTCGATCTTCGGTCTGAATCGCAATGCCGGAATCATACGCAAAGGCGCGAGTAGCGCCTATCAAGAGCAACAGCACGGGTAGCAGCGTTTTCATAAATATACTTGTTTATTTATAGTATTAACGCAAGCTCCGTGCCATCGTTTACTTTCATTTTAAAACAAAAAAGGCTGCAGAATGCAACCTTTTTCAAGCACTATAAAAAATTCAACTGCGTTATTGTAGAATGTGTTTGCCTTGTGCAATGCTGAAACTTTTTCCAAGAATTTCTTTCTTACTGATGCTGCGAAGCGTTTCAGCATAAAACCATTCTGCTTTTGCTTTTTGCGGATATAGCGTGAGCAAGAGATAGCCGTGATCGCGGTTGTTCAGATATTTAATGTGTGGATTTTGTTTCAGCAATTTCTGTTCTTTCACCTTCACACTATCGTCAGGCTTTCCTTCATTTCCGTTTCCGGATGATACACTTGTAGTGCCCAACTCGACAGCCAGTGCCTGTTTGCCTTTTGTGTTGGCAAGACCTTCCGCAAATGTTTCGATGGCCCACGAAGCATGCGTATCGCCCGTAACAAAGAGTATATCTTCGATTTTATTTTCAACTATATATTGTTCGATGCGTTTTTTCTCGGAAGGATAACCATCCCATGCATCGAGATTTTTAGGCATGTCATTTTTATAGAGGCCACTGATGTTAAGGTCTGAAAAGAGAACCTGGTTGCCAATAACTTTCCAGGTTGCTTTTGAATCTTTCATAGAGCGCTCGAACCACTGAAGCTGCTCAACACCCAGCATGCTGCGTTTGTCGCTTTCAAAATCAGGAGCACTTACGCTATCGACTGGAGCGGTACGTCCTTCAAGGCGTTCGTCCAGCATGATGAGGTCCGCTAACTTTCCAAACGAAAATGATCGGTATAGTTTATCGCTTTCGCGGATTGGCATCCACTCGTAATATGCTTGTCGCGCTGCCGCTTTACGCGCATTGAAATCGCCTTCTTCAGGTTGATGATTTTGCGCACCTTCAGTATATACATTGTTCGCTACTTCGTGATCATCCCAAATGGTAATTAGCGGATGGCGCATGCGTAACTTTCTCAAACCTTCATCCAGGTGATATTGCGAATAGCGTGTTCGATAGTCGTTCAATGAAACAATCTCATGTGCTGGCAAATTTTTTCTTCCGATGGTTGTATCGCCATACACTCCGGTGGCGTACTCATATATATAGTCTCCCAGGTGTATAACAGCATCCACCTCTTTGTCGGCAATGATTGAGTATGGATTGAAATATCCGAACTCCCAATTACTGCAACTTACAATGGCAAACCTTAAGCTATCCACTGCATCGCTTGATAATGTTCTTGTACGACCAGTCGGAGAAGTTTGTCCAAGTGCATGGAAGCGGTAGTAGTAATGATGGGCAGGTTGCAATCCATCTACATCTACTTTCACGGTATAGTCTTTTGTTGCATCGGTAGTAACAGAGTCTGACTTCAGTATAGTTGAGAAATTTTCATCGGACGCTATGTCCCATCGCACTTGTATTGTAGCTGCGGAATCCTCCGGAGTAACCCGTGTCCAGATGATCACGCGGTCTTGAAGCGGATCGCCCGAAGCAACGCCATGATAAAACGGCTTCAGCGAGCTTTCGTATAGCGGAGCAACAGCCTCCGAAAATTTCTTGTTGGAAGTTTTTTTGGACGAGCATGCCGCGATAACAATCAGGGCGATGCTATAGCATAACAGGTTCCGTATTTTCATTTCGATAGATTTTGGTGTCAACGTAAAGAAATAAAAAACAGGATACTCTGCTTTGAGTATCCTGTTAAGTTTTCTTAAAGAAATGAATCAGCTTATACAGCTTAATTGTCCCTGAAGTATTTGTCCTCTTCGTCAACCTCTTCGTCTTCGATCGGCTTCACGCGGGCCGTTACTTCAAGAATCTTGAATTCCGTTCTACGGTTTTTCTGACGACCCACCGGGTTATCCGTTCCATCCGGATTTGTATTTCGCGCAATCGGTTTTGACTCTCCGTATCCTTTTGCTACAAGACGATCGGGTGAAATACCATGCTGCACAATATAGCCTACGGCCGACTCCGCACGTCTTTGAGACAGTCGCTGGTTATAGTCATCTGTATCAACACTATCGGTATGTGATCCCAATTCTATTTTGATCTCCGGATTATCAACGAGCAATTGAACAAGCTTGTCAAGTTCTTTTGCTGCATCCGGGCGGATATCAGATTTGTTATAGTTATAGTATATATTTTCCATCACGAAAATCCGGTTGAGCTCGATCTTGTCAAGTACGATGACCGTATCCAGCGTGATAGTCGTGATCAGGTCTTTCAATGAATTAGGGTCAACCGACTTGCCTTTCATGGTATATCCCTGACGTTTGATGAGGTAGCCATCGGTTTCACCAACGAGGCTGTAATCTTCGTTCTCATATACACGGAACAGGAACTTGCCATCATTGCCCGTGGTATAGTCTTGCATGATGTCGCCCTTGCCATCGAGTAAACTTACTTTGGTGTTCGGTAGAATTTGTCTGTTCTGATTTTTGTCTTCCGTATACGCTATACCCTGCAGGTAGTAGTTAACAACCTTCAGGTTCGGATCTTCATTGATGAAAGTATAGATGTCATCATCACCTCTACCTCCGTTACGATTGGAAGCGAAGAATCCGCGATCGGGTTTGAAAAGGAAAATTCCGAAATCATCATCCGATGAGTTCATGGGCTGACCTAAATTTTCAATTTGTGTTTTTCCGTTTGCGCGCTTCACCACAAACATATCCAGGCCACCATATCCGGGATGTGCATCTGAAGCGAAATATAGCTTGGCATCTTCTGCTACATAGGGGAACAGTTCGTTGCCTGGCGTGTTGATCTCTGGCCCGAGGTTACGCACGCGGGTAAACCTGCCGCGCGAATCCATTTGTGCCGAGTATAGATCGGTTCCACCATAACCACCCTTGCGGTTAGAAGCAAAGTAAAGTGTGCGGCCGTCCGGACTGAATGCCGGTGATGAATCCCAACTAAAGTTTTTTGCATCCGGGTCGGACTCATTTTTGAATTGTGTATTGATGTTTATCGGTACAGGCTCTGACCAAACGTTATTGCGGAAGCGCGAGATATATAGGTCAACATCGGCTCCACCGCCTTTTTTCTTTTCAGAGTTACCCTTGGCAAACACCATGACCTTTCCATCAGGCGAGAAGGTAACACATCCTTCATTCCGGATGTTGTCGTTTATACCTTCAGGTAATTTGGTCACTGTATTAATATCAACGTTGGCACCTTTGGTTGTAACTTTATACAGATCGGTAAAAGGTTTTCCTTCTGCTTCATATATCTTACCATCACCGCGTGATGATGTAAAGTAAAGTTCGCTGTTGAGGTATACCGGAGAGTATTCGCTGGCAGGAGTATTGATACTTTCGAGGTTCTTTACTTTATAGTAGCTCTTGGTTTCGCTAAGCTTGGCCAGGTAATCGAGGCCGTTCATTTCGGAGCGTGCCCGATCTTTCAATAGATCATTGGATGTTGAAGCGATTAATTCCTCGTATTGTTTTTTAGCTTCATCATATTTAGCGTTGGCTTTAAGAGACTGTGCGTAATAAAATTTAACGGTGTCTTTATCAATACCGCGGCCACCGGCCCTTGCATAAAACTGTTCAGCCTCTTTATATCGGTTGGACAATCGGTATGATTCGGCAATGAAGAAATTAGCCTTCGGACTATTTCCCGTTTTCTTATACAGTTCGATCGCGTTTTGGTATTTACCGAGGAGGAATGCTTTCTGGGCTTTCTTTTCTGTGCTGCATGCACTTACCGCCAGAAGCAAAACCAGAAGCGAAAAAAATGTAGACTTCATAACCGCTTGAATATATTGTTAAAGCTACGAATTATTGAATTAACGCGATACGGTTTCCTTCGGAAGATAACGTTTTAACCATGTAGTGCCGGCCGCCACCACCCAATTGTCTGCCAACGCTGCTTTTGTGTCTACAAGGTTATTGAATGTTGGCGTTTGCTCATGCCATATACCTTCCTCAAATTTTTGCTTCAGCTCAGCAAGCTTCAGCAGCAATACTTCATCTTTTACCCGGAACGCCACTTGGGTACGATCGAAGAGATCGGCACCAATGGAAGTACCAATTTCTTTTATCGTTCTTACCGAACTGTCAATGGAACATCCGCTTGCCTGGTCATTCACAGCAAGAATAATAAAATGATCATGGCGAATATCGAACGATGCATCCATAGGTTGACCGTGTACAGACCAGCTCTGAGTAAACGAAACAAGAGCCTTTGAGATTGTGTCGATATCAGCCTGCGTAAATTTTTTACCCGACTGGTAAATCCAGACTCTGGAGTGTGACGGGAGAGATTCGAATGGTATATACATAGCCTTGAGAATTTTTTGAAGTGCCTAGTAGCACCGGATATGCTTATTGTAAACCGTTGGCCTCAACAATAAGTTCTGCCAAATCCTTCACCTTTACTTCTGCTTCGCGCTCTTTGTTCTTAACTCCATCGCTCATCATGGTCATGCAGAACGGACAAGCTACGGCAATGGTGGATGCACCTGTGTTCAACGCCTCTTCTGTGCGCTCTACATTTATATCTTTATCACCTTTCTCGGGTTCTTTAAACATTTGTGCACCTCCGGCACCGCAGCATAATCCAGTTGTTCGGCACCGCTTCATTTCTACTAAATCTGCGTCAAGTGCCTCGAGAACCGCACGCGGTGCCTCATATATATTGTTGGCTCTTCCGAGATAGCATGAATCGTGATAGGTAATTTTCTTTCCCTTGAACGCGCCACCTTCTACTTTGATCTTTCCTTCATTAATCAATTGCTGAAGGAATGTTGAGTGGTGAATCACTTCATAATTTCCGCCAAGCTCAGGATATTCATTTTTAATGGTGTTGAAACAATGCGGGCAGGCCGTAACAATTTTTTTAACGCCATAGCCATTCAACACCTGGATGTTGCTCATGGCTTGCATCTGAAAAAGAAATTCATTGCCGGCTCGTCTGGCAGGGTCGCCCGTGCAGGTTTCTTCCGTACCAAGCACTGCGAATTTTATATTAACAGCATTCAAAATTTTTACGAATGCTTTTGTCACGCGTTTGTAACGATCATCAAAAGATCCGGCACAACCAACCCAAAAAAGAACTTCGGGTGTTTCACCTTTAGCGGCCATATCGGCCATTGTGTGTATAGTCATGGTTATAGTTAGTCGTTAGGTGATGCTATAAATTTATTTCTCATCTTTCGCCCAGTTAAAGCGATCGCTCGGAGAAAATTTCCAGGGCGCAAAGTTGGTCTCTATATTTTGAAACACAGAGTTCCACGAAGCTGGTGAACCAGATTCTTCCATGGCAACATAGCGTCTTAATTCTAAAATAATTTCCAGTGGGTTAATCATCACTGGGCATGCTTCAACGCAGGCGTTGCAACTGGTACAGGCGTTAATTTCTTCTTTGGTGATGTAGTCTCCGAGCAATGTTTTTCCATCCTGTAAACCAGGTCCACCTTTTTCAAGACTCTTTCCTACATCTTCCATGCGATCGCGCGTATCCATCATGATCTTGCGTGGCGATAATTTTTTACCGGTAATATTCGCAGGGCACTCCGATGTGCAGCGGCCGCATTCGGTGCATGAATATGCTGCAAGCAGGTTGTTCCAATTCAGGTCATTTATATCTTTTGCCCCGAAGCGTCCGGGTTCTGCAGGAGGCGCAGCCGCAGCATTTGCATCCGCCAGGCCTAGCATCATTTTTACTTCGTTCGTCACTACAGGCATATTTTTCATGTGGCCCTTAGCCTCTACGTTGGCGAAGTATGTATTCGGGAACCCGAGGAAAATGTGGAGGTGCTTGGAGTACGTTACATATATAGCGAAGCCCAGAATACCGATGATGTGAAACCACCAGGCAAATCGTTCAATAAATATAAGGGTACCTTCCGGCAGTGAATCGAAAAGAGGAATGAGAAACGAGCTAAAAAATAATTTACCCGTAGCTGCGTAGTGTTCATTCGATCGTTGAAGAACCTGGTCGGTGGCATTCATGGTTAAGATGGCAAGCATCAAAACGATCTCGGTGCAAAGAATAATATTCGCATCCAGTCTCGGCCATCCCACAAGTTCGCGTGCCCAAAATCTTTTCAGCTTTAAAACATTTCTTCGGAGTAAAAAGAAAACGCAGGAGAGGAGAACAGCCATCGCGAGGAACTCAAAAATATTCATGAGTACTGTATAGAAACTTCCGAGATACGGAGCGAAGATACGGTGCGTGCCCGCCAGGCCATCAATAATAAACTCGAGCACCTCGAGGTTGATAACCAGGAAGCCTACATAGATCATTAAATGAAGAAAGGCCGGAACAGGTCTCTTAAACATTTTTTTCTGACCCAGCGCCACGAGTATCATATTAGATAACCGTTGCTGAGGATTGTCTTTTATTTCTTTGTCTTTACCAAGATTTATATTGGCACGAATACGGGAGGCTCGCTTCCAGATAAACCAGCTGGCAGCACCCAGTGTAATGATAAAAGCAATCTGTTGAATCATACGCGATAATAACTCTATGTCTATTAATTCCAATAAATTCGTCTGGAGTTTTGCACCGAATATAAATTTACATACTTTTGTGCCCCTGTCGAACAAGAGACAGTGGTGATTTCCCGGTGATGTAGCTCAGTTGGTAGAGCAAAGGACTGAAAATCCTTGTGTCGGGGGTTCGATTCCCTCCATCACCACTTTCTTTTTCTAAGGAACCCACCGTTAGCGAAATTTTTTCAATCATCTTTTCTAGTCTTCGTTTATTTCCCCGACAAATTTTTTTTAATTACCTGCCATGAGAAATATTTCTCTACAGTAATCTTTTTCGCCTGTATAAAATAAAAAATCCCCTTAAGAAATTCCTAAGGGGATCTGTAAATACTTCTTTAGATATGTTTTATCAGGCAGCCTTCTTCACATTTTCAAGGCTTACTTCTTTGCGTCTGGCAATCTGAATAATGTTTAGTTTGTCCAGCACCTTAATAACTAAATAGGTTGGATCGATCTCGTGCCAGCGAATTCCACCGAAGTTTGCGCGGCCTCCGTGCTTGTGGTGGTTGTTGTGATAGCTTTCGCCCATCATCAGAAAATCTACAGGCAAGAAGTTCTTAGAAGTATCGCCAACTTCAAAGTTTCTGTAACCATATTTATGGGCAAACCAGTTAATGATCGCTCCGTGAACAGGGCTCATCAGAAAATGAATCGGTAACAACAGCCATAACCACCATGCTGTAGCGAACTGAGCATAAATAGTAATATATACTGCAGCCCAAAAGATGCGTGACGGCCATGAGCGCGCAAATTTATCGAAGGCTTCCCACTGCGGCACTCCTTCAGTAAAGCGCTTGTCAACAACAATTCTTTTATTAGCGATATCAGAATAGATCGTTTTGGTTTTCCACATCATATTCCAGATGGTCTCGTCATACTTTGGTGAGTGCGGATCATCCTCCGTATCGGCAAAAGCATGGTGCATGCGGTGCATAACGCCATAACCATATGGGCTTAAATAGTTCGAGCCTTGAAAAATCCACGTCAGCACAAAAAATACCTTCTCCGTGAATTTGTTCATCGTAAACGCCTTATGAGAAGCATACCGATGCAGAAAAAATGTCTGGAAGAAAAGAGAGAGATACCAGTGCGCAATAAAAAATGCAAAAATGACGATCATGTGAAAATTGGTTGTAGATAAAACTTATTAATTGAGGCTCTTACAGAGCCTTTTACTGTAAGACAAGTGACAACCGGATTTGTGACAGAAATGAAAAAGAAAGTTAAAATTTTTTGCTGATAGCAGCTGCAATATCATTTTTCAGCTCCTGAATGAGTTCGGAGGCATTACCCAAATAACAGGCATTTCGAAAACTTTCCAATAGTTTGGATGTATCAGGCAGGTCGATCTTAGATGTTTCCTCACTTAATTTCTTCTTCGCGCGAAAGAACAACTGGCGACAGTGATCTTTTTTCTTGTCGAAGGTTTGCTGGAGTTCTTCGTAGTCAAAATCAAAAACTTCTTTCAGCAGGTATACTGCGCGTTCGAGCGGCTCCAGTTTTGAATGAAGCACTTTAATCGCAGCGTCCATATCCAGGTGAGCAAGGTTGGTTTCTTTGAAATGTTTTATCATTTCAGAAACGTTATCGATATACTCTTCTTTTTTCTTGCGCAGGGAGTTAAGATGATTCAAACAGTTGTTGGTAACAGCACGAATAAGATATGCTTTGGTGTTATCAATTTTCTGTTGATCAACGCTCAGCCATTTTGCGAAAGTCTCCTGTACAATATCCTCAGCATCCTCCTTGCAACGCACTAAATTATAGGCGATAGTTTGGAGTAATGGTTGATACAATGCTATGGTCTGTGCCTGGTTCATCCGTGCCTCTGTAAGCGGCTGTAAAGATAACACCAAAATCGGGCCATCATATTCCACTTATAGAAAGTATTGTAAAATTAAACAATTGACTACCACACACTTGTTTGCTCTGCAAGAAATTATTACATGAGTAAAACCGTTATTTCAATATGCTTTACCTTTGTAGTGCGGTAAGGAAAATGTGACCCATTTATCGATCTGAATTTATTTCCGGAATCTTTGTTTAGTTTACCAATGACGAATACAACATTAACACCAGAAGTACGCAGAAAACCAATTCTTGTTCAGGAACTGGCATTTTTAGTAGTACATCTTTTACCTCTTGGAGCAATCTGGACAGGTGCTACATGGTTTGACTGGACTATATGTGCAGTGCTATATGTATCACGTATGTTTTGGGTTACGGGAGGTTATCATCGTTACTTCGCACACAAATCATATAAAACATCACGTTGGTTCCAGGCCGTGATTGCATTTATGGCGCAGACTTCAGCACAAAAAGGAGTGCTGTGGTGGGCAGCACATCACCGTCATCACCATCGTCACAGCGATACACCGGCAGATCCGCACTCTATGAAAATTTATGGATTCTGGTATTCACACATCGGATGGATCGTGGGTCCTGATTTTAAAGAAACAGACTATAAAACTATAGGCGACTACGCCAAGTATCCAGAGCTTATGTGGCTTAATAAACATTACCTGGTGCCGCCCACTATTCTTGCACTGGTAGTAATGGCACTTGGTGGAATTGTAAACGGTGGTAGCATAACAGCTATGTTTACTTCCGCTGGTTTTTCTTCACTGTTCATCGGATTCTTTTTAAGTACGGTGATTTTATACCACGGAACATTCTCCATCAACTCGATCATGCACAAGTTTGGAACGCAGCGCTATGAATCGAACGATGAATCAAAAAATAGTTTATGGCTTGCGCTTTTAACATTGGGAGAGGGTTGGCATAATAACCACCATTATTACGAAGTATCCGGCAGACAAGGATTTTTCTGGTGGGAGATCGATATAACATACTATATATTAAGAAGTTTCCAGGCGGTAGGATTAATATCAGATCTCAAGGGAGTACCTCATCATATCAAGCATTCAAAGAACAAGCAACATGCTGTAGAGCTTCGAAAAGAATTTGAAGCGATGAAAAAATCTGCATGATTTAAATAACCATGATTTGGAAATTTGTGATTCCGCTTTAAATTTGCACTCCCTTTACGAAACAAAGGGCCAGATAAGCGGGAGTAGCTCAGTTGGTAGAGCACGACCTTGCCAAGGTCGGGGTCGCGAGTTCGAGCCTCGTTTCCCGCTCTTAATCTTCCAAACAGGAGAGATTAACAGAAACAGAAAAGTGTGAGAACCCTCACACTTTTTTATTTAACACCAAGCTCCGCTGGCAAACGTCAGCAGGACGCCCGGGTGGTGGAATTGGTAGACACGCAGGACTTAAAATCCTGTGGCTAGTAATAGTCGTGCGGGTTCAACTCCCGCCCCGGGTACAGAAGCAAAAGGACAGCTACTAGAGCTGTCCTTCCTTTTTTCCGCCTGTTTTGGAAAACGCGAAATGTTCTGTTCGTTGTACGCTATATACTCGCGTATCAATTCAAATATACCATTGTCCAATTCATGTCTCATCGCGAATCTGAGCACGAAGTATATCGTTTGAGACAGCTCATTATAAAACCTTCGTGTCTTATTCCGTTCACTCTTATAACTGATTTGAAGCATTGGGGCTTGTGTCTAATACTGCAGAGCGCATAGTTGATGTTAAACCGACTAATGTTGCATCACAAATTTTCAAGTATAAATTCTCTCATACTGTCCTAATGGTAATTGATTATTGTCCTATTCACCTGCGATAATTTTTGAGACACTTCAATTTTTGCTGTACTGTTTTCACGCTATATAGTTGTTTTTCACATTTATATAGATGAGACACGCTCTGCACTTCGAAATGAGGAGTAAAAGTATCCAATGGAATGTTGGCATTAGAATTATGCAGTGAGACAAAAAAAATTTTTAAAAAATTAATATTGAGGGCAAATGCAGTTGACCCAATTTTTTGACTGTCTCATCGGTATATATTGAAACTTACCCTTAACTGTGTAAAAAATTTCTACACTCGCACTGTAATCAAAATAGAGACAGGCTTGTACAACACTTGTCCACAAGCCAAAATAATTACACATTGCGCCCGAATTAATACCGCGTTTTAATCTTCATGAGCCCATATATAGTTTAATGAGTATATAAATATATACACACTTGTTGTGAAATATATTGCTCATTCTGTTGGTGCTCTACCCATGTCTCTGGTTCAGGTATAATCTAATTGCATCTTTGGCGCATGTAATGCTGCATGTTTATGAAACAGAAAAAACTGTTCCTGCCGGGATACTTTTGTGCGATCAAAAAAATTATCAGCAAGGTGCTGGTGCTTGCTAAAATAAAACCCTAAGTCTAGATCATGAGAGGAAAAACCATGTTGAAAATTGTCTTTGTGTTGGTTGCTTGTTTATCGGTACATTTTTCATGGGCGCAGAATTGTAATTGTAAGTACACTGTGGGACTGAGTGAAGTAAACGTTGACGGTAAAGCGTTAGGCATTAAACCTGGTGACGTTATTTGTTTACAGGCAGGTAACAGAAGTGTACTGCGATTTTCAAACATTATTGGCACTGCAGATAAACCCGTTGTTATTAAAAACTGTGGCGGTGTAGCGAATGTAGAGAACGGAGACAGAAACTATTCGATATGGGTCTCAACGAGTCGGTACTTTAAAATTTCCGGAACAGGCGATGCCAGCAAACAATATGGTATACGCTGCAAGACAACCAAAGCAGGATCAAATGCATTGGTGGTATCAGATTTAAGTTCCGATGTAGAAATCGAAAATGTAGAAATAGCGGGTGCCGGTTTCTCGGGCATCATGGCTAAGACAGATCCTCGCTGCGATCTTAGTGCCAATCGCGGAAAATTCACCATGTATAATGTTGTTGTCCACGATAACTATGTGCACGATGTGGGAGGTGAAGGTATGTACATTGGAAACTCGTTCTTCAACGGATGGAATGGAAATCTATTATGCCTTGGCGTACTTCTGTATCCGCATGATGTTGTTGGCTGCAAAGTATACAAGAATATAATCAAGCGAACCGGTGCCGAGGCGATACAAGTAGGTGCAGCAACTTCGGGATGTGAAATATACAGCAACGATGTTGAACTCTTCGGACAGGATCCGTTTGCAAACTATCAGAACAACGGTATACAAATAGGACTTGGTACCGGAGGATTGTTGTATAACAACAAAGTAAGAAAAGGTCCCGGTAACGGTATCCTTATACAAGGTAAAGGTGATAACAAGGTTTATAACAACATTGTGATTGATGCCGGCAGCAACGGTATATATTGTGATGATGCTACCACGGTAGGTACACTTGGTCCTGGTTTTTCATTTGTGAATAACACAATCATTAACCCTGGCGAAGACGGATTGAAGATCGCAGCGGAGCGCGTAAGCATGAATCACTTCATCAATAACATTGTGATCAAGCCGGGCTCTGGTAAATATGTAAACAAAGTACACCCTACGGTAAAGTTGGAAGAAGTTAACAACTTCTATAGCAACAATATTGCAGACGCTAAATTTGTAAACGCAGCGTCATACGACTATCACTTGTTAACAGCATCACCAGCGTTGAACAAAGGTGCATCTACGTCATCCTACGGTGTTACGTTTGACTTCGATAAGAAATCAAGACCTGCCGGTGGTGTATATGATATCGGGGCGTTTGAATTACAGGCCGGTGGCAACAGCGCACCTGTGGTGAATGCCGGTGCTGACAAAACAATAACACTCCCAACATCCAGCATTACCATTACAGCTACCGCGAGCGATGCCGATGGTTCTATAAGTTCCTATACCTGGACCAAACAAAGCGGACCTGCGGCTACGTTGAGTGGAACCTCAACCATAAAGCTCACGGCTTCAGCGCTTGTGGCAGGTACCTATACCTTCCGGCTTACTGTAAAAGATAATGCAGGGGCTTCTGCGTATGACGATGTCGTTGTAACCGTTAACACTACAAGTTCAAAACCACCGGTAACATCTTCGACTCCTATATATAGAGTGAATACCGGTGGAGGAACTATCGGTGCTAGCCCGATAAACTGGACTGCCGATACGCAAGCCGGCAAATCAAAATACCTGGATAGCAAGAGTGCAAACTATACAGCCGGTGGTTCAAGCTGGACAGGCACAAACACCACAGGTGCACCGAACAATTTGTTTGGTCCGAATCGTTACTCGCCTGACTATGGAGGAACAGTAATGCAGTGGAACTTCCCAGTGCAGAGCGGTACGTACCAGGTAAATCTATACTTTGCCGAGAGCCCGTATACCGGTGGCGTAAGGAAAGTGGGAGGACGTGTATTCCATGTGAACGCAGAAGGAGTGCGTAAACTCAGCAACATCGATATATATGCGCAAGCCGGGATGAAAGCTTTGAAGAAACAATTTGAAGTAACCGTAACGGATGGTACGCTGGATCTTGACTTTGTTCGCCAGGTTGGCAATCCACAGGTAAATGGTATCGAGATTATTTCACTTGCTACACAAGCATCTACAACAGCGCGCACCGGCACTTCGGATGATGAGTCAACCCTGGCAGCAACCGAAGCTGATACAACTGCGACCGGTGGAAGAGATCGTTCGTTGGGTGTAACGATAAGTCCGAATCCCTTCAACGATAAACTGAACCTTACGCTCGATTCTATGAGTGACAATGTCTCGATCGAATTGCAGGACATGAGTGGATATACCGTACTTCAGGAATTACAACAAGGCGTATCGCAGGTTACTCTTGATTTTTCCAACCGACAAATTCCGACCGGTATATATATTATCACTGTGAACGTTGATGGAAAGATCTCCAAACAACGTCTCGTCAAGAAATAGTTTTTAGTTTTAGTTTACTTTCCTAATCCTTGAAAGGGCTGTTACCACAGCCCTTTCTTTTTATGCCAGCATCTTTTGTGCAGTTGTAGTTCCGCTGGCGAGCGCAGCTTCCACTGTTCCCATTTCAGGGCCGTTATAAAAAGCCTCGCCTGCAAAATATATAGTATTGCTAACAGGCTCTGAAAGTATAGCGAGTGCAGAATTTGTATCTACAGTTTTATAGGCATAAGCACCGCGCGAAAAATGATCGGCTCCCCAGTTAATTACTGTCATTGCTTTTATCTGTTCCTCGATTGCCTGTATGGTACATCCGAATATATAGGCAAGGGCTTTAACAGCTTCGTGGAGCAATGCATTCTCATCCTTTGTATTGTCTGAGGCAGCAGGTCCTGCGAGCCATCCCGTTAGCAGCGGATCGGGTACCGGTTGCTGCGTCCACCACGTAGGTATAGATGCATCTGAAAAAACAAATTGAAGACCAGGCATGGAGCGATACGGTGCTGCGTTTTTATTTTTCTCCCAGAAAGCACTTTTAAACTCCACCAGAAATTTAATAACGCTGCCTGTCTCTATTTTCTGAATGGCATTCATGTGATCTCCAAGAGCAGGTGTAAATACTACGCTACCGGTTTTGATCACAGCAGGAGGAATCGTAACTAATAACTTTTTAGCGATATACCGTTCTCCTCCTTCCGTCTTTACTTCAACGTGATCTTTGTTATGGTATATTTCCTGCACAACACTGTTGAAGTGAAATACCGAACCTTGCTGCAGACATTCATTCACCAGGAAATCGATGAGTAAAGAATATCCCCCGTGTGGCCGATAACCGGTGAGACTATCTTCACCGCTCCACTCATCGCGTAATGCAAAGGCACTTGCCTTGGTAGTATCGGCAGCATCATAACCCTGCACAAAACGGACGATGGATTCACGAAGGGCGGTATATTTCTCATCATGAAAATAGCGATCCAAAAATTGAGCAATACTCATATCATGTTCTAGCGCGTTGAGTTTTTGCAGCAGCTCTCCCCACTCATCCGGAAAAAGATCTCCTTCACTTACTTCTCCGTTGTGTACATTCCAGGTATTGCCCGAGGTTTCATAAAATGATACTTCAGCTTCTTTCAGCAAGGCGGTAGTATGCGGAAGATTTCCATGAACAAATTCAGCGCCCGCTTCGACCGGAAAAGAGAAATCGTCTTTCTGCAAAGTATATATTCTTCCTCCTACACGATTACGTGCTTCCAGTACAGTTACGGATTTACCCGATTTGCTAATGATGCGTGCCGCTGCCAAACCAGCAGCACCTGCGCCTATAATAATGACATCAACCATAACGAAGCGTGATTAAAAACGCGCGCCAGAAATAAACAATCTTGTTAATTCTTAAGTGTATAGAGTCCGTTACCCGATAAAGTATATTTAGCTTTTAACGTGGGCGAGCGCTCAAATACATACGGCATCAGGTTGGAAGGATCGATGATAACCTGGGGAGGATCATTCGTAATCGAATTGTTGATCAAAATTACATTCTCATAATAATCAGGTTGCTCAAATATTTCACGCGACAGTCGCCAGTTCAAAAATCCAGAGCCGAGGTTGTTATGTTTATAGATGGAGAAATCATCGCCCAGCATAAGTACACGTTTATCATTTACTGCGTTGGCAGATTTGTTATCCGGCACCAACAGGTATTCATAATTTACGGCACCTATCTTATTGTAGCGTGCCAGGTATGCTATACCCACTACACTAACCAACAAAACCCAGATGCTGATCTCGGCAAACTTTCTCCTTCGTATCAACAACAGGAAATGTGAAATATAAAAACTGAAGGCCGGTATAAGTGTAATGAGACTTTGGGGCCGGAGATCTTTGGAATAGAATATCTGCAGAAATGAAAAGATCATCCAGAAGAACATGGTTTGCACGAGCTGCGACTGATACTTGGTAAAGCGCGCATCACGGTTAAGCATAACAATAGAAACAACCAGAAATACCAGCGGCACAGCGCCCAGCACAAACAAACTTTTGGCGCCTATAAAAATATCTCGTCTGAAGCTCAGGTTTGGCAAGTAGTAGTAATCCCAGAGTGCGGGCAGTCCATCCTTCAGATAATAAATACTGATCATTAATAAATGAGGCAGCAGAAATCCAAATATCATCAGCAGGTAGCTGCGCACGGCACTGCGTGTAAATGCCATAAGTATAACAATAGCACCCAGCAGATATACAATGAAGGAAAATGAGAACAGCGTGGCGAGCGCGATATAAAAACCGAGGTTGAAGATGGACGGATCGCCCTGCTCGCGGAATTCGATCTGGCGGAACAGGTTGTGCAGCGCGAGCAATAAAAATCCGGAGCCTAAAAGTTCGGCATTCAGCGAAAGCGTATCAAAAGAAAAGAAGAACAGCAAAGCGAAGATCACCGAAGGAATAAAGGTACTTTCGGCAAAAGCTTTTTTGTTGATGAAGATAATGCCGAGGTACGTAGCTTGTGTAAAGAGTATAAAGAACGCCAGTATATGGCGAGCGGTGAGCGAGCGGCCAAAGATCATTTCAAAAAGAGCATCGAACCAGCCGGCAAGTGGCGCGGTGGAATCTATAACTTCTGAGTAAAGTGAACTTCCGGTGTGAACTTTTTCACCTACAAGAATGCTTTTTAATTCCGGATACGTCATGGACGGAGTATCCAGGAAAAGCGGAAGACTGATCACGATCATGATGACCAATAACCCCAGAAGCCGGTACGGATCATTTATTCGGAAGTATTGAAGCAAAAGAGTTTCTGTTTAAAGTAGTTCGAAAAATAGAGCAGTAGTTTTAAAGATTGAAATGATTCGCATGTTTTTTCATCTTTGTCAGGGAATTAGTGACGAAAGACTTCCGTAAATTAAAGGGCCCGATTTATTTATGAGTTCAACAAGACAATTAAAATATTCAAAGCTTATCCAGAAAGAGCTAAGCGACATCTTTCAACGCGATAAGCGAGGTATTCTCGATAACGCCTTTATTACACTGGCGGATGTGAAAGTGAGTGCCGACCTGAGTGTTGCCAAAGTGTACATCAGCATGATGCTGGCAAAAGACAAGCAGGGCATTCTCGATAAAATCAATTCGCGTAAAAAAGAGATCAGACACGCGTTGGGAGAGAAGATCGGTAAGCAGGTTCGTATTATTCCGGAGCTGATCTTTTATATTGACGAAGTGGAGGAAAATGCACAGCGCATGGATGAACTGATTAAAAACCTGCACATTCCTCCGCCAGACAAAAAAGAATAAAGTATACTGCACAGGAAATGTTTAAACAGTGAGTACCTTTTAAAATAACACTTCTTGAATCTTCCCTTTTTCATTGCCAGGCGGTATCTCTTTTCCAAACGGAAAAAGAATTTTATCAACATCATTTCCATCTTATCGATGGTGGGTGTTGCGTTCAGTACCGCGGCATTGATTATTGTGCTCTCTGTTTTTAACGGTCTTGAAGATTTACTGCGCTCGCTTAATAACTCCTTCGATCCCGAGATCAAGATTGAAGCTGCTGTTGGAAAATCATTCAAAACATCAGACGAATTCCTTTCAAAAATAAAAAAGGTTGAAGGTGTAAAGCTGGTAACAGAAGTTATTGAAGACTACGCCTACGTTCACTACCGTGATGCCAACCAGATTGTAACGTTGAAAGGTGTGAGCGATAATTTTGTTGAGCAGGAACGTATCCCGCTGGAGAGTATAACGCAAGGTAAACTTCGTCTGAAAAAAGGAAAGGTAAACTATGCTATTGTAGGGCAGGGTGTAAGCAACACGCTCACACTCGCAGTGGAAGATCCGATGTTTGCCATGCAGATATATTATATCAAGGACGTGAAGGCGAGCGTTACCGATCCTTCACGCATGTACTCGAAGATGAACATTGTTCCGGGAGGTGTGTTCTCTATCATTCAATATATAGATGAGAACTACGTATTAGTGCCGCTCGACTTTGCGAAAGACCTGCTCAACTATGGCAACAAACGGACATCACTGGAAATAAAAATATTGGAAGGCGAGAACATCAACGCGGTACAACGCAGACTGCAGGAATTACTGGGCGATTCCTTTAACGTGCTCAACCAGGAGCAGCAACACAAAGATTTATACCGCCTGTTAAAAATGGAGAAGCTCTTCACATTCCTGTCGCTTACCCTTTTGCTGGGCATTGGTTCGATCAATATATTTTTCAGCCTGATGATGCTGGCCATTGACAAGAAAAAAGATATATCCATTCTCGCAGCGATGGGAGCAGATCAGCGCCTCATTAGAAATATCTTCCTCGCCGAGGGTGCATTGATAGCGTTTGCCGGAGCGCTGGTTGGTCTTGTGCTGGGCGGACTTTTCTGCTGGCTTCAGCTGAGCTTTGGTATTATCTCCATGGGTATGGAAACTTCCATTACGCAGGGGTACCCTATAAAAATTTCGTGGATCGACTTTGTCGCTACCTTGGGCGTAGTGTCCGTTATTACTTTTCTAATTTCTTCGAGGCCGGCTGTTCTGGCTTCGCGGTTCGTTTCTCCGCAGCAACTTTAATTTACCCCTCTGAAACTGTTACACGTTTAATGAGTGTTTTAACACCAAAAAACGTTTGTAAGATTCGTGTACCATATATTTAAAAAAGGTATCGCTTCTTAGAGCGTTTATGCGTAATATTCGAATTCTTTTTTCATCAAAAAATCGTTTTTTGCATGAAAGTGTCTTCTTCACAGCCGTTCCAGATTATATATTCGTTGTATCAGCACGAATACCTGGGCTATATTTTCGAATCCTATATCGTGCATCTTGACGATAAAGGAAAGCTCACGTATCAACATCAGAACATCTCTTCGAAAAATGCACGCGAATTTTCCAAAGGACTCGATGCACGCGATTTTGAATTGATCGAGTTGATGGACTCCATGCAGCAGGAAGCCATCGTGAAGAAGTTCTCTGCCAAGTTTATGAAGCCTGAAGAATTCTTTGCCAAGATCTATGATAAGACAAAGGGCAATGAATTGATACAGGAACAAATTGAAGATTACCTCGAGAAACGAAGAGCCCGCATCCTCGATAAGATGAAGGGTAAACAACTCTTCGAGATGGGTAACGATGGTGAACCTACCTGGAAAAAAATTGAAGTACTTGAGAAGCGTGCTTCTATTCAGTTTCATTTTAAGCGCACCGAGGACAATACAAACTATTATCCGTCTGTTTTCTTCCAGGATAAAAAACTGGATTTACCAAATGCATCGGCTTACCTGATTTGTAAGAACCCGGCATGGATGGTGTTGAATGGAAACCTATATGGTTTTGAAAAATATGTTGATGGTAAAAAGCTCATTCCGTTCTTTACCAAGAAATTTGTAGTCATTCCGAAGAATGTAGAAGAGACTTACTACAATCGTTTTGTAGCACCACTCATTGCATCGTTTGATGATGTGGAGGCAAATGGTTTTGAGATCAACAAAACTGCATACGATCCGCATCCTGTACTTACACTTTCCGAGTTACATACAACGCAGCCTTCTGCTGCTCCTTCGTTATTTGATGCAGGTCCGCCACCGGAAGATACAAGCGATGAGTCTGGTAAAATTGTTTTCGATCTTTCATTCAAGTATGGCAAGCATCGCTTCCGTGGTGATAATATAGGGCCGGTAAGTGTTACGCTGGAGAAGCAGGGCGATGAAGGTTACGTATTCCATCGCGTTACGCGCCTTACGGATGTAGAGCGAAACTTCTTACATACGCTGCAAAAGCTAGGACTGCCTATGAAAGGCTTTCGTGTAGCAATACCAAAGTCAGAAGCATTTTCATGGTTGAATGAGAACCGGGTAAATTTACTCAACCTCGGTTTTGAAGTGAGCCAGCCCGAAAGCCGCGATAAAAAATACTTTGTTGGTAAAGCTGTTATTGAAGTTGAGGTAAAGGAAAATATAGACTGGTTTGATATCCACGCGAAGATAAAATTCGGTGAGTTCGAAATTCCATTCAAGGAACTTCGTAAACTGATCATGCGCAGAAAAGTGGAGTTCAAACTTCCCAATGGAGAGATTGCTATTATACCGGAAGCATGGCTCACCAAATATGCAGACCTCTTCTCGTTAAGTGAGACTGATGGTGATAACGAAAAGCCTGTACTGCGCAAGCACCATCTCAACCTTGTAAAAGAACTGGAAGAAGGTAATCTGGCGAAAGTACAATTGAGTGAGAAGCTGCGTTCGCTCACATCATTCAGTGGTATAAAGGATTATCCTTTACCAACAGGTTTTAAAGGTGAGTTGCGTCCATATCAGAAAGCAGGTTTTAACTGGCTGCGCTTTTTGCATGAGTATAAATTAGGAGGATGTCTGGCGGACGATATGGGTTTGGGTAAAACCGTACAAACCCTCACCATGTTGCTGGCCGAAAAAGATGCCGGTGCTGGTACATCGCTACTCGTAATGCCTACATCACTGATCTATAACTGGGAGATGGAGGCGAGTAAATTCACTCCCGACCTGCGTATACTGAATTATACCGGTACACTTCGTAATAAAGATATAAGTCGTTTTGAGAAGTACGACCTCATTCTTACTTCGTATGGTATAACGCGACTGGATATAGAGTTGCTGCAGCAATTCTATTTCAACTATATAATTCTGGATGAGTCGCAGGTTATTAAGAACCCGACATCGAATATTTCAAAAGCGGTGCGTGAACTGAAGTCGCGTCACAAACTTGTGCTTACCGGTACACCGATTGAAAATACTACACTTGACTTATGGTCGCAGATGTCGTTTATCAATCCGGGTATATTAGGTCCGCAGACGTATTTCAGAAACGAATATCAAAACCCGATTGAGAAGAAGAATGATGAATCGCGTTCGCGCAAGTTGCACGCGGTTATCAAACCGTTTATTCTGCGCAGACATAAATCGCAGGTAGCAACTGAGCTTCCGGAGAAAGTTGAGAATGTACAATACTCAACCATGACTCCGGAGCAGGAGAAACGTTACGAAGAAGTAAAATCAGTATATCGCGAAAAGATCTTTAACCTGATTGAAACCGAAGGACTCGGCAACAGTCGCTTCATGATATTGGAAGGTCTTACGAAGTTAAGACAGTTGGCCAATCACCCGCGTATGATCGAGCAAGGTTATCAGGGAGATTCCGGTAAGCATGAAGACATCACACACATGCTGGAGAATGCTTTGGCGGAAGGTCACAAGGTGTTGGTGTTTAGTCAATTTGTAAAACACCTGGATATAGTTCGACAGTATCTCAAAGCAAAGAAAATAGATTTTGCATACCTCGATGGTTCAAGCACCGATCGTAAGGAGCAAGTAGATCGTTTCAATAAAACCGAGAACCTGAAGATATTCCTCATCTCGATAAAGGCTGGTGGTTTAGGATTGAACCTGACAGAAGCCGACTATGTATTTATACTCGATCCGTGGTGGAACCCGGCCGTAGAGGCACAGGCTGTAGATCGCGCTCACCGCATTGGACAGAAGAAAAAAGTATTTACCTATAAATTCATAACGCGCAACACGGTTGAGGAGAAGATATTGATGTTGCAGCAGCGAAAGTTGAAACTCACTACAGAGCTCATTACTACCGAAGAGAGCTTCATGAAACAACTTTCGAAAGAAGACATTATGCAGATGCTTGCGTAAGCTATAGGTTGCCCCGGAGCTATATATACTCTTCACAATATATATTTATCCGTTATGAAAAAATGGATCAGTCAGCATCAGTCTCTTGTACTGCTTAGAATCGGTGTGTCTGTGCTTATGATGGCCCACGGCTTTCAGCGAGTATACTATAACACCGTAAATGATTTCGGAGATTTTCTGAACGCCAAAGGATTTGTGATTGGCTATGCGCTGGCATGGACCATCACGTTGTTTGAGCTTGCAGGAGGTTTGATTTTGGCTCTTGGTAAATTTACCCGATGGATCTGCCTCGGCTGGACGGTAATAATTACTATGGGCATTATACTGGTACATGCACAGAACGGTTGGTTTGTAGTAGGCCCTTCTACCGGTGGCGTTGAATATAGTATATTGTTGCTGCTGGCGCTGATCACCATCGGATCGAACGAGAATAAAACGTAGAAATTGCTATAGTATAATTTTGCGGTTACTGCTTCAGTACAAGCTTTCGGAATATCTCCCATACGACCACACCCAGGCAAACAGAAACATTCAGCGAATGTTTGGTGCCTACTTGTGGAATTTCGAGCGCTATATCTCCATAGGCTATAGCTTCCTCACTTACACCATTTACTTCATTGCCAAAAATGAGACAGTATTTTTTATCGGCTGCCGGTATAAATTGCTGTAGCGGTATACTGGCGGTTGTCTGTTCGACTATTACAATGGTATATCCTTGTGCTTTCAGATCTTTTACGGCATCAGCTGTTTCGCTTGCATAGTGCCATTCAACAGACTCGGTAGCACCCAATGCAGTCTTTTGTATTTCACGGTGAGGAGGTGTTCCGGTAATTCCCGTCAGGTAAATTTTCTCAACACGAAATGCATCGGCTGTTCGAAAAGCGGAACCTACATTGTGCAGGCTTCGAATGTTATCGAGTACAATGGAAACCGGAAGTTTATCAGACTCTTTAAATTCATCAACCGAAATTCGTCCCAACTCATCCAGCGAAAGCTTTTTCATATAGACTGTCTTTTAGAAATATAGCAGACGGCAAAAATACGTGTGTATTTTATGAAATAATAGTATCTTCGAGAGGTGTGTTGTTCTGTGAAGTTGTGCCTAACCCTGTTTTGCCATGTTAAACTTCTGGAAAAGTATTTCGTACCTCGGTGTTACTGATAGTCAGGACTTTCGTCTGGCGCGAAGAATTGTTCTCTCCAATCGTTTTGGATTGCTTATCGCTTTTGTCACACTGATCTTCCTGGTGGTATTTTTATTTCGTCAGCATAGCGCTATCATTCCGCTGCTCGGCATGTTGGTGGTAGCCAGCAGCATCTGGTTTCTTAACGGGCTGGAGTTAACCGGATTGTCTCGCTTCATTACCAGTCTCATTCCGGCCGTGGGGTTATTCGTTCTTAACATTTCACAAAAATTTGGCGATCCTGCCACCATCGATATTCTGCATTATGCTACACCGCGTATGATTATTATCGGCTCTGCTATTTTACCATTCGCGATGTTCACGCCTTCTGAGAAAAAATATGTGATCAGCGCTGTTGCTGTTATTATACTGCTCGGCTTTGGTTATGATGCCATTCATGAAATGTTCGAAGTAGATATAGCATCCCTCGGCATTGATGATAAATATTATGGCATAGTAACAGAAGATATGGCTGTGCTCACTATCATTGTTATAGCAGCTTCGACATTTATGTTCAGCATGGGCGAGCAGTACGATCGCAAAGCAAAAAGTTTATTGGACGATGCACTTCAGCAAACCGAAACTTTGCGCAGCAACGAAGAGAACCTTCGTAAAACACTTCGCGAACTCGAGGAGGCTCGTAAAAAAGATGATGCCCGAAGCTGGGTTGCCAAAGGTGTGGCAGAGCTAAGCGCCCTACTCCAGGTAACGGACGATTCGCAGAATATATATGAGCGATGGCTTTCTTCCATTATAAAATATCTGAAAGTAAACCAGGGCGGATTGTTTATAGCAGATGAAGATGCTGACGGTAAAGTGCAATTGAACCTTGTGGCCAGTTATGCTTTTGAGCGTAAAAAGTTTTTGCAGAAATCACTTGCACCCGGTGAAGGTCTGGTAGGGCAGGCCTATATGGAGAAACATTCCATCTACCTGAAGAAAGTGCCGAAGGAATATATACACATCACGTCAGGTCTTGGTGATGCACCACCTCATGTTGTATTGGTTCTGCCGATACGAACCACGCATACAACGGAGGCTATATTGGAAGTGGCTTCGTTTCATGAGCTTGAAGAACATCACTTTGAATTGCTTGAAAAATTAGGAGAAGCACTGGCATCGTTCATCTCCAATCACAAAGTAAATCAGCGCACCAAGCAGTTATTAGAGAAGGCACAAACCATGTCGGAAGAACTTCGTGCAAATGAGGAAGAAATGCGACAAAACCTGGAGGAGCTCACCGCTACGCAGGAAGCACTGGCCCGCAAGGAAAGAGAGTATCAGCAGCGAATTGCCGAACTGGAAGAAACACTGATGCATACCAAAACAGAGGCTACGGCTTAGCATAAAAAAATCAGTTTGACTGTCGGCCATGCATAGTCGACTTTTCTATCTTTGCCCATCATGGCAGAAGCAAAAACCTCAACAGAAACTCCGTTACAGAAGCAATACAACGCAATTAAAGCAAAGTACCCCGGTGCTCTTTTGCTTTTTCGTGTAGGCGATTTTTATGAAACCTTCGGGCAGGACGCCATTGCGGCCAGCAAGGTACTTGATATTGTGCTAACCAAGCGTGGCAATGGCTCTGCTTCAGAAACTGCGCTCGCAGGTTTTCCACACCATTCGCTGGATACATATTTACCGCGACTGGTGCGGGCGGGTCACCGTGTAGCAATCTGCGATCAGTTGGAAGATCCGAAATTTGTTAAAGGTATAGTAAAGCGTGGTGTTACCGAGCTTGTTACTCCGGGCTTGTCGTTTAACGATAATGTACTTGATCGGAAACAGAATAACTTTCTCGCTTCCATTTTTGCTTCTTCAAATGCCGTAGGTGTTTCTTTCCTGGATGTATCTACCGGTGAATTTTATGCAGCTCAGGGAACCGAGACCTATATATTGAAACTGGTGCAGGGCTTTGCTCCGTCTGAAATTATATTCAGCAAACCGGCACGCGAAAAGTTCGAATCTCTTTTCCGCGAAGAGTACAGCACGTTCGCATTGGATGAATGGGTATATGGATATGACTATGCCTATGAAAAACTTACCAACCAGTTTAAAACTGCTTCGCTGAAAGGTTTTGGTGTAGAGGATTATGGCGAAGCCATTATAGCAGCCGGAGCTATACTGCACTATCTCGAAGAAACAGAACATAAAGATACTTCACACATCGCATCGATCTCACGTATTGATGAAGATCGCTACGTATGGCTTGATAAATTTACCATTCGAAACCTCGAGATCGTTAACTCTCAGAATGAAGGTGGTGTTCCACTGATTGAAGTTCTCGATTGTACCGTTACACCCATGGGTTCGCGGCAGCTGCGTAAGTGGATGATTCTTCCACTGAAAGAGAAGGCTGCCATTGACGAAAGACTTTCTATCGTTGATACATTCTATAATGACTCAACACTTGCTGAAAAAGTAGCAGAGCCGCTCAAGCAGATCACCGACCTGGAGCGATTGATATCAAAGGTTGCTGTGAACCGTATCAACCCGCGCGAGATGCTGCAACTGAAACGCTCGCTCAAATGCATTGAGCCGATTCGCGAACAGTTGAGAAATCATGAATCGCCTGTATTGAAAAAAATGGCAGAGCAGCTTCATGCCTGCGAACAACTGGTTGATAAAATAGAACTGGAACTAAGAGAAGACGTGTCCATTGCCAGCAATCAGGGCGGCCTTATTAAAGAAGGTATAGATGCCGAACTGGATGAACTGCAAAAGATTGCTTTCTCCGGAAAAGATTATTTACTGCAGATACAAAAGCGCGAAGTTGAACGCACTGGTATAAATTCACTAAAGATATCGTTCAACAAGGTTTTCGGTTATTACCTGGAAGTAAGCAATGCCAATAAAGATAAGGTTCCGTCTGACTGGATACGCAAGCAGACACTGGTAAATGCCGAGCGCTATATAACCGAAGAGCTGAAGGTATACGAAGAGAAGATATTGCATGCAGAAGAAAAACTGACAGCTATTGAGCAACGCATTTTCATGGCGTTGATCCAGGCGGCAGCAGCGTATATACCACAGATTCAACAGAACGCCCGGGTTATAGCACAACTCGATTGCTTGTTGTCGTTCGCTACGGTGGCAGCGCGGAATAAATATACCCGCCCGCAGATAAATGAATCACTCATTGTTGATATAAAGGCGGGTAGGCACCCGGTTATAGAAAAGCAATTACCCGTAGGTGAAAGCTATGTTCCCAACGATGTTTACCTCGACAGCGAGAAACAGCAGATAATGATTATCACCGGTCCGAATATGGCCGGTAAATCTGCATTGCTGCGACAAACCGCACTCATTGTGTTAATGGCGCAGATGGGAAGTTTTGTTCCGGCAGAAGCTGCGTCAATTGGTTTGGTGGATAAAGTATTTACACGCGTAGGTGCTTCTGATAATCTTTCGCGCGGTGAATCAACTTTCATGGTGGAGATGACGGAGACCGCGAGTATCCTCAATAACCTGAGCAACCGCAGTCTTATATTAATGGATGAGATCGGACGAGGTACCAGTACATACGATGGTGTTTCTATAGCATGGGCTATAGTTGAGTATCTGCACAACCATAAGGACTTTAAACCGAAGACACTTTTTGCTACACACTACCACGAACTGAATCAGTTGGAAGAAGATCTCACACGCGTGAAGAACTTCAACGTTTCGGTAAAAGAGGTTGGTGATAAGATCATCTTTATGCGTAAGCTGAAAGAAGGTGGTAGCGAGCACAGCTTTGGTATACATGTAGCACAACTTGCTGGTATGCCGAATCGCGTAGTATTTCGTGCCAATGAAATTCTGCACTTCCTTGAAAAGGATAAACATAAAAATGAACAGCGCGAAAAAGTACGTGACGTACCGAAGCCTACGCCTCAGATGACATTGTTTGAAGCTGATCCCCGCTTTAAGGAAATAGAGGAGAAGCTCAGCAGAATTGATATCAACACCATCAGTCCGGTGGAGGCATTGTTAAAGCTCAACGAACTGCTCACAACGTTCAACCGGAAGTAAGTATATATTTCAGCGAAAATCTGGCAGACTATCTCTTCTTGAAGGGCTTGCCGGGTTTTCGTTTTCTGAAATTGCCGGTCTTCTTTTTTACCTCCGGATTATATACCGGGCTTTCGCCAAGTTCGGCAGGTAATGGCGTTTTGGGAATTACATCACCGATCAGATTTTCGATACTTAGAAATTTACGCTGATCTTTTTCGTTGATCAGTGTTACCGCGGTACCGGTAGTTTCAGCGCGTGCAGTGCGGCCGATACGGTGAACATAATCTTCCGGATCCGGTGGTACATCCCAGTTAATCACCAGACTTATACCTTCCACATCTATACCGCGTGATAACACATCAGTACCGATGAGCATATTGATCTGTTTATTCTTGAACGCTCGCAGAATTTCTTCACGCTCCTGTTGTTCCAGGTCCGAGTGAAACGCTTTGGCCGGTAGCCCTCCCCGTTGGAAAGCTGTATCAAGTTTTTTTACTGTTTCCTTTGTAGAAGCGAAGATGATCGCGCTCTTCCACGGTACAGTTTTCAAAACATGTTTCAGTATTGCACCTTTCTGATGATCAAACACAACATAGGCTTGTTGTGAAATGCCGGCGGCAGGTTTTGCTATAGCTATATTTATCTCCTGCGGCTGTCGTAGTATTTTGCTGGCCAACATCCGTATCTTCGGAGGCATGGTAGCGGAGAAAAGTAAAGTCTGTCGCTCGGTGGGCAGGTATTTAATGATCTTTACTATATCATCATAAAAACCCATGTCGAGCATACGGTCCGCCTCATCCAGTATAAGATGTTGTAAGTGATCGAACTTGATAGTGCCTGCAGCCAGCAGTGCAATCAATCTGCCCGGAGTTGCTATAATTATATCAGCTCCGGCTTCAAGTGCTTTGCGTTGCTGATCCCAGGTAGCACCATCGCCACCGCCATATATAGGCAGAGAACTTACACCGAGAAAATAAGAGAAACCCTCTATTTGCTGATCAATTTGCTGTGCAAGCTCGCGCGTAGGCGCAATCACCAGCGTATTTAAATGCCGCGTTTCAGCATGAATGATCTTGTTGAGAACCGGAAGAATATAGGCAGCCGTTTTACCGGTACCGGTTTGTGCGCAGGCAATCAGATCGTGATTATCGAGAATAACAGGAATGGCTTGCTCCTGGATGGGTGTCGCTTTGCTAAACCCCATGGCATCAAGGCCATCAATAAGTTTCGGATCGAATTTAAAATCGTGGAAGGTCAAAGGAAGAATTTTTTAGAATGCAAACATCACTTAATACAACGAATACTAAATAAATGTTTCTGCGATATACTTTAAAATTTTAACGTGGCAAAATGATGGGCTGTTAACCGTTATCCGTTAATGGTTATTCGTTACAGGTAAATTTCTCCGATCAGCCTTCTTGTACCCCCATTCAACCCATCACTCACTTCCAGCAGTCAGCCAGTTCGCAGCTATTTCTGGCACAATTTTTCGTACTTTTATCGTTAATAAGTTCTACCTATGAAATTACTTAACCTGTCATGGAGCGCTGTATTGCTGGCTTTGCTGGTTTCATGTGCTTCGAGCCCGTACGGTACAAAAGTAAAAGAGCCTTTTCAGAGCAATGCTTATGAATCGAACAATCGGTTTTGGCGAGCTTCCGGTAAAGGAACAAGTACGCAAGACAACATTGCTCGCGGAAAAGCAGATATAGAAGCAAAAGCACAACTTGCAGGCCAGGTAAATACAACCATGAAGCAGGTTGCCGATCAGTATCTCGGTCAGACAGAAAATCAAAATGCTGCCGATGTTGCTGATAAATTTCAAAGTCTGGTACGTCAGATCATGAACACAAACATTGCTGATCTGCGTAAAATGGATGAAAAGAAATTTTACAATGCTAAAACACAAGAGTATACTGTGTTTATCGCTTACGAGATCAAGAAAAACGCGATGCTTCGTTTTATGAAGAAGCAAGCCAAAGTTGATAAGACTATAGATGAGCGCCAGCGCGAAGTAATCGAGAAAATTGTTGACGAGGAATTGGAGAAAGCTGACGCTGCAGATAAAGAGGAGGAAGGTACAAAGGACAAAGACGAAGAATAAAGATTTTACAGTTTACAGGTTGAAAGAAACCCGGATGGTATTTTATATCAGCCGGGTTCTTTTTTTTAATTAGCGTGTTATAAAAAACTGTGCACCGATTGATAGCGTAGACATGTTGAAATTAAATCCGAATTTATCGCTTTGCTCACTGCTTTTGCTATTCTTCGGTGATTGCTTTGTTGATTCGTACGCAAGCGAACCGAAGGTACCTTCAAGTGCCCACCTGCGGGAAAGAAATAAGTTGAAGCCCGGTCTTACGGCAACGCCATACGTTGAAAGATCATACGGTGCTCCGCTAAGTTTAAGTGTACCAAAACCAATCGAAGCTTCGGCCTGTAAAAAGAATGCAGCTATTTCGCCTAGCGATTTATAAGTACGGAAATACGGAATAATGGAAAATAAATCGCGCTCCGTTTTACCAAGAGAGCCAATGCCATAGTAAACAGCATCTGAGTTCTGCGAGGTATAAGACAGTGAAAGGCCTACAGCTGATTTATCGGAAATAAAAAAACCTGCTTTAGGTGATATAGTTATCGATGTGCTTTCTCCTCTATAAGGGTAGCCGTTCGGATCATACGATCGATCATGTTGTGAATTGTATCCGAGTGATCCGCCCAGTACAACGTTTCCTTTGGCGAGCTGTGCATACAACGAAGAACTGCAGAGAAGCAGAACAACAAAAAGAACATGTTTCATGAATGTAGAGGTTTTAGTAGTTTTTGGGTTTGTGTAACTAACGAGTCTTTTTTTAAAGAGTAAGATAAAATGTTTTCAATATCCTGCCATGCAGGAATAAGTTTTTACCATAACGATCGATGACGTAAACTTGCCGCCATATTTTATTCACAGGGATACGTTAACTTACAGCGCGATACTTTTTTATGATCAGGGTTTATACTATCAGGCAGGGAAAACTGGAGCAGTTCAAAAATCTGCCGCGTGAACAGATCGTTAAGCTTTCAGATATTATCTGGATAGACCTGCAGTCACCATCACAGGAGGAAAAGGAATTTATAGAGAAGAACTATAAAATTGAATTCTTTACCTACCAGGAGGTGCAGGAGATTGAAAGCAGTTCGCGCTTTTTGGAAACAGATGAAACAACCGAGATCAACCTCACCTTTGTATCGAACCAGGAAGCAGAGCTTGCCATACAAAACGTAACGTTCATTTTGAAGAACCGCGTGTTGTTCACGTATCGTCAGGGCGATCTGAAAATATTTGCCGAGACGGTACGCAGAATGAAAACGATGAATGCTGAAGCAAAAGAACACGGCCTCGATGTATTCCTCACCATTCTGGAAACGCGTATTGATAGTGATGCCGACTTGATAGAAGGTATAAATCGTAAACTGAACGTGATCAGTAAAGACCTGATCGCTCGCAGATCACTGAAAGAAGATCTTCTTCTTGGTATAGCACAGCTCCAGGAAAACACCATGGTGCTCCACGAAACCATTACGGAAAAACAGCGCGTGGTAAGTTCACTCATTCGTATACCGGAATTTAACAAGATGGAGAATGAGCGACTCAAGATCATTATCAAAGATATAGGATCACTGTTGCAGCACGCACAGTTCAGCTCCGAGCGTCTCGAATATCTGCAGAATACATTTTTAGGTCTCGTTAACATTGAGCAGAACACTGTTATTAAAATATTTACCGTTGTAACGGTGGTGTTCATGCCGCCAACACTCATCGCCAGTATCTACGGTATGAACTTCAAGCACATGCCGGAGCTGGAATGGATCGGTGGCTACCCGACAGCCGTTGGACTCATGATTCTTTCTTCCCTGGGATTCCTCTGGTTTTTCAAGCGGAAGAACTGGCTGTAAATTTTTTTCTTTGCATAGCGAGCATTCGCTGCTTTAACATGCTATATATCTGGTGAACGAATCGGTGGAGTATACCATTTTGAGGAGTACTTTTTTGATTACCTTCGCCACCAAAAAAAGTCGTGCATCCACAACACATTGCTATCTGCGGAAACATCGGTTCAGGAAAAACCACACTTGCTGAAAAACTTTCCAAACATTATGGCTGGCAGGCATTGCTTGAATCAGTAGACGATAATCCATACCTGCGCGATTTCTATGGCGACATGCAGCGATGGTCATTTCATGTGCAAATGTATTTTCTGAATAGTCGTTTTAAACAGATCAACAAGATTCGTGCGGCTGTGAACAAGATCACCATTCAGGATCGCACCATCTATGAGGATGCCTACATCTTTGCAGCCAACCTGCACGACAGCGGCTTTATGTCGGAGCGTGACTTTCAAAGTTACCTGGATACATTTCATTCCATGATCAACTTTGTAAAGCCTCCGGACCTGCTCATTTATCTCAAAGCAGATATACCCAAGCTTGTACGACAAATTGAGAAGCGCGGCCGCGACTATGAATACTCCATACGCATCGACTACCTGCGAAATCTCAACGAGCATTATGAAAAATGGATCAACGGTTACAATCAGGGTAAGTTACTGGTGATCGATGTAAATGACCTGGACTTTGTTACGAGCATCGATGACTTCTCCTCTATTGTAAGCAAGATTGATCTGGAGTTGAACAGCCTGTTCAGTGATCTATAGTATACTTCGTTCTCAAAACAATATATATAGTTGATAACACTTTTCTCTTTTCAGTTCACCACGGCTGATTTACTCATTTTCCTGCTGGTTGCTGTATTTGTAGGCATGTCGAAGACAGGTGTGCATGGCACTGGCATGGTAGCCGTACCGTTGCTTGCTTCGGTGTTTGGCGGTCAATTGTCCAGTGGCATTATGCTGCCGATGCTTTGCCTCGCAGATGTAATGGGTGTATGGTATTATCACCGCCATGCATCGTGGGAGCATCTTAAAAAACTTTTTCCGTGGGCTGTAATCGGCACGGTGTTCGGAACGATAGTGGGCGGCATGATTGATGACAACATCTTTCGAATGATCATGGCTGTGATCATCGTAGGCAGCGTTATTATCATGTTGTGGCTAGAACGTGGTCACAAAGAAGATATACCCGACTATAAATGGTTTGCAGGTTTAACAGGCACAGCCGGAGGTTTCACTTCGATGGTGGGAAACCTGGCTGGTTCTGTTATGGCGGTATATTTCCTGTCTATGCGTCTTCCTAAAAACTCATTTATAGGAACAACCGCCTGGTTCTTTATGGTAATGAACTGGTTTAAAGTTCCCTTTCATGTTTTTGCATGGCATACCATTACCTGGAACACATTTCTGCTCAACCTTTCTGCGCTTCCACTCATCGCAGTGGGAGCACTCATCGGCATCGTAATTGTTAAAAATATACCAGAGAAATTATACCGCTGGTTTATTATCGGAATGACGCTCATCGCAGCCATTATGATGCTGGTATAGATCACTCGATCACTACATTCTTCATTTCTTCGCGACCATATATAACCGGGAAGTACATCCACTCGGCCTTTGCGGGGTTGAGGTGATATTTACCTTTATACCGTGGCAACAGATCGATAGTGTAGTGATATATACCGGCACGAAGGCGCTCGCAATAAATACGGGTTTCATGCAGGTCATATTCACGATGCACTTCATTGCCTGACCAGCTTCGATCTTTACTATTGTAAGAGCAACCAGCCGGTATAGGTATATTGATCATAACATACTCCGCATCTTTCTTAACTTCAAGTTTCACTTCGAGCTTTAAAGGCTTGCCGGCTTTTATTTTTTTAATGCCTTGTTGCCATGCCGTGTGTATAACAAAATCCTTTTCTACTTTTTCAGGAGCAGCATTCCATTTTTCCTGGTACGCGGTAATATATACCGGGTCGTTTCCGGTTTTTCGAACAGATATACTTTTAACATTTGCATACTCTTGTTCATACGGAAACTTCGATATCTGTTCCTGGCTGTTAATGACAATTGCTGATTTTCGTTCGCGTTGTTTTTGTTTAAGCAAGTAAGGCAGCAGCACTTCAATAATTTGTGAGGATTGATACGTATTCAGCCAGCTTCGCTTGCGTTTTTCCAGGAAGTAATTCTGTAGCTTTAGCAGGTTAGCGTCATTCGGGTTTCGATGCTCCATCATTTGGAAAACAACAAGGGTATTATCGGTGTCATTGTCCCAGAGTGAATAATTACTTTCACCCCAATACCAGTTTCCTTTTAATGTTTCACTTCGTTGCTTATCGATCATGTTCCAGTTTACATCCATCTTTTGTAACTGCTTCAGGCGTTGTATCAAAAGCTGTTCATGTTGAGAAGGATGCTTGATCTTTTTATTCAGCGAGTCAAGTATACTCTGCATGGCAAGGTGCTCGCCTTTTTCGGAAAGAAATATCCACGACTTTAATTGGAGTTCTGCTGCTGTAGTGGTGGTTGTATTTTCCATCAGGTAATTCTTTATACCGAGCTTATCAAAGTTAACAGTATATCCAAGCTGATCAGCCCACAATAAAGCTTTGGCGATGTGAATGGTTATCCATACACTTCGTTCTCCGGCAGCATTCCACCAGCCCCAGCCACCATCTTTTTGTTGGTTGGCTGCTAATCGTTTGATTGCTTTTTCAACTTGCTTGTCGTGGTTGAATTTTTCTTTCCTGTAAATACAAATCGCTTTCTCGGCAAGCAACGCTTTTAATTTTGAAGCAAGCTGCTCGTTGCAATCGTACGGATATACTTTCAGTACACTGATCTCATCGAGCAACACATCCATCACATCGGCTTGCGCATATAGTTTGATCTTACCGGGCGAATCAAATGTAAACGTCAGGGTTGTATCGCGAGTAAGTGGAGCAAAGAACCCGAAAGCTTCCCGTGAGCCGATCGGCATCACAGGTATTTTACGAAGTTCACCGTCTTCATATTTCTTATAGGTCAGACTATATTTCACAGAAAGGCTGTCGGTTGTTGTACTGGTAAGATTGACAGTATCGATCGCTGAATTTTTAATAGCAATCTCACCTTGCCGTATAATCTTGTTCGCGACTTCAACAGAGCGTTTTATCAGCAGACTATCACTTCCGTAATTTGTAATCTTGCCGATAGCCCAGGCACTATCACCTTGCACTAAGAAATTTGGTAGTGACAACTGCGCAGCCAGTGGCTTGTATGATTGAATTTTACTTTGCACCTGGCCCGCACGTTTTTTAGAAGCCATTCCCAATACATATATATTCCACCCTGTTATATCATCGGGGAAAGTTACGTTGAAAGATGCTTCGCCATTTTTATCAGTATATAATTTGGGTTGCCAGAATGCATAGTCGCGGAAATTCTTTCGCGTGGATGATCCGGGTGCAGCATCTCCCGTTAACGCAAGTTGTGGTGAATCCGGTAATTTAGTCTGCATCAATTTAGACTTTGTCATGCCTGGTTTGGTGGAAATAAGTATTACGCCATTGGCTGCACGCGCACCATATATAGCAACCGCCTCTTCGGATTTGAATACGATCATCGACGTAATCCTGTTCGGATCAATGTCATCCATCGCTTTTGGTACACCATCGATTACTATCAAAGGCTGTGAATTACCATCTATACTTGACACACCTCTTAATTGCATACTTATCGAATCCATCATTACTCCGGGTGCACGACCTGTGAGAGAAGTGATTCCAAAACTTCTTCCCCGAACTGTTGTAGCCGCGGCCGTGATGCTTCTCTTTTGGGATTCGCTATAACCCACCACAACTACCTCGCTCAGCATCTGTATATCTTCTGCAAGATTTACATTTACCTGGTTGGCTGCGGAGGTGTTAAGCTCTTGCGAGGTGTAGCCGATAAACGAGACAACCAGTATACCATTGGTTGGTACATATATACGGTACTCTCCATTTATATCCGTAATTGTACCGTTGGTTGTTCCTTTCAGAATTATGTTTATACCCGGCAGCGCTTCGCCAGAACTATCGGTAACTTTTCCTGTTACCCAGCGGCCTCCGGTAAACGATTCGTTATAGGCCGACTCCCGGTAATATAGCGAACGCAGATTTTGCATTTCGTGCATGCGGTTCTGATCTATATATACCGATTCGTTCGACCATTTTTTTATTTGCTCCAGTACTTTCATGCTGAATGTATCGGCCGGTAGTATTTTTTCGTAAGTGAGTGTATAGAAAGTTCTTCCATACGGTTTTACAGCAACCGGCTTCGGTTTGCTATACTGACCATTTTTATAGAGCATAACCACCTGGTATTTACCCGGGAGCAACGGTGTTAAACTTGATTGATGACCGGGGAAGATATAGTATTCATCCGGCAGATCGAGATTCAAAATAAAGGTTGCGAAATGTTGGCCCAATCCGCCCCGATTATCCTGAATAACAAGCGTACCTGTTTTCTGGGACACCGGGTAATTGGTTGGATATTTTCGAATGGTATATTCTTTCTGTGGTTCTAGTTCATTTTGCTTCCAGTATTCAAGAATACGTTTTTCGGTTTGCACCTGATCTCGTAGTGATGGATTGAAAGATCGGTAATACAAGGGATGCCTCAGGAGGTAACGTACATCATAACTCTCACGATCTATAAGTTTGGGTTCAATAGTTACAGATCTTCCAGGTTTAAAATCGAAAGTAGTATTGAACTGTGGAGTATGATACGATATAGTACCCGGTACAAAGGGGCCAACAAGACTTTGTGTATCATTACCCCAATTGAAAGGAACCATCGCGTGAAAATTATTTCCCTGCTTCAGGTAAGCAAGCCGCTGTGTTAAGTCACGATTCAGCAAGAGAAAATGTGCATAGAGTTTATTGATCTCATAATCACTAAGGCTTAAACCTTCTTCACTTACTTCAACATTCTTCGGTAAATTGTTGAGATCAATACAGAGAATAAGTTTTTTGCCCCTCTCTGCTACTACATGGTTGATATTTACCAGCTTGTTATAGAGTCGTACGGTAAGATTGTGCCGGCCTGGCGAAGCGCGGAAGGAATAGGGCTCAAGACTCTTTACTTCGTGATAATACTTTAGTTCGTTGTCAATGTATATATAGTATATCGGCTGCAGTATTCCATTGCTTACAATAAACGGAGCGATTTGTGTGATGCTGTCTTCGCCGGCTGTGGAGTATGTATAAGTACCTTTTTCAGGATAAAGAAAATGATAGTATTCAATACTGTCCAAACCCAGTCGATTTTTCCAAAAGCGATAATGTAAATCGTTCGAGAAGGAACGCTCCTGTACTTTCTCACTGAACTCGTTGAATATCTTACGACTCTTGAATCGTTCGAAGTTTGGCACCGCGGCAGACGATCCTTCTTTAAACTTCTTAGTAATACTATAGGCTGTGAGGTCAGCATTTTTTACCGGTCGGTCGAAAGCGTCTGTCACATTTACTTTTATAGCAACCTGTTGTCCCGGGTATACCGCGGCTGGATGATCGACTTCTATATGCAGCCGTTTTTTGGCAAAGTGAATATCGTAATTCTGATTGCGCGATTCTCCCGCCCATATATATTGGATTGCAAAATAGTATCGTGCATGGGGCGATGCCTTTCGTTTTGCTGTATAACTATATCCGTAGCCTTGCTCAATGATGGTGTTATTTTTAAAAAGCTGGTAATGAAAAGGCAGCTTGCGCGGATTTTGTGTAAGGATCAACAGGCTGTCTTTTGTGTGCTCTGCACTAACCTGCAGATCATCGCCAATGGATTCAAGACTTATCTTTTTGATAAAAGAGTCATCCTGCAACAGCACATAATTTTGTATGCGCTGATCGATCTTTTGCTGGTAAGGCAGAGATATTTCTTTCTGTTCAACAATCTTGCCGTCTTTGTTCAGCGCCTGTATCTTGAATTTGCCACTGTCTTCTGAAGTAAAGATTACCGAATCGTTCTCTATCTTAATATCTCCTGCTGGTTTTATATAGGTATATTTCAGATTCAACTCTTTAACGTGGCGCTCATTGTCGGTGTTGGTAAAGATTGTCGTTACCTTGTATTCGAGCACGGCTTTCGGAAATATAGAATCCGGGAGCGATATACTGGTTTCGCCAATAGCGTCCAGCTTCAGGTTGTGCGTCCACAAAGTATCTCTTACAAAAATGGTCGGGTAATTGAAGTCACTGACACCAGCCGATTTTACAATGAGTTGAACACGAACATCGTATAACGGGAGATCATTGGCATCCGTACCTTTCAGAAATATAGTGGCCGGCTTATGTGGCGGTGCATTGTTGCTGCGTATGCTGAATAAGTTCTGCTTGAGTTCGTACTGTTCATAGTGGAATGAAGCATGAGGATAATCATCCGTTCTTTCGCTTTGTAAGAAAATGTTGCATCTTTTGTCGAGCTTTAATTGCATACTGTCGTACAGTATAAATTCATACACATAAGCGCCCGGCCTGTAAGGCGCAACCTCAGCCAGGGTTTTGGTTCGAGCGCTATTGCTATAGTCCTGATTAAGTCTAAGGGTGATTTTATGTTTTGCCGGTTTACCTTTTGCGTTAATAATATAGGCCTTCAATTTTACGGTATCGCCCGGTTTATACTTGGGTTTGTTTAGAACAACATAACCACTATAGGGCCTGGGAGTAAAGATTTTTTGCACGCGATAATATATACCTGGTGGATGAATGCTAGTATAATCGAATAAACTCCGCACAGAACGTGCAGCGTAAAAGAACGGTGATGCAATGTGATTAAAAGGAAATGTACCCAGCACCCTTCGCGTTACGCGTTTCGGCAGGTTGTTATTATACTTTCGCTGTACATCAAAGAATGATACATGTCCTTCGTGTAAAACTTTTATCCAGCCTTGTCGGTTTGTAGTGGCGATGCGGTATGCATTGTTCTTTTTAGAGAAAGGTATATTTCTGATGCCTATCCGAGGCTTGAGCGTGTTGACCGCTTTTCCGTTTACATCGTGAAATGATAACAGCAAGTCGCGATGATTGTTCAGGATGGCCATGTCAAGATTATTCACTGATTCCAGCGCAGCCTCTAATGTTGGTCCTCTCGATTTTATGTAGAGGTAATGCCCGGTTGGCAGTTCTTTTTCATAGACAGAATCTGCAGGATATGAATCAACCAGGGTATGAAAGAGACTATCGTTAAGCGGAGAGTAATTTTCGGTATATAATTTCTCAGCCTCTTCGTTGGTGATCTTGTAGATAAAGGTATAGTAACTCGATGTTCTGGACTCAACCAGGTTTTGTGCAGCAGCATTTGTACATACGAGTAACAGGCACGCGAGTAAAAATTTATTCATATAGGTTCGGGTAAGAAACAGCTCCTTGCAGCCCGCCTGTGTGCAGGGCAAGTATCGTGGAACCTCGCTTAAAAAAGCCTTTCTTTACCTCTTCCAACACCGCCCACATCAACTTGCCCGTATACACAGGATCGAGCGGGAGGTTATGCTGCTGGTGCATTTCACGTATAAAATTCTTCAGCACATCCGGCACCTTGGCATAGCCTCCGTGATGATAAGATGTAAGCACATTCCATTTTCCATAAACCGGCATTGAATTTTTTTTATACGCTGCATAGGTTTCCAGCAGATTGCTGATCTCCTGTGTGAGAAAATCTCCTTTCAACACACTAACACCAATAATTTCTCTTTTACCGGCAATACCCTCAATAATACCTGCCATCGTTCCGCCCGTACCGGTTGCAAGACACAGGTAATCAAAATCAATATTCAATAAAGCCTGTCCAAATTCTGCACAACCCTGTAGCGCAAATATATTGGTGCCACCTTCGGGTATAGCATAAAAATCACGAAACGCTTCATGCAGTTGCTGAATATAGTCTGTCTCATTTTTCTTTCTATAATCTTCGCGCGAAACATAGTGAAGCTTCATGCCGCGTTCCGTTGCAAAACGCAATGTAGGGTTTAGGGGTAGCACTTCTTCTCCACGAATTATACCTATACTTTTAAAGTTACATTCTGTAGCAGCCGCAGCAACCGCATATATATGGTTGGAGTATGCTCCGCCAAAAGTGAGCAGTGTTTTTTTGTTGAGTCTGCTGGCTTCTTCCAAATTGTATTTCAGTTTCCACCACTTGTTGCCCGAGACGAATGGATGATTGAGATCTTCACGTTTAACCATTAATCGTATGCCCGCTTTTTCCAAGGTGGCATGATGAAATTCCTGAACCGGAGTAGACTGATACTTTAGCAAAATCAAAGTTTTTTTCAGCCCTCAAAATAGTTTTTAAATAACTAATATTTTTAGACGTAATAACTAAAATAATTAGTAATTATGTGTAGTCATTAGCGAAAGGAGTTTTTATGGAAGAGGAATACTTTAAAGGGAGAGGGGCACAAATAAAAACCGGTAATAGATTTCTGAAGTCTCAATATGTTACGGATCATGTTGAAGGACTTGACGAACCGTTGTTTTCAGCACCAGCCACGCAAATTTTTTATGAGACACCCAAGAAGATTGTTAACAAAGTAACGAGCCCTGATTTACGCATGATGTACTCCACCAATCCCTACCAGGGATGCGAGCACGGATGTATATATTGCTATGCGCGCAACTCACATGAGTATTGGGGTTTTAATGCAGGTCTCGATTTTGAAAGCAAGATCATTGTAAAGAAAGATGCACCGAAGTTACTGGAGAAATTTATACTTCATCCGGATTGGCAGCCTGTGCCAATATCCGTATCGGGCAATACCGATTGCTACCAGCCGCTGGAGCGTAAATTCGAAATCACGCGCGGCATGCTAAAAGTGTTTGCCAGGTATAGGCACCCCGTTGGCATGATCACCAAGAACAGTCTGATACTTCGTGATATAGATTTACTCAAAGATCTGGCGCAGGATAATCTGGTGCATGTATATATTTCCATCACAACGCAGGATGAAGACCTGCGCAGAGCGATGGAGCCTCGCACGGCCAGTGCTATAAAGCGATTGAAAACAGTTGAAGAATTATCGAAAGCCGGTGTACCAGTGGGAATCATGAATGCACCGATTATACCCGGACTCAATCATCATGAAATTCCGCAGATATTAAAAGCAGCGAGTGATCACGGAGCATTAGGTGCAGGAATGACTGTTGTGCGATTGAATGGCGCCATCGGAAAAATCTTTGAAGACTGGTTACGAAAAAATTTCCCGGATCGCTTCGACAAAGTATGGCACCAGATCTGCGAATTGCACGGAGGCAATGTAAATGATTCCGAGTTTGGCAGGCGCATGAGTGGTGAAGGTAATTTTGCAGAAGCTATACATCAACTCTTCACCATTTCTAAGAAGAAATACTTTGGTAACAAAGCATTTCCGGCTATAGATCTTACCAAGTTCAGGAGAGGAGGCAATCTCAGTCTGTTCTGATATAAAGCAAAAGACACGAGTGCAGTAAACTCGTGTCTTTGATTATAAAGGCTATAAATATAGTATATCTATTTTTTAGCAAACTGCTTGTAGAAAGCAACTATTGTTTCTACGCCAAGCAGAAAATTGTGAACACCATAGTGTTCGTTGGGTGAGTGGATAGCATCACTGTCCAGGCCGAAGCCCATCAATACCGTATCCAGCCCGAGTTCTTTTTTAAACAGAGCAACGATAGGTATACTGCCTCCGTCACGTGTTGGTATAGGTGTCTTTCCGAAAACTTCCTCGAATGCTTTGCTTGCGGCTTTGTATGCTTCCGAGTCGGTTCGCGTAACAGCAGGTTCACCACCGTGGTGCGCCATCACTTTTACGTTTACATACGGAGGTGCTATAGATTGGAAGTGTTTTGTGAAGAGCTCGGTTATTTCTGCACTCACCTGGTTGGGAACAAGTCGCATGGAAATTTTAGCATGCGCTTTTGATGGTAACACCGTTTTGGCACCCTCGCCTGTATAACCTCCCCATATACCATTTACATCGAGCGTTGGTCGCACACCAGTTCGCTCTAATGTAGTATATCCTTTCTCACCTTTAATTTCATTAATGCCGAGTTCGTCTTTATACTCTTTCAGATCGAAAGGAGCTTTGTTCAGCGCCTCGCGTTCAGCAGCGGTAAGCTCGGCAACTTTATCGTAGAAGCCTGGTATGGTAATTCTTCCGTTCTCATCGTGCAGTGAATCGATCATGCTGCACAATGCATTGATCGGGTTAGCAACAGCACCTCCGTATACACCCGAGTGGAGGTCGCGGTTTGGTCCTGTTACTTCAACTTCCATATAGCTTAGCCCACGGAGACCTGTAGTAATCGAAGGATGCTCCAGCGAGATCAACGCTGTATCAGAAATAAGAATGATATCTGCTTTTAGCTTCGCTTTATTTTCTTTTACAAATGTTCCCAGGTTATCGGAGCCTACTTCTTCTTCACCTTCCACCATGAACTTTACGTTGCAGGGTAGCAGGTTTAGTTTCATCATGGTCTCAAAAGCCTTTACGTGCATATATACCTGCCCTTTGTCATCGCACGAACCACGTGCAAAGATTTTGTCATCTTTTATCACAGGTTCGAAAGGAGGAGAGTCCCACAGATTGATCGGGTCAGCAGGCTGCACATCATAGTGGCCGTATACGAGAATGGTTGGTAATGATGCGTTGATAATTTTTTCTGCATAAACAATCGGGTGTCCTTTTGTCTCACAGATTTCAACCGTGTCAACACCTGCAGACGAAAGTTTTTCTTTCAGATATTCTGCGGCTTTACGCACATCACCTTTATGACGACTGTCTGCACTAACGGATGGAATGCGAAGCCAATCAAAAAGTTCAGACAGGAAACGATCCTTGTTAGATGAAATGTATTCTTTAATCATGTTCCGGTTATTGAGTTTAACGGCAAATTACAGTATCGATCGGATTGTTAAAGCATCGCTCATAATTTTATCTTCATGATGATGGTTTCTTCGAGACTGGCCGGGTCTTTAATCTTTCCTTTGTTACCAATGATCTGCAACAACTGGCTGTTGGCTATAAAGTAAAACTGATCGCCAACAATAACACCTGTGGTAGGTGCATTGAATTTAGCATCACGCTCGCATAAAAAATCAATTCGTGCTGCGCGATCGCTGGTTGCGTTTAATGTTATTTTTTGAATGGACTCCGGGAAGAAAGTATTCTGAACTCCGATCAACGTGTTGTTGTATTGATAAAGGCCATCGTATCCCATCACCATATAGCGATCGTTGGGAACAGGTGAAATATGTTTCGTGGCAATATCAACGCGCACAACACCTTGTGGTCCACCGGTACTTACAATTAAAAATTTTTCATCGGGTGTTGCCGTAATGCCATTTGCAAAAGCAACGCTGCCTGCTTTGGTGAATTCTTCAAGTGCTTTGCTGTCTTTGCGCACTACCCATAGCATGCCTGCGTGTGTATCGGTAACAAATACATCGCCTGCTTTAGTAATATATAGGTCATTAAACAAGTGGCGGTTGTCGTCTTCCAGTTTAAAGCGCTTTACCATCTTCTTTGTGCGAAGATCATATACGTGTACGTTGGAAATTTTTCGTATCGTATCATGTTCGGGTGTATTGTTGCAAGCCCACAGCAAACCGCGGGCATCTACCCGCATGCCAAGTACCTGTTCAATCTCATCAGTTCCGGTCGCAATAAGGTCACTCGCTTTACCATCGGAAGTAATCTTGACAATCTTTCTTTTATATATACTGCTCAGATAAAATGCTTTTTCGGCCGGATCGTAGGCAATGCCTTCCGGTATAAGATCTCGTTCCTGCAATATAAATGCAGTCTCTGCTTTTTTCTGGGCGAAAGCAACATGACAAACGAATAGCAGCGATACGAGTAATGCGTGTTTATTCATACAATAATTTAAAGGGGAGATTTTGTTGTTTATCAAGATTATCACAAAACAGACAAGCGCTATATATACCTTAACAAACCGTTTGTCTCATAACGGTGTTAAAATAATACAACTTCCGCGCCTCGCGGGTTAGTAAGATAAGAATTAATAAGATTCTGCACGGTAGGTGTTTCGGTACTGGAGCGTACATACGTACGGGCCGACTCAAAATCAGCAATGGATATATCTTTACTAAAGTAGCCGAACCCACAATAGGTTCCTTTATCAACCAGCACGAGCGATTGCTCATCAATGTTTCTTCCTTTACCAATAATGGCGGCTGAACTTCCTGTGCTTTTAAATGTATCAATGGCTTTATGTACTCGCTTGTTATAGCGCTTAACGGTTTCTACTCCTTCGCAGGCTCCATGACATTCGCCTGTCTGGTAATTAAAACATAATCCTTTGGCAACCTGAAGTCCGCATAATTTAGGACAGAGATCAAACTCACGGACTTTCTCCCAGAGAAAATTCCACGCTTCTCCTTTCGAGCTGAAGCGAACCAGCGGATGCGAACCCTTCGTTACTATATTTACCGAGAACCGCATATAGCCGTTACGATCTTCATAATCAAAAATTCCCCACTCCTCAACTCTGTACTTTTGTGCCTGGTTATACTTGGGCCAGAGCCTTCGTATTTCCTGCGACTCCAGGATCAACGCAATCAGTTCGTTACCTGTCAGCTCGTGACTGATGTGGTGAATTTCATTTCTGATTTTGGATCGACTCCACTCGCGTGCTTCCCCGGTAAAGTGGCCGGCAATTCTTTTTTTGATATTGATTGCCTTACCAACATAAATAACCTGGCCGCGTGCGTTGTGAAAATAATATACCCCCGGCAATGCTGGTAAACGATCGAATTCTTCTTTCGGTAAATTGGGAGGAAGTATAGTTTCTCCTGAATTTTTTTTCAGCGCCTTCGCTATATAATTATCACGATCACGTCTTAATAACTGATCAAAAATTTTAACCGTGGCATGCGCATCGCCATTCGCGCGGTGCCGGTTGGTAATTTGTATACCTAAACTTTCTGACAATGTTCCGAGACTATACGAACGCAGTCCGGGTATAATTTTGCGGCTCAACCGTACGGTGCATAATTTTTTTGCCTGCCAGTTGATTCCGGTCAGTTCGAATTCGCGCTTTAAAAAAGAATAATCGAAATGAGCGTTGTGTGCTACAAAAACTTTTCCGTCCAGGAAGTTGAATATTTCTTCGGCAACTTCTTCAAACGTAGGTGCGTTGAGCACCATTTCCGTTGAAATTCCGGTAAGGCCTGTAATGTAGTATGGAATATCCCTTCCGGGATTTATTAAAGTATGATAGGTTTCCGTGATCTGGATTCCGTCATGATGAAAAATGGCAATTTCTGTAATGCGATGGTTTGCCGCATATCCTCCGGTCGTCTCAATATCAACAATCGCGTACATGGTCGAAATTTAAAGTTTGACATGTTAACGTAAAAGCAGAAATTCAAATCAAATTTTAATTATTTAAAAATGAACGGAATAGTCCGATTTCTCTTGTCCGGTGTAGCTGTATTATTAACGGCATATCTTATGAAAGGTGTGCACGTGGATCATTATGGTTATGCCTTGCTGGTGGCAGCTGTGCTTGCCCTGGCCAATATGATTGTAAAGCCTGTGCTCATCATCTTTACAATTCCCATCACCATTTTTACACTCGGTTTATTTTTGCTGGTGATCAACGCGCTGATCATTATGCTGGTAGATTATCTCGTGCCCGGTTTTCGCGTAGATGGATTCTGGTGGGCGCTTGCCTTCAGCATTGTACTTTCTATCTTCAACAGCTTCTTTACTGATATCTCGAAAGAAAAGGAGCGCTAGAATATATTTTTTCAAACCACCCTGAAGAAACCTTTACCCTCATGCAAGTTGCCACACGCATTATTGTTGCTGTTGCGCTGATCATGTTTACAGCATGCTCAAAAAAACAATCACAGTCAGAAGAGCATTCTCCGGAAGCTTCGCTCGCTGATCTGAAAGTATATGACGGATTGGAAGTGACACTGTTTGCTTCTGAGCCGATGTTCAGCAACCCCACCAACATGGATATAGATGCGCGCGGCCGCGTGTGGGTTTGTGAGGCATACAACTATCGCAACCAATACAACCCTAAAAACCCGGTGAAGAAAGAAGGCGATCGCATTATGATATTGGAAGATACCGATGGTGATGGCAAGGCTGATAACAGCAAAGTATTTTATCAGGGTACGGATATAAATGCTGCACTGGGTATATGTGTGCTGGGCAATAAAGTGATTGTGTCATGTAGCCCGAACGTTTTTGTTTTTACAGATGAGAATGGTGACGATGTTCCTGATAAAAAAGAAATTCTTTTTCAGGGTATAAAAGGTGTTCAGCACGATCATGCTATACATGCATTTCTCTTCGGACCTGACGGCAGACTATATTTCAATATGGGTAACGAAGGCGTATTATTGGTAAATGCAAAAGGTGATACGGTGAGAGATGTACATGGAAATAAAGTTGTTTCCAATGGAAAACCGTATCGCGATGGTATGGCGCTGCGCTGCAACCTGGACGGGAGTGATGTAGAAGTGATTGGCAATAACTTCAGAAATAACTATGAGTTGACTGTTGATCCTTTCGGCACGGTGTGGCAATCCGACAATGATGATGACGGAAATAAAGCCACGCGTATCAATTATGTAATGGAGGCTGGTAACTTCGGGTATAAAGATGAAATGACCGGAGCAAGCTGGTATAAAAGACGCACCAATGTAGAAAAGGAAATTCCATTTCGTCATTGGCATTTAAACGACCCGGGTGTAGTGCCCAACCTGTTACAAACCGGGGCAGGCTCACCAACGGGTATAACAATGTATGAGGGTACCATGCTTCCGCAGATTTTTCAGGGACAACTCATTCACGCGGAGCCTGGTCATAATGTAGTGCGATCATATACTATAACGAATGACGGTGCAGGCTATAAAGCTGAAATTGTAAATATACTCGAAGGACAAAATGACCAGTGGTTTCGTCCGGCAGATGTTACTATTGCTCCGGATGGTTCACTGTTCGTAGCAGACTGGTATGATCCCGGAGTAGGTGGTCACCAGGTTGCCGATGTTGACCGCGGCAGAATATATCGCATTGCGAAACCCAAAGCAGGATATACTATATCTCCTTCTGATGTGTCAACACCAGAAGGAGCCGTGCAGGCATTGATAAGCCCTAATGCCGCAACACGATATACAGGCTGGAATGCACTTGCATCCTTTGGTGAACAGGCGGAACAATCCCTCGCTAAACTCTGGACTTCTGAAAACCTAAGACATCGCGCGCAAGCACTCTGGTTGTTAACGCGTCTTCCCAACAAGGCAGATATATACCTGGCGCAAGCCTCTGCTGATAAGGAAAGCGATATTCGCATTGCAGCAATTCGCATTGCCAAACTTCTCAAGCGAGATATACTTCCTGTTGCCGCCAAACTTGCGAATGATTCTTCTGCCCAGGTAAGAAGAGAGGTTGCTCTTGCCCTTTGTGGCAATGCAACGCCAGAAGCCGCAGCGCTGTGGACACAATTAGCATTGCAGTATAACGGAAACGATCGATGGTATCTTGAAGCTTTAGGGATCGGTGCTGCTCAAACAGAAGATTTATACTTTAATTCCTGGAAACAGAAGGTTGGTAAAGATTGGAGCACAGTGCCTAACCGCGATATAGTATGGCGAAGCAGAAGTAAAAATGCTATGCCCCTGCTGGCAGAACTGATCAAGTCTTCTGATGAAAGGGAAATGCTGCGCTACTATCGGGCATTCGATTTTCATAAAGATCCACTCAAGCAAACCGTGCTCACACAACTTGTACAGCAAACACAAGGTGATAAAGTATTGTATGCTTTGAAACACATGGATGCTTCCAAATTGAAAATGACACCTCCCGTTATGACGGCACTTAACAAAGTGCTTGAGCAATATAAAGGAGAGCTTCAGTATGTGGAACTTGTATCGCTATTCAAATTGCAGCGCCATGCCGATGACCTGTTGCAAATAGGTATACATTATCCGGATAGTGTAAAAGGTAAAGAAGCCATAAAGGCTTTACTGGATTGGGATCGTACCGATCTGATCGATAAAATTCTGAGCTCTCCCAACCGCGATGAGGGCCAGGCCATGATCAAAGCATTATGGCCCTATATGTACGATAAAAAAACGATCGCCATCATGGAAGATGTAATGATGGACACTTCAAAAGAAATGGAGCTGCGCAAACTGGCGGTAAAAACATTTGGCGGTCCGTGGGAATCAGAAGATCGCTTATTGCTATTGGCAAAGGAAAAGAAGATACCCATAACGTTGCAGGCAGCAGCGGCCGGAGTTTTCCAAACTGCATGGCGTGCAACTTTGCGTGAAGAGGCTGCTAAATATCTTCGTCTACCGGGAAGCAAGGAAGGCACATCGCTTCCAACGGTATCGATACTGGTCGATAAGACAGGCGATGCTGCAAAAGGTAAAGCTGTTTTCAAGACTATATGCAGCAGTTGTCATCGTCTTAACAACGAAGGTGTAGAGTTCGGTCCTGACCTAAGTGAGATTAGTGATAAACTTCCGAAGGAAGCAATCTATACAGCTATACTATATCCTGACCAGGGGATAAGTTTTGGTTATGAAGGCTGGCGTATAAAATTGGCTGACGGTTCCTCTGCGTTCGGGCGCATCATTTCAGAAACGGAAGACAAGATTGATGTGCAGTATATGAACAACTCGCAAACAGTGCTGAAAGAAAATATACTCTCGCGCACAAAACTGGAAAGCTCGCTGATGCCATCGAACCTGCAGGCAATCATGACGGAGCAGGAGCTGGTTGATCTGGTGGAATACCTGAGCACGCTTAAAAAGTGAAATAAACACCCTAAAAATCCATTAAGCGATTCATCTACAGCCACTTTATGTTACACCAAGGGTTTGGCATTGCGTTTGCCTTACCCTATGCAGGTATTAAACCACCTGCTTTATGAAAACTAGATTAGGTTTACAGGTAACAATGGTATTGTTTTTACTGGCTGCAGTAACTGCTGCACAGGCGCAACACAGGGGTCATGATCGTGATCGAGACAATAGTGGCAGAGGTCATGGGCATGGTAACGGAAACGGACATAGTAAAGATTACAGAGACAGAGATCGTGACAACGGTCACCATCATCACCATAATCATAACAAAGTAGTGCATGTATACCATCATCGTCCGGCTCCGGTAGAGCGCAGAGTTGTGGTACACCACCATCATCACGACCGTCCTCGTTACGTTTACTATCGTGACTATGATGTATACTATGATTGCGATCGCCAGATGTTCATTTCATTCTCCGGTAGAAACTGGACGGTGAGTATTGAGCGACCTATACGCATGCATCATGTAGATATATACCGTGCGTCACGTGTAGATGTTGATTACTACAACGATGATTTTCCACAATACCTGGAACAGAAGAGACCACACGGAAGAGTATATGCCGAATGGTAATACCAATACGATAGATAGAAATAGTATATGGTGTTGAGTGTAGAATGTCAGACGAGAGTCTGACATTCTTTTTTTATATCAATCCTTATAGATGAACGTTTTGCCTTCGCCCTTCTTCTGTATATAGCCTCTGTACATACCAGCAGTGTTAAAGGTCATCGAAATGTTACCCAGACGATCGAGCGCTATAATTCCACCATCACCGCCCAGGCGTGGAACCTTCTTCATCACCACACTGTCGGCTGCCTCTTGTAAGGATAGGTCGGTATATTTCACCAGCGAGGCTATATCATGCGCTACTGCCAAACGAATAAAAAACTCGCCCCATCCCGTTGCTGATACACCGCATGATGCATTGTCGGCATAGGTACCGGCACCAATGATGGGAGCATCTCCAACGCGTCCGTATTTTTTATTGGTCATGCCACCAGTAGATGTACCGGCCGCTATGTTTCCATATTGATCAAGTGCAACAGCACCTACTGTTCCGAACTTTTTGTCTTTAGTGTAGGGATCGATCAATGCAGCTTCGCGATCTGCCTCTGCTTCTTTTGTTTTAAGCCATTGCTTGTAGCGAAGGGAATCAAAAAAATACGAAGGGTCTACAATTTCAAGATTCTGTTCCCGTGCAAATTTTTCAGCACCATCACCAATCATCATTACATGTTCTGATTTTGTCATCACTGCGTATGCTGCTGTTATAGGATTCTTGATTGTAGTAACTCCGGCAACAGCACCGGCCATTAAATTACTGCCATCCATAATCGATGCATCCAGTTCGTTCTTGCCTTCGCTGTTGAACACAGCTCCTTTACCCGCATTGAACAACGGAGAATTTTCCATCACCTTAATGGCAGCAATAACAGCATCGAGACTTTTGCCACCACGCTCAAGCACAGTATAACCGCTGTCCAGCGCCTGTTGCAGCGCAGCGTGATAAGCTTGTTCGCGCTCGGGTGTCATATTCTCACGCTTAATAGTGCCGGCACCTCCGTGGATAACCAATGTTATAGGACCTGCGGGTCTATCAGCAACACGTTCGTCTGGCTTCTTGCTACACGCAGCGGCTATAGCGAGCAGACTAAAAAGTAGAAAAAATCTCATAAAAGGTTGGGTTAATAATTAGGAAAGGTAGGGAATTGCTATTATACTGCGATTCGGGAATTAATTGTATAATATTTTTTGTTTTCGGGCGTGAGCGCATAATTTTGCGCATCTTTTACCAAACGGGCAAACACCATATGGCTAAGAATAAAAAGACCAGCGCTAAGCCAGCTAAAAAAGCTGCAAAAGCGAAACCTACAGCTAAAGTAAAAAAAGCAGCTCCGGCTAAAGCTAAAAAGGCTCCCGCCAAAAAAGTTGTTGCTAAAAAAGCAGCTCCCAAAAAAGCAGCTCCCGCTCCTAAAAAACCGGTGGCTGCAAAAAAGGAAGCTCCTAAAAAAGAGCCCGCTAAAAAGTTAGCAGTTGCCCCGAAGAAAGAAGAACAAACTGTGAAGGTTGAAAAAACCGTAGCGCCTAAGAAAGTAGAAAAGGTGGAAACACCCGTTAAACCAACTCCGGTTGCTGCTAAACCTGCACCACCACAATTAAATATTTTTCCAGTGCCGAACCAGAGACCGATTGCTCACAAGCCTGCACAAGGTGTAGCATCTAGTGAAGAAAGAACACGCTATTCAGAAGAAGAGTTGAAAGAGTTTGAAGGACTAATCAACCGTAAACTTGATAAAGCGAGAGAAGAGTACAAGATTTTAAAAGATACTCTCAACCGTAACAACGATGAGGGAACAGATGCCACTTCAGGGGGAAATACAAAGGTATTGGAAGACGGAGCAGAAACTGCAGAGAAAGAAAACCTCAGCCAGCTTGCAGCACGTCAGCAAAAATATATAACGAACCTGGAGAATGCATTGGTACGGATTAAGAATGGTACATACGGAATATGTTCCGTAACCGGAAAGCTGATCCCGAAAGAACGATTGATAGCGGTGCCACACACCACGCAGTCCATCGAAGCGAAAATGATGCAACAAGATTAAACAAAAAGCTTCCCCTCTACACCAGAGGGGATTTTTGTCTCTGAACAATTTTTTTGGTTTATCTTTAATAACAAACACAGAACACCGTGGACTTTCTACAGAACCATATTGAGGCGTTGATCTTTTGCTCGCCTAATCCTATAAAAGTTATTGATATCAAGACCTGCCTCTCTGAAATGTTTAATGCCGATGTTCCGGATGAAGACATAGCAGGAGCACTGCAGCGCCTTGAAGAGAAATATACTGCAGAAGAATATTCCTTCCAGCTTTATAAAGCAGGAGGAGGATACCAGTTTCTTACCAAGCCAGCATACCAGGCAAGCATTGGTATCATGCTGAAACAGCAATCGAAGAAAAGACTATCGACATCAGCGATGGAAACACTTTCCATTATTGCTTATAAGCAGCCGATCTCAAAAACAGAGATTGAAAATATTCGTGGTGTGAACTGCGACTATGCCGTACAAAAGTTACTCGATAAAAATCTGATCGAGATAACAGGCAAAGCGGATACTATTGGTCGTCCGATGCTATACGGCACTACACCTAAATTCATGGAATACTTCGGGATCAATGACCTCAATGAGCTCCCCGTTCCGAAAGAATTTACAACCGAAACAGATACAACCAGTACCATAGGGGAAAATACCGACTTAAAAGAAACAGATGTCCAGCCGCAACAAGAGTAACTCATCCGGGAAATCAGGAGCCCGGAGCAACGCATCCAGACCTGGTAAAACTTTTAAGAGCAGTAGCAATAGCGCTCCTCGAGGAGGCTATAAGAAATCTGATAGAAATGAATCTTCCGGCAAGTCGTTCCGTAAATCGGGCGATTCGTTTGAGGAAAGAAGCAGCAGACCACGCAAGACTTTCAAAAGCGATAGCGCTCCACGGGGTGGCTATAAGAAATCCGATAGAAGCGAATCTTCTGGCAAGTCGTTCCGCAAGTCGGGCGATTCGTTCGAAGAAAGAAGCAGTAGACCACGCAAGACTTTCAAAAGTGATGGCGCCCCACGGGGAGGCTACACGAAATCTGACAGAGGCGAATCTTCCGGCAAGTCGTTCCGCAAGTCGGGCGATTCGTTCGAAGAAAGAAGCAGCAGACCACGCAAGACTTTCAAAAGTGATGGCGCCCCACGGGGAGGCTACACGAAATCTGACAGAGGCGAATCTTCCGGCAAGTCGTTCCGTAAATCGAACGATTCGTTTGAGGAAAGAAGCAGCAGACCGCGCAAGACTTTCAAAAGCGATAGCGCTCCACGGGGAGGCTATACGAAATCAGATCGAGGTGAATCTTCCGGCAGACCGTTCCGTAAATCGAATGAAGAATTTGGTGAAGGACGCAGCCGCTCCGGAAGTGCATTTTCAAAACCCGGCAAAAAGTTTTTCAAAAGTGCGGACAAGTCTTCAGACGCAAGACGTGAAGACAATGATGCACCTCGCAAGAGTTTTTCAGCACTGGCAGGAGGTAAGACATCTTCAGATAAACCGCGCAGAGAAGCACCGTTCAAGAAAAGATTTTCTGACGAAAGCAACGAGCGTCCCTTTAAAAAAGCAGGTGCGAGAAGATCGTTTGATGAAGCCGATGAAAAGCCAAGAGGCTTCACCAGCAAACGAAAAGTTTCCGGTGAACGCAAGAGTTTTAACGAGGAAGAAGAGCAGACGCCTGCACAAACCAGCAAAGTGCGCCTCAACCGATATATAGCGAACAGCGGTGTTTGCTCCAGACGCGAAGCAGATGAACTCATCTCTATGGGGCTCATTTCTGTAAACGGGAAAACTATTACAGAGCTTGGCTATAAAGTAAATCCCGGTGATGAAGTGCGCTATGAAAGTAAAGTGTTGCGTGCCGAAAAGCCGGTATATATACTGTTGAACAAACCGAAAGGATACCTTACCACAACAGTCGATCCGCAAGAGCGTAACACTGTAATGCACCTGATCGGCAATAAAATAAAAGAGCGTATATATCCAGTAGGCAGACTCGACCGGAATACAACGGGATTACTTCTGCTCACCAACGATGGTGACCTGGCCGACAAGCTGATGCACCCTTCATATAATGTAAAGAAGATATACAAGGTTGAGCTCGACCGCCCGTTAACCAAAGCTGACTTCCAGAAAATAGCAGAAGGTATAGATCTGGAAGAAGGTAAAGCAATGGTAGATGATATCGCTATTATCTCAGATGATGGAAGAACAGTGGGTGTTGAGATACACATCGGATGGAACCGTGTTGTTCGCAGATTATTTGAATCGTTGGAATACCAGGTTGTAAAACTCGATCGCTCGGTATATGCTGGCCTCGATAAAAAAGATCTCGGCCGTGGCGAATGGCGCTTTCTGAAGAAGGAAGAGATTGTTCGATTGAAACACTACAAATAAAAAACTCTGGACATGCGTAAGTATATATGCTTACGCATTCTCCAGTATAATCGTAAAGGTGCTCCCCGTACCAAGTTCTGATTTTACTTCTATCGTTCCGTGAATCTTGCTGAGTGCTTCCTTAACTATATATAGTCCCAGACCGGTACCTTCGGTATCAAGCGAGGCGCGGTAAAACATTTCGAATATCTTGGGGAGATTGGCCTCTGCTATACCTTTACCGTTGTCTTGAATAACAATCTTTACCACATCGTTTTCGCGTTGAAATAAAACCCGGATAAATGGATTGGGCTGATCGAGGTTGTGATACTTGACGGCATTCGCCAGCAGGTTATTCAACACTATTTTCATCTGGTTGAAATCAGAGGCAAGTATATGGCTCGGATCATTCGTATAGTCCAGTGAAATAGCCGAAGCACCCTTATTGAATTTTATATCCGCAATGGAGTTGTCGAGGAGGTCTTTTAAGTTTATCTTCTCAATTTTCACATCCATTTTTTTACTGCGCGATAAGCTGAGTATATCGCTAATCACCATATCAAGCTTCTTTACCCGCGCTTCGATCATATCCATAAATGTGCGTGCGCGTTCTTCTTCAAACTCCATCTTGCCCAGGTAGGTAAGTCCGAGTATAGATGCAATGGGTGCGCGCAGGTCATGCGATGTGCTGTACAAAAAACGATCAAGCTCTTTGTTTGCTTTATCGAGCCGCGTACGTTCATCTTCCAGCAGCCACATAATCATACTCATACCCATCATGGAAATAAGCAGCAGATCAACCACACCGTAAAAGTTGGGCACCAGCATTTCGGTACCGCATACATTGATGATTACAATAAGACAATAGTATAACTGGTAGATACTATAGAGTATAAATGTGATGGAAAGTATGCGTTGTCCGAATCCTCTGGAGAACTTTTTGTTTTGCAATACAACAATACCGGCAATCATAAATCCGGCACCACTCACAAACGTGCGACTCCCCACGCGCAGTAAATATCGGAGCATAGAGTCTTCTACCGTTTGGCTGAAAGCAATTACCGATATAAGCGACAAGAAGAAACAGACGATGAGAAGTGCTTTGAATTTTCTGCGGTTGAAAGCTTTCTCGGTTACAAGTTCATAGGCACCGCGAAGAATCCAGATGATCTGCAGAAAGCAACTCATCTGTGCCAACGTACTAACAACAAGCCGTGCCGTAGATTGGCTCTGCATAAAGAATGCCGTTACAACACAGGTTGCTGCTATATATACGGTAAATGCGAGCCAGCTTAGCGCCCAGGTATATAGAAATCTTCTTCGGTAAAGAATGCCGAAGTAACGGAATACAAAAAACAGAATAATGCCCAGCGTGCACTCCGCCAGATATAGGTAAAGTAATCGTAAAGTTGTTTCTGAGAGGTTCGCTACACCCATGGAGGGTAATTATTGTGATAAAATAACAGAACGGATCGAGAAACAAAACATTAATTTATTCAGCGGCTCACCGCAATTACCTGCCAGCGAAAAGCCCATCGCCAGGTAATGCTAAAGCTGGCGGTTGAATCAGCGAGAACATTGTGCAGTTCTTTTTTGGTGAATGCCCGCAAAACAGAAAGGGGTGCATCGTATTTCACCATGGCCGACTTTGAAAACAACTTTGTTAACAGTTTTATGGAGTAATAGGCTAACGGATGCCGGTGAATATCATTAATGATAAAACCGATGTTGCATTGCTTATGAAGCTGATGAAAGAACTCGCTTAACTGAAGATTACTGAAGTGATGATAGAACAGTGTACCAATCACTACATCGAATTTCATTTTTCGGAAATCGTCTGAAAAAATATCAAGCGTTACAAATTCAATAGCCGGTATGTCGTGTATATTCTGTTGTGCGAAATGTATAATGTTAGGGTTTGCATCAATGCCAATAAGCTTTACCTGTATCTTGTTGCGAATGGTCCACCGGTATATTAATCGCAGCATATCGCCACCGCCACAACCGAGGTCTGCTATAACAACCGGTTTCGTTCGGTCATGGTTTTTCAGAATTTTTTTCAGGGCTTCTATCGTTACTGCATTACCGCCAAGCCATGTGTTAATGAATTCAAGCTCGCGGAGGGTCTGATCGACCACTTCGCCTGAGCAATCAAGGTCGTCCATTATTTCAAGGGCTTCCGATCGTATCGAAAAATCAGGCATGCGGTATATCAATTTTCAACAACATACTTTCGAGTGTCAATCCAGGTCCGAAGGCAAAGCTGAGGATGCGTGCGTTATGATCACCGGCAGCTATAGTTTTGAAGATTTCATTCAGCACAAACAGAACTGTAGGCGATGACATGTTACCATAGTTTTTAAGAACATCGTAAGCCGGTTTGTTCTGCGCCTCTGTAATGTTCAGTTCCTGTTGTATAGCTTCCAGAATTTTTTTGCCACCCGGATGTATAGCATAGTAGCGTATACCCGAACCGTTGTCTGCTATCTTTTGCAGCAACAGGTTGGTAAGCGTACGAATTCCTTTACGAATAATGTCGGGTACATAGGTTGACAGGCGCATCTCAAAACCAAGGTCGCCTATACTCCATGCCATATCACGTTTACCTTCCGGAGCGAGATCGTTGTGAAATGCCTCCAGCTTCAATGATGGTTTTGTGCCGCTGGTCTTTCCTTCTATCAATAGCGCAGCGGAGCCATCAGCAAAGAGTGCATTGGCCAGAAAATTATCGTCTGTTGCTTCCTTCTGAAAATGAAGACTGCACAACTCAGTACATACAATCAACACGCATGCGTTCTCATCAGCCCTACAAAACGCATCGGCTACTTTTATAGCGTTGAAGGCAGCATAGCAACCCATAAAAGTTATACTGGTGCGTTGTACTGTTGTAGGCAAGCCTAACTTTTGCACGAGTTCTATATCAAGTCCAGGAGCATACATACCGGTGCAGCATACTACAATAAGATGTGTTACCTGTTGCAGATTTAGATGCGAAGCACCTTGCTGTAAATTTTTTACAGCGGCTGTGCTAACGTTAAGGGCATGCTCCTGAAAAACCTGCAGTCTCTTTTGTGTGGAAGGAAATGGTTCGCGTTCGGGTGCATTCGGGAAAAAAGAAAAAGAATCTTCTTTTCCATAGTCTTCCAACACGGTATAGCGGTAATCAATACCACTGGCTTTAAAGATCGTGTGTAGTTTACGGCTGTTGTAAGAATCAAGGTCCATGGTTTTTTCCATGAACCGTGCAATTGTTGACTGACTGATGCGATGTGGAGGATTAGCCGTTCCAATAGCAGTAATAAAGCTCATTCCCTTCTTATTCTATATATACTTAAAACCTTTCTACGACATAGGAGTTCTCTACTTGTTAAAAAACTGTGTATGCTGTTAAAGGGAAGGTTTTCTACAAAAATAACAGGCTGCCTGTTAGGCAGCCCATTTTTGAATCAGAATAACTTTTCTCCGGGAGGCGTAATACCTTTTAGGCGAAGATAAACTGTAGTTTGTCCCCTATGATGGGTTTGATGTTCAAAAGCTTTCTCCAGTGCGGTGCCTTTATTCATATCAAAGTTGAAGATCTTTACCATCTCCTGTAGCTGCTGGTCGTTCATGGTTTTCATACCTGCTATAACAAAATCGTAGCTCTCCATAACTGCTTTTGTTACTTCGGCTTTACTTTTTGCCTTGTCGGATTTTTCAAGTTGGCCAAACGTAACTGGGCTTGCTTTACCGACAGCGGTTGCTCCTATACCATAGTTTGCTTCCGCGATGTGCATCATCTGCTGGCCGAAGCTGCGCATTTCGTTGGTGGGCTTGTAGTTGAATGTTTCTTCCGATGCTGCATCCAGATACTCTTTTGTGTAGGCCTTTGCACGCTCCCAGTTAGCGGTAAGTTGACCTACAGCAACCGTGGATGTACTTGCTGATTTTTCTTTTGACGTAAAAGCAACAAGGGCTACCGTAGCTATAGCCAGTATAGCTGTGGCGATCAGGGTGTTTTTTTTCATAGCATTAAATAATTAGTGGAGTATTGAAGTTAGCAAGAAAGCACGATGAAGTTACCGATACTGCTATATTTTTCCGGGCAACAGCATATATACAGTTCATCTGCATTTTCAGACGTTTCAATCACGCTATATTCCGGGTGGTCAAAAAAATTTTCAGGGAGTACAACCTCTTTAATACCTTCGGTGTCTATAAAGCATGACCCCTTTGTGCAATGTTTACGAAACGAAAAATTCTATTGATTCTGGGAATCGTTGTGGCCATTGTTATCGGCTTGTACACAGGCTTGTTCGGAATGACGGCATAAAAGCCATTGTCTGAACAAACCCGGTAAAGCTATATCGTAGCATTTATACGCTGCTCCGCAGCACCGTAACGAAATTTACCTCAACCTCTCTGTGTACAGAAGCACAGAAAAACCAGCTTAACGCATCATTACTTTTGCTGGCTGGCCAGCTTATTCTTCAGAAATTCGGCAGTAAATCCTTTGCCTTTCTTCACCATCTCTTCCGGAGTTCCTTCAAACATCAATGTGCCACCTTTTTTCTCTCCACCTTCCGGGCCCAGGTCAATGATCCAGTCTGCACACTTGATAACTTCCAGGTTATGTTCAATAACGATAACACTATGGCCCTGATCAACCAATGCATTTATAGCCTTGAGTAATTTGGATATATCATGGAAGTGAAGACCCGTAGTGGGCTCATCGAAGATAAAAAGTATATGTCCCTCCGTTGAATTCTTGCCCAGGAATGAAGCAAGTTTAACGCGCTGTGCTTCACCACCGCTTAATGAGTTAGACGATTGTCCGAGCTTTACATAGCCAAGCCCTACATCGTTCAGAGGAAGTATTTTATCATATACAGCCTTCTTATCGCGGAAGAAGTTTAGTCCGTCTTCAACGGTCATGTCGAGTATATCAGCAATGTTCTTTCCGTTATACTCCACTTCAAGTATCTCCTGCTTGAAGCGTTTGCCATGGCAGCTTTCGCACTTCAGAAATATATCGGCCATGAACTGCATCTCAACGCGAATCTCGCCTTCACCCTCGCAGGTTTCACAGCGGCCACCTTCTACGTTGAAAGAAAAGTGTGATGGTTTATAGCCACGTTGCTTTGACAAAGGTTGGTCGGCATATAGATTCCGTATAGCATCGTAAGCCTTTACATAGCTGATCGGGTTGGAACGTGAAGATTTACCGATCGGGTTCTGATCAACAAATTCAACCTGCGTGACTTTCTGAAAGTCGCCCTCGAGTTTATCATATTTACCCGGAGCCTCAGCAACAGAGCCATTCAATCTTCCAACAGCCGGATATAGTATCTTTTTGATAAGTGTAGATTTACCCGAACCACTCACACCGGTTATAACGGTAAGTACACCCATCGGAAACTTAACGGTAAGATTCTTCAGGTTGTTCTCACGTGCTCCATGCACCGTAATGGAGTCCTTCCACTTTCTGCGAAGCAAAGGTATAGCAATCTCTTCTCTGCCAGACAGGTAATCGGTTGTATGCGATTTTACTTTTCCATTAACATCTTTGAGTGAGCCCTGAAAGACAAGTTCACCTCCGTGACTTCCTGCATCCGGACCAATGTCAATGATCTGATCGGCAGCGCGCATTATTTCTTCCTCGTGCTCTACAACAATTACCGTGTTGCCCAGGTCGCGAAGAGTTTTCAATACACTCACCATGCGGTCGGTATCTTTGGGATGCAAACCTATGCTCGGTTCATCCAATATATACATGGAACCAACCAGTGCACTTCCTAACGATGTAGCGAGCTTGATGCGTTGATACTCACCTCCGGATAATGTGGAGGTAATTCTATTCAGTGTGAGATATCCCAAGCCCACTTTCGTGAGATACTCCAGTCGTGAACGTATCTCCGTTAAAATTCTTTCCGATACTTTCTGATCGTGTGCCGGTAATTTCAGCTTCTCGAAAAACACCAGGCTCTCTTCTATCGGAAGAAGAACCAGATCAGTAATAGATGTATCCGCGATCTTTACATACTGTGCGTCTTTGCGCAGGCGTGTTCCTTTACAATCCGGACAGTTTGTTCTTCCGCGATAGCGCGAAAGCATCACCCTGTATTGGATCTTGTGTGTTTTGGATTCGAGGTATTTAAAGAAACCATTTATACCATCAAAGTATTCATTGCCCGCCCACAACAGCTCTTGTTGTTTCGGTGAGAGCTCGTTGTACGGACGATGTATAGGGAAGTCGAACTTGATACCATTCTTCAGCAAAGGTTTAGCCCACTCGCCCATCGTTTCACTTCGCCACGGAGCTACAGCACCTTCGTATACCGAAAGCGATTTATCCGGAATAACAAGGTCTTCATCTATACCTAGTATTTTACCAAAACCTTCGCAGGTTTGGCAGGCACCATAGGGATTATTGAAACTGAAGAAATTGACAGAAGGCTCCGTAAACGTCATGCCGTCTAACTCAAAGCGGTCAGAGAAGTGTAATTTACTTTCACCTTCAGCATATACTATACAATCGCCTTCACCTTCAAAGAAAGATGTCTGGACAGAATCACCTATACGAAACGTTGTATCTTCATCTTCAGGATTTACACTGGCACGATCGATCAACACTTCAATGTCGCCTTCGACCTTGATTGCCTTTTTCTTCTTCGCGCCCTCTGCCTCGGTACCGATAAGCTCTTCAATGAATTTTACTTCTCCGTTTACCAATATCCTCGCGAAGCCTTTACTCAGCAGCAGGTTTAATTCATCGGCAAGTTTGCGTCCCTTTTTTATATGCAGTGGAGACGCGATCATAATGCGTGTTCCGGCCGGAAGTTTATTGATAGCATCTACTACACTTGTTACGGTATCGCGTTTTACTTCTTTGCCGCTAACAGGTGAATATGTTTTACCGATGCGGGCAAAAAGTAATTTCAGGTAATCGTATATCTCGGTAGTAGTACCAACCGTTGAACGTGGATTCCGGGTGTTAACTTTTTGCTCAATGGCAATAGCAGGTGAAACACCTTTGATATAGTCTACCTCGGGTTTCTCCATGCGCCCGAGAAATTGCCGTGCATACGAACTCAGACTTTCCACATACATGCGCTGGCCTTCGGCAAAGAGCGTATCAAATGCGAGCGATGATTTTCCTGATCCTGAAAGGCCGGTGATTACCACAAGCTTATTACGCGGAATAGCAACGCTCAGATTTTTGAGATTGTTAACACGTGCTCGCTTGATGATGATATACTCTTTGGGATTCAGTTCGTCTAAATATGTATCCTTGATAGTTAATGCCTGACTCACGGGTGCTCCTTTTTTATTTTTGCGAATTCAAAGTAAACAATCTTTCTTCTTTAAAAAATCTTTCCGGCCATGCATGATGGTCCGGTGGTAAAAAAAGAAAAACACCATCGTGAAGGATGGTGTTCATTATTATAGAATTTTTTTAAAAATCGATTAACTATCGAAGTCAGGATCGTAGCTGGCTTCGCGACCGCTCTTGCCACCTTCATCATCATAGTCGTCTCCGCCACTACTTCCATAATCATCTCCTCCGGATGATTCGAAATCATCATCGCTACCTGTATTATCAAACTCATCTTTATTAGGAGTTGAGTCGAGGTCGTACTCGCCTTCACTGTTTTTAGTAACAGGCACTTTTACGAGGTACGTTGCATCTTCTGTTTCGAGCGGGAAAACAAAGATGGGCTCTTTTTTAGCATTGGTGATTCTGGTAATGCTGCTCTCATAACCATTCGGATACTGATCCTGCACCAATTCTTTTAAATCTTCTGAAAGATTTTCGAGACTCTTTATAACTTTTTTCTTGCTTGCGGCCATACTCGGGGTAACACAATTTTTCTGCGGGCAAATAGCTAAAGAAATTATGTGAGAGGCAAGAATTTTTAAAAATTTTTTTGCGCTGATCCGGAAACTTTCTATCTTTTCAAACCAATTCTTGAAATAAACCCCTACAATATCGAATAGAGCTCTACGTTACCTAAATGTGAGACAGAATGATTGACAGCAGATTCAGCGACAGCCAACTCGTGTCGCTCTATCAAAACGGTAACGAAGAAGCTTTCGAAATGCTCCTGCACCGACATAAGTCTAAAATTTACACAGCCATTTACCTTATCGTGAAAGACCGGTATACAGCTGAAGACTTGCTCCAGGAAACTTTTGTAAAAGCCATAAATACCATTCGTGGCGGACGGTATAATGAAGAAGGAAAATTCCTTCCATGGATCAGTCGCATTGCTCATAATCTTGCTATTGATCACTTCCGAAAAGACAAGCGCTATCCGGAAGTGGTATTGGAAGATGGCAGTCGCGTGTTCAACTCGTTAGAGTTTGCAGAAGAGTCTATGGAAGACAAGCAGGTGTTTCGCGATACGCGATCCAAACTGCGTGACTATATAAAGGAATTACCAGCTGAGCAAAAACAAGTGCTAATTATGAGGCACTACTTGCAAATGAGCTTTCAGGAGATCGCCGATCGCACCGGAGTAAGTATCAATACTGCGCTGGGAAGAATGCGATATGCGCTGATAAACCTGCGTAAGAAGATGATCAAATACAGAGCCTATGATAAAAACTTTTACGCAAACGGACTTGATCAGGTATTTATACCACGAGACTACGGAGGAGGAGAGCAGGGAGATTGACAGAGCCTTGCTTTGTGATGGAGAGTTAAAAGCACTCTACAATGAACTGTGCGAAATGGTTGGTGCCATGGATGATGCACAGCTTCAGCCTGCTGCTACAACGGTGTTGAGTATACTAAGCTACTCGCGACACCTGCAGGAGAAGAGAACGCACTAACGCTTACAACTCCCGTATCTGAATTAAACGCCAGCGAACTTTTACACCTCCGCCATCATGGATCTGGAGAGAAATTTTGCCGGTGATGCCACCTATTTTTTCATCGGTCAGAGTAATCATCTGCTGACCGTTGAGAAATGTGGTAACGTCTTTTCCTTTTACACGAACCACCAGACGATTCCAGTCGCCTTCCTTCAAGTATTTTTCTTTTTCTGGTTCAGGTTTAATTAACCAGCCGCGGCCATACGATTCGTAAATTCCTCCGGTATGTTTACCAGCCGGTGCTACTTCAGCTTGCCATCCGCTGATCTTTGTACCTTCAATGGATGAATGAAAAAATACACCGCTGTTGCCGTTGGACTCTTGTTTGAACTCAACCGTTAACTCGAAGTCTCTATAGGAGTTGTCTGATACCAGGTAGCCGTATTGTTTATCAGGTCCGCTCTCGCATACCAACTCACCGTTATCAACATACCATTTTTCTGTACCGTGTACTTTCCAGCCGGTAAGATCTTTACCATTAAATAAACTAACGGACTGGCCCAGCGCAGAAATTGAACAAGCAAGAAGAAACAGTACGCAGCAGTTTTTCATGTTGGTTGTTTGGGTTGTAGTATATTTTATTTATGCTTCCACTCCAGCGTATTGATCATGTGCATGATGTCTTTTTTCATATACTCAATAGCCGGTGCCAGCGAATCGTTGGCTACATGTGTATTGAAATACAGCGCACCACGAATGAAATTCCTTGATGAGTCTGTTACGGTAAATTGAAATTGACTGGGCACTTCACCTTCCAGTTCAGCGATAACAGCAGTTTTACCACTCGGCGTTTTGGTGATAACCTCGTTGATGGCATAAGCTTTAATCTGATGCTTGGCGGTTAAAGTATAAGAGTCGTCCAGGAATTCCTTTAACAATTTACCATTGTTGTTAATGCTCTTATAGGTAACGTGTACATTGGCCTTTATCTGCGGATAGTAAATTTCTATCCAGTAACGCTCGCGTATATTTGAGGTATCTGCCAACAGCGTTGCATGTTTTGAATACTCAAATCTATAGGGTAACGTATCGGGTAATGCCTGGTAAGCAGGCTCTGGTAATTCAAGCCGGTTATAGCCCAGGGGTTTCGGCAAGTAATCGCGTGTGCAGGATGCTGTTGTAAAAAGAGATACGATCAGTAAAATATAGCATGCCTTACTTTTTATGAAAGTAAATGCCGGCAACGTACGTTGTTCGCTTTGTACAATTTTAGTGTGCCCTATATTTTCAGATTTCAGTATATCAAATTCGTATGCTGTTCCTGGTGCCTTCCGCTTATCAATCATTACCCGATGTTAAAATCTAAATCAATTCAAATTAAAAAGGAAGATCATCTGTGCTGTTATCTACGGGAGCACTGCGCATGTTGTCAGAAGAACTTCTGTCGGGTGATGAAGCATATTCCTGATTCATACCACCGCCACTTGTTTTAGGTGTAAGCATAGTCATGTTATCGCCTACGATCTCCGTTGTATAGCGGGTAACGCCATCTTTCTCCCATGAGCGTGTACGAAGTTTACCTTCGATAAAAACCATATCACCTTTGCGCAGATATTTTTGTGCTATCTCCGCAAGACCACGCCACAGCACAATGTTGTGCCACTCTGTTACTTCTTTCTTTTCGCCTGTAGTTCTGTCCTTGTAGCTCTCGGATGTAGCAATGCTGAAATTAGCAACGACTGCACCGTTATCAAGATTTCTTACTTCCGGATCTTTGCCGAGACGGCCCACGAGGATTACTTTGTTTACACCTGACATATAGTTATTGTTTAATTTTTTCTGCTGGTAATTGGCGGGCTTTCTTTCTAACCGTCAATCAGAAAATAAATCTTCCGTAAACAGTCATCCACAAATTTTGCGCAAAGCTAAAAATGTAAATTCTCAGAAGAATTAAATTCTAAATTTTAAGTTACCATTAAATGACATTTAAACAAAAATGGAATATGCGGTGCCTCATAGAAGCTGTTGGTCTTCTAAAAAACGACTTATAAGCACAGGCTTTGGTAACTCTGCAATTTTTTTTGTGGAGTAATATTTCAGATTTTCTGATTCACGTGCAGGTGCATCGCTCTTAATAATAATGAATGTTGCATGAATGATCTGATGACTGAGCACATGTTTATATTTTTTTGAAACAACCTGTGCATCACTCATACATTTTTTCAATGAGGAATCTTCTGCCATTACCTTCATCGCATTTTGTGCGCGGGTTTTCTCCACGAGATGAAAATCATACAAGCCATGCCATATATCTTTTTCTTCTCTCTTTTTAAGGAGCATGGATTTGCCTTTCTGAAAAACAAAATAATAGAAGTAGCGCGCGCGTGCTGCTTTTGCTTTTATCTTCACAGGAAGTTGAGCCTGTAAATTTTTTTGTGATGCAAAGCATGATGTCTGAAATATACATTGCTCGCAAACCGGACTTACCGGTGTACAATAGAGTGCTCCAAACTCCATCACCGCCTGATTATGTATATCCGGATTTTTTGGCGTGATGAGTTCGTTGGCAATTTGTGTAAAATGTTTTTTGCCTTCCGGACTATTAATTTCTTTTTCGATTCCAAAAATGCGCGCGAGCACCCGGAAAACATTTCCATCAACTACGGCCACTTTTTCCTGGTAAGCGATAGAAGCTATAGCGGCCGCGGTGTAATCGCCAATACCCGGAAGTTTTTTTAATTCTTCAAAAGTATCCGGAAAAACTCCTTTATACTTTGTTACAACTTCTTTGGCGCACTTGTGCAGGTTTCGGGCGCGGGTATAATAGCCGAGTCCCTGCCACAGCCGGAGCACCTCCTGTTCGGAGGCGGAAGCCAGTGCCTGCACGGTCGGAAATTTTTCTATAAACTTTAAATAGTAAGGTAATCCCTGAATTACCCGCGTTTGTTGAAGGATAATTTCCGACAGCCATATTTTATATGGATCGCGGGTACTGCGCCAGGGCAGGTCGCGCTTGTTAACTGCATACCATTCAACGACTTTATCAGAGAAATATCGCTTGTCCATCAGCCTGATTATCAGAATTTTTCAATATTCATTTTTAAATCTAAGAGCGGCATATAAATTTGCCAACCCAAAAAATTTCGACTTAAAAATATAACACAGTGACCAAAGCAGATATCATCAACGAAATCGCAGAGAAAACCGGAGTAGACAAGGCTGACGTGACCGCATCGGTAGAGGCATTTTTTAGCGTGGTTAAAAATTCAATGTCGAACGGTAATAACATTTACATCCGTGGTTTCGGAAGTTTTATTAACAAGAAGCGGAAAAAGAAGATTGCGCGCAACATCTCACGTAATACTGCTTTAGTTATAGACGAGCACTACGTTCCTGCCTTTAAACCTGCCAAAATTTTTGTAAGCAAAATCAAGAACAGCGAAAAAGTAAAACTGTTAGCTGAGAGCGCTGAAAAAATCCGCGAAGAAGAAGAGGATGTTGATTAATAAATTGCTCCCGGGCAATATTTCTGTTTCCTGAAAAGTATGTTAAAGACAAGAATAATACTTGTGGTAGTCAGCGCTGTGCTGATTGTGATAATCTTTATGCTTCCCAAAGGCGTAGTAGAGAACGATGATCCTTTAACATCAACTGAGGTAAAGCCGGCTGACTCCATAGCTCAAAAGGTAGATGTACATGCCAGCGCACCTAAACAGGTGGTAGAAAATATAGCTCATCTCCGGACTCAAATTGAAACAGGTACGGATAAAGAAAAAAATGCTATCTTTGCCGACTCTTTGGCAAACCTGTACCTGATCGCTGGAAAATTTGACAGCGCAGCGTGGTTTGCAGAAGAAGCATCGAAGTTCTTTAACACGACTGAAAGCTGGATCAAGGCCGGTGATAATTATTACCAGGCATTCACCTTTGCTACAGACCAGGCTAAGCAAACACGCTTGGCAGGTAAAGCTCAGGAGATTTATAAACAGGTGTTGGATAAAAATCCGAAAGACCTGGATGTAAAAACGAAACTGGCGATGACCTATATCAGCTCACCAAACCCTATGCAGGGTATCATGTTGCTGAGAGAAGTTATAGCCGCAGATCCAAAGAATGAATTAGCCTTATTCAATATGGGTATGCTATCCATTCAGTCAGGTCAGCACGATAAAGCTGTTGAGCGACTGGAAGAATTAGTTAAAGTAAACCCTAATCACACGCAAGGTCAACTACTACTCGGCATTGCGTTGATGAATACAGGTGATAAGAAGCGTGCGAAAGAGCAGTTCGAAAAAGTGAAACAACTTGATAAGGATCCGTCTGTACAAGCTACAGTAGACTCTTATCTAAAGGATTTAAAATAATTGTTTAACCCAATGTTACACGGCTAAATAAAAACCGGTAACAGCGAAAATTTAAAAGCATTACTATGCCAAGCGGAAAGAAAAGAAAGAAGCACAAAATGGCAACGCACAAGCGTAAGAAGCGTCTTAGAAAAAACAGACATAAGAAGAAGTAATCAGTAACCGGGTCACCCGGTTACACTGCTTTACACGAGCAGTAATTTTTCTATACACATCATTTTTTACTTTAACCATTTTGTCTTTTGAGTAACGAACTAATAATTAGTGCAACTCAGGACGGATGTCGTATAGCCCTTCTTAAAGACAAGACGCTGGTTGAATTCCACAACGAGGAAGAAGGCAGCAAGTTTTCGGTAGGAGACATTTATCTAGGCTCTGTAAAAAAAGTAGTACAGGGCCTTAACGCAGCATTTATAGATGTTGGTTATGATAAAGATGCCTTTCTGCATTACCTCGACCTGGGCCCGCAGTTCAGTTCACTCTCGAAGTTTACAAAACTGGTACGTGCCAAGAAGATCAATGGTGGAAAGCTCGACAAGTTTAACACCGAACCGGATATTGATAAGCATGGGAAAATTACCCAGCAGCTGGCCAAAGGCCAATTAATACCTGTTCAGGTTGTAAAAGAGCCAATCTCTACAAAAGGGCCTCGATTATCCTGCGAGTTATCATTAGCTGGTCGATACCTGGTATTGGTGCCATTCTCCAATGCCGTTAGCGTATCCAAAAAAATTACCAGCAGCGAAGAGCGGAAACGTCTACTCCGTCTCATTCAATCTATTAAACCTGAAAATTTTGGCGTCATCATTCGCACTGTAGCGGAAGGAAGAGACGTGGCCGAACTTGATCGTGACCTGCGCAGCATGGTGAATACGTGGGAAGAAGGCATGGCTCGACTTGTTACTGCGAACCCGCGCGACAAAGTTATAGGAGAGATCAGCAAGACATCTTCTTTGCTGCGCGACATGCTGAACGAATCGTTCGACAATGTGCATGTTGACGACAAGAAAATTTATGAAGATGTAAAGGCGTATGTTCACAGCATTGCTCCTGATAAGGAGAAGATCGTTAAGCTATATACCGGCAAGGCAAAGATCTTTGAACACTATGGTATAGAGAAGCAGATCAAATCTGCATTTGGTCAGACGGTAAGTTTAAAAGGTGGAGGTTATCTTATCATCGAGCACACAGAAGCATTGCACGTGATCGATGTGAACAGCGGTAACAAATCAAACCGCGAAGAGAACCAGGAGACCACGGCACTTTCAGTAAACCTGGAAGCTGCAAAAGAAATTGCGCGCCAGCTTCGTCTGCGCGATATGGGTGGAATTATCGTGATCGATTTTATCGACATGAGAAACCCCGACAATAAAAAGCTCATCTATAAAACCATGAAAGATGAGATGGCGGAAGACAAGGCAAAGTCTACAGTGCTTCCGTTATCGAAGTTCGGGTTGATGCAGATTACACGTGAGCGTGTACGTCCGCAGATGAATATAGCGACCAAAGAAGTTTGTCCTACCTGTAACGGTACAGGTAAGATCACTGCTTCTATATTGGTGTCTGATCTTGTTGAGAAAAATGTAGAGCATCTACTCGTTAAACAAAACGAGAAAGATTTGGTGCTGGCACTTCATCCATACCTGCACGCATACTTTACAAAAGGAATTATATCACAACGCATGCGCTGGTATTTCAAGTATAAGCGCTGGGTAACATTGGTGATGGATTCATCGTTGGCCGTTACAGAATTTAAGTTCTTGAATAAGGAAGGAGAAGAGATTCAGTTGTCGTAATTTACCAGGCGAACCCTAACTCTTTATCTGAAATAAACATGCGATTTAACTTATTGGTCCTGTTCGTACTGCTCAGTCAGTACGGATGGGCACAAAAGTCTTGGAAGACTTTTTCCGCTGAACAAGGCGCTTTCTCTGTCGACTTCCCGGGCGATCCGGAAGTAAAATCAGTTAACCGGCCAACACCCGAAGGCATCGACATCAAAGTAAATATACATATGGTAACGGCTGAGTCTGCAATAGCCTATGTTATCTACAACGAGTTCCCTACCGGTTTTAATATACTGGATGACTCGCTATACCTGCAGGAGGTAGCACGAGAAACCGTATTGCGTATGAAACTCGATACTTCTGACATTAAAAAGATAACCTTTGACGGATACCCTGGTCGCAAGTTCAGCTCCAAAGTAAAAGATGGTGTTACCGACATGCGTGTTGTACTGCGGGGAAACAGAGTATATATAGTAGCCGGATTTTTCCCGAACAAACGGAAAGATGATCTCGCGAAATTTATAAGCTCTTTCAAATTCACTCCCTACAAAAAAGCAGAGTGGAAATCGCACCAGTTTGCCGAGTATTCTTTTTCAGCCGATTTTCCCGGAGAACCGGTTCTTGAGGAAGATGACGAAAGCGGAAGCACGATGAAAGCCTATTCGGGCAAGGATATAAACAGCGGTAACAATTACTCGGTTGCTATTGAGTCGTATTCCAAATACGATCAGTTTGAAAGTGATAGTGCTATACTGGCTTCACGCACCGAACTATATACATCGGCTTATGACTCTGTTCTCTTAGATCGCGATGTAGTAGTGGATGGACGACCAGCTAAAGAAATGATTTTACTACAAGGTAAAAATCATGCGCAGTTACGCATATTGACTTTTGCAAGAGGATTGACGGGCTATACGTTGTTTGCCTTTTTACCTCCTTCTGAAATTAAGAGTGATGACGCGAATCGCTTTTTCAAGTCGTTTAAATTTATCGGAAAGGCTAACGGTGATTTACTGAGTGATAAGTCTGCGCTCCTGCTGAAAGATATAGTAAGTAAAGATACCGCAGTATGGAAACCAGCCGCGGCAGCCTTTAGCAACTATGCATTTAAAGAGAAGGATGTGGAGGCTATTCACAACCTCATCAAACAATCTTACTCGGATGATCGCGAGCCGGAAGGCAGTCGCAAGGAGATAATGTTTGATGTACTTGATGATATAGCTTCTGAAAAGTCAGTTGCTTTTATTGAAAAGATATTCCCGTCACTTAGTATAAATCCTGCGCTGGAGTTTGCTGCGCTCCGCGCTCTTTCGCAGATAGGTTCCAAGCCAAGTCTTACCGCACTGATTAAACTGTTGGAAAAACATAAGCCTGTGGCGGAAGGAGAGTGGAGCTATAATTTACTTTTCAGTCCGTATCGTATCGATTCTGTTAATCAGAAATTCTTCCTCCTGAATACTTTAAAGTATTTACCAGTTAAAGCGTACAAAACAGGAATATATACACTTGCCGAACATCTGCTTGAAAACAAAACACTTGCCATCACAGAACTATCTGCACAGAAGAAAATAATCGTACAGGATTTTCAGGCAGATAGTGAAGTATATCTCCGTGATTCAACGTATCAAAGCCTATATTACCTGACAGAGATATTAGGCTATGAACCACAAGCTCCGGCTGAAATAGCAACGTTAAAAAAACTTACCCATGGCTTTGATGACTATATGGCGGTGGCTGCGGCAACAACGCTCTTCCGCCTGAAGCAAACTCCGGATGAGGCTCGCGTTACAGAGCTTGCCCGTAATCTTCCTACACGTGTTACATTCTTTTCGGGCTTGCAGGAGCATTCGCTTGAGCAGCACTTTCCTAAACAATACGCTAACCAGGATAGCCTGGCTGTTGGTGAATTTTATGATTACCTCGTAGGTGAATATGACTACTCGGAAGATTTCAACGTAGAGATCGCGTACAAAGCAGAGTTAAACTATGAAGGCGCGAAGAAGAAGTTTTATGTAATGCGCTTTCACGATACTTATGAAGATGTAACCTATCTCGGTGTGTGTGGTCCGTATACAACCGATAAACTCCAGGTATGGGGTGGCTTAACCAATTCTGATTTTGTAAAAGATACCGGAAAAAATTACAAAGCATACCTCGATAACTATCTGAAGACTTTAGAGGAGGCTGAGTAAGTAAAAGCTAATGACGTAAATAAGAAAGCCAGGCATGTAGCTATACCTGGCTTTCTTATTATACTCCTTACTTCTTAATTTTTCTTCTTCTTCAGCAATCCCTTAATCAGGCTCTTCGCATCATCAACTTGTTTCTGTTGCTGCGTTTGTGTTGTATCTGATTTGGTTTTGCTGGTATCTGATTTACCAAGTATACTACCAACGATCTTCTCAGCTTCCGTTCCCTTCACTGCTTTCTCAATTGCTTTAGTACCTTCTTCTTTGGCAACGGCAGTAGCTGCTTCTTTAACCTGTTGCTTCTGCTCATCCATAATAAGTTTCGGTGATGGATTGGTAACAGAACCACCCAGACCTATAGTAACCGGAACATTTCCATTCGGGTCTGTTTTAGAGCCTGTCTTCTCGGCCAGGAAACCGTTGAGTTGTGTGCCAAGTTTACCAGCCGGTACATCCATTTTCAATGTATAGTCTATAGATTGATCGATACCCGTGCTGCCGGTAACAGTAGTTTTATAGTTACCGAATTTCACATCGAAAGGTTTTACACTCAGTCTTCCGTCTTTTATAGCGGCAGACATCAGCACATCTTTCATCGTTACTTCATTGGCATCACTGAGTTTGGTAAGCGAAGTGATACCAGATATAAGTTTGGAGTCTTTCAACGCAGCCTGTGCGATCTTGATCAAACCACCACCATTAACGGTTGCCATATTAGGCATCATATCTTTCAACAACTCACCGCTGATCTTGAAGTCGGTGGAGAAGTTACCGTTTACCATACCCGCTATAGGAGCGTAGGTTGATACAAGTGATGATGCGCTTGATGCTTCTTTCATCGACACATTTTCAATCTTCAGACCAAGATCATATTTAGGATGTGCTATATCTTTTGTGTTATAGGTACCATCCACTACAAAGCTACCGCCCAGCATGTTGAATTTCAGTCCGCTCAGGTTAGCAACACCGTCTTTTACCAACACATCACCCGAAGCATTAGTCATGGTATAGTTCATAAGCTTAACGGTTTTAACATTAGACTTTAGCAGGAAGTCTATATTTTGAGGTACCGGTATAACACTGAGTGCAGCTGTATCAGCCGCCGCAGCAGGCTCTTCGGTATCGCTCATAAACTCGTTAAGATCGAGTAACGTTGAATTGAAATTTACTACACCTTTAATGGTTTCGTTCTTGCCGAATATATAGCCAAGGTAATTCAATACAGAACCACTTACGTTGAAATCACTTTTACCAATGGTACCGTTCACATTCTGCAATTCAATTTTCTTCGGATCGAAAACCATTCCTGCCTGCGATAATGTAACGGTAGGAAGATCTTTGGTTACATACTTGAAATCTTTCAGTGAAGCATTACCACTGGTTGGTAATTTGTCGTAACGCTCGGCCTGTACATCAGAATATTTACCTTTCGTTTCGATATCGGCTTTTACTTTACCTGCCAGCGTCATACCTTCTACCGGGAATACTTTCGTCATCTTCTCCAGATCTATACCTCCTTTAGCTTTTAGATCCCAGGTATAGTCATCCAGGTTTTGAAGTAATAAGTCAGCACTGAATTTTTCACCATCCATCAGCACGCTGAAATCTTTAACCGTAATAAAGGTCTCAGCCAGTTTACCGGATGTATTTTTAACGGTTGATGTAAAGTGCATGTCTTGCAGCGGCAGCGGGAACTCAGCTGATTTTACATATCCGCTTGCGAGCGACATGGCTGCATCTATAGCAGGAATTGTTTTCTTCAGACTGTCATATACACCTTTTGCATTCAGGTTTATAGCATAGCTACCTTTCATTTCCAATCCTTCCATCGGGAACATTTTGCTCAGCTCGGCAAGGTTCAATTTAGCAGCTACTGTTGCATCTACATTGGTAGGATACATTTTGGTGATGAGTGCTTTTGCATCTACCGGATTGGAGCCAAAATCAAGGTGAAGTTTTTTCAGATCGATAACGGTGTTATCAATTACACCATCTTTATTATCTACCAACAGATCTACATTTATATTGTTAACCGGTGTTGGCAGCTCCGGATATTTAAACATAGCGTCTTTTACCAGCAGGTTCAGGTTAAAAGCCGGCATCTGTTTTTCGCTATAGGTTCCTTTTACAAAACCATTGAAAGCCAGTTCTCCTTTTGTCTCAATGTTGTTAAAGCTTTCGGTATACATACCTGGAACCAGCGACAGAATGCTCTTGAAAGAATTCTCCGGGCTCTTGAATGCTATATCCATACCGAAGTCGTTCTCGTTCATTTTAAACCAGCCATCGAAGCTCATCGCAAAGTCATTAAGCTTGGCTGTGTTCTCCTTGAAAGTATATTTAGTATACTCTTCACTGATGGAAATAGTAGCATCGATCTCGGCACGCTTGTTACTCAGGTACTCGGTACCATCAAATGCAACGGTAACGGTATCCGCCACAGTCTTTGTTTTCAGATCGAATACATCCTGTGTGAAATCTCCGGAGCCACTGTGGTTTACACCTTTCAGACTCATCAGGAATGGAAGTGACTGGTCATCGTAGGTGATGTCACCATCAACAATTTCCCAGTGATCTATACCGAATGAGAAGTTGCTTGGTTCTTCGGTAGTTGTTACAGTATCTTCAGAAGGAACTGCGATATCATAGTTTGCACGACCATCTTTCAATACTTTAACATTGATGATGGGGCGAATAAGTGATATACCTTTTACACGGAGTTGATCTCCGAACAGAATTTCTTTCAGGTTAACTTCTACTTCAAAACTTTCGGTAGCGAAGAGAACTTCACCTTCAAACGGTGCGCGATTAATAACACCGAGGTCGCGCATCTCGGCTGTTATATTCGGAAAGTTTCTGAACAACGTCAGGTCAAACTTTTCAACATCGTATACAACGTCTGCATTTACCGACTTGTTGATTTCTTTGTTGATTGCAGCTACAATGTCATCTTTAAAAGCTATAGGGATGATAAAAGCGGCAGCCAGAAGGAGTACAATTAACCCCCCTACAATGATGAGGGTCCATTTCAATGCTTTTTTCATATCAAAAATTTAGAACTTGGTAAGTTTCGTGTTTAAAACGTCAAACATATAGTTGAATGTGTACGATGTGTGTCGTGTGAATAAAGTTTTGTACCATCATAGTTTTATGTGCTATGAATTGTGAACTCAAATTTAGTAAACAGACTCCTGTATTTTTTGGTATTTAGACGAAAGCTTCTTTTAAAAGCACGTTTGCAACGTTGGGCGGGATAGACGTGCTAATAATCGGAAAGTAGTGGGCTAGAAAAGCTTTAGAAACCAGTCCATTAGCTTTTTCGACAGGCTGGTATAGGGCGGGTAGAAGGGTTGAATAGATGTGAAACCTCCTTTTTGTTTCATAACAGGTTTGTCGTGCGAAAAGGCCTGAAACCCGAAGTAGCCATGCGAGCTGCCTATGCCACTGTTGTTAACACCGCCAAAGGGAAGGTTGTGTTGCAGAAAATGAACGGCACAATCGTTAATACAAATGGCTCCGGAAGAAGTCTCCTGAATAATTTTTCTGCGATCGCTTTTACTGCGGGTAAATATATAGAGGGCGAGTGCCTTGGGTTTTGTGTTAATAATTTGGACCGCTTCATCGATATGGGTATAGGAAATAACCGGCAGTATAGGACCGAAAATTTCTTCTTCCATAAGCCGCGCATCGACAGGCACATGGCTTAATATCACCGGGTGTATAAATCGCGTGGCCTCATCAATGCTTCCTCCAAACTCAAGTTTAGCTCCGTGATATAGTGTGTCTTTCAATAACTCGTTAACACGTGAAAAGTGTTTTTCATTTACGATGCGACAATAGCTTGCCGATGTGTCAAAGACATCGCCACCCGCGGCAAAGTGTTTTCTGATATATAGTTTCAGTTCTTCAATCAATGATTGCTTTACACTTTCATCAACCAATATATAGTCTGGCGCAACACAGGTTTGTCCGTTGTTAATAAACTTGGCTACCGCGATACGTTGCGCTGCTTCTTTAATGTTGGCAGAAGCCGTAACGATGGTAGGCGATTTACCGCCAAGCTCCAGCGTAACCGATGTGAGATTTTCTGCGGCAGCCTTCATTACCACTTTGCCAATAGCAGGACTGCCGGTAAAGAATATATGATCGAACGGAAGTTTTAACAGGTGTTGTGATACTTCCGGCCCGCCTTCAAATACAGATACACGATTCACTGGAAATATATCTTTCACCATGCGACTCAGAACCGCTGATACGTGAGGCGTTAATTCCGATGGCTTGAGTATAACACTATTACCTGCTGCTATAGCAGATACCAGCGGACCAACAGCAAGACTGAATGGATAATTCCACGGAGATATAATGAGACATATACCACGCGGTTCGGGCTGTATATAGGAGCGTGTACCCAGCATGGTGATGGGCGCATCGACCTTGCGCGGTTGTGCCCATGTTTCCAAAGAGGAAACAGCAAGTTTGATTTCGCTGAGTACGTGAAAGATTTCGGTGCCGTCTACTTCAACGGCTGGCTTTTTAAAGTCATTGTAGGCCGCTTCATGGATCAGCGTCCGGTTGGCGTGAATCCAGTCGCGTAGTTTTTTGAGGTATACCTTACGCTGTCGCAAAGGCTCCGTACGCATTACATGCAGACTATCGTGATGAAGTTTGAATGCTTCATGGATCACATTTTTTACGTCTGTGTCGGCAATGGCCTGCATATACTAAATGTAGGCAAAAATCTCAGGAGTCAAAATCACGCAATCAGCGTCCAGACATTACTCAAATGTTAACGAATACTTGCTTAGTGTTACATTTATATTAAATTTGTTAACGGTAAATTAACATTGGCGTAACATGAAGGGACTGGTGTTGATATTCTTTTTGCCAATACTTGCATTAGCACAAGATGTTACCTTTACGTCCCAGCCAACCTCTTCGCTTCATCATTATCTTGAACTTTACAGCACTACCGATGAGCAGATAGCCACTGCTGATGAACTGCTTGCCTTTGTTGATAAACTTTCAGTAAAGAAAAATGGCTTTAAAACCGATAAGGCATTTCTGAATCACCTCTTTACAAAAACACACCAGCGTTTTCTGCGCAACTATAAAGAGTACTCATCTTTTAACGAGTTGCTGGACAAAGGATATTACAATTGTCTTACGGGCACAGCCCTATATGCCATACTGCTCGATCATTTTGAGTTTCCCTATCGCATTATCGAAACCAACTACCACATCTTCCTGATGGTGGAAACATCTGTCGGAGATGTATTGCTCGAAACGACAGATCCTGCCACGGGCTTTACCGATAGTAAATCTGAAATAGAAAAGCGTATCCATGTATACCGCAGGAACGAAATAGAGAAAGCAAATACGGATAAACGTTATTATCACTTCTCTTTTGATTTATACAACGATGTGAACCTCGATGAAATGCTGGGGCTGCTATACTATAACCAGGCTATAAAAGCATACAACAATCATCAGTGGGTTAATTCGATAGCATACCTGGAGAAAGCATCATTGCAGTATAGATCACCACGACTGGAAGAATTCTCGCGCATCATTTTGCTTTCACTGGCAGAGAGTAAACTGGATCCTTCACTCAAGGAAAACTATATTCGCAAAGTACAAACCGTGCGTAAGCATAAATTGGATACACAGGCAAATGCTACTGCCGGCAGCTTTTAAGCTGATCTTCTTTTCTTAAAAAATTATTGTTGATTAATTCTCCAGGATACGAAGTTCTACCCGGCGGTTTAATCGGTGCGCTTCCGGTGTATCATCGCGTGACAGCGGTTGGGTTCCGCCAAATGCTTTTGTCTTTACACGACTCTTGTTGATGTTTTTGGATACTAAGTACTCTTTTACTGCCTCAACACGGGCCTTGGAAAGCTTCATGTTTTCTTTTGCATCACCCAGGTAATCGGTGTGGCCTTCGAGCTGAATTACCATTGTAGCATTCTCCTTCATCATCTTCACCACTACATCCAGTTCTGAGTAGGAGTCTTCGCTGATCTTCGATCGGCCCACCTGGAAGATCACGTTATCAAGACGCATAACATGACCTACAGAATGTTTACTCGCACTGGCAGGGGTACCTGTGGTAAGCTCTATATCTTTCAATACTTTGTTACCATTGGCCTCGGCCGGATCAATTAAATACTTGGCGGTAGTATAGCCGGGTGCTTCTACTATAAGCGCGTATTTTTCATTATCGAAAAGTGGAAACGAATAACGGTTGTTATTCAGCGTACCCATTTTGTTCCCGTACGGAAGACTCTGATAGGTAATGCGGGCTGTTACAGGTTCTTTGGTAGTTGCGTTAATAATATTGCCCTCTGCATATATAAGCGAATCAGCAGATTGACCAAATGCCAGACTGATGCTGAGTATACATGCAACGGAGAATGTAAAAAACGTATGAACCATTGGTTATGAAATTACAATTTCAAGATCCTGAATTCTACCCTGCGATTCTTCTGTCTTCCTTCTTTCGTGTCGTTCGTATCGGTAGGTTTACTTTCACCGAAGTACTCGGTTGTTATGCGATCGCTCGCTATACCTTTTTCAACCAGGTATTTCACAACTGCCTTTGCTCTGCGCTCCGACAAACCGAGGTTATATTGCTCAGGACCGGTGGCATCGGTGTGGCCTGATATAGTGATCTGCATACCACTCTTTTCCTTCATCAACTCCGTTATACGGTTCAACTCCGGAAATGATTCAGGTTTTAATTCAGCTTTATCGAAATCAAAGAATACGTTGTTCAATACAATCGTTACGTTCTCTTTAACGGTTGCCACTTCAATAGGCGACAGGTTGAAGTTCTCTCCTTCAATAACTTTATCGGAAGTTATATTCCGGAGGTCAAGGTTCTGGCTCTCTGAAATTTTACCATCAGACTCTGCGCGTATACCATACTGGTGGCCGGCTGGCAAACGAATTTCATATTCACCGGTTTCGGGGTTAGACTGTGCTATACCTATATCTTTACCTTCTGGCAATCGTTCATAAATGATCTTGGCTCCCAACGGATCGCCTGTAGCTTTGTCAACCACTTTTCCTTTAACTGTAACCCATGGCTCCGGATTCTTCACGATTGGAAGTTTCACACGGAATATATCGGTGTTGGTTTCTGTAACACCGCGCGAGTAGTAAGCGAAGTCGCTGTTGGCAGGAATGTTAAAGAAGAGATCTTCAAGCGGTGAGTTTATTTCCGGTCCTAGATTTTCCGGCTCAGACCAGTTTGTCCAGGTGTCATCGAGTCTTCTGGATACATATATATCTGTACCACCGTAACCACTGAAGCCGTTTGATGAGAAATATAGTGTCTTGTCATCCGAAGCGAGGAACGGAGCTGACTCTTCGCCTGCCGTGTTAATCACATCACCCAGGTTGAGCGGTTGAGACCAGGAACTGTCGTTGTTCATGAAGCTGACATAGAGATCGCGATCTCCCTGCGAGTCTTCACGCTCTACTGACATCAACAATGTTTTACGATTGTTGGTGAGGAAGTAGTTAGCTTTCTCGTTAAAGTTATAGTCGTTGGCAATGTTAAGAGCTACAGGTTTGCTCCATGAGCCACCCACATTCGAGCTGATGGAAACACCGGCACGCATCTTACCATTGTCGAGGTATTTATTACCCAACACCATAATAGCGGATCGGCCATCGGGTGTAACAGATTGGATCGTGTTTACAAAGTTAGGTCCTTCGTTGTTGAACGGAGCGCCCATATTTTTGGCAAGCTGCCAGCGGCCGGCGGAGTCCAGTTCGGAATACCATATATCTTCCTTGTCAGAAACACCTCCTATGTTTTCCGGGTGATTTCTGCGACTGAAGTATAGCGTTTTACCATCGGGTGAAAGCAGTGGATTAAGCTCACTATATTCACTGTTTACATTTTTATCAAGCGCTTCAATGAGTATACCGGACGCGAGTAACTGCATCTTCGGTATATCAGCAATAATAGGATAGTTGGAGTCAGAGATTGCCACGGCATCTATACCGAAGTATCCGGGTACCGCAGCGCCATCAAATTCTATTTTTACGGCAGCAACTTTATAGGTAGTGGCGTCCATAAATACGTTCAGCATCCTTCCCTTTAGCGGTACCGTCATCGGGTTTAATGTATTCACCACATATTCTTTACCGGCTTCATCATAAACCAGCACACGGAAGATGGCACTCGGGTTATGCGATTCGGCAATAGCGATCTGGCGAATGCTGATCGGATTGGCGAATCCTAATTTTAAAAATTCTTTACGCCCAGGTTTATCGGGTGCCCATGCGTTAGGACTTTGTCCACCTGCCGGGAGTACATTTGGTTTACCCAGTACCTGCTGTGCAGAGTACTGGACAGGAGTGAGCTCAGATGAAAACTCTATAACCTTAGTTGCCCACTGCACAACCTGTGCACTGGAAGTAAGAGTAAATGAGATGAGTACTGCGAGGGTAAGTAAAATCCGCTTCATGCCAGAGCGCCTGTTAAATTGAACTTTAAACATAGCTAAAAATTTTATAATGAAGTCGAATCGACTGGTAAAAAGACGAATGAGTAATAACGAAAGGTAAATGGACTGTTAAACTTTTACTCCAGCGAGTGCCGGTTGTACAGAAGAAATCCCACATGCAACAGTACACCCAACTGGTTCTCATCATCATCGTAATAGTTAATACTCAGGCTCACCGGTCCTATAGGAGCATGGTATACAAAGCCTGCAGACCCGGCAAAGAACAACGATTTTATATCGCGGCTAATATAGGCTTCCTGGTTGCTGCCCTCCTTTATATAATCAAAGGGTTTAAACAAGTATCCCTCCAGGCGAAAATCTACACGCGTGCGCAGTGTGAAGATATTGCGTATACCCCCGGCTACATAATTGAACGATCGGAAGTTCTCAAGGATCAACGTTCTGCTATCCTGTAGTGGCAGGAAGGCCGGGGTATTGATGATGGTACCAAAGTAATTACGGAAGAAGGGTTGATTGGAGAACACGGCTTCCGCTACGTAGCCGGTATGAAACCAGCCTGCATTAAAGTACTGCTCGGCACTGGCACGTACGCGAAACCACTTGTGATAGAACTTCATCTTGCCCTCGTGTATAGAGGTGTTGCCGGGAGTATAGGACTCCGACAGGTTGAAGTAATCGCCCGTTAATGAATAAGCTTTGCCGCTGGATGCATACTGCTTCCGATTTAATGTGTTGGCCGAGAAAGTAAAGCCGGCTTTAAAACCTTTGATGCGCTCAAGGTCTAACGTATCCGTGCTGATAAATATATCTCCGTTAACATAGCGGTCAGTGTTGTTGAAGCCTTCGATGCCTACGGTACATTTGAAGAATTCCTTGATAGGCATACCTATATGTACCCCGAACTTGCGGTTGATGCGCGAGAGTACCGTAGGTGTGGTGGTAGACGATACATCTTTCAACAGGTCGCCATTCTCGAAGTAGTTCCAATTGTTATACTCTACAAAAGGTTCTATATATAGCTGGTTTGGATAGTCGATCCGCACTTCAGCAATCCCCGATTTATAGAAACTTCCAGTTTGAAAAGCGGTATAGTAATGCTTGAGTGTGCGCCCGAAGTGATAGTAATTAAGCCCGAGAAATATATTGCTGATATCGCGCGAAGCGATAACACCACCAAAATCAACCTGGAAATTTTGCTGCGGTCTGCGCGAAAGTTGAAAGTTAAATTTCTTTGTGGTGCTGTCGTATAGTATACCCGGATATACATTCGAGAAGTAATCCTCTGCCACCAGCTTGAAGTATCCTTTCTTTATATCGCTATAGAATAAAGGTTTGGCAGATCCCGGATGTACTTTGAAAAGCTTGCGGATATAGGCTCGCTGCGATGAATTAAAACCTTTAAAGGCGAGTCTGTCAAACTCTATCGGCACACTTCTGTTGTTAAAGGCATTTCGCTTTTCGGCTACAGCCTCGCATGTATTTCGTTTGGCAATTTTGCTTTTCAGTTCCTCAATTTGCCGCAGGGTTTGTGTATACCCGCTGTCGATAAGATTTTTTGCTTTGGCAAAATCGAAAGAAGTAAATCCCTTCAGGTTGGGCTGAATAAAAATACCGCTGTCTCCGATCATAGACGGATCAGATTTATCCATCAGCATAAAAAGAAGCGATCGTGATATCAGCTTGTCGTCATTATCATACGGATATTCATCAAAGATCTTGGTAGATACATTTACCCCTATAATTACATCGGGCTTGAAGTCGCGCTGTGCTATATCTACAGGAAAGTTATTATATACCCCGCCATCGAAGAGATACTTTCCATCTACCCGAATAGGGTTGTAAAAGAACGGCACGGTTTGGGTGGCACGGAGCGCATCACTCAGCGATCCTTTGGATAGTACTACTTCATTTTGTGTGAAGATGTCGGCTGCAATAACACGCAACGGTACAAAGAGACTGTCGAAGTTATTCTTCGATATAACAGAGGCTTGTGCCATGCGATCGGCCAGCGCAAAGTTCAGCGATACATCTTTGGCAAGACTGGTGTTGAATTGAAAGTTAAGCGTTGAGTCAAGATCGAGTGTGAGCTTTAAGAATGTAGGCGTGACGTCATTCTTATAGTAGAAATAGTTGAAGCCTTGTTCGGGCGAACCGTTTACCCATCCGAGAAACTCCGGTGAGAGTATCATGTGTTCGATCTGCTCGGGACTCATTCCCCCGGCATAGCAACCTCCGATGATGCCACCCATGGAAGTGCCTACAATGTAGTCGATGGGAATCTCGTTTTCTTCCAGCGCCTTCAGAACACCAACATGGGCAATGCCTTTAGCTCCACCTCCGCTCAATACAAGTCCTACCTTCTGCGCAAATGTCAGGCAGGAGGGTAGGAGTAAAAGGAGTATAAAAAAACAACGCTTCATTGAAGATGAGGGATCGCTCCGCTTCTCTGACAAAAAACGTCAGAGAAAACTACATCTTCAACGAAAGCGTTGAATAAGATTATTAAATATAAGTTAAATGGATGCGATAGGCTCCTGGCGTTGCTCCGGGAAAGCTATGCTATCAAGTTTCTTGGTCAGGTCGCCCTTAACAGTTTCGAAGGCCGCCATGTGGCTTTTCTGAATAGGCTCTGATGGAGGCAGGTCTGCTTTTAATGCATCTACCTGAACACCATTCTTCCAGAAGCGGTAGCACAGGTGCGGACCAGTAGCAAGTCCGGTACTCCCTACATAACCAATGGTTTGACCTTGACGAACACGTGTGCCGGCACGAACGCCATCTGCAATACGCGACATGTGAAGATATTGTGTTGTATAGGTGCCGTTGTGGCGGATCTTTACATAATTACCGTTGTTGGATTTATACTGTGCCTCTTCCACAGTACCATCGCCCACCGAGCGTATAGGGGTACCGGTAGGAGCAGCGAAGTCTGTGCCCAGGTGAGCTTTCCATCTCTTTTGTACCGGGTGGAAACGACTCATGGTGTAGCGTGAGCTGATGCGTGTAAATTCGATCGGATATTTCAGCAGGGCTTTGCGCAGGCTTTTGCCTTCAGCATCGTAGTAGTTCATGCCTTCGCCCTGATCGAACGGGAATGCATAGTATGGGCTCCCGAAATGTTCAAAGTATATAGCTTTGATCTGGTTGATGCTAACCGTAACACCTTCTACCTGGCTCTCTTCGTAAATCAGTTTGAATTTGTCGCCTTTTTGCAGACGCTGGAAGTCTACCTGCCAGCCGAAAATATCAACAAATTTATTGGTAAGCTCGTGTGATATGCCAAGCTCTTCGATGGTTTCAGAAAGGTTGGAACGAATCTCACCGGCAATGCTTTTCTCAACAGTGATAACATCACGTTTGCAAACATCTACGGTAAGTGAATCTTCAAAACGGAAAATGATATAGTCTATCGGGTTCGGCTCGTATACCAGCGCTTTGGCTGTCTTCAGGGAATCCTGGTCGCAGATCAAAGTATATTTCTTGTTGGCGGCTATTTTGCGTGCATCAAATACGTTGCGCGAAAGTTGTGATACCTGGTTGATAAGTTTAGCGGGTACATTGTAAGCCTCGAGGATGTCACCAAGACGTTCGTTGCGTTTTACTTTGTCTTCAATTACCAGGAAGTCATCCACCACCATGCCATACAGCACGCTTGGTTCTTTGATTTTGATATCGAAGCTTACTGAGTCAGAGGAAGCTTCTTGTTCCGTGAGAGAGGGGAGATAGTAGCGGTTCACGAATACTACTGCTACGATCATCAAGGCGATGCCAAAAAAACTTAACCAGCGTCTTTGCATGTTTTAATCATTTTTTGCCCAGAGGGCGTGGGTTAAAAAATATGAGCGGCAAAGATAATCAGTCAAAAAAATTTTGGTCTACAAGACCCTTCTGAACCGCGCTAAGGTGTAAATATAAGACGTCAGATTTAAAAACAAAACCTATCAATTGCTGAATCGTGACATTAAACCGCATTATATGCGTTATCACACACCTATGGAAATGAATACTATCAGGCCGGTAGAGTATGTTTTGAGACAGCTCTAAAGAAGGAATGTCGAAAAAGTAAACATTTCTTACTTCGACATTCCCGACTATAAAATAGAAGATTTTTTACTTCAGTAAATTCTGCTGCAGGAACATCACAACGCTCCATTGCATATAGTCAACGTTGGGTTTCTTGCGGAAGCCATGCCCTTCATCTTTCGCGAGCATATACCATACGTTGCGACCTTTATTTCGCATGTTCTGTTTCATCTGCTCAGACTCGGAAGCCGGAACACGCGGGTCGTTCAGACCCTGTATTATAAATAGCGGCTTGGTAATCTTGTCAACATTGTTGGCTGGTGAGATCTTGAGCAGATACTCTTTCATCTTCGGATCGCGCTCGTCACCATACTCTACTCTGCGCAAATCTTTACGATAATCTTCCGTGTTTTGTAAAAATGTTACAAAGTTACTGATGCCGACAACATCGATACCACACTTGATGCGGTCGTTAAAGTTAGTCATCGAGGCCAGCACCATATACCCTCCGTACGATCCGCCCCAAACGGCGACACGCGATGCATCAAGCTCCGGTTGCTTCGCGATCCAGTCGAGCAATGCACCTATATCCTTGACAGATTCTTCGCGCTTGAAACCGTTGTCGAGCTTTAAAAATGTTTTACCATAACCGGAAGATCCGCGCACGTTCGGTGAAAGCACAGCAATGCCCAACTCATTGGTAAGGTAACTTATGAACGGACTGAACACCGGCACAGATTGTCCTTCCGGACCACCATGTATATTAATGATCACCGGAATTTTTCCGGAAGCACTTGCTGGCTTGTAATAGAATGCCGGTATCTTTCTCGCTTTGCCATCAACTTTATCGAATGTTTCATACTCAACCAAGGAAGGCACAACAAACGTGCTCGTATTTAATCCGCCCACTTCACTGAAGGTCCATTGGGTAAGTTTGTTCGTAGCAAGGTCGATGGAGAAAACATCGCTCGGTGTTTGAGGTGTATTGATTACCAGACCGAGTTGCTTTCCATCCGGATGAAATTCTATGCCGCCAACAACTCCGGTAGGTATACCCGGTATAGCAGTATATTTCAAGGTAGCTGTATTAAGCTGATATAGCCTGGCAACACCATTCTCGTTTGTATCGAACACCAGTGTGCTGCGATTCTTGTTTACGGCTATACCGTTTACATCCCAGGGTATAGAAGAAGTTATTGCTGTGAATTTTTTAGAAACTATATCATAATACTTCAACACACTGAATTCGCCACCCTGATCATTCACAACAAATATACCTTTGCCATCGGCAGTCCACAGTGCACTGCCGTAAGCGATTTCTTCCTGTGAAGGATTGATCTGCTCCAGCTTGCCGCTTTCCAAATCAAGGATGTGTAAGAAGGATTTGTTAGCGGATATATAGTTAGCGACAAGAACTTTTTTATCATCAGGCGACCAATCTAGTGCACTCCACGAACCTTCGCGTTGCAATACCAATTTTGCTTCCTTCGGATTTTTCATGCTGCTCAGGTAGAGATCGTAATCTTTACCATTTCTGCGTGTGCTCACTACAATGAACTGATCGCCTTTATTAGACCATGCACTCAGGGAATTTTGAGAGCGCCCGCCATCGGAAATCATTTCATATTTACCCGTAGTGATATCAAACCAGAAGAGCTGCGAAAACTCATTGCCGCCTATATCTTTTGAAAACATAAAGCCTTTGTACGAAGCATCCGGGCAATAGCTTGCTCCGCCAACGGGTTCTTTAAAGAATGTTATTTGCTTGCGCGCACCTCCCGGATGATCAACTACATGTATCTGTGATGTTTCTGCAAAGCGTGTACTGATCAGTATAGTTTTCCCGTCTGGGCTCCAGCCGCTAAAGCTTGCACCGCGCGTATTCTGGTATTGGTTCATACGCTCAATCACGGAAGCTGGTATTTCGGGTACACCTTCCACGATCAGGTTGCCCACTTCTTTTTTCTCCACCTGTGCCTGCAGTTGCCAGGCAGCAAGTAACAAGGATATGGCGAATTTTAATCTCATTTGGGTTGGGTATATAAATAAATTCCCGCAGCCTATACGGAGCTACATATACTTGCTGTAACTCGATATATACTACGGGAAAGATTGATGTTACTTATTTTTCTTGAACTGATCGAACTTTGATTCCGTAACCTTCCTCGGGAAAATGTTGTTGCTTTCGTCTACATCGGCAAGAGCTGCGTTTGGATCGAAGGCTACATTGGTCACTTCCTTGTCTTTTATAAATACCTTGCTGGCTTCATTCTCATTGGTGCGCCAGATCTCTGCCGGTATATATTCGGTTTCTTTGGTTCCATCTTTATAAGTCCATTCGATAATGAGCGGTGTAACCAGGCCACCGTTGTTTTTGAACTTTACCTGGTATATATTTTTACCTTCGAGTTTCTGACGAACAGCATTATCGTCAATGCGACTTCTGAATTCACCGTATGCTTTATCCGGTGTATTCAACATCGTGAACGGTTTTGGTCCCTGGCTGAAGTCGGTTACAGATTTACCGGATGTGCTGGCGTTGAGATCACCAGCTTTTACATTCTTCGTTTTATTCTCGATGTTCGGTTGCTGTGAAGTAAGTTTATACCATTGAACATCTTCTACCGATACATCTACATTATCAGTAGTAAAGAACCACCCTCTCCAGAACCAGTCGAGATCAACAGCCGTTGCCTCTTCCATCATTCTGAAAAAGTCTGCTGGGCGCGGATGCTTGTACATCCAGCGGTTTGCATATTCTTTAAAGGCTTTATCAAAAAGATCTTTACCGATAATGGTTTCGCGAAGCAACGTAAGGGCTACTGTCGGTTTTTCATAGTAGTTGGCACCGAAGGCGTTAAGTCTTTCGTTGTCCGATGTATTCATCACCGGGCGCATCACGCTTTTGTCGCCTTTCATATAGGGCACTATATCTTGCGGAACAGTGTGATGGAAGTTCGGATAACGCTCCATCTCGGTTCGTGTTTGTAAAAATGTATTCAACCCTTCGTCCATCCACATCCACTGGCGTTCGTCTGAGCTTACAATCATCGGGAAGTAGTTATGCCCTACTTCGTGAACGATAACACCAATCATACTGGCTTTACCATTCTCCGTCATTTGCCCGTTGCGTGGTCTGCCACCGTTGAAGCTGATCATCGGGAACTCCATACCGAGGTTTGCTGTGTTTACAGATATAGCCACCGGGTAAGGATAATCAAAAGTATATTTCGAGTATACTTCCAACGCATTCTTTACTGCTTTGGTAGATTCTTCAGACCATACCGGCAGGCCTTCTTTCGGGAAATAAGACATGGCCAGCACCGTGTTGGTTGAAAGCTTTACGGCCTGTGCATCCCATATAAATTTACGTGACGAAGAGAATGCTACATCGCGGACATTATCGGCTTGATAGCGCCATGTTTTTTTAGCCGTTGAGCGTGTCTTCTCTTTGGCGCGTGCTTCTTCTTCGGTAACAATTACAACGGGTTTATCGAATGACGTTTTCGCTTTTTCAAATCGCTCGAGTTCCTTTGCTGATAAAACTTCTTTTGCATTGAGTAATGTTCCGGTGGAGGCAACGATGTGATCGGCAGGAACAGTTATATTTATTTTATAGTTACCGAACTCCAGTGCAAACTCTCCAAGACGCTGAAACTGTTTGTTCTGCCAGCCTTCGTAATCATCGAACTGGCACATGCGTGGAAACCAGTGGGCGATCAGGTATGTACTGTTTTTATCTTCCGGAAAATACTCATAGCCTTCGCGTGAAAGTAAAAATTTACTTCTGTCGGTTATCGGGTACGACCATGCTACATTAAAGGTATAGCTCTCGCCGGTTTTTATAGCTACAGGCAAGTCTATACGCATCATGGTATTGTTGATGGTGATCGGAAGATTTTTACCGGTCTTATCGGTTACAGATTGTATAGTATATCCGCCTTCAAACTCCAGTGTACGAGTCAGGTACTGCATGTGCAGCGTTGGTATCGAATCGCGCACAGGACCAAAGTAACTTCCAAAATCTTCATTACCTTTCTTGTTGATGTTCTGATCAAGCTGAAGCCAGAGATACTTTAGCGTTTCAGGTGAGTTGTTATAGTAGGTAATGGTTTCTTTACCTTTTAATGTATTGGTTGGTTCATCGATCTCTGCATCGATGGTATAGTCGGCACGCTGCTGCCAGTATTTGGCACCTGGCTCACCGGAACCTGTACGATATTCGTTTGGTGTAGGCAGCAGTTCATCAAGCTGCTCAAATTTTCCTTTCCATTGCTGTGAGTCTTGTGCCTGCGCGAATGCAGCCAGTAAAAGCATCGGTAAAATAATACGAAGGGATTTCATAGTCGATTAATGAGTTTATCTGAAAGATCAGTTTAATTAAATAAAAAAGCCATCCTTTTTTACAAGGATGGCTTAATTCTTTTCGTCAAACGTATACTACAGATGTACTGCAACTTTTACAAGACTATATTTCTATCGCTGCAGAGCAAATGTTGCTGCACTAATTATTCTTCTTGAACTGGTCGAACCGCGACTCGGTAGTCTTCTTCGGGAACACGTTGTTGTTCATCTCAACATCGGCTAATTCGAAATTAGGATCGAGCACAATGTTTACAACTTCTTTCTCCTTTACAAAAACCTTTACCACTTCGTTTTCATTAATGCGCCAGATCTCCGCCGGTATGCGCTCTATTTCTTTAGAGCCATCTTTATACGTCCACTCGATAACAAGCGGTGTAACAAGGCCTCCTACATTTTTAAACTTGATCTGGTATATATTTTTGCCTTCCAGTTTTTTACGGATGTCAGCATCGTTAATGCGACTTCTGAATTCTCCATACATCTGGTCAGGTGTATTCAGCATGGTAAATGGTTCTGGTCCGCTGCTGAAGTCGTTGGCATTTTTACCGGTATTCTTTTCAGCTGTAAGATCGCCTTTTTTTGTTTTGATGTTTTTCTTTTCCGGATCGATCTGCTCGTTCTTCAACTGGAACCACTTCACTTCATCAACTGCTACATCTACATTATCGGTGGTATAGAACCAGCCTCTCCAGAACCAATCCAGATCTACACCCGATGCATCTTCCATCGTACGGAAAAAATCTGCAGGCTTCGGATGTTTAAATGCCCAGCGTTCTGAGTATTCCTTGAACGCTTTATCGAATAACTCCGGCCCCATTACGGTTTCGCGAAGAAGCGTGAGTGCAGCAGATGGCTTGGTATAGCCGTTAGCACCAAACTCGTTGTAGCGCATATCGTCACCGTTAGTCATGATCGGGCGCATCTGGCTCTTATCACCCTTCATGAAAGGTATAATTCCTTTTGGCGTACCATGTGTACTATATAATTCAGGATAACGAACACGAACGGTTTCTTTTTCAAGGAACGTATTCAAACCTTCATCCATCCACGTCCATTGACGTTCGTCGGAGTTTACAATCATCGGGAAGAAGTTGTGACCAACTTCGTGCACAACCACCTGTACAAGACCCACCAGTTTCTGCTGTGAGTATGTGCCGTCTTTGTTAGGACGTGAACCGTTGAAGCAGATCATCGGGTATTCCATACCTTGATTGGCAGTGTGTATAGAATATGCTACGGGGTATGGATAGTTGAACGTGCGCTCAGAGTATATTTCCAATGCGTTCTTGATAGCCTTGGTAGATTCTTTCTCCCACAGTGGATTACCTTCTTTTGGATAGAGCGACATAGCGATCGGAGTCTTATCGCCTACTTTTACCGCCTGTGCATCCCATATAAATTTACGAGAAGAAGCAAATGCAAAATCGCGTACGTTCTCTGCATAAAACTCCCACGTAGCTTTCTTGGTTGACTTTGTTTTTTCTTTTTGAACAGCTTCGTCTTGTGTAACAATGAATACAGGTTTATCAAAAGCCTTTTTCGCTTTTTCGAAACGTTCGATCTGCTCTTTGCTCAATACATCTTTCGGATTTTGTATAGTACCGGTAGCACCTACAATGTGATCGGCAGGCACTGTGATGCGTACACGATAGTTACCAAACACCAGCGCAAACTCGCTTTGACCGAGGAACTGTTTGTTCTGCCAGCCTTCGTAATCATCGAACACACACATGCGTGGGAACCACTGCGCGAAAGTATATACATAGTTGCCGTCTTCCGGGAAATACTCATAGCCACCACGCTGGTTAAAGATCTGGCGGTTGTACTCGGTATAGCTCCAGTCAATAGCGAAAGTAAATTTCTCACCTGTCTTGAGCGGGGCAGGAAGATCTACACGCATCATGGTATTGTTGATGGTATAGGGAAGCGCTTTGCCCGCTGCATCTTTTACAAACTTGATGTTATAGCCTCCTTTGTAATCGGAAGTTTTTACACCCGTCATCATGTTGAAAAATCCGGCCGGCACAGAGTCTCTCACAACACCAGTTTTGGTTTGAGAAGTCATGTTGTTATCAGCGAGTATATTTTGATCAAGCTGAAGCCAGAGAAACGTTAATGTTTCCGGTGAGTTGTTGTGATACGTGATGGTTTCAGAACCGGTCAGTAATTGAGTCTTGTCATCAACTTCTACGTTGATCACGTAGTCAGCGCGTTGTTGCCAGTAATTCTGACCCGGTGCACCAGCGCCTGTGCGATATGAATTTGGTGTTGGCAGTACCTGATCGAGCTGCTCGAATTTTCCTTTCCACGCCTGTTGCTGCGGTTGTGTTTGTGCTGAAGCACGTACAAGCACGCATGTAAATATAATAGCAAGTAATACTCTCATGATTGAATGCCGTTATTCGTTAATGGTTATCCGTTAATCGTATTTACTAGTAACGATTAACGGATAACTTATAACGATTCTCTAGTTTGTTCTCTTTTTGAATTCGTCAAATTTGGAAGCGGACTGTGATTTAGGGAACACGTTGTCCTGTGCATTTACATCGGTGATCTCCTGCTGTGGATCCAGCACGATGCTGGTTACTTCCTTGTCCTTGACAAACACTTTGGTTACTTTGTTTTCATTGATGCGCCAGATCTCGGCCGGTATACGTTCGATCTCTTTTGATCCGTCTTTGTAAGTCCACTGAATAATTACCGGCATTACCAGTCCGCCTTTATTACTCAACGTTACTTCATATATATTCTTGTTGTCGAGTTTCTGCATGATCGCTTTATCATCGATCTGACTTCTGAACTCACCATACATACGCGGATCGGTATTCGTTAAACTGAACGGTTCCGGACCGTTGTTAAAATTGTCGAACTTCTTCTCATCTTTCGCATTGAGATCACCTTGTTTTACTTTCAGGTTTTTAGTTTCAGGATCGCTCTCTGTCTTGCGCATCTTGAACCACTTCACCTGGTCTATAGATTGATCACATACATCGGTAGTATAAAACCAACCTTTCCAGAACCAGTCGAGATCTACAGCGGATGCATCTTCCATCGTACGGAAAAAGTCTGCAGGCTTCGGATGTTTGAAGGCCCAGCGCTGTGCATACTCTTTAAATGCTTTATCGAATAACTCTCTGCCCATAATGGTTTCGCGCAACATGAATAAACCTGTACCGGCTTTTGCATATTGCTCGTTACCGAATTGTATTACCTGCTCGGAGTTCACCATCAACGGACGCATCGAGCTGCGGTCACCTTTCATATACGGCACCAGTGCAGATGGTTTACCTCTGTCGAAATCTATATCCGGGTAACGTTCCATTTCTGTTACCAACTGTACGAATGTATTTACACCTTCATCCATCCACGTTGTTTGACGCTCATCGTTGTTGATGATCATCGGGAAGAAGTTATGCCCTACTTCGTGTACAATTACACCGATCATACCTTTGCGTACAGCAGGAGTATAGGAACCATCCTTAGCCGGACGGCCATAGTTAAAGCATATCATTGGGTACTCCATTCCCTGGTGCGCAGCGTGAACAGATATAGCTACCGGGTATGGATAATCAATCGTCATACGAGAGTATACTTCTATGGCATTCTTCACTGCCTTGGTAGACTCTTTCTCCCACAGCGGATTACCTTCTTTCGGGTAATACGACATTGCCAATGGTGTTTTGCTGCCGATCTTTACCGCCTGTGCATCCCATATAAACTTGCGTGATGTAGCGAAAGCAAAGTCACGAACGTTGTCGGCATGAAACTCCCATGTCTTCTTCTCTTTCAGTTTTGTTTTCTCGCGCAGTACAGCTTCGTCTTGAGTCGCTATAATTACGGGCTTGTCAAATGAAGTCTTGGCTTTTGCCAGTCGCTCCAATTGTGTTTTGTTAAGAACAGTCTCAGCATTTTTAAGCTGACCGGTGGCGCCTACAATGTGATCGGCTGGTACGGTGATCTTTACTTTGTAATCACCGAATGGTAATGCAAACTCGCCTTGTCCCAGGAATTGTTTATTCTGCCATCCTTCATAATCATCGTATACACACATGCGTGGGAACCACTGTGCAATTACGTACGAGTAGTTACCATCTTCGGGGAAATATTCATACTGCGTGCGCTCACGGACGCGAACTCCATCGTTGATATTATAAGACCAGTCTATGGAGAAAGTATATTTCTGTCCGGGATTGAGTGGCTGCGGAAGATCGATGCGCATCATGGTGTAGTTGATGAGGTGCGTAAGATCTTTACCGGTAGCATCTTTCACCGATTTGATTTTAAATCCTCCGTCAAAATCAAAAAGATTATAGGCCGAGCCTGCTGATTTTGCATCGATAGAATCGCGTAAGGTATTCGTTTTTGTCTTTTGCGTCATGTTATCTTCAGCAAGTTTATTCTGGTCAAGCTGAAGCCATAGGTAACGCAACACATCGGGTGAGTTGTTATGGTATGTTATCGTTTCAGATCCGGTTATACTTTGATTATCGTCATTGAGTTCTACGTTTATAACATAATCGGCTTTTTGTTGCCAGTATTTAGGGCCCGGTGCCCCTGAGCCCGAACGATATTCATTCGGAGTTGGTAATTGTTGGTCGAGCTGCTCGAACTTGCCCTGCCACCGTGGAGTTTCCTGTGCCCATGCCGCCTGCATTATTACAAGAAGGAGGGAAATTTTAAAAACGCGCTTCATATAGGTTTATATAAGAGTTATTCAATCCAAAATGCTTTTTCTTTCATTAACATCAAAGCGATGCCGGCCACCGCAGAAGAGACAACCATTTTCCAGTCTCTTCGATTTACACCAAACAAATCCACTAAAAGAAAGCTGGCTGTTAAAAAGATGGCAACAATAATTATCTGGCCTACCTCTAACCCGAGATTAAAGGCCAATAGCTGGGATATAATTCGTTCGTCTTTACCTAAAATACCTTTCAGGTAATTTGAAAAACCCATGCCGTGTATCAATCCAAAAAAAGCTGCAAAAAAATAATTAAGCTGAATCGGTCTGCCCGATAAATTTTCCTCATTCTTGAACAGGTTGGATGCGGCCGTTATAAAAATGGTAAGCGGTATAAGAAATTCGATGAGGTCGGCTTTGATCGTGATAATTTCCAGCGTTGATAACGCCAGCGTTATGGAGTGTCCTATGGTGAAAGCAGTAACGAGGATCAGTACCTGCCGCCAGTCGCGCATCAGGTATAGCGCACACAATGCTACTACAAATAAAATGTGGTCGTAGCCATTTCTATAGTCCAGAATGTGATCTTTTCCTAACCCAAAATAGAGTTGAAACTCGCTCATAATTAGTGCAATGAAAATTTTAAGGGCACAAGTATAGGAGATAATTTTGACAAAGAGATTAGGTATTTTATGGGGGGTGCGATTCTGCCGGTAAAGAAGTTGCCGAACAATCTGTACATGATCGGTAATCAATTTCTTTTTTTCGGTATTATTTTTGGACCTTTCGACTCCACGATTCAGTTAACATTTTCATGGTCACATCATTTTCTATTCTATCGTTCGTCCACAGTATTGTCTTTGCGCTCATGTTGCACCCGCTTCATGTTTCCGTAACTGAAATAGAGTACGATGAAAAAGACAAAGTGCTGGAGATTATGATGCGCGTATTTATTGATGATCTTGAGCTCACCATGCGCAACAGGCTGAACCAACCCGAGCTCGATATTACCGAGCCGAAAGGTGTTACACTCGATCAGATCATGGCTCCTTATCTCGAGGAACATTTAAAAATAGTACTTGATAAAAAGGCACAGAAAATAAAATACCTCGGTCATGAAAAGGAAGGAGAGGCATTTATCTTTTTTATTGAAGTGAGCAATGTTAAAAAATGGAAAGCGATACAGGTGATGAACAACATCATTATGGAAACACATGAAGACCAGTCGAACCTGGTGCACGTAACCGTGCGGGGTAAAGTAAAGAGCCTTCGTCTCACCAAAAGTACGCCTGCCGATGTATTAACATTCGATGCGAAATAAAGCGAAAGCTTACCCGTTGTTCTTCATGTTGTAAAAAATTCGATCTTCGCAGCAAAATAGAAATAACACATGAAGAGATCATTGCTCGCTGCTGTATTGCTTATACTCCTGGCAGCCGGTTGTACAAAAGATGAGCAAGACGAGTGTGTCTTTAAACCGGAGACATCTGGCAATAAAGTAACGATTACGCTCGAGCAGCTTCAGGACTCTGTCGTAAATATAAAAAGTAAAGATGAACTCGTGGCACTCTTTACCCGACAGCCGTTGATACGCGATTATATGTTCAGAAGAACAGAATACCCTGGTGACTCTGTTTTTCTCGATGAGCTTTATAGCCGTTTTAACAATCCGCACTTCGATACATTACTGCTCGAAACAAAACGTGTGTTTGGCGATGGCGCTGCATTGAAAGCTGAATTTGAAGCAGCCTTTTCAAACGTCAAGTATTACTATCCTGACTTTACGCCACCGCGTATTCAAACTATAATTACCGGCCTTGATACCGATATGTTTGTAACAGACTCACTCATTATAGTAAGTCTTGATTTTTACTTGGGCAGAGGTGCAAAGTACAGGCCTAAGAATGTATATAACTATATATTAAGAAAGTATGATCCGGATGATATCGTTCCGTCTGCGATGCTTATCTATGGTATAGATGGAAGGTTTAACAAAACCGAGATGAACGATAAGACCGTGCTGGCTGATATGGTAGCGTATGGCAAGGCATTTTACTTTGCCAAACACATGTTGCCATGCACACCTGACAGTACGCTGATCTGGTATACTCCAGACGAAATAAAAGGCTCGCGCGCGAATGAAGACCTGATCTGGGCGCGCTTTATAGAAAGCAACGTATTGTTTGCCACGAGCCACGTTGTTAAGAAGGATTACCTGGGCGAACGCCCTGTTACGATTCAGGTTGGTGAAAAATGTCCGGGAAGAATAGGACAATGGGTGGGATGGCGCATCGTGAATAAATACATGGAGTCACATCCGGATATAACACTGCCGCAGTTGATGAATTCCGCCAACGCACAGCAACTCTTTAAAGAGTCGCACTATAAACCTGAAAGAAGATAGTCGCGGCTTTATACTTCTGCTTTTAACTTTAAACTTTCTAATCCTATCTTTGGGGCCTCAGAAAAATTTCAACCTTAATATCAAAACACTATGCGCCAGAAAATTGTAGCCGGTAACTGGAAGATGAACAAGACTCTTGAAGAAGGAAATATACTTGCATCCGAAATAGCAGGTATGGTTGCCGATGAAGTAAAGGGTGATGCGAAAGTAATTTTTTGTGTTCCGTTTCCGTACCTGTTGCCCATCAAAAATCAGTTGGGGAACAACAATCGTATAGCTATTGGTGCACAGAACTGCAGCGAACATGAGTCAGGTGCATATACCGGTGAAGTATCAGCACCTATGCTGAAATCAATCGGAATACCGTATGTTATCCTTGGGCACAGCGAGCGCAGACAATACTTTGGTGAAGATGGAAAATTACTGGCGAAGAAAGTTGATGTTGCTCTGAAGCACGGTTTGATTCCGATCTACTGCTGTGGAGAACCTCTTGAAGTACGCGAGAGCAACGGACACGAAGCACTTGTAAAAAAACAGGTTGAAGAAAGTTTGTTCCACCTGAGTGGTGATGTTATAAAAACCATTGTGATTGCTTACGAACCGGTATGGGCTATCGGTACAGGTAAAACAGCTTCTGCACAACAGGCACAGGATATGCACGCGGTTATCCGCAAACACATTGCTGCGAAGTATGGCCAGTCGGTTGCAGATGCAGTAGCTATTTTATATGGAGGTAGTGTTAACGCAGCCAATGCAAAAGAACTTTTTGCCTGCCCGGATGTAGATGGTGGTCTTGTAGGTGGAGCATCGCTGAAGTCAAGAGAATTTACAGAAGTTATTAAAGGCGCCTGATCGATTTTCAATATGTACTATACCCGCCTCCAAGTAATCTGTAATCCTGATTTTGCTGAAATCCTGATGGCCGAAATCGCGGAGGCGGGCTTCGATACTTTTATGGAAACTGAAAAAGGATTCGAAGCCTACGTTGAATTGGAAAAGTTTGATAAGGAACAACTGCAGTATATAAAAGACCGGTATAGCGAACAGACGCCACTCATCTTTTACCAGGATCGTATTGAAAAACAAAACTGGAATGAAGAATGGGAGAAAAGTTATCAGCCCATTATAGTGGATGACAAGTGTTTGATCCGTGCCGAGTTTCACAAGATCGATAAAGTATACCCTTACGTAATTACCATCACTCCGAAGATGTCATTCGGAACAGGTCATCATCAAACCACCCACCTGATGGTGAAAGCGCAGATTGATATCGACCATCAGAACAAGCGTGTGATGGATGCCGGTTGTGGCACAGCTATACTATCCATTATGGCATCGAAACGTGGTGCGAAAGAAGTTGTAGCATTCGATATTGATGAGTGGAGCGTTGTTAACGGCCAAGAAAACATCGGAGTAAATAATTGTAACAACATCTCTCTTCAGCAAGGCAAGCTAAGTGAAGTAAACATCACCGGCATGTTCGACATTGTTCTGGCTAACATCAACAAGAATGTATTGCTCGATGAAATAAAGCTATACCAGGAATATCTCGTTCCAGGGGGTTTACTCTTATTGAGCGGATTTTATACCCATGATATAGCTGACCTGCTAAAAGAAGGCTCAACCTATAATTTGAAAGAAGTTAGTCGTGATGAACGTGAATCATGGGCTTCACTCCTATTGAAGAAAGATTAACCATAACTTTTCAAAATAAAACTAACGATTGCATTGTATTAAGCACCGCTAAGTTTTTGTTCCGTTGTCTGGCGTTTCTATCTTTAACATGAAAAGAAGGCACCACACAAAAACTTAAATCAGAACGTCATGCGCATTGCTGTACATGGAAAGGAATTCAATCGCCAGACAGCACCTTTTATTACCCGTATCTTTGAAGTATTGCAGCAGTATAATTCAGAAATTCTGGTTTCAGAAAAATTCGGCAAGTACCTCCGTACCCCCGCATTCAAAAATATAAAGTTCGAAACGTTCAGCACCGGAGATTCTCTCAAAGGTGTGAACGCCATGGTAAGTGTTGGTGGTGATGGAACATTACTGGATTCTGTCACGCATATAGGTAAAGAAGAAATTCCGGTGTTGGGTATAAATACGGGAAGACTCGGCTTTCTGGCAACGAACAGCAAAGAGGAGGTGGAGCAGGCCGTAACAAAAGTATGCGAAGGCAAGTATAAAATTGACTTGCGTTCAGTTTTAAAGTTGGAAACAAATCAGGATGTATTTGGCAATCTTAACTTTGCGCTGAACGATGTTACCATTGTGAAGAAGGACAGCTCTTCTATGATAACCATCCATACCTATATCGATGGAGAATTTTTAAATTCATATTGGGCAGACGGTATCATTGTAGCAACGCCAACAGGATCAACCGGCTACTCGCTAAGTTGTGGAGGTCCTTTGATATTTCCGCGGTCGCGTAATTTTGTAATAACACCTGTTAGTCCGCATAATCTTACCGTACGTCCCATCGTAGTAGCCGATGAATCAGAAATTACTTTTGGAGTTGAAGGAAGAAGTAAAAAATTTTTAGTATCACTCGATTCGCGTGTGGCTTCTGTCGATGCAACCATTAAATTAAGGGTATCAAAGGCTGATTTCAAGGTAAAATTGATACAATTAGAGGGGCAACATTACTTTAAAACCCTTCGCCAAAAACTAAACTGGGGGTTAGACATTCGGAATTAATATTTACTTTTGTAATTCACTGATCTATAGACTTATTCATGAGAAAGCTATTCTTGGTCTTAATCACATTCGTATTCGCACTGGGAGCGGAGGATGCAATTGCCCAAATGAACAGACGGGCAATCAAGAAAAACAATAAGCGAATGATGACGTATCGAGGCCGTAAATCATGGTTCGGTAAAGAAAAGGTTTACAGTATGGTTGGCGTTTCCATCAATGCTTTGAACTACTACGGAGACCTATCGCCAAAACCAAATCGCTTCAGCACCGATATTTCATTTACACGACCAGCTATTGGTCTTTCTTTCGGGCATCGCTTTGGCCCGCGCTATACTCTTACTGCATCTTTCATGTATGGTACACTCCGTGGTGCTGATGTTGAGTCTGCAGATCCGGGTGATCTTGATAATGGTATCTATCGCTTCAAAAGAAATCTTTCTTTCAGAAATCGTATAAAAGAACTTTCCGTTGTTGCCAGTATGGACTTGTTTGAAAACCAGGCAACCTATATCAGTCGTGTTGCATGGACTCCATACGCTTTTGCTGGTATCGCTGTGTTTCATCACAACCCGCAAGCTCAGGCACCTGAAACCGATCTTCAGGGTAATCCATTGCCCGAAGCGGGTAAGTGGGTAGACCTGCAACCACTTGGTACAGAAGGACAACATTCTACACTTCAGGAGGGTGATGCTAACTATGGGATAAAACCTTATAAAAGAATTCAGATCTCTATACCATTTGGTATTGGCGCGCGTTTTAGACTAAACGAAGTGCTTGACCTTTCGGCAGAGATCGGGTTCAGATACTTGTTCACAGACTACATCGATGATGTAAGCAAGAGCTATGTAGATCTGGGTGTGTTTGGTAACAACGAACTCGCGAAAGCGATGTCATATCGCACCGGTGAAATATTACCGGGAGACCATACATATGTTGGTAGAGATGGGCAATCTTACAGTGTAGTGTCAGGATACGGTGAAGAGTATACCGATGCCAAGGGCAATACAAATATGAGAGGTAGCAAGAATGATAAAGATATATTTATGGTGACATCGATAAAGCTTACATATATACTAGGTAAATCTTTCCATAGAGCTAAATTCAGATGATGATTTTTGCCAGCCGGTTGTCTATAGTAGTTGGAATAATTTTGCTGAGTGCCGTAACAGCCTTGGCTCAACGCTCCGAAGTAGGATTTGGAATAGGAACATTCAACTATACCGGTGACCTGGTAAGGACTTATAACTTTAAATATTCAAGGCCGGCAGTTACGGCCTTTTATCGCTCCAACCTCAGCAGTGTGGTGAGCTTTCGTGCAGCACTGACAGGAGGTCAACTGAGTGCTTCTGAAAAACCAATTGATGCATTTGCCTCACAACGCGATGCTTCGTTCGATCTGTTCCTCATGGAGGCTTCTACCGTGATGGAATATCATTTTTTAAACTGGCGCGATACCAAACGTTTTGTGCGTTTTACTCCATACCTGTTTGGGGGGTTGGGTCTCTTCGGTTTTTCCGGCAATGGCGATAAGACAGCCGAGTATAGCAATGTGCAGGCGATGATTCCGTTTGGCGTGGGTGTTAAGTATGTCTATACACCCAAGTGGTATTTCGGCTTGGAGTTCGGTGTTCGAAAAACCTTTTTTGATTACCTAGATAATGTTTCGGCCGGTGATCAGCGTTATAAAAACTTTAAATACGGCAACCCGAACGATAATGATGTCTACTATTTTCTAGGTATCAGCATCACAAGAACGTTTTACGACATCCCTTGTCCTAAAAATCCATACAAATAGTAGTACAACGCTTTCAGCGCTTTTAACCCAATACCCTTTTTACTACTTTTGGCCTCCTGTGGCTTCTCTAAAAGAACATATCGACTTAAATAATTTGCCGAAACACATTGCCGTTATCATGGATGGTAACGGACGCTGGGCTAAGAAGAAGGGCGCGCTGCGAATTTTCGGTCATCGCAATGCGGTTCAAGCTGTAAGAGACGTGACGGAGGGCTGCGGAGAGCTTGGCATAAAGTATCTCACCTTATACGCTTTTTCAACAGAAAACTGGAACAGGCCAAAAGCTGAAGTAGATGGTTTGATGGAACTGCTTGTGAGTACGCTGAAGGCGGAGGTTGGTACACTACAGGAGAATCAGGTAAAACTTTCAACGATAGGAGAGATCTCCAATTTGCCGGGAGACTGTCAGAAGAACCTCGCGTGGGCAATGGATCAAACCAAAAATAACAAGGGTATGATTCTGAACCTGGCGCTTAGCTATAGTGGTCGCTGGGAAATTTTGAAAGCGATCAATAAGATAGCTGAGGATGTGAAGACAGGAAAAGTGAATCCCGGAGAAATTAATGAGAAGGTTTTTGAAAACTATTTGGAGACTTCAGGCATCCCAGATCCAGAGCTGTTGATACGTACCAGCGGAGAGCTGCGCGTCAGCAATTTTTTGTTATGGCAGATCGCTTATACAGAACTCTACATCACACCCACACTATGGCCGGACTTCAGAAAGGAACATTTGTATGAAGCCATCTGGTCATATCAGCAACGCGAAAGAAGATTTGGAAAGACAAGCGAACAATTGAATCCTGTAAGTTGATGAAGAAAGTTTTATTTCTGATTATCCTGATTGGTATTACAGCTAACACCTGGGCTCAATTCAGAAAGCGTGGTAATACAGCCGGTGCAACAGAAAATAATTTGAACTATGCCAACCCGGCAGAATATACCATTGCTGGTATTGAGGTAACTGGCTTGAATGTGCTGGATAAAAATGCAATGGTATCGCTCACAGGTTTGAAGATCGGTGATAAAATAAAAATTCCGGGCGATGCCATAACCAACGCTATACGCAGTCTTTGGAAACACGGTCTCGTAGGAGACGTTACGATACAGGTAGCCCGCATCGAAGGCACTGATGTATACCTCAACATTGTGCTGGCAGAACGCCCTCGTCTTACAGGTTTCTATTTTACAGGTATAAATAAATCGCAGGAAAGCGGATTGAAGGAAGACCTCACGCTGATCCGCGGTAAGATTGTAAATGATGCTATGATCCGTAACACGGAACTGGCTGTTAAAAAATATTTTGTTAAGAAGGGATTTCTCAACACTGAGGTTAGAGTTGTCCAGGAAAAAGATACCCTTAATCGTGATGGTATACGATTGAAGATCGCTGTTAATCCGAAATCAAAAGTTAAGATCAACCAGATTTCTTTTGTAGGCAACAATAGCATTACTGACGCCAAGCTGAAAAAGAAAATGAAGGGCACACACGAACGTCCTCGTTTCTCTTTACACCGCACCATTATTCGCGAGGCAATCGATCTGAATCCAAAAGAGTTTGCTGACTCAAGCTATAAAGTAAGCTGGAAAGAAGTAAAGGAATTTATCAACGACAATGTTAAACTCAACTTGTTCACCAGTTCGAAATTCATTCAAACGGACTACGAAGACGACAAGAAAAAGGTCATTGAGTATTTCAATTCGAAAGGATACCGTGATGCCGACATCGTAGAAGATACGGTGTATGCGCATGATGGTCGCACCATTAATATAGACCTGAAAGTATATGAAGGTCCTAAGTATTATTTCCGGAACATCATCTGGACCGGAAACTATATATATTCTGACAAGCAGTTAAATGCTGTGTTGGGTATCAGCAAGGGCGATGTATATAACAAAGAGCTTATTGATAAGAAACTTCAGTTCAATCCGAAAGGACTTGATATCAGTGGTCTGTATATGGATGATGGTTATCTCTTCTTCCGCATTAATCCGGTGGAGGTTGCTGTTGCCGGAGATTCTATTGATGTTGAGATGCGCATTTTTGAAGGTGAGCAAGCCACCATCAACGAAGTTACTATAGCCGGTAATGATCGTACAAGTGATCACGTTATCCGAAGAGAGTTGAGCACTGTACCTGGACAGAAATTCAGAAGATCGGATATCATTCGTACACAACAAAAGCTTGGACAGCTCGGATACTTTGCTCCTGATAAAATAGGACAGAACCTGGTGCCAAACCCTGCAAATGGTACTGTGGATATTGAGTGGACTGTTGAAGAACAATCTAACGATCAGGTTGAGCTTTCCGGTGGTTGGGGAGGTTATTATGGATTTGTGGGTACACTCGGCTTAACGTTCAACAACTTCTCATTGAGAAATATACCGCACTTCGACAATTGGCGACCGCTTCCTGTGGGCGATGGTCAACGTTTATCGCTGCGCGCACAGGCCAACGGTCGATCTTTCCAAAGCTATAGCTTCTCATTCACGGAGCCTTGGCTTGGCGGACGCAAACCACATTCACTTTCTGTGAGCTTTAACAGCTCATTCCAGCGCTATCCATACGGAAGTAGTTCGAGCAGCGACAACGATTCACGCCTGCAGGTGCATAGTGTATCCGTTGGTTTAGGTCGATTGCTCGAGTGGCCTGATAACTACTTTACACTTACCAACTCTGTATCGTACTTACGCTACATCCTGAATAACTGGAACTCAGGTTTAGGCTATACCGATGGTGTTTCCAACAGCTTTACATTTAATACAACGCTGGCCCGTAACAGCATCGATAACCCGATGTATCCTGCACAGGGATCCAGCATTTCATTGAGCCTTACGTTAACACCTCCATTCTCACTCTGGAGAAATATAAATTACTCAACGGCCGATGCTGCTGAACGCTATAAGTGGATCGAATATCACAAGTGGATGTTTGATGCGAAATACTATCTGCCATTGGATAACAAGAAGAAACTTGTACTCGAAGCGAAAGCACATTTTGGATTTATAGGACAGTACACAAACAAGGCCGGCATTGGACCATTTGAAAGATTCTATTTGGGTGGTGATGGTTTGGCCGGTGGATTTAACTCGTTCCTGTTAGGACAGGAGGTAATCGGATTAAGAGGTTATGAGAACAACGTTCTTACACCACCGTACTATAACACAAGTCAGAACAGTGCTTCTGGTGTGTTGGCAGGGGGTATCACGTATGATAAATTAGGATTGGAATTGCGTTATCCTGTTACAACTGGAAATGCTGCAACGATCTACGGATTTGTCTTTGCTGAAGGTGGTAACAACTGGAACAATTATGATGATTTTAATCCGTTTAAATTGTACAAGTCAGCAGGCTTTGGAGCTCGCATATTCATGCCGGCATTCGGATTGATTGGGTTGAACTGGGGATATGGATTTGATCCGGTACCGTTGAATGGCAGGGGCGCAGTGAGCGGCTCACAATTCCATTTTACTATCGGCCAGCAAATCAGATAACTATGCGGGTTTATTTAATTACAATTATTTTTCTCATTTTCGGCTCGACTTTTGTCCAAGCACAGAGGTTCGGGTACATTGATACTGATTACATCCTGAATAAAATGCCTGAATACAAAAAGGCACAGGAGGAAATCGGTCAGCTATCGGAGGCCTGGGAAAAAGAAATCCAGGACATGTCGAAGAAGATTGAGGGGATGTATAGTGCGCTTCAGGCAGAGCAGGTTCTTTTAACAGAAGAAATGCGAAAGGAGCGAACGGCAGCAATCCAGAAAAAGGAAGCTGAAATGAAAGAATATCAGAAGAAAGTATTTGGCTTTGGTGGCCTGTTCTTTCTGAAGAAGCAAGAGCTAATAAAACCAATACAGGATAAAGTGTGGGATGCGGTTGACAAGGCAGCCAAGCAAAACAACCTCGCGATAGTGTTTGATAAAGCTGGCGAACTTGTGATGATCTATACAGATCCACGCTATGACTACACAGACTTTGTATTAGACGAGTTGGGTCTGGGTGATCCAAATGATAAGATCAAAAACTAAATTGAATACCGTAATGAGAAAATTCGTTTTACTTGTGGTGCTGGGATTAGGAGTAATTACATCCTATGCACAAACTGCTGCAGCAAAAATCGGCTATGCAGATGTGGATTATATCTTCAGCCAGATGCCTGACTCAAAACAGATCGATGCTGACCTGAAGTCACTGCAAACACAACTTAAAAATCAGATTGACACAAAAGTGCAGGAGTTTCAAAAGAAACTTGCTGACTATAACCAGGCTATTCAGGCTAACACGATGCCGGATGCCGTACGTGCAAATACTGAACGCGAACTACAACAACTTCAGCAAAATATAGAGAAGCTTCAGCAAGATGCTCAGACAAACCTTCAGAATAAACAAACCCAGTTAATGGATCCTGTTTATAAAAAGGTTGGTAAAGCAATTGAAGATACAGCGAAAGAGAACGGCTTTACATTTATTCTGAATCAACAAATCGGTGGTCTTGATGTAATTCTGTACGGAGACGAGAAGATGGATATATCAGACCTCGTGTTGAAAAAATTAGGAGTAACTCCAAAGCCTGCAGCAGCAACAACACCTGCGCAGCCTAAGAAGTAATTTTATATATAGTATATAAATAAAAACCGCCTCAACATTGAGGCGGTTTTGTTTTGGGTTAATTGGAGTTTGTTAAGCTCTTCCGTTTTTGATTTTTGTTTTGAATTTATTTAACTGCATTCTGATTGCGTCCGTTGCCATGTCGGTAGCGGCTTCAAAAGATCGGGCCTTTTCTGTAGCGAAAAGCATACTCCCCGGAACGCGTAATTTGATCTCCACTGTTTTGTTCTCAATACCCTCATTATTCAGTCGAAGAAATACTTCGCCATCCACCAAACGGTTATAGAACGTGTCCAGCTTATCAAGTTTCTTTTGAATAAAGTCTATAAGCTTGATGTCTGCATCAAAGTGAATGGAATGAACTTGTACCTTCATAGTGTTAAAAATTTAAAAAGTTGAACAATAAAACAGTTACTGGTAAGGAATGACCAGTCGCATTGTCAGATGTAGTTATTTATTCATACTGTGTTTGTGGGGTTTATTTATACTTTACAAATCAGGCTTTGGGATGTGCCTGATCAAATACTTTTTTCAATTTCTCCATCGAGTTGTGAGTATATACTTGTGTTGCCGCCAGACTGGTGTGGCCCAGCAAATCTTTCACAGCATTTATCTCAGCACCCTTGTCGAGTAAATGTGTAGCATAGGTATGTCTTAATACATGGGGACTTTTTTTCTCTGCAGAAGAGGATTTAGTTAGATGATCTTTTACGGTTCTATAGATCATCATTGGATAGCATGGCTCGCCTTTATCTGTTACAAGCAACAGGCCATGATCTTCTTTTTTTACTTCCTGGTTTCTCACGTTCCTATACTCTTCAATAATAGAAACGAGATTTATAGCGAATGGGATTACCCTTTCCTTATTTCTTTTTCCAAGAACTTTTATAGTCCTGTTTCTCAAATCAACATCTCTCTCTTTTAGCGTGATTAATTCTGACAGACGGATACCAGTTCCGTAGAACAATTCAAGTATCAATTTCTCCCTCAACCCGGTCAGTGTACTTTCAAAAGATTGGTTGTCGAGAACATGAACCATGTCTCCTTCTTTTATAAAGCTTGGTAGTTTTTTTCGAGCCTTGAGTACTTTGATCTTGAACATCGGGTCCTTTGAGATCACCTCTTGTCGCAAGAGAAATTTATAGTACGTTCTTAGGCAGGCAATTTTTCGATTGACAGATGAAGCTTCAATGTTGGTTTCAACCAATTGTATAATCCACGCGCGGACTAAATGATAGTCTGCCGCTTCTATTTTGTCTTCGGGAAAATTCGTAGCAAGAAAAGCAGTGAACTGCTCAAGATCATTTTGATAAGCGGATATAGTGTTAGGACTTACCCGCTTTTCGTATTGAAGATATTTAAGAAAAGAATCCACCATGCTACCAGCATTTCATTAGGCAGGGGAGATGCCATATCTATAGCAATGTAAAAAAATAATCCCCTCAAGGAAATACCCTGAGGGGACATGTGGATAAAATGATTCTATTTTGTGGACAAACGTATGGTTTATCCACAAATAAGATAATTTAAACTACGAGTAAGGCTTAAGCGTTCGTGTCCTGACGTCTCTGCAACTCACGGTAAGCTGCGCGGATGATCTCATTTCTGCGTCTAACAGATGGCTTCTCGAAAGATGTGCGAGAACGCAATTCTTTCAGAATACCTGTTTTCTCAAACTTCTTCTTGAAACGTTTCAGCGCCTTGTCGATTGATTCGTTTTCTTTTACGTTAACGATAAGCATATTTCTTATTTAGGGCTGCAAAGATAACAGAATATCAATCAATTATCCAACGCTACTTTAAAATAGCTCGAGAAATAACCAGTTTTTGTATTTCTGACGTGCCTTCGCCAATGGTACAGAGCTTGGCATCGCGATAAAACTTTTCTACCGGAAAATCTTTTGTATAACCATATCCTCCAAAAATCTGAACCGCTTCATTGGCAACATCAACCGCCACTTCGGAAGCATACAGCTTGGCCATGGCAGATTCTTTTGTAACACTTTCCCCGCGATTTTTTAAATCTCCTGCTCTGTACGTCAATAATTTAGAGGCTTCTATCTTGGTAGCCATGTCTGCGAGTTTAAAGGATATCCCCTGAAATTTTGATATAGACTGATTGAACTGCTGACGTTCCTGAGAATATTTCAAGGCAGCATCAAATGCCCCCTGTGCTATGCCTACACTAAGCGCTGCGATAGAAATTCGACCGCCATCCAGAACTTTTAACGCCTGTACAAATCCATCACCTTCTTTTCCAAGCATTTGCGATTTATGTACGCGACACTCTGTAAAAATTAATTCAGCAGTTTCTGATGCGCGCATACCCAGCTTGTTCTCCTTCTTTCCGGCAGTAAACCCGGGTGTTCCTTTTTCAAGGATAAAGGCAGTCATGCCATGTGAATCACCTACCTCTCCAGTCCTTACAATAACAACCGCAACGTCTCCCGATTTGCCATGAGTGATAAAATTCTTGGCTCCATTAATAATATAATAGTCGCCATCTCTTACCGCAACAGTACGCATGTTGCCGGCATCAGATCCTGTATTGGGTTCAGTTAAGCCCCAGGCACCTATAAATTCGCCTGAAGCTAACTTAGGTAAATATTTTTTCTTCTGCTCTGGCGATGCAAAAAGCAGAATATGGTTTGTGCATAACGAATTATGCGCGGCTGTTGATAGACCTATTGATCCATCGATTCGGGAGATCTCTATGATGGCTGTGATGTATTCCTGATACCCCAAACCGGCTCCACCAAATTCTTCAGGCACGAGCACTCCCATTAATCCGAGTCCGCCCATTTTTTTAAAAAGTGATACCGGAAATTCCTGGCTTTCATCCCAGGTCATGATATTCGGTGCGATTTCTTTGTTGCCGAAATCCCGAACCATTTGCGCGATCATCCGCTGATTTTCTGTTTCATTGAAACTGATAAATTCAGTGTTACTGGTTGCTACTTCCATGCGAATCGAAAAAGTTAGTATTGAAAACGTTAAAGTTACATTCTCTAAACGCGATTAACAAACGAATGTTAGGTTGTATTTAAATCTTATGCACAATTTAAGCTTCTGGTAGCGCAAACATGCCCCAAATCTGCCTAAAAGTCTTAATTTGCGGGGTCAAAAACCCATTAATTCATGAAAATAGCTGTAGTTGGAACCGGTTACGTTGGTCTCGTAACCGGAACTTGTTTTGCTGAAACCGGAAACACTGTAACATGTGTTGATATTGACCAGGAAAAGGTGAAAAAACTTCAAAACGGAAAGATCACCATTTATGAACCTGGCCTTGAACAACTTTTCGAACGGAATATCAAACAAGGAAGGCTCTTTTTTACCACGAATCTGGCAGAAGGTATAAAAGATGCAAAGATCATTTTCCTCGCGTTACCTACCCCTCCCGGAGAAGATGGTTCTGCTGACCTTAAATATATACTCAAAGTAGCCTCAGATCTCGGCCCTATTTTAGCAGACTATACTGTAATTATTGATAAGAGTACAGTACCGGTAGGAACAGCTGATAAAGTGCGTGAAAAAATTGCAGCAAATGCAAAAGTAGATTTTGATGTTGTTTCAAATCCTGAATTCTTACGCGAAGGTGTAGCGGTTGAAGATTTTATGAAGCCTGATCGTGTTGTGATTGGTACTAACTCTCCGCGCGCGCGTAAAATTATGGAAGCTCTATATGCACCGTATGTGCGTCAGGGTAATCCGATCATCTTTATGGATGAGCGCTCTGCAGAACTTACCAAGTATGCCGCTAATTCATTCTTAGCAACTAAAATTACTTTCATGAACGAGATCGCCAACTTGTGTGAACTGGTTGGTGCTGATGTTGATGCTGTGCGCAAAGGTGTAGGTACTGATAGCCGCATCGGAAAGAGATTCTTGTTCCCAGGTATAGGTTATGGTGGAAGTTGCTTCCCGAAAGATGTGCAGGCTCTTGCCAAATCAGCTTCTGATGTGAAGTACGACTTCCGCATACTCAATGCTGTAATGGATGTAAATGCTGATCAAAAAACAAAACTGATTCAGAAGATAAAAGATTACTTCAAAGGAAATCTTAAAGGTAAGACTATCGCATTCTGGGGTCTTTCTTTCAAACCCCATACAGATGATATCCGCGAGGCTCCATCACTCTATAATATTGAAGAGTTATTGAGCGAAGGTGTAACAATAAAGGCTCACGATCCGGAAGCGATCGAAAATGTGAAGAAACTTTTAGGCGATAAAATTCAATACTTCGCTACACCGTATGAAGCTGCAGAAGGTGCAGATGCTATTTTCATTGCAACGGAGTGGCCAGAGTTCCGTACACCTGATTTTGAAAAACTCTCTCGCGCATTAAAAGGCAAAGTAATTTTTGATGGAAGAAACCTATACGATCTGCCTAACATGAAAGAACAAGGATATACATACTTCAGCATAGGAAGAGAGGTGGTCAATGGCTAAGGAAAGAGTTTTAATTACAGGTGGAGCCGGCTTTCTTGGCTCTCACTTGTGTGACCGTTTTCTGAAAGAAGGCTATAGCGTTATTGCTATGGACAACCTGATCACCGGTGATCTCCGTAACATTGAACATCTTTTCAAACATCCTGATTTCGAATTTTATCATCACGATGTTTCTTCTTTTGTACATGTACCCGGAGAGTTGAAATATATACTTCACTTTGCATCTCCGGCAAGTCCGATTGATTACCTGAAGATTCCGATTCAGACATTGAAAGTAGGATCATTGGGTACTCACAATCTTCTTGGATTGGCGCGTGTTAAGAAGGCGAGAATACTCGTTGCTTCTACATCAGAAGTATATGGTGATCCATTGATACATCCTCAGGTTGAAGAGTATTATGGTAACGTGAACCCGATCGGTCCTCGCGGAGTATATGACGAAGCGAAGCGATTCCAGGAAGCGATCACCATGGCGTATCATACCTATCATGGACTTGAGACACGCATCGTGCGAATCTTTAATACGTACGGTCCTCGTATGCGCCTGAATGACGGACGTGTATTGCCTGCGTTCATTGGCCAGGCTTTACGCGGAGAAGACCTTACCGTATTTGGTGATGGTTCACAAACCCGTTCATTCTGCTATGTAGATGATCAGGTGGAAGGTATATTCAGACTATTAATGTCAGATTATCACTTGCCGGTAAACATTGGTAATCCGGATGAAATTACCATTCGTGATTTCGCAGAAGAAATTGTAAAACTCACTGGTACGAAACAAAAGGTAGTATATAAACCTCTTCCACAGGACGATCCGAAACAAAGACAACCGAACACTACCAAAGCAAGAGAAATTCTTGGTTGGGAGGCAAAGGTTTCTCGTTCGGAAGGTTTGAAAATTACGTACGACTACTTCAAGTCTCTGCCACAGGAAGTACTATACCAGCGGGACCATAAAAATTTCGAAAAGTATATTCGTTAATACCCTCTCAGATGTCATCAAGAAAAATATTAATCACCGGTGGAGCCGGTTTTATAGGCTCGCATGTTGTCAGGTTGTTCGTTAATAAGTATCCGAACTATACGATCATCAATCTTGACAAGCTTACGTATGCAGGTAATCTCGAGAACCTGAAAGACATTGAGAAGAAACCGAATTATCACTTCGAGCATGGCGATATACTGGATATAGAATTTCTGAACACTGTATTCAGCAAGCACCAAATCGATGGTGTTGTACACCTCGCAGCAGAATCGCATGTAGATCGTTCACTTCACAACCCGACAGAGTTTGCCAATACAAACATCATTGGTACACTCAATCTGTTGCGCGCTGCACAAACTGCATGGAAAGGTAATTTCGAGAACAAGCGTTTTTACCACATCTCTACAGATGAAGTATATGGTTCTGCAGAACATGGCGGATTCTTTACTGAAGAAACTCCGATTGATCCACGCTCACCATACTCAGCATCAAAGGCAAGTAGTGATCACTTTGTAAGTGCATACTATAACAGCTTTGGTCTGCCAACACTTATAAGCCGTTGTTCTAATAACTACGGACCTTTTCACTTTCCTGAAAAGCTTATACCGTTAATGATCAACAACATCATAAACAACAAACCATTGCCGGTATATGGTAAAGGAGAAAATATACGCGACTGGTTATTTGTTGAAGATCACGCACGTGCTATAGATTCAATTTTCCATAAGGGAAAAGTTGGCGAAGTATATAACATCGGTGGAAACAACGAGTGGAAGAACATCGACCTGGTAAATCTGCTTTGTCATATCATGGATAAAAAACTTAACCGCGCAGAAGGTACTTCGCAGAAGTTGATTACCCATGTAACAGACAGACCGGGTCACGACCTGCGTTATGCTATAGATGCATCCAAGCTTATCAGCGAAACAGGCTGGCGCCCGGATGTAACTTTTGAAGTTGGCCTGGAGAAAACCGTTGACTGGTATCTGGCAAACACTACGTGGCTCAACAACGTAACATCAGGCGAATACCTGAAGTACTACAACAACATGTATCAGGGACGATAATTCCGTGTGTATGTGTTTACGTTAGCACGTATCTGCATTGCGCGGATCAATAACGTAAACGCGTACTAACCTAAACACCAAAACACCATGAAAGGTATAATCTTAGCAGGAGGTTCGGGTACACGTTTGTATCCATTAACTATTGCTGTGAGTAAGCAGCTTATGCCATTGTACGATAAGCCGATGATATACTATCCGTTGTCGGTATTAATGATGGCAGGCATTCGTGAAATTCTGATTATCGCTACACCGCACGATATGCCTATGTTCCAGAAACTTTTGGGAGATGGAAAAAATCTCGGTTGCTCTTTCAGCTATGAAGTTCAACCTAAACCGGAAGGTCTCGCACAGGCTTTTATCATCGGTGAAAAATTTATCGGTAATGATAAAGTGGCCCTGATACTCGGTGATAACATTTTCTACGGATCGGGTATGCAAAAACTTTTGCAGTCCAATGTAGATCCTAACGGAGGGGTTGTATTTGCCTATCACGTAACAGACCCGGAACGCTATGGCGTAGTAGAGTTTGATGCTAACAGGAAAGCAATCTCTATCGAAGAGAAACCGGCAAAGCCTAAATCAAATTACGCTGTACCGGGATTATATTTCTACGATAACGAAGTCGTAAAAATATCCAAAGAGCTTAAGCCAAGTCCTCGCGGAGAATTAGAGATAACGGATGTGAACAATGTTTACCTGAAGCAAGGCAAACTTACTGTAGCACCGATGAGTCGCGGTACGGCATGGCTTGATACCGGTACGTTTGATTCCCTTATGCAGGCTTCCAATTTTGTGCAGACGATCGAGCAACGTCAGGGTTTAAAGATCGGATGTATAGAGGAGGTTGCATTCCGTCAGGGCTTCATCACAAAAGATCAATTGTTGGCCCTTGCAAAACCACTGGAGAAAAGTGGGTACGGAGTATATCTTAAAAATCTGCCGGAGTATATCTGATATATAATCATGCTGGCAAAAGAATTTGCTGAAGCTGTATCACACTATAACAGTAATACGGCACTAGCAGGTAAACTTTGGGATGAGATTGAGAAGAGCTATACAGCGAAGAAGCGGTATTATCATAATCAATCTCATCTTGAAAATCTTTTGAAGGAACTCACTTCAATTAAAGAGTCTATCGAAGATTGGGATTGTATTATCTTCTCCATCGCCTATCACGACATTGTCTACAACACGCTTCAGAAAGACAACGAAGAGCAGAGCGCAGCGCTCGCAAAACAACGCCTTACGGAGATAGCTTTTCCGGCAGACCGTATCAATAAATGCGTACAGCAAATACTTGCCACAAAAGGTCATACAATAAGCGATAACAAAGACACCAACTTTTTTACAGACGCAGACCTCTCCATTCTGGGAGCAAGCTGGGACGTATACGAAACATACTTTAAGAGCATCCGCAAGGAGTATTCGTATTACCCTGATCTTCTATACAAACCTGGCAGGAAAAAGGTATTACAGCACTTTTTGGGGATGGGCAAAATTTTTAAGACCGATAAATTCTTTTCGATGTACGAAGAGCAGGCCCGGAAAAATCTTTCAGCAGAGTTAGCGCTACTCTGAAAAATCAGATAATCAGATGGAATTTTGAAATTGAAGCAAAAAAATATACTTTTGCCGAAGTTTCTGAGTATTCTTTTAGAGGGGACAACAGTCCCCTCTTTGTTTATAGCATTTTTTTACAATGGATATAGCAGCAGAGATAAGACGCATCGCTGAATCGGTATTAACAGACCCTGGTCAGTTTATCGTAGATGTTATTGTTTCTTCCAAGCAAGGACCCCGAAAGGTGTTGGTGCTGCTTGACAGCGACAACGGAATTAGCATTGATGAATGTGCGGATGTGAGCCGGTCGCTTTCCAAAGTGTTGGATGAGGTGTCGTGGCTCGAAGATGCCTATATGCTGGAAGTTTCAACACCCGGACTTGACCACCCGCTGAAATTAACGCGCCAGTATCGTAAGAATATCGGACGCAGGCTGAAAGTAAAAGTTCCTGAAAAAATGCAGGAAGGAAAACTTACGGCCGTAACAGATGGAACTATTACACTGGAGCAAGAAGTTGGTTCAGGTAAGAAGAAAGAAATAAAGACAATTGAAATTCCTTTTACAGACATAGAAAAAGCTTTTGTGTTAGTAAGTTTTAAATAATACGAAACCATGGATGCACATGAATTGATTCAGTCGTTTGCTGAATTTGCAAAACAAAAGAACATCGACCGGCCTACTATGATCCGGATCCTGGAAGACGTGTTCAAAAATATGATCCGTAAAAAATATGAATCGGATGAAAATTTTGACGTGATCATCAATGCGGACAAAGGAGATCTTGAAATCTATCGCTTCCGCGAGATTGTAGACGATGATTCAGAAGACATCTGGGATTTTGATAAAATCAGCTTATCAGAAGCCCGTAAGATCGAACCTGATTTTGAGGTTGGTGAAGAAGTGTCTGAGCAGATTTATATCGAAGATTTCGGTCGCAGAGCCGTAACTACAGCACGACAAACATTAATTCAGAAGGTTAAAGATCTGGAGAAAGATATACTCTTCCAGAAGTATAAGGATCTGGTGGGAGAAATCATCGCTGGTGAAGTATACCAGGTGTTAAGCAAGGAAGTATTACTTACCGATGCAGAAGGAAACGAAATAGCAATACCTCGCGGTGAGCAGATCCAGAAAGATCGTTATCGCAAAGGAGAAAACGTACGTGCTATTGTACACAAAGTGGAAATGATCAATGGCAATCCGAAGATCATTCTCTCCAGAACTTCTCCTGTATTCCTCGAAAGATTATTCGAGCAGGAAGTACCGGAAGTGTACGATGGTTTGATCACCATCAAAAAAGTAGTGCGCGAGCCAGGCGAACGTGCTAAAGTGGCTGTAGAATCATACGATGATCGCATCGATCCGGTAGGAGCCTGCGTAGGTATGAAAGGGTCACGTATTCACGCTATCGTTCGTGAATTACAGAATGAAAATATAGACGTAATCAATTATACCGATAACCTGGAATTATACATCCAGCGAGCGTTGAGCCCGGCCAAGATATCTTCTATTAAAATTGATAGAGACAACGGACGTGCTGCCGTTTATCTGAAGCCAGACCAGGTATCGTTGGCGATTGGTAAAGGTGGTTTGAACATTAAACTTGCCAGCCGTCTGGTAGGTTATGAGATAGATGTATTCCGCGAACTGGCCGAAGGTCAGGTAGAGGAAGATGTGGATCTGGATGAATTCTCAGATGAAATTGAAAGCTGGGTAATTGAAGAATTGAATCGCATCGGTCTTGATACAGCGAAGAGTGTGTTGGCGCTTTCCAAAGATGAACTGGTAAGACGCACAGATCTTGAAGAAGAAACTGTAGAAGGTGTATTGAACATCCTGAAAAAGGAGTTCGAATAAGTCGTTTGTGAATGGGTTTATTACGAATCCTTAATAAGTGAGCGATGAACTGTGAACAATAAGTTAAATTGCGGGACTACACGCATTTGAATTTTAAAGTCCTTAAAAAAACAGGCATATTTGAATATGGCAGAAGAAAAGTTGATCAGGTTGAGTCAGGCTGCAAGAAAGCTCAATGTGGGGCACAATACCATCTTGGACTTTCTGGGGAAGAAAGGTTTTGAGGTTGAGAATAACCCCAACGCTAAACTCACGCCTGAGCAATTCAACCTTTTGTCTAAAGAGTTTGCCTCTTCTGCTACCGACAAACTGGAGGCGTCAGGCCTTCACATCGGAGCCAAACACACCGACAACCTTGTGTTGGAAAGCGAGAAAGAACTCGCCAAGAAACGTGTAGAGGAAGAAGAGCGCATAATGATTAAAAACCTCGGATCCAAAGAGGTTAAGGCAAAAGAAGAAGCAAAACAACCCGATAAAGTTGAACGTGAGAAACCGAAACTGGAGGGGATTAAAGTTGTTGGTAAAATAGATCTTGAAAAGAAACCGGCTGCAAAAACGGAAGCACCAGAGCCTGAAGTAAAACAACCACCGGTTGAAGAAAAACCAGTTGTTGAGAAGAAGGAAGTAAAAGAACCTGTTGTTGCTAAAGAAGTAAAAGAACCGGAAAAAGAGGTTGTTAAAGAAGAAATAAAAGAAGTACCTCAGCCGGTAGCAGTTAAAGAAGTACCGAAAGAGCCTGTTGTTACAGCGCCTCCAAAAGTAGTAGAACAACCTCCAGTTGTTACCGAAAAGGCAGAGCCTGAAATGGAGCTCATCAAAGCAAAAGCCGACCGACTGAAAGGATTAAAAGTTGTTGATAAGATTGAACTGCCGGTAGATAAGAAAAAAGATTCTCCGGTTGCTTCGTCTGATACAAAAGATGATCGTAAAGGCAAGCGTCCGCGTAAGCGTATTCCGACTGACGATCAGAAAGGTCCACAACAAGGTGGTCAACAAGGTCAGGGTCAGGGACAACGTCCTAACCAACCCGGACAGCAGCGTCCTCATCAGCAGCATGGCCATGGTCAGCAGAGAAGAGGTCCGCATCCGCCAAGAGTTCAGAAGGAAGAACCTACGGAGAAGGAGATACAAGATCAGATACGCGCTACACTTGCCAAACTAAGTGGCGGTGGTAAAAAAACAAGCGGATCGAAATATAGAAGAGAGAAACGTCAGGCTAATTCCGAAGCCCAGGAGCAGCAAATGCTTCAGGAGCAGGAGGCATCCAAGACACTGCGCGTAACAGAGTTTATCTCGGCGAACGACCTGGCATCGCTTATGGATGTATCCGTGAATGATGTTATCTCAACCTGTTTGAGCTTAGGTATGTTCGTGTCCATTAACCAGCGTCTGGATGCTGAAGCAATTACCGTAATTGCAGACGAGTTTGGTTATGCAGTTCAGTTCACTTCTGCGGAAGAAGAACTTGAAGTGGAGGAAGATACCGATAGTGAAGAAGATCTGTTGCCACGTGCACCGATCGTTACCATCATGGGTCACGTTGACCACGGTAAAACTTCATTGCTTGACTATATCCGTAATACGAAAGTTACAGCGTCTGAAGCCGGTGGTATCACACAGCACATCGGAGCGTACGATGTAACAACGAAGAGTGGTAACAAGATCGCATTCCTCGATACACCAGGTCACGAAGCCTTTACTGCAATGCGTGCCCGCGGTGCTAAACTTACCGATATAGCTATCATCGTTGTGGCGGCTGACGATGACGTTATGCCTCAAACGAAAGAAGCCATCAACCACGCACAGGTTGCCGGTGTACCGATTGTTATAGCGATCAACAAAGTTGATAAGCCAAGTGCGAACCCGGACAAGATTCGCGAATCACTTTCGAAGATCAATATACTTGTTGAAGAGTGGGGTGGTAAATATCAAAGCCAGGAAATTTCTGCAAAGTCAGGTAAAGGTATAGATGACCTGCTGGAGAAAGTGTTGCTCGAAGCCGAGCTTCTTAATCTCAGGGCAAATCCGAACAGAAATGCTACGGGTTCAATCATCGAAGCTTCTCTTGATAAAGGCCGTGGCTATGTAGCAACGGTAATGGTACAGACCGGATCACTTCGTGTTGGAGATATAGTATTGGCTGGTGCACACTACGGTCGCGTAAAAGCGATGTTCGATGACACTGGTAAGAAAGTAAATGATGCCGGACCATCTACACCGGTAGTATTACTCGGTCTCGATGGTGCACCGCAAGCGGGTGAAAAGTTCATGGTAATGGAAACAGACCGTGAAGCTCGTGAGCTTGCAGCGAAGAGAAGTCAATTGCTACGTGAACAAAGTATACGTACGAAGAAACATATTACACTCGATGAGATCGGAAGACGTCTCGCGATTGGAAGCTTCAAGCAATTGAATGTAATTGTGAAAGGTGACGTGGATGGATCTGTAGAAGCACTCTCGGATTCATTGCTTAAACTTTCAACACCAGAAATACAGGTTGCTATTATACACCGTGGTGTTGGTCAGATATCAGAGTCTGATGTATTGCTTGCATCAGCATCGGATGCGATCATCCTCGGCTTCCAGGTGCGTCCATCCAATTCAGCGAAACGCGTGGCTGAGAATGAAGAGATCGAAATACGTCTCTACTCGATCATCTACGATGCGATCAACGATGTGAAGGCAGCGATGGAAGGTATGCTTGCTCCGGAAACAGAAGAAGTAATTGTAGGAAATGCAGAGGTTCGCGAAGTCTTCAAGATTTCGAAAGTAGGAACCATTGCAGGTTGTATGGTTACCGATGGTTCTGTGAAGCGCTCTAACCCGATACGCCTCATCCGCGATGGCATTGTGGTATACGCTGGTAAACTCGGTTCACTCAAGCGTCATAAAGACGATGCAAGCGAAGTACGTTCAGGTTTCGACTGCGGTATAGGTATTGATGGCTTCAACGACATGAAAGTCGGAGATGTGATCGAAAGCTACGAGCAGCGTGAAGTCAAGCGAACGCTGTAATTCGATAATATAGTATCAATGAAGCCTGGCCAGTCATGGTCAGGCTTTTTTAATCTTAACGTTAACACAACGTAGGAGTCTTTTTACCTCTGTTCTTTTGTAGTACACCACGGGAAGTATGCAGCTATATTGGATTTATGCACTCGGTTTTTTTGCACAGTCGTTGTTTGGTGCACGACTGGTTGTGCAACTGTTTTACTCTGAGAAGCAGGGAAGAGTTGTATCGCCTACTATATTCTGGCAGTTGAGTTTGCTTGCTTCGTTCTTGTTTCTCATCTACGGCATCATTCGCGATGATGTGGTGATTATAATCGGCCAAACGTTATCGTACTTTATATATATACGCAATCTTCAACTCAAAAACGATTGGACCAAAATTCCATTGGTGCTGCGTGCTGTTTTGCTACTGCTTCCGGTAGCAGCATTTACCTATATAATTGCTGGTTCGGATAATAAACTTGATCAGATCTTTTCAAAGAATGATTTCACAAACCCGATCATTTTTGCGGGTGCTATAGGTCAGCTTATGCTCAACCTGCGATTTGTATACCAGTGGTATTATTCGGAGAAGCATAAAACATCTATACTTCCTTTGGGATTTTGGGTTATCAGTACAGGCGCTTCTGTTCTTATACTTACCTATGCAACGTATCGTATCGATCCGGTTTTGCTGGTGGCTCAGAGTATGGGTATAGTAGTATACGTTCGAAATATATTTATACACTTTAAATCCAAAGCGAAGGCTGCGATTTAAAGATCATCCCGATTATACTTGGTCGTGCTATCACTTCTTTCAGAAAAAGTACAGCAGTTCATTCATCAACATGCGAATGATGATGAACGGGAGCTTGTACTTAAATACAAGGAAGTTGACGGTGTTCCGTTAGCCCGCATTGCAGAACAGATTGCAGGCCGTAGAAAAGCAAAAGACAAGCTGCCCACTTTTTATAGTACATCTGGTATACTATATCCGCCAAGCCTTAACCTGGAACAAAGTTCCTCCGAGCAGACAGCAGCATTCAAAACCAGGATAATCGAAGAGGAATCAATCGGAAAAGAAACAGCCGTAGATCTTACGGGTGGCTTTGGCGTAGATGTATATTTCCTTAGCAGGATATTCAGGAAAGTTGAGTATATAGAACCTGACGAATCACTGCTGCAAATTGTACAACACAATCATAAAACGTTACGCGGCTATAACATTTCGCATCATCATACAAAAGCCGAAAATTTTTTAGAGTCTTCATGGAAAGCTGATCTGGTGTTTATCGATCCATCACGCAGAAATAAAGGTCAGAAGGTTTTTAAACTCAGCGATTGTGAACCCGATGTCACTGCGCTGTATAAAAATATTTTTGAGAAGACAGAACACCTGCTCATTAAAACATCACCGCTACTGGATATACAACAGGCATTGCGAGAACTGCCCACGGTGTACAAAGTATATGTACTATCGGTAGCAAATGAATGCAAGGAACTGCTGTTTCTCTGCAAGAGAATGGTTCATGGTGAACCTGAAATTGTAACGGTAAATATTCTCTCAACACATATCGAGAGATTCTCATTCACCAAAGTGCAGGAGCAGCAGGCTGCTGTTGATTATAGTTCACCTCTTGCATATTTATATGAACCCAACACTTCGCTCCTGAAAGCCGGTGCTTTTAGAATTGTTGGATCATCGTATGGCCTTTCCAAAATAGATGTGAGCACACATCTATATACCAGCGCTGAATATCGGTCCGATTTCCCGGGACGAATTTTTCAGGTGGAGGCACTTGTTAAAAATGATCCGAAAGTTATTCAAACATACTTCCCGGAAGGCAAAGCAAACGTCATGACACGAAACTATCCGTTGTCGGCAGAAGAGCTTAAGAAGAAAGCAAAGCTGAAAGATGGCGGTAATAAATTTTTGATAGGCTTCTCCGGTCCCAAAGAAAAATTTCTTGCCGTTGCCAGGCGAGTATTGGTGTAGAAGAGCAAATTTATTCTTCATGAAACACGCCTCACTTTTCTTTAATACTTTTGCAGCAATTATTGAACTATGACTATTTCGGGCGACATCATTCTGAAGAAAGGTAAAGAGTACTCCATCGAGCGTTTTCATCCGTGGATTTTTTCCGGTGCTATTCAAAAAATGCAAGGCAATCTTACCGATGGATGCTCGGTAAGAGTATTCAGCTACAAAAATGAAGTACTTGGCTATGGTCATTATCAGAACGGAAGTATTGCTGTAAGAATGCTGAGCTTTGATGCACAAGCGCCTGCGGAGGACTTCTGGATAAACAAACTGTCTAATGCATTAAACGTACGCAGAAGCTCTGGCTTGCCGACTGCAAACACGAACGCGTTCAGACTTGTACATGGTGAAGGTGATGGTTTACCCGGACTGATTATAGATGTATACGATGGTGTGGCGGTAGTACAGGCGCACGATGCCGGCATGCACCTTGATCGTCATGAAATATCACAGGCGCTACAGATAGTTTTAGGTCAAGAACTGAAGGTAGTATACTATAAAAGTCATGGTACGTTGCCTGGTAAATTACGCGATGCACAGCAGGACGAATATCTCTTCGGAGCAGGTATACCTGCACACGTTGTGGTTGAAAATGATAACAAGTTTTTGATCGATTGGGAAGAAGGACAGAAGACCGGATTTTTTCTTGATCAACGTGAAAACAGAAAATTACTGGGCGACTTTTCCAAAGGTAAAAAGGTGCTTAACACATTCTGTTATACCGGAGGATTCTCGGTGTATGCACTGCATGCAGGGGCCGAACTCGTTCACTCCGTAGATGCTTCCGAGAAAGCTATAGCACTGACACGAAAGAATCTAGAACTTAATGGATACAATGCCACTACACATACATGTTTCGCTGTCGATACATTTGATTTTCTGAAAGACAAGCAGGATCAATATGATGTGATTGTACTTGATCCTCCTGCTTTTGCCAAGCATCGCGATGCGCGCCATCAGGCTGTGAAAGGATATCAGCGTCTCAATACAGAGGCTATGAAGAAAATCAAGGCAGGAGGTATAATATTTACCTTCTCGTGTTCGCAGGTGGTAGATCGTCAGCTGTTTTACGATACCATTGTATCAGCCGCTATACAAGCAGGCCGACAAATAAAAGTATTACATCACCTTTCACAACCTGCGGATCATCCTGTATCTATATTTCATCCGGAAGGAGAATACCTGAAAGGCCTCGTGCTATATGTGGAATAACTTTACTTAAAGTGCCACTCTTTTACCGTGCGATGTGAAATCAGTTGCCAGCTGTTATTGCGTAGGGCAAACACGCGAACATACCGTATACCATAGCGCACCAGCTTATCTGCATCACTTCGTGTAATGGCAAGACTCCCCGTTACAATAGCAACATTGTCATGGAGCTCTACCAGTGTAGAATCATGCACGCGTGAAGTAAATTTCTTCGTGGGATTTTCTACGTCCTTTATCCAACTGGTTTTCCCTTCTACATAGCCGGTGCCGTGAGTAAAAACGAAGTCGTCTGCATATAACTGCTTTAGTTTGTTTACGTCTTTTTTTACAACAGCTTCGTCAATACTTCGGTTAATGTTATCAACAGTTTTTTGTGCCTCGATAGTTTGTGGATAACCATATATATACCCTGCTATGCATGGAACTAAAAGGAGATATTTTAATACTAATTTCATAGTGCTTGCTGTAAGGCGAATTAGGGTTATTACCTCTTGTTGACCAAGATAGAAAATGATTGTATCAATTACAGGTATATCTTTTTAGGGATATCAAAAGCAGTGTGAATTCGGATGGTGACCGGGAAGCGTCTCTACACCGGAATGACTTCTTCCCCTGACGCTCCTTCAAAGCCTTCCAAACATAGGACAAGCGGTTCTATAAAGGCGTTTAACGGGTTGAATTCCTGGCAATAAAGCTTGGTATGTTTGCTCTAATTAGGATAACTTTGGACTCTTAAAATAAAAAACAATATGTACTCAATCCTGTTACAAGCGCAGCAACAAAGCAATCCTTATTTTCAGTTTATTTTCTTTGGAGCGATCATCGTGGTATTCTATTTCTTCATGATCCGTCCGCAACAGAAAAAAGCAAAAGATCAGAAGAAATTCTCAGAGGAGATCAAGCGTGGCGATGCAGTTGTTACGATTGGTGGTGCGCATGGTACCGTGGCAGAACTCGAAGGCGATACGTTTATTCTGGAAGTAGAGAAAGGCGGCCGCATCCGTTTCAACAAGTCTGCCATATCCATGGAAGCAACCAAAGCAGCTGCTAACAAAAAATAAAAACGTAAGCGTGCCATCACGCCTAAACGTACACACCAAAACACGTAGTAACGTACACACCTAAATTTATTCAGCTTGTTGCGTTTAGATAGAAAAAACTGGAAGGCCGTTGTACTGTGTTTGTTCGCAGCTACGGTCTTCTGGTTTTTTAACGCGTTGAATAAGAACTATACCACCAACATTACCTTTCCCGTTAAGTTTGATTACGATCACGAGAATTATATACCTATTCACCCGCTGCCGCAGATTGTCCGCATCAACGTAACGGGTATAGGGTGGGACCTGTTTCGAAGAAGTCTCGGGTTAAAAGTTCCTCCCCTGGTAATTCCGCTGGAGCGACCTGTTGAAGTAAAAAAGATTGTAGGCAGTACGTTGCCTCCGTTGTTTGCAAACCAGCTTGAGCGACTTCAAATTAATTTTGTCTTAACCGATACACTACACGTAGCAATAGAGCCGAAAGGAAGAAAGTGGATAACGCTTGCGGTTGATACACCATCTATACTCTTCAAGAATGGGTATATCATGACGAGTAAACCAACCATTACACCCGACAGTATTTTTATTGAAGGACCCTGGAAGTTGGTGAAGAGTATTTCAGAGCCATTGTATTTAAAACTCCCGCAACGCAACATTGATGAAAACTTTCACAACGAAGTTGAAGTACAATTTGTAAACAGCGAACTCATCCGCAGAAATCCGCCTACGGTACATGTAAATTTTGAAGTGGACTTGTTGCGGCAAATGACAGATTCAATTCGCGTTGTACTGATCAATCTTCCGAAAGGTGCGCGACCTTCACTTGGTTTTCGAAGGTTGCCCTGTACGTTTGCTATACCACAACGTGCTATGAACACCTATCATCGCGACTCTCTGAAAGCTATTGTAGACCTCGGGAATTTCTCGCGCGGTGTTAAGCGGGTGCAACCTGTTTTACAGGGGTTGCCTCCATACTCTAAGGTGATTAAGGTTGATTCCCTATACATTAAATTTTAAAGTGTGAGCAATCCTCTTCAAATTGGTATTACCGGAGGAATCGGTTCGGGTAAAACACTCGTCTCAAAAATTTTTGCATGCCTTGGTATTCCTGTATATGATGCAGACAGCCATGCGAAAGAACTAATGACCACCGATGGAATTCTCGTATCACAGATAAAGAAAGAATTCGGTGATTTGTCGTACCTAAGCGATGGAACCCTGAATCGGAAATACCTGAGTGAAGTAGTATTTAACAAGCAGGAGAGACTGGATGTGCTGAATAAACTGGTGCACCCTCGCGTAGGTGAAAATTATACCCAATGGGTAAAGCGTCATAACAACAAAGCGTATGTACTGAAAGAAGCAGCGCTTTTGTTTGAGACAGGCTCTTATCAGGCGCTGGATAAAATTATTGTAGTTCATGCTCCGGAAGAAGTGCGCATTAAAAGAGTTATACATCGCGATGGGAGGGCTGAACAGCAAGTGCGGGAAATAATACGTAAGCAGATGTCTGAGGAAGAAAAACTGAAACGTGCAGACTTCATAATTTACAACGATGAGTCTTCCCTGATCATCCCTCAAGTGCTCTCGCTGCACAACCGTCTTCAGATGCAAATAGCCTGATTGGTCCACTAATTCCTTCCTGAACCAGATCAGTATCGCGCGTGTTAATTAAAAAGCTATTGAACCTTAATTGTATAATGTCAAGATTTAGTATTCTATTGTTTGCGTTTGCATTGTTGCTTGGTGCTTCCTGTAAATCAAAGAAAGAAAACCCGGCAGCAGCTGGTCGCCCGCGTATGCAGGGGCCGGTAACGGCTGATGCATTTCGTGTAGCAAGAAGTTCTATAAGCGAAAATATAGAAGTACCAGGTTCACTACTCCCCTTCGAAGAAACACAACTCCGTGCTGAAGTAGGAGGACGCATTGTATCATTGAATATAAATGAAGGTGCACTCGTGCAGAAAGGAACATTACTGGTAAAACTATTCGATAAAGATCTGCAGGCACAGTTGAAAAAACTGCAGGTACAACTTCAGATCAAAGTAAAAACAGAAGAACGCAACCGCGAGCTGGTAAAGATAAATGGTATCAGTCAGCAGGATTATGATCTTGCTGCACTCGATGTTGAAAACCTGAAAGCAGATATAGAGTCAACCGAGATCGCTATATCTAAAACCGAAATACGTGCGCCTTATACCGGCAGAGTCGGCTTGCGCAACATAAGTTTAGGAGCCTATATATCGCCTACCGATATAATAACAACAATCCGCCAGGTCGATCGGTTAAAGCTTGAATTTTCGGTTCCTGAAAAATATGCAAAGGAACTTCAGAAAGGATATAAAGTAAGTTTCAAAGTAGACGGTGGAAGTCAGTCTCACAAAGCTACTATTCTGGCAACCGAGAGCAGCGTTGATCAGAATACCCGAACACTGAAGATACGTGCTATTGTGAATGAAAAACACTCCGAACTCGTGCCTGGTATATTTGCTAAAGTAAATCTGCAATTAGGTCAGGATAACCAGGCGTTGCTGGTGCCTACGCAGGCAGTGATACCTACAGCTCGCGACAAGCAGGTTATACTTGTTCGTAACGATAGCGTGATATTTACCAGTGTGCAGACGGGTATACGTGACTCAGCCTATATACAAATCCTTACAGGACTCAAGCCTGGCGATACTGTAATAACCTCCGGGTTAATGGCTATACGGCCAACATCCAAAGTTAAAATAACAAAGGTGAACACCCTCTAAGGAAAACACTATGAACATTTCTGAAGTAAGCTTACGAAGACCGGTACTGGCATTTGTGATGAACATCATCCTAGTGCTGTTCGGAATTATAGGCTTTAACTTTTTGGGTATACGCGACTATCCCGCTATCGATCCACCGGTAGTGAACGTGCGCACTACATATTCCGGTGCGAATGCTGATATCATTGAATCACAGATCACGGAGCCACTGGAGAAATCAATTAACGGTATAGCGGGTATCAAGAATATTACGTCCTCTTCCAGTGTTGGTACCAGTAACATCAACATTGAGTTTGAGCTGGGTATAGATCTCGAAGCCGCTACAAACGATGTGCGTGATAAAGTATCGCAGGCGATACGATCATTACCTCAGGATCTTCCCAATCCACCGGTAGTAGCAAAGGCTGATGCTAACTCTGACGCGATCATCTCCATGACGGTGCAGAGTACCACCAAGAATTCATTACAACTAACTGAATATGCTAACAACGTATTGGTTGAACGTCTGCAAACAATTCCCGGGGTAAGCAGTGTACAGATATGGGGAGAGAAGCGCTATGCCATGCGCATCTGGCTGGACCCTGCTAAACTCAGTGCCTATAGCTTAACACCTCTCGATGTACAGACTGCTCTTAACAAAGAGAACGTTGAATTGCCTTCCGGTAAAATAGCCGGTAATGCAACGGAGCTTACAGTAAGAACATTCGGTAAACTATATACTGAAGAAGATTTTGAAAGAGTAATTATCAAATCAACAGCGCAGGGCGATATACGCTTGCGTGATATAGGGCAGGCGCTACTCGGACCGGAGAACGAAGAATCTATTCTGCGTGAAAGTAATATACCAATGGTGGGGCTTGCTATCGTTCCGCTGCCGGGTTCCAACTATGTAGAGATATCCGATGAGTTCTACAAGCGTTTGGAGCAGATCAAGAAAGAAGTTCCGGAAGACATCAAGTTGGATATAGCGATGGACCAAACCGTGTTCATCAAACGTTCCATCGAGGAAGTAGAAGAAACGTTGATCATTTCATTCCTGCTCGTGGTGTTGATCATCTACTTGTTCTTCCGCGATTTTATCATTGCCATACGACCGCTAATAGATATACCGGTATCGCTCGTGGCTACATTCTTCATTATGTACCTGTGTGGTTTCTCGGTAAACGTACTCACTATGCTGGGTATTGTACTGGCTACAGGTCTCGTGGTGGATGATGGTATAGTGGTTACCGAAAATATATACAAGAAGCTGGAGCAGGGTATGAATAAATACCAGGCTGCACTCGAAGGCTCTAAAGAGATTTTCTTTGCCGTAATCTCTACTTCTATTACGCTCGCGGTTGTATTCCTTCCTATACTTTTCCTGCAGGGATTTGTTGGCCGCTTGTTCCGTGAGTTTGGTATTGTTGTGGCGGCAGCCGTACTGGTGTCTTGCTTTGTATCGCTTACGCTTACACCCGTGTTGAGTGTAAAGCTCACCCGCAGCCAGCATGAGCACTCGTGGTTCTATCGTGTAACCGAACCATTCTTCAAAGGTATGGAAGATGGATACAGACGCTTGCTCGAAGGCTTTATGCGCATACGGTGGGTATCGATTGTGATCATTTTACTATGTATTGCCTCAGCGTGGTTTATAGGAAAAAACATGCAGTCTGAACTGGCCCCGATGGAAGATCGTAACCAGTTCCGTTTACAACTCACGGCTGTAGAAGGAACTTCGTATGACTATATGGATCGCTATGTGCAAGACCTTGTTGGCTTTGTACAGGATTCTATACCGGAATATAAAACAGCTCTCTCGGTTACAGCTCCCGGCTTTACTGGTGGTGGTGCAGTTAACACTGGCTTTGTTCGTGTTACACTGTCTGATCCGCAAAACAGAGATCGATCGCAGCAGGATATAGTAGATATGGTTAACCGTAACCTTTCTCGTTTCCCGGAAGGTAAAGCATTTGCTATACAGGAACAGACTATATCTGTGAACAGAAGAGGTGGTTTGCCGGTGCAGTTTGTAATTCAGAATAATAACCTTGACAAGCTTCGTGCAGTACTTCCTGAATTTCTGGAAGAAGCAAACAGCAACCCGGTGCTGCAAGGTGTAGATATAGACCTTAAGTTCAACAAACCAGAGTTGCGTGTAGAGATCAACCGCCTCAAGGCTGCACAACTGGGTATCAGCGTCCAGGATATAGCACAGACCTTGCAACTGGCCTATAGCAATCTTCGCTTTGGATATTTTACCAAGGAAGGAAAGCAGTACCAGGTAATGGGACAAGTAACACGCATCGATCGTGATGATCCGGATGATTTGAAAAATCTGTATGTACGCACAGGCTCCGGTCAGTTAATCTCATTAGACAACGTGGTAACGGTGCAGGAGTCTACCACACCGCCATCGCTCTATCACTTTAACCGCTATAAATCAGCAACTATATCGGCAGGTCTTGCTCCGGGCAAAACGGTTGGTGATGGTATAAAAGTAATGGAAGAAATCTCGGCTAAATTACTCGATGAGACTTTCACGACATCACTCACAGGTACTTCGCGTGACTATGCGGAGAGTTCCAGTAATACATCTTTTGCATTCCTGCTTGCACTCGTGTTGATATACCTGATCCTCGCGGCTCAGTTTGAAAGCTTTATTGATCCGTTTACGATTATGTTTACGGTGCCGCTGGCGATTAGTGGTGCATTTATATCACTCTATATTTTCGGACAAACGATTAATATATTCTCGCAGATCGGTATGATCATGCTCATCGGTCTTGTTACCAAGAACGGTATCCTTATCGTTGAGTTTGCAAACCAGAAACGTGAAGAAGGTCTCTCCAAAATAGAAGCTGTGCTCGAAGCATCGCGCCTGCGTCTTCGTCCTATACTTATGACGAGTCTTGCTATGGCATTGGGATCTTTACCACTGGCGCTTTCATTAGGAGCTGCTTCAACAAGTCGTCAGCCGCTGGGTATTGTAATTGTAGGTGGAATTATGTTCTCGCTGATATTAACCTTGTTTGTAATTCCGGCCATGTATTCGTTCCTGTCACTTAAAAGAAAACACGTAGCGTTTGGTGACGAGGCATCAGCACCTCAGCCACAAAAAGAATTGGTATATGAAGATTAGACTTTCTGTATTACTCCTTGTTATTTCTTTTTTTCAATTTCAGAACACAGCAAATGCGCAGGAACAAATATCATTAGAACAGGTAATTGCACTGGCTCTTGAAAAAAATTACGATGTACGGTTAGCCAAAAATACATCGGAGGCTTATGCTACAGATCAGAGCTATGCATGGGCTGCCTTTGCACCACAGGTAAATGGCACTGCTGCTATTACACGCAACAATAACAACCAGGAACTTCGCTTTGAAGATGCCACCCGTAACAACAGTGGTAAGGCTGTATCCAACAACACCAACGCTTCGGTGCAACTTAATTGGACTTTGTTCGATGGAACAAAGATGTTCGCTACCGTTGATCGTATTCGCTATATAAATGCACAGGGTGAGTTGCTGATAAAAGACCAGATGGTTACCACGATCGCTAACGTGATCAACAATTATTATGATATAGTGCGTCAGAAGCAACAGCTAAAAGCTACGCAGGAACAGATGGCTGTAAGCGAGGAGCGTGTTAAACTTGCAGAACGAAAATTACAGGTAGGTACCGGTGGTAAACCGGAGCTGCTGCAAGCGAAAGTTGATTTCAATGCACAGCGAACGCTCACCATTCAGCAGGAGTCACTGATAATTCAGTTAAAGGAACAATTGAATGCGCTGGTGGATTCGCAGCTTCCTATACCATACGATGTGGCAGATACCATCATCATTAACCTTGATCTGAAACAGGAGGAACTTGCTTCCAATCTTGAGGCGACTAATTATAGTCTTCGGGCATCGTCAATGAATACCGATATAGCAAAGCTTTCGTTGCATGAACGGAAGGCAGAACTGTTTCCGGTGTTGAGTTTTAACGCAGCCTATAATTACTCGAAGACGGATAACATTAAATTGATCAACCCGTTCTCTGCATTATATAGCCAGTCAGATGGATATAACTACGGCTTAACGTTAACTGTGCCGATCCTGAATGGATTTAACACCAGGCGATTGATCAAGCAGGCAGATCTGAATTATACCCGCCAGCAATTATTCTACGATCAGCTCAAGACGAATGTAAATGCCAACCTGCGTAACGCGTACGTTGACTATGAAAATGCCAAGCGAATATTACTGATCGAAGAAGAAACGATACTCCTTGCCAAAGAGAATGTTTACATCGCACTCGAAGGGTTCAAAAGAGGCATTACTACGTTTATAGAATTGCGTACTGCACAGCAAAGTCTTGCCGATGCCTATAATCGTTTGATCAACGCGCGTTACCTTGCCAAGGTAGCCGAAACAGAACTACTGCGTTTGAATGGTGGTCTGCTGAAATAACAACATCTTTTAAATAAGTATACAGAAGAAGCCCGATTCATACGGGCTTTTTTATTGCTCAGAACTTGCCGGTATATAGTATATTTAACGGGTAGCTTAATACTTAGCAATATGATCGATCAGATAAATGAAGCATCCGACTATATCCGAAAGCGAGGTGTAACACAGCCTGCGATAGGTGTAATTCTCGGTACGGGTCTTGGGAGTCTTTTTGTAAAGGAGATTCAGAATCCCGTAGTAGTAGAGTATCATGATATACCGCACTTTCCTGTTTCAACAGTAGAGTCGCACAAGGGTAAACTTATATATGGGTTACTACAAGGAAAATATGTACTCGCCATGCAGGGACGCTTCCATTACTACGAGGGCTATAGCATGCAGCAGATTACATTCCCGGTACGTGTTATGAAATCGTTGGGGATAAAACACCTGCTGCTGTCCAATGCAGCTGGTAACATGAATTTGAGCTGGAAGAAAGGTGAGCTGATGCTGTTGGACGATCATATAAATTTCCAACCCGATAATCCGCTACGAGGTATAAACAACGATGCACTTGGCCCACGCTTTCCGGATATGAGCAGACCATACTCAACTTACCTGAATAACCACCTGACGAGCATTGCCAAAGAGCAAGGCATAAAGCTTAATATAGGTGTATATGTAAGTGTAACAGGTCCTAACCTGGAGACGCGTGCTGAGTACCGCTTTCTGCGCAACATGGGGGCTGATGCCGTGGGTATGAGTACCGTGCCTGAAGTTATTGTTGCTAATCACATGGGCTTGCCCTGCTGCGCTATATCTGTATTAACAGACGATTGTGATCCGGATAACCTGAAGTCGGTTAATATAGCAGAGATCATTGCTGTAGCCGGTAAGTCCGAGCCCGTGCTTACGAATCTATATAAAGAGTTGATCGCCCGGATTTAACCAAAATAAAAAATCCCGAGGGTAGCCCGGGATTTTTTATGTTATCTAGTAAAAGTGTTATGCCGTTGCTGCAGATGATTCTTCAAATTTCTGAGACATTCTTAACGTAACAGTTTTCTTGGCTTTGTATCCACAATAGCCACACTGGAAATGCTTTAACAGTTCGCCTTCTTCTGTTGCGGAAGGATTTTTCAGAATCTCTTCGCGTACAACTTTAAAGGTTTGATAGTTACACTCAGGGCATTGCAATGCATGCAAGTGACCAGAGTAACGCTCAATTTTAACGTATCCGGTTTCTTCATCTTTCCATACATCGTAGTCAATGGAGAATACATTTTCTTCCGCCTGCATACCTTCATCGAGGTAAGCATCTTCTTCATCTTCACTCAGAAGCTTCATAGCCTTACCGGTTTTCGGAGAAACACGTGGCTTGTAACGAAGTACTTTCAAACGTTTTTCGATAAAGAAGGGATAGTAAAACTTCAAGAGGTTCTGAATGATCAGCGCTACAATTAACCCCATGGCAAATGTTGTAAACACGCGCACGAAAATCCAAAGTGCATTAAGTTCTACGATGTTTGCATTTGCGTAAAAGCAGCAACCGATTACCAGAATAACAGAAGCAATCCATAATGTTTTAATCTCGCTCCGGTTAATGTAATCATATTTGGTTTTGGCATCATTCATCGTTGCTAGTCTCACTACATGATACAAAGCAATCAGAATGGCAATTGCCCAGGCAGCAAACGCTATGTTCTTTGCCATCGAATTCCAAGCGTCATACTGGTGTGGATCTACTATCTCTTCCATGGTTACAGGTTGGTTATTAATATTCCTATTAGCAAATATAGAATCCTGTTTTTATTAAACCTAACACGCGGGCGCGAGTGCACCGAAAACATATACAATTTAATATTGTTTTAGTCAAATTACTAACGGTAATGTAACAAACCATGCGGTTCACTTACAGTGGTCAATAAAAAGTTTAGCAAGGTTAACAGTTTCATCAGGTTTTTCAAACATCCCCATGTGCGCTACATTTGGTATAACATGAAGATGTGATTGTTTACACAACGAAGCCTGTTGCTGTATACTTGCCGCTGAAATGCCCTGGTCTTTTTCACCGGCAATCAACAATACGGGTTTATCAAAATCCTGAAGAACGTGTATGCGTGATGGGCGATCGCGCATGGCCTGCGTATACCCAACCACAGCATCTTCCTGCGATTGAATGGCAATTTCACGAACCGTTGCTATAGCCGGATGCTCCGGGTTGGCAAAAAGTTGCTGGATAAAATTAGATGTGAAAGCGAGTACTCCGTTTTTTTTAACGAACTCAATGGTTTTTGTACGCGACTCTTTTTTTTCCACAGAGTCTTCTGCAGCGGTAGAATGAAAGAGTCCTATACCAGCCAGTCGCTCGGGATTTTTTGCAGCCATCGCGAGTGCTACATATCCACCCAGCGAGTGCCCGATCACCACGGGGTTTTCAATTTTTTGTTCATCCATCCAGTCAAGCAACTGAGTGGCTACTGCTTCTATAGTAAAAGGTAAATCAAGCAGTTTACTTTTCCCGAACCCGGGCAGATCAGGTGTGTAAACTTTATAGTGCTTCGATAACGGTGTGGCGAAATTGTCCCACACATTACTATTCATCGGGAACCCGTGAATGAGAATCACAGGTCTGCCACTTCCTCTTACAGCCGAAAAAATCTTTAACATTACCTCGGTACTAATTCCAACATTTCTACAACGGTGCGTTCAATTCCTTCAGCATCAAAACCACATTCGTGGTGAAGTTCATGTTGCTCACCATGCTCCACTATTCTATCCGGAATTCCCAGGCGTCTTACTTCTGCATGCAGGTTGTTGTCGGCCATGAATTCAAGAATAGCACTTCCGAATCCTCCCTGTAAACAGCCATCTTCTACCGTGATTATTTTTTTATACTGACTGAATATTTCATGCAGCAGTTTTTCATCCAATGGTTTTGCAAAACGCATATCATAATGACCAATGGAAATATTCTGACGGGCGAGTCGCTCGCAAACTTCCACAGCATAATTACCTATATGGCCAAGTGTTAAAATAGCGAGTTCGTTTCCTTCTTTCAATTTACGACCCGTTCCAATCGCTATAGCTTCCATCGGTGTTCTCCACTCCGGCATTACACCCTGGCCACGCGGGTAACGAATCGAGAACGCAAGTTCCGTGCGAGGAAGTTGTGCCGTATACATCAGGTTACGAAGTTCAGCTTCGTTCATAGGGGCTGCTACAACTATATTCGGTAAGCAGCGGAAGTATGCTATATCATACGCACCGTGATGTGTTGGTCCGTCTGCACCGGCAAAGCCTGCGCGATCGAGACAAAAATTAACCGGTAAATTCTGAATGCATACATCGTGCACCACCTGGTCGTAAGCACGCTGCATGAACGAACTATAAATATTGCAGAAAGGCACCAGCCCCTGCGTTGCAAGACCAGCCGAAAACGTAACAGCATGTTGCTCGGCTATACCTACATCAAATGCGCGATCAGGCATCTCTTTCATCATGATGTTCATGGACGAACCCGAAGGCATGGCCGGAGTTATACCTACAATTTTATCGTTGGCTTTTGCAAGCTCTACCAAGGTATGTCCAAATACATCCTGGTACTTAGGTGCCTGCGGCTTCTCGTAAACTTTCTTGAAGATCTCACCGGTAATCTTATCAAATGTACCGGGAGCATGCCATGTGGTAGCATTACCTTTTTCGGCCGGGCCATAGCCTTTACCTTTCACGGTAACACAGTGAAGTATCTTTGGACCTTTTATATTTTTAAGATCGTTGAGGATGGTAACAAGATGATTTACATCATGACCATCTACCGGACCGAAGTAGCGGAGGTTGAGTGATTCGAATAAATTACTCTGACTCAGTAATGTTGATTTTATACCGTTCTCAACTTTTGAGACAATCTCCTGCGCACTCTTGCCGAAGTTGGAAAGTTTACCGAGTAAATTCCATACTTCATCTTTCAGTTTGTTATAGGTACGTGAGGTAGTTATATCGGTAAGGTAATCTTTGAGTGCTCCTACATTCGGATCGATCGACATACAGTTGTCGTTGAGAATGATCAGAATGTTAGAGTCCGATACACCGGCATGATTCAATCCTTCAAAGGCCATTCCACCAGTTAAGGCACCATCGCCAATAACGGCTATATGCTGGCGTTCGTCCTGGCCGAGGTACTTGGCGGCAACAGCCATACCTAACGCTGCCGATACGGAAGTAGAAGAGTGACCAACGCCAAACGCATCGTATTCACTTTCTTTTCTTTTGGGGAAACCTGAAAGGCCGTTATATACACGGTTGGTATAAAATGTATCTCTGCGACCTGTTAAAATTTTATGACCGTATGCCTGGTGTCCTACGTCCCAAACCAGGTTGTCGTGAGGCGTTTTAAAAACATAATGTAAAGCAACGGTGAGTTCTACAACCCCGAGGCTTGCACCGAAGTGGCCTCCATAAACCGAGACATTATCAATAATGAAATGGCGGAGCTCATCGCAGAGCTGAACGAGTTGAGCTTGATCGAGCTTTTTAAGATCGTCAGGCGAGTTGATCTCTGCCAAAAGTTTTCCCGGAGTTATCAGCATGGGTTTTTGTGGATTATATGCCTCTTATAAACAATAATTGAAGGTAAGAGTTTTAAACTATCGCTCCTAACCTGCGTTTTAACGTACCAATTGACCGAAAAGGAAGGTTTGGGAGAAAAAATAAAGCCACAAAATTAGTATTTCTTTTCAATCGGGCTTTTTGCCGGATTATAAATAAATTTGCCCCTCACTCCGACTATGACACAGGAAAATTTTGAGGTTAAACTCCCGCTGTTCGAAGGTCCTTTCGATCTTCTGCTGTTCTTCATTGAACGCGATGAACTCGATATCTACGATATTCCGATTTCGAAGATCACCAACGACTTCCTGGCCTATATCCAGCAGATGGAGCAACTCAACATTGAGGTAGCAAGTGAGTTTATATTGGTAGCAGCAACGCTTATGCGCATCAAATCTAAAATGCTGTTGCCGCGACCACAGTTGGATGAACAAGGAAATGAAATTGACCCACGTGAAGAACTCGTTCGACACCTGCTCGAATACAAGAAGTATAAATCGGTGGTGGATACTTTCCATAAAATGGAAGAAACTGAGCTCACCAAAGAGAAGCGCGGCAACCTGGTGAAGGAATTGAAGACCCTCGCTGAAAGCACCAACGTGGAAGCCGAACTTCAGGACATCACTATATTTAAGTTAATGCAGGTATTTGAAAAGGTATTGAAGAAAGCTGCTGCTGAAAAAAATAAACCTGTTCACCAGGTAGTGCAGTATCCGTATACCGTAGTAGGACAGAAGAAATACCTGATCGATGAGTTGAGTAAAACATCGAAGCTCTCTTTTGTTGAATTGCTGGAGTCTTTCCCTTCACGCATCGGATTGATTTTTAACTTCCTTGCCATACTGGAACTGCTAGCATTACAAGTTCTCACAATACAGGTTGGTGAAGGATTCAATAACTTCTGGATCTCTAAACAGGAAGGCGCTCCTGAAATAACACTAAACACGGAAGAGTTCAGCTAATAGATATAGCTACCCTAAAACAAAAACCGTTCTGTGCATATATAGTATATAGACAGAACGGTTTTTTATTTGTACATTTTTTATAAGCCGAAGAGTTTGGCGGCCCGCGCCAGGTCTACATTTCCTCCGGATATAATTACACCGATACGTTTACCCTTGAGCTTTTCTTTTGCTTTTAACACAGCTGCAAAAGGAACAGCGCCTGAAGGTTCTACAATAACTTTGAGATTGTCCCAAAGTATACGCATGGCGTTTGTGATCTCCTGGTCGCTTACGGTGATCACTTCCTTCACATGGTCGCGTACAATGGGAAATGTTTTATCGCCCAGCGTAGTGAGCAATCCGTCAGCAATAGAATTGGATTGTGATGGTTGAATCGAACCACTCTTTAACGAACGATACGCATCATCGGCTCCTTCCGGTTCACCGGCATATACCAGAGTTGATGGAGAAAAATATTTTGCCGACAATGCTGTTCCACTTAATAATCCGCCACCACCTACAGGAGGTATAATAACATCCATTGCTGGTATATCTTCAAAAAATTCTTTGGCTGCCGTAGCCTGCCCGGTAATTACTTCGTAATTGTTGAACGGATGGATTACACTCGCACCGGTTTTACCAACAACCTCTTGCAGGGTAGTCTCGCGCGACTCGAGTGTTGGTTCGCATTCGAAAATCTCGCCTCCAAAACTTAGTACACCCTGCTTCTTTATTTCAGGAGCCGTGCGCGGCATTACGATATAGGATTTTATACCCATGATCTTCGCAGACCGCGCTATAGCCTGTGCATGATTACCCGATGAATGAGTAGCTACACCTTTTGCTCTTGCTTCCGGGGTCAGCGTGAGCACTGCATTCATGGCACCGCGCGCCTTGAAGGCACCGATCTTCTGCAGATTTTCGCATTTGAAAAATATACTTGCCCCGGCAAGATTGTCTATCGCCTCCGATGTCAACACTGGAGTATGATTGATATATACTTTAATGCGCTCGTGTGCGGCTTCAATGGCTTCTTGTGTAATCATAGCTGAATAAACGTCAGTATATACTATAAGTTTTCCTGAACGTAGTTCAGCATCATGGTATACAGGTGGTATTTGGTCTGTGCGCCTTGTATACCGTGGTGTTTATCCGGGTAGTAGAATGACGTGAACTGCTTGCCGGCATTGATCAGTGCATCTTGCAATACTACTGAATTCTGGAAGTGTACGTTGTCATCTCCGGTACCGTGTATCAACAGAAAGTTACCCTGGAGTTTATTCGCATACGTTGATGGCGAGTTGTCATCATAACCGCTGGCATTGAGCTGTGGTGTTTGCAGGTAGCGTTCGGTATAAATAGTGTCATAAAATCTCCAGTTAGTAACAGGTGCTACTGCTATACCCATTTTGAAAGTACCCGCACCTTTTGTCATAGCCAGCGATGACATATAACCACCATAGCTCCATCCCCATATACCAATGCGACTGTCGTCTACGTACTCTAATGTAGAAAGGAATTTAGCGCCGGCTATATGGTCTTCCAGTTCATATTTACCCAGTTGTTTATAAGTAAGTTTTTTGAATTGCTCACCACGTCCGCCTGTACCGCGCGAATCAATTACGGCCACTATATATCCCTTCTGGGTTAACATCTGGTGAAAGAAGAAGTGACTGCCACCCCAAAGATTGTTTACGTTTTGTGAACCGGGGCCGCTATACTGGTATACCAACACCGGGTATTGTTTGGATGCATCAAAATTCTTTGGCTTCAGCATGTAGCCGTTAAGCGATGTGCCATCAATCGTTTTGAACGAGAAGAATTCTTTCGCTGCAAAGCCATAGTCATCTAATACTTTGGCAAGTGTAGCGTTGTCTTCCAGCACTTTTTGCAAAGCATTTCCTTTCGTTTTAAAGAGACTTACAACAGTAGGGTGTGCAGCAGACGTATGATAGTCAATATAGAACTGAAAATCTCCGCTCATGTTGATGGTGTGTATACCGGCAGCCTGAGAGAGTTTTGTTTTCTTGCCGCTTAATGTAATCGAATAGATATGTCTTTCAAGAGGCGATACTTCAGTAGAGGTATAGTAAAGTGTGTTAGTCTTTTCATCGAGACCGATCAACTGACTTACTTCAAACGAGCCTTGTGTGATTTGCTTCACAAGCTTTCCGTCCATGCCATACAGGTATAAATGTTTGTACCCATCGCGTTCGGTAGTATATATAAATTGTTTGCCGTCTGCGAGGTAAATCAGGTCATCGGTAAACTCAAGATCAATGAATGTTTCGCTCTTCTCGTTTAAAACAACCGTTGACGTACCGGTCGATACATTGGTATGAAAAATATCGAGGTTGTTCTGCAGTCTGTTCAATTTACGAATGGAAAGTATACTTGCATCTGCAGTCCATTTTACGCGAGGTATATATATATCTTTTTCAGTACCAATGTCAGCCTTTACTTTTTGTTTGCTGTCCAGGTTGTAGATCCAGATCTCAACGGCAGAATTCACTTCACCGGCCTTTGGATATTTGAAACGATAGTCGGTAGGGTATAACGTTTTTCCCCAGCGCTGCAGGTTATACTCCCGCACAGCTGATTCATCAAAACGATAATACGCCAGCTTCTTGCCGTCAGGCGACCAGTAGAAACCATCTACAAAGCTGAACTCTTCTTCATACACCCAGTCTGTTGTACCGTTGATGATGTGGTTGAATTTTCCATCGTCTGTTACCTGAACTTCTTTCATGTCGTTCAGTGTCACATAGAACAGGTTGTTTTCGCGTACAAAGGCAACCTTGCTGCCATCGGCTGAAAAGGCAGCGTACGATTGCTTGCCGTTGGCCGATAGCGGCTTAACAGATTTACCCGTGAGGTCGTATATAAAATAGTTTGCTGTAAACGATCTGCGATAAATACTTTGAAAGTCGGTTGTCAGTAAAAGTTTTTTTTCATCGCCACTAAAGGAATAATCCTGAATCTCGATCTTTGGATTCAAGGTTGATCCATCCACCAGTGTTTCTACCGGCTGCCCTGTAGTAATGTTATATTTTACCACCTTATTATTTTCCAGCGTAGAGTAAAACTTTCCGTCTTTCATCCAGTTGATGCCCCGGACAGTTTTCTGAGGAAATGTATTTTTGGTGGTGAAATCTTCAACCGTAATTTGTTTCTGGGCATATCCTGTAATGCAGAGTGCAAAAAAGACAGCGGTTAAGAGTTTATTCATGTTGTATAGGTTAATCGGTGCGAATTTTTATGAATATTGTTGAATAATCAAAATTGAATTACTGGAATGGAGGAGTTTGACGTTGTTATTATTGGCGCAGGACCTATCGGCCTGGCATGTGGTATTGAAGCAAAGAAAGCCGGACTGCGGTATGTTATCATTGAGAAGGGTTGTCTGGTAAATTCTCTTTTCAACTACCCACTCAACATGACGTTCTTCTCTACTTCCGAACGACTCGAAATAGGGGAGGTTCCTTTTATATCACATCAACCGAAGCCCAACCGGTTTGAAGCACTTGAATACTATAGGAGAGTAAGTATGAGCTGGCAACTCAGTCTCAGGCTATATGAGAAAGTTACCATGATAACATCTGCCAACAACAAGCATGTTGTTACCACGATGAAAGGACAGTACAAAAGTAAATCTGTTATACTCGCGCTTGGCTTTTACGATCTGCCGTATCTGCTCCACGTACCCGGAGAAGATCTGCCGAAAGTAAAGCATTACTACGATGAACCTCATCCATACTTCGGACAACGGATTGTTGTTATAGGTGCCGCCAACTCTGCTGTGGATGTAGCGCTTGAAACGTGGCGTAAAGGTGCCGATGTAACGATGGTAATTCGCGAAGACGGTATTCGCGATAGTGTGAAGTATTGGGTTAAACCCGATATAGAAAATCGAATCCAGGAAGGGTCGATCAAGGCATACTTTCGTTCTGAAGTAAAAAGAATTACACCCAATACAGTCGAGATAAAAACACCGGAAGGAGATAAGGTATTGGAAAATGATTTTGTACTCGCCATGACGGGCTATCAACCACCGTTTGAGTTTATGAAGGCGAGCGGCATTCAGTTTCATGATGATGCGTTTCACACACCGGTATATAATGAAGAAACGATGGAGACTAACGTGCCTGGTATATACCTTGCCGGTGTAGTATGCGGTGGATTGAAAACCAACAAATGGTTTATCGAGAACTCGCGCGTACACGCAACGATGATCGTAGAACATTTGCAGCGGGAGAAAAAATAAGTGCCTCCGACAGAAGAGGCACTTTTTGTTTAACCTGACCAACTATAGAGAAAAATCAAACAGTGTTTTTCTGTTTGGCTATATATACAAGCCGTACGTTGAAATAATAATACAGGAAGCAATGAAAACCTACGGAATGTAGCCAGCGGAATAAACCACAAGGTAACAGAGTTTTCATAGAGGAGGTGTAACAAAGGTATAGTGCGTAGCAACGCATAACAACTCCACGAACATGGGGTTGCCTGAGAAACCTCTACGAAAAATGTTTGCTAGATTTCTCCGCGCAGCGATTTGGATATAACCTCGGCTTTGCCGTGGACGTGCAGCTTTCGGTATATATTTTTGATGTGAAAGCGCACGGTTTCAATGCTGATGCTCATGCGGTCGGCAATCAGTTTATAGCTGAGGCCGTCTACCAGGCCGATTACAATCTCTTTTTCCTTTGCCGAGAGCGGTGATTCTACTTCCTTCTTGCGGGCACCATTCTGCGCAAACAATTCAATAACCTTGCGGGCTATCTGTGGCGACATGGGCGAGCCTCCTTTTGAAAGAAGTTCTATGCCTTCCTTGATCTCATCCAGCGGAGTATTTTTCAGCAGGTAGCCGGTGGCACCGGCACAGAGCGAATCGAATATTCGTTTTGGGTCATTGTATACCGAGAAGACAATGATATCAACATCGGTATGTTTCTCTTTGATCAGTTTGATACCTTCTATACCCGACATGCCCGGTAAGCCCAGGTCCATGATTAACACATTGGGCATGGCGGTGGTGGCAATGCTCTTCAAAAATTCTTCAACCGAGCCAAAAGCCATTTCGCATGAGAAGTTCTCCTGGCGATTCAAAAATGTCTGAACACCTTTACGGATCTGTTCGTCATCTTCTATAATACCTACTACGATCATACTGCAAAATAATGAAGAGCCCGGTATTCATAAAATATACTTTGTTCACATAAAGATGGGGGAATGAAGGCTTCTTTACGGAAGGAGCATTTTCAATTTCAGGGGCGTGATCTGGATGCGGGCCGGTAGCTTTCCGAGCAATTCGCCATCGGCTTCTATCAGGCATTCTTTTTCGGAATCCAGGTCGATCGCATCGGTGTTCTTGTAAAACACTTCGCGATGATGAATATATTTACCTTTCTTGAGTGGTACAGAGTAACGTATAAAATCCAGCACCGAAACATTGCCGCAGATAAAGGCATCCAGAATACCATCGTTGGGTTTAGCTTCGGGGGCTATACACAATCCGTGACCATAATAACCTCCGTTGCCAATGGCGAGTGTGCGTAATTTACCTTGCCAGTTCCACGATGATGTGCGCGCAGTTACAACCATAGGCCTATATGTAAAGAAGGTTGTAATGATGGAAATATAGTACGTAAAGGCAGAACCAAATGCACGATCGCTGTTCAATACTTTTTTCACCACTTGCGGCCCCATACCTATATCTGCTACGTTGACGAAGTAACGATGATCTTTCGCACCGGCATCGGTAGTATATAGCACTTCACCTACATCCAGGTATTGAGGCTCGGATTTCTGAAGCAACTGCATGAGCTTGACCGGATCGGATGGAATGTTCAGTGTGCGGGCAAAATCATTACCCGTGCCTACCGGAAACACAACGAGTGCCGGCAGATTTTTATAGCCTTCTCTTCCTTTCAGTATACCATTGACAACCTGGTGCAGTGTACCATCGCCACCGGCAGCGATAATAACGTCATAATGACTATCAACGGCTTTTGATGCCAGGGAAAAAGCATCGTTGCGCGAAAGTGTTTCAAACACCTCCGTTTCGTATACCAGCCGAAGCATAGGCACTACTTTACGATAGAAGTATCGCCGCTCCAGTGAAATGCCATTGAGTATAACCGCTATGCGCAACGTTGACGATCGCTTTACTTACAATTCTTTTTGATAAGCCCTTTGGCTTCCGTTGAACCAAGTTCTTCAGCGCGTTTAAAATCAAGACATGCATCGTACTTGTTGTTCATAGAAACTTTTACAAGACCGCGTTGTAAATACGTTTCCGGATCGCTGGGATATAGTTCAATAGAAGATGAATAGTCTTCAACCGCCCCGGCATAATCTTCTTTCTCTGTGCGGCTCAACGCGCGGTTATCATAGTATACCGGGTTGGTATCATCGAGTTCGATAGCTTTGCTATAGTCTGCTATAGCGCCATCGTGATCTTCGAGGTTATACTTTACAACACCACGCAGGTTATAGGTTTCCGGTTCAGTCGCGTTTAACTCCACAGCTTTGTTATAGTCTTCCAAGGCACCTTTAAAATCCTGTTTGGCATTTTTAGCAAGCGCACGGTTTTCAAATTTCAAAGCATCCTTTGGGTCGAGTTTTATAGCCTGGTCATAATCTGCAATAGCCTGATCGAGATTGCCGGTGTTATAGTAAGCTACACCACGATAGTTATACAGAGCTGCATCGGTCTTATCAAGTTCAATTGCTTTGGTATAGTCGTCAATCGCACTGATAAATTCTCCGAGCTCAGACTTTACCACACCACGATTAAAATATTTATCAGAGTCAATTGGTCCGATTTCGAGGGCCTTTGAAAAGTCGAAGTATGCACCTTGCAGATCTTCAATATTATACTTGGCCAGTCCGCGATTGCTATAGGCATCGGCAAACTTGGTGTTGAATTTTATAGCCTTGTCAAAATCAGGTATAGCATTTTCGTCATCGCCCAACGCCATCTTGGCTTCACCGCGGTTGTTAAGTGCATCAGCAAATGTGGAGTCCACCTCAAGCGCAGTGTTATAGTCGCCTATAGCTCCGTAAAAATCTTCTAACGCTACACGTACTTGTCCGCGAAGGTTAAGGGCTTGTTTGTTTTTAGGATTGCTGTCGATGATTTTGGTGAGATCGGTTTTAGCACCTTTCAGATCGTTCGCCTGAAATTTCTTCCGGGCGTTTTCCAGTTGCGCATCCTGGGCCTGCGCTATTGAAACAATGAGTATCGCGAAAATGAATGCAAGTTTTTTCATGCCTGTTATAAATAGCTGCCAATTTAAACATAAATCAAGTGACACTTCCCAAGGTTTTATTGCTGATTTCGACCTTCTATCCCGTTTTATGAGAGAGTTCGGGACTTTCCATTATTTTCACCAGCAAAAATTTCTGTCATGAAGAGGTGTTTTGTTTTTACGCTGCTCGCCTGGAATATCATTGTTGCCTGTGCGCAGGAAAAACCATTGGATGATAAAATGGATTTTGAAGACTATGATCCGCCATCAACACTTGTTGTGCCGGAGCATCATTTAACACGCGCTAAATTTCCGTTCATCGATGTGCACAATCACCAGTTCAACATGCCTACGCAGGATCTGCAGGCGCTAACCAAAGAGATGGATAAACTGAACATGGCCGTGATGGTAAACCTGAGTGGTCGTGGCAGAGGAAGTACGGAACATCTCGACCGATCGCTTGAGAATGTAAAGAAGACAAATCCAAAACGATTTATAGTATTTACCAACATGGACTTTGCTGCTATAGATGATCCGGAGTGGCAAGGGCGTATGTTAAAGCAGTTGGAAGATGATGTGAAGAAAGGTGCCAACGGATTGAAGATCTATAAGAGCCTCGGTATGTTTACGCAAGATAGTAAAGGCAACCGGGTACATATTGATGATCCGCGCATCGATCCCATCTGGGACAAGTGTGGTGAACTTGGTATACCGGTGTTAATACACGCAGCCGATCCAAAACAATTCTGGCAACCAATCGACAAGAACAACGAACGCTGGCTGGAGCTGAAGCTACATCCCGGCAGAAGACATGATACCGACCCGGTGTCGTGGGAGACCATCATTGCCGAGCAGCATAATATTTTCAAGAAGCATCCCAAGACTAAATTTATCAACGCACACCTGGGCTGGTATGGAAGTGATCTTAAAAAATTAGGTGAACTGCTGGATAAATTTCCGAATATGTATACCGAGATCGGTGCTGTTATAGCCGAGCTTGGCCGACAGCCGCGTGCTGCGAAAGCTTTTTTAACGAAGTATCAGGATCGCGTTCTGTTCGGAAAAGATTCATGGGTGCCTGAAGAATATGAAACCTATTTCAGAGTATTGGAAACAGCTGACGAGTATTTTCCTTACCACAAACGCTACCATGCTTTCTGGAGAATGTATGGATTAGACCTGCCTGATGATGTGTTGAAAAAAATATACTATAAGAACGCACTCAAGATAGTTCCGAACATTGACGCCAGTCAGTTTCCGAAATAGATATATAGGCCTTACTAAAACAAAATGCAGTCAGCAATTTTCGTGCTGACTGCATGTATAGTATATATTGTTTTCCCGCAGAAGGCGCAGATATACGCAGACTATAATGGCAAATAACGGGAAAGAAATTATTCAGTCGTCTGATTTTTGCTTGAAGCACTTCCGCCAAAACGGAAACCTACACCCGAACCAAACTGAAATGATCTGTACTCAAACTCTACATCAGGACTCGCTACGAGTGTAGCACCTGCCTGGAATGTAAAGAAGATACGATTGCTTGGAAGATTTACCCGACCAATCACAGCAGGCTCTACAAATACTTTTGGCGACATGCTTACATTCGTAATTGTAGCACCGGTAAGTTCATCCTTGAATTCATAGAAATCAACAATTGAAAATCTTGGTACGAACGAAACACCCATTACTTTTTTATTGATGCCGAATGCAGGTTGTACAAAGAAGCGTTCAAATTTTCCAGTAGCCCATACATCATCCGGAGTATTGAAGAAATCATATTCATCATAACTTGATCCTTCACCACGACCATAGCCTGCAAAAATTTCGTAACACCAGATGCCATCATTTTCGTAATAACCAACGCCTCCTTCCAACAGTGTATGACGGTGATAATTATCGGTATCGTCATCTTCAACCTTGCCACGTTCTTCAAAAGCATAATTACCCATAATACCAATGTGATCAGATACAGACACTGCTGTTTGTATATCCAGTCCGTTGAGTACTTGTATAGAGCCTTGAAATTCTCCTCCTTTGGTAAACATCGGAGAGTTGCGCAGATTTGGAACATAAACCGGAGCGCACGATGCAAGTAAGAGGATGAAGAGGGTTGGGAGTAAAAATTTTCTCATCTTTGAAAATTTAGTAAATACTAAGATAATAAACTTTATTAGGATGGACATAGATGCTTCTAAAACAGAATTAGTAAACAACCTGATCCGGACTCGCAGATCGGTTTTTCAACAGCAGTATAGTGGAGAGCGTGTAGACGATGCGATTGTAGCACAAATGCTTGAAAACGCACGGTGGGCACCAACACATAAATTAACAGAACCCTGGCAGTTTATTGTTTTTACCGGTGATGGTTTACGCAAACTTGGCGAACAGCAGGCTGCCGTGTATAAACGAGTAACAGAAGCTAACGGTTCATTTAAAGAAGAGCGCTATCAAAACCTTCTTACAAAAACGGTATTGTCATCGCATATTATAGCGGTTGGTATGAAACGCGATGAAAAAAAATCTGTACCTGAACTCGAAGAACTCGGGGCTGTGTTTTGTGCAGTGCAGAATATGTATCTCACCGCTGCTGCCTATGGTATAGGTTGTTATTTAAGCAGCGGTGGTGTAACCTATTTTGAAGAAGCAAAAGAATTGTTTGGTCTTGATAAGGATGACAAGCTGCTAGGCTTTTTGCATATAGGTATTCCGAAAACACAAGTGCCCGATAGCAAACGCAAACCTATTGAAGACAAAGCTGTATGGGTACGCTAAACATAGAATGCCTTGTAAGGTAAATAGCACTTATCGCGAAAGGTAATGTGTTTTGGAATCGCAACGTTCCGTATGCGCACGTTAAAACAAGGATTGGCATGAAAGTAGCTCATCTATAGTGAAGTGAACAATGGCCGGTAAATATGAGTCGTGCTGTGTGGTTATTTACGTCATCTTATCGACTTGTAAGGTTACTTTTATCAAACGCAACGGTTACTAAAGGCTTATTCGGTAAATTGAAGGAAAATTAAATTGTATGAGATATTCTATACTGTTATTGATAGTGTTTACCAGCATGCTTGCAAAAGCACAGGTAATTGGCAAGCAGTTTCCGGCTATGGAAGCTGAGAGCGTGGAAGACAAGAAAGTAAAATTACCAGACGATGTTAAAGGTAAATACACATTGCTCGGCCTTGCCTACTCAAAAAAATCGGAAGATGAACTGAACTCCTGGTTCCAACCGGTGTTTGAAAAATTTATTCAAAAGACGTCAGGTGTGTTAGCAGGTTTTTCGTACGATGTGAACGTTTATTTTGTGCCCATGTTTACGGGAGTCAACGCAGCGGCTACGGGTACTGCAAAACGTAAAGCAATTAAGAACATAGATCCACAATTATTACCCTATATTTTGTTTTATCGTGGTGAGTTGAAGTCTTACAAAGAAGCGCTTGATTTCGAGAAGAAAGATATTCCATATTTCTTTGTGCTTGATGCTACCGGAAAAATTGTATACGCTACATCAGGCAAGTATACTCCCGATAAAATGGATAAAGTGGAGGAAGTGATTGAGTAAGAAATCAGACACAAACATGTGGGAAAGATCCCTCTTCCATCACGGGAGAGGGATTTTTTTATGCGTAACTTCGTCCCTTTCAATTTAGTTGCATGGACTTCTTTAGTTTGTTAGCCCTGGCACTTGCTCCCGGTGTCGCTATTGCTTTATATATTTATCTGAAAGACAAACACGAACGCGAACCGTTGGTGTTACTATGCATCAGTTTTTTGTACGGAGCATTAAGTGCCGTTATCACACTGGTAGTGAGTTTACCGGTTAACCTCCTCATCATCACCAAAGAACATGACGCTATACACCAGTTCGTCAATGCTTTTTTTAAAGTGGCGTTGATCGAAGAGAGCTGCAAATTTTTATTCGTGCGATTTATCCTGTTCAACAATAAAAATTTTAATGAACCTTTTGATGGTATAGTCTATGCCGTGATGGTGAGCCTCGGCTTTGCGACATTGGAAAATGTGCTATATGTATTTCAATCAGGTTTTATGACGGGCGTGTTGCGACTGTTTACGGCTGTGCCGGCACACGCAACGTTTGGGGTAATGATGGGCTTTTACCTAGGCAAAGCCAAATTCACACATCGGCAAGGTATATTGTTAAGCGTTGTTGCCTTGGCCGCAGCAACACTCTTTCATGGTGCGTACGACTACTTCTGGTTCATATCGTATGTACCGGGTATATGGCTGGCTGCCATCGTGTCATTGCTTATTGGCTTTGTATTGTCGCGTAAGGCTATCAGACTACATCAGCAGGCATCACCGTTTATTAATCATCATCTTGCGGGTAACGATGAGCAACCAGTAAAAGAATAAGCATTAAGTATATATACTCTTTGGTATGTATTACTCTATCTTTTTCAGCGTAGCGGTTTTCTTGAAGTAGCCGTTCTTGAGCAGGGTTATCAGCTTCTTGGGTGATGGATCAATCTGGTACAGCGTTTCATTTTTCAGCTTCACCGAATCGATCTTTATTTCTTTGGAGAGATGCTGGAGCATGCCGTTAAACAGGCTGTCTTTCTCCTGCAACATATAACAGGTTATATCACCGTTCTTCTCCTGTTGAATAACGCGCAGCAGCCACTCCGGTTTATCGTTGATGTTAATGAAGTAAAAACCCTGGTAGTGCTTAATCATCAGGCTATCGCTCAACACACTTCCACCGAGCGGATCACTCGATGCATAGTATCGGCCCGACAGTACAACTAACGTATCACGCGTAGCACGATTGTCTTCCGGCAGCACATACTTACCTTGCAACGTATGGGGTATGCTATGGAGGCGTTCAACACCTTTGGGTTGTGGTTCTTTGTACGTTACTTCCTTGCAACTGATTACTGCTACAAGTATAAGATATACCAGGAATCGCTTCATGGAAATGAAGGTACAAAGAACAATGAAAAAGCAAAAGGTTAGTGCACCCGTAATCCTTCTTCTATATCTTTCAGCAGGTTGTCGTTATCAACCGCAGGTAGCGAAAGCGGTTCACTTGTTATTTGTATGCGCAACGCACGCAGTCCGGTTGCTCCCGGTAATTCTTCCAGCTCAAGCTCTTCTACCTCACCGGTAATCATACCCTTTGCTTTCAGGTAATGGAAGTAACGTTTATACTCGTCTTCTACTTTTGCCTGGTTATATACAATAGCAAGTTTACCGGGTTGTGTAAGTCGTTCGCCTGTATTTTTTATATGCGCTTTGTCAATACGTTTCTTTACGATCTCATAACGGATGTCGTACGCACCATCCACATCAAACTGCTTTTCATCCGGACGAAAGCGAATGGAGATAGGTTGATCGTGAACCAATATTAACTGCGTTATCTCCAGAACGGTTTTCATTTTTAATTTCAGTGCTTCGATCTTGCGGTTTACTTCAATCATTACCAGCAATTGCCACAACCGGAAGTTACGAAGGTTGAACAGATCAAACGTGCGGTTCTTTACCAACGAACTGCCCAGGTATATGGTGAACTCGACACCATCGGTTTTATACTTCTCAAAATAATGCGGAAACATTTTTTGTGCTTCGGTCTCTGCATCATCCAGGTAATCGCTGATGGCCTGGTTGATAAGCCCGAGACTTTCTTCGAAAGCTTTTCTGCGCTTGTATACTACACCAAATGTAGGGTCGAGGTTTGCACGATAACGCGCGATCGGCCTCTGCAGATTCTCATCTTCTTCAAAGTGAGCGATCATCGGGTTGATCTCTGATTTCAGAAAGTCAAGTACATTGCTCTCATCACCAGAGGCCAGGCCGAGGTTTATCTTTCGAAGTTGTTCATCTGTTTTAAAGATAGCTTCTTCCAGCAGCGGCAGTTTGCTGGCAGTATATATTTTGGTAAGAAGATCCTTGGCAAGCTTTAGGTTCTGCTGCAAGTCGCGTTGTATCGCCATGTTACGCTCAATCGAAGAGTTGCGCACATCGGCAAGTCCGTATAGCGGGTATACATCTTTGAATGCAATCTCTTCCAGCGTTGCTTTCTCATCGGTGCGTCTTCGGTTCAGCAGGTTTAGTCCGGCTTCAAAAAACTTCCATTGAACTGCCGGGTGAATGGCAGTGCACTCTTCCTGGATAATCGCACGCACCTCGGTAGACATCTCTTCTTTAACACGCTTCACCGCTGCGGTAAACATCGGCAATACGTTCTCTACCTTATGCGCACTTACAGGATTTAGTTTGGCTGGTGTAGGTGTAGCCAGCTCAAGCATGCCTATAATTTCCTCACCGTCTATCAGGGGTGCGAGTAAAATATTCCTGATACCATTTTTGAGCAACGAATCTTCAATAACCGATTTGAATGGATAGTCTTCCAGGTTCTCGATCGTAACATAGCGTTTCTCCATCCAGCTGCGCTCGTATACCGAGCCGGTAAAATCATGGCAGGGTACATTATCACCACAGGTAACACTGTTCCAGCATTCGGATGCCTGGCTGTTGGTTACTAAATTATTGTTGGGATCAAGATAGGCTATACCCAGACGCATATCCGGAATGCCAAAGAGCGACCGAAGCTTGTGTTGTATCTGTACAAAACTTTCGGTACGGGTAACAGCGTTGCGTTCCAGCAGATCGTATTTGATAGACGAAAGCATTTCCTGCTCCGTAACATCAATCAGTCGCATAATGAACAAACCGTGAAACTCGAAATCTTCCGGGTGTATATATTGAAGCCACAAGTCAACATCATACAACTTCTCCATTAAAAACTTGATGACATTTTTCTCGATGGGTTTATATTCTGTCTTGGCAATTACATCGCAAAACTTGTGGTTGATCTCGATACGATATACTTTGTCAAGCCCGCTAACCGGATCGCGCAGAGTTACCAGCACCGGTCTGGGGTTCTTGGCAATCAAACCAAAGCTCTGATACTTTTCCAGAATCATCATGCACGCGCGAATCGTTTTGCCGAGCGTAATTTTTCCACCCGGCACATTGGCGTGTGCCTGTTTTTCGAATGTGTCAAAAGATATATTTCGGTCGAAGGCTTCTGTGCTATATAATGACTTGAATCGGAACGGTTGTAAAGCAACGGTAAGTTCTGTATCGCCACTGGCTGTGGGTATGACGGCCGACATCAGAAAATCAAGAAAGGGTTTATGTTTGGCAAACACCGCTCCATCTTCCATTGGTTGTTTCAACTCCGGTGCACCATCAATATAATTCTGAATGTACGAAGCAAACGCAGGCAGATGCCCTTCGCGTATGCGTTGCTCCCAGTGTTCCACCAACAGGCGGAAGTTGAGAAATGATGTAAAGGGAAATATAGTAGTAGTATTTTGCATAGATGGTGGCTTGTGATAAAATACGGGGTATTACGATCCAGGTTCACTAAAATTAGACGGAAATGTGGATTTTTTAGTGTAAAACCCTAAATTATCTGGGTGAACCACCTTTACATGCGGGCAACGTTTTCCTGGTTTAATTTTTATCGGCGATTACAACCGCCTTTATGGTTGACGTGTCTAACCGAAAAATGGAAATCAAAATGAAGTGCCGGGTTATTCTCAGCGCGTTAGTGTGGAGTATTTGTGCAGGATGCAGTCTCGATAACGATACTGCACAAAGTGATCTTTACGTTTTTTCGGATGTTTCAGACTTCAGTAAATCAATGCATGATTGGAAAGCAGATTTTTCTGATTATCCCGCCACGCGTGAAGACTCTCTGAAGTTTGATCTGCAATACAGCTATACCGAATTGCCGGCTAACCTCGGTTCTAAAAAAGCGATCATGCTATCGGGCACCAACCTGAGCAACGATCTTTTCATGTTCATTAAAAAGAAAGTTACCGGGCTTAATCCTAATACAGACTACAATCTTGTTTTCCAGATACAGTTTGCCACAAATGCCCCCTCGGGTGCTTCCACTACTGATGAAGGTTCTCCGGGCGAGAGTGTATTTTTAAAAGCCGGAGCTTCTGATGTTGAGCCGCAAAAAGTTGTGCTGGAAAATTCTTACGTACTCAATGTTGATAAAGGAAAACAACTTGATCGTGGAGAGAATACAATTGTGTTGGGAAATATAGCAGGCGGTACAAACATTACTGACTTTACATTAGTAACTCGAACGAATGCCGACAGTTATGTTCCGTTTGTTGTGCGCAGCAATGATAAAGGAGAGTTGTGGCTACTGGTTGGAACCGACTCCGGCTATAAAGGCACAACCGTAATTTACTATACTAACGTGAGCGTTGTATTCAGCTCCTCCTACTAAAGGTATAGCGTGCCGCTATAAATATCTTAAAACCTCTATGCTCTTCGGCATATATACTACCGAACAAAAGTAAGCCATTTAAATATTTTGCAATTCTTCTGGCTTGTGAGCGGAAGTGGTTGAAAGTGTTTTTATTTTCACACCGCACCGTCTAATCAGATGTATTATGAAGAACGCAAAGATTGCCATTATTGGCGGAGGAAATTTAGGAGCCGCTATAGCAGAAGGATTGATCAAGAGTCAGTTTGTAGCTCCGCAGCAGATTACTGTTACACGCAGAAATGTAGCAGCACTCCAGCCGCTCGAAACATTAGGTGTTAATGTTACAAGCGATAATCAGAAAGCTATACAAAGCAGCGAAGTAATTATAGTGGCACTTAAGCCCTATAATGTAAAAGAGGTGTTGGAAGGTCTCCGACAGAACTTTGATCCCAAGCGTCATATCATCATCAGCGTAGTAACGGGTATATTTCTGAAAGACCTGGCCGCGATTGTTGATCACGGTGTGCCTATATTTCGCGCCATGCCCAATACAGCCATCGCCATTCAGGAATCGGTTACGTGCCTCTGTTACCAGGGAGCAAGCGATGCTCAGGTAAAATATGTTACGGATCTTTTCGATCAGCTCGGCATCTCCATCGCTATAGATGAAAAACTGATGGACGCGGCTACAGTGCTGGGTGCTTGTGGTATAGCCTATGCGTTGCGTTTTATACGCGCATCAACACAAGGTGGTATTGAAATTGGTTTTGACGCCAAGACGGCCAACCTCATTGCTGCCCAGACCGTAAAAGGTGCAGCCGAACTTTTACTAAAACTCGGTCGCCACCCGGAAGCAGAGATTGACAAAGTAACAACGCCAAAAGGTTGCACCATCGTAGGATTGAACGAGATGGAACACCAGGGATTCAGCTCATCGCTGATAAAAGGTATTGGTGCTTCGTATGATAAAATTGTAAAGTAATTCTTTGAAGGGTACATTTTAAAAGCGAACCCTTACTTCATCTTTATACTTTACAGGTACACGGAAGGGTATACCGTGATAAGTAAGTTTGAGGGAACCCTCATAGCGCACTTCAAACTTTTTTCCTCCCAATACACCCAGCAGCGTATCAAAAAATCCGAGCTCCTTCATGGCGAGTTGTACTTCCAGCGGTACCGTAAATTCTCCGTTGGCAGGTATAACCGTTCTTAATTTCTGATCGATCTTGCCCGCCTTCTTGCCATTTACATATATATCTACATCGATCTTTCTCAATTTACCCTGCTTGTTATTCGGGTTAAAAAAGATAGCGGTAGCACGAAGCCGGGGTTCGGTGTTGGCATCCACTACAACATCTCTTATCTGGCGAAGTTTTACTTCTTCATAATCGGTATTGCATCCGTACAGTGTGGCAACAAAAGAAAAAATTATGCTTAGCCGAACTATTGAAGACGCAAGTGTGTTTTGTTTCATGTTAAGAAGATGTTATAATATTTTTTTACGCACAGAATGAAAGGTGCGGCTCGTTTAGAGTTATCTGTTAAACATAGTTTGTGCCACATTTAACAGATAACGGATAGGTTTAGCCAATAGCGTTTAAGGCAGCGTCATAATTGGGTTCCTGACCAATCGTTGGAACAACCTCGGTATACTTAACTTTACCTTGTTTGTCGATAACCACTACACACCGGGCGTGAAGTCCGGCCAGTCCGCCATCAGTCATTTCAACCCCGTAATTTTTGGAGAAGCCTTTGTTACGAAAGTCTGAGAGACTTACAACTTGGTCTATACCTTCAGCAGCGCAAAAGCGTTTAAAGGCAAAGGGTAAGTCTTTCGAGATGCAGAGAATTACCGTGTCCGACTTTTCGGCAGCACGTTTGTTGAATGTACGCACGGATGTAGCGCATACGCCCGTGTCTATGCTGGGAAAAATATTCAGCACTATATTTTTACCTTCATATTCTTTCAAAGAATGTTCCTTCAGGTCGATACCTGCCAGTGAGAAATCCGGAGCAGCAGAACCTACAGCCGGTAAATTTCCAGTCGTGTTAACAACAGCTTCGCCAAGTTTTGTTTGTGCCATGAGTAATACTTAAATGTTAAAATTTAGGATACCAGGCTAAAATGCCTGCGCTCAAAATTAATTATGTTCTGGTAATGGCATAATTTTATTTTGATTAGCAGCATCGTATGAATGTAGAATGATATGAATTGCTGATATTTAGAAGCGAATCATATTTAGTTTAGTTAATTAAAAACCCGCTCGCATGAGCAAGAAGAAAAAAGAATCGAAACCCCAAAAGACCAAAAGCAAGTCGCTTAAAGGCAAATCGTTAAAGAATATTTGGCAAGATGCCATTTTAGAGCTGCTCGACAGTGCCCCCGGCAGAGCCTATAGCATGAAGCAGTTACTCAAAAAGTTAGGCCTAAAAAAACGTGAAGATATAAAGCAGGCAACGCACCTGGTCTACCAGTTGGTAGATGATGAACGTATCAAGGAATTAAGCAACGGAAGCTATATAACCAATCGTGAACGCGAAGAGTTAACCGGTATTGTAGATCATGTAAGCTCGCGCTTTGCCTATGTTCGTTTAGGCGCAGACAAGGAAGATATATTTGTAAAGTCGCGGGATATGGCTTCTGCCGTTGACGGAGATACTGTAAAACTGGAGATATTACCAACGCGGCATGGTGATCATCCGGAAGGAAAAATTACCGAAGTGATCAAGCGTAATCGTACGCGCTATGTAGGCAAAATAGAACTGTCGAAGAACTTTGCTTTTGTAGTGGCGGATTATCGCAAAATGCACCAGGACTTTTTTATATACCCTGAGAACATCAACAACGCACGCAATGGTGATAAGGTAATTATTGAAGTTACATCGTGGGCAGAGCATGATCGTAAACCCGAAGCGAAAGTTGTAGATGTACTGGGTAAAGCCGGTGAGAATGAAGCCGAGATACACTCGATCATGGCAGAGTTCGGATTACCGTTCAAGTTTCCTGAACATGTTGAACGTGAGTCAGAAGCCATTGACGAAGGTATAACCAAGAAAGAGATCAAGAAACGTAAAGACTTTCGTGAGATCACTACGTTTACCATCGACCCGCTTGATGCCAAAGACTTTGATGATGCCTTGTCATTCAGAAAATTAGACAATGGTAATTATGAGATTGGTGTGCACATTGCCGATGTAACGCACTATGTAGATCTTAAATCAGAACTTGAGAAAGAAGCATACGATCGTGCTACTTCGGTATATCTCGTAGACCGTACTATACCAATGCTTCCGGAGAGATTATCGAACGGACTGTGTTCGCTTCGTCCGAAGGAAGATAAACTTACTTTCGCTGCAGTGTTCGAGATGGATGATAAAGCAAAGATCAAGAGTGAGTGGTTCGGCAGAACGATTATCCATTCCGACAGACGCTTTACCTATGAAGAAGCGCAGGAAATACTGGAGAGTGGTAAAGGTGATTATGCACACGAGCTGATCACACTGAATACACTTGCCAAGAAACTCCGTAAAGAACGCTTCAATAAAGGTGCCGTTAACTTTGAGACCACCGAAGTAAAGTTCAAGCTTGACGAAAAAGGTAAACCGCTCGCAGTTATACCCAAGGTTAGAAAAGATGCGCATAAGCTTATTGAAGAGTTTATGTTGCTTGCCAATAAGCAGGTGGCAACCTTCGTATATAACTACAAGAGAGGCAAAGAGAAGAATACATTTGTATACCGTATACACGACTTCCCGGATCCCGATAAAGTGAAAGACTTCTCGGTGTTTGCCAAGCAGTTTGGTCACAAAATGAATGTGGAGGAGCAATCTATCAGCCGTTCATTAAATGACTTGATGGAAAAGATAGAAGGTAAGCCCGAGCAAAATATACTCGAGCAGCTCGCGATACGCACCATGGCTAAAGCGAAGTATTCAACCGAAACAAAAGGACATTTTGGTTTGGCATTCGAGCATTATGCACACTTTACTTCACCAATCCGCCGGTATCCGGATATGATGGTGCATCGGTTATTGCAACATTACTTGGACGATGGTAAACCTGTGAGCAAGGAAGACTTTGAACAAAAAAGTTTGCACTCTTCCGAGCGCGAAAAACGTGCGGCCGATGCCGAGCGTGCTTCCATCAAATACAAGCAGGTAGAGTTCATGGCGTCTGCCGAGAACAAGGTGTACGAAGGGTTGATCTCCGGTGTAACCGAGTGGGGCCTATATGTAGAGATCATTGAAACAAAATGCGAAGGCATGATTCGCCTCGCAGACCTGACGGATGATTTCTATGAGTTCGATGAGAAGAAATATCGTATCGTAGGCCGCAAGCGCAAAAAGATCTATACACTGGGCGACCGTGTAAAAGTTCGTGTAAAGAAAACCGATATCGATAAACGATTGATCGACCTTGTATTTGCTGATCAGGTAGCAAAAAAATCTTTCGAAGATTAAATCAAAATCGCACCTTCGCGGTTTAATACAGTCTACGGATTTTCGTTTATGCAGCAACTGAAGTTATACCTATCGTTACTCGAGAAAGAAATCTCAAAACAGAAGTACGGTAAGCAGCCCGCATCACTTTATGAACCCATTCGTTATCTGATGAGTCTGGGAGGCAAGCGTCTGCGTCCGATGCTGGCGTTGCTTTCCTATTCATTGTATAAAAATGATGCGAAAACTATAGTACCCTATGCAGTGGCCGTAGAGGCTTTTCACAACTTTACCCTGATGCACGATGATATCATGGATAAAGCCCCGTTGCGCAGAGGTAAACAAACTGTGCACGAGAAGTGGAATGTAAATACCGCTATACTTTCAGGCGATGTAATGCTGGTGAAAGTATATGATATGTTTCTCGGTATAGAGCCTGAGAAGCTGAAAGTTGTACTGAAAGCATTCAATCAATGTGCAGCCGAAGTATGTGAAGGACAGCAATGGGACATGGAGTTTGAGACAACCGACAAAGTAACTGAAGAACAGTATATTAACATGATCCGGTTAAAGACTGCTGTGTTGCTGGGCTTTAGTCTTGAGTTAGGCGCTATATTGGCCGATGCTCCTGAAGAAGATCGTAAAGCGCTCCGCGAGTTCGGAACAAATATAGGTATAGGCTTTCAGCTGAAAGATGATTTACTGGATGCCTATGCTGATCCGGAAAAGTTTGGTAAGCAGGTAGGAGGAGATATCATCGCTAACAAAAAGACGTTTCTGTTGATAAAGGCTCGCGAGAAAGCACAAGGCAAAACTAAAAAGCAACTGGATGAATGGCTTTCGCTCCGGAAGTTCAACAAGAACAAAAAAGTTGCCGGTGTAAGGGCTATATATGATGACCTTGGTGTACCGGCTCTGACCGAAAAGAAAATCGATCAGTTCTTCCGCAAGGGGTTTGACAGTCTGGAGAAAGTAAGCGTTAAGCCGGAAACACGAGCACTGTTAAGAGGCTATGCCGAGGCGTTGATTGAGCGCCAGTCGTGATACCGATCCGCATACAAACAGATAAGAAACTCTTCCGGTATTATACCGGCTTCTCATTTTTTATTTTCATTTTCTATTGGAAAGGAGTTCGTGAAAAGGAGATCATCATCAATCACGAACTCATTCATTTCTACCAGCAGCTTGAAATGCTGTTTGTCTTTCATTGGTTGTTATACCTGTTATTTTATCTGATCGCCCGTCTCAAGGGTAAAAATCACGATACTGCCTATTACAACATTCCATTCGAGAAAGAGGCCTATACTTTTGAACATAACCTTCACTACATCCGCAGGCGAAAGTTGTTTGCATGGGTGAAGTTTATATAAGCAATTGTTCTGTGTGATGTATAAAATCAGGTGTGTACTGAACACACGAATCATTTAATTCAAAAATTTTTTACGGGTGGTTTTATCCATACAGGTCATCCCTGTATCTTTCTTCACTCTTTCACTGAGTTACTATGAAACCACTTGTTTTTGTTAAGCTCTCCGCCATGATGCTCCTGGAATATTTTATCTGGGGTGCATGGTATGTTACGATGGGTACGTATATGTCTGTATTTCTGAACTCTTCGGGGATTCAGATCGGAGCAGCCTATAGTGCATTGGCGATTGCTACCATGATCTCGCCTTTCTTTGTAGGCATGGTGGCCGATCGGTACTTTGCCGCACAACGCATTATGGGTGTGCTGCATTTACTCGGTGCCGTATTATTATACCTGGCAACTGCTATTACCAATAACACAGCTTTCTACTGGATTATACTTTTCTATTCACTGCTTTACATGCCTACCATCGCGTTGTCCAATAGCATAGCCTTTCAACAAATGACTGACCCCGGAAAACAGTTTCCGTGGATACGAGTATTTGGAACGGTAGGGTGGATACTCGCGGGACTGATGATCGGATTCCTGTCGATCGAAAAAACAAAAGAAACTTTCTACATGGCGGCAGCGGCTTCAGCAGTGCTTGGACTCATCAGCTTTATACTTCCCAACACACCACCGAAAGGTAAATCGGCAGGTGCATCCAGTGCGCTGGGTACAGAGGCTGTCGTGCTTTTCAAGGATAAACCCTATCTTATATTTTTCATAGCGGCCATACTGGTATGTATACCACTATCATTCTATTATGGATTTGCAAACTTATTCATGAACGAGGTTGGTCTTAACAATGCTGCCGGTAAAATGATATTAGGACAAGTATCAGAAGCTATATTTATACTCGCTATACCATTCTTGTTTAACAGCATTGGTGTAAAGAAAATGTTATTGCTGGGTATGGCTGCATGGATTTTGCGCTATGTGTGCTTTGCCTACGGTAATGTTGATTCAAACCTGTGGATGCTATATGCAGGCATTGTACTGCACGGCATTTGTTATGACTTCTTCTTTGTAACAGGCTATATGTATACCGAAAAGAAGGCCGGAGAGAAGATCAAGAATGCTGCACAAGGTCTCTTTACCTTTGCAACGTATGGCGTGGGTATGTTTATTGGTACATGGTTCTCGGGTTTTACAACCGATCATTATACCGTTGATGGCGTTCACCAATGGAAGGAAATCTGGTTTGTGCCAGCCTATATAGCAGTTGCTGTCGTGCTATACTTCGTGTTCTTCTTTAAGGAAAAAGACGAGATAAAACAGGCAACAAATTAGTGCTGCTGATATATAGCAACGTATTCAAAATATTCACCACTAAAAAACTACACCACTATGAACATTGCCATGCTTGGTTCCGGTTTCATCGGACGATTTTATGCTGATTCACTGCAAGGCTATAGAAGCAAGGATAAAATTGTGAGCATCTATTCGCGCAGAGAGGAAAGTGCCAAGAAATTTGCACAAGACTACAAAGTAGCGTTTGCCACTACTACCATGGAAGAAGCAATCAACCGCCCGGATGTAGATGTAGTATGTATATCGTTACCGAACAACCTGCATGAAGAAGCGGTATTACTTTGCTGCAAGCATAAAAAGGGAGTGATCACTACCAAGCCTCTGGGGCGCAACGCAGAAGAAGCCAAGCGTATGCTGGAAGCGGTAGAGAAGGCTGGTGTATTTAATGGCTACCTGGAAGACCTGGTATATACACCTAAATTTATAAAGGCGATGGAGAGTGTGAAGAACGGAGCACTGGGAAGAATACTCTGGGCTAAATCACGCGAAACACACCCTGGTCCGCACAGCGATTGGTTCTGGGATATAGAGCAGGCCGGTGGCGGATGTATACTCGACCTGGGATGTCACTGCGTAGAGATAACACGAAGCTATATCGGTAAAGATATTAAGCCGGTGGAGGTGATGTGCTGGGCTGATACACAAGTAAAACCGATTGATGCGGAAGATCACGCTATAGGTCTGGTGAAATATGAGAACGGTGCGATAGGACAATTCGAAGTAAGCTGGACATTCCGCGGAGGACTTGACTTGCGTGATGAAGTAATGGGAACGGAGGGTACTATATGGATCAACAGTTTCCTTCGTACAGGCTTTGATATGTTCACCACTGGTAAGGGTGCCGACTATGTTGCCGAGAAAGCAGAAAGTAACACAGGCTGGTTATTCCCGGTAGGCGATGAGCTGAATGAGCTTGGCTATAATCACATGTTCATGGACATGTTCAACGCGATGGAAAAGGGTATAGCTCCGAAGGAAACATTCTACGATGGCTATGTTGTAAATGCGATATTGGATGCTGCCTATAAATCAGCGAAGACCAAACAGTGGGAACCTGTAAAGCTCGACATTTGGCGAGGTAAGACCGGAGTTACAAAAGACAGTCACTTGATTGAGTACGATGCAGACCACCACCTGGTGAAAGAAGAAGTGACACACTACGGTGCCAAGAAAGTTATTCTGAAGAACAAGAAAACCGGAAAGATATCCGAGCGTATACTCGAATAATTTGTTACCGGATATATACCCTATGAAAACCATATACATGTTCATGCTGATCGTTGCTGTATCAGCATGCTCCCTGAAACGCACCGGTGAAAAGACTGGCGAAGCTGTAGGCGAATTTATTAAAGGTGCTTCCAGCGGTGTGCAGAATTCTTTTAAAGTTGAAGTAGAGCTGAGTCCTGAGCTGAAACAGAAAGGACTTGAGCTTGGCAAAGTAATTATTGCCAATGACACGCTCGGAGTCGACAACTTGGTAAGTGTATACTGTATATTTAACCAGGATTTTGCAGACACTGTTTTACTGAAGGCGTACGACAACCAGAAACTTGAAACCGGAAGAAGTCGTGTAATCATTAAAGCAAAAAAGGATGATGCTGGCTTTTACGATTTCACTTTCGACAGAAGAACAAATCTGGATACGGAAGATTGCCGGTTGATACTTCAATAACGTAACGTTTAAAACTACAGATATATACTTCATGAGATTCTTAATATTAACTATCGCAGTAGCTATCGGTTGCTGCAGTTGTAAGGAAGAGAAACCATCGGCAGCCAAAATGCGCGAAATCCTTCACGAACGAAATGAGAAACTTGGTGCTTTCTTCAAGGAAGGTGATGCCGAAAAGCTTGCATCGATGTATACGGATAGCGCGAAGCTCTGCCCGAACGGCACATACGAGATCTTCGTAGGCAAACAAACCATTAAGAATTTCTGGAGTAGAGCGATGAAGGATTCGCAGTTACTCGATATGGACACTCAAACGCTTACAGTTGATGGCAACGGAGAGTATATATATGAAACCGGCAGAACCAAGACGAAGGTTAAGTACCAGGATTCCGTATTTGTTACCGAAGTGAAATTTGCCAATGTATGGAAACGCCAGCCCGATGGAACGTACCTGCTGGATGTTGATATCTGGAATGCCATATCGAAGTAACTCAGCGAAGGTGTCGGAATATAGCGCTGAACGCTTCGCTCAATTTTACTCTTGAATATTTTTCTTCGGCCAGCTTGCGACTCGCGAGTTGGCTTTGTTTTAACAGGGCTGGGCTGTTGATATATACCTGTATCTTCTGCGTAAAGTCTGTCGGCTGCTTTGAATCACTGTAAAATCCGCAGCTATATTTCTCGATCTCATCTTTGATCCATCCACCGAAATTGATAACGATCAGTTTGCCGGCAGCGAGTCCGTCAAAATATTTATTGGGCGATCCGGTTTCAAGAACAGGTAAAGGTTTATAACATATAAAGCTTGCATCGGTAACGTTCAGCAATTCTTTTACACCATCGCGGTTTGTAAACGGTATAAACGTGAGATTATTTAGTCGCAGCGTTTTAGAGCTCTGTTGCAAACGCGTGGCCATACCGCCATCGCCACACAGGAAGAAGTGAACCGGCAATGAAGCTTTCTGACAATTGCGTGCGCACTCCAGGAAATAATCCAGTCCATTGGCATAACCGATCGCGCCTATATATGACACTACAAATTTATTGCTCACACCAAATTTGTTTTCAAGAATCGGGTTTTTAGACTCAGGAATATAGAACGCCGTGTCAGCCATGTTCGGTATCAGATGCACGTTTGTTCCCGGTGCCTTTTTTACAATAGCATCTTTGATCATAGGCGACAGCGCTACCACCGACTGTGCTTGTTGATATATAGTCTTCTCAAGGCTATACAATGCCTGCTTGAAGAAGTAATTTTTAATAACACCAATTTGTATAGGCGCATCCGGCCATAGGTCGCCTACTTCAAAAATATAGGGAATCTTATGCTGCTTCTTCAGCCATATAGCGGCCAGGCCGATGGTGAGCGGAACAGACATGGCGTAGCATACATCCACACCTTTTAAGGTTCCGGCCACGCGAACCGATTGAATTATATAGTTGATAAAGGAGCGGCTGCGTTTATAAAATCCAAACCTGTTTTCGTAAGCAATCGGCAGGTAGTGTATTTCTATTCCTTCGATATATTCCGTCCGTTCGTCCTTCTCATTGTGTCCTGTAATAACAACTGTCTCGATGCCGTGGTCTGTCAATGCTTTTGCGAGATAATAGGAGCGAAGAGCTCCACCACTTTGGGGTGTATTAAAATGTTGATGGAGAATCAGGACTTTCACGGTGCAAAGAAAGAAAAACAGTTAACAGTCGGACTCTGCGCACGGCAGTTTTTTTCCATCGCAAGCTTTATTATTTTTGTTACGGAGTTAAACGCCTCTGAAAACACGCATATTTATTTCTACGCCTGGAAGGGCCTGATCATCGATGTTCCGTCAAGGAATGTCGCGTGCTGCTATCGGTTAGCAGTATGATACGATCGTGCAGACCGCACGTTATCTCAAGTCCTCTTTGAGAGGAGGTAATCTTTTGTATTTAAAATTCGAAATCAAATGTTAGAAACAACACGACTGAAGCTCGTGCCACTTACGCACGCGCAGTTAGTACTATATAAAAATGATCCACCGGCATTGGCCGTAAACCTGGGAGTAAAGTATGAAGTGAGACAAAACGATCCGCGCGTAGTAAAAGACCTGGAAGAAGCCATTGAATTCTGGCTCGACAAAACTCAAGTCTATGCGCATGCTTTTGAGTGGTATACCAACTGGGAAATTCTGCTCAAACATGAACGCGTAGCGATTGGTGGAGTTGGCTTTGCAGGACTTCCGGATGATGAAGGTAAATCCATGGTGGGTTACGGACTTGATGTTCGTTATCACAGCAAAGGCTATGCAACGGAGGCTCTACAGGCACTCGCAGCCTGGGGCTTTGCACACGATAACTTGAAAACAATTATAGCCGATACACCCGTTGAAAATATACCTTCACACCGAGTCCTCGTCAAAAATAAATTTGAGGAATATAGCCGCGATCAGGATTTGATTCATTGGCGGTTGAACCGTTAGTAATAATGGCTGCCAGCTTCCTGCTGGTAAATACTATAGATAGCTTGAAGCTGGCAGCTTAAAACATTTATGAAGGTGTAACTAAATGTTGGTGACTTGCGATTAAAAAGATATACATTTGATCGCTGCATCACTCGTGAGTAAAGCAAACGAAGTGTTGTTAGCAAAGTTTTTTCTCAATGAGTAAACCTTCTTCTTCGGGCTATTTTATAGGCGGTGTGTTGATCGCACTGGCTGGTGCCATTTGCTTCTCTACAAAAGCAATATTCGTTAAGCTGGCGTACCGCGACACGGGTATTGATGCTATAACCTTGCTGGCACTGCGCATGCTTTTTTCGCTTCCTTTCTTTGTTGTCTCTGCCGCATTTGCTTCGCGTAAGGAGGGCAACGTAAAGTTTACTTCAAAGCAATGGGTTATTGTTGCTGTGGTGGGCTTGCTAGGATACTATATCAGCAGCCTGCTCGACTTTTTGGGATTGCAGTATATATCAGCCGGTATGGAGCGACTTATTTTATTTATATACCCTACGCTGGTATTGCTCATGTCGGCTATTTTCTTCAAACAGAAAATTAATAAGTATCAATGGCTGGCGCTCATCATAACATATGTTGGTCTTGCCCTGGCATTTTATAGCGAGGTAGATTGGACTGCAGAGCAAAACAATGATTTTTACCTCGGTGCTGTATTGATATTTTCATGCGCCATTACCTATGCGCTATACATCGTAGGCAGCGGTCAGATTATACCACAGGTAGGTGCTGCCAAGTTCAACAGTTATGCCATGACATTTGCATCGGTAGGCGTGTTGCTTCATTACGCCATTGCCAGCGATACTTCGTTGTTCAACCTTTCGCCCAGGGTGTATTTTTATAGCGTGATGATGGCACTGGTGAGTACGGTTATTCCATCGTATCTCGTAACGGAAGGGATAAAACGTATAGGTTCTGATAATGCCGCGATTGTCGGGAGCATCGGACCAATGTCTACCATATTGCAGGCCTATATCTTATTGCATGAGCCCGTGTTTGTGCTACAGATTGTAGGAACAATTCTGATACTGGCCGGTATATTATTGATCGGTAAGAAAGGGAAGTAGTCGCGCGGCTTTCAGCAAGGGAAGTTGTATATTTCAATATAGTTTCCTGGCGCTTCGGTTTTTAAAAATCTCCTGCGTGCGGAAACTCCCGCGATTCTTTTTAAGTTTCCGCTATGAAGAAGATATTGCTTGTCACCCTGCTGTTTATAAACTTTGTCGCGCTTGGTCAGAAATATACTTTCGTATTTCTACACAAACGAACAGACGCGCCCTCCATGCCCAAAGAGCAACTGGATAAGTTGATGGAAGGACACATGGCTAATATTAACCGGCTTGCCAAAGAAGGTAAACTGGTTTCGGCAGGACCATTTGAAGGTGGCGGTGGTATATTTATACTCAACACGCAATCGGTAGACGAAGCAAAGCAATGGCTAAGTACCGACCCGGGCGTACAGGCTAACCGTTGGAATATTGAGATGCTCCCCTATACTTCGCGCGTGAGCAAACCTTGCAAAGCACCGGAACCGTATGAGATGGTGTCCTATTCATTTATTCGCTTCGATGCTGTGGTAAGTAAATTTACCGCATCCAATTACCCACAGATCATTGAGAAGCATAATGCATTTATAAAGAAGTTGGTAGATACAGGCAACGTTGTTACAGAAGGCATCTTTGGTGATCATGACGGAGGTATTCTCATTATGCGTGGTGAACTGCAAAAAGAAGTAATTGAGGCCGACCCAGGTTTGCAGGAAGGACTCCTGGAAATAACATATAAAACACTGTGGATCGCGAAAGGATCTTTCTGCGAGAAGTGACAACCAACCTGATTAGTGATGCAGTTTGAAAGAGCCTTCTTCTTCGTCTTTAGGTTGAGATGACGGATCGAACAGAAACTCTTTAAATACTTCCCATATTTTTCCGTTGTGTTTCAGCAATACAATACTCTCAACATCAAAGCGGGCTGAGAATTTTCGCTCCTGAAATTCGGCCCATGCTTTTTCGAACATCGGCTTTTTCAGATCGCGAAACGCTAAGGTGAGGTGAGGATGGAAGGGCTGATCTTTATACGATGCGTTGAACAAATTGAGCTCCCGCTTACAAAAACGATGAAGCTCTTTGTTGAGCAAGCTCAGCGCATCATTCGAAACTACATCTATAAAAATTACACGGGGTACAAAGGCGTTGAAGTTGTGTAACTCTATTTTAAACGAAGGGCGACCTACTGAAAATTTTTCGAATGCATCGATCAGTTCACATTCTTTTTCCTCCTTCCATTTAAAAGGCATGTGCAGTGTAATGTGAGGTGGAGAATTGAGTGAAGCTTTGCTATTATACTGATCGCGAAAATAATTTTTAAGTCGTAAGGCATCATCCGAAACCGGAGGAGGCGGAATAAGGGCGATGAAATATTGCTTTAACTTCTCTTCGCTTCGACCTGGCATAAATCTTCGAGGGCAGTTTTCAGGTCTGGAAATTCGAAAACAAATTCTTCATCTAATAATCTTTGCGGATAAACTTTTCTGCTTTTTAGGACAAGTTCCGTTTCCGTACGGATCAGCGCAGCGCCACATTCGAGCAATGGTGTGGGTAATGACAATGCGATGCGGACGTGTAAGCTATGTCGCAGGCTTTTCATAAAGTCACTATTGCATACTGGTTGTGGCGAGCAAACGTTATAAACACCTGTCACGGGTTTTTGTATAAGCCATTCTATCACGCTGCAGAAGTCATGTACATGTATCCAGCTGAAAAATTGTTTGCCACTGCCCATCGCACCACCTAGCCCTGCTTTGACAAGTTTTATGAGTGGAACGAGTGCTCCGCCCGTTACATCCAGCACAATGGATGTTCGCAGTGCTACTTGGCGAGTTTGTGGAGTGATACATTCATTGAAAACAGCTTCCCATTTTCGGCATACATCCATCGAGAAATCGTGACCGATCTCACCATGTTGTTCATCCATGAATTTATCGTACGAACCTTTATATATAGTAGCTGAGCTCGAGTTAAGCCAGGCTTTGGGCGGATGTATACATTGGCGAACGGCCTCTCCCAACACGCGCGTAGAAGCAAGTCTTGAAGCATAGATTTGTTGCTTATTTGCTTCGGTATACCGGCAATCAACAGACTTGCCACTCAGGTTGATCAGCGCCTCAGTACCTTCGAGTTCGTGCCTCCAGTCTTGCAACGTTCTGCCATCCCAGTAAACTTCCTTAACAAGCCTGCTGCTTTTCTGTGGCTTCCGTGAAAGTATAGTTACCTCTATATTTTTATTGGTGAAGTAACCGGTTAACGCTTTTCCCAAAAAGCCGGAACCACCCGCTATGACAATTTTCATTTTAGTATAAATTTATTTCCCACAGAGAGTGCAGATTAACGCAGATAAGATATACCGGACAGCTTCTGCGATCTGCACCTTCTGGTGGGCCTGAATTTTAAGCTATGACCTTCTCCGCATGTGCCTTTCTTCTCAGACTAAAGAGAATGAACAGGTTAAAGAAGTGCATGCCTCCCAATACGAGGATGATCCAGCCGATTTTTTCACTAAGCACTTCTATCATTGACTGAATATCATCTATGCTGTCCCATATCTTAAGTGTATATACTGCGTAGCCAATGTTTACCAGGTAGAATCCAACCAACAATAATTTATTAACGCTATCCGCCAGTGTATTGTCCTGGTGAAATATTTCAACCAGAAACACGCGACCGTTTTTAAAGAGTGTTCGGGCTACCCACATGGTTAGAAAAATTGTAATGGGCAGATAGATGCTGTAGGTTATTACGGTGTAGTTCATAAAATATATAGTTTAGTAAAGAGAATTAAAAGTTGATGTGCGTTAGAAACTTACCACCACCGGTCTTTTTCGCAAGCGTCCACTGCCAGGTTGTTATATAGTAGTATATACCCAGTATCCATGCCGGAATAGTCCAATAGAGTTTCAATGCAAGATGTGGAGCACCACCGTTGCCAATGTTAAGTGTGGCTAAGAGGCTCAGCAGATAAAATACAGACACCATCAGGTGTGTGAGCTTTGCCGGAAAATGAGGAGTGCGTGCAATTACAGAAATAAGGGAGCTCGTAAATTGCCAGGGACCGAGGTACAATTGTATCATGAGTATAGCGATAAACACGTCAGACTTGCTAAAAATGGCTCCTGTCACGAAAATCAATCCTCCCAGCATGATTAGCGACTGAATTGTAAAATCTATATATTTCATATATTTAGTATTTTCAGAAAATATTGAAAGATAGGTTTAAAAAAAATGAAGTTTTCACTTCATGATTTTTAAGAGAACGTTCCAGAACCAACTCTCTTCCGACTTAATAAAAGTCTCGAGGAGGCCGTCTGATTTCTCGGCAAAGTTCTTCAGATCTTTCACCACACGTTTCAGTTCCTTGGTGTCTTCTGATCCATCACTCTGCACATCGTTCACTTCGCGCAATACTTTTAGTATAGGTTCGAGCTCGCGCTTTCTTCTTTCCTTTGCTACTTGCCTGGCCAGCGCCCAGATGTCTTTCTCTGATTTGAAAAACTCTTTGCGCTCTCCCGGTATCAGTATTCTCGATATAATTCCCCAGTCAAGCAGTGCGCGAATGTTCATGTTCGCATTTCCTCTTGATATGGAGAGCTCCAGCATAATCTCTTCTGTAGAAAGAGGTTTGGGAGATATCATCAGAAGGGCATGTATCTGTGCCATGGTTTTATTCAGTCCCCAGCTATAGCCCAGGTTTCCCCACGCCTGTATCAGTTCTTCTTTTGCCTCTACATACTTCATACGATATAAAAGTAACAATTGTTTCTAAACTTTCAATAGTTTTTGAAAGTTTCCTATAAAAAGAAACCCTGGCTGTTAATAACCAGGGTTTTTCTTTTTGTGAATCAATGTTGATTACAGTTTGCCAGAAAGCTCTTTGCTAGCTTTGAATTTGGCAACCTTCTTTGCTTTGATCTTGATGGTTTCACCAGTGAAAGGGTTGCGGCCTTTACGCGCAGCTCTCTTTGCTACAGAGAATGTACCAAAGCCAGTAAGCGTAAGCTTGTCACCTTTCTTCAATGTTTTTTCAACTGCTCCAATGAATGATTCCAATGCAGTGTTAGCAGCTACTTTTGTAATACCTGTGTCTTCTGCGATCTTGGCAATTAATTCAGCTTTTGTCATAGTAATTAATAAATGAATTTTTTGAAGGGCACAAATATAAAGGCTTTTTGTGTTCATCAAACTCTTTACAAATAAAAGTATGATGACATACTGCGTTGCTTTTTATGCAGCATGTACATCTATACTTTCATGTAATTATATCCATGATTTATAAATGATACGCAACACTTTGATAGTGTTACGCTTTGCAGATGTTGATGCAAACATTAATGTGCTTCGAGCCAATTGGTAGCAATACCAACTTCAACTTCCATTGGCACGGCAAGATGCACAGCGTGTTTCATTAGCGCAGTAACATTTTCTTTTACAATGTCTGCTTCATCTTTGTGAAGATCGAAAACAAGTTCATCGTGAACCTGCATGATCATTTTTGTTTTGAGTTTTTTCTTTTCAAGCCACTGATGAATATTTACCATCGCGATTTTGATAATATCAGCAGCACTTCCCTGTATAGGAGCGTTGATGGCGTTGCGTTCAGCAAAGCCGCGTGTAGTGATGTTGCGTGAATTGATATCGCGCAGATAGCGTCTTCTGCCGAGGATAGTTTCTACATACTCTTTCTCACGCGCCATGTTGATGGAGTCATCCATATAGCGCTTAATGGCAGGGAATTCGGTGAAGTAAGAGTCTATAATCTCCGATGCTTCCGTGCGTGATATGCCGAGGTTCTGTGCCAATCCAAAAGCTGTACTGCCATAGAGAATTCCGAAGTTAACTTCTTTGGCTTTGCGCCTCATGTCGGCCGTTACCTGCTCCTGTGGTACTTTAAAAACTTTGGCTGCGGTAGTGGTGTGAATGTCGCGCTTGTTACGGAAAGCTTCGATCATCACTTCGTCTTTGGCAAACGATGCGGCTATACGCAATTCAATCTGCGAGTAGTCGGCCGACATAAAAAGATACTCATCGCCTCTCGATACAAATGCTCTGCGAATCTGTTTTCCCTTCGCAGTGCGTATCGGTATATTTTGCAGGTTAGGATTGTTTGAACTCAATCGTCCCGTAGCAGCTACCGCCTGCCGATAATCGGTATGGATGCGATTATCAAACTTGCTGATCATTTTCGGTAACGCATCTACATAGGTAGAGCGCAGTTTGTCGTATTCACGATAATCGAGAATTTTACGGGCTATATCATGTTTGGGCGCGAGGCTCAAAAGTATATCTTCACCCGTGGCGTACTGTCCTGATTTTGTTTTCTTCGGCTTGTCGATGAGTTTCATTTTTTCGAAGAGCACTTCGCCCAATTGTTTTGGCGATCCAATGTTGAATTCAGAACCAGCCAGGCCATAGACCTCCCGTTGTACTTTCTCCAACTCCTGCCGCAATTCATCAGACATTTTTGACAGCGCAGTAGTATCTACTTTTACACCTTCAAATTCCATCGCAGCCAATACACCTACTAGTGGCATCTCAGTGTTATACATCAACAGCGCCTGTTTTCTGGTTTCGAGATCCCGCTTCAGTTTTGTATGAAGTTGTATCAATTGATCAGCACGCTCGCATACTTGTTCGCGTATGTCTGCATGACTGGCCGGAAGTAAATCGTACTGTAAATATTGCGTGCACAATGTGTGCAGATCATGTGCTGCTTCCGGTTCGATCAGGTAATGTGCCAGCATCGTATCGAAAAACTTTCCGCGTAATTCGACACCGGCTTTCTTTAGCGCAAGTATAGTTCCTTTGATGTTGTGACCAATCTTCAGGATCTTTTCATTTTCAAATACATCTGCAAAATGGCGAAGCGCATTACCAGCCAGCTCAGCATTACCCAGGGGAAGGAAGTATGCTTCACTTTCGCGATAGCAGAATGAAAGACCTTTAATGACGTAATCAAAATTAACAGCGTCATCAATTACTGAGTCTATAGCGAAGCTGGTTTGCTCGCGAAGTTTTTCAGCAAAGGATTTGTACTGTGTTTCTTCGATTACCTGGTATTGTACTTTGCTGCCATCAAAGCTTCTTCGCTCTCCGCCTTCATCTTGCGCAATGGCTCCTGCTTCTTCAGTAGAACCTCCGAACATCGAGAGCTGTGAACTTTGTGCGGCTTTTGCGGGAGCAATTGCACCTGCAACGCCTTCACCGAACACACGCGCAGAAATAGTTTTGAATTCCAACTCGTTGAAAATTGGTTTCAGCTTTTCAGCATCCGGTCCTTTATAGGCGAGCGTTTCTTCGCTGAACTCGATCGGAACATCGGTAATTATAGTAGCAAGCTTTTTAGACAACAGTGCTTGTTCGCCAAATTGTTTTACGAGTTCTTTCTGTTTGCCTTTCAAATCATCAGCATGCGCTATAATATTTTCGATAGAGCCATACTGTTTGATGAGTGTCGCGGCAGTCTTCGGACCGAACCCGGGAATACCCGGAATGTTATCAGAAGTATCACCTTGCAAGCCGAGCATATCAATTACCTGCGATACATTTTCAATGTCCCACTTCTCACAAACTTCTTTTATACCCCACACATCTACTGCGTTGCCCATGTAGGCAGGCTTGTATAGAAATACACATTCATTAACAAGTTGGCCGAAGTCTTTATCAGGTGTCATCATATATACTTCAAAGCCCTGCGTGCAGGCCTGTCGTGACAATGTTCCGATAATATCATCGGCTTCATATCCATCCATTTCGAGAATAGGAATATTAAAGCCCTGTATAATTTCTTTTACCTTGGGTATGCCGTAACGAATATCTTCCGGTGTTTCCTGGCGGTTCGCTTTATACTCGGCAAAAATTTCGTCACGAAATGTTTTGGTAGCCGTATCGAAAGCTATACCGATATGAGTAGGTTTTTGTTTTTGCAGCACTTCCAGCAGCGTGTTGGTAAAACCAAACGGTACTGATGTGTTAATACCTTTTGAGTTGATGCGGGGAGTTTTTGTAAATGCAAAGTGTGCGCGGTAAATAAGCGCGTAAGCATCCAGCAGAAAAAGTTTTTTATCAGGTTTACTCATAGTCGCAAAATTGTAAAAGATGCTCGAATATCCACGGGCAAATCAAAATAAAAAGCAGTAATAATAGTTTGGAGACAGGTATAGCCGGGGATAAAAAAGCAAAAGGCACGACAACGAATTGCCATGCCTTTAAAAACTGAATTAGTAATAAGAGCTATCTTTTTGTGGCATCGCACTGGTAGATCAGGTGCGATTTGCCCGTATCAATTACATAATCAAAATGAAGTCCTGTAGTATTGAACGTACCGGAACCTGAAACTGTAATCGACATTTTTTTTCCTTTAAATTGCTGCGGTTCAATATAAAAGTTATTACCGCGTATCACTGCACGCACCGGTGCATACATAACGTTACCAAAATTTGCCACATCAACAGCGGCAATGCCGGCTACAGATTTTGTGATGGTGATTGAATAATTCCTGGATTCACTACCCACCTGGCGCTTGTCAGAAACATTATACGTTCCTGTAAAATTTTTCAATTGTGCTTCTACATCATCATCGGGATGGTTATCAACGCGGGCTGACAATGTAAAAACTGCGACTAACAGGAGTGCTAATGTTCTTATACTGTGTATAGAATACATTTTCATATAAGAATAGTTTAAAGCCTAAGACATATACTAAAAACGTGTACCACCACATTTTAGATTCAGTCAATTTGACCTAACCCTGCACGGAAGCTTGCTGAAAAAGTTTGCGAGAAATGATGCGCAATCGATTATGAATGATAAATTAAAGGAATAAATTATCTGAAATGATTGCCAGCAGCCCTTTGGAGCGTTTTTGTTACTGGGAAAAAAATTCACCGCATCAACCTTTTTTACGCCAGCCACTTAATGGAGAGTGGAAAATTTATACTTACCAGCAGGCTGGTATAGAGATTCGCAAAATTGCGAACGCATTAAAAGCATTGAATTTAGCTCCGCAAAGCAACATCGCCATTTTGTCAAAGAATTGTGCGCATTGGATCATGGCTGATATTGCTATCTGGATGGCAGGCTATATTTCAGTTCCTATTTACCCGACACTCTCAGCGGATGGCGTTAAATATATACTTGAACATAGTGACACAAAGGCTGTTTTTATAGGTAAACTTGACAATTATGAAAAACAACGCGTTGCTATACCGGCATTGGTACGCAAAATAAGTTTTCCATTCTACGGTCCGAATGAAGGTATAATCTGGGATGATTTGCTAAAAGGTGAACCGCTTACTGATTTTACGTTCCCATCACATGATCATGTTACTTCCATTATATATTCTTCCGGTACCACAGGCACTCCAAAAGGAGCAATGCTTACGTTTGGTGCATTTGATTTTGTGGGGAATAGTCTGACAACGCATTTTGGTATTACCAAACCCGAACGCTTCTTTTCATATTTACCGCTCAGCCATATAGCGGAGCGATCGTATATACAGATGGGTGTACTATATTCCGGCAGCGCTATATCTTTTACAGAATCAATCGATAAGTTTTCCGATAACCTTCGTGAAGTACAACCTACACTTTTCGGAGGTGTGCCGCGCATCTTTGCTAAATTTCAGGATGGTATTCTCGCGCGTATGCCGCAACGAAAACTGGACACATTGTTGTCTATACCGCTGGTAGCACAAATCATAAAAAAAGTAATTCGCAAGCGACTTGGTTTTAAACATACACATTTAATTGTGGGCGGTGCTGCGCCCATACCCGTTCCGTTGCTTGCCTGGTTTGCGCACCTGGGTATTGAAATTCGCGAGCTATATGGGATGACTGAAAATTGTGGTTACTCGCACGGCAATCATGGTAAACGTGCTCATATAGGTACCGTTGGCAAACCGTGGCCCGGTATAGATATACGATTTACAGACGAAGGTGAGATACTGATAAAACATCCCGGACTAATGAAGGGTTACTATAAAGATGAAGAGACTACGCGCTTAACATTTACAACAGACGGATATTTAAAAACAGGCGATAAAGGTGTAAAGGATAATGAAGGATACCTGACGATAACGGGAAGAGTAAAAGACCAATTCAAAACCGATAAAGCAAAATTCATTGCTCCTGCACCCATTGAATTGAAGTTCGCATCCAACAAAGATATTGAAACGATATGCATTGTCGGAATGGGTATACCACAGCCTATAGCATTGGTTGTGCTGTCAGACCTGGCCGCGACTAAATCGCGGAATGATATTATATCAGGTTTGGAAGAAACACTCGCCCGTGTAAATACAACGCTGGAAGACTACGAACGTGTTGCAAGGATTGTGATTCTGAACGAACACTGGACTGTTGAAAACGGGCTGATAACACCTTCCCTAAAAGTAAAACGACACGCTATCGAGGCCCTGTACGCTTCACGCTATCGCACCTGGTATACTTACGATGAAACAATTATATGGCATGAATAGAAAAAGGCCACAATCATTGTGGCCTTTTTTGTTATTTCATAAAGCTATATATATACTTTTATTTGATTTTTGATTTGAGAAAGTCCAGCGTGTTCTCGTAGGCATCCTTCGTTGCCTCTTCTTTATAGCCGGCCGCGTTGCTCGGGTTTGCAAAACCGTGGTCAGCGTTATAATTTTTTATAATTGCTTTTTTTCCGGCAAGTTTCATGTTTTCTTCAAACTTGGCAACGACTTCCGGGGTGATATATTTATCTTCTATGGCAAATATACCAAGCACTTCGGTATTAAGTTTTTTCAGCTTGTCAACATCTTCTACCGGCATACCATAGTATATAACACACGCGCGTGCCTGGCCGCCTGCTGTGAGTGCGGCTTGGAGAGATTGTCCGCCACCGAAACACCAGCCGATGGTGCCAATCTTTGCATTTTTACCGGCATAGGCCAACGCACCTTTTACAATGATATCACCCCGCTCTTGTTTGAATTCCTGCATATAGCGTGAAGCAGTTTCGCGATCCGTGGCAAGCTTGCCATCATACATATCAAGCGCAAGTATATTTACGTTGCCAAGGTCTTTATACAGGTTTTCAGACTGACGCTTGATATAGTCATTCAAACCCCACCACTCCTGGAAAACAAGGATCCAGTTATCGGTAGGTGTTTTTGCTTTCAGCAGGTAGCCGTTGGCATCCTTTCCATCTGCGCATTTGATCTTGATCATCTTGCCGCCCTCTTCGCTAACATGTATATAGTTACCAGGCACGGGATGTTTGGCATTGAAATCTTTGTTGGATGCGAACATCGCGAATTTCTCCGTTGCCGGAGTGTGACAAACAGTGATGTCAGTTTGTGCGTATGCTGCAGCCGAGCAGAACAGCAGCATAAAAAAGTATATATTTCTCATGATTTGTATAGGTAATTATTAGTCTCAGAACATGTAAAGATGAATATAGTTCTATTTTACTATAAGTAGAACTGATTTTTTTGTACGAGACAACAGATTCTATAAATGGCGTAAGTCAGCTACCTGGTCCAGGATCCACCCGGTGAGGCTCAGGCGTTCGCGCGTTGCCGGTAATACTTCGTGTTCAATCTGGTCGCTTCGGAAGCACACAAGTCTGCCCGCTATAGGAAGGAAGTCCAGCGTTTCACCGGTTAAATACATCCTTAGATTACCGCCATGGATCGCTGTCCAGTCGTTGTTCAGATAACAGATCACCGATAATTTACGGTGATCATCTTTTTTAAACTGATCAAGATGACGCTTATAGAATGACCCGATCGGGTAGATGGTCATGTGAACTTCATAGTCTTTGAGACTCAGAAAGAGCGTTCGATTTATATACAGAATCAGCTCCTGAAGTCTGTCCAAGTATACTTTAGCCGGAGCCGAGGCTGTATTTTTGTCGAGCCAGTGAATATAGTCTCCGCGAATGGCCTCATTAATTTGCAGACCTTGGTTCTTGCCAATGCCTGCTTTTTTGAATTGATCAATCCCGTGCTTAAATTCTGCTGTCGCCAGTATAGCATCGACCTCGGCCTGACTCAAAAAGGAATCTGCTACAGCATATCCTTTTTCAGCCAGACCATCTACGATCGAATCAAAAATTTCATTCATGCAGCAAAAATAACGAGACAGATTTACTGTCCTACAAGAAATACCGCATTGGATAAAAGCATTTTTCCGTCTTCCCAGAAACAACGGAACATCGGGTTGTCAACCAGGTAAACAATGTTCCCCCGGCCTTTTCTTTCCACACCAAACACAAGACTGTTGGCAAGTTTTTCATTGGCATTTTTACCGGCAAAACCCTGCACTGGTTTTTGGTTGCCTTTTAATACACCTACATTCCATCCATCGATGTATCCAAAGCGAAGCTCATTTGTTTTCAGTGAGTAGTATGTACTTGATAATCCGAATGCCAATGGATGTGAGTTGTCCAGCGTTACGCGGTAAATAGCACCACCAATGAAGTTGGAGATCTCTTTACGCTCTGCATCTTCGTAGCGAACAAGTGCCTGTTGCTGACTGAGTTCTTTTTGTTTTTTCTCAGCTTTCTCTTTTTCATCATCGTTGGTATAAGGTTTCAGCGAGAATCCTTTTTTATCAGAGAAAGAATTTAACCCGCTGCCTACTACAATCAATTTACCTCCGGCCGCTACCCAGCCTGAAATCTTCTCCAGGAATTTTTCATCGATCGATGAATAGTATCCTTCTGGCACAATGAGTACATCATATTTACTTAGCGGAACATACTTGATATAGTCTGTACCCAACGTAGTGATCGGGTAATGTAACTGCTGCTCGAAGAAATACCAGATCTCACCAACTGATAAAGAAGAGGTTTCTTCACCGAACAACAATGCAACGTTAGGTGCCTTTACATAATTAACAGAGCTCGACCCAAAATCTTTACCGCTTTCTACAAAGCCGGTTGGTGAAGTATATATTTTACGACCCATCTCTTTGGCAAGAGACTGCACGGTGTTATCGAAGTCGTTTATTTTTTCGTTGTTTCTGCGGGTGATGATCAGTGCACCACGATCGAAGTTCTGTCCGTTAGACTTGAATGGTAACAACGCTGAACGAACTTTTATACCACGCTGAATCAATGTCGACAGGAACGCTACGTCTTTTACACCCTGATAGTTGAATATATAGGCATATGGTTTTGAAGCGATGGTAGTATTATCTGCCGGTTTGAGTTCGTATGCTTTACCAATGTTGATGCGTTCGGGCAGTGCATACGCTTTCAGATTGTTAGCGTATATCAGGTTCCATGCCGTTATATCATAGGTAAGTGAATCCGGTAATTTTGATTGAGGTTCAAATACAGCCGTGATGAAACGTGATTTAGGCTGGTATATATTGAAGATGATATCGTCTGTAGATACAGACACATTGCCTGTGCTTTGCGTCTGGTAATCGAAACCACGCGATGCTTTACCCGCTGCCGGATGACCGTATTTGATAGAATGTGTGTCCATCCACTTGGTGATCTGCTCAAGTTTATCAGGATGATTGGATGCTTTGATCACGTATGTTTTATAGGGAGCGACAGGGTTGTTCAGGTTATCACGAAAATATTTTTCGAACTCATCTACCACGCGGGTATAATTCAGTGCTGTAATCTCAACGGTAGATAAACCGGTGGTGTGGTGGTGTGTCAGTCGGTCTTTCAGGGTCAACGGATCGCCTTCGCGTGTTGTTACTGTAATGCCGGTCTGACCGCCTTGCTCGTATGTCATGCCAATAGCACCGCTATACGTAGGGTATGTATCACCGTAGCTTGGATAGTATAGATCAAAAACCTCTTTGGTGAAATATAGCCAGCCCTGCTCATCGAAATATTTAGCGTTGTTCTTTCCGATCATTACCTGGAACTCACGCTGCCATTTTGATATGATCTCGTGAAAAGGTTCTGCTGCAGGAGCAAAGAAGTACGGATGGTTATGCCCTTGCTCGTGGAAGTCTACGTGTACATGCGGCATCCATTGATTATATACTTTAAGACGTGCCTGTGTTTCGGTTTGCGTGCCCCATGCCCAGTCGCGGTTCAGGTCAAACATATAGTGGTTTGAACGTCCTCTTGGCCACGGCTCGTTGTGCTCGTGTGAATCTTCATCACCGTTAGGCGGTACATTTCCATATTGATTATAGAAGTTGGTATACCGGTCGCGACCATCCGGGTTGAGACATGGATCCAGGATAACGACTGTATTCTTCAGCCACTCCTGTGTTTTTTTATTCTGCGGATTGCTCAACTCGTATAGTGTTTGCATCGATGCTTCAGTGCTGTTGGCTTCGTTACCATGCACGTTATAGCTTAACCATACAATTGCCTTTTTATCGGCAGAAGGTGAACCTTCTGTCATACCTGCTTTACGAAGATTGTTCAGACGAATCTGCTCCAGGTTCTGAAAATTTTCCGGAGAGGTTATTACAACATATATCAACGGACGGTGTTCATAGGTTTCTCCATATTGATAGAATTCAACGTTCGGCAACGCATCGGCTACGTGTTTATAATATTCCACCACGCGGTGGTGGCGGGTAAACCGATCGCCCAGTTCATATCCTAAAAATTCCTTTGGACTGAGCAGTTTTTGCGCCTGCAGGTTGAGAGAGACAATGGTGACAATAAAGAGTAGAAAATACTTATTCATACAGCTGGGTTAAGTTCGATGGTAAGGTATATCAAATATCCATGGTGGAGGATGCTATTTTTTTAAAAGGTTTTTCACTTGTGGCCAGTGGTGATGTATATGTTCATGAAAAAATGCCATCGCTTGCATAACATCCAGCATACCGACAACCGGATGTTTATAGATCATCTTTCGGATGTTCTGATCGGTAATTCCTTCCAGGAATTTTCGCAGGTCGCTTCGTACAGCATTCCATTGTTCAATAGCCTGTGGAAGGGGCAGTGCCTCTGGAGTATGTTCTATCAATATACCCGGAGCTTTAAACTTCAGCGGAAGGCGTTGTGATACTTTCAATACAATCAGCTTGAGCGCTTCGCGTGTACCTGAATTGCTGATAGTCTGGATGCCTAACGATTTCTTTCGCATGTATAGTAAGGAAAGCTTTTCGGAAGTGAGCAGATGTGTGAGTATCTGGTTGACAGACCATTTACCGGGTGGTGCATGAAACAATATATCCTGTGGAAGTGCTGTTAACGTGAGCAATAGTTTTTGCCGATCGGCCTCCAGCGCGTTAAATCGTTTCAGTAGTAACGGATGCATGTATAACTATAAATTTGAATATAAGCATCTTTCATTCACCTCGCCAAAGTATAGAGGCTATCGTTTCGGAGCCATGATCAGAATGGTAGTTCCGCTCGTATTCTCCAGCGTAAACTCTCCTTCAAGTGCTTCTGCTCTCCGTTTCATGTTGCGTAAGCCGTGACCTTTAGGTGAGCCATTTAACGGAATTCCTTTACCGTTGTCGCTGATGGACAAGCTGAACACGCCACGGTCAAATGAGAGAACCACTTTTACTTCAGTAGCCTGTGCATGCTTCACAATGTTGTTGATAGCTTCTTTGAAAATGAGATACAGATTTTGCTTCCACACCGGGTCAAGAACTTTCTTGCTGTCAACTCCGGAGGCCTGAAAATCGAACGCTATATTTCGAGCCTGCAGTAATTCGGTAGCAAAATCTTTCATTCGTAAAATGAGTGCATCCATCGTATCGTATCGATTGTCGATAGACCATACTATATCACTCATGGTAGTTACCACTTCGCGACTCAGATCGCTGATGCCCTTCAGATAATTTTTGTTTTCGGTTTCTTCTGCTCCGTTACGCACGAGGTCTGAGTATATAGAAATGCGCGTGAGACTTGAACCAACTTCATCGTGAAGATCGCTGGCTATTTTGTTTCGGAGTCGTTCCACTTTCAAAGACTGCTCCAGGCGATAGCGATGTATAGCATACATGATGGCAACGGAAATGATAATAACCAACGCTGTAAACCACCACGTTTTCCAGAAGGGAGGGTGAATGGTGAGTGTTGTAGCAATACCAGGGTCCGTCCAATAACCATCGGCATTGCTGGCCTTCACCCGAAAGGTATAATGGCCCGGGTCTAGGTTGGTATAGTGTGCTTCGCGTTTACTACCCGCTTCAATCCATGCATCGTCAAACCCCTCAAGCATATAACTGTACTTCACTTTGTCGGGTGCCGAAAACTCAAGTGCAGTAAACGAAAATGTGATGTAGTTATTCGAGTGATCCAGCTCAATGCTTTGCTGCGGCTGATAGAATTTGTCGAATATAGTATATCCCTGCAAGATGAGTGGCGGTGGTGCGGTATTCTCTTGTATGTTGTCGGGTCTGAATGCATTAAATCCATTTACACCGCCAAAGTATAATTCTCCGGAAGAACTTTTCAGTGCCGCGTTGGAGTTAAACTCATTGCTCTGGAGGCCATCTTCTTCTGTATAATTTTTAAAGATATAGGTCTCAGGATTAAATCGGCTGATGCCACCGTTGGAACTGATCCAGTAGTTTCCCTGAGCATCGGGAAGCATTTCGTATACCACATTGTTTGCAAGTCCGTCTTTCTCAAAGAAGTGTGTGAATTTCCCGGTGTTGATGTTGAGTTTGTTGAGACCGCTGTGCGTACAGATCCAATATATACTATCATTTTGCTGCGTGATGCTGATCACCACCTGGTCGCTTAGTCCGTTTTCATTTTTGCGATCGTAACGATAGTTGGTAAACTTCTGGCTGCGTTTGTCGAACATCCCCATGCCGCCTCCCCAGAATCCGATCCATATATTGCCCTTGTTGTCTTTATAAATACTGTTGATAAAATTGGCGCCCAGACTATGCTCATTATTAGGATCTGACTGGTATTGAATTACTTTATCGGTTTGTGGATCGTAGTGTAAAAGTCCATTTTCATTTGTACCGATCCACAACGTTTTATCATCGTCCAGCATCAGCTCGTTTATCATGGTAATTTTACCCAGTGCCGAGTTGTGTGCGCCACGGTAAAATTTGCTTTTGCCTGTATACTTTTCATAGCGAACCAGACCTGCGTTGAACGATGCAATCCAGAATATACCATCGTGGTATACCATCTTGTAGATGTTCGAAGCTATATTTCCACTATTATCACTAACTGTAACCTGTCGGAAAGTTTTTGTTTGTGGATTATACACATTGATGGGACCGCTCTCGGAGCCGATCCATATATTCTTTTCGTCATCTTCACAAAACGACCAGGTCATATCTTGAGAAAGACTTTTCGGGTCGCCTTGTTTATTTTGGAAAAGCTGAAAAACGTTTTTATGTGGATCGTAAAGATCAAGTCCGCTTCCGGATGCCCAGACAATGCCGGTTCTGTCTTCCATCAAGGCATATATAGCGTTACTGCTAATGCCGAAAGGGTTGGCGGGGTTGTGCTGATATTGCTGAAATCTTTTGGATTGACTATCGAAAAAATATAAACCGCTGTTGGTGCCGATCCACATGTTCCCTTTGTTATCGCAGATGATTTTGTTTACATCATTTTGGGCAAAATCCGGAACGGTGGTGAATCGATTTTGCGTTCGGTCGTATATAACTACGCCTGCTTCGTAGCTGCCAATCCATAGATTGCCATGCTTGTCTTCCGCTATAGATGTAATGCGATTGCCGCCCTCAAAACCATACTCGCGTTGAGCATTAAAGCGTTGAAAACGTATACCCTTTTCATCTTCAATAACACGGTTGAGACCGCCATTCCAGGTACCTATCCAAATGGTGCCGCGACTATCGCAGAACAACGTGCGCACTGCATTGTCACTGATCGATTGCAGATTGTCGGGATCATTTTTGAAACTGGTAAACGTGTTCGTCTCGGGATGGTATAAATTAAGACCACTGCCCCACGATGATATCCACAGTCGTCCCTTTTTATCTTTTAATATATAGTTGGGCCGGTTACCGCTGATCGAAGTGGAATCATGCAGCTTGTGGTAGTATTGAATAAACCGGTTCTCTTTGCGTATATATTTACAAAGACCTTGAAATGTACCGGCCCAGATGTTTCCTTCGTTGTCTTCCTGCACGGTCCACACCCAGTTGTGGGTTAGTGTAGTGCTATCGAACGGATCATTCTTGAAAACTCTGAATTCATTTCCATCGAAACGATTCAGTCCATCCTGTGTGCCGATCCAGATATATCCGAAGCTGTCCTGAAAAATGCTATAGGCTTGTGATTGAGATAAGCCGTCTTTGATAGTATAATGATCAAAACGAAAGGGTGAAGTCTGCGCATGCACCTGCTGCGCAAGCAACAGGAACAAGATGATGCAGTGGGTCAGGTCTTTTCTCACAGAAATAAGCAATATCCGAATAGCGAAAATACAATACAGAAATCACTAAATGAATCTTCTGAGAATAGAATTTACCTGCGCGAGGTAATCGCCACCAAAAAGATTAACGTGCACGAGCAGCGGATATAAGTTATAAAGCTGAAGACGTTCTTCTACACCGGGCGCTAACGGAAATGACTCGTGGTAAACCTGTAGAAATTCCGGATTGAACCCGCCAAATAATTGCGTCATGGCAATGTCCATTTCGCGATGGCCGAAATATACCGCAGGGTCGATAAGGCTTGGTGCTCCGTGTTGATTTACCATAACGTTACCGCTCCAGAGATCACCGTGCAGCAATGCAGGTTTTTCCATGACTAGCAGATCAGGAAGTTTGGCATATAGTGTCTCAAAATTCCGGCGAAGCGATTTGTCAACCAGTGACGAGCGTTCTGCCAAGCGAAGCTGCGCATCCAGGCGATTGTGAATGAAGAAATCGATCCACGAAGTATGCAATGTGTTTTGCTGTGGAAGCGAGCCGATATAATTGTTGTAATCAAGTCCGAAGGAAGTTGATGTATGCTGATGCAGCATAGCAAGTTGAACACCAAAGTCGCGCCAATAGTGCTGTGTGCGATTCGATGCTGCAACGAATTCAAGTATGAGAAACTGAAACGAGCCGGCTTCACCGGCATCAATCACTTTCGGTATATACATGCTCTTACTTTCAGCCAGTAATTTTAAACCTTTTGCTTCGGTTTGAAACATGTCCGGAAATTTTACAGCATCGTTCCATTTCAGAAAGTAGGTGCCGTGTGATGTAGTGAGTTTACCTCCGTTATTTATACAACCACCTCCTGTAAAGGAAAAGTCTTTTAGTACGAGCGTATCGCCAACCTTCTGTTTCAGCAGCGATACTACACCTTGTTGTATAGCTTCCGGAATGTGCATGGTAAGTTTACTCTAACGTCCAGCCCGTTTTCACACCGCCAAAGTAGTTGATGCCCGGAGCTGCATTGTAGTAGCGGCCGCCAATGGCATTGAGATCATTACCGAGACTATATTTTTCATCGAGGGCATTATCAACACCGCCAAATATATCGAGTGATAAATTCTTCCAAGCTTTGCGGAAACCAGCGCGGCCTGTGAGTAATGAATAGCTATCGGCATACTCGGTGTTGGCATCGTTCAGCGGTATACGATCGGTATAGGTATAATTAACGTTTACATAAAGTCCCAACGCTATCAAAGCATCTATACCGGCTACACCAATGTTACGGGCCACCCCGGTAAGATCATTTCCATCGAAGCTGACACCGTCCTTCTCATAGTTGTCGAATGTATAGTCATTAAAAGTATAGCTTGTCCAGATTCTGAAATCAGCCAGTAATGATTGAGGCGCTAGCGTGGGCGACCATCCGAGTTGAACCTCTGCGCCACGTTGATTGGTCTCTCCGCTATTCACAAAATACTCTCCTGAATCTTCGAGCCTGCGCACTACGATTGTCTCATCGAGGTTGAAGTTATACACCACAACATCAAACGATAATGTTTTATTTAATGCAGTGCCGCGCACACCCAACTCGATGTTGTTACCGCGCTCAGGCTTGAGACTTTGATCAAAGTATCCCGCTGAAGGATATAGCTCCTGTACAGTAGGTGGCGAGTATCCCTGGCTATAGCTTGCATGTATAGATAGATCGGAGTTTACTTTTTTAAGCAACGCGATGCGGGGAGAAAATACGAGATCAAAGTTTCGATCTGCTTCAAAGGCTGGTGTATCAGAGAGGCGTATGAAATCTACATTCAATTTGTTGAGACTAGCACCAAGCGTTACAAAGAAATTATGCGGCAGAAAGAGTTCCGCCTGTGCAAAAGCAAAGTAGGTACTGATTGAGATCTCATCATCTGTTTGGAGTGCACCGATCTGCCCTGCCTCGTTGAAATATACTTTTACAGGTGAGAAGCTATGTTGATATTCGCCACCGAAATTTACCTTACCTTTTGTAAAATCATATTGCGTATTGGTTCTCCCTCCGAATCCCTGTTCTGCTCTGCGTTCATAATTCCGGATGGTTGGGTTGTCAAATTTGGTTACGGTTCCATATACTCCCGTGCGGTTAGACCACTTGTTGTTCCAACGATAATTATAGCTCAGGCCTGAGTAAAATGTTTTGTTATAGATAGTGGCATGTTGCTCTACCGCTCCGGGGCCTGCTGCACCAGAAGGTCTTGCCTGTTTGGGATCAGCATCAAACAGTTGACGTGTAAGAGCACCCGGTGTCTGGTAGTATAGATCAGAGTATAGTATGCTTGTTGATAACGTACCTTTTTCATTTACAGCAAAGTTGCCTTGCGCCTGTATAACATCACGCGCCATCTTTGTCTGCTGACGATATCCGTCTGATTCCTGGTGCGCATAGCCTATCCGTATGCTTGTGTTTTCGTCTTGAAGGTTTGCCTGTGCATTGTATTGCAGCAAGCCATAACTGCCGACTGTTGCGCCTATAGATGCACCACTTTTCGCAGGTGTATTTTTTAGCAACAATACACCTCCTGTACCGGCTCCATATAAGCTTGTGCCCGGGCCCTTTACTATTTCAGCTTGCTGAAATGAAGTTTGATCAAACAGGTTAATATAGGTATTGCCGCCTGCATCGGTAAAGGGTAGGCCATTCCAGTATACTTTTACATTGCGTACACCGAATGGTGAACGAAGTGAACTTCCGCGTATAGCGAGCCGGTAACTTCCGGGCGAGCGTTCTTCCATACGCACACCAGGTACGGTATTAATGGCAGGAAGTATGGATGTAGCATTGAATCGCTGTATATCTTTTTCGTTAACCAGGCCAATTGAAGCTGGTATTTCAGACAGTGTGCGGTCGTATTGGTAGGCTTCTATAACAACTTCAGACAGTACTTTGGTTGAGTCTGCTAACCGACTTTCCTGTTGAGCCACAGCGGAAAAAGCAGATGCTATACCGATAATAAGAATTAAACCTCGTATCATTGCAAATGAGAGCTAAGGCTGAAATATAACAGAATACTCCACTCATCAAAGAAATTAGAACCAAAAGGTTCTTTATTGGGTTATAATATCAAACTACAACAATCAAATCATGGGAAGACCTCCAGTATTACCGAAGAAGAAAAAAGACGGGTTTTGGCTTGAAATACGCAATAAGGGTGCAAAATCAGGTGGTACAATTCTTATCCGCGACACGTATGAGGCAATGATGCAAGCTGCCAGACAATATGAAATCACGAAAGATGTGATCATCTTGGGTGAGCATCGTAACGGCAAAAAAGTAGAAGAATCCTCTCGCAAAAGAAAAAGTACTGCGGAGGCTGAATAAGAGTGCAATCGTAGCCGGAAGTTTATTGCTGCCGACTACGAGGTAAATTTTGTCAGAATTTCGTCTACCGATTTAACTGGTTTAAAGAATTCAAGAAGCCGGAGCATAACTCTGTCCACCAGCGTATCAGGACATGAGGCTCCGCTCGTTAATATAATCTTGACTATATTTTTATCAGGCAGGAAGGAGTGTGTCACAACATTTTGTTTTTGGTGATAGTTGAAGTGATGAATCTCCTGAGCTGATTTTATCTCTCTCTCTGAATTAATGAAATAGGTAGGAAATTTACGTTCACACAGCTCAACAATATGAGATGTGTTTGAACTATTGTAGCCGCCTACAACTATAGCCAGATCAGCGTCCGTTTCCAATAGCTGGTACGTTGCATCCTGGTTATCGTTTGTAGCGTAGCACAGCGTATCGCGTGTGTCGGCAAAGTGCTCTTTCAGATTTTCCGCTCCGTACTTCTGGAGCATTAACTGCCGGAAGTAGTCTGCTATAGCTTGCGTTTCCGTAGCCAACATGGTAGTTTGATTTACTACGCCAACGCTTGTTAAATCGCGCAGCGGATCGAATCCCTCAGAATGTTTACCAGCAAACTCATTTCGAAAATCATCAACCGATTTTTCTTCCAGTATATATTTACCCAACGCAATGGCATCGTCCATATCGCGAACAATGATCGAGTGGCCACTCCGGGCACTATGCGAAAATGTAGCACGGGTCTCTTCGTGCTTAGGCTTACCATGAATGATGATGGTGTATTCTTCGCTGCCAAGTTTCTCAGAGCGGTTCCATACCTTCTCAACAAACGGGCAGGTGGTGTTATACTTTTGTACTTCTATACCTTTGTCTAACAGCAGATGCTCTATTTCTACCGTTGTGCCGAATGCGGGTATAATTACTATATCATCTTTTTGCAGCGCATCCCAGGGTATAAATTGTTTGCCATCGGTATCCATGATGAATTGAATACCGCGACTCTGCAGATCGTTGTTTACTTCCTGGTTGTGTATCATCTGGCTTAGCAGAAACACACGTTTACCTGCATTCTCTTCAAGAGCGCGGTAACTGATCTCAATGGCATTTTCTACGCCATAACAAAAACCAAAATGACGTGCTATATAGAACTGAACGGGCCCAAAGTCCAGTACAGAAGGAGAGAAGTCTTGTTTGCGCAAATCTTTTTTTCTGCGCGCTTCTTTAATCATACCGGTAACAGACGACCGGTAATAGGCCGGAATATCAAACTTTTTGATGGCAATTATAAGTTTACTCTACTCGCAAAGGTAGAGGAAGTTGCCTTAAACGTTAATAGTTATCCGCTAACAGTTTCAAAATTTTTCTGTTTCGCTGGTAGCGGATAACGTTGTAACGATTTATGCTGCCTTGGAGAGTTTATCTTCCTTAATCTTGTTGGTGCGGATTTCTTTACTCTCAAGATCAAACCATTTTACTTCTACAAAATTATTTTTGATGTACTTGAGAACTTCCATCACTTTACCATCAATCTTACTGCGAACACGTTCGCCTTTCTTAAACAGTCTCCTCATATGTCGAAATAAAGTTTACATTCTAAAGGCATAATTGAATTCTCTTGGGACGTCTTCGTATGTGCCGGAGAGAATTACCAATTCACCAGATTTCTTTTTCTTCAATAGTTCGTTGAACTCTTTAACGGATTTCACTGTAACCTCGTTGACCTTTGTGATAATAAAGCCTTCACGAATGTCTGTGTACTTGGCCAGCTTCCCGCTCCCGAGTTCCGTTACCCGAACCCCGTTGTTAATATCTAATTTTTTCAGAACATTTCCATCTACTTCTTCAACTTCTAATCCGAGCGATGCAAAGCCACTGCGGTCTTCCGCCTTGATCGTTCCGGTTTTTCCGTCACGATTTTTCAGAACAACCGGTAACGTAACTTCTTTTCCCTTGCGGTTAACCGTTACATTTACTCTGTCTCCCGGACGATGGCGTCCTATATATTCTATAAGTGCTGAACTTGAAAGAATAGGTGTCTCATCAATCTTAACAACAACATCACCTTCTCTTAATCCTGCTTCTTTCGCAGAGCTGCTCGCAGCAAACCCGGATACATAAGCACCCGCGTTAACCTGCAGTTCATGCTGCCTTACCAGCTCGCTGTTAACGCTGCCGATTGATACGCCAAGCCATCCGCGCTGAACGATACCAAACTGAATCAGGTCTTCAACAATCTTGCTTACTATATTCGATGGTACTGCAAAACCATACCCGGAATATGAACCGGTAGGACTTGCTATAGCTGTATTTATACCGAGCAGGCCGCCATTCAGATCTACGAGTGCGCCACCGCTGTTTCCGGGGTTGATTGCTGCGTCTGTCTGTATAAAAGACTCGATAGCGGTGTTTCCTTCCTGTGAATTGCGTTGAAGAATATTAATACTTCTTCCTTTCGCACTGATGATACCCGCTGTTACAGTTGAGTTAAGATTAAACGGATTACCTACAGCCAGAACCCACTCCCCAACTTTCGATTTATCAGAATCTACAAACGAAAGATGTGGAAGAGTTTTCTCATTTATTTTGATCAATGCTATATCTGTGTCGGGGTCTGTGCCGATCACTTCAGCTTTGTAAGTGCGGTTATCATATAGCGTTACTTCTACCACATCAGCATCCTGCACTACGTGATTGTTGGTAACTATATATCCGTTTTCATTTACAATAACACCGGAGCCCGAGCTTTGACTTGGTCCCTGCGGCATCATGCGAGGTCCGAAGAATTCACGGAACGGATCAAACGTTTCTGGCGATGATTCGTTGCGCGGACTCCCCTCCTGGGTAGAGCGTATAAATACAACAGCGGGTGTAACGAGTTCTGCCGTCTTGGTGAAATCAAGCGGAACTACTTCTCCATTTTCATTTACCTTGTAGGCAACTTTGGATGTGGGCACACCACCCAGGTAATCTAACTTAACGTTGTTATCTTTTTCTAACCATTGATACGTGGCAATCGTGCTGGCACTTCCGAGCACTGCTGCCAGAAAAAGCGATGCAAATCTTTTCATAAATCACAATTTTATTAAGCTGGTTTTAACTAATCAAAAACCAGGCAGAATGCTTTCGTCAAGAAATTTTGTCAGTTAATATATACTTCACTTCCCCCGCCTTCTGCCAGATTTAACTTGTATGTACGATAAGTACGAAAAGTTTCGGATTTTGGTTCGACTCACTTCCGACATTCCGATTCTGTTTTTGCTGAAAGGTATTTTTTGAACGAAATGTGGCAGACTATAAATGGTCAGTGGAAAAGAAGATGGTTTGTGCTGTGATACAGGTTTCTTTTCTGGTTATTTTGTAGAACAACATCAACCTTATGAAAATCATTCTTACGCTCGCGATCGGTATAGCGCTGTCGGCAAATCAACTCTTTGCACAGCAGAAAGAATTCGGATGGTTAGTGGGCACCTGGAAACTAAAAGACAAAAACGCTTTTGAGCATTGGGTATATCGTGAAAAAGAGAATGTGCTATATGGTATCTCGTACCGAATTAAAAACACCGCAGATACGGTAGTGACCGAAGAGATAACGCTGAAATTTCAGGACAATTCATTTTACTATATACCGGATGTTGCCGGAGTGCAAGGCCCCGTTCCGTTCAAGATCACCCAGTATACTGCCGTTACATTTACAGCTGAAAACCCTGCACATGATTTCCCGAAGATCATACGCTATAAATTTATACAACAAGGAGGTGAGGATATAAATGAAGCTTCGATCGAAGGCAATGGAAAAGTTATCTCCTATACGTTCGTTAGGGTTAAGTAACGGTAACCCGTCTTGCGGCATTTTAATATATAGTCTGAACTTTTTTTAAAAATCACCCATCAAAAGGTAAACTAAGCTAACCCTGCTGCCGTAACGATCGTAATGGAAATCTATTCCTCAACCTATACCATGCAGTCGAACCACGACAAAGAAACCGCACACCGCAGACTCAAAAGACTGCGCACACTCCTCATTATCTGGCTCATCTCCTTAGTCGCCACTGTAATCTGGTTCTCGCTTACCTCGTAAGCAAAATCAGCATCAAATCTTAGAACCTTGCCGTACAATAATTTCAGATCCTTCCGCCAGAAAAACGGAAGCGGGTGTCTCATTCTTCAGAAATTCGAATTGGCTTCCGTATACATTTCCAAAGCCTACATGTATAGCATAGTCCTGAACGGGATATACTTTCCAACGCGGGTGCTCCACGCCATATTCGGATGTTCGCTGCTCGCCCACGCTGGTATAGCCCCAATAGTGCTCCGTGATAAATTCTTCCTCGCTTCCTTCCGCTATCGTTATAGCTTCCCTGTCGCACTGTACTTCAAGCGAGTTCCATTCTTTTAGTTTCCAGCGATACTCAACGGTAAGATTATGATCGTTGGTTTCCCAGCGGTGCATCATCGGCATGGTCTCGTAATTTTCTTTATAGATGCTGTTGGCAACAAAAGTAAGTGCGCGTTTCGGAACGATCTCTTTTATAAATACAACACCGCGCTTCCAGCCTGCTGCGTCTCTATAGCGCACATAGAATCGCAGGTTTACTTCTTCAAAGGTAGAATGAAAGGGGATGCGGAATCCGAGCAAACGAGTATTGATAAACATGAAGCCAACAAGACTGACATAACAGGCATTGTTCCACTGGTCGAGTTCTGTTTTATAGGGAAGATAACGTTGAAGAAGCGCAGGATCGACAATATAGTTTGCCATTGCCAGCTTGCGCCACTCTGCAGTTAAAAATACACGCGCCATGGTTACAGATGCTTCGTTATCTCCGCGATATCCGTTTCTCCGTTAAACTTCTGTTTGAGTTTCCCGTTGTCGTAGATATATACTGAAGGCGCATCGATCTGCCCTAAACTGCTGATGATCTCTTCCACGGTAGTGCTGCCAAAATGTATGTGGCTATAACTGTCCAATTTATACTCGCTGGCAAATTTTTTCAATTCCTCACCGGTTGCAGACGAAACGAAATATACCTGGTACGTTTCGAATGCAGTTATATTTTCCTGTATCTGTTTTGCTTCCCGCTGGCAATGGTCGCAGTCGGGCTGGAACATAACGATTACATTTTTGCCGTGAAGATCCCGGGCCGAAAGCTGGGAACTGTCAAGTAGTGTTATATGCATGGCAGGTAATTCATTTTTCGCTACTGCCGGTGTAGTACTCAGGTCTGTTTCCGGTTTGTGCTCCTGTTGTTTATTGCACGCTGCAACGGTGAGCATACCGGTAATCAAAAGTATAGATATATTTTTCATGCGTCCAGTAATACAATAATCCAATGGGCGAGGTACGCTACAGAAGCAATGCTGCCGTATAACCTGATCACTTTTCTACGGTTCTGTACATCTTCCCACCACAGCATAGCCCACGGCCTATACAAACCCAGTATAAGAAATATAAAAGCCGTGATGCTGATGTATAGTGAAAGTTGTTGAACGAAATTCATGGTACAGTTGTTTACCTCAGCCTGTAAAGTGGTGAAAGGTAACAGTCGTTTGATGAATAGTCATCATAACAAAACAAAAATATAATTCGTAATAATCTGGTGAGGATTTTCAGGCACGGTTATCTTTGCAGCCTTTCTTTTTTTGTTGTCCAATTTGAACAGCTAGTCAGTCTTTCTGATAAAACCTGTTGATGCACGGACAACATATTTAACTGATAGCGGAACGTGAAGGCGAATGATTTTCTAAGCATTTATAGAGCGGATGGTTTGATAAAGACCGTGGCCGAAGTGATTCGAGCGTCCAAGCCGCAGAGCATTCGTGTAAAAGGTTTATCGGGTAGTCTGGATGCCGTGTTGGTGGCGACTACTTTTAAACTTCATCCGCAGGATTATCTTATTGTTTTACAAGACCGCGAAGAAGCAGCTTACTTTCAAAACGATCTGCAGAACCTGCTCGATCGTGAAGTGCTCCTGTTTCCCATGTCGTACAAACGCGCGTATGAGTATGACGAAACAGAGAATGCCAACATTCTGATGCGGGCAGAAATATTGAACCGGCTTGCCGGAAAAACATCGCCCGAAATTCTTGTTACCTATCCGGAAGCGTTGAGCGAGAAGGTAATCAACAAGCGATCACTTGCATCCAACACTTTTACTGTTAAGCTGGGAGAGCAGCTGGATATAGCATTCCTCGAAGAGTTTCTTCATAATTACGATTTTGAAAAGACAGACTTTGTATATGAAGCCGGCCAGTTCGCTGTGCGGGGTGGCATCATCGATATATTTTCATTTGCAAATGATCTGCCTTGCCGCATCGAGTTGTTTGGCGATGAAGTAGACAGCATTCGTACATTCGAGCCGGGCTCTCAGCTCTCCGTAACTAAACTTGATAAGGTCAATATCATTCCGAATGTACAGACAAAGCTTGTACAGGAGGAACGACAATCGTTACTTGAATATATAGGAACCGATACGAAGCTGTGGTTTAAAGATGTACAACTTACGAGAGACATCGTACAGAAAAGCTTTGAGCGTGCGGAAGCATCATTCGACAAAATATTAAAAGCAAGCGGAGCACAGGTAGTATCATCACCCGAAAAACTATTTGATGCCGGAGATACTTTTCTGGAGCGCACCAACGCTTTTACGTGTGTAGAGTTCGGAAGCAGATTTATACTGGAGAACGCGCGCACGTTTGAATATTCTTCCTCAGCTCAACCATCGTTCAATAAAAATTTTGAATTACTGGCTGCCAATCTGTACGATCATCAGATGCAGAACATCAGTAATTTTATAGCAGCCGATATGCCGCGACAACTGGAGCGGTTAAGAGGTGTATTCGAAGAGATTAATTCTGAATTAAGATTTCAGCCACTGGAGTTTGCGTTGCGCGAAGGCTTTGTAGATAATAACCTGAAAGTGCTTTGCTACACCGATCACCAGATATTTGAACGCTTTCACCGGTATCGAGCCAAAGAGAAGTTTACCAAGTCAAAAGCACTTACACTTCGCGAATTATATACTTTGCAACCCGGAGACTTTGTAACGCATATAGATTATGGTATAGCCAAGTTTGCAGGGCTGGAAAAGCGTGACGTGAATGGTCACGATCAGGAAGCGATTCGACTGGTATATCGCGATGATGATTTGCTCTATGTAAGTATTCACTCCCTTCATAAGATATCAAAGTACTCGGGTAAGGAAGGAACTCCTCCCGTTATGAGTAAGCTGGGTACACAAGAGTGGGAAACGAAAAAGTCTAAGGTAAAGAAACGCGTTAAGGATATAGCGAAGGAGTTGATCGAGCTATATGCCAAGCGTAAAACAGCGCCAGGCTTTGCTTATTCGCAGGACGGATTTTTACAGGCAGAACTGGAGTCGTCATTTATATACGAAGACACACCCGATCAGGCGAAAGCCACCGAGGATGTAAAGAAGGATATGCAGAATCCACATCCGATGGATCGTCTTGTTTGTGGTGACGTGGGTTTTGGTAAGACAGAAGTAGCAGTTCGCGCTGCCTTTAAGGCTGCAACGGAAGGCAAGCAGGTTGCTGTATTGGTGCCAACTACCATTCTGGCGATGCAACACTATAGAACATTTCGCGATCGCCTTTCAAATTTCCCGGTACGTGTTGAGTATGTTTCGCGTTTCAAAACGGATGCGGACATCAAGAAGATTATAGCGGAAACAAAAGAAGGTAAAGTAAATATACTTATTGGTACGCACCGTATCGTGAGTAAAGACGTAGAGTTTAAAGACCTCGGGCTTTTGATCATCGATGAGGAACAGAAGTTCGGTGTAAAAGTAAAGGACCGTTTAAAAGAGTTAAAGGTAAATGTAGATGTACTTACGCTCACGGCTACACCTATACCGCGTACGCTTCACTTTTCATTGATGGGCGCGCGAGACTTGAGCATCATTGCTACACCGCCACCTAACCGGCAACCGGTTACAACCGAGTTGCATACATTTAGTGAAGAGATTATTCGCGATGCTGTAAGCAACGAATTACGAAGAGGAGGCCAGGTATTTTTTGTATACAACCGTGTAAGTGATATAGAGTCTGTTGCCAATATAATTTACAGACTCGTACCAGATGCGCGTATAGGTATAGGACACGGACAGATGGATGGTGATAAACTTGAAAAAGTGATGGTCAAGTTTATTGATGGAGAATACGATGTGCTGGTGTCTACAAATATTATAGAATCGGGATTGGACATTCCCAATGCCAATACGATTATCATAAACCAGGCACACATGTTTGGTTTATCAGATCTGCACCAGATGCGCGGCCGTGTAGGGAGATCAAATAAAAAAGCATATTGTTATTTACTTACACCTCCGGCCTCTGCGTTGTCAGCTGACTCGCGCAAACGCTTATCAGCTCTCGAAGAATTTTCAGACTTAGGCGATGGCTTTAAAGTGGCGATGCGCGATCTGGATATACGCGGAGCCGGGAATATGTTGGGTGCTGAACAGACAGGCTTTATCAGTGATCTTGGTTTTGACACCTATCACAAAATATTGGATGATGCTGTACAGGAACTGAAAGAGACAGACTTTAAAGAATTGTTTGCATCCGATCTGGCCGAGAAAGCCAAGCTTATTGTACAGGATTGTGTGATTGAGACAGATCTTGAAATTCTTATACCGGAAAGTTATATAGCCAGCACAACGGAAAGGCTACAGCTTTACGCACGCCTGGATAGCATTCCGGATGAAGAACAACTGATGAAATTTACGGATGAGATGCGCGACCGCTTCGGGCCAGTTCCTCCGAGTGTGGAGGAACTGATCAATACCGTAAGACTTCGGTGGTTAGGTGAAAAGCTGGGCTTTGAAAAACTAAGTTTGAAGAACGAAAAACTTCGGGCTTATTTTATCAGCACCAAAGACGCGTACTTCAGCTCAGATATATTTGGACAGATATTGTCGTTTGTCCAGAAGAATTCGAAGCAGTGCAAGATGAAAGACAGTGCCGGTAAAGCCATGCTGATCATCGATGCAGTAAAAACAGTTGACGCTGCTATTGAATTACTGAGTCGAATGGCCGGTCAGGAAACCAAATCTTCCAAAGAGATTTTGTCGAGATAAGGCTTCAGTCCGATGGTGTTATCAAAAGCGTTGATCATTAAAACCTTTTGATATTTCGGAGAATAAAAAACTTCGATGAAAAATCCATCTGTATAATAGAGGAAAACCTTACAATCAGCCAACACACGTTGCATCAAATAATTGCCGTGAAAAGTGATGATATCGCACTTCTTTTCAAAGGTCATTACGCGGAAATCGTCAAGGGTAAACATATTGGTTAGTTTTGAATACCCTTAATCGAAAAGGCATGCCATTCACTTCAACCTTCAAAAATGTCGACTAAACGGCCCTTCCCCTGTGCCGGGCTTCCCAAAACTGGATAGTGCTTTCCCGAAACAATGAAATGGAGCTTGTATCGTTTTATTTGTGTCCGGTTTTCCCTTTTATCAAAGATTCACTAATAACATGCGACTGCTTGGAAAACATGGGATTATACCCTTAATTAGCACTTGGAATAAAATCTAGAAATGAAAATGAAGTATTCTTTCAGGGTTCTTTTGTATGTCGTTGGCGGATCAGTTGCCCTGTCTGCCTGCTCACTTTTTGGAGGCAAAGGCGGCAAGCCTACAGCTTCAAACCCGGGTCAGATGAGTTCAGCTACAGGCTTGGCTTATAATGACGAAGATCAGGGCGGATTTATGGTAAATCCATACGAAGGACAACCTGATGCACCAAACATGGTGTTCATTGAAGGTGGTCGCGCCGTTATGGGTTCCTTCGAAGAAGATGTTATGTCGTATCGCGATAACATCGAAAGAACAGTTTCAGTTGCTTCATTCTATATGGATGAGACTGAGATTGCCAACATTCACTGGTTAGAGTACTTACACTACCTGGCAAAAGATTCTTCTCAGGAAGCTTACCAGGCAGCATTGCCAGATACAATGGTGTGGGTTGGTAAACTTGCATTCAACGATCCGTATGTTGATCACTATCTCCGCTATCCTGGTTTCCGTTACTTCCCGGTTGTAGGTATTACCTGGAATCAGGCAAGTAAATATTCAGTATGGAGAACACGTGCTGTAAACATTAAACTTGCTGAGAACGCAGGTGAAGAATATGCAGAAAGCGATGGTCGTATACCATTGGAATCTGGTATCGTAGTACCAGCATACCGTCTCCCGACAGAAGCTGAGTGGGAGTACGCAGCACAAGCGCTTATCGGAACACAGTGGTTGGAAGAAATGCAGACCCACCAGCGCATTTATCCATGGGACGGTCACGCAGTGCGTAACCCGTATGGAAAACAAATGGGCTTTATGCTTGCAAACTTTAAACGTGGTCGTGGTGACTATGCCGGTATAGCCGGTCGTTTGAATGACGGTGCATTGATCACGTCATATATATATGAGTTCCCTCCTAACGATTACGGTCTGTACAACATGGCAGGTAACGTGAGCGAGTGGGTACAAGATACGTATCGTCCTACAACGTATCAGGATTTTGACGATCTGAACCCTATCAGACGTGATGGTTTCCTTGATCCATCTTCTGGTTATAACAGTGATACAGAGAAAAACCCTGAAACATTTACTTCCCTTATCAACGACAACGCTCGTGTATATAAAGGAGGTTCATGGAAGGACGTAGCATACTGGATGTCGCCTGGTACAAGAAGATATCTTGACAAAGATTCAGCAACAGCAACAGTAGGTTTCCGTTGCGCGATGATCAGAGCGGGATCTAACTACTAAGATTTTATACCATTATAAAATAGAAAAGGCTGGTGTGTTATCACCAGCCTTTTTGTTTACTTACCTTTCAGTATTTATATACCTATAGATGCCTGATCCTGATTAGTTTACAACCTGCAGCGGGAACGTAACGTCCATATCACTTTCGCCAGGACCAGGGCATTCACCATTCTTAACACCTGGCTGGTGACGAAGAACAACTCTTACAGTTCCTGCACTTCCTGCAGCACCTGCTACCCATGAACTGCTTAAGCCGATAGGAAGGTTGTTATCATCTTTATCGAGATAAGACATGGTAATATCTGTTCCGGTAGCAGTAAAGCAGAACAAGTGCGCGTTTTTTTCTTCCTTGATCTCGTCCGTTACATTACCAACCGGATTTTCTGTTTCGTTAAAAAGTGTAATAGCTGCCGTATAGGTAACACCTGCTTTTAGCTGACCTGTAGTTGGAGTAATTACCGGAGCTATACTTCCATCACCATCCGCATCATAGAATTTTAATTGAACTGCAGATGCACCACTACCGTTCGCAGGAGTCAGATCTACAACTAACGTTGTGATAACTTCTTCTTCATTGGTTGGTGTCGGGTCATCATCGCTACACGATGAAAGCAACAATGTTGCAAATAGAAAAGAGTAAAAAAGAAATGGTGCTACCATTTTTAACTGTTCGGAACGGTTCATTTTCATAGAATTGATTTTTAGTTGTTTATTAATTTGTAAAATTATACTTGAGTCTGAGCATGACGTTTCTGCCGAGGTCATCGGCATAGTATCGAAGGCGATTCATATAGTTTCGATACGATGTGTTCAGTAAATTCTCTCCACTTAATGTTATTGATAAATCATGCTTGCTGACAGGAATCTTTCCTCCGATCTCAACATTGAGTAATGCATAAGCGCCAGGTGCCGACATAAAGTCAAAGTTTCGATCGTCTGTGTAGTTCGGTACATCTTCCGGATATACTGTGAGTGGTGCCCGATATTGTTTGAGCGTAACAGGAATGCTTACGGCTATATATATATTCTTGAAATTACCGATGTTGTTAAATGCATAGCGCAATGTACTTTCCAATTGTGTTGGTGGAATTAGTGGAAGCTTATCATCTTTTGTAACATCGCGTGCATACAAATAAGAAAACTTGCCGGTATAGCTAAGCCGTTTGGTTATACCGGCATTTACAGAGGCATCACCCCCGGCAAGCAGCGCGTCAGTTTGTTTATACTTGAAGACAGGGAAATATCCGCGAATGGTTAGACGTGTTTCGGTTGGCTGAAGATATATATAGTTATCAATAAGATTGATAAATCCGGTAACCTCGAAGCTCACGTTCTCGCCAGTATGTTGAAATGTATTACTCCATTTTTTCGAGACTTCTTTCTTTACCTGCGAAAGATCATTCGACCAATCTCCATTTTGTAACATCAATCCTTCTTCAATAGAGGCTGTGCCATGGTGAAGTCCCTGGCTATATAATTCACTAATGTGAGGAGGACGTGAGGATATGCCAATGTTCGATATGAATCTTGACTTATCAGAAAAGAAATAAGACACTCCTGCGGAGCCCGAGAAATAATTGAAATTGAAGGTTGGTTTAATAAGTTCGTTTTGCCTATTGAAAGTAAGAACCTTCAGGTATTGATGATCGAAGCGTCCGCCCAGCTCCAGTACCCAATCTTCCTTCCGTAATTTTTCTATGATAAAAATTCCTCCGGCATATAGGTCATAGTCGGGTATGAGGGGCACTATACCGGTGCCTGCTTCATTATTATTGTTTCTGAATGTACCGTTTACGCCGACACTGCCTGACCAGCTACTGCCGAGACTGTGCTCCAGCGATGCATCAATAACGTTGCTGAGAAGATCAAGCGACAATGCAGGTATATCGCTGCGGCCACCTCTGCGTATATCAAACTCTTTACGTTTATTGTACTGACCGCCATAGAGTATATTTAGTTTGCCAAGACCCTTTAGATTTTTAGATGCTTTTATTTTCAGTAATTGGTGATTGATCTTTTGTCGTGGATTGTTGATGTCGTATGTGAAGTCGGCTATATACCAGGGGCGTTCATTCTCAATGGATGATTGAAGGTCAGCTATATTTCCGGTGTGTGCGCTGCGCAGGATTCCGATCTGTGTATTAAAGCTGCTAAAGTATATTTCGAGTTGTTGATCGTTCTTTTTATATCCCAACGTTCCTGAAAAATCATATTCCCGAACACCAGTGTTTGATAGATTATAATTCGGAGCATGAAAATCGCCACCTTTTTTAGCAGTGCCCTGTAAACGCCAGCCCCAGTTTTGCGTCCCTTTGAATCCTCCTTCTACCGTGCCGGAGAAAACTCCTAACCGGCCGTTCGACATGGCACCTATATTTACTTCACCTTTAAGTTTATTGGTGTAGCTGAGCTCCGGAGCATTCACAATAATTACTCCTCCTACAGCATCGGCACCATAGCGTACGGTTTCTGCTCCCTTTACTACTTCTATTTCGGATGCAATGAACGGATCTATTTCGGGCGCGTGTTCAATGCCCCACTGCTGTCCTTCTTGCCGAATGCCATTATTCAATATTAGTATACGATGGCTATGCAGACCTTGTATAACAGGTTTGAAAATAGCAGGACCTGTATTCAATGAGCTGACACCAGGAAGCTGCCTTACCAGTTCACCCAATGATTTACCCGTGTTGGCATCAAGTTGCTCGGACGAGAGTGCACTCACTGATTGCGATATACCATGCTGTTCAGCGTGCGCACCCTCAACAACAACTTCGTGTAAGAGTTGTACACTTTGATCCAGTATAATTTTGACAGGATCACTTGCCGGTATATCTATACCTATGGTCTTATCGGTATAGCCAACAAATTTTACAGTTATAGTATATTTTCCTGCGCAGAGATTTTCGACTAAGAATGTTCCATCGGCATCAACACTGCTTCCTTTTTGTAGCGATTCAATCCAGATCGCTGCACCAATCAGCGATGTCCCATCTTTATCTTTTACAGTACCCCTCAAAGAAAGATTGCATGGCTGCGATTGAGCAACTCCCCGAATCACCAAAAGCGAACCAATCGCGAAAACCGTAATTTTTAATATTTGCAACATCGTTGCAAATATATGAATAGAAACAAAAAAAGTATTGTTAATCTACGATATCCTGAAGTTTATACTTCCGGATGATATAGTAAAGGAAGTTGAACGATAGAACATCGTCTTCGTCATGAGCAGGTTTCGCGTTATGTTTGGAAGGTTCGATCGGTACGCGTGCCGGAGTAAACGTTTTAAAGCTGGAGGAATCTCGTAAAGCCGTAGTGGATTTATTGCTGTTCGTGTTAACGGTTGCACCGCCACCAGCAGGCTCACCTTCACCACCTGGATAGTAGTTTACCCGTTCTTTTTCTGAGGTAGCTGGTGTTTCATCGAAGGATGCATCTTGCGCATGAAGCGTAGAAATACCGGCCGGAGCAAGAATACTCAGGCAAGTTGTTACCAATATGTGATGAAGTTTAAGCTTCATTATGGTTGTAGGCTCCCCAGGTGCTTGTAGTTAACGCCAGAATTTTATTTTTTGTTTCGACAAAGTACGAAATTAAACTCGTAATGCCATTTCTTTCGGCATAACTTCAGTCGGTTGACTGAAAGATGTAAGAAATTTTATAGTTTTTAATATTTTATACAATGTTAACATGGGACGAATTTTCGAAAGTTGATTTACGGGCCGGCACTATCGTAAAAGCGGAATCGTTTGCGGAAGCAAAGAAACCTGCTATAAAGGTATGGGTGGATTTAGGAGAGCTCGGTATAAAAAAATCAAGTGCTCAAATTACTGAGCACTATACACCGAAGGAATTAATTGGCAAACGCGTTATCTGCGTGGTGAATTTCCCTCCGAAGCAAATCGCAAATTTTGTATCAGAAGTTTTGGTGACGGGTTTCCCGGATAAAAATAAAGCTGTTGTTTTGAGCACGATAGACAAAGAGGTGCCGAACGGTGCTCGTCTGTTTTAAACCATGATCCGATTTTCGCAGCTTGAAAGAATATTAAAAGGTAAAACTGTTTTCACCTTTGAAGACAGAGGTATAACTTCATTGAGTATCGATAGCAGAAAGGCTACGGCAACACCCGGAACACTTTTCTTTGCTATTGCCGGTGAGCGACATAATGCCCATCGCTTTATACATGAGCTATACCAGCGCGGCATCCGGCAATTTGTAGTGGAGCAAAAGGTTGATAGCGTTGAGCAATTGCCGGAAGCCAACATTATACAAGTATCATCATCTATACAGGCGTTGCAACGCCTGGTTGCTTTTCACCGCTCACAATTTAGTATACCAGTTGTAGGCATTACCGGAAGTAATGGAAAGACTATTATTAAAGAATGGTTGTTCCAGATGTTGTCTAAAAAGCTGAATGTTGTTAAAAACCCGGGAAGTTATAATTCACAGGTAGGCGTGCCGTTGTCGGTGTGGCAGATACAGTCGCATCATCAGATCGGAATTTTTGAAGCCGGTATATCCAGACCTGACGAAATGCAGAATCTCGCTCAGGTCATTCAGCCCACAATCGGTATATTTTCAACAATTGGTTCTGCACATGACGAAGGTTTTTCTGATCGTGAGCAAAAGATACAGGAGAAGCTGCGACTGTTTGACGAAGCCAAGGTAGTTATATACTGTAAAGATCATGCGGCTATAGATCGCGCAGTGGCTGCCCATGAATTGAAGAAACTTTTTACGTGGGGCTACAAGGAAGGAGCAGATGTTAGCATTCAGCGAAAAGCTTCAGGCTTCAATGTAACCTATAATAAACATACTTTCTCGCTAACGTTGCCCTTCTCAGATCCGGCATCGGTTGAGAACTGCTTTCATTGTGTGGCGCTTTTGCTTTGGTTGAAATATGATCCTATATATATACAGGAGTGTATAACCAGCTTGCGAACAGTGCACATGCGGTTGGAGTTGAAGGAAGGTATAAACCATTGCCAGTTGATTGATGATACCTATAATAACGATCTGGCTGGTCTCGAAATAAGTTTGCAGTTTCTGCTTCATCAACATCAGCGCACGCGTAAACGAATCATCCTCTCGGATATACTTGAATCCGGTTTGGAAAAAGACGCATTGATAAAACAGATCGCTGAACTGGTGCAGCGGAACAAGGTAGATAACTTTACAGGAGTGGGTAAAGTTCTCGGTGAATTCAAACACCTGTTTTCCGCGAATGCTTCCTTTTATGAAAGTACTGAAGACTTTCTGAGTAATTTTAATACCGATCAACTCCAGGATGAAGTTATACTGGTGAAGGGTGCTCGTGCTTTTCAGTTCGAGAAGATAGTAAGCCGGCTGCAGCGTAAAGTACATGGCACCGTTATGGAAATAAACCTTGGCGCACTGGTGAATAATCTTAATTTCTTCCGATCGCGCTTACGTCCTTCCACACGTATTATGGTAATGGTGAAAGCATTTGCATATGGTAGTGGCAGTAATGAGATAGCCAATATACTTCAATATCATAAGGTAGATTACCTGGGCGTGGCTTATGCCGATGAAGGGGTAGATCTGCGCAAGAACCACATTACACTTCCGATTATGGTGATGAACCCTTCGGAAGAAAGCTTCAATTCTATTCTCACCTATAATTTAGAGCCGGAGATATATAGTTTTAAAATCTTCAAAGCACTGGCAGCTTTCCTTCAAGGGAAGGTATGTCATATTCATATCAAGCTTGATACCGGTATGCACCGTCTCGGTTTTGAAGAACGCGATCTTGGTGAGCTAACAAATTTACTTTCATCAAATCCGAATATTAAAGTTGCCTCTATATTTAGCCACCTGGCGGGAGCAGACGAATTGCAGCATGATGCGTTTTCAACAAGCCAGGCCGACAAATTCAGACGGTGGGCAGACGTTATCTCCGAGGCGTTAGGCTATAAACCATTCTATCATATTCTCAATACACCAGGTATACTCAGGCTCCCGCATTTACAAATGGATATGGTGCGCTTAGGCATAGGGTTGTACGGTGTTGATCCTACAACAGAAGGTTTCCATGAGCTCAAGCCTGTTGCTACATTAAAGACAATTATATCGCAGGTGCGAAATATTCCGAAGGGTGAAAGTATAGGATACGGACGAAGAGGAGTGGCCGAGCAAGACATGACACTTGCCACGATTGCCGTGGGTTATGCCGATGGGTTCAGCCGCGCGTTCAGTCGCGGTGTAGGGCATGTCTTGATCAATGGAAAGCGCGCACCGGTTATCGGAAATGTATGCATGGACATGTCGATGGTAGACATAACCGGTATTGACGCTAACGAGGGTGATGAAGTAATTTTATTTGGAGCACAATTGCCGATACAGGAAGTAGCAGCTTCGATCAAGACTATTCCATACGAAATTTTAACGAACACCAGTGAGCGCGTGAAGCGCGTATTTGTTGCCGAAAGCATCTGAAAACGGCTAATCAGAGGAGATTTCAGATTTTTGCGTCCTTTTTTCCGAGAATGTTTGGTCGGTAGATTATGTGGGCCCATATTTGTATACTAGTTCGATAGAGAATAGAGGATAGACGGAACAACACAGAAACGGAGATGGAGACTCAGCAAGCATACGAAAAAGTTACAACACTGGAAGTACCACAAAAACCTGCATTCAATTGGAGGTATGTGTACATCACGGTTATTGTAGCGATAGCGGTGTTTACGTTTGGTGTAATTCTCTATTCGTATAATGTTTTTGAAATCACCGATTCATGGGTTAGCCAGCTGAGTGATGATTTCTATTTGTTCATGATCGCTGGTTTTATAGCACAGATGATTGACGGTGCACTGGGTATGGCCTATGGGGTGAGTGCTTCAACATTCCTGCTTTCGTTTGGCGTTCCGCCTGCTGCAGCCAGTGCAAGCATTCATACATCTGAAATTTTTACAAGTGGAGTGTCAGGACTTATGCACCTGAAGTTTCAGAATGTTAACAAGAAACTTTTTAAGACTCTATTATTGCCAGGTGTAATTGGTGCTGCATTAGGGGCTTATGTACTTTCATCGCTTGAACAGTATAACAGCTATATCAAACCCGTTATTGCTATTTATACTTTATATCTGGGTATTGTCATCATTCGCAAAGCTATTGTAGGCAGCAATAAAAAAATAAAATCGAAAGCTATACCGAAGCTCGCTACGTTTGGAGGTTTTATGGACTCTATTGGCGGAGGCGGCTGGGGGCCTATTGTATCATCAACATTAATTGCCGGTGGCAGACATCCGCGCTATACTATAGGTTCTGTTAATCTTACAGAATTCTTTGTAGCACTCGCCAGTTCACTCACATTCTTTGCTGTTATCGGACTCAGTCATTGGCAGGTAATTGCCGGGCTCATTGCCGGTGGAATTGTAGCCGCACCAATCGCAGCATATCTCTCCAGCCGATTACCTGTTAAGCGAATGATGATTTTCGTGGGTATAATGGTTATCGCGGTAAGTATACGCATCATCTACGTAAGTATAACTTCGTTCTAAAGACGGCTCGGCCTAGCCGCAACCCAGATTCTTTTTTAAGTCACGCTGCGGAAAACCTCCGAAGTCAAAAGGCTTTTCTTCTTCTTTTACGATTGGTTCTTCCGGTTTCGGGGCTGCCTTTGGCGCCTGATCATCCTTTTTTGCCGGCTTCTTTTTCTTATCCATATTCACCCGTTAAAATATGATTAACAACATTACTTTTTGAAAAATAAATCATTTGCTCCACATCGGAACCACCCATATCTTTGTCTTGTTTGAAATTAATCTAAATAAGTAGGGGATGACACGGTTGAAAAATGTTTCAGAAATGAAGCCCGGTGAAGTTGGGATTGTGGCGGGTTTTACAGACGACCATCTTTCTGTAAAGTTGATGGAGATGGGGTGTTTACCTGGAGCTGCCGTGCGTTTTAATTTTACCGCCCCCTTTGGCGACCCGATCTGTATCAGTGTTTCAGGCTACGAACTTTCGCTTCGTCTGGAAGAAGCAGCAACTATATCTATTCTGAACTAATGTAGATGGCTTCTCCGAAACGTTTAAAAATTGCATTAATCGGTAATCCGAACTCAGGGAAATCATCGCTGTTCAATCACCTCACGGGTCTTAATCAGAAGATTGGAAATTTTCCCGGAGTAACGGTTGAAAAAAAATCCGGAACCTGCACACTTTCCAATAGCAATATTGTAGAGGTAATCGATTTCCCCGGTGTATATAGTATATATCCGAGAAGTCTGGATGAGCAGATTGTTTCTGAGGTACTGCTCGATCATCATTCTGAAAATACTCCTGATAAAATTGTTGTTGTAGCCGATGCTACTAATCTGAAACGCGGACTGTTGCTGCTCACACAAGTTATTGATGTTGGCTTGCCCACTATGCTTGTGCTGAATATGATGGACCTCGCAGCAAAAGCCGGCATCAGCTACGACATTCAGATGCTGTCGAAAAAGCTCGGTGTACCCGTTGTTACGATAAATGCACGCAATGGTATAGGTATAAATGAGTTGAAAGCACAGCTCGCCAAGCCGCTGCCCGTGCCTGAGAAAAAAGTATTTTCTATATGGGATGATACAAAAGAACCTGTACGGGAGTTACGCGAGCGACTGAATGTTGATAATGATTATGAAGCCTACCTGTTTTTAGAGCAGCCGCGTTCGCTCACTTTTCTAACAGCAGAGCGGAAGAAGATTGTAGACCAGATCAGAGATACTCACCAGTTTTTCCCCGGTAAATTTCAGGGCGCTGAAACAATACATCGCTATAGCTTCATTCAGGATCTGCTGAATGATGTTACACTGAAAGCTCCGGATCATTCCTGGAAAAAGAAATCGAATCAGATCGATCACATCATCACACATAAAGTGTGGGGCTATCTTATTTTCTTCGGTATACTCTTCCTTATTTTTCAGGCCATCTTCGCGTGGGCAACATTACCAATGGATTTTATTGATAGTGTATTTGCCTCACTCAGTAATTATGTAGGTTCGGTTTTACCGGAAGGACCACTCACCAGTCTGTTGGCAGAAGGTGTTATACCCGGACTTGGTGGAATTATAATCTTCGTTCCGCAGATTGCCATACTGTTTGCGTTTATATCGATACTCGAAGAGTCAGGCTATATGGCGCGCGTTGTTTTTCTGATGGACAAAGTAATGCGCAAGTTCGGACTCAATGGTAAAAGTGTTGTTCCGCTTATGTCGGGAGTAGCGTGTGCTATACCTGCGATCATGGCTACGCGCACCATCGATAACTGGAAAGAGCGAACCATTACCATACTGGTAACACCGTTGATGAGTTGCTCGGCACGCCTGCCTATATTTACAATTCTCATTGCGTTGATCGTGCCGGATCAAAAAGTATTAGGCGTCATTAACATGCAGGGTCTTGCACTCATGGGACTATATCTGCTCGGTTTTTTTGCTGCTTTAGGTTCTGCGTGGGTTATGAAGTTGATCATTAACGTGAAGGAACGCAGTTACCTCATGATGGAACTACCGACCTATAGAATTCCAAAATGGTCGAACGTAGGATATACTATACTTGAAAAGACAAAAGCATTTGTGTTGGAAGCCGGTAAAGTAATTATGGCAATAGCCATTATACTTTGGGTGCTGGCAAGCTATGGTCCTGGCGATACCATGAGTAAAGCTGAGGAGGTTGTGTCGCAGCAAACACAGAACATGCGTCTCACAGAGCAGGCATTTGCCGATCGTGTTGCTGCTTATAAACTGGAGAACTCGTATGCCGGTATTATTGGCAAAGCGATTGAGCCTGCCATTAAACCATTAGGCTACGATTGGAAAATTGGTATAGCGCTCATTACATCTTTCGCAGCACGCGAAGTATTTGTTGGTACGATCGCTACTATTTACAGCATTGGTAGTGTTGGCGAGGATGAGACTACCATCAAGGTACGAATGAAAGAAGAGGTCAATCCTGATACCGGTGGTCCGCGGTTTACGCCAGCCGTAGGTTTTTCACTCCTCGTATTTTACACGTTTGCCATGCAGTGCATGAGTACGCTCGCAGTTGTATATCGTGAAACACACGGATGGAAATGGCCACTTATTCAACTGGCGTACATGACAGTGCTGGCGTATGTTTCTGCATTGGCGGTGTACCAAATCTTTTCATAGTTTTTCTTACCAGCGATTCTTCATCGTGTTGTCATAATTTATAACTTACAGTTGTCAATTTCTGATGCATGAATAAGAACTACCAGCTGGGGTTACTATATCTTGTTAAACTGCTAATCGATGCAGATGGAATTGCCGATGAAAAGGAATTGGAAGCACTTCGTCTCATTAAAAAACATGAGCAGATATCGGATGATGTATTCCGTGAGTTTGAAGCAGGCTTCCAGCAATTCAACGAACGTAAAGTTTATGACACCGGGCTTGATCTGATTGGCGCGTGTAGCCAGGAAGAGAAGTTGAAAGCATTTGCCACACTCTACAGACTATCAGAAGCAGACGGCCGCGTACACGTTAAAGAAATCAAGCTATTGCTATACTCCATTAAAACAGCAGGCATGGAGTTCGATGATGTAGTGAATCGCGCGCGGACTTTACCTCCTATATTTTAATTCTGTAAACTTATGATACGATTAGCGGCATCAGGTATATTTCTTATCCTGGTCATTTTTATTTCTTGCACAAAGCCGAAAAAAGAGGCGGTTAACAAATTCTCCGATACTGTTTTTGTAAAGATTGCTGACTTCCAGGATCGCAGACTATCCGATAGTTTATATACCTATTTCAAACACATCGATGCAACATATCGCAGAGATGCAGTACTTGCCTTTGCTTCCATTCAGGACAGCACAGCGGTTAATGCTTTAAAAGAAGTATTGCTGAATGATACTGATTCCACCGTGCGACAAGCGGCTGCTTATGCATTGGGACAGATTAAAACCAATAGCGGTGCCGTTGTGTTAGCACTTGCTATAGCGAAGGAAAAGAACACCATGGTTCAGAAAGAAATACTGGAAGCCTACGGTAAAGCAACTTCGCGCTGGGCGTTAAACGAAAAGCCATGGGACTCACTGGCTACAGAAGGCCTATCGCTATCGCTGTATCGCAGCGGACTTCGAAATATACTCGACAGCACTTTTCATAAGCGTGCTGCGGAGTTGTTACAAAAACCTCACACAGAACCCGCCCGACTGGCAGCAGCCCATTACTTTGCACGCGCTGCGAATGGATTTGATCAGTATGAGAAAGCTATAATAGCATCTGCTCTGCATGATCTTTCCTCTGATGTGCGCATGGCTTCTGCCCTCGCGCTGCGTAAAATCAAAACCGATTCTTCCCGGGTAAACCTGGAGCGTATTGTAAAAAGCAATGCTGACTATCGCATTCGTGCCAATGCAGTTCGTGCGTTGCAAAGTTTTCCGTTTGATAAAACCAAAGCTATACTGTTGAGTGCACTGACTGATGAGCAGGTAAATATAGCTGTAACGGCTTCCGAAGTGATCAAGGAAGTGATAACAAAAGATGCGTGGCAGGAAATAGCAGCGCTTGCAAAAATTACATCCAATCAGCGCGTGCAGGCCAACCTATATGAAGCGGCACTCCGCGCAGGTAACGGTAAAGATCTGGCTGAAGAAGTAGCGGGTACGATAAAGACTGCAACGAACCCTTATAAGAAAGCGGCACTGCTTTCAGCACTGCGGGCATCGATCATGATGCACACCTTTGTGGAAGAACAACTACTGGCTGCTGATACACCGGTTGTTCGTTCATCAGCGGCAGACGCGTTGGTGGCCATGAATTATGATAAGAAATTTGATCCCGCATGGAAAAAACAATTTGCCGCTATATATCAGAAAGCAGTGCAAACCGGTGACGCTGCGGTTATCGGTATAGTAGCCGGTGCTTTGATGGACTCTACGCTGGGCTATAAATCAGTAATAACAGATTATACATTTTTGCATGATGCCAAAAAGAAACTAAGTCTGCCGAAAGACAACGAAGCTCTTCAACCGCTTGAAGCTGCTATCGCGTACTTTGAAGGAAATAAAAATTCATCGCCCGTTAAAAATGAATTCAATCATCCGATCGATTGGAAACTTGTAAAGACAATCCCGAAAGATCAGAGGGTTAAAATCAGTACTACCAAAGGTGATATCGTTATCAGACTGCTGGTAGAAGAAGCACCAGGTTCGGTGGCTAACTTTGTATCCCTGCTCAACCAGAAATATTTCAATCAGAAATTCTTTCATCGTGTAGTGCCTAACTTTGTTATTCAGGCCGGTTGTAACCGGGGCGATGGCTGGGGAAGTGAAGATTACTCCATTCGTTCGGAGTTTTCGATGGAGCGCTATAAAACCGGAAGTGTAGGAATGGCTTCAGCCGGTAAAGACACCGAGGGCACTCAATGGTTTATTACACATTCACCCACGCCACACCTGGATGGCCGTTATACAATTTTTGCTGACGTGGAGAGCGGTATGGAGGTAGTACATATCATTGAAGTGGGCGACCAGATTTTGTCGGTAGACTTCATGTCTGATAAAATGCCCTAGTTAATTTTCCTACAGGCAGAAAGATATCATTAACTTCGCCACAAAAATTAAAGGCACCTTGGCGCTTTCTTTTCAGCAAAATTTTAAACTGGGTGTTCTCGGTGGAGGACAGCTCGGCAGAATGCTAATTCAATCGGGTATAGATTTCAATATACCCTTTTCCATACTCGATCCTGATGAACACGCTCCCTGTGCAACGCTCGCAGAATTTCATCACGGCAAGCTTACGGATTACGACACCGTAATGAAATTTGGAAATGCGTGCGATGTGATCACGATCGAAATCGAAAATGTGAATACATCTGCACTGAAAGCATTGGCTCAGCAAGGCAAGAAAGTATATCCGCAGCCAGAGGTCATTGAACTGATACAGGATAAACGAACGCAGAAAGCTTTCTACCAAAACAATGGTATACCTACTGCCGAATTTATACTCGTGCAAAACGCAGCCGAGGTAAAAGCAAATGCATCATTTCTGCCAGCTGTAAACAAGTTGGGTAAGGAAGGATATGATGGTCGCGGTGTGCAAATACTCCGCAGCGAAAAAGATCTTGATAATGCATTTGATGCCCCGGGTCTTCTCGAAAAACTGATCGACTTCGATAAGGAAATTTCAGTTATCGTAGCACGCAATGAAGCGGGTGAGATAAAAACATTTCCGGTGGTAGAGATGGTGTTTCACCCGGTACACAACCTTGTGGAGTATCTGTTTGCACCGGCAGATTTACCGGAATCAGTTATAAAGGAAGCCGATGCTATAGCGAAGACCATTATTACAAAACTCGATATGGTAGGCTTGCTGGCGGTAGAGATGTTTGTAACAAAAGATGGTAAGGTGCTGGTAAATGAAATTGCACCACGTCCGCATAACAGTGGCCATCAAACCATAGAAGCTAACATCACCTCACAGTACGAGCAACATCTTCGTGCTATACTTAATTTACCGTTGGGAGACACTACATTGGTATTACCAAGCGCCATGGTAAACCTGTTGGGTGAAGCAGATTATTCGGGCCTCGCTAAGTATGAAGGCTTTCATGAAGTAGCCAAGCTTCCGGGAGTTCATGTACATCTATATGGCAAGCGCATTACGAAACCATTCCGTAAAATGGGACACGTTACCATTGTTGATAAAGATATAGCGCGGTTGAAGAAGACTGCGGATTTTGTAAAGCAAACTTTAAAAGTTATAGCCTGATTATGAGTAAACCATTGGTAGGTATAATTATGGGCAGCCAGTCTGATCTGAGAATCATGAAAGAAGCTGCGGAAGTTTTGGATGAGTTGGCTGTTTCATACGAGCTTACCGTTATATCAGCACATCGTACACCGTTGCGCATGGTAGAGTACGCAACCGAAGCGCGCAACCGTGGCATACAAGTAATTGTAGCCGGTGCCGGTGGCGCTGCACACTTGCCGGGCATGGTGGCTTCGCTTACATCTTTACCGGTGATTGGTGTTCCCGTAAAATCTTCTAACTCGGTTGATGGATGGGATTCTATACTTTCCATTTTGCAAATGCCGGCAGGCGTACCCGTTGCAACGGTAGCGTTAGACGGTGCACGCAACGCTGGTATACTGGCAGCGCAAATTATAGGAGCCACGGATAAAGCACTCGGTGAGCGATTGGACTCCTTCAAAAAATCATTGCAGACCAAAGTAGAAGCTGCGGCCAAAAGCATAGAAGCAAACGGCTGGAAGAGCGTTTTATAGCAGCGTGCTTACCGATTGATTTATTTTCTGTAATTTCAGATTGCAGAACTATATCCCGGACATGGAACCCCGCGAAAAAGGTTGGCTTCAGGCATACCTGGAATTCCGAAAGGAGTTGCTACAGGACCTTACTATGGAAACGAAGCGTAAGGCATCGCATCCGGAGTACTCACTTTATCGCATTATACAACCTACCGGATTAATGTACGGCCAGATTATTGGCGAGATCGATTTCCCCGGTAGTGATCATTGGGATGAGAAAGATCGCATGAAGATTCTGCTTGCTGAAAGTCTCGTCTGCAGTTCATTGCTTTTTCATGATGAACCCGTTACCAGTGAAGAAGATCTTTCGCGTGTGTTCATGAAGACACTTGAGAGCGTAAGTAATTTTTACAACAATATATTTCCGGAGCTTTCCATTCCTACCAAGACTTTGTTTGGCCGTAAGAAGACCTTGATGGAGCTGGTTGAAAAAATTCTGGAGAAACGCATTGAACATACCAGCACCTTCGAGGGAAATTTCTGGGAGTACTTCTTTCACAACGCATTGCTGTTTCTGGATGTATTTATTTTTGGTCAGTGGATCCATACCAATGCCGATAAAGTTGTTGCCGATTTTTTCCGATACGAACGCGATGAACTTCGCTTCTCCGTTGTAAAAGTTATAGCATCGGCCGCGCATGCTAACAAAGAGATTGCCTTTGAAGAGAAAAGACTGCTGGAGTTTTTTCTGCAGAGTACTGATCTCTCGCACGAACGTAAAAAAGAAGCAGCTAAAATTTTTGAAGAAGGTATAGCGGTTGAGGATATAAATCTGCCTTCGGAGAACTCGTGGATCCTGCGCAAATTTTTCCTGGAAATAGCAATTCTTACACTTTGGGTTGATAAAAAAGTAGAGCAGTCAGAGCTTGACTATCTGAAGAGCTTCTGTCATTATCTGAGTTTCTCTGACGAAGATTTGGAGAACAGCATGATTGCCATTGAAGGCTTTGTGCTGGAACATTGGGAGCAATTAGAACACCTTCAGAATAAACAGGACTTTCACCAGGTAAGTGAGCAATTCATTAAGCGTGTAGCACGCGTAGCCGAAAAGAATAAAAGTAGACTGTTAAAAGAGATACACGAGCGGGAAGATGTTCTCAACCTGTTGCGCAAGGCTCGTGCAAATGAACTTACACTGGAAGAGAAGGAGCACATGCGCATGCAACTGATTCAGATGATGAAAACGCTTCCAACCTTTGTGATCATTTCGCTGCCGCAAAAATTTTTAACACTGCCGATCTTGTTGAAAATCCTTCCGAGGAATTTGTTTGCCGAAGGCCTAAGCTAACGTCTATAGCAGAGCTTGCTATGGAAATTAGCTATAGCATATTTATTCTGATTACTCTTCCTGCTCTTCCGCCTCCGCTTTGCGGGGAACAATTACCGAGAAAATAATGGATAGCGTGAGCGTTGCAATGATCACGGCAAACGACAGGTATACATTTACATCCACATCGAAAATCTCCAACAGCATTTTAGCACCGATGAAGAAGAGGATAATAGATAAACCTTTTTGAAGAAGATAGAACTTGTCAATGATACCCGCCAGCAGGAAGAACATGGCTCGAAGACCCATTACCGCGAAAATGTTAGATGTATAGATCAGGAATTCGTTCTGCGTAATGGCAAACGCAGCAGGAATAGAGTCCACCGCGAAGATAAGATCGGTTGTCTCGATGAGAACGATTACCAGGAACAGAGGCGTAAACTTGAGCTTACCCAATTCCCGTACTACAAACATTCCACCGTGGTCGTCTTTCGTCATCGGTAAATATTTCCGGCACACCCGCATGATCGGGTTTCTGTCTGGTTCGATTTTCTCATCACCATCTTCGAAATAAATGCGGATACCGGAGTAGATCAGGAACACCCCGAAGATGTATAGTATCCAATGGAACTTGTGAATGAGGAATGCTCCTACGAAAATAAAGATACCCCGGAACACAATGGCTCCGAGAATCCCCCAGAAAAGAGTTTTATGATAGTACTCTTCTTTTACCTGGAAATATTTCAGGATAAGAAGTATTACAAAGATGTTATCAACAGACAGTGCATACTCGGTCAGGTATGCAGAGAAATATTCTACCGCGCCTTCAGCTCCGCTGTTATCATATTTATATATGAAAAAGCCGAACAGGGTAGAGATCATTACCCAGAAGATGGATTGATAGAGTGCTGACTTCGTAGAGATCTTGTGTGCCTGCTTGTGGAACAAGCCCAGATCAAGGACCAGGAACAAAAGGATAATTACGGCAAAAACACCAAAAAGGATGGTCTCCCGTTCACTCTGGTTTCCGAAAAGGGAGAAGAGGAGTATGTTCACCAATGATGACAAAGGGGGTTCTTTCGGTTAATGATTAAAAGCCTGTAAACATTAAAAAATCACACTATTGGAAATATGTGAATGCCAAAACTACAAATATATTTCAATCTCAAAAACTCCGCATTCGATTTATACGAAGTCAATTTTGAAAAAGTAAAAGAAAGTATTGTCTCAACGGGAACAACGCTCGCAGATTCCCTGAATCAAAAGATTTACTTCACTCGCCCGGTAGCCTTTTGGGAGTTTAACAACGGGAACTTCAACTTCCAGGCAGTTGGTCTGACCGCAACTGGTACACTTGAAATGAACATGGTCGTGGTGATGGCCGGTCTTGCTGCACGCATCGTTGCACAATGCGTATTTGAGACTTCCTTCGTCATCCAGCACTTTGTGAATAAGTCCTTTGTCAAGAAAAGTCTTGAGCGTACGATAAACCGTTACACGATCGAGCTCATTATTGATCTCCTTTTCAATATCGCCATGCGAAAGCGCATAGTCTTTATTCAAAAAAAGATGAAGAATCTCCTGTCGGCTGGGAGTGGAGCGCAACCGGAATGTTTTCAATAAACGATCGGAAGGAGCATTCATGATCATTGTAGTTGTAGCTTCAGCAAGTTACTATAAATACCATTATCGAGCTGCGTTAGTTCAGCATGCGAGCCGGTTTCTGCCAGCATGCCTTCTTTGATTACAAAGATGCGATCAACCTTTTTAATGGTGCTGAGACGGTGCGCAATAATAATGGTTGTTCGACCTTCCATCAATGTCTCCAGTGCCTGCTGTACCAATACTTCCGACTGCGCGTCCAGCGAGCTCGTTGCTTCATCCAATATCAGGATCGAAGGATTTTTAAGAATAGCTCTCGCGATGGCTATACGCTGACGCTGCCCCCCGGAAAGTTTTACACCACGCTCGCCAACGACAGTATCAAATTTTTCAGGAAATCTTTCAATGAACTCCAATGCATTTGCCTGCTGTGCAGCTTTGCGCACTTCGTCCGCACTTGCACCCGGTTTACCGTAAGCAATGTTCTCGAAGATTGTTCCACCAAAAAGTATTACCTCTTGTGGTACAATACCAATGTTGTTACGATACGATGTGAGATTGAAGTTATAGATATTCTGATCGTCTGCTTTTATATCTCCTTGCTGTATCGGGTAAAAGCGCATCAGTAAATTAATAATCGTTGATTTACCCGAGCCGCTTTGTCCTACCAATGCCACTTTCTCTCCGGGAGCAATGCTGAAGTTGAGCTGCTTTAATACAGTAAGCTCTGAACGCGTAGGATATGCGAATGAGACATTTTCAAAAGATATTTTCCCCTGTAACTTCAGCGGAGATGATTCTGTATTCTCAGCTTCGTCATGCTCATTCAAAATATCCAGGATGCGCTCCGAAGCACCGATTGATCGCTGTAACTGCGAGTATATATCTCCGAGGCCGGCAATGGAGAATCCAATAAAGGAAGTATAGAGTACAAATGAGAATAGTTCGCCCGTTGTAATTTGATTTACTTGTACGAGTTTGGCACCATACCAACCCACGGCAACTATACCACCGAATACAACAAAGATTATAAATGAGACAAAGAGACTGCGGTAGCGAGCTCCGTGAAGTGCTGTGCCTACTACTTCGTTAATAGCTTTGCTATAGCGGTTGACTTCAAATATTTCGTTGGTGAATGATTTTACCACCGAAGCAGATTGAAAAGATTCTTCTACAATAATATTTGCCTCGGCTAACTTGTCTTGTGTTTTCCGGGAGAGCTTGCGAATAAATTTTCCGAAGATCAAAGCAGAGAGAACAATCACTGGAAATGTGAGTAACATAAAACCGGTTAGGGTTGGAGCGAGATAAAAAATGATAATCGTTCCGGTAACGAGCGTAATGATCTGTCGCAGTAATTCTGCCAGTGTAAAGCTGAATGCACCCTGAAGTGTTTCCGTATCCGACACCATTCTGCTCATCAGTTCGCCCACGCGCTTGTTGTCAAAGAAAGTCATGGGCATCCAGATTATCTTTTTATAGATAGACTTTCGCACATCGGCCATACCTCTTTCTGTAACAATAGAAAAAGTGTATACCCGGATGAACGAGAAAATTCCCTGTACAAAAAGTATAGCCAGCAATGCAAGAGCGGCTTCGTTGATCGATGTAAAATATTTTGGTTTACCGGAAGCTATATCGAGCAACTCGCCTGATAATCGCGGGAATGCCATGAGCGTTACACTGGATAACACCAACGAAACAAGCCCCGTTATAAACAAGCCCTTATAAGGCAACATAAATCTGAAGATGCCTGCAAGTTGTCGTAAACTTGTTTTGGTAATGCGTCTCTTCTCTTCTTCCCGTAGCGGTTCTCCGCTTTTTCGCTTCGCCATACTTCTATTGTGAGATACTGAATTATACTTAATGCATTTTCTACTGCAGCATAATGTTTCCTTTTACAGAGAATACAACGGTATCTCCTAAAAACATTTTCTGCCCACCGTTAACGGAGTAGGATGAGAGCACAGGTTTATTGTAGACGTCCTGAAATTCCATTGTTAAAAAACGCGTGCTGCTATAGAGTGAGTTTACTTCCTTGAATTGCGCTTCAATTCGTCTCACATTTTCCGGCTTGCCGTAATAGTATATCTTCATCGAGCGTACCGGTAGTTCTTTATCGGTAACAATGGTTTTTATTTTCAGATTGCTGCGACTGTCTGTCAGTCCGTCTTCAACTTTATAGGCACCTACGTTGATAGGCTTGTTAAGCGTTTTCAACTCGTGGAATATATCCAGCTCGTTCATCCATCCGGTGCTGTCTTTGGGTTGTATAGTTTGTTTCTCTTCCTTCTCACCCAGCATGGCAACTTTTTGTGTAGAAGCTTTTGCTTCTGTAAGGAAGCGAACTTGTGAAGATACGAGGCTATCAATTGGATAATAGCCTGCATACTGTACACCTCTTTGGTCGCATGCACTGATGCTGAACATCAATACCGATGCTATACCAAAGAGGTGAAGGAATGATCTGATTTTTATCAAATTATTTTTCCAGTAAAACATTTCCGGTCATTTGAGACGGGATAACAACTCCCATCAGCGTGAGAATGGTTGGTGCCAGGTCGCCCAGCTTTCCATCCTTCAACTTGCCTTTGTATGAATCGTCAACCAGAACACAAGGTACCAGGTTGGTTGTATGCGCTGTGTTAGGTGTACCATCTTCGTTAATCATCATATCGGCATTACCATGGTCGGCAATGATGATAGTAGTATATCCGTTTTTCAAAGCGGCTTCTGTAACTTGTTGTGCACATGCGTCAACGGTCTCGCAGGCTTTAACAGCAGCTTCGAAAACGCCCGTGTGTCCAACCATGTCAGGGTTTGCAAAGTTGAGACAGATAAAGTCAGGCTCTTTCTTATTAAGCTCAACAATAATCTTGTCCTTTATATCATTGGCACTCATCTCGGGTGCAAGATCGTATGTAGCTACTTTAGGGGATGGACACAGTATGCGAGATTCTCCCGGGAAAGCTTCTTCTCTTCCACCTGAGAAAAAGAAAGTAACGTGCGGATACTTTTCTGTTTCCGCTATGCGTATCTGTTTTTTGCCCGCGAGTGAAACCACTTCACCCAATGTCTTCTCAAGATTATCCTTATCAAAAATTACTTTAACATCTTTGAAAGAATCATCGTAGTTGGTAAGCGTGATATAGTATAGCGGCAGCGCTTTCATTTGCTGCTCCGGAAAATCCTGTTGTGTTAATGCCTGTGTAATCTGGCGTCCGCGATCGGTACGGAAATTAAAGCACAACACCACATCGCCTTCTTTTATGGTTGCTATAGGTTGTTGCTTGGCATCTACCATTACAATTGGCTTGATGAACTCATCCGTTACATTCGCATCGTACGACTGTTGTATAGATTTCAATGCATCGGTAGATTTTTCGCCAACACCATGTACCAGTAAATCATACGCAAGCTTCACACGCTCCCAACGTTTGTCGCGGTCCATAGCGTAATAGCGACCAACGATGCTCGCGAGTTTACCCGTTGTTTTACTAAGATGATCGGTAACTTCTTTAATATAGTCAAGGCCGCCTTTCGGGTCCGTATCACGTCCGTCTGTAAAAGCGTGTACAAATAAATTGTCGATGTTGTTATTCTTTGCGATGGTGATTAAGCCCTTCAGGTGCTCAACATGTGAGTGCACCCCGCCATCCGACACCAGCCCGATATAGTGAACACTTTTGTTGTTCTTCTTGGCGTACGCAAAAGCATCCAGCAACACAGAATTCTGGTCGAGTTCTTTGTCATCAATCGCTTTGTTTACACGCACAAGATCCTGATACACAACGCGGCCGGCACCAATGTTCATGTGCCCTACCTCGGAGTTTCCCATCTGTCCAGCCGGTAGACCCACCGCCAATCCGGAGGCCTCCAGCTTACTGTTTGCGTACTTTCCGTATAAAGAGTTAACAAAAGGTGTTTTTGCTTTGTCAATCGCTGATACAGCTTTGTTGGTCGCGATGCCCCAGCCGTCTAAGATCATCAGCAATACTTTTTTGTTCATAGGTTGATTTTTAGTTCTTCGACTTTATTTGCCGCGCAAATATAAGGATGAATTGCACGATCGTGGATTGTAAAATTCAAGGGTTTTAGACTGAGGTTTTGGGTAAACGATTGAAAAACCCCGCTGCTCTTATAATTTCATTATCTTGCAAAGCGTGGCACAGTTTTGGCCGCACAACAAAGTTGCCATGAAGGTGAACAAATATATTTCGTCAGTAGTTTTCGTGCTTTTAAGTTTACATGCTGTGTCCGTACTGGCACAGAGTAGTGACGTGATCAGCCAGGTGAAAGAAACCATCAAGGCTGGAAGCGCGAAAGAACTTTCCAAATACCTGAACCAGACGGTTGATGTGACCATTGACGACAAAGTAGAGTCCTACAGCAAAGCGCAGGCTGAGTTTATATTTCGCGATTTTTTCAAACAACATCCGGCTAGCGAATTCAATATCATACACCAGGGTTCCTCCAAAGGAGGACAGCCTTTTGCTATCGGCCAATATAAAAGTGGCGCTGAAACCCACCGCGTGTTCATGAAGATCAAAACGGTTGGCAACCAGCAACTCGTGCACGAAATTTCCTTTGTGAAAGAATAAGTAGCGAACGGAAATTTCAACCCATCGTCTATTTTTGCACGGTGAAGCCTTATTACATCACCGAAGAATTTCTCGATCAGTTCATCGCATCTGCTTTTACGGAAGACATTGGCGATGGCGATCATTCTTCCTTGTCTTGCATTCCGCCTGAAGCAACCAACAGAGCACAGCTACTGATTAAGGAAGATGGAATTCTTGCCGGGGTAGAGCTTGCGTTGGAAATTTTTAAACGCACCAATCCGGCATTGAAGGTTGAGATCCTGATCAACGAAGGAAGGCCTGTAAAGAAAGGAGATGTAGGCTTTATTGTCTCCGGCCCATCACGGTCAATTCTCACGGCCGAACGTCTCGTGCTCAATTGCATGCAGCGCATGAGTGCCATCGCTACCAAAACACATTACTTGTCATCGCTTATTGCCGGTACGCATGCTGTACTGCTGGATACGCGCAAAACCACACCCAACTTCAGGCTACTAGAAAAATGGGCCGTGCTGATTGGTGGCGGAAAGAACCATCGCATTGGACTTTATGATATGATTATGTTGAAAGACAATCATATTGATATGGCAGGCGGACACCGCGAGGCAATCATTCGAACAAAAGATTATCTTCGCGCCACCAATCGCGATCTTCAGATAGAAGTGGAGACGCGGAACCTGGCCGAGGTAAAAGAAGTGTTGAGCGTAGGTGGTGTTGATACCATTATGCTGGATAACATGAGCCTGGAAGACATGAAAACGGCTGTGGCGCTGATTGCGGGTAAGTATAAAACTGAAGCCAGCGGAGGTATAACCGAAGAGACTATACGGAATGTAGCGGAGTGTGGTGTTGATTTTATATCAGTAGGTGCGCTCACTCATTCAGTAAAAAGTCTCGACCTGAGCCTGAAAGCGCTAAACACCTGAAGTATATATATATACTTGGTTAATGAGTTAAAAAGCAATAGAACGAAAAAATGTAAATTAGGAATATGATCGTTAAAACGAAAAACTACAAACTGGAAAAGAAGATCTACATTAACATAGCATTGAAAAATGTGTTAAAGAAACAAGGATGGATCGCAGGTCTTGGAGCATTTGTTATCTGTCTTGGCTATATATGGATACCCAGCATCTGGTGGTTTATAGCTGCTGTTTTAGGATTGGGTCTATACCTGCTTTTCTGGTGGGTGCAATTTTATGGTGTAACCCAACTCGAACAAGGCAAAATGTTGTTTGAGAAATTTCATTACGAGATCACCAGCCAGCAAATCATCATGAAGCTCAACCCGCGCGAAGGTATGCCTCTGAAGTGGGATCAGATACAAGCTGCAGAGATAGGTAAAGATTTCTTTGTGCTATATATTAACAAAGCGCAGATTCTTTATTGGCCGTTCAAGATATTCAATACTGACAACGAGCGTAAATTCGTTGGCAGTATATTAAAGACAAAGGGATTGGTGAAATAACATAGCTTCGTGCTGTGAGTTACGAGCTATGAGTACATATATGGCGAGGAGGAGACTCCTCGCTTTTTTTAAATTGTAATTCACTAAACTGCGACCAGCGTGCAGTCTAAAAAGAAACTATCTCCCACCGAAGCGAAACAGAAAATATACCGGTATTGTGCTTACCAGGAGCGCTCGCATAAAGAGGTACGCGACAAACTATATGAATACGGTTTGTACCGGGATGAAGTAGAAGAGCTACTCTCTGCACTTATCACCGAAGGTTTTTTGAATGAAGAACGTTTTGCAAAAGCTTTTGCTGGTGGAAAATTCAGAATGCAGCGTTGGGGAAGGATAAAGATTCTCAACGAACTGGAGGCCCGCGGACTCACCAGCAACTGTATCAAGATCGGTATGAAAGAAATTGAAGATGCCGACTATATCAAAACCTTGCGTGAAATTCTGGAGCGCAAGCTTAATCAACTGGATGAAGACAATGCCTTTGTAAAACGCGACAAGCTTGCGCGCTATGCTATTCAAAAAGGGTTTGAACCGGACTTGGTTTGGCCCGAAGTAAAGACCCTGGTAAAAGATTAACACCTTTTGTAATCTCCACGACATTTTCAATCCGTACAAACGTGCCACTTTTGCGTTTTTAGAAATAAGAAACTATTAGTGTATGAGACAAGGTATAGCTATAGCGCTGGTGCTGATTGCCCACGTAAGTGCACACGCCCAAACGGAGAGGCTACGCGCAGAACATTTCAACGTAAAAAAAAGCATAGCCCTGCAAGGGTATGATCCCGTAAGTTATTTTGATGGCAAGCCCGCAGAAGGACAGGAGTCTGTCAGCTATACCTATAAAGGCATTACCTACTTTTTTACCGGTCATGTAAATCTCAATAAATTCAAAATCAGTCCCGATAAGTATGAACCTGCTTATGGAGGCTGGTGCGCGTATGCTATGGGTGAGACAGGTGAAAAAGTAAAAGTCGATCCTGAAACCTTTAAGATCATCGATGGTAAACTATATTTATTCTACAATTTCTGGGGCAACAACACATTGGAAGACTGGAATAAAAATCAACAGAAACTTAAAGACGCTGGCGATCGTAATTGGAAAAGAATTGTTCAATGATCGGAAGTTCCTGGTATGATCTTTTTAAGAACTTTTAAACCATACAGAATTATTGTATTTTGAATGAAAAGCCCTTTATGAACGTAAATCTTGCCTGTGCCCACATACTCTCCCAACTCACTGATCTTGTCGCTCAGATCCACGAAAGTGATTTTATAAAACCCTCCGATCAGCTAAGCCAGTCTACCATTGGCCAACACCTGCGCCACACACTGGAATTCTTTATCTGCTTTGAAAGCGGGTATCAGCAAGGTGTTGTTAACTATGACAAGCGTGCGCACGACAAACAAATTGAGCGCGATAAATATATAGCACTGGCTGCCATTGATCGTATTGAAGCATTTGTAAGATCATTCGAAGAAAAAGAACTGAAGCTGGAAGTAGGTTATGATCTGTCGCAAGAAGAATTTATTACCATCAACACCACCGCTATGCGCGAGCTGGTATATAACATCGAGCACGCTGTGCATCACATGGCCATTATAAAAATTGGCATTCGCGAAGTTGCACCGTATGTAACACTGTCCAAAGATTTTGGTGTGGCGGCTTCTACCATTCGCTATCAGGAAGCTGCTGTTGCTTCACATTAATTTTTTTATTTTGGCTGCCGGATGACTTTTCGTAGAGCGAATTATGCGCAGTAATTTTTTGATCAAACTAAAAAGCTGGGAGTACTGGCCCTTTGGTATAGTACAGTTTCCGTTGTTTATATATTACGCCTGGCTAGCGATACGCTCGCGATCCTTTACTTTTTTCTCAGCTTCCAATCCGGGGATTGTCATGGGAGGAATGTTTGGCGAATCGAAATATGATGTCATAAAAAAAATTCCGGAACAATATATACCGAAGACTATATTAATCCGACAACCCGCTGATACGCAAAGTATACTCGCACAGCTTAAGACAATCGGACTTCAGTTTCCGCTGATATTTAAACCCGATATTGGTGAACGTGGTTTTATGGTGAGGCGCATGAATGATGTGCAGGACGTAGAGAAATATATAGCAACCATCCGTTACGATTTTCTGGTGCAGGAACTGGTTGACCTTCCATTGGAATTTGGTGTTTTTTATGTACGCTTCCCAAATGAAAGCAAAGGTAATGTAACTTCGGTGGTGATGAAGGAAATGCTTTCCGTTACCGGTGATGGTAAGTCAACCTTGCAGGAACTTATTCTTGGCAAAGACAGGGCAAAGCTCCAATGGGATAAACTCAAAACTATATTTAATGGCAAGTTGCAGGAAGTGCTCGCCAAAGATCAACAGCTCGAGTTGGTATCGATCGGCAATCACTGTTTAGGTACAAAGTTTCTGAATGGGGGGCATCTTATCAATGACAAGCTATCGGCAACGTTCGATCATGTGAGTAAACAAATTGAAGGTTTCTATTTCGGGCGATTTGATCTGCGGTGTGCCCGCATTGACGATTTATACAATGGTAATTTTAAAGTAATGGAGTTAAACGGATGTGGTGCTGAGCCCGCGCATATTTATCATCCGGGTTTCCCGTTACGTAAGGCGATGATGGTTTTATTCCGGCATTGGCGAAATATATTTTTGATCGCACGCGAAAATGTAAAGCGTGGCGCTTCGTATACTTCTCTAAAAGATGCAAAGGTTTATTATCGAAAATTTAAAGCCGCCACTACGCTGGAATAGCTATATTGCTATACTTAATCAATCATGAACAAAATACAGATTGATCTATACCTGTATGGCTGCGGTAATTCTGGCTTTTATACTTGCATTCTTTTTCAGTTTCATCGGGTCGATTCCGCCCGGTGCCATTAATCTGAGCGTTATACAATTAGGACTTGAGCACCGAATGAAGGTTGCCTGGCGCTTTGCCATAGCGGCTGCTATTGTCGAGTATCCGTATGCGTGGCTTGCCGTAAAATTTGCTGAATGGATCACATCGTCTCCGCTGCTGCTGGATAATCTTCAGCTGCTTACAGCAGTCGTGATGACGCTGTTGGGTATACTTAGTTTGTGGCCGTCCAACAAACCCTCTCGACTGCGGGAGCAATTTAACAACAGCGGATTCAGACGAGGTATCGTGTTAAGTATATTTAATCCGCTGGCAGTTCCATACTGGTTGGGCATTACGGCATACCTCAAAAGTCAGCAATGGGTATATTTGTCTGATGCGTGGGAATTGCAGGCATACCTTGCCGGTGTTGTTTTGGGTTCACTGGCTATATTAATTGTTATGGCATACCTGGCCAAAAGAATAGCCGTACAATTTCAGCAGAGTACATGGCTGAGAAAAATACCTGGAGTCACGCTGGTTATACTGGGCCTGTACGCGTTTATACAATATTTACTTTAAACGCTCTCGTTGGTTGCAAAAGATAGTGTACCCTCACCGTTGCGAACGTTCAGTTCTGCCATGCCGCCATGTAGCCATGCCAGGTTTGGATTTTCGTGCCCGGTAGGGAAACCAAAAGCTACAGGGTAATTATAGTGTTGCGTATGATTGAGAATAATTTCTTCTACCGTTTCACCAAAGCTTAATTCAGAATCTTTAATATCGGTCAGGTGGCCTATAACAAGCCCGGCTAAATGTTCAAGTTTACCGGCACGCTTCAATTGTGTTAACATGCGGTCGATCTTGTAACGATATTCATCAATCTCCTCGATCACCAGGATTTTGCCATTCGTATCAGGCTCGCTGGATGTACCGAGCGCATCATTGATGAGTGACAGGTTGCCGCCTATAACTTCTCCGCGACCTCGGCCATCTATACTATATTTACTCGCAGGTGATTGAATGCGATCGGGTTTCTCCATCAGCATTCTCTTCAAACTTTCAATAGATGGTTTTGACGCATCTTTTGGAAACAGAATGGGCATGGTAGCATGAATACTCTGTATCCCCAGGCTATATAACTTCAGGTGTATAGCCGTTATATCACTGAAGCCGATCAGAAATTTAGGAGTATCCAGTAACGGAGAGAAATCGATCTGGTCTACAATGCGTGTGCTGCCATAACCACCCCGCGCACAAATAATGGCGTGTACATTGGTATCGTTGATGAGCGATTGTAAATCATCCAATCGTTGTGCATCAGTTCCTGCGAGGTATGAATGATCAGTACTGAAAAGATTGTTAGCAAGCTTCACGTTCAGTCCCCACGATTGAAAGGTTTTTATGGCTATATCCATTTCTGCTTTTGACACTTTTCTGCCGGGGGCTGTAATAGCAATGGTGTTGCCTGCGCGAAGAAGCGGTGGTGTGATCATGACTGCAAGTAGTAGAAGTTATAGCAAAACATCAACAGTATAAAAGCAAAGAGGCTGCCTGGGTAAAGACAGCCTCCGAAATATAAAACCTGTAAGTTTTAATCTTAGTGAGCAGTAGGACCTGCTGATCCTGCTTTTGGTGTAACCATCGCCTTGAAGCGAAGCACAGTTTGCTTCGGCCATGTGTTGGCAGTAACGGTAATGGTTTTGTTCTGTATATTCTGTTTCCCGTTGCTATCGAATTTAGCTTTTACATAACCGGTTCCTCCAGCAGGTATAGGTTCTTTTGAGAAATCCGGAACAGTACATCCGCATGATGGCTGTGCGCTTTGAATGATCAGCGGAGCTTCGCCTGTATTTTTTATAGCGTATGTATACTCAACAACATCGCCTTCTTTAATAGTACCGAAGTCGTGCTCAGTGGTTTCAAAATCCATCTTGGGGAGCGGACCTTCCGGTTTCTCATCCGGTGTTGTTGCTGTTACCGGGTTAGCAGACGGTGTTGGTGCTGTACCTTTTTTACCTTCGAGTTCTGCCAATCGGCCCTCGAGTTCTGCTATTCTTTTTTCTGCATTACGATCTTTGCATGCTGTAAAAGTTGCCATCACAACAGCAAAGAACAAAAACGATTTTGCAATTCCAGTTTTCATATTGTGTGTTTACTTAATTCTGTTAAGTCTATCCCTTTTTACCACGAATCTGTTCTAAAAGTTCATCCACATCTTCCAGTAATCGCTCGGCTTTATTTTTAGCCTCGTCAACTACTTTTTGTCCCTGCGATTTTGCTTCGCTGGTAAGTGGAGTCTCTTTTCCCTCAACGAAATCATTGATCAGATCCTGAAGCGTTTTACGGTACTTGTCTAACTGGTATGATAACTTCTCACGCGTATTAGAACCTTTGTCAGGAGCGTAAAGAATTCCAAGAATTGCACCAGTAGCTGCGCCCGCCAGGAACGCCATCAAAAAATTTCCACTCTTTTTGCTCATAAACTTTTCAAAATTAGTTACGGTCGGAATGCAAATTCAAAATTTTAACAAATTTTAACAAACAGAATTACTTATTGTCCATCAACCCGCGGCCGCTTTTTTTAACATCACCTTTTTCCTTTAGTTCTTTGGCAATAACATCCAGAATTCCGTTGATGAACTGGCGACTTTTTGGTGTGCTGTAGTTTTTCGATAATTCAATATACTCGTTAATAGTAACCTTCACCGGTATACTGGGGAATTCCAGCAACTCAGCTATAGCCATCTCCAGAATCATGCGGTCGGTAAGCGGTAAGCGGTCCACCTCCCAATTGCGTGTATTGTTGGCTATCAGCTCTTTATACTTATCATCAAGGCTCGATGCCTTCTTGTATAACTTTTCAATAAACTCTTTGTCTTCATCCCAATTCACGGATAAAGTGTGGAGTGTAAGGGTTGCCTGCGACTCACCATCAAATGACTTCACTGTTTTTTCTACAAGGCCTTTTACAATTTCCTTGTCTTCAGCCCAACGAAGAACCTCTTCTTCAAAAAATTCATTGATGACCGTTTTACCCAGAATGACTTTTTTGAAAATGTGGTTGACGAATTTCTTCTGGTCTTCCGATGTAGGACTTTTCTTATCCAGATAAGCAAGGTATTCATTGTCCTGACGGATCACATCACGGAACCATCCCTTTACACGATCGGCTTTGTCTTGCCAGTGGCGGCCAAGCTTCAGTGCATCTTTCTTCAGCTCTTCGTGATTGCGAAGTGCCGTGATCCAGGCGTTGTTAACGAAGTTCTTATGACTGACTTTTTTATCGGCTTCAGCGATTTCTGCAAAGGCCGGCAAAAGACTGAGCACGGCAATGTAATGGTCGTAAATTCTTTCAACCTCGCTGATGAGGTTCTTTAAAAAGAAGTCGCTGTCTTTATTGGATTGCTTCTCGTAGAACTGAAAGCATTCATTAACCGTCTTTTTGATCTTTACGTCTTCGTGATCAACGCTGGTTTCGCCTTTTTTGAAAGCACGTTCAAAAAGTTTGATAGCAGTTTTCTTTTGGAGAGTTAAAGCGGCTTTATCCTGTACTTCCATCGAATTCAGATCCGGAGCAAACGCTTCACTTATCTTATCTATACACAATTCATAGTTGGCATCTTTACACTGTTGTAATGCAAATAGACTTTGCATCACTTTTATACGGAGACTTCTTCGGTTAAGCATGATAAAGAACGAATGGTTTTAAAAACTGGCAGCAAAAATAACGTTTTGAAGTTCATAGTTCAAGATTAAGTTAAGCGATCATTACGTGATTATTGTAGCTTTGTTGGCCGTTATCCGTTATTCGTTATCGGGTTAATCGTGAATACAGAGACTAATAACGGATAACTGCTAACGGATAACGGTAAACGGAACTATTGAAGAAATATTTCGTTTTACCGACAGCCACCAAATTTTACTGCATGCGCGAACTGAAGTATCTTAATAAATACCTATTCAAGTATAAGTGGCATCTCATTCTAGGAACGGTCTTCGTTATACTCTCCAATATTTTTCAGATCATTCCGGCTCAACTGGTTCGCGACTCTATAGATCTGGTAGTTGATAACATACGACTTTATAAGTCGATGGAGGGAACCGGTGTACAGCAGAACTTCTTCAAAGTATTTGCATTCGGTATACTGATCTATGCCGGGTTGATTTTGGTGATGGCATTTCTGCGGGGCATATTTCTATACTTTGTGCGCCAGACGCTCATCGTGATGTCGCGCCTCATTGAATTTGATTTGAAGAACGAGGTCTTCGAACATTACCAGACACTGCCACTCAGCTTTTACCGGAGAAACAACACCGGAGATTTAATGAATCGGATCTCCGAAGATGTAAGCCGTGTGCGCATGTACCTCGGCCCTGCGATCATGTACGGACTAACGCTCATCACGTTATTCCTGATGTTGATACCCATCATGTTCAGCATTAGTGTAAAGCTTACGTGGTATGCGCTCAGTCCGCTGCCGTTACTTTCGTTAAGTATATTTCTGGTGAACAATATCATTGAAAGACGGTCAGAAGAAATTCAGCGTCATCAATCCAAGCTCTCTACGTTTGTGCAGGAAGCCTTTAGTGGTATACGCGTGTTGAAATCTTTTAACCGCGAGGAGGAGTCTGTTGGTAAATTTGAAAAAGCTACGGATGCCTATAAACATCAATCACTGAAGCTCACTAAAATGCAATCGCTGTTCTTCCCGATCATCATGGGGCTTGTGGGGATCAGTACTATACTTACGGTATATGCGGGAAGCACGGAAGTGATCAACGGTAATCTTACCTTCGGAAATATAGCAGAGTTTATCATCTACGTAAACTTGTTAACATGGCCGGTAACATCGCTCGGCTGGACGAGCAGCCTGGTGCAACGTGCAGAGGCTTCGCAGAAACGTATCAACGAATTTCTCAATACCAAAACCAACATCATTTCTGAAAGAAACCTGGTGCGTGAGATCAGTGGTAAAGTTGAATTCAAAAACGTGACCTTTACTTATCCGGATACCGGTATACGAGCACTGAAGAATATTTCGTTTACGATAAACCCCGGAGAGTCGCTTGCTATTATTGGTACAACGGGTTCCGGCAAGAGTACAGTATCCAATTTAGTATCACGTCTGTATGATGTGCGCGATGGTGAGATACGAATTGATGATATACCGATTCGTGACTACAACTTAACTTCACTGCGCAGTCAGATCGGCTATGTTCCGCAGGATGTATTTCTTTTCAGTGACACCATCTTCCAGAATATAGGGTTTGGTATAAAAGAACCCGATCCTGAAAAAGTTACACAGGCCGCTAAAGACGCCGATGTATACTATAATATAATGGAGTTCCCGCAGGGCTTTGAAACCCGTGTTGGTGAACGGGGCATCACATTATCGGGTGGACAAAAACAGCGTGTATCTATAGCGCGAGCTGTTGTGCGCGAACCTAAAATATTGATGCTGGATGATGCACTCTCTGCGGTAGACACCAAAACCGAGAACAACATTCTGAATAGCATGCGCAGAATAATGAAAGGTAGAACCACCATCATTATATCGCATCGTGTATCGTCAGCGAAACTTGCCAACCGCATCCTGGTATTGGTCGATGGATTGGTAGTGGAAGAAGGAACGCACGATGCGCTCATCGAGCAAAACGGCTTCTACAAAGACCTGTATGAAAAGCAGGTACAGATGGAAGAAGAGTCTAGGGAATAGTTTTTCCTGCAGAGGACACGGATTAACGCAGAAAGTATATATACTTTTGTATGCGTCTATCTATCCCTGATAATTATCGGGACGGGCAATAAAATTTTAGAAATTGAACCGAGCACCGGTGCCTGCGAATAACCGCAGCGTAAGCCGATCCACCAATTCAAGCTGAAGACTGGTCTCTGCGAACAACGTCACCGGCACATCTTCAAAAGTATACTCTGCACCAAATATACCTTCCGGACCAAAGTCGAAGTCGGTACGTTCATCGTGCATATACATATTGTTATTGTTCGGGTCGCGGTACCAGTAATCAACCTTGGCAATTTTCATCACCGCACCTGGTCCCCAATACCACTGAAATTTTCCTTCTACATCAGACACATCAAAGTCGTGTTGAAATAACAGACGCGCCTGCAGATATATCACACTGCTTACGTCAACGGATTCGTAGTTGTAATTATCGTACTTGCTCATGTGCTTGAACGCATTACGATAATAACGCTTGTCAGAATTTTTGAATGCTGACCCCAACCCGAACTCCACGGCTTTCTCGTTTGATAGATAACGTTTATAAGTTATACCGGCGGGCAACCCGAGGCGAACACCAATACCTTGTTGCTGCGCATAGGTTGTTGCAGCGGCCGCTATCAATACAATAATTACCACGAAGCGTTTCATAACTGATAGAGTCTTGTTGTTTAAAATATATAGCGTAATCCAACTCCGCCTTCGGCCCGGCTCCATCCCGGATCGAGTTGTACATCGGTAAAATACTCAAGTTCCATAAAGGCCGAGATGGGCAACTGAAAGTACGAGTATTCAATACCGATCACAGCCTGTGGTCCTTGTGTAAAACGCGATACGGTAAAGTTGCCGATCGTGTTCGTGCCACCCGGGTTTGAATTATCAACTTCTTCATATATATAATCATACCTGATCTTGGAATATTTCCATTCCCAGCCGGCACCTACATAAAACTGAAGACCTTGTGAAATTATTTTAGCATCGATGTGATAAAGTAGCTTTAACTCACCAATAAAATCTGATTTTACGGAATGCGTGAGATAACGCACAGACGCTCCCTGCGAAAGTGTATCGCGTCTATAGGAAGTAAAGCGCTCGCGGAAATAGCGGTTATATAATCCACTGGCAGGTTTACCAACATCGGCAGCTATAGCAAAATTCTTGTTGGCATAGTACTTATAGGTGAGGGCAAATGGATCGCCAAACTTCACCCCAATACCGTGATATGGATATTTACTTTTGTCGAATACAGGGCAAACTATTTTAGCCTTGTTGCCACGAACACGCGCACCATTGCTATAGCGCTCGCGGGTATACATACTCTTCCCTCTGTTCTGTGCGTGCAACGTTTGGGTAAACGCGCAGGCAACAAGCAGGCAAAAAATGGATAGAGCTATAGTGTTTTTGAAAAGCATTACGGCAAATATAACTGTTTTGCCGTGTACACATAAAATCCAAAGTCGAAGCGGGCATCAAACAAACTCTTTATACTGCATCTTGTGGAGTTGCGCGTAGTAGCCCTCCTGCAGCAACAACTCATCGTGACGGCCAACCTCTTTTATCTCGCCATGATCTAGCACAATGATCTTGTCGGCTTTTTGAATGGTAGATAACCGGTGCGCGATAACAATAGACGTTCGTCCACTCATCATTTTTACAATAGCCTGTTGAATGAGTTCCTCCGTTTCACTGTCAACAGACGAAGTGGCTTCATCCAGTACCAATATTTTAGGATTGAATACCATAGCCCGGATGAAAGATATAAGCTGTCGTTGTCCCACGGATAGCGTGGCACCACGTTCCATAACATTATAAGAAAGTTTACCGGGCAGTCGCTCTATAAATTTGCGTGCACCCACCAGGTCTGCAGCATGCCAAACCATCTCTTCCGTTACTTCGGGATTGCCGAGCGTGATGTTGCTTAAGATCGTATCGGAGAACAGGAATACATCCTGTAAAACAACCCCTATATTTTTACGAAGCGTCCCCAGTTCATATTGTTTCAGGTCACGACCATCTACCTGGATAGAGCCTTTATTGATTTCATAAAAGCGGTTCAACAGGTTAATGATAGAAGATTTTCCAGCACCGGTAGCCCCAACTAACGCCACAGTTTCTCCTGGACGAATGTGGAGGTTAATATCTTTCAGTACATAGTCAGGTTCATTATAGGCAAACCATACGTGATCGAATTTTACGTCACCCTGAATATGTTCAGGTATATATTTGCCATCTTCCTGCACATGTTCTTTTTCATCCAGCAGATTCATAATGCGCGATGAACTCACAATACCCATTTGCAATGTGTTGTAGCGATCGGCAATCATGCGTATGGGGCGGAAGAACATCTGCACATACATGATAAAGGCAATGAGCTTACCAATAGTAATACCAGTCTCTTCATAATGAATTATACCTTTGGCGCCATACCATACCAGCAACCCGATACCGGCTGCAGCAATGATCTCGGCAACGGGATAGTATATAGAATAATATAGTACCGATCGAAGGTTAGATTGTTTATGCTCTTCGTTGATCTCTTTAAACTTCTCAAACTCTCTCTTTTCGCTTCCGAAGATCTGCACGATGTTCATACCGGTGAGGTGCTCTTGTACAAATGTATTCAGGTTGGCAACAGCATTGCGCACTTCGTTAAAGGCTACCTTGATCTTCTCCTTGAAAACATACGTGCTGATGAGCAGTAGGGGTAACGTTGAGAGACTTAATAACGCCAGACGCCAGTCCTGGTAGAACATAAACCCGAGAATAAAAATGATCTGCAACAGATCGCCTGCCATCGCGGCAAGACCTTCGCTGAATACATCAGCCAGTGTCTCAACATCCGATATAGTGCGTGTTACCAGGCGGCCAATCGGAGTCTTGTCAAAAAACTTTAACCGCAGACTGATGATGTGCTGGTATAACTTCATGCGTATATCACGGATTACTTGTTGACCAAGCCATCCGGATACGTAGGTGTGAAAGTATTGTGCAATGGAGTTGATGATAAGAAGCACCATCAGCAATATCATCATGCGTACCATGGCATCGTAATTACCAAAGGCAACATCATGATCCAACGTATACTGAATGAGAATAGGACGTGTTGGTGCAAGTACGCCCAGCACCAGGGTAAGCACGATCACCAAAATGAAGCGACCTTTATACGGTTTTACAAACTTCATCAGCCGGTTAAGTACGGACCAGTCAATAATATTTCCGCTGCTTACTTTCTCTTTCTCCACGGTGGTTGGGGATTTTACAATGCTATGGCTTTCCGGGTGAACGTTGAATGAAGACAACTTGTTCAGCCGGGTACTGCAAAAATTTTAATGTCGACACAGCGGTTGTTTATGCTGTTGCTCTGTAGTACATCACAGAGGCGTTGCTCTCTTTTAAAATATTGCCAGCCACACGCTTTATATCATCGGTTGTTACTGCGTTTATCTTTGTGCCTTCTTCATTTACCAGGTTAGCATCCCCTGATAGTTTGGAGAACGCCAGGTTCATGGCGCGATTCATTACTTCCATTTCGCCAAACTCCAGTGTAGACTCTGCCTGGTTCTTCACTTTTTCAAGTTCAGCAGTAGCTACACCATCGGCTACAACCTGTTTTAATATAGTGTCAACTTCGTGCTCGGCATCTTCAATAGATATACCATCCTTAATGCGTCCGCTTACAACAAGCAGACCCGGATCGATCGTGCCCATAACAAAAGAAGATATAGAGGTAAATATCTCTTTCTCTTTAACAAGTTGCTGATAGAGGCGGCTCGATTGCCCGCGACTTAATATATCGCTGAGCAGATCAATGGCATAGTAATCGTCATGAAAACGTCCCGGCATATGCCACGCTTTATAGAGTGCATTGGCGGGTACTTTTGCCTGTACTTCCAGCGATCGCTTTTCGGTTTGTGCAGGTTCGCTGACAAGCTTGCGTTGTCTTATTTTTCCGGAAGATATAGGGCCGAACCATTTTTCTGAAAGTGCTTTTACCTGTGCTACGGTTACCTGGCCTGCTACCACCAGTATAGCATTGCTGGGTACATAATGTGTAAAGAAAAAATCTTTCACATCTTCCATCGTTGCATTTTCAATATGGCTTATCTCTTTACCAATGGTTGCCCATTGATAGGGATGTTGGTGATACGCCAATGGCCGCAGCTTTAACCAAACATCTCCGTAAGGTTGATTGAGATAGCGTTGTTTGAATTCTTCTACTACAACCTTGCGTTGCACTTCCAGTGCTTTCGGATCGAATGAAAGACTGAGCATGCGATCGCTCTCCAGCCAGAAACCTGTCTCAAGATTTGTTGCCGGCAGTGTGAGATAATAGTTGGTGATGTCGGTGTTGGTAAACGCATTGTTTTCGCCACCTACACGTTGCAGCGGTTCATCATAACTCGGAATATTTACCGAGCCTCCAAACATTAAATGTTCGAAGAGGTGAGCAAAGCCGGTCTTGTCCGGGCGCTCATCGCGTGAACCGACATCGTATAAAATATTCATTACGGCAATCTGTACCGTTGGGTCTTCATGCACAATTACGCGCAAGCCGTTGTCGAGTGTAAATTCCTGAAAGTTGATCATGCAGGTTCAAAAATAACAAGATCATTGATTTGATGGTGATAAAAATACAACGCTATTCTTCTTCCAGCTTTTCCTGTGGAAGCGAAATAACAAATGTAGTACCTTCACCAACAACCGATGTGGCTTCAACAGTTCCTTTTAGCTTGGCAACCGATTCCTTTAGGATGTAGAGTCCAAGCCCCGAACCTTGCGCATCTTCGTTGGCACGATAAAACATATCGAATATACGCGAGAGATGCTGCGGTTCAATACCGATACCGTTGTCTTCGATGGTTATAATGTAGCGTGTATCGGAGCACGCAAGCGAGATGTGCACAAATGGTTTGCGATCACCATTAGTCCAATAAAATTTAATGGCGTTTGAAATAAGGTTGTTCAGAATAATTTTCAGTCGTGTAACATCCGATATCATTTCCTTCGCAGCGCCATCATCAATCATGAACAATATCTTGTTATAGCTTGGCGCGTATTGATGATCGTACAAAATATTCTGGACAAAACTTTTAAAATGAAAACGCTCCAGCTTGATGGGCATGCGCGAGTTGCGCGAGTAGCTCACAACTTCTTCAATAAACTCTTCAAGCTTGCGCACACTGCTTTCCATCATCGATAAATACGTCTCGTGACTTTCGAGCGATTTATCCAGGCGCGCTACCATGATAAGTCCGAGTATAGATTTCAGGGGAGCACTCAGATCGTGCGATGCACTATATACAAAACGATCGAGCTCTGAATTGCGAAGCGTAAGTTCTTCGTTGGCCTTTTGCAGATCGTGAGTACGCTCGGTAACAAGTTCCTGTAAATGCAATCTGCGCTTGCGCATGAAGTGCGAGCTGATGGAGAATGTTATCCACGCAATAAGCAGCGCGGCAAGCAATGCTCCGAGAATAAAATTATTGCCGAGCCAGTAAGGTTTACCAATGGAGACAATAAACTCTGACGGTTCACTCCAGCCCAAACCTGTGTTTTTACGGGCACGTACATATATAGTATGTTTCCCGAACGAAAGATCAGAGAGACTTAGCTCGCTTGATTCCAGTGTATGCCAGTTGCTGTCATCATCTACACGAAACTGCATCGTAATTTTATTCTCCGGAAACGTAATGGGAGAAAACTGCATGTTGATATAGGAACCATACGGTGCGGCAAGTTCTTTTACAAATTGCTTGCGGTCGCCATTTACCTGCGCACCTACACAGTAAGGTTTTAAAGTTGGTTTATTACCTAGTATAGATCCGGCTGATAATGCTACGCCAAACGAAGTGCCCACCCATACGCGATTAAGATGATCGATATGAACACCTCTCACAGTTATGGTGTTGGACGGAAGCCCTGCGTTTTCATCGTACAACCAATACTCGCCGGTAACAACATTATAGCGGATCAGACCAAATGAATTGGAGAAGAGTATATTTTGATCGTCCATTACTTCAACCGAACTTACGGAAACATAACTGAGCGATCCTCCGAGGTCTACGCGTTTTATACTTTCATGATCGTAGCGCAGTAGTCCCTCCGTTGTAGCAAGCCAGAGTACATCATTGTGTACAGCAAAATCGCGAATGCTCAGATCGGATACAACCTTGAAATCAATCGGCAGACTTATATTCCGAAACTCGTCACTTTCATTTGCTTTCAGAAATAAATAATTACCAACACCACTGGATGCAGCATATATACCACGCGGTCCTTCGCGCACCACATTGATCTCACTCCGCTTTGCCAGTGGTACTTCATAGTGTTTAATATCAAATGTTCCGGTAATTACTTTTAGTGTCGTGCTGCGTGCCTGGCTCAGCCATACATTTTCATGGGAGTCGAGAAAAATGTCGTGAACAAAATTGCCTTCCTTCGAGAAGTTCCACTGCCGTTTCATTTTGCCATTCTCAAATAGAAATACGTCAAAGGCAGAGCTGGCCCACAACCCTTGCTTGCCGAATTGCAGCGATTGAAAATAGTTGCTGGGATTACTATATATTTCGCGTCTTCTCCACGGAGCACCGGGAGTTTCTTTTAACTCTACGAGTGTTTCTTTAAAGCAATAATAAATAAGATTGTTAACAGGATCGTGTACAATATCTTCAATGAAGTGTGCTTCCGAATTACGATCGGGTAAGATAAACAAATTCTTTTGTGCGAGTACAAGTCCTTTATCAGTCGATACCCACAGATCGCCTTCACGACTCTGGTAAGAAGTATTGATGCCATTAAAATTAAACAGCAATGCTTCGAGTTGTGTTGAAAGACTATCCGGACGAATGTGATACATGTCGGGACCAAATGTACTTACCCATAAACTTGAGTCGGGCGTCAATATCAGGTGTGAAGCTTTCGCGATGGGAAAAGCTATTTTTATTTCGGCCAATTCGCCAGACTGAAATGTAGCTTTGTAGAGTCCTTCCAGAGAAGCAATCCATAAACGTCCGCGCTCAAAAAGTAAATGACTTACCCCATAGGGCAGGTTTGTTTTGAGTTGAAGAAAGCTGCGTGTAGGCCTGTCGTAGCGATATACTTTTCCCTGGTAGGAGGTGGTATATAAATTACCGTCATCGTCTTCAAAGAAATTGAACGACCGCACAAATATAGGCGAGTGGTTGGCCATGCCGAAGTCGTAGCGGTGAAAGGTTTTACCGTTATAAGCCACCACCGATTGTGACTCTCCGATCCAGATGAGTCCTGCTTTATCTTCATAGATCGACTTGGGATACCAGATGGTGGAATCAGTAGGTGTTCGGCTTCCGCGTATAAGTGATTTGAAAAATACAGTGTCGATGAGATTTTGAATCTCGATCACATCCAGGTCGCCAATGGCAAGCAGACGACCATCGCGCGTGTTTAAGAAACCTTTGGTATACTGACTTTGCAGTGCAGATTTATAGGTATGAAAATCGATGCCATCATACTTTACAAGTCCGTCATCCGTGGCGATCCAGAAAAATCCGAGAGAGTCCTGCGCAACCGCTTTGATAACATCGCTGGGTAATCCGTCTTCTACCCGGTATTCGTGAAAACGGTACTCCTGCCCATGTATCACGCCCGCGAGCAAGCAACCGATTATCAACAAACTATACCTCATTACCTACAGTATGAACGATAAAGATAGTAAGAGTTTTGAACCCCAGTGGTGATTCGGTATTAAGAATTTGTAGAATCTATTGAAAGTGAAAAACTCGCTTAACTTTGGCCCTCACATCCAAGCACCTGTTATGAAATTTAACCGGAAAAGTTACAGCGATAGCGTTCTTAAAAAACTATATGAGTCTTTGCTCTTTCCAAGATTGATCGAGGAGAAGATGCTCATTCTGTTACGGCAAAACAAAATAAGCAAATGGTTTAGCGGCATCGGGCAGGAGGCCATCTCGGTAGGTATAACCCAGGCCTTGCAAAAAGACGAATACATATTGCCGATGCACCGGAACCTTGGTGTGTTCACGGGGCGCGATATGCCCTTTGAAAAACTTTTTGCGCAATGGCAAGGCACTCCCGCGGGCTATACAAAAGGAAGAGACCGCTCGTTTCATTTCGGAACCAATGAACATCATATTGTTGGAATGATCTCGCACCTAGGTCCGCAAAACGGTGTGGCCGATGGTATAGCACTGGCCAGTAAATTGAAAGGCGAAAAGAAAGTTACCGTGGTATTCAATGGCGATGGTGGCACCAGCGAAGGTGACTTTCATGAAGGTATAAATGTAGCGGCCGTGTGGGACTTGCCGGTAATTTTTGTAATCGAGAACAATGGCTATGGATTGTCAACACCAAGCAACGAGCAGTTTCGGTGCAAACAGTTTATCGACAAAGCTATAGGTTATGGTATAGAAGGTGTGCAGGTAGATGGCAACAATGTGCTGGAGGTATATGATACCGTGTTAACGCTGGTCGAAAAACTGAGAGACAACCCAAGACCTATACTGCTGGAGTGTATAACATTTCGCATGCGTGGTCATGAAGAAGCTTCCGGTACTAAATATGTTCCGAAAGAACTGATGGACACGTGGGCAAAAAAAGATCCGGTAGAAAATTTTGAAAAGTATCTCACGGAGCAAGGCGTGATTGACGCTGCATATATAGATACTTTACGCAAGCGGCTGAAGAAAGAAATTGAAGATGGCTTAGCGATAGCCTTTGAAGAGAAACATCCGGAAGCAAGCACGGAGCGAGAGCTGGCAGATGTATATGCTCCGTTCAACCAGGTTGTGATTGAACCGGTCACAGAAAAAAAATCAGAAAAGCGTTTCATCGATGCGATAAGCGATGGCTTGCGACAAAGTATGGAGCGCTTTGATAATCTGGTGCTGATGGGACAAGACATTGCCGAGTATGGCGGTGTATTTAAAATTACCGAAGGCTTTGTTGAGAAGTTTGGTAAAGCGCGCGTACGAAATACGCCACTCTGCGAAGCTGCGATTGTGGGTACCGGCCTTGGTCTTTCTGTAAAAGGAATGAAGGCTATGGTTGAAATGCAGTTTGCAGATTTTGTTACCGAAGGCTTCAACCAGATCGTAAACAATCTTGCTAAAACGCATTGGCGCTGGGGGCAGGCTGCAGATGTTGTCGTGCGTATGCCTACCGGGGCTGGTACTGCCGCAGGACCTTTCCATTCGCAGAGCAATGAAGCGTGGTTCTTTCATACACCGGGATTAAAAATAGTATATCCTTCCAACCCGTATGATGCGAAAGGATTGTTGTGTGCCGCGCTCGAAGATCCTAATCCGGTAATGTACTTTGAACACAAGCTGATGTATAGAACGCTGAAGGATCTTATACCAGATGACTATTATACGGTGGAGATTGGAAAAGCCCGACTCGCGCGAGAGGGTTCTTCGTTATCGATCGTTACGTATGGTATGGGTGTACATTGGGCGACTGAAATTCTGGATACACTTCCGGATGTTGATGCTGATGTTATCGACCTGCGAACATTGCTTCCGTGGGATAAAGATGCCGTGCTGGAATCTGTGAAGAAGACAAACCGCGTTCTTGTGCTGCACGAAGATACTCTAACGGGAGGGGTAGGGGCCGAGATAGCAGCATGGATCAATGAGCATTGTTTTGAGCACCTCGATGCACCCGTGATGCGCGAAGCGAGTCTGGATACCGCCATTCCGTTTGCGCCTACATTGGAACAGAACTTCCTGCCCAAGGTGAGGCTCAAGGCAAAAATTGAATCGCTGTTGAAGTATTGAATATGTCTGAAATAAATGTTGCAACGGAAGGACGGATTGCCCGGACGCCTGTGTTGTTATTTTGACCTTCAGAAAAATCCAATAAAACGCTTTATCATACGTTCTGAAATCCAGAAAGCAATTTTTACTATCTTGGCCTGTTTCTTTAACATTTTTTGAACGCAAGGATCCACAATAGCACGACCATTTTTACAACGACCCTCAAGTCGCTAGGTCTTGTCATTATTCTTTTTTTCCTCGCGTTGCCAGCTCTGGCTCAAAATACCAAGGGCGATCGGCCGCAATCTTCCGGAGGAGGAACCAAACGGGAAAACCGATTTAAGATTTTCAAGAAGAAAAAGACGCGTACATCTAAGCCACCAAGCTATAGTCGCGCGCAACCTCGAAGATCATCACGCGCGAATACACCGCGCAAGGAATCCAAAGCAGGTAAATCCATTCGCATGTTTCCGCGCGAATCTTCGCGACCAAGCGATAAACAAAGAGCATGGCGTGGCGACATTAGCGGAAGACGCATCCGTACGCAGGATAAAGAAAGTTCAGGAGGCAAACGAAATGTATTTCCTCAGAGCGGACGGTACGCCAACAGCAGACCGAGTGAGCGGCAACGTGCATGGCGTGGCTCGGCATCTGGCTCTGGGGTACGAACGCGCAGTAATACCGGTAAGACGAGAAACGTGTACCCACAGCGTTGGAAGTATACTCACAATCCATCAAGAACTCCGCAGAGTAAACAGCGGGCCGTATCCAACCGATCTACATTAGCGCGACTCAATAAATTACAAGGCGACCCGGACGGACCACGCCCAAAGCGAAAGAGAAAAGTAGTGCCGCGCTCGGCTTCGCGTTCATTTATAGCACGAAGAAGTACAAATATATTTGCAAGCTTTCCGAGACCTAAACGCAAACCGGAACGCGCATACGAAGGCGATATAGCCGGCAGGCCACTTCGCACTAAAAATTATGAAACGCCCCGACCCGGGGTCATAGCTCCGGGATTCAAACCGTACGCAGGAAGAAAACGCGTTGGTGAAAGACCATATCGTGGCCCGGCTGCCGGAAGCTACCGTTCGGCTACACGCACAAAACCAAAAGCATGGACTGGTGATATAGCCGGCAGAAGATTACGAAGCAGGAATTATACTTCTAAGAAAAGAATAGAAGGAAGACCAACCTTATCATCAGGTGTACGTACCAGGACACGTTCAGGACAGGTACAAGGTAAAGTTGCACCGAGAGGACCTGGTATAGGAGCAAGTCGTTTGGGAAGATATCAATCACAACTTCGCGGTCGCAGAGCATCGAAGGGAGGCGGCAGTGTAAGTGGAAGATTGTGGAATAATAAACAGTCTGCTATACCCGTGCGTCCGCCAGGTGCTAAATCTGCAGGTATATATTCTAACAGAATGAAAGGCAGACGTCCTTTAAAAGGAGGTGGCAGTGTTAGTGGCAAACTGTGGAATAATAAACAGTCTGCTATACCGGTGCGTCCACCGGGTGCTAAATCTGCAGGCATGTACGCTGTACGGATGAAAGGTGTACGTCCGCTGAAAGGAGGCGGCAGTGTAAGCGGTCGCGCATGGAATAACCGTGAGACACCCGTACCGGTTCGTACTCCGGGAGCAAGGTCTCAGGTATTGCAACGCTATACTACAGGCATGAAAGGCAGACGTCCATTAAAAGGTGGTGGTAGTGTGAGTGGTAAATTATGGAATAACCGCGAGACACCTATACCCGTGCGTACACCCGGCGCAAGGTCTCAAGGCTTGCAGCGCTATACAGAAGGTATGCAAGGGAAACGTCCTGTTAAAGGTGGCGGAAGTATCAGTGGTAAATTGTGGAATAACAAAGAGAAGCCTATAGCAGTAAGAACACCACCGGCATCAGCTCGCCAGGTAGGAGGCTATCCTGGAAAGATGAAAATGTTTTCAGTACAGCCCGGCTTTTCAGATCAGGGTGAAGAATTTACCGGAACCATCAGGCGACCACGATTCTGGAAAGACTATATCCGGAATCCGAAGGCAAACGAAAATGCTATTAAGAAAAAGCGCCCGAAGAGTCCTACCTATGAAGTGGATGGATACCAGATCGCAGTACGCACACGCAAGTATGTACGGAATGAAAACGCTGCAGAAGAGGCTACACCTAAACTGAAGCCAACGAAAGCTACTTATGCCGTTGGTGAGCTTCAGATAAAGATGAAGCAATGGAAATATGTTCGTAATCCAAGCAGTTCAGAAGAAGCGCTGCGCGTGCGCGAACCCGGAAAAGCGTTTGCACGCTCAACGGATTACCAGGGAAATATCAAGATGCAGAAGTTCAGACTCTTCGAGAAAAACCGCGCACTCCATCCGGATGCAAAATTTGTGAAGATCAACAAGAATAATGTTGACAGCGAAAGAGATTTGCTGACGAACTTTAAATTGTGGTGGGCGCGTTTATTTAAGAAAGAAGAAACACAGCCCGATCATCTTAAAGACAAAGGACATAAACCTCGTTACGACAAAGGTGAAAAAGGATTGTGGTATGAATAACGATGCTTATGAAATGGAATGAATTAAACACAGTTAGTCAACTCGAGCAGATTCGGGAAGAGTCAAAAGAAAAGCCGGTTGTTATTTTTAAACACAGTACACGTTGTTCCACCAGCCGCATGGTGCTGGACCGACTGGAGCGCAACTGGAAGCAGGAAGAGCTTGGAAACGTGAAAGCGTATTACCTGGATCTGATTTCATACCGGGAAGTGTCTAACCAGATAGCCGAACAGTTTGAGATTGAACATGAATCGCCTCAGCTACTGATCATTGCCGATGGCAAAGCTGTTTACGACCGATCGCATTTAGGTATAGATTACAACCAGATTCGCGAAGAGCTAAAGAGTTAGTGATAGTTTTGGACTTGGCCTTAAATGCCCCTGAGTATTCCATTTTCAAAGAATTTTGCTGTTTTTAACAAGGTTGTCGCGTCTATTCCAGTGAATGTCCTGAAGTGTAATAATCTTTAAAATCGTTCGAATAACTTCAGGATTATATTTGCGTTAGGTATTTAAAATTCTAAATTTATCATAAAGATTTTGTGAGGATGCTGCGGTCTGTATCGGGTTTAATTTTAACAGTTTGCACTGTAATTCTATCATCAGGCGTTCATGCACAGACGCAGGATAGTTATGAATATCAATCAGAATTTACCTGGGGTATAAACAAGAATACATCGGGTGGTTTGATCGGTGGACTTGTTTTCAAGAAAGCAAGAAAGCTGAACGATCGCACACTGGAGACTTTCGGTCTCGAGGTTATGAATGTTAAACACCCACAGGAGGTACGCACCAACTCCATCAATACCGGTAATTATTTCATTTACGGAAAGAGTAATTATCTCTATGCGTTTCGTCTTCAGTACGGCCGTGATCGCATCCTGTTCAAGAAAGCTCCGCAGCAAGGTGTGGAAATAAAAGGTATACTCGCGATTGGTCCTACCATTGGTGTAGTGGCACCTTACTATGTGGAGTATGCACGCAGCAGCGACCTGGTTTCCCGTTCTGTACAATACCAACAAGGCATGGCGGCAGAAGATATCATGGGTACCGGGAGATTGTTTGAAGGTATAGATGAATCGAAGATAGTGCCCGGTGCCAACCTGAAAGCAGCTATCAACTTTGAATTGGGCACAACTAAAAGCCAGGTGACAGGTTTTGAAGCAGGTTTTCTAATCGATGCCTATACCAAAAAGATCGAGCTGATGCCGGCAGCAAAAAATTACTCCGTGTTCCCCACACTCTTCATTACGCTCTTCTACGGAAGCAGAAAATAACTGCTCATCATTTTCCCTTTTGTTATTTAAAATGTTCACATTAGGTTGACGCTATATTTCACTTTGTCAACTTATGGAACGAAGAAAACTACATGCTCAGGGTCCTGAGTTTTCGCGCATCATTGCCGGTGCATGGCGCTGGAATTTATCTGAAGCATCCGTACATCACTTGATCGGCACATCGCTTGAACAAGGCATCACTACCTTTGATCACGCAGATATATATGGCGATCATGGCAACGAAGCAATTTTTGGAAATGTACTACGCGGTAGTTCTTCCCTTCGCGGAAAGATGGAGATCGTAACAAAGTGTGGTATAAAATTTCCATCAGCACATAGGCCATCCAGTTGGGTAAAGCATTATGATACTTCCAGAGAACATATAGTGTGGTCGGCTGAGAATTCACTCAAGACATTGTCTACAGATCGCATCGATCTACTTTTAATTCATCGACCTGATCCATTACTAAATCCTGAAGAAGTAGCGGAAGCGTTCACATCATTGAAGCGAAGTGGCAAGGTGCTATATTTCGGCGTATCGAATTTTACACCAACACAATTCGAAATGTTGCAGAGCTACCTTTCGTTTCCATTGGTAACAAATCAAATTGAAGTGTCATTAACACATCATGCTCCGTTGTTCGATGGCTCACTCGATATACTCATGAAACATCGTGTAGCACCAATGGCGTGGTCGCCATTAGGTGGGGGTAAATTGATGGAAAGTCAATCATCAGTCTTTGCAAAAGCTTCTCAGTATAAAGCAACTGAAACACAAATGGCACTAGCATGGCTGCTGAAACATCCGTCTGGTATGTTCCCTGTTATTGGTACAACGAAATCGGAACGTATCGTTGAAAGTGCGCAGGCTATACATATCAACCTGGACAAACAAGATTGGTTTGAGATGCTGAAGATTGTACAGGGAAAAGAAATGCCTTAGTATACTTTACTCTGCTTGAGTGCAAGGCGATCTTTCCACAGCTTGATCGCCAGCGCAGCAACACCAACAGTAAGCATAGCAATGCCCCATACGTGGAAGATAGAATGATTGTTGAAGATCCACGGCATAATGGTGAGCACGATAAAAATTACTCCGGTAACTGTCCACAGCGGGTCTGTCATAAATTTATCTTCAGGTTCGGTGGTAAGATTTACTTTGATGCGGTGATCCTGCCTGAATAATATGATCCATTTCTTATAGTCCCACACGATTAGGAAGATCGTGGCCACTAGCATCAGCGTGGTAATAACCGGAGTACCCATGCCGAAGTTTATAGCGTGTGTAATAACAAATACATTCAAAATAATGGGAAGAAACATCATAGCACCAACCGTAGCAAAGCGCTGTGTCATGAGCAGTGCACCTGAAATGAATTGACCCCAGCCGAGAAAATTCCAGTAAAAACCTGTCTGATACATGGCTTCGAAAAAATAACCAACGGGTTCTGTTGGCGGAATACTGGTAAATCGCATACTTTTAATCTTGACGATTGATGCGAAAACAAAAGCGAATCCAACGAGATAGCGCAGGTAAATTACGGCCAACTTAAACAACAGCAGCTTTTTTAGCGTATCAATGAATTTCATGGATGGTAGACGGGCAGCGAATGAAGATGTTACAATTCTTTTTTTGATTTTGCCGGAAACATTCAGCAGAGCATTTTTGTATTCTTCTTATTGCAAAGTTTCAACATGGCGAAAGCAGCAGCAGACAAGAAAGTAATAGACCTTACCGGTCATGAAAATATTGAAGTAATCGGGGCACGCGAGCATAACCTCAAAAACATTAACGTTGAGTTTCCCCGAAATAAACTCGTAGTCATTACAGGCATTAGCGGCAGTGGAAAATCATCGCTCGCTTTTGATACCATTTATGCAGAAGGACAGCGCAGGTATATGGAGAGTTTCTCGGCCTACGCACGCAGTTTCCTCGGCAACCTGGAGCGCCCGGATGTTGACAAGATCAACGGGTTAAGTCCGGTAATTTCCATCGAACAAAAAACTACTTCCCGAAATCCGCGATCAACTGTTGGTACTGTAACCGAGATATACGATTTCATGCGTTTGCTATACGCGCGTGCCGGTGAAGCGTTTTCATACCTCAGCGGTGAACGCATGGTGCGCCAGTCGGAAGAGCAGATACTCGATGCTATTCTGCAAAACTATAAAGGCAAAAAACTTATTCTGCTCGCACCAATCGTAAAAGGAAGAAAAGGACACTATCGCGAGTTGTTCCAGCAGGTCAGAAAATCAGGCTATACCAAAGTACGTGTAGACGGGGAGTTGCAGGACATTACCGCGAAGATGCAACTTGATCGTTATAAGATACACGATATCGAAGTGGTGATCGATCGCATCGTAGTAGATCCAAAAGATCGTCATCGTATCGGGCAGTCGATTGGTAAGTCACTCAAGGAAGGTAAAGGTATAATTATGGTGATGGAGGAGAATGGGAAAGTTCATCACTTCTCCAAATTCCTCATGGATCCTAAAACAGGTTTATCGTACGATGAGCCTGCTCCCAACATGTTCTCCTTCAACTCTCCGTATGGAGCGTGCCCTACCTGTAATGGTTTAGGACAGATTGAAGAGATTACCGAAGAGTCTATCATTCCGGATAAAAAACTAAGCATAAGTCGCGGAGGATTTTTACCACTCGGTGAATATCGCGACATCTGGATCTTTAAAAAGATAGAAGCTATACTGAAGCGCTATAAACTTACGCTGAGTACACCAATAAAGGAGTTTCCGAAGGAAGCGCTGAAAGTATTGTTGTATGGTGATGATGAACCGGTAGCAGTTGCATCGGTAAAGTATCCGGGCACAGAATGGAACACCCGCTTTGAAGGTATCATTAACTTCCTGGAGAAACAGCGTGATGAAGGATCGGAAGCGATCAAGAAATGGGTTGAAGATTTCACCATCATCAAGAAATGTCCCGAGTGTAATGGTGCACGTCTAAAAAAGGAATCGCTTCATTTCAAGATCGACAGCAAAAATATAGCGGAGCTCGCAGAGCTTGATGTGCAGGCGTTGCAGAAATGGTTTGAAGGTTTGGAGAAACGCCTGAACGAAAAGCAACGCGTTATAGCAACGGAAGTATTGAAAGAGATACGCAAACGTATCGGCTTTCTGCTGGATGTAGGGTTGGACTATCTCAATCTGAATCGTCCTATACGTACATTGAGTGGCGGTGAGTCTCAACGCATCAGGCTGGCTACACAGATTGGTACACAACTCGTAGGTGTACTATATATTCTGGATGAACCGAGTATAGGACTTCACGCACGTGACAATGTGAAGCTTATCAAAGCCTTGAAAGATCTGCGTGATATAGGCAATAGTGTTGTGGTAGTGGAGCACGATAAAGACATGATGCTGGAGTGCGACTATATATTGGATATAGGCCCCGGTGCAGGTCGTCATGGAGGTCACGTAGTAAATGCTGGTGATCCGAAAACATTTATAGCCAACAACAGTACCACGGCTAAGTTTCTAAGCGGAAAAATGGCTATACCTTACCTGAAGGAAAGGAGAAAAGGTTCCGGTGAAAAAATGATATTGAAGGGAGCATCTGGTAACAACCTGAAAGATGTAACGCTTGAAATTCCACTCGGCACACTTACCTGTATAACCGGAGTTTCCGGCAGTGGTAAATCTACATTGATACATGAAACACTTTTCCCGATACTGAATCAACATTTCTATAATTCGCGTACTGAGCCACTCACATTTGAGAAGATTGATGGACTTCAACATATCGATAAAGTAATTGAAGTAGATCAGTCTCCAATCGGGCGAACGCCACGATCAAACCCGGCTACCTATACCGGTGTGTTCAGCGATATCCGCGATCTGTTTGCACAGATGCCGGAAGCGAAGATCAGAGGGTATAAAACAGGTCGCTTCTCATTTAACGTAAAAGGCGGGCGATGTGAGACATGCGAAGGTGCAGGACTCCGTTTGATCGAAATGGAATTTTTACCGGATGTACATGTGCCATGCGAAACATGCAAAGGTAAACGCTATAATCGCGAAACACTTGAGGTACGCTTCAAGGGTAAATCGATCAGTGATGTACTCGATATGACGGTGGAGGAAGCTGTAACTTTCTTTGAGAATCAACCGAAGATACTGCGGAAGATACAAACGCTGAGTGAAGTAGGGCTTGGGTATATTTCGCTTGGACAACATGCCACTACACTTTCCGGTGGTGAAGCCCAACGTGTAAAACTGGCCACCGAACTTTCCAAGCGCGATACCGGTAAAACATTTTATATACTGGATGAACCTACAACCGGTTTGCATTTCCAGGATATAGCACACTTGCTGGATGTATTGCAGAAGCTGGTTGACAAAGGTAATTCTGTGCTGGTGATTGAGCACAACCTCGATGTTATAAAAGCCTCCGACTATATTGTTGATCTTGGTCCTGAAGGTGGCGCGAAAGGCGGAAAGATCATTGCCAAGGGAACACCGGAAGAAGTAGCCAAAAGTAACGCAGGCTATACGGGTAAATTCCTGAAAGCAGAGTTGAACTAATTAGAGTACCTATATCATGTTACAGATCGGTATGGCCCGATCATTTTTTGTATGAATGCAAACACCCGGCAATATCTTTTTGGTGGAATATTTCTGCTAGTAGGTTTTTACCAGCTATACCAGCGCGATTACCTGGAAGCTTCGCTTTACCTGTTGGCAGCGCTTTCGTTTATGTTCAACTCGCTGGCAGCAGAACCACGGCTGGCAGCCTATAAGAAACCGATCGTTATTATTACCTGGACGCTTATGATTATTACAGCGCTGGTGTTCTTATATGTGCTTCAATTTAAATTTCGGTAATGCGCAGCAGCCATCCACATAAATCCTGAACCAGAAGGCCGCTATTTCTGTACTTTTGAATTGTGGATACCGTGGTTAACAAGTATAGGCTATATTGGAGCTTGCAGATTGGCGGGTGGATGCTATATGCGTTCATTCAGATCGTTTCGAGCTTCCTGGCAACCGTTGGCGGTGTTGCACCAAGGCGTATTATATTCCTGCTGGCGGAGGCTATATTGTGCCTGCTGGTATCTCATTTCTTCCGAAGCTTTCTGATCCGCTGGAAGTGGCTATACTTCCCGATGCCTAAACTTATACCGAGTGTACTCATGGCCGTTTTTGTAATGGGTATTATAGTATATTTTCTGCGGATACCGGTAAATCTGCTCCTCGGAAGATTGTTCGATCCGATTATAGCGTTTGACCCCTCGCAGATTTTAGGACAATCATTTTTTTATACCATTCTGTTTTTCCTTTGGGCGCTCTTCTACTTCATTTACCATTACTTCGATCGCTATAATAAATCACTGAAGTACGAAGCCTCTATGATTGAGATCGAGTTGAATAATCTGAAGTCGCAGCTCAACCCGCATTTTATTTTTAACGCGTTGAATAGTATACGTGCTTTGGTAGATGAAAATCCATCCAAATCAAAACAGGCAATCAATCAGCTTTCAAACATCTTACGAAACAGTCTTGCGTCTGATAAAAAAGGCTTGACAAAATTTGATGATGAGCTGCGAATTGTAAAAGACTATCTTGGCCTGGAAAGTATACGTTTTGAAGAACGCCTCAAGACGGAATTTGATATTCATCCGTTATCCTATGGATTTCTCGTGCCGCCACTTATGATCCAGACATTGGTGGAGAATGGAATCAAACACGGCATCTCCAAGTTAACCAAAGGTGGAATGATACAGGTGAAAACATATGTTGACAACGAGCGTATGAAGATCCATATTCGTAACACTGGCCACCTGGTGAATGGCGCGAAGCGAACGAAAACCGGACTGGGTCTGAAGAACACCATACAACGGTTGAAACTGATTTATGGTGATGAAGCCTCTTTCCGTATTGTAAACGAAAACGATAATTTTGTACTTACTGAAATTATAATTCCTCAACAGATCACTTATGAGAGCATTAATCGTGGATGATGAGCGCCTGGCTCGTAAAGAATTAATGAAATTACTGGAAGACCACCCGATGATTGAAGTAGTTGGGGAAGCTGCTAACGCTGATGAAGCGATGCAGTTGGTTAATGACCTCAATCCGGATTTATTATTCCTGGATATACAGATGCCAGGCAAAACAGGATTTCAATTGCTGGAAGAACTTGATGGTGTACCCCTGGTAGTGTTTACTACTGCGTACGATGAGTTTGCGTTGAAAGCTTTCGAAGTAAATGCACTGGACTATCTCTTAAAACCTATACAACCGGAGCGTCTTGCTGAGACCGTATCCAAACTTGCAGAGAAAGAAAGAGCCAAGGTTGCTGCTATTCGTGGACCTGAGAAGAAATTAGGTCTCAATGATCAGGTGTTTGTAAAGGATGGCGATCGCTGTTGGTTCGTGAGTCTTTCCAATGTTCGCTTATTCGAATCAGACGGTAACTATATCAAAGTATATTTCGATGCAAACCGTCCGATGATTCACAAATCACTCAACGCGCTTGATGAGAAACTGGATGAGCGTGCCTTCTTCCGCGCAAGCCGCAAGCATATTGTTAACCTGAGTTGGGTAGAAGGCATTGAGCCATGGTTTAATGGAGGTCTTATGGTGAAGCTTCGCGGTGGTGATAAAGTTGAAGTGAGTCGCAGGCAGGCAGCCAAGTTTAAGGATATGATGAGCCTCTAGATGTGCCTATGTGCTTAGGTTGAAATGCACACAGCGTGTAGGGGCTACGTTAGTACGAGGTCGATTAATTCTTTTTGTACGTTCCAGTCTTTGGCGAGTTTTAGCATCGCGGTGGCTTCCATTTCAGTAACGTAGCCTTTCAGATTATTGGCCTGCCATACCATGTTGATTAACTCGATGCGTTTTTCTTTCGAGTAATCGCCAATGATGTCGTTCAGGTAATCGCGGGCGCGATCGAACGCTGTTATATAGTCTTGTGCAATGAAATCAAGTGCCCAGGCGTATTCGTTGTGAGCGTCCAGTTCATCGGCAGTTTTATCAAGATCATTCTTCTCTTCTTCATCCAGTCCGTGATAGTGAAAGATCACAGACTTCAGAAGCATAAACACCTTCTTTTCTTCAGGGGATTTCATTTTTTTGGGTTGCAGGAATTCGAAAAATACGAAACTATCGCAGAGCTTGAAAGGCGATCCGGTTACCGAAGCATAAATAAATCCGAAGCAATTTTATCAGCGAGCAATTTCCCGCTTTTCGTTAGCAGCAACGTATCATTTTGCAGCAGCGCAAATTTTTGTTCGCATAAAGATTTTATGTACTGCTCATGATCGGCCAGCAAATCATATTGATAAAGCTGTTGAAGTTTTTTCAGATCAGTGCCCCATTGTGTCCGCAGGGTTGTGAGCAGAAAGTCGTTGATCTTGTCTTCGCGTGTTAAACTCTCCAGTGTAAACGGAATAATATTCTGCTGCATGCCTCGAACATACGCTGCGTTATTGCTGATGTTATACTGGCGACTGCTTTGATTATACGAATGCGCGCTCGGCCCCACGCCTAAATATCTTTCCTGTTTCCAATAACTGCTGTTGTGTCTGGACTCAAAACCTGGTCGTGCAAAATTCGATACTTCGTATTGTTCAAAACCTGCATCTCCAAGCAATGTTACCAGTGTCTCAAGTTGTGACGCAGCAACATCGTCCTCGGTAACTTTCAGTTTTCCGGTTGCAGCCCATCTTCCAAAAACAGTTTTGTCTTCAATGGTAAGCGAGTATGACGAAATATGCTCTGGAGAAAGACGTATAGCCTGTGCGATATTTTGTTTCCAGGCATCATCGTCTTGCCCGGGAATCGCATAGATCAGATCTATACTAATGTTTTGAAAGCCGGCATTACGCGCTTCCTCAACGCATACTGTCGCAGACTGACTGTTGTGTGCGCGATTTAAAAACTGGAGCACTTTATCATCAAAAGACTGTATGCCGATACTGAGACGATTCACGCCCTGACTTTGCAGTTGCCTCAACCGTGATAGTGAAAGGTCATCCGGATTTGCTTCGAGTGTAATTTCGGCAGCATCACTCACGGAAAAGTTTTCGTGTATTGTATCGAATAACAAATCCAGTTCTTCTTCAGTAAGCAGCGAAGGAGTGCCGCCACCAAAATAAATGGTATTGATACGCTCTCCATTTACGTAGTCTTTTTGAAGGATGAGCTCGCGCGCAATAGCTTCCACCAGCTCACGTTTTGTTGTGAGATTGGTGGAAAAATGAAAATCGCAGTAGTAACAAGCCTGCTTACAAAAAGGAATATGTAAGTAAATTCCTGCCATAAAGTGATGTAAACTTACCAGCATTTCCGATATCAGTCCAATTCTAATATTTTTGAAGCTTTGTTATCTATGAAGATAAACCAGTACATCTTTCTGATCTTGCTGTTGGCGTGTGGCACACAATTGTGTTATGCGCAAAAGCTGATCGTAAAAAAAGATCTGAAGTCAGATTGGAAAATTTATCAAGACGATCAATACAGTTTATATACAGAAGCTGACGAAGAAGCATCGTCTGTTTACTTTCAAATCAGACTTGCAGAATTCAGCAAGGATCTGTTGTATCTGCACGATACAGAAACCTTCAGTCTTTTTATAAACGGAAAGTTTGTTGCCAGCACACAACACCTCACCCTAAAAATAGATAGTCTTCGAAAAGTTTTTTCATCAGCAGTTATCACGTGTGCCATTCATCAGAAGGCTGGTATTTCAAAAACATTGGTAACGCAGATCAAATCATCCATGCCGCTGACGCAAAAAGGTGAAATAGACTTTGAGGCACGATCATCATCTTTCCGCGACTTTGCCATTGTCAGTTTTATGATCCTGGTGATTATGCTGATCACCATTGTTCGACTTAACCCGAAGCTCGCGTCAGATTATTTTTCTATTACGAAAATATTTTTCCTGCGTGAATCTGATGAAGCACAGGTATACTCACGCATCACCAGCAGTACCAATATTCTGTTTTATATTTTCTGCAGCCTGATGCTATCGTACTACCTGATGATCATTTTTCATTTCGTGCCGCAGCATCACCCTATAGCATATTCATTTCACTCGCAAAGCTTTGGTATGGCCATGCTTCAGTGGTTTAAATTAAGCGGTATAGTACTGGCTGCATTCTTTTTGAAGATTATATTGATCTATGGTCTTACGGCCATGTTTGGTTCAGGCGAGCTGGCAAGCATTCATTTTTTTAACTGGGTACGTGTAGTGTTGATATTCTTCGGAGCATTAACCATTGTGTTGTCAGTTTACTTTATCATGCACGGTCAGCAGGTAAATTTCTTCACCACATTGCTTCAACTGTTGGCGTGGGTGCTGGCAGGTTGGATGATCTTGATTGCATTGAAACTAAGTACCCGAATGGGACGATCTGTTTTTCATTTATTTTCGTACATTTGTGCTACAGAATTGATACCCTTTCTGATTACACTTAAGGTATTGTACAATTAGCCTGAATTCGTCTACGTGTTGATATGAGTGAAATTGCTACTGACAGAATGCGCAAAGTGAAAAGCATTCTGGTAACCCAAGAAGCTCCGGCAGATGCTAACTCTCCATACTTAAAGCTCGCTGAAAAATATAACCTGAAGATCGACTTCCGTCCGTTCATTCAGGTTGAGCCAGTGCCGGTAAAGGAGTTCCGCAAGCAGAAGATTGATATACTCAATCACACCGCCATTATTTTTACAAGCCGCAATGCGGTTGATCATTTCTTTCATATCTGTCAGGAATTGAAATTGGAGATGCCTCCGGAGATGAAGTACTTCTGTATCTCGGAGCAGACTTCCAATTACCTTCAGAAGTATATCGTTATACGTAAGCGTAAAATTTTTACAGGTTTAAAAACCGCGCAGGATCTTCTTGAGATTCTGAAGAAACACAAGAACGAGAAATATCTCTTCCCTTGTTCGGATATTCGTAAGAACGACATCCCTGATTTTCTCAGAGATGGAGGCTACAATCATACTGAGGCGATCATTTATCACACCGTTGCTGCAGATCTTTCTGATCTCAAGGAAGTGTTCTATGATATACTCGCTTTCTTTAGTCCTTCCGGTATTAACTCGCTGTTCGTCAATTTCCCTGAATTTAAGCAAAATAACACGCGCATTGCAGCGTTTGGTCCTACAACGGCCAAGGCTGTCAGGGATGCAGGTCTCCTGCTTGACATCGAGGCACCGCTTCCCAACGCACCTTCTATGACGGGGGCTCTCGAGCTCTATATTAAGAAGGCTAATGGCATTAAGTAGAGAAATATTGTCGACTGAACGGTTAGTACTCACGCGTTCAATTGTTTATATTCAGGAACAATTAATTGTGGCGTAACAGACACTGACTTGAGTAAATAACTGCTTCATTCATTGAATATTACAAAGTCACATTTTTTATTACACTTTAATTACATTTGTTGATAGTGTCGTAAAAAAGCGCTTACTTTAAATCTACTTTTTAACCTCGATGCTGAAAAAGACTTTTTATACCCTCCTGTTGGCACTGACTGGATCAGGTGTTTTCGCTCAGCAAGATGCCCTATTCACACAGTACATGTTCAACAACCTGTACATGACGCCAGCGTATGCCGGTGTTGATGGAGTTACTCGCTTAACAGCGATTCACAGAAGCCAATGGCTCGGATACCAATCCAGCTTTGGTGATGGCGGAGCTCCTACAACACAAATGGTAAGTTTCAACACACCTATATATCGCCTGCGAAGCGGTTTTGGTGCGTATGTAATGAACGACAAACTTGGTCCGCAGAACAACCTCGAAGCGCAGGCCATGTATGCCTATCACTTAGGTATCAAGGAAACCAAACTTAGTATTGGTATCAAAGCCGGAATATATTCTCAATCTGTTAATGGGCAGTATTACCGGTATATAGATGATGGCGATCCGTTGATTACAACAGGCAAAGAATCACAGGTACGACCAGACTTAGGCTTAGGTATATTTTATAGGGCAGAGAAATATTATGCAGGTGTAGGATTCAATCACTTGCTGCGTTCTCAATTTGATTTTGGTGCCGATAGCGTAAGAGGAGCATTAGAGAACCATATCAATTTTACCGGAGGATATTTTTACGAAGTAAGTTTTGACCTGCGCGTACAGTTCAGCACAGCAGTTCGTACTGATTTAAATAAGACTCAACTGGATTTTGCAGGTATAGCATATTTAAAGGATACGATGTGGGGAGGATTAGCGTTCAGACAAGGTGAAGCCGGAAGTTTGTTGTTGGGATATGCTTTGCTGAAGGATAAGTCGTTGAAACTTGGAACCGCTGTTGACTTTATTATTAAGGACCGCGATGCCAAGGAAAATTTTTCACTTGAAGTTATGTTGAGCTATGATTTACCAGTGAATCCGGGCAGCGGTAAAAAAGTCGTTCGAACCCCTAGGTATAGACACTAAGCGACATTTGATTTCAGTATTTTTAAGAATTTATGGAATTTGTATTTACTTTCTTCAAAAAATAAAGCGAATAAAAAGTAACTTTCGTCCCCAAATTTTTTTAGTGTAGACAAACTGAGATAGCAGTATGAATAAATCGGTTCTTTCAAAAGTAGTGTTAGTACTTTCGGGCGCAGTAGCCAGTGCTTGCGGCTTGCTGGGCTTAGGAGGTGGAAAAGGTGGCGGAAATGACCAGGGCGAACTGGTTGGTGTTCCAGGCCGCGAAGGTTGGGTAATGACTATTCCCTATGGAATGGTGCCAATTCCTGCAGGTACTTTCCACATGGGTCAGGCAGATGAAGACCCTGCATCTACACAAATCAACTTCAACAAGCAGGTTACAATCGGTTCATTCTTCATGGATGACACTGAGATAACCAACAACGAGTATCGTCAGTTCACTAACTTCTTCCTCGTTGATAACGGGACTATAGAAGGCTTTGAAACTGTTGATGCTGAAACTTTCCGCCAAAAGTATTATCCGGATACTGCTTCATGGGTTCGTGATTTTGCGCACCACATGGGAGATCCAATTCAGGACTACTATTACTGGCACCCGGGATACGATGACTATCCGGTTGTAGGTGTAAACTGGGATGCTGCCGTATTCTTCGGAAAATGGAGAACAGCTTATCTCAATGACTACAGAAAAAGTGTTGGTGATTTCCAAATGCCAGCGTTCCGTCTGCCTTCAGAAGCAGAGTGGGAATACGCAGCACGTGGTGGTCGCGACATGGCGAAATATCCTTGGGGTAACCCGTACATCCGTAATTCAAAAGGTTGTATGCTGGCTAACTTTAAGCCAGGTCGTGGTAACTTCTACGATGACGGTTTTGCCTATACATCACCTGTTCAGGCTTACTTCCCGAACGACTACGGTCTGTATGATATGGCCGGTAACGTATCAGAGTGGTGCCTTGATGATTTCAACCCTGCATCAGTTCCTACTGTCTGGGATTTGAACCCTCAGTATATAGATCCAAGAACGAACCCTGAAGGATCACAATACAATCCTAAAGTTCCACCGAAGAAAGTAGTACGTGGTGGTTCCTGGAAAGATGTTGCTTACTACCTCGAAACAGGTACACGTACATACGAATTCAAAGATTCTACACGAGCTTACATAGGTTTCAGATGTGCTATGACTCACCTCGGTCGCTCGTCAGGTCAGGAATTTTAAATAAGAAACTCTATCTATCTTTAATAATATCAAAAGGCAAAAACTTAAACCATTACTAAAATGAGCAAGAAAAAAGGCGGATTTACCGAGCTTCTCTACAAAACCATAATGCCTAAAATATACGGTATAGGTGCAGCAGTAGTAATTATCGGTGCGTTATTCAAGATCCTTCACTTAACAGGTGCTGACCAAATGCTGATGATCGGTCTTACAACAGAAGCTGTCATCTTCTTTCTTAGTGCTTTTGAGCCGCCTCACCAAGAGCCAGATTGGTCAAAAGTATATCCTGAACTTTCAGAAGATTACGAAGCTCCAGCAGCTCCGACAAGAATATCAAACAAACCAACAGCATCTTTAACACAACAATTAGATGCTTCTTTGGAAAAAGCTAAGATTGGTCCTGAACTTTTAGATAGCCTTGGTAAAGGTTTAACTAACCTTGCTGAGTCTGCTAAGAAAATGTCAAACCTTTCTGATGCAGCAGTTGCTACAAATGACTATGCTAACAACGTGAAGAAAGCTTCAACTCAATTGTTGGAGATGAACAAATCTTACGATGTAGCAATCAAAGCTGTATCAAGCATGTCAGAAGCTTCAAAAGATGCTGGTGAGTATCACTCACAAGTACAGAAAGTAACAAAGAATCTTTCTGCACTGAACACAGTATATGAAATGGAATTGAAGGATGCTGATAGCCATGTTAAGAACATGAACAAGTTCTACGAAAGTCTGACAGGTGCTATGAACGGACTTTCTAAAGTTGGTGATAATACAGCTAAATTCACTTCTGAACTTGGTAAGCTCACCGATAACTTGACTGCCCTGAATACTGTTTACGGCAGCATGCTGACAGCCATGAAAGGTGGCGGAAAAGCATAATGAATGAAGGTTTCTAACGTTAAATATTAAAAACAACCAACAATGGCAGGCGGAAAAGAAACCCCCAGGCAGAAGATGATCGGTATGATGTACTTGGTACTTACCGCACTTCTGGCGCTGCAGGTTAGTAATGCAGTTTTGGAGAAATTCGCTATAATCAACGGAACCCTTGAAGGACTTATTCATGAGAGCAGTGGTAAAAACAACGCTCATCTTACTCAGATCGTAAAGGATGCCGGTACTAGCGATAAACCAAACGTATTAGAGGCAGTAGCGAATGCAAAAAAAGTAAGACAGCTTACCGAAGAGATCGTAAAATATGTTGAGACCGTTAAGGATGAAATGAAAAAGAAAGCGGGCTCACCTGAGATAGACGAAAAGTTTATCAACAACCACAGCTCTGAAGTGGCTACCATGATGATGGATAAGAAAACAGGTGTAGGAACAGAATTTGTGAAGCGCCTGAATGATTATACAAAACAACTGGAAACGTTAAGCGGGAAGAAATTTGCTACGCTGGCAAAGACTCCTAAAGATATACCTGCTTTTGCTAATGATGAAAAGCATGCAAACAAGGACTTCTTGACTTTTACTTTTGAGAATACACCTCCGGTAGCAGCTTATGCATCAGTAACTCAGATACAAACTGAGATCCTTGAGTACGAAGCGCTTGCATTGGATGAGCTTTCTAAGAAGGCAAACGTAGGACAGGTTAAGTTCGATAAACTTGTACCGATGGTATTACCAAAGTCAAGTATCGTAGCTGCTGGTGCTGAGTATACTGCGGATATGTTTATATCTGCTTCAGCTTCTGGTCTTGTTCCGGAAATGTTTTACAACGGATCTAAACTTCAGGTTGTAGACGAAGGCGGTATTAAGATGGGTAAAGTAAAATTCACTGCTAAAGGTGGAAGCTACGATCCTCAAGGTTACTCAAAGCAATCTTTCAAAGCGAAAATTGTAATTGATGGTACGCCTTACGAGCAGGAGATTCAGTACATGGTTGCTCAGCCTGTAATTCGTGTAACAACAGGTAATGCTCCTACACTTTATATGAACTGCGGTAACACCGTAAACATTGAAGTACCAGCATTAGGTACAAACTACAATCCTTCTTTCTCTGCAGGTGGCGCAGCTGAGATCATTAAAGGTGATAAGCCTGGTCGCGTAACCATCATTCCGAAGCAAAGAAAAATTACTGTGGCTGTTAGCAACGGTGGTGCAGCAATCGGTAACCAGGCGTTTGATGTTAAGAACGTTCCAGATCCTAAGTATATAGCGTATGTAGGAAACAATCCTGTTGATTTAAGACAAGGTATCCGCGCTAACCAATTAGGTAATCTTAGAATTGTTGCTGAGCCTGAAACTAACTTCAAAGAAGAGGTACCGAAAGATGCTCGCTACAGAATTAAACGTGCTGAGATTATTCTTGGTCGTGGAACAGCCGGTGTACAACGCTTGAATGCAACAAACGAAAACCCTGATTTACGTTCCTGGATCAGCCAGGCTCGCCCGGGCGATCGTATTGTGATCGATATCAAAGATGTGATTCGCAGAACATATAAGGATGACGAAGAGAAAGTTACTCCTAAAGGTTCCAGCGGTATCATTATGATTCCTGTGAATTAAAAAATTGTTATGAAGAAGATAGTATTTTTTGCAGCACTTTCTGCCGTCTGTTTTGTGGCGCAAGCACAAGAGGTGCAGGACTTGGAAGTTCAGTACAACCCGAACTCCCTTAATCCGATCCCTTTATATGAGCAGCACTATAAAGTGCGCGTATGGAGAAGCTTAGATCTGAAAGAAAAGCAGAACAAAGGCTTCTTCGCGAAGAACGGAGAGTTGAGCAGATTGATCTCTGACGGTGTGAAGTCAGGTGAGATCACAGATATATATGCATCCGATTCGTTGACAACTAAAATTTCCAAAGAGGATTTCTTAGGACGTTTGGTTGCTGAGCAGGCTCAACAATATGATCCATGGGAGCCAGGTCGTGATTTTTATACAGATGATCTCGTATCATACAATGGCAAAAATTACAGAGCCCTTCGTGATAACAAGGGTGTAACACCAGGTTCAGAAAATTCAGACGAAGACTGGTCTGCAACTTCACAAGGTAGCGGTATCGAATATCAGATTGCTGATATGAGTACTGTTCACATGGTGGAGGATATTATCTTCGACAGAAGAAGATCAAGACTATACTATGATATCCAGGCGATGGAGATCATCATTCCAGGTGCTAAAACCAACACTGGTATAGATGTATCATTAGGCTGGTTCAAGTATAAAGATCTTGAGAAGCTTTTCAGAAATAACATTCCGAAAGCTGTTTGGTTTAACTGGCAAAACACTGCACAGAACAAAAACTTTGCAGATGCATTCTTGCTGAGATTATTCCATGGTTCGATCTATAAAGTTCAGAATCCGGATGACGAAACGATCGATGATACGTATCGTGCAAACGGAAGACCATATCGTGAGGGCGTTTGGGCTCGCGAGTGGACGGAAATGATGCTCATGGAAAAAGAGCACAATCTCTGGGAGTTTTAATTTTGCTTTTGATATTGGAAAGGGAGGTGAGAGCCTCCTTTTCTTTTTTAGGCCTGTATATTTTCCTGCCCTTTAATAGTTTCTTGCCCCTTGATAAGTTCGGCTTTCTTCATGCCGGCAATCTTCGCGATCTCTTCAAGCGGTGCTTCCTTGATCTTCTTGACAGACTTGAAATGTTGAAGCAACTTCTCGGTTGTCTTTTTACCAATGCCTTCCAATCCTTCGAGTTCTGAAGTAAATGTTTTCTTGCTTCGCTTCTGGCGGTGAAAGGTAATAGCAAAACGATGAGCTTCATCACGAATCTGTTGAAGCAATAATAACCCTTGTGATTTCTTGCTGATGTGTAGTGGGAGCGGATCTTCTGGATAGTATATCTCTTCGAGTTTTTTCGCGATACCAGCTATAGGAACTTTACCATATACACCTAACTCTTTCAATGCTTCACAAGCACTGCTCAGCTGTCCTTTACCACCATCGACAAGTATGAGGTCCGGAAGTTTTTCTCCTTCTTCGAGAATACGTTTATACCTGCGGCCAACAATTTCTTTCATGGAAGCAAAATCGTTAGGACCTTCTACGGTCTTGATGTTGAAGTGACGATATCCTTTCTTGTCAGCTTTCGCATCAACAAAGCGGACCATGGATGCTACTGGTGTTGTACCTTGAAAGTTAGAGTTATCGAAACATTCAATAACCGAAGGAAGGGAAGGAAGCTTCATGTCGTTTTGCAACGTAATGAGTACTTCTTTCTGTTTTGATTTCTTACCCTCACGAAGAATTTCTTTCTCCTTCTTGAGTTCAAGTGCATTCTTCAGCGACAGTGCAATGAGTTTTTTCTTGTCGCCAATTTTGGGTATAACATTTTCAACGCCATCTTCAATTACGATGATGGGTATATTGCTAAGTATAACTTTGTTAGGACTATGCGTTTGCTCACGTAATTCAACTGCAGCTATACTGAGTAATTCATCGTCTGGTTCATCAAGTTTCTTTTTAAGTTCTATCGTCTTGGAGAAAACGATAGAGCCTTCTTTAATCTGCATATAGTTTACGTATGCATACGCTTCAATGCTGGCAATGGTAAATACATCGATGTCGGTCAGATCACGGTTTACAACGAGTGACTTGATCTGGAAGCGCTCCAGTGTATCCAGTTTTTCCTTGTAAAGCTGTGCGCGCTCAAATTCCATGTTAGTAGCAGCACGCTTCATCTGATCGGTAAAGTATTGATATACTATACTGATGTTTCCCTTCAGTATATTCCTGGCCTGATCAATTTCATCCTGGTATAATTGTTCAGACTGATATCCTTCACAAGGTCCTTTGCAATTGCCAATGTGATACTCGAGACATACTTTGAGTTTCTTCTGCTCAATGTTCGCCTCGCTTAACAACAGGTTACAGGTACGTATCGTATATAGCTTTCGAACAAGATCCAGTACGTTCTTCATGGCCACAACGCTGGAGTAGGGACCGAAGTACTCGCCTTGCTGCGGTATATATTTACGGGTATATATAATGCGCGGGAAACGTTCCTTTAGAATGCAGATATAAGGGAACGTCTTGTCATCCTTCAGCAGGATGTTGTACTTGGGTTGATTTTGTTTAATGAAATTGTTCTCTAATAACAGCGCATCGAACTCTGTATTGGATACAGTATAGTCGATGCGTCTTATTTCGGATACAAGCTTGAGGGTTTTTCGGTTAACGCCCGTGCTTTTCGAGAAGTAACTGCTTACGCGCTTCTTGATGCTCTTGGCTTTCCCAACATAAATGAGTTCGTCTTCTGTATTATAGAAGCGGTATACACCAGGGGATTCTGGCAATCTACTTACCGCTTCTCTGATTTCATCCATAGCGTTAGTAACGTGGTCTGTCCCATGCTGGTTCATCCTTCACCTCAACCGTTGAATCAGAGGATAACCGAATGTGTTGACTACAATCCAATGTCATGTCAAGGCCGGTAGCCGGACGTCTGAAATAGCCCTTACCGTAACCTGTACTTTTATCACGATATACTTTCGTCATAAATTTATCCCATATAGGACGTGCAGATTTAGAACCTTGTCCGAAGTTCCACGATGGGAAGTGTATACTGCGTTCATCACCACCAACCCATACACCAGTAACAAGATTATGCGTTATCCCCATGAACCAACCATCGGATGCTTTATTGGTTGTTCCTGTTTTACCACCAATCTCATTATCAACTTTAAGATCATAGCTTAGCCCTCTGGATGTACCTTGCTCGTCTGTTACACCACCCTCGAGCATATATATCATTTTATACGCCGTGCGTTCATCCATAGCCTGGCGCGTTTTCGGAACAAAGTTCGCAATTACATTGCCATTCTTATCTTCAATACGTGTGATATAATAAGGTTCTATATATATACCCAGATTTACAAAGCTGCAGTATGCTGCTACCATTTCATAAAGTGATACATCACTTGTACCGAGGCAAAGTGATGGCACTGCTTCCAACGGACTGGTTATACCCAAACGTTTCGCATAGTCAACAACATTCTCTGGCTTAACGCGATCAATCATCTGAGCTGTGATCGAATTTATAGAACGCGCCATGGCCTGGCGTATGGTCATTTCTTCACCAGTGCCATAATCACCTTCCGAGTTCTTCGGTCTCCATGTACCCCCTGATACTTTTATAGTGGGGGATATATCCAGCAGTTTTAAGCAAGGTGAATAACCGGCTTCGATGGCTGTTCCATATACAAAGGGCTTGAACGTAGAGCCTGGCTGACGTGTACCCTGACGCACGTGATCGTACTTGAAGTACTTGTGATTAATACCACCCACCCATGCTTTTATAGCTCCGGTCTTGGGGTCCATCGCCATCGCACCAGTTTGCAAAAAGCGATTGTAGTAATTGAGAGAATCCATCGAACTGAACAGTGTATCACGCTCGCCCTTCCAGGTAAATATAGTCATGGGCTTTTTCTTGTTGAGCATGATATCGATTGAGTCAGAGTCTGCACCGTATCGCTCTACAAGACTTTTATACGTGCCTGTACGCTTGATCTTTTTCTGAAGGAAGTTTTTGATTTCACCTCCGGTGTTATCATCAACCCACGGATTACGATTTCGTTGTTTCCATTCGCGGTCAAATTGCTTTTGCAGACCAGACATGTGTTCAGCTACAGCTTCTTCAGCATAACGTTGCATGCGGCTGTCAATGGTAGTATATATTTTAAGACCAGATTCCCACAAGTCATATCCGTTGTCCTTACACCATGTCAGGAGTTCGCTCCTTAATACATTTCGGAAATACGTAGCTATACCCTGATTCTGATTTTGTACAGCAAACTTTAATTCAATTGGTAATGCTTTCAATGAGTCGTAAGCATTGCGTGAGATGAAATTATGATCGTATAGTTTATACAATACCTGGTTTCTCTTGCGCAATGCATTCTCCGGGAAGCGTTGCGGATTGTAGAGTGATGGGTTTTGACACATGCCTACAATAACTGCAGCCTCCTGTATATTGAGGCTATCCGGTTGTTTATTGAAATATGTTTCGCATGCTACTTTTATACCATACGCGTTGCTGCTGAACTCGATGGTGTTAAGATACATGGTAATGATTTCTTCTTTCGTATAGTTCTTCTCGAGCTGGTGCGAGATGGCCCACTCTTTTGTTTTCTGTATGATCCTTCGCGGAAGTTTTCCGAGTCGGGCAACCGGGCCATCAAGTTCAAGAGTATATAAGTTCTTGGCGAGCTGTTGTGTAATGGTGCTACCACCGCCCTGACTATTGAATGTCATCACACCCCAGAGTACACGCGGGTACGCCCAGAAATCAAGACCGGAGTGATCATAGAAACGATGGTCTTCCGAGAGTACAAGCGTTTTTACTAAAAGCGGAGAGAGCTGATCGTATGTTACCTGGCTGCGGTTGAAACGAAAGTAACGACCGAGCGAAACACCATCTGCAGAGACGAGTTCTGACGACAAATCATTCTCCGGATTTTCGATGGCCTTGAGGCTCGGCATTCCTCCAAACAATCCAAACAGATCGTTACTTACGGACCATACATATAGCGGGAATCCGAGAATGATGCAGAGGAAAAATATCCAGATTCCTTTAACAACTTTTCTAAACCACGGCTTCCGGATGAGCAGAACTTTATTGATTTTCTGCAGGGTAATTTTTTTCGAAGAATTGGATGTACTCATCTAAACCTTTTGTTCTATAAAAAATATCGAAATTGTCTTTCGTGATTACAAAGGTATAGAATTTATGGTTCCGCAGTTCAGCAAGTGTACTGCGCTTCTCGTTGAATGTCTGAAAGTATTCGATCGCTGAACTTACACGGGGAAGTCCGTCTACAAGCGTAAGCGTATAGTCATCGTTAAACACCAGGTTGCTGGTCTTCAGGCGCAGATCCCGGAAGGACTGCTCGTTCAATCTTTCCAGTGCAGCCGATGCAAATATCTTTTCTTCCTTCCTGTACACCATTACGAAATAGTGAGGTTCTTCAAAAGAGCGGATATACTGAATGCCCTGACGTTTCTCCTGCGACAGTTGAAAGTCTTTGGACGCTTGTAAAAGTTTTTTGGCATACTCGGCAAGACTGCTCTCCGGATATTTTTTGCTGAACTCATCCAATGCAAACTGATATTGATTTATATCTTCTGTATCACCAATGATCAGAACTTTGAGCAACGCCAGGTTGGGCACAAACGAAGTTTCTCCGAGCAACAGTGCTTCATCAATCACGCGCACGGCTGCCCTGTATTCTTTATTTTCAAAATGAGTATAGGCAGTTTTATAGAGTGTCTTTTGTTTTTCAACAGCAAGACTCGACTCCTGCAGATAATTCGGATTGATGAGAATTTTGGCAAATGTAGACTCTGGATATTTTTGTTTTAACCGTGAAGCATACGTTTCTGCTTTTGATGGATCGGTATCTTTAAAGATCAGATACAATTTATATAGTACCTCAGGTTCATACTCTGATTCCGGAAAGCGCTTCAACAATGTTGTATACGATGCAACAGCATTATCATTCTCAAGAAGTTTGAAGTAATAGATGTCGCCCAGGTTGAAATATGCATTCTCTATTTTACCAAGAGCTTCTTTCTTTTGCTCATCGGTTCTTGGAATCTGTTTGCTGACGCGATCATATTCGGCAGCAACCGGATCTGCCGGCTCGGCCGGAGCTTCTGTTGGTTGACCTTGATTCGGATCATCTGGTTGTAAGGTTTGATTTCGGTTGCTGGCTGCCGTAGCAGACGAGCGTAAAGATCGCCTCCAGTTATCTTCTAACGGTACATCGCCCCAGATACGTTTGAATTCTGTTTGACCTAACGACAAGGCTGATGTATTTCCAAAATACCAGCCGGTTGTCTCCTCTTCTTCCTGCGATATATTTCCTTCTTCATCAGTACGAGCGAATATATTGTTGTTGTCGTTGGAGTCGATCTCGATGCGATTGGATCTTTTCTTTTTCTTGCCGGCTCTCTTTTCGTCAGCGGCTTTTTTTGCCTGGTAAGCAGAATCTATCCGTGCACGAAGTTGTGCAGAATCCAGCGAAGCCATCGCCAGTAAACTATCCTGCCACTTGATTGTATTGAGATGCTTAACAAACTCGTTGAGAATTTCAGCGCGCGCTTTTATCTGCGTGTAACCTTCGTAGTCTGTAGGTAACGAACGTATAGCACTATCGTAGTACGCTTGCGAGAGCTCATACTTGCGCAGCGTGTCATAGTATATTTCGCCTAAGCGCAGATACGCTTCGCCATCAATGCGTTTGTTGCTGCCTTCGCGGACCGAGCGATTCAGATTAACAATGGCATCATTGAGATTTTTCTGCTTCAACTCAAAGATCCCCATCTCATAGTATATCTTGTCTTTGAAATCTTTATTCTTGCTATCCTTCAGCAACTTCTTAAACGACTTGCGCGCTGCTGCAACATTTTTGCTTCGTGATATTTCGGTTACCTGTGCTAAATATAGCCGGGCATAGAAATCCACTTCGTATTCAGGATTTGTCGCCAGGCATTTCTTGTAGTAATTATAGGCTTCTGCTTCAAAGCCTAACTTCTGGTATACCTGGCCGATGATAAAATATATTCGTCCGGGTTTGTCTCTTTTCTTTAGCAGAGGTACTGCCTCCGTGAGGCTACGCACCATGTTATCATAATCACCTTGCTCCTGGTGAAAGTATGCTTTTTGTAATAACAGGTTCTTACGATTCTCTTTGTTCAGCTCTTCTTTCTGTACATAATCAATCGCAGCCTGAGCGTTGTTATACTCTTTATGTTCAACAAACGTACGGATCAGAAATATTAACGAGCGATGTCTCGCATCTTTATCTTTCGTGAGCTTCGGATTGTTTACATATTTGAATGTCTCAATAGCGTTGCCCCAGTCAAGACTATAGAATCTCGCACGACCCACCAGTATATAATTGTCATCAACCCATTTACTGTTGGGGTGTCGTTGAATGGCGATCGAAGCCATCTTGATTGCCTCCTGAACTTCCTTGTCGTAACTCTTGGCTTGACTGGAGTCGAGAGCCGGGTACAGGCGAAGAATCCGGTTGTAATCATCTTTCAGATTTGACCAGAGTGTTTTATCTATTTTTTCAATCTCTTCACGTGCATAAAAATATCCGTTGTAATGTGCTGTTGTATTATGATAGGCTTTACTGGTCCACGTATTTCTTTCCGATGAACAGCTATACAGCAGGACAAGTGTAATGAAAATGAAGAGGTATCGGTTCAGGATATTCAATCAACTGCAATTTGTGATGGTAAAACGCAAAAAACTGACATTCCATATTTTAATGGACTGGAATATCTAATTTTGTGCAAAAAAAAGAAAATCAATTTCATTACTGAATGAAACCAAAGAAAACATTATCGAATTGGCTTACTACCCGATATCAACTGATTATCAGGAACGAAGAGAACTTCGCAGAGAAAACCAGTCTGGGCTTTACCTATTCGAAAGTTATTCTTTTTTCGGTGATTTTATTCACCGGTCTCTTTGTGATGAGTTTGTTTCTGTCGAAAACAATTCTGGCCAAATGGTTTGACCCGAAGCACGAACAGATGGTACTCAACCAACAGCTACTGGATCTGAGTAATAAAGTAGATTCGCTCGCAATAGAAATAGAACAGAAAGAACAGTTCATTGCAAACTTTCAACGAGTACTCAGTGGCGACACCAGTAATTTTAAAGACCCGGCTGAAATGTTGAAAGGAGAAGGTCAGACACTAACCAAACCAACCGACCTGAATGCAACAGCTTCGGATTCATCCTTCCGAAAAGAATTTGAAAAGTCTGATCTCTCGCTCATCACTCTGGCCAACGTAAAATATCGCGATCTGCAGGAAACATTTTTTTATTCTCCGTTATCCGGATTTGTTTCCGATCCATATGATGCAAGCAAAGGACACATGGGTGTTGATGTAGTTGCCAAAGCCAACGAGCCGGTAAAATGTATAGCCGATGGAACGGTTATCTTTTCATCGTGGACACAAGATTCAGGCTATGTTATTATGATACAACACCGGGGCAACCTGATCTCCGCCTATAAACACAATGCACAACTCATGAAAAAAGTTGGTACTTTTGTAAATGGTGGAGAGATTATCTCCATAGTTGGCAACAGCGGTGAGCTCACCAACGGCCCACATCTTCATTTTGAATTGTGGTACAACGGAAACTCATTGAATCCTGAAGAATTTGTAACTTTTTAAAAAAACCAGAACATCATGCTAACTTCTAAAGAACAAAAACGCGCAGCCGATGAGATCAGTAACTCAAGCAATACCATCGGTAAAGGCACCTACCTGGAGGGCAACATTGAGACATACGGAAACATTCGCATTGAAGGAAAAGTAACTGGTAATATCAAATCGAAATCGAAGGTTGCGCTAGGTCCTCAATCACATGTGCAAGGCAACATCATTGCGCAGAATGCTGATATTGAAGGAGAGATAAAAGGAAAGATCGAGATATCAGAATTACTTGTGTTAAAAGCAACAGCCGTTATCAACGGCGATATTATAACCGGTAAGATGGTGGTTGAACCTGGTGCTGTTTTCAACGGTTCATGCAAAATGGGTGCTGTGGTGAAAGATATAAAAATAGGAGCTGACAATGGACTCAACAGAGCCGTCACACAACCCGAAATTAAAACCGTATAATAATTACCTCAAGTATAGCAGCCTGGGCATTCAGTTGCTTGCAGCTATAGGTATAGCCGGATGGGCCGGGTACAAACTCGATCAATATCTGCAATGGAAGTTTCCTGCATTTATGCTGCTGTTCGGTTTCATTGCTTTTGGCGGAATGATATACCAGATATATAGGTCTGTAATGAAAGACCAATGAATTTCTTCTCTGTTGATTTTTATGAATATGGAAGAAAAGAAGCAGTGGTTAAAAGAACGGATCGAACAGATTGACGATCCCGGATTGTTGCAGGCGATTACCAATCTGATCGATCAGCGTAAAGCTGAAAACGATTTGCTGGAAGCCGACCAGGAAGATGATGATGTTGCGCTGGGCGAAGCACTTCAGGAGATAAAGCGGAATTTTAAAAAACAATAAAGCTACGTAACACATTTTTCATTTCGTATTTCAATAAAGAAGTTATTACGTTGACCCGATTCCTGATTGCTCTTTTTATAACAGCTGGTGTTATTGCCGGCTTTTCTATTTTAATACTGGAAAACACGCCATCCTTTTTTTATCAGACCCTTGTGTTTCTTGTGTTCGGTACCGCCTTGATTTACCGATACCTCTATAAACTGGATAAGCCGGATATATTTGTGCAATTGTACCTGCTTACCATGATGGTTAAATTTCTGGCGTACGGAGCTTACATGTTGTTCGTGATTCTGGAAGACCGACCCAGCGCTGCCCCAAACGTGGCGTTTTTCATGATCGTTTACTTCATTTTTACCATCCTGGAGATTGTTTTTCTTTACCGCAAAATCATGCGCCAGTAACTGCTTTACGGAGAGCCAAATATTTTTCAAAACATTTTTTTGTGGAGGTATAATTAATACCTTTGCGGTCTGAATTGAAAAGCCTCCGAAACAAGCCAAAATGAGCGTTTTCTCCTGCATTCTAAGACGAAATTCTATACTCAGTTTACTGTTTGTTCTGCTATTTTCTGTCGCGAACGCACAGGAAGAACCAATGCCTGAGTTTGATGAACACCAAACAGAAAACCAGAAAGAATTTAACGCGAGTGAAGTGATCATTCACCACGTGTTGGATGACCACATCTGGCACTTGTTTGATGGTCACTATGGTACAATCTACCTGCCGGTAATTGTATACTCTTCGGAAAAAGGTCTGGATGTTTTCTCATCTCACCATTTTTATGATGAGCACCACAATGTTGTAGAATACAATGGGTATAAACTGGAGCACAACCATATTTTGTTAGCTGGTACCGAAAAAGCAGTTCTTGATCTTTCTATCACCAAGAACGTAGCGATGTTGCTCATCAATGCAACACTTCTTATTCTGGTGTTCCTGGCAGTAGCCAAAGGCTATAAGAAAAATCAAGGTAAAGCTCCCAGCGGTATACAATCTTTCTTCGAGCCGATTATAGTTTTCGTACGCGATGAAGTAGTGAAGCCAAACATCGGCCACCACTATGAAAAATTCCTTCCGTACCTCCTTACATTATTCTTCTTTATACTCTTCGGAAACCTGCTTGGTCTGTTGCCAGGCGCAGGTAACTTAACCGGAAATATAGCAGTAACCGTTACACTTGCTGCGTTAACATTCATCATCACTAATGTGAGTGGTAACAAAGGATACTGGTCTCACATTTTCTGGACACCCGGTGTTCCGCTGCCGTTGAGACTTGTAATTCTTCCCGTAGAGATACTCGGTTTATTTACCAAGCCTATATCATTGACCATACGTCTTTTTGTGGCGATCACAGCAGGTCACATTGTAATGTTGAGTCTGATCTGTTTGACATTTATTTTCGGAAGCATCTGGGTTGGTTTCGGATCTTCTTTAATACTATTGTTTATTAGTTTGATTGAGCTACTGGTGGCAGGTATCCAGGCCTATGTATTTACGCTGTTCACATCGTTGTACATCGGTATGGCTATAGCAGATCACGATCATCATTAATCATATATAAAGGTATCCCGTGCGGTAAATGCCGTAAGGGCTTGTTTCACAATTTAAATACTTAACATTATGTTATTAGCACTTTTATTGGACATCAGCTATGCAATTATGGGCGCTGGTATCGGTGCAGGTATGGCAGCGATTGGCGCTGGTATCGGTATCGGTAAAATCGGTGGTTCTGCGATGGAAGGTATGGCACGTCAACCTGAAGCTTCTGGTAAGATTCAAGGTGCGATGTTGATCATTGCCGCTCTTATCGAGGTGGCCGCTCTTTTCGCGCTTGTAATTTGCTTGTTGATTTCGTTCAAGAGCTAAAAAGCTTTAGAAACCTGTCTTAGGCGCTTGGCCGGGCAGGTTTCTTTTTAATGTAACTACATCAGACTTTAAATAAAGATATGGAACTTCTTACCCCAGGCACGGGACTCATCATTTGGCAGTTAATTGTTTTTGTAGGTCTGTTTCTCCTCTTAAGCAAACTCGCGTGGAAACCAATCATCAGCTCACTGAAAGAACGTGAAACATCTATTCAGGAAGCATTGTCAACGGCAGAGAAAGCGCGCCTAGAAATGGCACAACTTAAGTCTGACAATGAAAAGCTTTTGAAGGAAGCACGCGAAGAGCGCGATAAGATTCTACACGGAGCGCGCGAAGCTGCAAACCGTTTGAAAGACGAAGCACAACTCGAAGCGAAAAAAGCTGCCGATAGAATTATAGAAGATGCCCGCGCTGCGATCAACATCGAGAAGCAGGCTGCTCTGAAAGAAGTAAAGATTCAGGTTGCTATGTTCTCACTTGAAGTTGCAGAGAAGTTGATGAAGAAAAATCTGGCTGACGACAAGTCACAGAAAGAATTAGTAGAAGCTTATCTGAAAGATATAAAAGTTAACTAAGCATGGTAGAGTCAAGGGCAGCATCCCGGTATGTAAAGTCCCTCCTCGGCCTGGCTGTGGAGCAGAACGCGTTGGATCAGGTTCATGCAGATATGCAATTGTTTAGTAAGACAGTTGATAGCAGCCGTGAATTTGAACTTCTGCTGAAGAACCCGATCGTAAAGCACGATAAGAAGAGAGATATACTCGAGAAACTCTTCAAAGGAAAAGTACATCCGCTTACGATGTCGATCTTCGATATCATTACCAAGAAAAACCGCGAGCCTCTTTTGCCTGCTATAGCAAAAGAATTTCATAACGCTTACAACGAATATAAAGGTATCCGCAAGGCTACCATTACAACAGCTGTACCGCTGGATGCTAAGCTGAAAGCAGAGTTTGAGCAACTTGTAAAAAATCTGAGTAATAAAACTCAGGTAGAGCTTTTGGAAAAAATTGATAAGGAGATGATCGGTGGTTTTGTGCTGAATATAGATGATAAGCAGATTGATGCTTCTATCAAAAACAAACTGAAAGCATTGAAAGTAAAATTCAGTGAGAATCCTTATGTGAAGGAATTTTAAAATCACATACCTGACAAATAAACTAACTAACGACTTAACGACTAACGATATCATGGCAGAGATCAGACCCGAAGAAGTATCAGCGATTTTACGCGAACAACTTTCTCAGTCCCGTACGGATGCACAACTCGAAGAAGTTGGAACCGTGCTTACCGTAGGTGACGGTGTGGCTCGTATTTATGGACTTACACAAGCGCAGGCAGGTGAGTTGCTTGAGTTCGAAACCGGACTGAAAGCACTTGTACTGAACCTCGAAGAAGATAACGTAGGTGCCGTATTGCTGGGTGAATCAAAAGGTATACGCGAAGGCGATACTGTAAAACGTACTGGTAAAATCGCTTCTGTAAAAGTTGGCGATGGTATGCTCGGGCGTGTAGTGGATACGTTGGGTCAGCCGGTAGACGGAAAAGGTCCTTTGAAAGGTGACTTGTACGAAATGCCACTGGAACGTAAAGCTCCTGGTGTAATTTTCCGTCAGCCGGTAAATGAGCCTCTGCAAACGGGTATCAAAGCGATCGATGCGATGATTCCGATCGGTCGTGGCCAGCGTGAGTTGATCATCGGTGACCGTCAGACTGGTAAAACAGCTGTGGCATTGGATACAATCATCAACCAAAAAGAATTTTACGAAAAAGGTCAGCCTGTATACTGTATATATGTAGCGATCGGACAGAAAGCTTCTACCGTAGCGAGCGTGGCTGCTGCACTTGAAAAAGCAGGAGCACTTCCTTATACTGTAATTGTATCAGCATCAGCTTCTGATCCTGCTCCAATGCAGTTCTTCGCTCCATTCACAGGCGCTGCTATCGGTGAGTTCTTCCGCGACACCGGTCGTCCTGCACTGGTTGTTTATGACGATTTGTCTAAGCAGGCCGTTGCTTACCGCGAAGTGTCTCTGCTTTTGAGAAGACCTCCTGGACGCGAAGCTTATCCTGGTGACGTATTCTATCTTCACTCTCGTCTGTTAGAGAGAGCTGCGAAAGTTATCAACAACGATGCTATCGCGAAGAACATGAACGACCTTCCTGCTTCTATCAAGCATTTGGTAAAAGGTGGTGGTTCATTAACAGCACTTCCTATCATCGAAACACAAGCTGGTGACGTATCAGCCTATATCCCGACTAACGTGATCTCCATCACCGATGGTCAGATATTCCTTGAAACAAACTTATTCAACTCCGGTATTCGTCCTGCGATCAACGTAGGTATATCGGTATCACGCGTGGGTGGTTCTGCTCAGATCAAATCCATGAAGAAAGTTGCCGGTACATTGAAACTTGATCAGGCTCAGTTCCGCGAACTTGAAGCTTTCGCGAAATTCGGTTCTGACCTGGATGCTGCTACAAAACTTACCATCGAACGCGGTAGAAGAAATACAGAAATCCTGAAACAGGATCAGTATGCTCCGGTTCCGGTAGAAGAGCAGGTAGCAATTATCACCGCTTCAACACGTGGTTTCATGGATAAAGTACCAGTAGGTAAAGTGAAAGCGTTCGAAAGAGACTTCATCGAATTACTGCGCGCTAATTACCGGGGTGTTCTTGAAAACCTGCGTGCCGGTAAATTTGAAGATGCAGACGTTGATACGATTAAGAAAGTAGCAATCGATCTGTCAAGCAAGTTCGCAGCATAGCAAAAGGTTTTGGTGACGTTAAACCTCAACACATCAACACCTCAACACATACGCACATAAAAGTATGCCCAGCTTAAAAGAAGTAAAGAACCGGATAACCTCCGTAATGTCTACGCAGCAGATAACCAAAGCCATGAAAATGGTGGCGGCTGCTAAACTGCGCAGATCACAAGATAGAATTACGCAGATACGCCCCTTCGCGCAGAAGCTTAATGCAATACTGAAAAATCTGTCGGCTGCACAAAGCAACTCTGACGATGAGAACTGGTATAGTATAGCGCGCGAGGAGAAAAAAGTATTGATCGTTGTGATCAGTTCTGATCGCGGTCTTTGCGGATCATTCAACACAACGGTTATCAAAGGTGTGCTTCGTCTGATCGATGAGAAATATAGCGCGCAGCACGCGAAAGGAAATGTTACTGTTCTCCCGGTAGGTAGAAAGGCGACAGACTTCTTTACAAAAAGAAAATTCCAGACGGTAACAGACTACGCTACACTTTATAGCAGCCTTACATTCGAGAATGTATCCAACGCCATGGACTATATCATCGAAGCATTTAAAGCTGGTAAGTACGATAAAGTTGAGTTGGTATATAACGAGTTCAAAAACGTAGCAACCCAGATTCTGCGCACCGAGCAGTTGCTGCCAATTATACCTGCACAGACTACCGACAACAACACAAACCAGACTGACTATATTTACCTTCCTAACCAGGAGGAGATCATTACCGGTCTGATTCCTAAATCGCTGAAGGTACAATTCTTCAAGGCGTTGCTGGATTCCAGCGCGGCTGAAAATGGTGCCCGCATGACGGCAATGGATAAAGCAACTGAGAATGCAGGCGAACTTCTGAAACAACTGCGGCTCTCGTACAACCGTACGCGTCAGGCAGCCATCACCAAAGAGATCCTCGAGATCGTAGGTGGTGCAGAAGCGTTGAAGTCAGCTTAAAAATATTCTTCGTATCATTGAAGTCCTCTGAGAAATCGGAGGACTTTTTTATTTCAGGAAGTTTTAGTGAACGGTTCAGATGCAATACCTGAAGCTACTATATAGACTTTTTAATCTTTTGAGCATTGATGTTGCTCTGGGTTCCGTATGTTCAGCGCTCTTCTTCGCGAAGATTCTGCAGGTACATATTCTTTCGTATGGATTGATCGCGTTGGGGCTTTCGGTATGGATCATCTACACAGCCGATCATTTACTCGATGCATTGAAAATAAAATTGCCGGCAGCAACTGCGCGACACCGTTTCCACCAGCTGCATTTCAAGTCACTGCTCTTCACGCTCGTAATTGCCATGATCATCAACGGTGTTATCATTCTTTTTATCCGACATCGTGTTCTGGTAGCAGGACTATATATAGCTGCCATCGTAGGTATATATTTTCTGATTAATCGCTATCTGAAGTTTATGAAAGAAGTCTTTATCGCGATCGTATATACCATTGGTGTACTGCTGCCTTCTGTATCGGTAACGCAGCAGCCCGTACATGAGTGGCCGTGGGTGATCATTGCGAGCTTTCTGGGCACAGCGCTGATCAATCTTATCTTATTCTCGTGGTTTGATCATGAGCGTGACCTTCGCGATGGAAATATATCTTTTGCGACTGTGTTAGGTGAACGAACGAGCCGCACAGTTATAGTATTGTTGTTTTTAGTGGTAACGTTTCTTTCAGTTATCTCATTATCACCAGCGGGGTTTGTTATTCTGTTGATGAATGCTTTGCTGTTGATCATATTTATATTTCATCAGCATTTTTCGATACACGATCGCTTCCGCATTCTGGGAGATTTTGTATTTATACTTCCAGTAGTATACCTTTTATTTTAATTCGGATGAGCTTTGATAGTATAGCACCGGTATACGACTCGCTTTCGCGCATGGTGTACGGCAAGAGTATTGTTGCAGCTCAGAATCATTTTTTAAAATATATACCGGAGGGTTCGCATATCTTAATTGTAGGAGGAGGCACCGGGTGGATCATTGATGCGATATTCGAGGTGAACAGAACGTGCTCGATAGTATACCTGGAAGCATCTCAAAAGATGTTGCAAAAAGCACAGGCACGTGTTGATGCAGATGATCAGCCTCGTGTAAAATTTTTATTTCAATCCGAGATGCCATCGGAAGGATCGTATGATGTTATCATTACTAATTTCTTTCTCGATCTCTTTCCACCTCATAAACTGGTATCAATCCTTCATCAACTAAAGGATCGTATGAAGCATGACGGTCGCTGGATCGTGACTGATTTTGTAGATGGAGGAAAGCTTTGGCAGCGATTGCTGCTTCAACTGATGTACTGGTTCTTCAAGCGCATAAGTAAAATTGAAGCCACTACACTTCCGCCCTGGTCATTATTGCTCGCAGAAGACGGTATGCAAAAAGTTGAAGAGAAGCATTTTTATGTGGGCTTTATCGAGACCGCTATATATCAAAAGTAAATATACTTAAGAGCCCGACACGTAGTCGCTTAGGTATTCGTAGTTAGCAGTAAGGTGTCCGTCTTCAGCAATGGTTGCCCGTTTGATAATGTCATCGTGATCGATGTTGTTGAGCAAAGGCAAAACTTTGTTGATCAAATCATGTCCGAATTCCTCTGATGCGCTTCGTGGTAACTCACACGGCAGATTATCAACCGCCATTACCGTTACAAATTTTTCATTGCTAAGTACAGGCTGAACAGAATCTGTTGCCGGATCGTAATCATACAAAGGATCAGCTATTGTTGTGGCGCGCTTGGTGCTGGGTATAGAGCCATCTATATCGCAGGTAATATCAGCTATAACCTGTATACGAAAATCTGGTGAAAGCATATCTTCGCGGGTAAATAATACAGGAGCTTTCGGGTTCCAGTATGCACCGGCCATGAGTATATTCGCTACCTTGGTAAACTCATGAAAGTTTGAAGTATACCGCTCCGGGTATTTATGAAATTCTTCGCGGTTAAAGATGCGTCCCTCTTTGTGCGTGTGATAGTCGGCACTGCTTAACTGAACATATACAGGCTCAGAAAAACTGCGCGTCAGAAAATCATGTGGATTTACTTTTCGTATACCTGCGCTGTCCAATGTCTCCATCGATCCTTTACCCACGCGTCCCGCTCCGGTTAAGATAATTTTAACAGCAGGTAATTTTACTTTTCGCAGTTCCAGTTTCAAATCGTTTACATCGAAACATTCATGAGCTCTTCGAAGTGAGAAGAGATTGAAGCGTTTGCCATAGGCCCACAAACCATTATAGGCCCCAACAATACCCGCATATCTTCCGAAAGCAACAAGACGATTGCCCTGACGATCGGTTAGTACTTCGTAATCGACAAGTTTAATTTTCTTTTTCAATACAGCCTGCAACAGCTTGCGATTATAGGCCTGCTTTTTTATCGTGTGCGAAAAGAAGAAATAGGTTTTCCCTTCGAGGAGTAAATCTATCGGAACTTCCTTTATACCCATCAGTATATCGCACTCACTTACATCTTTCTTTACGTCAATACCATGCGTTCTGTATTCATCGTCATTGAAGCAACGAATATCACTCTCCTGGCAAAGCATTTTGATATCCGGAAAACGCAGTTGGATCTCTTCTGCCTGCAGGGGAGTAAACGGAACTCGTTTATCAGTAGGAATCTTTCCTTCGCGAATCAATCCGATTTTCATATACAGTGTAAAGTAGTGGGCTTTTGAAAATGTAAATGATGAACAATTACAAGACTATAAAAATATAGGTTATCTGGGAGATAAGCACCAGCGGTTTGAATTTAAAAACATTGGACACTCTCCTAATAAAAAAATACCCTGCCACTACAGAGCGACAGGGTATATCTATACATACTTGTTACATTTTTCTTCGATCGAGTTCGGGTATGCGATCAAACAATTTAACAGCTTGCTTGAATACCTCGTTCGTTTCGTTAAACACCGGGTAAAACCCATCGTTGCCCCAGAGCTTGCGTGCAATCTGAGCTTTGATGTGCACCTGGAATAACTCTTTCTTCTCCTTCAGTTCTTTGGTATTAGGTTTTACTTTATTGCGTTCACCAACTTTAATGAGTTCGCTTATCATCTTGTCGGTAACTTTAAAGTTCTTCAGGTAGTCTTCGTATCCTTTCTTCTCAAGTTCTTCCTTGTGTCGTTCGGCATAATCAAATGTATACTCCTGAATGGAAGTGGAAGTATATAGTTCGTTCAGATAGTGGCTGTTCAGCGAAGTGTCCAGCGGCACAAAGTAATCAGGCATAATACCACCACCACCGTATACAGTTCTTCCGTTCGGTGTTATATACTTGAGTGAGTCGTTAAACTTGATACTGTCCGCATGGAAGAACTCACCGTGATTGTAGCGGCTTATAATGTCGAGTGCATACTCATCACCGTCCTGGTAAGGTTTCTGAATAGAGCGTCCACTTGGAGTATAGTAGCGACTTACCGTTAAGCGTAACTCTGAACCATCACTCAGATCGAATGGCGATTGTACAAGTCCTTTACCAAAACTTCTGCGACCAACAATCAACGCGCGGTCGTTATCCTGTAAAGCACCCGAAACAATTTCAGAAGCAGATGCACTGCCTTCGTTTACCAACACAATCAAATCACCTTGCTCGAACGAACCGCGATCCGTTGAGAATGCTTCCGAGTTATTCTTTCTGTCTTTACCCTTTGTGAAAACAATCTTTTTACCGGCTTTCAGAAAATCGTCAGCCATATCAATTGCTATATTCATATAACCACCGGGGTTGCCCTGCAAGTCAAGTATAAGTTTCTTCATGCCCTGCTCTTTCAGTTTGGCCAAAGCCTGGTGAAACTCATCGTATGTTGTAGCAGCGAAGCGGTTTACTTTTATATATCCGATCTGGTTATCAACCATGTATGATACATCTACTGAGTACTGCGGAATTTTATCACGAACAATTTTATAGTCTATCTCTTTGCCTCTGCGCAGTATCGTTACTTTTACTTCGGTGCCTTTCGGTCCTTTCAATGCTTTCATAACATCGGCAGAGGTTACACCTATACCGGCTAAATTTTTATCATCAACACGAATGATTTTATCGCCAGATTGAACACCCAATGCTTCCGAAGGGCCACCACTCAAAGGTGTTACCACAACAATGGTGTCCTGAAAAATATTGAACTCTACACCAATGCCATCAAAATTTCCGCGCAGGTCTTCGTTGGCAGCAATGCGATCCTGGGCTGGTATATACGATGAGTGCGGATCCAGTTTGTGAAGCATTTCGGTGATGGCTTCATCCACCAGGTTGCGTGTGTTTACGGTGTCTACATATTCGTCATGCACTTTCGTTAAAACCTCTCGCAGCTTTTGCACATCAGAGCCTACTTCGGCCGTACTTTTCCGGCTGCTGAAACTCGATCCCACAAAAACACCGGCTGCCAGCCCCAGACACAATACAATAGGCAGGCTTATCTGATATTTGGAATTTCTATTCTCACTCATAAGACAATAATAAATAATCTATTAACGAACTCCGAAAATAAATGTTGGCCGGAAATATTCCCTCGGTGAAGAACATGTTCCGTAACAAAAAAAGTGGCATTTCTGCCCGTTGAGGGCGATTTGTAGAGTGAGGCACCGTGTATTCCTACCACCTGGACTAGACTTCGATTTTCTTCGGGGCCGGTTAGCTGACTGTGGTGTTTTTTTAGCTTATCTTTACCAGAACCATGAGTAAGGCGGCACTAAAAGATATTCGTATTTCAGAACTCGTAGACAGAAACTACGTGCACGCTTACGTGTTGTTTTATTTTGGTATAAGCTTTTACGAATATTCTGAGTTAACACTCGATCAGGTTTGCAAGCAACGTGGTTTACGCGTAGAGCAAGTGGTGCGCGAATTGGAATCGCCTACGCATTTGCGGGAAGCAGATTTGCCGCTGGTCTCTTACCCAATCGATCTGATCATCGAGTATCTTAAGCATTCGCATTTTCTGTTTGTAAAACATAAGCTTCCCTATATAGCAAGACTCGTAGAGAGTTTTCGCGCGAACCATGAAGATTACATTGGTGTAGAGCGCGATCTGAAACTGGTGTTCCCGCTTTTTGTGGAAGACTTCATTCAGCATATCTATGAAGAAGAAGATACATTCTTCCGCTTCATTCAAATGCTTGAGCGTGCCTCCAAAGGAAAATATACTCCTACCAAACTATATTTCCTGCTCGAGAAAAATTCGGTGCAGAAATTTTCAGTAGATCATGAAACGCATGACGATGAAATGGAAGGCATCCGCAGAATTACAAAAGACTATCTGATTACAGCAGAAACGCCACTGCATATAAAAGTGCTGTATAATGAATTGAAGGCATTTGAATCAAGCCTGATTACACACGCACGTATCGAAAATGAAATTCTTTTCCCCAAGGCGATGGCGCTGGAAGCCAAAGTAAAGAAGGCTTTTCTCGATAAAGTAAAATTCAACTGATCCGCTAAAGTATATCTATAGTATAGCTGTATGGGAAGAGTCCTGGCAATTGATTATGGCACCAAGCGAACCGGCATTGCAGTAACAGATGCCTTGCGCATTATTGCCACGCCTCTTGATACTGTTGCAACACCGGAGCTGCTCAACTTTTTAAAAGCCTATTTGCAAAAGGAAACTGTTGACGAGTTTGTTGTGGGCATGCCCAAAACGCTCAAGAACGAAGACTCTGCCATAGCACCGTTGGTTCGAAAATTTGTAGAAGAACTCAAAAAGACTTTCCCGGATAAACCCGTTCATCTCGCAGACGAACGTTTCACCAGCAGTATAGCGATGCGCGCCATGATTGACGGTGGTATGAAAAAGAAAGATCGCCAGGAAAAAGGTAATGTAGACAAGATCAGTGCTACCATTATACTGCAGTCTTTCCTCGATGCCGTCCGGTAGCCATGCCGTTGTTTGTAAGCGTTGCCCCGCTCTCCCATTCTATCACCACCCTATTAGCTAATTCTGAAATATTCATTTATACCTTAACCTGGTTATAACTGAATCACCTGTAGAGGGTATTTTTCATTTCTATTTAGAAATACTCTAAATAAATTATCAAGGTTTTGCTGTGGCTATGCCATATTTGAATCGTTCTGCATGAGTAGAATAAACAGGGCAACCAATTTATGGGGAGGCTCCTTGTCAGGTTAAAGAAGATCGAATACTGTATATGACAAGGAGGCTCACCCACCAATGGACCAATGGAGTGAGTATATGACCTGAATAAGGAAACCAGGGCTCTGCTTACCCACCGTGTTCTGGTTGGGGGCAGAGTTCCTTTTCTCTATAACAACCTGCACATAAGCTACAACGAACACGATATGAAATATATCTACCTGTTTTTGATTTTAGTATTTCTCACAAGCCCGCTGCTGGTATGGAGCCAGTCAGGATCTATACGCGGTGTGGTAAAGACATCCGATGGTAATCCTGCAGAATTTGTAAACATCGCTATAGAAGGAACTGCCAAAGGAGATATAGCGGATAAGAACGGAAAATTCGAGATCAGAAATGTAGCACCCGGAAACTATATATTGGTTGCTTCTTTCATCGGACTTGAAAACACACAACGGTCTGTCGAAGTAAAAGCAGACGAAGTAACAACGATAGATTTTATACTGAAAGAAAGTTCACAACAATTAGAAGAAGTTATCATTTCGGGCCGTGCGGTCCTCAACAAAGAAGATAATTATGTAGCGAAGATGCCGCTGCGTAAAATGGAGAACCCGCAGGTATATAACAGCGTATCATCTGAAATACTAAAGCAACAAGCCGTTACCAGTTACGATGATGCCTTTCGAAATATACCCGGAGTATTTCGCACCTGGGAATCAACCGGACGCGATGGCGATGGTGCATCATACTTTGCCTTGAGAGGATTGGAAGGACAACCCGCGCTGGTAAATGGTTTGCCTGGTATAACCAATGGTAATCTTGATCCGGCAAATGTAGAAGAGATACAGGTAATGAAAGGCCCGTCAGCAACATTGTTCGGAGCCAATGCAACATCCTATACCAGCTATGGTGGCGTTATCAATACCATTACCAAGAAACCGTACTTTACTTCGGGTGGCGAGATTGGTTACAATGTTGGAAGCTTTGGATTGAATCGTGTTACCGCAGATATAAATGCTCCGCTCAGTCAGCAGAATAAAGTAGCACTGCGAATAAATGCAGCATATCATTCAGAAGGAAGTTTTCAGAATGCCGGTTTCAAGAAGTCATTCTTCCTGGCACCAACGCTTGCGTATGAAGTAAACGATCGCCTGAAGTTTTTGGTAGTAACAGAAATACTGCAGGAAGAGCGCGCAGTAGCGCCCGTATTCTTTCACTCCAATCGTGAAGAGCCGCTTACGTTTAAAACAATTGATGAGCTAAGTCTTAACCCGGAGCTATCATTCACCAACAATGATCTTTCGATCAGAAACCCACGCACCAACCTGCAGGCGCAAATGGTATATAAATTATCAGACCAGTGGAGTTCACAAACCGTTTTATCGAGAGGCTCTGCTAAGTCCGATGGATATTATACCTATATATGGGCCGATGCTGAAGGCGATAACAACTTCAGTCAGTCTTTTACATACACAAAAGAAACTCGTACCACTACCGATATACAACAAAACTTTAATGGCGATTTTACTATCGGCAGCATGCGTAATCGCCTGTTGGTAGGCCTCGATTACTTTGAACAGGAAGCTGTGAACAACGGCCTCGGATATGTTTACGCTCGCACCGTTACCCCGCAGGGCATTAGTCCTTATACGGGTGAACAACTTGGTTCAGATTCTATATCAAGACCCTATATTGATGCGTTGCTGGCAACAACATCGGTTAACAACAGCAAACTGCAGAACAAAACGTATGGAGCCTATATTTCCAACGTGCTCAACATTACACCAGCTATTACTTTAATGGCAGGTGTTCGTGCCGATTACTACGATTCGGAAGCGGAAGACTATGATCAGTTTGCATTATCGCCCAAGTTTGGCCTGGTATACCAGCCTATACTTGATAGGGTATCTGTATTCGCGAATTACCAGAACTCCTTTAACAATGTAGCTCCGATGACTGTAGCCGATGAAGACGGCAGCAACCCACGATTAAAAAATTTTGATCCGGAGCAGGCTAACCAATGGGAAGCAGGTGTAAAAACAAACCTGCTTAAAGACAGGTTGTTTGCAACGGTATCATACTACGACATACGCATAAAGAACAAAGTGATTGGCGATGCTGGCAACTTCTATAACTATGTGCAGGGTGGTAAAGTAGAGAGCAAAGGTTTCGAATTGGATGTAACGGCTAATCTTTTTACCGGGCTTAGCGTAATCGCGGGCTATAGCCACAATGAGACAAAGAACATGGCCGGCTTCGGCACCGACTTCTATAGCGAGGCTGGAAGGGCACCTGGTGGACAGGGGCCGCAAGATCAGGTTAACCTGTGGGCTACTTATAAAGTAAGTAGCGGCAGTTTGCAAAATGCAGGCTTTGGTTTCGGTGGGAACTATGCCAGCGAATACCGCGTGATCGACAACAGTATAACCGGTGTGTTCGATTTGCCGAGCTATATCGTACTCAATGCAAGTGTATTTTATAGTCCCGAAAAATTCCGCATTGCCGTGAATGTAAATAATGTGCTGGACGAAGAATACTACATCGGCTATTGGTCGGTTAATCCGCAGAAGCCGCGCAACTTTGTGATCAGCATGGCCTATAAGTTCTGACAGATATAGTTTATTTATTTCGATACGAGTATGTATATACTAGTGGCCTCAACCCTGGTTTTGATAGCAGGATTCTACGCACTCTACAACACATCCGAAAAGGCGGTGTTGCAGAAAGATCGTGTCAGTGTATGGTTGCAGCATAACCGGAACATCTCAAAAGTTATTGGCATACTTTTCCTGCTTATATCATTCGCATTGCTCGTAGCAGAGCAGGGTATAGGAGCAGGCATCCTTACGGGATTTATACTGTTGATGGCAGTGGGGTGTTTGATCATTATTCTTTCTCCATTAATCTCGCACAAACACTGATATGCCGGCAAATCCTAAACATCTCACGGCATCGCCATGGCAACGGGCCGGTAAAATCTCAGCCGGTATATTGGGAGGCTATCTAGTTTCAGCAGCGGTACATGTCGCGTTTGCCGCGTGGTTCAATCATGTCAATGTGCTCATCACCTCTACTTTCTCCGGATTTATACTCTGGGTTGCCTTGATGGTGCTTGCCTTTTTAGCCAGAAGCGGTTGGCGCGTGTGGTTACTTTATATAGCACTTACACTGCTTTTTGGTGCTATAGCCTGGATGGGTAAAATGTACAACCCTAATTTTATGCATTGATGGAAAAGAGACCATACAATATATTTTTCGATCTCCATACCGTAAGCGGCATTGTACTGAGTGTGTTGCTGTTCGTGATCTTCTTTGCCGGATCGTTTTCGTTCTTCCGCGATGAGATTGTGAACTGGGAACGAAATGAGACAGTAGCGTCCAAAGGAGCAATTGATATTAACGTTGATGCAGCACTCGATACAATCGCGAAGAAATATACTCTTTACGGACGCGAAGTATCCATCCACAAAGGATACGATGAGCGGAGAGTGCGAATAAACGTATCCGCCTCCATCGATACTACCAACAAGGAAGCAGGCGCTTTCTTATACATGGATACAAAAACATTTCAGTCACACGACTATATATCGTCTTACACCCTTGGAGAATTTTTATACCGCCTGCACTTCTTTGCACAGATACCGTACCCGGTTGGTTATTATCTGTCGGGCTTTACAGCGTTGTTCCTGTTCTTTATTGTACTTACCGGTATATTAATTCACTGGAAGAAGATCATCTCCAACTTTTACCTCTTCCGTCCTTTTGCAAAACTCAAAACAATATGGACAGATGCTCACACAGCATTGGGAACGATCGGTTTGCCATTCCAGGTGGTATATGCTATTACCGGCGCATTCTTCATGATCAATATATTTCTGGTTATACCCGATGTACTTTTTCTGTATGATGGCGATCGCGAAAAGATATATGAAGACTTGGGCTACGCGCATCCGTCTTTCACATTCGAACATCAGAAACTGAATGCGCCCGTTACAGTCAATGCCATGGTGGCGGAAGTTGAACACAAGTGGAATAACTTTCATGTCACGGAAGTACACATCATGCACTATGGCGATAAAGCCATGCATGTTATTGTTTCCGGGGAGCTGGAGCGCGCCACCAGGTTTACCGGCACAGGCGAGGTAACGTACAGGGCATCCACCGGTGAAATTGTTCATCAGAAAGATCCATACGAGCCGACCACCTACCTGGATGGTGTAAAGAATATACTATACCGACTGCACTTTGCAGACTATGGTGGCTATGGCCTGAAGGTCGCGAGCTTTTTGTTAGGACTCCTTTCTTGCTTCGTTATCATCTCCGGCATTCTGATATGGCTGGAAGCGCGGAACAAAAAGAACGTTCCGGAAAAGAAGAAGCGATTCAATAACAAAGTGAGCAATATATACCTGGCCATCTGCCTGGCAATGTACCCGGTTACAGCATTGGCATTTATAGTAGTCCGTTTTCTTCCGGCCGATCTTGGCACATCGCGTCAACCCATTCTGTACAGTGTATATTTTGGAAGCTGGTTACTACTGTCCATTTTCCTTTCGTGGAAGCAGAGCAACTTCTATATCAACAAGTATACATTGTTGTCGGGTGCTATACTCGGCATGGTCATACCGGTGGTGAATGGTGTTTCAACCGGAAACTGGATCTGGTATACGATGACGCACCGGCACTTCGATATTTTTATAGTCGATGCCTTGTGGATAGGACTTTCGTTGATTTCTTTTTACACCGTGTACCGGTTAAAGAGCGTTAAGCCATCGCCTGGAGAGGAAGACCCGTCAGCGGAAGACACGATCGAACCTCCGGCAAAAAAGAGTCCACGGGTTGTAACGGAAACCATACTCTGAGTCATAACCTTCTTTTTCTACCCGGCTTTTTATTTTTTTCCTGTTAACCGACACCCGTTAACGAATAACTTTTTAACGGATAACGATTAACTTTGCCCCCATGATTTATCCGATAGTAATGTATGGCGACCCGGTGCTTCGCCAACGCGCAAAAGATATTGAACAGGGCACAGATCTGAAGATGTTGATCGATGACATGTTTGAAACCATGCACGGGGCCAGTGGTATAGGCCTGGCAGCTCCGCAGATTGGCAAGAGCATCCGCCTGTTTGTAGTAGATGGTACTGTGCTGGAAGATGAAGAAGGCATGGAAAATTTTAAGAAGGCTTTTGTTAACCCGGAGATACTGGAAGAAGTAGGCACTCCGTGGGAGTTTGAAGAAGGCTGCCTGAGTATACCCAACATCCGTGAAAACGTTTCGCGTAAAGAACGACTGAAGATCCGTTACTACGATGAGAACTGGAACCTGCACGAAGAAGAATACGATGGCATGAAGGCACGTATCATCCAGCACGAGTACGACCATATTGAAGGAAAACTTTTTGTAGACTATCTGCCGGCTTTGAAGAAGCGTTTGCTGAAAGGTAAACTCGCTGATATATCCAAAGGCAAAGTCGATACCGAGTATAGAATCATTGCTCCGCTTAAAAAGTAATGTTCACGCTGTAAGTCCGGTGTATATATGAACATTCCTTCGCGCTTGCCCGATGTAGGTACTTCTATATTTTCAGTCATGTCGAAGATGGCGCTGGACAACGGTGCCATTAATCTTTCACAGGGCTTCCCTGACTTTAGCATTGACGAAAAAATTATCCAGCTGGTAAGCCGGTATATGCTGGAAGGAAACAACCAGTATGCACCGATGCCCGGCACACCTGCCTTGCGCACCATCATAGCGCAGGTGGTAGAAGCAACCTATGGCCGGAAGATCGATGCGGAAACCGAAATTACCATTACAGCCGGAGCTACCGAAGGTATATTTTCGATCATCGCGGCCTTTATCAGCGCAAGCGATGAAGTAATTTTGTTCGATCCGTCTTACGATTCCTATAGTCCTGCCATACGCCTCAACGGAGGGATACCGGTTCACATCAATGTATATCCTCCTGATTTCTCTATTGATTGGGATGCTGTGCGTGCTAAAATTACTCCGCGCACCCGCATGGTCATGATCAACACTCCGCATAACCCGTGCGGCTCTGTGTTGCATGAACGTGACTTGCTGGAACTGGAAAAGATTGTACTCGAGCACAACCTGCTCGTGTTAAGCGATGAGGTATACGAACGCCTCATATTCGATGGACTCACGCACCAAAGTGTACTGCGTTACCCGGCACTGGCCTCACGGAGTCTTGCCGTGTTTTCATTCGGGAAGACATTTCATGCTACCGGGTGGAAAGCAGGTTATGTAGTAGCACCTGAATATCTCACCAAAGAAGTTCGGAAGACACACCAGTTCATTGTGTTCAGTGTAAACACACCGGTACAGCTTGCACTGGCGGAGTATATGCGCACTCCGGAACATTACCAGTCGCTCGGAAAATTTTACCAGCAGAAGCGCGATTTCTTTTTGAAGCAGATCGAAGGTTCATCGTTCGAACCGTTGCCGTGCAGTGGCTCGTACTTTCAGGTAGTGTCGTATAAAAATATTTCTAAAAAGAGTGATGTGGCGATGGCCGAAGACCTGACAAAGAATTTCAAGGTGGCTGCCATTCCGGTTTCTGTTTTCTACAATGACAAAACCGATAATCATTTGCTGCGCTTTTGTTTTGCCAAAAAAGAAGAAACGCTGGCAAAAGCAGGCGAGATACTGCGCAAGATATAGCAACATTGCAGTCCATTCGCAAAAGTTTCCTTAGACAAATTCCGGTTCATTGCGTTTCTTTGCAGGCGAAATCCACAAGCCATGCAGGACCTTAAAATTACGCTGATCCAATCCGATTTGCACTGGGAAGACATCGAAGCTAATCTGGCGATGTTCGAGGAGAAGATCTGGCAGATCCCCGGTTCCACGGACGTGATCGTGCTCCCCGAAATGTTTACAACCGGTTTTACCATGGCCGCTCCTAAAAAAGCGGAACTTATGAACATGCGCACGTTCAAGTGGATGAGACAAATGGCCGATCAGACCGGAGCGCTTATACTCGGTAGCTATATTGTAAGTGTACACGACCGTTACTACAACCGCCTGCTCTGGATGGAGCCCGGAGGAAATTTCAAGACATACGACAAGCGCCACCTTTTCAGAATGGAGAACGAGCACAAGACTTACTCTGCCGGAGAGAGTCTGCTCATTGGTACCTGGAGAGGTTGGAAGATATGCCCGCTGATCTGTTACGACCTGCGCTTCCCGGTGTGGAGCCGTAATCGTTGGGATCGGGTCAATCAAAAGTTATCGTACGATGTGGCTATCTATGTTGCCAACTGGCCGGTTACACGCATCGAGATGTGGGACACCCTGCTGAAGGCACGTGCCATTGAAAACCTGAGCTATGTAGTAGGTGTGAATCGTGTGGGGCAGGATGATCACGGTATAGAATATAACGGTCACTCTTCGATTATCAGTCCGAAAGGCGAAGTGATTTATACCAATGAAGGCGGAGAAGCCGTGCGCACTATGGAACTAAGCGCGAATGCACTGCACGCTTTCCGCGATCGCTTTCCGGCCTATATTGATGCCGATGATTTTACCATTGAGTTTGAAGAGTACGAGGAATCAGAATTCTGATCCTGATTACACTTCGCGATTAAGTATACATGATGAGGCTCTGGTAATGCAGGGCCTTTTCTTTTTAACCCGCGGCAGACCCTACGGGCATTTGATTTCGTGAAGAAAATTCGGACGGCTCCTTCTTAAATCGTGCATCAAAAACTACTTTTGCACCTCATTTTAAATTACTAAATCTATTCCTGAACATGGCTACCCAGAAAATTACCCGAGCTCTTATCTCTGTTTTTTATAAAGATAACCTGGAGCCTATAGTACATGCGCTCGGCAAACAGGGAGTAGAATTTGTATCGACCGGAGGCACGCAGGAATTTATTGAGAAGCTGGGCTATGCTGTAACACCGGTTGAAGACCTTACGGGATACCCTTCTATTTTCGGAGGCCGTGTTAAAACATTACATCCCGCTATATTCGGAGGTATACTTTATAGACGCGAAGATGCCGGTGACCTGAAGCAGGCTAAAGAGTTTAACATCGCCCCGATCGACCTGGTGATTGTAGACCTGTACCCGTTCGAAGAAACGGTTGCTAAAGGCGGATCGGAAGAAGACATTATTGAGAAGATAGATATAGGGGGCATCTCCCTCATTCGTGGAGCAGCCAAGAATTTTAACGATGTGCTTATTGTTGCTTCACGCAACCAGTATAGCGAACTGCTCGCGTTGTTACAGGCGAAGAACTGTGCTTCTGATTTAGCCGATCGCAAGAAGTTTGCCGCGATGGCGTTTGATGTTACATCGCATTACGACTCGGCTATATTTAATTACTTCAACAACGAATTCCAGCTACCAAGCTATAAAAAAAGTTACCAGCAGGGACGTGTACTTCGTTACGGGGAAAATCCTCATCAGAAAGGAACATACTATGGTGACCTTGACGGACTGTTTGAACAACTTAACGGTAAAGAACTTTCCTATAACAACCTGGTGGATGTTGATGCAGCCGTAAACCTGGTAAAAGAGTTTGAAAGTGAAACGGCTTTCGTTATCATCAAGCACACCAACGCATGTGGCGTGGCTACTGGCACTTCGGTGAAAGATGCTTACCTCAAGGCATTCCAGGCAGATACTATATCTGCGTTTGGCGGTGTTCTCGCTACCAATAAAACCATAGATATAGCGGCAGCAGAAGAGATCAACAAACTGTTCTTCGAAATACTTATTGCCCCTGCCTATACTGATGATGCTCTGGCGCTGTTACGAAGCAAGAAGAATCGTATGATCCTGCTGCAGAAGAAACAACTCACCGAGACTAAACAGAGCAAAACCATTTTGAACGGTGTCATTGAACAAGACCTCGATCTGAAGACAGACGTACAGGCCGATTTGAAAGTAGTCACCAAGGTACCACCTACTACAGCCGAGGTAAATGCTTTACTCTTTGCGAGCAAGATCTGCAAGCACACAAAATCAAACACCATTATACTCGCAGTAGACGGTCAGTTGCTGGCGAGCGGAGTAGGACAGACTTCACGGGTTGATGCGTTGAAACAGGCAATTGAAAAAGCAGGTGCTTTCGGGTTTAACCTGAAAGGAGCTGTGATGGCATCGGATGCTTTCTTCCCGTTCCCGGATTGTGTGGAGATCGCGGATCAGCACGGTATCCATGCCGTGATTCAACCAGGAGGCTCGGTAAAAGATCAGGACTCAATCGACTATTGTGACGGGCACGGTATGGCAATGGTATTTACCGGTACACGTCACTTTAAACATTGATATATAGCTCCGGGTTGGCGCAAGGTTTTAGGTATAGCCATTCGTTAGACGTGAAACCGCGAGCCCGCAACCTTGAACCATTGTCGTTCACCGACTGGAATGTTCAGGCGCTCCTAAAAAAATTACATTTTTATACTGATACTCATTAATTTGGTAAATTAAATGCAATTTTACAGGCGCTATCTTGGTTAGTTCTAAGACACAATTTTTAAACATAGGGAATACAGATACATGGCATTTTTTGATTTCTTCACCAGTGACATTGCAATAGATCTGGGAACAGCAAACACCCTTATCATTCACAAAGATAAGATCGTAGTGGATGAGCCTTCTATCATCGCTCTCGACAAAGTAAACAACAAGGTGCTTGCCATTGGTCGTGAAGCCATGCAGATGCATGAGAAAACGCACGATCACATCAAGACTATACGCCCGCTGAAGGAAGGTGTAATTGCCGACTTCCAGGCTGCCGAGATGATGCTGCGCGGTCTTATCAAAATGGTAGATACCGGTAAACGTCTCTTCCCACCATCTTACAGAATGGTGATTTGTATCCCGTCTGGTATAACCGAAGTTGAGAAACGTGCCGTGCGCGATTCGGCTGAACATGCCGGTGCCAAAGAAGTATATATGATCTATGAACCAATCTCGGCTGCGATTGGTACAGGTATAGATATCGAACAGCCTATTGGTAACATGATTGTTGATATAGGTGGTGGAACAACGGATATTGCCGTGATAGCCCTTTCGGGTATTGTGTGCGACCAGTCCATACGCGTAGCAGGTGATACTTTCAACCGTGATATCCTTGACTATATGAGACGCCAGCACAACCTGTTGATTGGTGAGCGCTCGGCCGAGAAGGTTAAAATAGAAGTGGGTTCCGCCTTAACGGAACTTGATGACGGACCAGACGATTATGAAATCCGCGGCCGAGATCTGATGACCGGTATACCCAAGACGATCAAGATATCTTATTCTGAAGTTGCCTTCGCATTGGATAAATCTGTTTCCAAACTCGAAGAAGCTGTACTCAAAGCATTGGAAACTTCTCCTCCTGAACTTTCGGCTGATATATACGAACGCGGTATATATCTGACTGGCGGTGGAGCCTTGCTGAGAGGATTGGACAAACGTCTTGCCCTTAAAACCAAACTTCCGATTCACGTTGCCGATGATCCGCTTCGTGCCGTTGTTCGCGGAACAGGTCAGGCATTAAAGAATATTGCACAGTTCCGTGCTGTGTTAATGACTTAAGCCTGGGCGGTTGCGAATGGGTGAGGTACGAATATTATCAGAGACTAAACGCACCTTAACTGGAGTTTAATGGAGCGTCTATTTTATTTCATCTATCAGTACAGGGCCTTCTTTACCTTCATCGTGCTGGAAGTATTTTGCTTTTGGCTCGTGGTAGAAAACAACGCATACCAGGGAGCCAAGTTTTTTAACTCTTCCAATACGGTAGTAGCATCCCTGAACAACTTCTCGCAAAGTATACGCGATTACTTTTTGCTGCGCGATGTAAACACAACGCTCGCAGAAGAGAACGCTGTGCTGCGCAGACGTGTGGAACAAGACAACCAGCGCCTGGAAATGGATACGCTGGCCCTGCGCGACACAACACTCACCAGGCGATTTGACTTTGTAAGTGCCAAGGTGGTAAACAACCACGTAGATCAGTTCAAAAACTTTATCACTATAAATAAAGGTAAAGATGAAGGCGTGACTGCCGGCATGGCAGTGATCAGTCCGTTAGGTGTTGTGGGTAAAGTAAAAATGGTTTCCAGTCATTATGGTGTAGTAACATCTTTATTACACATCGATATGATGGTGTCTGCCGTGTTGAAACGCACCGGTCATTTTGGCTCTGTGCAATGGGAAGGTCACGATCCCGGACTTGTTAAATTGAAATATATACCTCGTCACGTAAATCCGATGGTAGGCGATACGGTTGTTACTTCCGGTTTCAACGCCATCTTCCCGGAGGGCATCATGATCGGAACGGTTACAGATGTAAAGCTGGGTAACGAAGCACTTTCGTACGATCTGAGTGTGAAATTGTCGCAAGATTTCCGCAAGCTCTCGTATGTAACCGTTGTTAAGAGTGAGCTGAAGCACGAACTGGATTCTTTAGAGCAGGCTGTTAACGAATTGGAGAAATGAGCAGGGGGATGATTTATCAGGTCATAGCGTTTTTCATTTACCTGTTCTACCAGGTATTGATCCTGCAAAACGTAGTTTTATTTCATACTGCATTCTGTTTTCTTTATATACTATATCTGTTGTTGTTGCCGGTGGAAACCAACCCACTTATGCTAATGGGTATTGGCTTTCTGATGGGTTTTGCCGTAGACATGTTTTATGAAAGCATCGGGTTACATGCTTTTGCATGTGTGCTGATTATGTATGTGCGAAACTTCTGGCTTAACTCCATGACGCCCCAGGGCGGATATGACAGTAATTCTACACCGTCTCTTGCGTTGGGTGGGTTCCAGTGGTTTATCATCTATTCGTTGCCGCTTGTATTTTTACACCATTCAGTTTTATTTTTTATGGAAGCTGGCGGCTTCGGAATGTTCTGGTTTACGCTGTGGAAAATTATCACCAGCACTTTTTTTACAATGCTGGTAATTTTAATTGCTCAATTTTTGTTTCCGAGCAGAAGACGCTAATAGGTTTATGCTGACGTTCTCTTCCAATAGAAACTCAGAGTATAGATAGAGAGTCTCTTCAAACATTTATGCACACGTAATGTATCGAAGAAACTCGCGTCACGTGTACTTTTACTATACCTTAACTTTGCCTTATTATATACTATGAATGAAGGTCGGAAAGAAGTTTTACAGCTCGTTTTTCTACTGGTAGGCTTTATCTTCCTGGTAAAGTTATTTTTCATACAGATTGTTGAAGACAGCTACAAAGAGATGGCCGGTGTAAACGCCATCCGTAAAGAGCCTCAATACCCGATTCGCGGAATTATTAAAGACCGTAATGGTAAACTTATAGTATATAACAATCCGGAGTTTGACCTCATGGTTATTCTGCACGAGGTAAAACATTTCGATAGCACCCGCTTTTGCCAGGTATTCGAAAAAACTCCGCAGGAACTTCGCGACCTCTTTAACAATTTCAGAACCGAGATCAGAAACCGAAAGGCAAACCAGTTTCAGCCTTTCCCTTTCCTTCGCCAATTGTCCACACAGGATCTTGCCAAAGTGCAGGACCACATGGATGAATTTCCCGGCTTCTTTATACAAGACAGAACAACACGTGCGTATGCCAGTAAAGCGGTTGCGAATGCCATTGGCTATGTAAGTGAAATATCAAAAAATAAACTTGAGAAGGATAAAAGTGGATTTTACCGCCAGGGAGATTACATCGGGCAAAGCGGTATAGAAGCTTACTACGAGGAATACTTACGCGGCAAGCGTGGAGTAAAACACCTGATGCGAAACAAAGATGGTGTTATCAAGGGCTCTTATGAAGGTGGAAAATATGATACACTTTCTGTACCCGGTCAGGACCTTGTCTCAACCATCGATCTGACGCTGCAGGAATACGGAGCGTTTCTTCTAAATGGTAAAGCAGGAAGTATCATTGCTATTGAACCTTCAACCGGAGAAATACTGGCGATGGTATCAGGCCCGTCATACGATCCGAATCTGCTCACGGGTAAAAACTATAGCAAGAACTTCGCACTCATCAGCAACGATAGTCTCAAGCCTTTGTTTAACCGACCATTGATGGCGCAGTATCGCCCGGGGTCTATATTTAAAATTGCACAGGCGATGGTAGCGTTGCAGGAAGGTGTTATTACTCCGGAGACACGCATACGTTGCGATCGCTCGATCATTAACTGTCACGGCCCGCACTCCAACGAAGATCTTCGTGGAGCCATTACCAACTCATGCAACCCGTATTTCCATAACGTGCTGCGCAGAATGCTGAATAAAGGTAAAGGCGGCAATCCGTTTGATGATACACGTATAGGTCTGGCCGAATGGGACAAACACATTATGAGCTTCGGTTTTGGAAAAAGATTAGGTATAGATCTTCCGAATGAAAAGCGTGGTCTGGTGCCAAGTCCCGAATATTACGACCGTGCTTACGGAGGACGCCCCTGGAAATTCTCAAATATATACTCCATCGCGATTGGTGAAGGCGAGAACATGGTGGTGCCGTTGCAAATGGCAAACTTTGCCGCCACCGTTGCTAACAAAGGATATTACTTTACACCACACCTGATCAAATCTATTGGCAGCACAGGCATGCCGTTGCCACAGTACCTGGAAAAACATTATACAACAATCGACTCTGCAAACTTCAGAATAGCGCGCGATGCTATGGAGCGTGTGGTGGAGGCTGGTACAGCACAATACCGCGCCAAGCTGAAAGATATAGTGGTATGTGGTAAAACCGGAACAGTACAGAACGAACCGAATCCTGATCACTCGGTATTTATAGCATTCGCACCGAAAGAGAATCCTAAAATTGCAATATCAGTATACGTTGAATATTCTGGTCAGGGCGGACGAGCCGCGGCTTCGATCGCCAGTCTCATGATTGAGAAATACCTGCTGGGCGGAACGCAACGCCCCAACATCGAAGAATATGTGTTGAAGGGTAAATTCCTTCACTAAAATATATACCTGTAAAAACAACGCTCACCCTTTAACAGTTAAGCGCATTGAGGAAAGACGAAATTATATCACACAAGATTGATTGGGTAACGGTGATGATCTACGGAGCTATGGTGCTCTGGGGTTGGCTGAATATATACTCCGCTACCTACGATGAAACACAATCGATCTTCGACCTGTCATTGAACTCCGGTCGCCAGATGATGTTCATCATCACATCATCGATACTCATCCTCGCTATACTTATTATAGACATGCGTTTTTACGAAACGTTTGCTTACATAATTTATGGTGTAGTATTGTTCCTGTTGTTGTTGGTGCCCTTTATAGGGAAAGAAGTAGGCGGTAACCGTGCATGGCTGGGTTTTGGTTCGTTTGGCGTGCAGCCTTCTGAGTTTGCCAAGTTTGCTACAGCACTCGTAGTGGCTAAGTTTATAGGTACCATTGGTTTCAGAATGGATAACATTCGTAACCAGGTTATACTCTTCGCATTGATTGGTGCGCCTATAATGTTGATCCTGCTACAAAAAGACTATGGGACGGCCATGGTGTTCATGGTTTTCCTGTTGGTGTTTTACAGAGAAGGTATGTCGCCATTTTTGTTGCTGGTGGGATTGGGAGTTGCTGTCATATTTATACTTACATTGTTAGTAGAGAACAACTGGATATTGTTCGGAATGATTGGTGCTGCATGGGGCATTACCATGTATATGAACCGCAGAAAGAAAATTAAACGCCTTGCGATTATTACTGCGGGTGCATTGGTGCTGGCGTTTACAATTACCAGTGTTGAATTCATTTTCAGTAACCTGCTGGAAGAACACCATCAGAAACGCGTAATGGTATTGATCAATCCGGAGCTCGATCAGCTAGGAGCCGGGTATCACGTATACCAATCAAAAGTAGCGATTGGTAGTGGTGGTATAATTGGTAAAGGATTTTTAAAAGGCACACAGACAAAACTGAAGTTTGTACCAGAACAGTATACTGACTTTATCTTCTGTACGATAGGAGAAGAGCAGGGCTGGATCGGAAGTTTACTGATGATCGCATTGTTTATGGGCCTGTTGCTGCGTGTAGTATTTCTGGCGGAGCGACAGAAGAATCGTTTTGCCAGGGTATATGGCTATTCGGTTGCCTGTATATTCTTTTTTCACTTTGCTACCAATATAGCTATGACCATCGGGTTGTTCCCGGTAATTGGTATACCTCTGCCATTCTTTAGCTATGGTGGTTCATCGCTCTGGAGTTTTACCATTCTGTTATTCATACTGCTGAAACTGGATGCACATCGTATGCACGTACTGCAACGATTATAATAATGCATTAAAAGATATATCTCCCGCAGACTGAGCAATATTCGCGGAATCAAAAAACGTGACAGCAAAGCCCTGCGGGAGGCCAATACCAAAAACAAAAGTCCTGGAAAACTCCAGGACTTTTTTGTTATTTATAGTATAGATCGAGTTTCATATACTATACCGTCATGATCTCGCCTTCTTTCTTTTTCATCAGGCTATCAATTTTGGTAATATAGTCGTCAGTCATTTTCTGAACTTTCTCTTCGGCATTCTTCACATCATCTTCCGATACACCTTTGATTTTTTTAAGTTGTTCATTCGTGTCTTTGCGAATGTTACGGATGCTTACTTTGCCATGTTCGCATTCCTGGCCAACCTGTTTTACCAGTTGCTTCCGTCTTTCTTCAGTAAGCATCGGTATATTTATGATTACCTGCTGGCCATCGTTCTGCGGATTAAGACCAAGGTTTCCATTGATGATTGCCTTTTCAATTTCAGGTATCATACCTTTTTCCCAAGGCTTAACAAAGAGCGTGCGGGCATCGGGTGTGGTAACAGAAGCAACCTGTTGTAGCGGAGTCATTGCTCCATAATAACTTACCAGCAGACCATCCAGCATGGTGGGATTTGCTTTTCCTGCACGGATTTTGGTGAGTTCGTGACCTACGTGGTTAAGTGCTTTCGTCATAGAGTCGCGTGCATCTTCCAGGTATAATTCAAGTTCTTCCATAGAAATAAAATATAAATAAGTATGACTTCTTTTATACTGTTAGAAAAATTTCTGTGTCTTACTTTTTAGCTGATCAGTGTACCGGCCTCTTCACCGTTAACAACTTTCAGCAGGTTGCCTTTCTTGTTCATATCGAACACGATGATCGGCAACTTGTTTTCTTTACAAAGCGTAAAGGCTGTCATATCCATAATGTTCAGATTTTTTTCATACGCTTCCTGGAACGACAGTTTGTTATACCGCACAGCATCCGGAAACTTTTCAGGGTCTTTGGTATAAACACCGTCTACGCGCGTACCCTTTAATACAACACTTGCCTGTACTTCTATAGCACGCAAGCTTGCTGTAGAGTCTGTAGTAAAGTAAGGATTACCAATACCTGCACCAAAAATTACAATGCGTCCTTTTTCAAGGTGGCGTATGGCTCTGCGTCTGATGAATGGTTCACACACCTGTTCCATTTTTATACCTGCCATTAAGCGGGTAAACATACCATGTCGCTCAAGCGCACTTTGCAATGCCATAGCATTGATAACCGTAGCAAGCATGCCCATGTAATCGCCTTGTACACGATCTATTCCGAGTGCTTCTGCCTGGCCGCCTCTGAAGATGTTTCCTCCCCCGATCACGATCGCAATTTCTACACCCTGATCTTTAATGGTTCTGATCTCTTCACAATACTGCTCCAGCACATTCGGGTCTATGTTTGTGCTCTTGGACGAGCCTTGTAATGCTTCTCCACTGAGTTTGAGGAGGATACGTTTGTACTTCATTCGTAAGTTGGATTGGTTATGCAGCGAAATTGGCGCAATATATTCAAAGCACAGGGCTTTGTAAAATTCCCGGAGCAGTACACAGCTTTATTTTGCGCATAATACATCTTGCACCGTGCACGGACTTACGCTTCATTCAACATTTGTAAACGAACTTTCGACACAATCAACCTTGTGTTGAGGTTAATAACACCGTTGGCCTATGCGCAGAAAAGATTTTAAAAACGAAAGAAGGATTTGAAGACAGAAATTTAAAACTCGATCAGCACCTGATTTTTTTCAACACTGTCGCCCTTCTTGATCTTCACCAGCTTTACTACGCCTTCGCCTGGCGACTTGATGATGTTCTCCATCTTCATGGCTTCGAGAATAAGAAGCGGATCGTTTTGCTTCACGGTATCTCCGGCTTTTACTTTCAGATCGATGATGAGACCCGGCATCGGAGCTTTCAATGAATTGATCTTGCCGGACGAAGTATTATTCATACCCATCTTTTCGAGCAGCAGATCAAACCGGTCTTTCAGCGCAACAGTATAGATCTTTCCGTTGATCTTAAGGGTAAATGTTTTAGTGGCGTGATCGGCCTTGACAAGTTCAGCGCGGTAACTTTTTTGTTCGAGCAGAATGTGAAAATAACCATCGTCAACTTTTACAAGATCCCATGCCACAGGTTTGCCATTAACAACAAAACCATCTTCCGAAGAAGTGATGTCGAACGATTTTTTATTTACGATGGCCTTATACATACACGCAGAAAAAATTAATACATCCTGTAAATGTGCAAAATTATCCCGACACTCAAACAACGCCAACACGCTTCTGTTTCTGCATTTTGTCAGTCCCTGAAATAGGTTGACCACAAAAGGTTAACTTATGACAAAGCGAATTACATTAGCGAACAGACGTCTTTTTAGCGAAGAATTTAAACAGACAGTCG
>NZ_JBHTKA010000009.1:0-537 GCF_042676245.1 Ohtaekwangia kribbensis
CAACCCAAAAGAGAAGAACACTATTTCCGTAATCAGTTGGTGTTGGACCTGACCAATCCCGTTGTACAGGATTTTGTTTTTAAAGTGGTGGATGATCTGTTCGTAAAAAATCCTGAATTAGCCTATATCAAATGGGACTGCAATGCCGTGATCTATAATGCCTATTCAGCTTCGTTAAAAAATCAGACACATCTGTATGTCGATTATGTAAGAGGACTATATAAAGTACTGGAAAGAATACGTGCTAAATATCCGAAGGTACCGATGATGCTCTGCTCAGGCGGTGGTGGTCGTGTAGACTATGCAGCACTGCAATACTTCACTGAGTTCTGGCCGAGTGATAATACCGATCCGCTCGAGCGCATCTATATACAATGGGAGTATTCACATTTCTACCCGGCTATAGCAACATCCAACCACGTAACGGAATGGGGCAAGCAGCCTTTGAAGTTCAGAGTAGATGTTGCAATGATGGGTAAACTTGGCTTTGACATCGTAGTGCATGATCTGCCGGAGAAAGATCTGAAGTTCTGCCAG
>NZ_JBHTKA010000010.1:0-575 GCF_042676245.1 Ohtaekwangia kribbensis
ACAGTAACCTTTGCTGACTGACATTTCGTGTTGTTATTTACCGCTACAACGGTGTAAGCACCCGCTGTTCTTCCGCTATATACTGCACCTGTAAAATCAGGAGCTGCTATATTCGGTGTTGCTATATTTCCATTGAACCAGTAGAAGGTATAGTCGGTTACGTTACCCGCTACATTAGCTGATACCTGACCGTTACCTGCACTACAGATCGTTTGATGTGCATCAACCGCTGCTGTTACTACTGGGTTTACCAGGTTATTGATGATTGTGACCTGTGCCGTGCTTGAACAGCCCGTGGTATTGTTATCTACTTTAACTGTATACGTGCCGGCAACCAGATTTAATATCTGAGCTGTATTTCCTTTGACTGCTCCGCTTGTACCGCTGCCAACATACCAGGTAAACGTATAACCAGTCGTTGTTCCGCCTACATTGGCAGAAGCTTGTCCATTGGGTGTGTTTGTATCACAGCTTGTCTGGTTAACGGTGGCTGTTGTAATTACAGGAGCTACACTATTATTATTAACCGTTACAGTTGCTTTTGCTGAAGGACATTTTGAATTGTTACTAACGGC
>NZ_JBHTKA010000011.1:0-598 GCF_042676245.1 Ohtaekwangia kribbensis
ATCCAACCAAACCGTTTGCGTGGGACAGAGTGTAACCTTCAGTGTAAACGCAGGAGTAACAACGGGTGTAACGTATCAGTGGAGAAAGGGAGGAAGCAACATCTCCGGAGCCAACAGCAGCAGCTATACCATAGCAACTACTGTAGTCGGTGACGCAGGAAGTTATGATGTTATTGTAAGTGGAACCTGTACTCCTGCAGTAACAAGTTCAGCCGCTACATTAACGATCAATGCTTTACCCACGATCACAGCACAGCCTGTAGCAAGTCAGGCTATATGTGAAGGCAGTGTGGCTAACTTCAGTGTAACGGCTACCGGTACAAGCTTAACGTATCAATGGAAGAAGAACGGAGTAGATATATCCGGAGCGAATGCAAGCACGTATAGTATACCGACAACATCAACGTCAAGTGCAGGTACTTATACCGTTGTGGTGAGTGGTACTTGCTCTCCATCAGTAACGAGCAGTGCATCTGTACTAACCATTCGCGAACAACCAGAAATCATCACCGGCCCATCCAACCAAACCGTTTGCGTGGGACAGAGTGTAACCTTCAGTGTAAACGCAGGAGTAACAACGGGTGTAACGTATCAGTGG
>NZ_JBHTKA010000012.1:0-1399 GCF_042676245.1 Ohtaekwangia kribbensis
TGTCAGTCCCTGAAATAGGTTGACCACAAAAGGTTAACTTATGACAAAGCGAATTACATTAGCGAACAGACGTCTTTTTAGCGAAGAATTTAAACAGACAGTCGTTCAAGATTATGAACGTGGCCAGTTCAGTGTTTTGGAATTGGCTAAGCTTTACCAGGTTCACACTACGATAATATACCGCTGGATACAGAAGTATTCTTCGTATAATAAGCGTAAGATTAAAGTAGTAGAGATGGCAGATAGCAGTAAACAGAAGCTTAAAGATCTTCAGAAACGCATTGAGGATTTGGAGAGAGCAGTTGGGCAGAAGCAACTTAATATTGACTTCCTGGAAAAGATGATTGAGTTGGCAAATACTCACTATGGTATCGATATCAAAAAAAACTCCGATACCCCACCATCAACTGGTTCAGAACAAACATCAAAACACTAGGTGTTTCTATGAATTCAGTTTATTGTATTAGTGGGGTTAGCAAGCAAGCTGTGCATAAGCACAATCGTGCCTATATAGATTATTCAGACCGGCTTCAAGAGTTAATCACACAGGTTGATGAGATCCGTAGCATTCATCCGGGATGTGGTCTTGAGAAGCTTTATGATAGCCTTTGCCCGCCTTGGTTGGGACGTGATAAATTTATATCTGTATTTATGGAGTTGGGCTATAGAGTTAGAAAAACCAGGAACTACAGACGTACAACTATTCCCACGATATTGTACTATCCCAATCTAATTGAAGGGCTTTTGGTTTGGGATAAAAATCGTGTATGGCAGACTGATATAACGTACTATCAGGTGGGAGATCGTTTTTACTACTTAACGTTTATTATAGACATCTATACCAAAGTTATCCGTGGCTATCAGGTAAGTGATCATATGCGCGCTGATGCTAATCTAGCCGCTCTTCGAATGGCATTAACAGAAGCTCAAGGTATAACTGGTATAATCCATCATTCTGATCGAGGGAGTCAATTTGTAGATAGTGACTATCGAGCGATTCTAACTAAACATGGTTTTCAGCTGAGTATGGGGCTGATCGCACAAGAGAATGCTTATGCCGAAAGAGTAAATGGTATCATCAAGAATGAATATTTAGTATATAAATCCATTAACACTTTTAGACAACTGAAAAAGGAAGTTGCCTCTGCTATTGATCATTACAACAACAAGCGAATACATCGAAGTCTTCCCAATAAACAAACACCAAGAGAATTTGAAAATGAATTATTAAGTTTAAGCACTCAGAACAGACCTAAGGTAATTGTTTATGCCGAAGGTTTTTCTAAAATCAGTACGACATCAAGTCGTACTGATTTTACCCCGGAAACAGAACCCCAGGTTCATGTTTGTCCGATGGTTTGATTAGTAAAAAACGGTCAACCTTTTTTAGGGATCGACA
>NZ_JBHTKA010000013.1:0-176858 GCF_042676245.1 Ohtaekwangia kribbensis
CATACCAGGTGAAAGTATACCCAGCCGTTACACCACCTACATTCGCTGATGCCTGTCCATTCGGTGTGTTTGTATCGCAGCTTGTCTGGTTAACCGTTGCTGTTGTAATTACCGGTGCTACGGTGTTGTTGTTTACAGTTACAGTAACCTTTGCTGACTGACATTTCGTGTTGTTATTTACCGCTACAACAGTGTAAGCACCCGCTGTTCTTCCGCTATATACTGCACCTGTAAAGTCCGGAGCTGCTATATTCGGTGTCGCTATATTTCCAATGAACCAGTAGAAAGTATAGTCGGTTGTGTTACCTCCTACGCTGGCTGAAACCTGACCGTTGCCTGCGTTACAAACCGTTTGATGTGCATCAACCGCTGCTGTCACAACTGGATTTACAGGACTATTGGTAATCGTTACTTGTGCTGTATTCGAACAGCCGGTTGTATTGTTGTCTACTTTAACGGTGTAAGTTCCGGAAGTAAGACCTGTTACCGTTGCTGTGTTTCCTTTTACTGCTCCACTTGTACCGCTGCCCACATACCAGGTAAAGGTATAGCCGGCCGTTATACCGCCTACATTTGCAGAAGCTTGTCCGTTAGAAGCCAAACCATCACAACTTGTCTGATTAACCGTGGATGTTGTGATCACCGGAGCTACTGTATTATTATTAACTGTTACAGTTGCTTTCGCTGAAGGACATTTTGTGCTGTTGCTAACTGCCACAACGGTATAGGCACCTGCCGTTCTTCCACTATAGACAGCACCTGTAAAATCAGGAGCTGCTATATTGGGTGTCGCTATATTTCCTATGAACCAGTAGAAGGTATAGTTGGTCGTATTACCTCCTACACTCGCGGAAACCTGACCATTACCTGCACTACAAATGGTTTGATGTGCATCAACCACTGCTGTTACGGTTGGTGTAACGAGGTTGTCTACAATAGTAACCTGCGCTGTGTTTGAACAGCCGGTTGTATTGTTATCCACCTTAACGGTGTAAACACCAGCTGCCAGGCCCGAAGCAATGGCATTGTTGCTCTTTACTGTTCCTCCGGTACCACTACCTGCATACCAGGTAAAGGTATAGCCGGTTGTCACTCCGCTTACATTCGCAGAAGCTTGTCCATTCGGAGTATTTATATCACAGCTCGTTTGGTTAACCGTTGCTGTTGTAATTACAGGAGCTACACTATTATTGTTAACCGTTACGGTCGCTTTTGGTGATTGACATTTCGTTGTTGTGCTTACTGCTACAACGGTATAGGCACCGGCTGTTCTCCCGCTATATACTGCGCCTGTATAATCAGGAGCAGCTATATTTGGTGATGCTATATTTCCATTGAACCAGTAGAAGGTATATCCGGTTGTCGTCCCCCCTACATTGGCAGAAACAGTTCCGTTTCCTGCGCTACAATTTGTCTGGTGAGCATCCACAACGGCTGTTACCGTAGGGTTCACGGGACTATTGACAACTGAAACCTGTGCTGTATTGGCACATCCGGTTGAGGTGCTCACGGCACGTACAGTATAGGTGCCGGCAGCAAGTCCTGTAATCGTGGCTGTATTTCCTTTTACAGTTCCTCCCGTGCCACTGCCTATATACCAGGTAAAGGTATAACCCGTAGTTACTCCTCCTATAGTTGCAGAAGCTTGTCCGTTCGGTGTGTTTATATCACAGCTTGTCTGGTTAACGGTTGATGTTGCGATCGTAGGTAACACGGTATTATTAAGGATCTCCACAACGGCTTTGGCAGATGCACAACGTGTAGTTCTGTCAACCGCCACTACGGTATAATATCCGGCAGTAAGTCCGGTATAGGTTGCTCCTTTATAATTGGCGGCTGTAGTATCCGGGGTGCCTACATTTCCATTGAACCAGTAGTAACGGAATGGTCCGGCTGAGCCATTGGCCGATGCCGTGATCGATCCATCCGCAGGGGAACATTTTACCTGGTGACTATTGATGACGGTTGATACAGTCGGATTCGTAATGTTATCAACGATCGTAACGGTTTCTGTATCACTACATCCTGCAGCATCCGTAGCCTGCACTGTATATACTCCCGCTGCGAGTCCGTTTACCGTTGCAGCTGTACCAATCTGGTTCGCTGGTAACGTGTTGTTTCCTTTGAACCACTTCCAGGTATACCCGGCTGTAACACCCGCTATATTTGCCGATGCTGAACCGTTTGGTGCTGTTGATGAACATGAAGTTTGCTGTGCAGTAGCCGTTGCTGTTACCGGCTGTATTGATTTTGAATTGATTGTTACCAGAACCGATGGCGACACACATTCCGTAGTGCTATTAGTTGCCGTCACTAAATATGTTCCGGGATTAAGACTACTATACGTTGGACCTGTATAATCAGCCGATGGCTTCACGTTTGATCCTATATACCAATTAAAAACATACCCGGTAGTAACACCTCCTACTTTTGCTGATGCACTTCCTGAATTTGCAGGAACGCAATTCGCATCCGTGGTCGTTACGGTAACCGCCGGCTTCACAGTCTGATCTGTTACGTGACCGGTTTGTGTCGATTGACATCCGGTAATTTTATCAGTAACCAATACGGAGTATGTTAACCCGTCCAGGTTCGATAACTCATGACTAACAGATAATACAGTTCCTGTTAATACGTTTGGACCTGCATACCAGGCATAGGTAAAATTACCAGCCGGTTCGCCTCCGTTAACAACAGCGTGCAGTTTACCATTGGGGTTTTTACAGTTTGTATAAGCTCTGTCTTCCACAATCGCAACACTGATTGTCTTTGTAGTGACACCAACATTTATACTCTTTGAAGACGACCCGCACAGTAAACCTTTGTGAATGGCATAAACGGAATAGGTTCCTTCAGTCAACCCGGAATAGGTAGAACCCACATAATTAGCCGAAGCTATATCGCCCGTAGTGGTACCGTTGTACCAGTAAAATGTATAGTCAGCTGTTTGCTTTACTCCACTCACCAATCGGTAGGCTTCAACGGCTCCGGAGGGAGCGGTGGTATTAGCACTACATTTCATGTTATTGGAGATCAGGGCAGTCTCAATGGTAAATGGATTAGGACTTACCGTGGCTGACTTAATGTTGTTCGTATAGTCACACTCCGTGAAATTCGTGTTGGGGAATGTGAGTGGTGTTGTACTTCCATTGTCATTCAAGGCAATGAATAGTGTAAAGTTAGCCCCGGTTCCCTGCACGGTTAAATTGTTCGCTACGTACGAGTCACCAATAAGCAGGTTGTTCAGGTTAACATATACTGTATTTAATTTGGTAGCCCCGGCGACACGCGGGTCTCCACTATAAAATGTAATCGGCAATGAACCTGAAAGCCCCAGGTTACCCGAGTTCTTAATACTAAATGAAATGGTAAAGTCCTTGTCAGGACAGGTGGGTTTGTTGATCGTAATGGTTGAGCTTGGATCAAAAACTAAATCCGGTGATGCGTATGTCGGACATCCCTTTGAATCGAGGAAAGGCGATTGGTTAAGGAATGAGTTCAGCGGGCGGTTGTCGCCCGGATTACAAGGTGACCCGGTAGAGAACACCAGATGATGTTTCTGCTGAACCTGTGGAATCGTAAGGTCATCATTGATGTTTACATTAAAGTAACCGTGCTGGTTCCACACTTTACGCGAAGGCACCCACGCTTCGAGACTTGACGAGTACGTACGAATCTGGCCAAACGGTGCACGGGTAAAGTCATTAATGTTATCAGTGTTAGAGGTAGCACACGTTACGCAGATCTCAGTCGAACCATCACCATCAACATCAACAACGATCGGGTAATCATTCGCAGTTCTCGAACGACAGATCGCCTGTGTAAAGATCGCTCCCGTCTTTCCGTTTATAATATAGAGATAGCCTTCATCGCGATATACAATCTCGTTCGACTTATCATTGTTAAAGTCAAACACGGTTGCACCGGTATATCCCGAAGTACCTTCTGATATAGCGATTGACCACAATAATGTAAAGTCTTCCTTCAAAGCAAATAATCTGCTTCCGGAAACAAACGTGGTGTTCAGTTTTCCATCGCCATCTATATCTGATATATTCAAACGCCCCGTTCCTTCAGGCCAGTTGTTTGACGTTGCATATCGCTTATAGGTATTGTTCTTTACATCCCAGAAGAAAGCGTTTGTTGTTCCGGTCGTTGAACCGGTTGAACCACTGGTGAGTACATCCAGAGAACCATCCTGGTTATAGTCAGCAACACTGGTTAAACTCGTAATGTAACCGAAACTTGATTTCTTGGGATAATAATTGGCGCCACCGGGAATGCTCTTTACCAAAGTCAAAGAGCCAGCATCAGTTGTGCGGGCTCCAAGGTTAACGGAATATATAGTACCCCCCAATACAAGTTCCAAGCCCGTACACGAAGCACAGTCTGTTGTACTGAGTATATCAACGGCAACGGGCCCTGCATCGATAGTTGTCCAATCGCCACTTCCTTTTAGTAAACGGGTACCGGTTTCAGCATCAAGAATCTCATTGCGATAGTATATCTCTGCTTTTCCATCAGATCCGAAATCGGCAAGTCCCATCGTGATGGGCTGTCCGTAAGCTTTTGTACTCCACTGCTTTAATCCTTTACAGTCATAGGAAGTTATATAGAAATCACTGCCAATCTTTTCTGCTATAAATATGTCGCCACAACCATCGCCTTTAACATCGCCTATTGTATGATCATAGTATTCTGCTGTTCCGGTAATTGTACCGGTATATTTGATGCTCAGGTTTGTACCATTTAATATGTAGAGCTTTTTGTCTTCCTGGTGAAGCGTTACCATCTCGGGTATACCGTCACTGTCCAGATCACCAACCGCCATTCTTCCGGAAGTATACGTAATGCGATTCGGCGATGAAGCCTCGAGCTTCATTCCAAAGTTGAGCGTACCAGTTGGGGGAACCTGACAGGCCTTATCCTGACCAATATAGAAGTCCTTACAGATCGCGTTCTTGGCACAATCGCCATCGAAGCAATCGATAAATCCATCACCATCGTTATCGATGCCGTCTCCGCAGCTAGACTCCTGCGCAAGAGCTGACGTATACAACACCAAGCAAAGTGCTGCCAACAGTAGTTTTCTGATCATAAGCTCAACTATAGATGTAGATACAACCTGAGGTTAAAAAGTGAGAGGTAATACTTTACCCATGTTATAAATACTGCCAGAAAGGTATTTTCTTTTGGATTCAAAAAAATTGCAAGATCGATTGCATTCAGAGTCACGTAATAATTGGTATCTAATTATCACTTTTTTACTAAAAAAATAGGCAAGATTTATAATGAAAATTACCATACACACAAACCATGTTGGCGAACGGAACTACCATTTCACGCTTAAATCACACCACAAAGAAGAATATAACCCTTTTTGTACTGTTTCTGGTAACAATTGCTTCTATTGAAAATACCACAGCTCAAGTTATCCGGTTCGGAGCTAAAATCGGAGGACAATACGACTTCATAAAAATGGACCGCAAAAGCGTTACGGATACATTGAAGTTATCACCTGGAATTGGTTTCAACGCAGGTTTAGTGCTCTCCTTCAAGGTAAGAAATCGTTACTTTTTGCATACAGAATACCTCTATTCGACAAAAAGTAAAACGGTAAAAGGAAAGATCGATCCATACCTGAAAGACAAAGTAACATATCATTACTTCGAAGTACCCATTTTGTTCACCATGCACTTCAAAGGACAGCTCGGTAAGAACAAAAATTTTAAATGGTATGCCGGTGTCGGACCAAATATAGCATACCTGCTGGGCGGACGTGGCACCGTAATCTCCAGTGAACTACTCGAGAATAACATCAGCGAGCTCTCCTATAAAATAAAGTTTGAACCTCGAAAAGACTACGCACATACTGACGAAGTATACTATACTAATATCAACAGAATTCAGTTTGGTATCAATCTCGGTACAGGCTTACTACTGGAACCTGCCACCAAACATAAAGTAATGCTTGACCTTCGCTATACATTTGATCAGACTTTATTCGGAAAGCAAAAAGCCGACTATCTCATTCCGCACGATTATGATGACGAACTGCGTTTCCGAAATCGCGGAGTACGTTTTTCGATGATGTACTTGTTTGAATACAACATCAGCAAAAAAGAACGCAACAAAGGAAAGAGTACGATCAAAAAGCGTTAGTACATTCAATTACACTTAGCCAACACCGTGCTTCGTGTAATCTCATCTCCTATATGTTCATCTGAATACTGCGGGACCTCTCCTGTTGAGCGCGTCCTCAAGCCAGTATGGATTTATCTTGGCAAAATTTTCCGGTATCTCGTCTATATTAAAGAAACGAATCGCGGCCGTCTCATCGCTGCTGAAGTTCTCTGGTATTCCCGTTTGCAGACTTACCTCGAAGTACGTTGTAACATAATGTATATTCTTATTCTCGTATTGATATAACTGCGATGGTGGAGAAGAATACACTCCGATTAGTCTAATGATAGACGCATCTGCATTGGCCTCTTCGCGAATCTCACGAAGTATAGCCTGCTCAACGGATTCACCAAACTCCACGTGACCTGAGATGATACACCACTGATCAACATCCCTTCGTTTGTGTAACAACACACGACCACGCTCATCAAAAATAGCAGCGGAGACTGCAGGCAAGATTTCGTTCTTCATGTTTCAGCAGGGTTAATTTCTTTGCAGAAAAAATTACTGCTTAAAGTTACGGATGTTGTACGTAACGATCAGCATGAAGTAGCGGGTTAGTACATTTGTCAACCTGTCTTCGATATAGGTTTCGGTTACATCGCGACTGATGCTGTTGTTCTGATTCAAAATATCAAATGCATTCAGTTTGACTTCAAGCTTCTGATCTCTCAGGAATTTATAGCCAAGCCCGGCATTCCAGAACCATATACTCTGATCGTATGCAGCCGACAATCCCCGGTACATGGTGTTATTCAGATTGCTGGAGAAAACAAATCCCTTCCAGAAAATCCAATTGAGTCGCAACGATGCAGTTTGATTAAAGTAGTTGTTATCCGATTGCTTCTGCAATGTATTCTTGACAATGGTATAGTTAGCCGTATACGAAAGTGTGAAGTCGAGATCCTCGCTGATGTTACTGCTCAATACAACGCCCTGGCTGAAGCCATAGTTATTCGCCAGGTTCTTGCTGTCGTTAATGATGGCCGGAGTTCGATTATACGTAAATCCGGTATTAATATTCATATTCGATTTCAGCAGCGCTACGGGAAGGCCATACGTCAATAATGTCCTGACTGAGCCGTAACCGCGTACGTTGACCGGGTAGGACAATTGGACACCGCGATTGAGTGTGATGCCATTCAAGACCGTATCCTGTGCAGCAATGTAAGACGCATTTGTAATATAGTCTTTCGTGAAACTTCCGCTTACCAGGAATAACAAACTGGTAGATACCTGGTTATTCGTTCGCCCATAACGAACAGTAACGTTGTGACTATACGCCTGAGACAATTCAGGATTACCGGTCTTCAGAAATAACGGATTACGATTATCTATCACATTCTGCAATTGAGATATCGAGGGAGCATCTGTTGAAGTACGATACATCAAGCGGAGATTTCTGCCCTGCTCAAATCGATAGTTGAACGTTGCCTGCGGAAGTATATTTTGAAACGAACGGTCTACAGCAAACGGATAAGGAAAATCCTGATCGCTCGTAAGCTTTGCATGTTGATAGTTGACACTGGTATTAAAATTCAGTTTCCGGTTGTTGAACCTGTAGCTGACGCCCCCGCGATTGGATATATAGCGATTCTTAAAGGTATTAGTAAGCAATGTATCGAGAGCGGTATAGCCATCTTCACTCAAATTATAGGTACGCTTGTCAGTTTTACTGTTGGTAATAGAAGGGGTAAAATTGAATTGCAACTGGCTGCGCTTACCGATCGGCTCGGTATAGGATATATTCGAAGACAGTGTATAGCTGTCGGTATATTGATCGGATTGCTGATCGATAATCGTAGTTTCGGATGAAGACTCATAATCGTTCAGCGAGTATAGATACGAATCACCATCGCGATTGTTAACATCTGTATTCAAGCTCACCGATAGTGATCGTCCTCTCCTTTTAAAGCGATGACGATACAAAACGCTGTTTGAAAAAACATAACCGGCATTGTCTGCATTATTGGTGTTGTTGATGTTGCTTTGAAGTGAATTACTTTCGGCAGTATAATCTCCCTGTAATGTAGATTGGGAATCATTCTTCTGGTAACTGAGCCGTGGCGTAATAACAATGGAATTAGCGGTATCGATCGTATACTCCAGCCGGAAGTTTAACCGATGATTATAGTTCCTGTTGTTAGCGCGGCTATGTTCTCCATATACCAGGCCGCTATCTTGTTGCGTAATATACGCGCGGTTCAGGTTGGTGATACGATCATTGTCTGATTGATTAAAGAAATAGCTCCCGGTAATTTCTGTCTTTTTACTCCACACATCACTATAGTTCACACCAACAGAATGCGTAGTGGAAATTCCACTTTGCTGACCAACATTAAAATTACTACTACCGCCACGTTGTCCCCGGCCACCACCGCCACCGCGATTACCACCACCCTGTCCTCCGGAAGAAGAAGATGTTACTCCGAGTAAATCTTCATTGCTGAAATTCTGTTGATTGATATTGTTACTCAAACCGACCAGCGATAATTTACGATTGCCTTTGAACGAATTTATATTGCCGCCCGCGGTATAGAGTCCATCCTCCCCTGCTCCGGCATATACTCTTCCGAACTGCCCGTTGTTCTTTCCTTTCTTCGTAACTATATTTATAGTCTTGCGTGTTTGTCCGTCATCAAAACCTGTAAACTGCGATTGCTCACTCAGGCGATCAAACACTTCGATCTTGTCGATCACCTCTGCGGGAAGATTCTTCAGTGCGAGTGTGGCATCATCACCAAAAAATTGTTTTCCATCTACCAGTACCTGTTGTACAGCTTCGCCCTGTGCTTTCACTCCGGTGTTATCAGAAGTTATACCCGGCATCTTGGTGATGAGGTCTTCGGCCGTAGCATCGCGGGTTGTCTTAAATGCATTCGCATTGTATTGAAGCGTGTCTCCTTTCTGCTCAACTTGTATGGAAGCACCCTTTATCTCTACTGTCTTTAAGGTTGTTGCTGACTGATGTAACTTAAGCTGTCTTAAATCAACCGGCTCATTGTTTACGCGAACGCGTAGGCTCTGCGTTGTATAGCCTATATAGGAAAGATGTATTCGATACCTGCCGGATGGGACATTGTTAAACACAAACTTTCCATCCACATCGGTTACAGTGCCGCGCTTCCATGTTGAATCCGAGGCCTGCTGAAGCAGTACGGTTACTCCGATCAACGTGGTATTATCCGTGCTGTCGGCTACCACACCCGTGACAGAAAATTGTTGGGCCAATGCCGCGTGAGACAACAAGACAAGCAGGATTACCCAATACTTCATACTATGCTAAAATGGAACGCAAAAGACAAGTTTTACAGACGATAAATCAATCGAAATGTTTTCTGTATACCGGTAATTATGTGAACGGAAAAAACAACAAGTTTTTTCCGTCCCTGCACTCTAGAAATGGACGTCTTTTTCATTCACAACTATCACGCAATCAGTTAAATGGAAGATATCCTGAAACGCTGTTCAACCAGACCGATCACTCTATTATATTTGGCCCCGGAATGAAGGAGATGAAGCCGAAAAGTGTTTGCCACCCGAGCGTTGATGCCGCTCCTGCTTTATATCAAAAAACTCCTGCCGCCAACACGCGCTACGAAAAAATCATCCATGCTTTTTGACGAAGAGAAAATTGAGAAAAAGAATGCCGTCCGTCCTAAATTACCAGCCGGCACAGAAATAAATTATGAAATCGGATTCCTGTTCAATTTTGTTTCAGGAAAATCAACCCGTTTTGACCTGGAACCTGTTCTTATTTTTTCGAAGAACAATGTAACCGAGTATAAACGAATTTCGCTGCAGGCTGAAAGAGGTCTCGCCTATTTGCAACCACTCTCAGAAGAAGTATATAAAGATCTGATGGAGTTCTCCGACAATCAGTTGCTTGATTGGATGACGCGCACAGGCAATCGCTATATACGCAATCACTCCGGTTCATGGGCACACGTATCGGCCAAAGAACTCGTCAATCTGCGCAAGCACTATATAGATTTACTTCATAAACTATGGCCTACGCTCAGCTCATGGCCACAGATATTTATACTCAAGGCCGGACGCTTTCTGAATTATAGTCAGTTGACGGTGAAGCTCGGTAAAGAGCCTGCACGATTCAGCTTTACAGCCGATCGTAACGGAGACAGTATTGTACTGAATCTTGTACTCTGGCTTGATGGAAAGAAGACCAACCTTCGTTTGCTCGGAGGATTTTTACTCGAACATGAAGGTACACTATATCTTCCTCCGGATGCTGCATCACTCGCATTGATCGATCTCTTCCGCAATGGTCCGCTCACATTTCCGCTGAGTGAAAAGGCAGATGTTGTGAAGCGCTATATAACCGTATGGCAGGAGAAATACGAAGTTATCGTCAGTGATAAACTCAACATCGAAACGGTTACACCGGAACAGGAGCCGCGCGTTATGCTGAGCGAACTGAATGAGAGTAATCTCATGATCAAACCACAATTCTCCTATGACGATGTGGTGATTGACTACAGCGATGAACGCAACCACGTAGCCGAAGCCGGTGAAACGGTAAAGATCATTCAGCGCAACAAAACCGAAGAGAAGCGGCTATACGAATACCTTCGCACATTGCATCCGTCATTCGCGAATCAGCGGAACAATCTATACTATTATCTTCCTTTCGCGGACGTGATGAAGCATGGCTGGTTTATTACCATGATGCGCAACGTAGCACAGGAAGGTTATGCCGTACATGGTTTGCACGAGCTCAAGAAGTTCAGATATACCACGCATGTACCACGCTTCATCATCAGTGCAACCAGCAGTATAGATTGGTTCGATCTGAAAGTAACCATTCAATGGGGCGATTTCGTTGTCTCATTGAAAGAGATTCGCAGGGCTATATTAAACAAGCAGGACACCATCATGCTGGAAGATGGAACCCTGGGACATATACCCGAAGAGTGGATCAGTCAATATAGTCTGCTGCTCCGAACCGGTACGGAAGAGAACGGTGTACTCCGCGTAAGCAAGCTGCACTATACATTGCTGGAAGATATACTCGACAAGATCGACAGTAATACGGTTCAACAAGATATAGAGGCCCGAAAACGCAAACTTCTCGACTACGATGCTATACAAAAAACACCGTTGTCATCAGACATCAAAGCAACGCTTCGCCCCTACCAGTTATCCGGCTTTCACTGGATGCAGGCGCTTGATGAACTACAATGGGGTGGCTGTCTTGCAGATGATATGGGTCTCGGTAAAACCTTGCAGACTATATCTTTCCTGCAATATCTGAAGGAAAAATATCCGGGCAGTACGCAACTGGTTGTGTGTCCTACATCGCTGATCTTTAACTGGGAGAACGAGATACAAAAGTTCTGTCCTACGCTAAAGTTTTATACCTACTACGGACTGCAACGCGAATTTACGGAGACACATTTTTCAGAGTATGATGTTGTACTTACCACCTATGGTGTTGTACGAAACGATCTTGAAAACCTGTCGAACTTCCTCTGGCAGTATATCATTCTCGATGAAAGTCAGGCGATCAAAAATCCGGATGCACGCGTAACCCGCGCCATGCAACATCTCCGGTCTGTGAACCGATTGATATTGAGTGGTACACCGGTACAAAACAATACATCCGATCTGTTCGCACAGTTTAACTTCCTGAACCCGGGCTTACTCGGTACGCGCGAATTCTTCAATCGTGAATTTGCACAGCCCATCGATAAGCAAGGCAACAAGGAGAAAACAAAATATCTGAAACGACTTATCCATCCGTTTACCCTGCGCAGAACCAAGGAGCAGGTGGCAAAAGATCTTCCTGACAAAACGGTAACGGTGCTATGGTGCACGATGGACGCTGATCAGCGCAGACTATATAATCAGTATCGGGACAACTACCGAAACCTTCTGCTCAAGAAAATTGATGAAGAAGGTCTTGAGAAATCAGGTATATATGTACTCGAAGGTTTGTTGCGTCTTCGCCAGATATGCGATCACCCGGCCATGCTGGATCATATACCGGGAGAAGAGCCGGTAAAAAGTTCGGTTAAAATTGAAGAGCTCATTCGTGAAGTACAGGAGAATGCCGGTAATCATAAGCTGCTGGTCTTCTCACAATTCACAAGCATGCTTCAGCTCATCAAAGAACAATTCGAAGCCGAAGGCATCAGCCATTGTTACCTCGATGGTTCTACATCCCTGAATAAACGGAAGGAAGAAGTAACACGCTTCACCGAAGACGAAAGTATCAAAGCGTTTCTGATTTCACTGAAAGCCGGTGGCGTTGGACTTAACCTCACGGTTGCCGACTATGTATACCTCGTTGACCCGTGGTGGAACCCGGCAGCAGAACAACAGGCCATTGACCGCGCCCATCGGATTGGACAGAAGCGTAAAGTATTTGCCTACAAGATGATCTGCAAAGATACTGTAGAGGAAAAGATCTTGCAGATGCAGGAGAAAAAGAAAATGCTTGCCGATGAACTGATCCACGAAGATGCAGGCTTTGTTAAAAATCTGTCACGTGACGATATCGAGTTCCTTTTTGGATAATGCATTCCGGTATATATACAATTCACATCACAGAAAGCCATCCGTTCACGGGTGGCTTTTTTGCTTTATAGCGTTACAAGTGTGGGTAACAACATGGTCATACTTAAAAGTCCTGTGTCCCCCTGCCATGCCGAACTCCACAGATCTCGCGTGAGTCGCGAAAACTCATGGAATAATCCTGTCTCTTATCTACACAAATCCTAGTCTTGTAGCTGGTATAAACCTGGCGGGTACAGTTTTTTATAAGACAGAAAAGGTCTTGGGTGAAGAGAATAGACATGGTACACGTACAGGAAGCTGATGAGGAGTTCTCACCGCAGACTATATATACCAACGTTATGTATTAACACGAAAGACGTTCAGCGTTACTACTGAACTCTGTTTACATCAGGCGCTATTTGGTTTTTAGCTATATAAGATCGTCATGCTTTTTATAAGAGACTACTCCTTATACAGGGTATGATACTCATTTTTCTCATGTAAACAGATTTACTATCGAGTATGTTATTACAGAATGTATTGAAGTCCACGCTGGCAGCACTATTTCTATTTACTGCTACGTTTAACACGCTCTCACAGACCGTTATTCATTACGATAGCGGGTATACCCTGCGCAATAACCAGCTTGGTCATTACTATAAGATGGCCAACTTCAGCAACGAAGCATTGTTCCGCGAATATACCTATTGGAAAAATACAGGCGCTGCTGTTGATGAATTTTTAAACTTCCGTGTTGTCTTCCCCACCGGCTATAACAAGAATGACGCATCGAAAAAATACCCACTCATAGTGATGCTGCATGGCGCTGGTGAATCCGGTCGCAGCTGGGAAGGACACTATAACTATGGTCCGGAAGATCCACAGTTTGATAACAACAGTACGAGCACGGCCTACCCTGGCCCCTCGCATGTTGCAGCGGTGTTACGTAATCCATCCGATCATCGTGCCTTTCCTGGAATCGTAATTATACCACAGGTAAGTCATAGTGGCGCGTGGCAGAATGGTTGGGAAGATGGCGCGATCGGCAACAACATACGCATGACCATCGGCATCATTGAGTACTTTATTTCGAATTATCATGTAGACCGGGATCGTATCGCTATACATGGATTGTCCAATGGTGCGAAAGGTGTGTGGGATGCAGCCGCGAAACGTCCTGATTTATTTGCAGCCATGTTGCCGATGTCTGGTGTAGGAAGTAACTACGAAGCCATGAGCGATATACTCGTAACGATGCCGATCTGGTTGTTCCAGGGAGGAACTGACACCAACCCGAAACCGCAGGCCTCCGAAGATCTGGTGGATGTACTGAAAAGCAAAGGAGCTAACCCGATCTATACACTATATCCTACATTAGGACACAACACCTGGACCACTGCGTATGCGGAAACGGATTTCTTCTCGTGGATACTCGCACAAAACAAAAAGAATATATATGTCTTCGGCGGACAAACGGAACTGTGTGCCAACAGCTCTATAAAATTAGGGTTCTCCGATGGCTTCATCGCCTATCAATGGACATTCAATGGTATCGATATATCCGGTGCGACTTCACGCTTTTATACCTTGAATCAGGCAGGGACTTATACCGTTAAATTCAAACGAAGTGAAACCGAATGGGATGAATCGTTTCCAATCGAAATAACACCGAAGGAAGCTTCAACCTATAAACCGGAACTTGCCAATAACGGTACACGGATTATACCAATCGATTTTAACGGCACCAAGAACGATACGCTACGACTGATTGCTCCGGAAGGCTTTCCGGAATATCACTGGTATAAGAACGGAGTTGCATTTGATACGACAGTCACCAATACCAAAGTTGCGTACTTCCTGCAGGGTTCCGGAACCGTTGGTACCACATCACAGGCTGGAGAGTATGCTGTACGGGTAAAAGAAAATTCGGGATGTGAGAGTCTGCTCTCTGATCCTATAACCGTTTCGTACACCAGCCCACACGTTGCACCGAATGCACCAACACTGGCGGCCGGTGGTGTAACAGCCGCATCGGAAAGCGAAGTTAACGTTCAATGGACAGATAATTCTGATAATGAAGAATACTTCGAGATCTGGCGAAACCGTGCCAATGTTAATGGCTATAGCAGCGAACCGTATCGTCTCATCGCTACTGTTCCAGCCAATACAAACACCTATCACGATACAGGCTTACGACCTTCTGCCAGATACTTTTACAGAGTTCGCTCCGCCGGTGCGGGTGACGGAAAATTTGCAACAGCCGAAGTATATATTACGATGCCGAATGATACCACGAAGCCTGCGCCTCCCACCAACCTCGTAGTTACCGATGTACAGGACACGCAAATCTCCATTACCTGGGATGCTTCGTCAGACGATGACCAGGTATCGGCTTATGAAGTATATTTAGGATCAACCCTTGTTACCACCGTTAACGCAACAACCTATACATTCAGTAGCCTTGCTCCGAATACAAAATACTTCATCAACGTGAGAGCCGTTGATACGCGCGGCAACTTTTCAGATTTTCCGGGAGAAGCTATTCCGGTAACAACGCTCAGTCCGCAAAATGGTTTAACATACTATTACTATGAGCCGCTGAATGTGCCTACGGATTTCACACTGGCTACATTTTTCAGTACCGCGCAAACACCCGCTACGCAAGGTATTGTCAGCAATTTCGATATATCCGTACGTAATCGCGACATCAAATTTGTATTTGCATTTGAAGGGTATATCGAGATAAATCAGCCGGGTAACTATATATTTTATTCGAGGTCCGATGACGGCAGCAGAGTATATGTCGATGGCGTTCTGCAAATCGATAACGATGCCCTGTATGATGGTCCTGTCGAAAAAAATAAAACGGTAAACTTTGCAACAACAGGTAAATATCCAATACGTGTCGAGTACTTCTACGCGAATAGCTTGTTGCAAACACTGTCGGTTACATACGATCCTCCGGGCACAGGAACAGGCCTTGGTAAACAGGTAATACCAGACTCTCTTTTGTTCCGTACTTCAGCAACACCGGTTACCTACTATTGCAAAGCTACAGGCGATCTTCACCTGCTTTCAACATGGGGAACAGAAGCCAACGGAGAGGGTACTGCCCCGGTTAACTTCAGCAACGCTTATGAGTACTTCCATATCCGCAATCGCACGGGCGATGTAGCTATAGCATCCCCCTGGAGTGTTGCCGGTGCGGGTTCCAAGATCATTGTAGAATCCGGAGTAACACTAAATATCAACGAAGCTGTAACCGGAACCATCGAGGCAGATGATAATACCGTGATCAATATCAACCATGATTCTATACCTGCCTTCGGAACATTGTCGCCAACCTCGACCGTAAACTTCAACGCCAATGGTATGGTGCCCAACAGTGCATATGGAAATCTTAATCTCACTACGGCTTCCACTACAAAGACATTACCGCTTAGTTCAATTTCCGTAAAGGGAGATCTGCGCGTAGATGAAAATGTAGTTGTACAAGGCAGCGAGTCCAATCGGTCAATCATTTCTGTAGAAGGCGATATGACGTTTCTCGGTGCCGAGACTGCAACACCTGCCGGGCAGCTATACTCCGTAGTATTTAAAGGCAGTAAAGATCATACACTCACACTGAACCGGGATACTGACCTGAGTCTATACCAGCTCGTATTAGATTACGGTGATGCGCTTACACTTCAAAACAGTGCCGGTAGCGCTGCAACGGTACGGCTAGGCAACAGCAGCGGTGGCGGCCTGACACTCAACACCGGGGCACAATTACACCTGGATAAAAATAACCTTGTCCTCTCTGGAAAAGTTGCCATCAACCCGAATGGCGAAACCGGAGTGATAGCAGCACGCAACAGTAACCTGACGATCAACACAACATCTGCGCTTTCATCCAATATAGCCTTCAGTGAACAGTATGATAGTTTAACAAACATCACATTGTCGTCAAGCAGCACCGGTAAATTTAACTTACAGAGTTCGGTGAAAGTGAAGAACCTTGTTACCCTTACAAAAGGCGAATTGAACAGCTATAGTGGAAACCTTACACTGGTATCCGATAAAAATGGAAGTGCACGCATCGGTCCACTTCTCTCCGGAGCAAGAATTACCGGCCAGATAACCTATCAACGCTATATGGATGGCGAAGGAAGAATATACCGCTATATTGCATCACCGGTAAAAGCCATGAGCGTTGCCGACATCCAGGAATATATACCGGTTACCGGCTCTTTTAAGGGACAGAGCACAGGGTCAGGTATAAATTCATCTGCAGCTTCGATGTTCAGCTATAATGAACCGGAAGGTGGCTGGCTTAACTTTCCTCCTAATGGTGGCTCGAACGAAGACTCGCTCCGCATCGGTAAAGGTTACTCAATCTTTGTACGCGAAGCAACAGACCCAACAACCTGGCAGGTTACCGGCAACCCATATCAGGGTAACTTTATATTTACCCTTACCGGTGGCACACTGGGACAAGACAATGGCTGGAATTTACTCGGCAATCCATACCCTGCTCCTATTCAATGGACCGGTACTGCTGATACCAAATGGAGCACGTTGCTAAACGTAAGCAGCACAGTATATGTGCGCGAGAACTTCGGCTCCGAATATAGATGGCGTGTATGGAACGGATCAACCGGCAATCTGGCCAACGGCATCATTGCCCCAGGGCAATCATTCTGGGTACAAACCACATCAGCAACTCCGACACTTACTATAACAGAAAATGCAAAGTATACGACAGACGGTACTTTTTACCGCGAAGGTAATGGTATAGAATCCCTTGAAATCAGCATGAGTAACGGAACGTGGACCGATGAGACCTATATACAGACTATACCACAGGCATCCAACAGTTACAATAAGTATGAAGATGCCCTCAAGCAAAACAATACATATTTTAACCTGGCATCGCGATCAAGTGACAGTGTTGCCCTGGCGATCAATGCCATAGCAGCAGACTATTGTCAGAAACGTATACCGCTGGTTATCTCCAATGCTGCGAAAGGAAATTACACCTTCCATTTTAAAGGAACCGACAACCTAACAACCCAGGTATACCTGGAAGATGCGCTCCTGAAAAAACACATCGATGTATCGGCAGATCCTGACTATAGCTTTGCAATCACGGATGCAGCTGAGTCTAAAGGAACACGTTTCACCTTGATACTCGCGAGACCTGAAATACACCCAACCGCCACCATGACATCATCAGCGGTGTGTGAAAGTAATGCTGTCATTACTCTGAACGGCACACAGGCGGGCGTTGGATACCAGGCATTTCTTGAAGGGAAAGCAGTTTCAGAAAGAAGAATTGCAGAAGGAGAATCGCTGCAACTCGAGGCAGATTATAACCAATTATATAGCGGTATATTTAATGTATCTGTAAAAGCCGGATATGGAAGTAGTGACGACTGTCCTGTAACGACACTGTCCAATACAATTTCGGTTACGATCGACTCGCTCGCCACACCACGCATCGCAGTAGCATCCGGAAAAATATTTACGGAACAACGCCCGGGATATTACTACCAGTGGTACCTGGACGGAGCGCTTCAGACAAATGAGACAGCTTCTGAAATTATACCGCTAGCCGATGGAAACTATAGCGTAGCTGTTACCAACGGAAGTTGTTTCCGGATGTCAGAGACACTGCAATATACATCGTCTGGGGAGTTACCCATTGAGAGGCTGGCAATCATTTCACCTAATCCATTTACAGATAAGTTAACGGTTACAGTACAAATACCGGCAGTCCGAACAATATCGCTGTCCAATATGGCAGGTCGTGTAATCCTGGAGAAAGTTGTGACAGAAGCCGATCAACAAGTTACGTTCGATCTTACCGATATAGCGCAAGGCACCTATATTCTTTCGATAGGCAAAGCTAAATATAAAGTGGTAAAGAAAACGTAGTTACGAACAGCATTAATAACTGAACCGGATAGCATATATATTCGGCCAGAACTTGCCGGTAACATAGACATTACCGGAAGCTGAATCATACGCGATGCCGTTCAATTCAAGTGCATTCTTATTCTGTGAACGGGCACTGCGGGTTAACGCAGAAAGATCAAGACGCCCCTGCACCTTTCCGGTTGCAGGGTCTATCTTTATAATGTAGTTTGTCGTATATACGTTGGCATAAATATAGCCACTAATATATTCCAGCTCGTTTACATTTCTGACAGGACCGTTGGTATCCTGCACAAGCAACGTCTTGACGGGTTTCAATGAGACAGAGTCCAGATATAGTATCTTATCAGTCCCGTCACTCATGATGAGGTGAGTTCCATCCGTAGTAAGTCCCCACCCCTCTTTACCAGGCAATGGAAATTCACCGGTCTTCTTAAAAGTTCTCGCGTTATAGATATACCCTACCTTGGCCTCGTAGGTCAATTGATATAGTTTGTTATTGAGAAAAGTGATACCTTCTCCAAATATAGCGCGGTTAATCTCAACCTTAGCATCGATCTTACCGGTTTGCAGATCAACGATCCCAACAACAGACTTTGTGTTTTCCATCTCAAGCGGTGAACCTGTACTTTCATATAGCTTGCCGTTGTGCATGAGAAGGCCTTCCGTAAACGCGGCCGTATCGTGCAAATGCGTAGCGACAACATCAAAACTGATAGAGGGTATTGGAGGAGTAACAGTAGTCTTTACAGTAGATTCCTTTTTATCAGAATTACACGCGGTGAGTTGCACGACTAGCATAAGAACAGAAAGTAAACCAAGACGATTCGTTTTCAAGGCAATGGATTTTAGAAATTAAGGCCGAAGGTACACAATCCCGCGCACTTTGACGAACGCATGATTTATACCTGCGTATCCTTCAGAATATAGCCAACGCTTCGAATGTTCTCGATCCTTAAAGATTGATCGCTCTTCAAATACTTGCGTAATCGCGATACAAAAACATCCATGCTGCGCGCAACAAAAAAACCATCATCCTCCCAAATTGTCTTCAGGAAAACATCACGTTCAATAAGCTTACCGGTGTGCCGGAAGAAAAGTGAAAGTAATTTACATTCCTTATAGGTTAAGCGTGTAGTGCTACCATTGGCGTGCAGCAACAGGTTGTGTACATCAAGTGTAGAGTTGCCGGCTTTTAATACCAGCGACCGATCGGCCGAAACTCCGCTTCCGGAGGCACGCTTCAGAATAGCTTCCAACCTATATTTGAATTCCTGGATGCTGAACGGCTTGCACACATAATCGTCAGCTCCAATCTCAAATCCGCGGATGCGATCTTCCAGTTGATTTTTAGCGGTGAGGAACACGATGGGAATACGCTGATTATACTTTCGCACTTCAGTGGCAAGATCAAAGCCATCCTTCTCCGGCAGCATGATATCAAAAATACACAAGTCAAACGGATGGCTATAAAATGCGGAAAGTCCTTTTTCGCCACTGGTATATAAGTGTACATTCCAGCCATGCGCATCCAAGGAATCCTTAATGAGAAAGCCGAGACTCTCATCATCTTCCACCAACATGATTTGTGTACGATCGCTCATGCTTTCGGCAGTATAATTTTTACTTCTGTTCCTTTATTCAGCTCACTGAATAAATTTACTTCACCGCGATGTACCTGGATAACATGCTTCACAAAACTCAACCCAAGACCAAACCCCTTTACCGTATGTACATTGCCTGAACTTACCCGGAAGAATTTCTCAAACACCTTCTGACACAGATGTGGCGCGATGCCTATACCATTGTCGATCACATCAATCTCAAGCTGGTTACCATAGTCGCGCGTACGGATCACAATACGCGGGCTTTGCAGCGCGTATTTTTCTGCATTATCAATCACATTGGTGATCGCCTGCAACAACAGATCTTTATCGCCCAGTATCGATGCATTTGTTGCGTTGAATTCCAGTTGCAGGGTACCATTACGTTGCTGCACTTTTAACTGAAATGCTTCAGCACAATCTTCAATGAGCCGGTGCACGTCCATCGGTTCCTGCACCGGACTCTTCAAATATTCTGCAGAAGAACCACTGAGCACCTGATCTATCTTTTGCCGCAGTCGCTCATTTTCCTTCAACAGTATATTGATATATACCTGCGATGCCGGATCCGGAATTTTGTTTTGAAGAATCTCACCGGCAATGCGAATGTTAGTCACGGGTGTCTTAAACTCATGCGTCATGTTGTTGATAAAGTCGTTCTTCAGTTCAGCAAACTTCTGCTCGCGGAGCAGTGATGCTATAGCGTAGGCGAAGAACCCCATCATAAGCAGCAATATGATCGTTGAGAAAATCCAGATGTCCAATTGGGCGGCTACATAACTTTGTTTACCGGGAAAGTAAACGGCAAAGTTTCGCTCGGCAGCACTGCGCCTGTGCTCCGCGGCCTCGGCAGCAAGTCGCCGTGTAGCTTCCACATAGTTGCCATATACCAGTGTGTCATCCGCTGCGTTGTAAACACCAAGTTCATAGTCAATCATCAGGCTGCGCTTTGAAAATTCCTGGCGAATGAGACCGTCCAACATTTCATCATTCAATGAAGCATTTGTAGCAACAAAGAAGAAACTGGAAGACATCTTTTTGACTTCCGCATTTTTGGACACCGAGTCGGCCACCTTACGAAGTGCGATCTGGACACTATGATCGAATTGCCGTTCAGCCACATCAAACGCTCTCCGGAACCAGTATATCTGCACTACCAGCAAACATACCAGCACCAGTGTGCCCAAAAGAATAATCCTGCGAAGGTGTTTATTTTTCATTTATTAAAAATAACAGTTTACGCGCGAACCTATAGGAACTTTCCGGTTTTTAACACTGCATTAACACTTCTTTACAGTTGTTAACCCGGAACAACCACCTGCAGCAGTAGCATTGCAAAAAAAGAACTATGCTTTTCTCCCGGAAGGATTACCTGCTTTTTACAATAGCACTACTACTTATCACCACAGCATTTCTATGCATGGCGTTGGACTCGTCAGCCAATGGCTTTGGTATACTTACCCGCACCGCTGCACCACCTGTATTGCTTGCAGGACTGTTGCTTCTGGTGGCCGGCATTATCGGGCTACAATCCTTTACCCCGGCAGTACTATATAGAGCTCTTTGTACTGATACGTTTAAACACCTGGGCGCGTTTCTGGTTTTTATAGTCTCGTGCGTAACCTATCTCACCACACTGGAACCAACAGCAAGTCTTTGGGACTGTTCCGAGTTTATAGCAGCTTCTTACAAATTACAGGTTCCGCATACACCCGGCACACCGCTTTCACTTTTGATCGGGCGGATGTTCAGTATGCTTGCCGGTGATGATGTAACGCGTGTAGCCCGGGCGTTAAATACCATGAGTGCTCTGTTCTCTGCACTTACCATTGGTATTGCATACTATATTATCTATGACCTGTCCTATGCAATTGCAGACCACTCAATCAAGTATACATCACGCGGTGTCATGGCTGCTGCTATAGGAGGCAGTCTTTGCCTGGCGTTCAGTGATACATTCTGGTTTTCGGCTGTTGAAGCTGAGACATACGGTGCTGCATGTTTCTTTATGATGCTTTTAGTGTGGATGATCCTGAAAGGCAAAAATGCTGCGGAGCCGATGCGTTCCCGGTGGCTGATATTAATCTTTTATATAGCAGGACTTGCTTTCTGTATACACCCGATGTGTGTATTGGCGCTACCGATGCTTCCCTTTACCTGGTATGTGCAGGAACAGCGATTAACATTCCGCGCTATAGTAGTAACAGTGGCCATTGGCTGCCTTCTTATCCTGGCGATAAACCGGTTCGTCTCTGTGGGTATATTTGAAGCAGCGTTTTATCTCGATCTCTTTCTCGTCAATTCACTGAACACTCCCTTCTATACAGGCGCGTTTATATTGCTTATATTACTTGTGCTTGCATTCCGGCTGTTATTGAGCAAGCTTCCTTCCTATAAAGTATATAGCTGGGCCGTTATATTTCTACTGGCAGGTTTTCTTCCTTATGGAATGTTGTTCATACGCTCTGCACACAACCCTCCGATCGATGAAGGAAGTCCGCAGAACCTGTCGATGATTAAAGCTTACATGAACCGCGAATCGTATGGAACAAGACCGCTCGTATACGGTCAATACTTCGATGCACGAATTGAAAATGTTACTCCGGGCAAACAGATATACCACAAAGGTAAACAGGTATATGAACCGACCGGAACATTGTCCGAATATCAATACGAGCCACATCGCCAGACAATCTTTCCAAGAATGTATAGCAACGATGCCAGCCACATCGAGACCTATCGCCAATGGACAGGATTGAAGCCGGGAGAAAAACCCGGTTATACTGATAATATAGCATACTTGCTACGGTACCAATTTACACACATGTATCTTCGCTACTTCCTCTGGAATTTTGCCGGACGCGAAGGAGATATTCAATACAGCAACTGGCTTGCACCCTGGGAACCGGCGTCACTTGAAAACACAGCGCACAACACGCAGCGGGCACGAAATCAATACTGGATGATTCCGCTCATACTCGGTATAATCGGGAGTATATATCACCATCGGAAGAATCGCCATGCGTTTATCAGTACACTGATCTTCTTCCTGGTCACCGGAGTAGTGCTGGTGTTGTATCTCAACTCGCCTCCCAATGAACCACGGGAACGCGACTATATTTATGTTGGATCCTACATAGCTTTCTCTTGGTGGATTGGTTTGGGAATACTGGCGCTATTTTCATTCGTTAACCGTTGGAAGGCTGGCTGGCTTGGAGTTTCACTTGTCAGCGTAGCCGTACCGTTGTGGATGTTCCTGCAGAACCACGATGATCATGATCGCAGCGGAAGAACGTTTCAAATCGACCATGCCCGCAATGTATTACAAAGCTGCGCTCCCAATGCGATCCTGTTTACGGGTGGAGACAATGATACATTTCCGCTATGGTATCTGCAGGAAGTAGAAGGATTCAGAACCGATGTGCGCATTGCCGTTTTAAGCTACTTCAATACGGACTGGTATATAGGTCAGCTGCGAAACACGTACTACCAGTCACAGCCGTTCAGACTCATGTTGCCTGAAAAATCATATCGGCAATATGGACCGAATGATGTGCTATACCTGCAGGAAAGTATACATGAAGGAATTGATGCAACCCGGTATCTTACTTTATTACGAGATGAGCATCCAGCCCTGCGCTTGCCTACGGCTTCGGGCGATGTATACTCCATTCTTCCCTCCAGAACAATACGCGTTCCGGTGGATAAACAAAAATTCATAGCGAGTGATCAGAAAGACTTTGTCCCACAGCACGCTGTTACCAACGAACTGACGTTAACGGTAACCGGGGATTACCTCTCGAAAAATGCATTGGCGTTTCTGGATCTGCTCGTCAGTAATCAATGGGAAAGACCTATATATTTCAACTTTACCTCGCTGAATACATTTGATCTCGACCTAAAACCTTATGTGGTGCAGGAAGGACAACTATACCACCTGCTGCCAATTCAACCTCAACGCGAAGGTGCAGCGATCAACACAGCACTCATGTACAAAAATCTCCTGGAGCAAGCCGACTATTCCAATCTCGCGGATTCATCGGTATACTTTAACTACGAAGACTATCAGCTCCGCATGATCATCCCGCTGCAACAAACACTCAACACATTGGCAGAAGCATTTTATGAGGAAGGAAACCAGGCCATGGCCGAGAAAGTTCTGTTAACATCAGTCGACAAGCTATACCATGATCACCTCACTCCCTCCATCACCAGCCTGCAGGCTGCTCACATGCTGATGACGCTTGGCAAAAATGACATCGCCTTTAAACTATCACGACACGTATTCGATTTTTACTACAACTATGCACAACAACACACCACCATAAACAGCAACGAAACAGATGCTTACCTACTTCGCCGATCAGCTGCCTTGCTCAACCAACTGGGCTTTGATGAATATCAGAAACAGGTGGATGCTTTGCTCGCAGCAGAACAATAACCAGGCTCTAACTGACGACCAATAAATTCGCAGCTCAAAAAATTTTCTATGATGTTATAAAAGCTTCTTTTAGATTTATCTATCCGTTTTTGCACGGTGTCCACTTATTCATGCTGATCCGAAAGAATACTAAAGCATTTAAGACAATTCAGGAAATCATAACTGCCTGTCAACAGCGTAAAGATCGCGAACGACTTGTTCGGCTATATATTACCAAAGCCGGCCACACGATACACGATCGAATAAGTATTGAAAGCATTCAGGGGGAAGCTGAGCTTTTATACGAAATGAATTATGAAACAATTTTGATGAATTTGAATTCGCCTGGTCACCAGTTACAGGTTAGTGATGATGTTCCGGGTATATATTTCTTTCATCGCACATCTCATAAAGAATGGGACGAAACACCATTCGAATTTGATGAAACTATAAAAAAAGAATTTGGCGATCTCACCGAACTACCCGTTGTCCGAAAAAAAGAAAAGACCGAAAAATTTATTTTGCCGATAGTAAAGCCGCGAACTGAATCGCCTGCGAAAAAAGAGAAACCAAAGCCTGCGAAAGTTACCAAAGTAATCGAAAAGGGCCCGAGGCAACCCGATTTCAAACTTCAACATAAAATACAGTTTACTCATCTCGACAAAGTCATCTTCAGGCAATCCAAATTTGCCAAAGAAGATGTCCTGAACTACTACTACAAAATAGCAGACTATATTTTACCCTATTTAAAAGACAGGGCTTATTCGGTGAGACTTGATGCCGACAGCGCTTCGGCAAGGAATGTAAATGCAGATGTACTATTTGAGCAAAAGGCAGAACACTTGCCTGATTGGACAAAGGGGAAGCAATCAAAATCCAGAAAGCAAATTCAACTTTGCAATGACCGCGAATATTTACTCTTGAATGTAGAGTTGGGGTGCATACAATTTAACGCCAGTCACGCCCGGGCCAAGTCCAGTGACTCACCTGACTACGCCATTATCACTATTGATTCTCCCGAACATGAACTGACCAAAGCCATCGATGCAGCGCAAGTGGCTGGTGAGATTTTGAACGGACTGAAACTGCAGTCGTATATAAAGACTGATGGTGAATCCGGACTGCATATATACCTGCCTCTTGATTCAAAAGGTAACTTTGAAACCAGCAAAACCATAGCGGAGTATATATGTAGACTCGTTCGTCTCAAGTGCCCTGAACTTGTCTCATTACAAGGCACGGATGACTATACCTACGGCAAAGTTATTCTGAACTATCAACTTAACAACCAAGGAGAAAACGTGATAGTACCTTATTCGCTGACAGCTGGCGAACACCCTATCATCGCCACTCCTCTTTCCTGGAGCGAGGTAGAACACGGATTGCGCAGCGAAGACCTCAACCACGAGACAATTTTCAAAAGGCTAAAGCAACACGGTGATCCATTTGAAAAACTATTGAAAGAGAAACAACAAGCAGAAACATTGCTTGAGAGATTACAGGAGAATTACTCATTCCTCTTTTGACATCACCGCTGTATATCAAAAATCGATATTGTATTGCTGTTGTCTATGGTTTTGTTGGCCTTGGTAGTATAGATATCGAAATTTACCACGACCAGTTGATTGTTGATAATTCCCCGGTCGCAGGTACAATCCAAAGCTGCATCATTATTCTTCCATAAAGTAGTTACCTGATTATCTGCTAACCGGCATTGAAGTATACTATTCCCTATGAAATTCGCGATCAACAACGAGTTGGACACTTTATCAAAGTAAATACCATCGCATTCCAACCAGAGAGATATTCATCAATAGGTACAGAGTTACGAAGCGCCATCAGGTCTTTTCCGGTCTGGCCGATTATTGTTCGGAACTTGTTGCTTTCACCGTTAGCAAGTATATAGACCCCGGTGGCGATGTCAGACTGCTCGGTTAGTTCTACGTCTTCCCGGAGTTTCATCAATTGATTTACTTTGTCCGATAGTGTTGTATAGTCTTTAATCTGCTCGGAAGTATTCCAGACCATATTTTCCTTGAAGCGGTTTTCCTTCATCCCGGTTCGATCAGGTGCAGCGAAATATTCAGGGCTTCAGTTCGTAGTATGGCCCTTCCGTCAGACCTTCCAATGCAAATTTGGACATATATAGCAAGCGAATATCCTTGAAACTATAACGCAGCATCTATCTTGAAAATATCACGCATTGCCCTGCGGGCTGCATGATAGCCGCTCATCCGATGTACACCACCTCCAGGTGGTGTTGATGATGAACATATATAGAGTCCTTTTGTGGATGTGCGATAGGGTGAACTGCGCAAGACAGGTCGTGTAAAAAGCTGATCGATCGTAGCGGCACCTCCGTTGATATCACCACCTATATAGTTGGCGTTGTACCATTGCAGTTGTTCCGTATTCATGGTGTTGCGTGCCAGGATTCTATCGCGGAAGCCGGGAGCAAAACGTTCGATCTGTTTCTCGATAGTCTCAGTCATGTCAACGGTAGAGCTATGCGGCACATGACAATATCCCCACGCAGTATGCTTACCGGCTGGAGCGCGCGATAAATCAAAAACACTTTGCTGCGCCAGTAATACAAAAGGCTTGTCCACATGTTTACCCTGCCAGGTTAACTTTTCCGATGCCGCTATCTCTGACAATGTATTCCCGATGTGAACCGTGCCTGCCTCACGGCATAATGGATTCAGAAAAGGAATGGCATCATCCAGTGCCCAATCTATCTTAAAGACTCCCATGCCATAGGCATACCGTTGTAACTGTCGTTTGTATATATAGCCTTCGAACGACCGCGATCTTACCGGCTTACCGGTGCTCAGTTTATCGCAGGCAACTTCGCGTCATGTACAATGGACACAACACCATTCTGAGCGAAGAGAGTAACGTATTCTTTGCCTCTGAACTGCCTGCTGCCGGAAACGCTGGCTACTATGCCGGTGTACTGGGCACCCCACGCACCTTCCTGAGCAAGCCCTTTACTTTGTTATAGGTATAGGATATCTAGTATATTATGAGTCTGATGCCTCGTCCCGTTTGATTGGGACAGTAAAATGAAATGCGGTACTCTTTCCCGGTGTAGACTCAACCCAGATCTTCCCTCCCATTTGTTCTACAAATTCGCGCACCATGGGTAAACCCAGTCCGGAGCCAGTCTCGCCTTTAGTGCCTTTGGTACTGTTGCTTTTGCCCCACTCAAAGAGTGCCGAAATACGTTCCGGGCGTATACCCATACCGTTGTCGCAAACAGTTATGAGCGCCTTGGCTCCGTTCATCGCGGAGAAAACCTGTATTCGTCCCTGACTGGTAAACTTGTTAGCATTTGCAATGAGGTTTCGCAGAATGAACTCAAATATATTCCGATTCACCACCACGGTATGAGCCGGGTCTATATGTATATTCAGTTCGTTGTCCTTTTCGGCCAGAACACTTTTTAAACCATGGGTTACATCTGCGACAAGTGTATGAAGATTAAACGCTTCGTGTTCTGCTACTTTTCCTTCCAGGTGATTCTTCGCCCAATGCAGCAGATTGTTCAGTAAATCATCAGTCGTGTCCACCATCATGCGCATGCGCGGAAGAATTTCATTCAAGTCGTCCGTGCTAAGCTTATATTTCTCCACCATCAGCAGAAGACCGTTGAGTGAATTGATAGGACCACGAAGATCATGACCAATGATGCTAAGTAATTTCTGCTGCATGGCGTGCATTCTCGTCAGAAGTATATTTTTGCGTCTCAGTTCAAATAACTTCAGCACCTGGTTTCGCAATACACGTAATGCCAGGTTCTGCTCATCCGTTAAATCACGCGGACGTGTATCAATTACGCAAATGGTTCCCAGGTTAAAACCTTCCGGTGTTGTTAAGGGAAGGCCGGCATAGAATCGTATATCAGGGCTTCCCGTTACCAACGGGTTTTCACGGAACCGCTTGTCTAGCGTAGCATCGTTTACGATCGTGATCTCCGGTTGAAGTATAGCAAACGCACAGAATGCTACATCACGCGGAGTCTCACGATTGGCGAGTCCTACCTGCGCTTTAAACCATTGGCGATGTTCATCAATGAGTGTAATGGTAGAAATAGGTGTCTGGCAAATGAATGATGCCAGTGAGACAATCTCATCAAATTCTTTTTCCGATTCGCTGTCCAGCAGTTCATACTCCCGTAACGCCTGAAGTCTCTCCTGCTCATTCGCTGGTATACCTGGGATTTGCATCTTTACTTCTCGACACGGTTCATATCGTATACAAAAGATACTAAAAATAATGCAACAAGCCGCATTATTTGTCGCGAAGTTATAGCTGCCCGGTTTCCGGCACAAACGGAATGTCGGCAGGCACATCACGATCTACTCGGACCGCAATGCACGTACCGGATTTCCAAATGCCGTTTTTAAAGATTGAAAACTTATCGTAAGAAGTGTAACTGCGATTGCCCCTACCCATGCCACAGCATAGATCTGCCATGATATAGTAATCCGATATTCATATTGCAGAAGCCAGTCCGTCATGAAATAAAGCGAGAACGGAACGGATACGATACACGAGACAACAACAAGCATCACAAAGTCTTTGGACAATAACTTCCATAGCTGAGGCACAGACGCTCCCAGAATTTTCCGAATGCCAATCTCTTTGGTACGCTGCGATGCCACAAAGGACGCCAGACCAAACAAGCCGAGACAACTGATAAATATAGCGATCACGGTTGAGACCATCGCGAGGTCGCCGATTCGTTTTTCATCATCGAACTTCTTCCCGAACTCCTGGTCGGCAAACATATACTCTACTGCATTTTCTGCATCGTATTTTTTAAAGACAGGCGTTATCTTGTTCAACGCATCTCCCGCATTAGCATCAGCACGCAGTTTCATATTTACCTGGTTGAATTGTACCCACGCAATGCGATTGGACTCAAGGAAGAACAGCATCGGCTTAACCGAGTTATAAGGAGATTGCGTTACCATATCTTCTACAATGCCAATAATCTTCCACTCGCCATTATCACCCCACTTCACTGTCTCACCCAGCGGTTCTTTCATACCCAGATATTTTGCGGCTGATTCGTTGATAATAAAACCGGATGAATCGCTTGCTATATCTCTCGAAAAATCTCTGCCTGCTTTTATCTTCCAGCCAATGGTTTTACCAAATTCATGTGTTACCCCGGTGGTAACAAACTCTTCCGTCCGGTTCGGATCTTTACCATACCAGGTAAAACCGCTGTTGGTTGTAAATGTAGAGGTGATCGCACTTTCAGATGCTGCCACTTCCTCTACCACACCAGTCTTCAGTAATTCATCGCGCAGCACATCATAGTGTTTCATCACCACGGCATCGCGTATAGGAACGGCAACTATTCCACTTATACTATATCCTATAGGGCGGCTCTGTGCAAATTGTATTTGTTTAAGTATAATAACCGTGCTCACAATCAATGTTACAGAAACTGTAAACTGTACAATCACTAATACCTTGCGCGGTAACGAAGCGTTGCGCCCAACTTTAAATGTTCCCTTCAAAACTTTTACCGGTTGAAAGGACGAGAGAAATAATGCAGGATATGTTCCGGATATAAGCCCGGTACCAATCGCGAATCCGACACAGCCCAGCCAGAACCATGATGAATGCCAAAGTATAGCTATATTTTTCCCGGTAATCTCATTAAACCAGGGTAACGCTCCCTGCACAATTATCACTGAAAATATAAATGCAAGTAATGCCACCAGCAACGATTCGAAAAAGAACTGACTGATCAACTGCACACGCAGCGACCCGATTGACTTACGTATACCTACTTCTTTAGCACGTTGCTCAGATCGCGCGGTGCTCAGGTTCATAAAGTTTATACACGCGAGGAACAATACAAAGATCCCAATCAGGAAGAGCATGCGTACATATTGTATCTGCCCACCACCGGAATATACTCCATTCTCAAACTCCGAGTATAAACGCCAGCGACTCATCGGATGCAGGAACAATTCCGGTTTGAACCGTGCATCATCATCTACCTGCAGAACGCGCCTGAGCTTGGCATCTTTTATACCCTGAGACGCAACGGAGAGGCTAACATTTTCCCGTATCTGCACCAGGCATTGGAACCAGCTGTTGCCCCAGCCTACTCGTTGTTCCATAGCCGGCCCAATAATCTGCCAGGAAAGCAATACATCGTACGCTGCAAATGAGCAGTTCTCGGGGAAGTCTTCATATATACCCGTTACGGTTACATCGAATTCATGATCAACACGAATGATCTTGTTAACAGCATCTTCGTCACCGAAAAGCGCACGGGCTGCCGAACGCGAGAGCATCGCACCATTAACATCTTTGAGACCGGTGCGCGTACCCTGCACCATATTGAGTGTAAGCATCTCAGCAATGCCAGGCTCCGCGAAGCTTCCGGTCATATTTATAGTCTTCGTATTAAAGGTGAGTTTATGACTGCCTGGGAATGTTGAGATTATTACATGATCAAAGTAGTTGCTATAGTTACTGCGCAGCTCCGCTCCCAACTGCATCGCCTGACTTCCCCACGTCTCTATCTTCCCATCGAACGTCTGGTTTTGAAATACCTGCGCAATGCGTGTATAGTTTTTGAAGTTTTTATCGTATGAGACTTCATCATATACCCATAGTCCAATAAGAATAGCAATCGCCATGCCTATGGCAAGTCCACCAATATTGATGATGGAGTATCCTTTGTTCCGGAGAAGATTTCTCCAACCAATAGTAAAATAACTTTTAATCATAGCAGGGTTGTTAACAGGTTGTATTCCGCGAAAGGATTTGATAATAGAAGGTCTGAAAAGAAGGAGTACATCAAAAGCAAAACGAACATCAGCGCTGCGTTTCCCTTTTTCAAAGAGACGTTCGTTGTATAGTTCCACCAGGTCACCTTCGATATAGTTCTTAAGCTCCGGCCGGCAGAACCAACGGAAGAAGCGCATGAATATAGCAGGAGGTTTACGCATGACGCAGATCGTTAACCGGTAAATCTGGGATTAAGTGCAATCTCCGGAATTGCTTTCCAGAGATTTTCACGCGTGGTCTTGGTATACTCCAGTGCACGTTTACCTAACGCAGTAATTACAAAATAGCGCTTAGGTCTTCCGGCCCGCTCCTGTGTTGCTTCACCTTCGTGCGACTTGAGGTAGCCTTTGTCTTCGAGTCGCTTTAAAGCACTTTGCAGTGCTCCTACACTTACTTTACGCGAGAGTCGTTGCTCGATCTCTTTCTTAACCGATACTCCGTAAGCATCGTTATAAAGAATGCCTACGGTAAGCATAACAACTTCTTCAAACTCGCCAAGCTGATATTTCTTCATGAACTATACTACATAATAAATTCCTAAATGCAGTATTAATAATGATGCCAGAGTTGAAAAGCCTTTGAATGAAGTATATTTCGGGATTGCACTTTAGGGCGTTGTCCGCCATCGCACGGTTTTGTCCGCACGCGAGGATAACTGCTGGCTACCAGATGCCAGCTACTAGACGTTTTGCTGGGTAACGTTTTCCTTCTTGTAAGAGAATGATACTTTAGTTACAGATGAAATGTAAACACCCGTCTATACCTATCGCCTGGCGGCCGAGTGTTGCTGTTTGGACATTACGGCAGAGGCGAGCATCGATATACCAAGTACAAAGACAATAACGATAAGCGATACTTCCACCGGTATCTTAATGAAATCCATGAGACACATCTTGGCGCCAACAAACACCAGGATTACCGCCAATCCGTATTTCAGATACTGGAAGTATTTTTCGATACCGGACAGCGCAAAGTATAACGAACGCAAGCCGAGTATAGCAAACACGTTGGATGTATATACAATGAATGGATCTTCCGATATAGCCAGGATAGCAGGAATCGAATCAACAGCAAAAATAAGATCTGTAAATTCGATCATGATCACGACCAGGAACAAAGGCGTTGCCGATAATTGTCCACGGATTTTAACAAAGAAGTTATCACCATGAAACGCAGGTGTTACTCTGAATTTCTTTCTGACAAGTTTCACCAGCGGATTTCTCTCGGGTTCCAGTTTATCATCCTTCGAAGTAATCATTCGAATCGCTGTAATTATCAGGAACCCTCCGAAGATATAGATGAGCCAGTGAAAACGGTGAAGCAATTCAACACCGGCAAAGATGAAGATGACACGCATTACCAGGGCACCCAATACTCCCCAGAACAATACTTTATGCTGATAGATACGCGGAACATTGAAGTAGGAAAAGATCATGATAATCACGAAAATGTTGTCCACACTCAATGACTTCTCAATGATATACCCGGTAAAGAATTCAATCGCCTTCTCCTTATCGAAATGATAGTAAATGAAAAGATTGAAAAGCATGGCCAATGCAATCCATATACCGGTCCAGGTTAATGCTTCTTTGATGGATACTTCATGAGCTTTTCGATGGAAAACTCCGAGATCAAGTGCGAGCATGATAAGGATAAACGCATTAAATGCCACCCATAGCAAGGCTGAATCGTTCATTGGCTACCAATAGAATTATAGTTTCAGGAATAACGCTAAATATCGCACATTGTTCCTGCTTCGTCATTTGAAAGTGATTAGAAATTAATGTGCGTTTTTCCTAAAACCAATCTATATCGTATGAGCGGCCATGTTTCAGGGATAATGGACTTTATACCGGCCGACATTTTTATCTACCTCTTCCGGGAGAATCGGTATTTCCGGGATGGTCCTGTCCAATGGCGGTTTGGCCAGTTCCCGGTAAATATGTTCAACCCTTAAACGGGAATCCATCGCTTCAATGGTATCACCGGGTATGCAATAGTATACTTTCTCAATACCGGTCAGGTAAATCAGCGACAAACACATCGGACACGGCTGCGCGCTGGCGTATATAACTGAACCCGCTAAACTGGTTGATGCTATATTTTTACAGGCATCGCGTATAGCCTCAACTTCTGCATGGGCAGACGGATCATGGAGCACCTTCGCTTTGTTCCAACCCTCACCAATAATTTTACCATCCCTTACCACCACACTTCCAAAGGGGTGTCCATGTCCATCATCCAATGCCACATGACTAAGCTCCAGGGCTCGTACCATAAAAATTGCATCCGTATCTTTCATCTCTTTTCTGTATCGCTTTTTCTTTATCTCATTCGCGTGTATTCTCTTCATAGTTTTCTCACCCTCGTGCTCCGTATAGGCACCGAATAGAATAAGTGAGAATAGTAATAACAATCGTGTTGTATCCATTATAAGTAGTAATGTCCTGCAGCTTCCGGCTGATATGTAACTTTCGTAATTTCAAATAAACCTATACCGTTTGGTATCTTCCATGAAACTATATCCCGTTCTTTTTGTCCGAGTAATGCCAGCCCGATCTCCGAGAAAACAGAAACCCTTCTTTCGCGAGGCTCTGCATCCTGCGGATAGGTAATGGTAATTTCTGTTTCGCGTTTACCCGTTATAGCCCGTAGCATCACGCGCGAATTCATGGTTATTATCTTTTCATCGATCTCTTCCTGCGGCAGCATTTTAGCTTCGCGTAATCGTTTATAAAGACTATCGACAACTTCCGGTGCCTTTACCTTTACCGAGCCGAATTCAATTAATCCCATCAACCTTTGATAATCATTTACCGTAATAATCATTCGGGTTTGCATCGCTTTTTATCCTTTGATATTTCTGTATTAGTATATACCCTATGCATCATCTGTGCCATGTTGAAACATGCTAAACAGCACGTTATTCACAGAAAAGAATAAAAGCCCGTGGATCGAAATTCCCCACCGGGTATAAATCTCCCATCGGTCAAAATTAAAGATGGAACGGTGTGCCAAGTATACTCCTGATATTTATAATTTTGTACGCATTATGAATTCGAGTGATTTCAAATTAAAGGAACGGGTAAAAGAGCTCAACTGTCTTTACAAACTTTCCAAAGTAGCGTGGGAAGCTAAAAATGATTTTGATGTGATCATCTCCAAGACACTCGATATACTTCCCGCTGCCATGCAACATCCCAACCTGGCAGAAGCCAGTATTACCATGCATGCGCAGGACTATTCAACACCGAAGTTCGATAGCAGTAAATTTATTATTGAGTCCGAACTGTCGGTGGATAAAAAGAAATATGGAAAAGTAAGAATCGGCTATCGCCTTCCTGCCAAAGATGGCAAGGTGAGTTTTCTGCCGGAGGAAAAAAGACTTTTAAAAACCGTTGCACGTGAATTGTCCCTGGTGATCAAACGTGCTTCAATAGAAGAAGAAAAACAGAAACTGCAAACACAGCTGCAACATGTAGAGCGACTCGCCTTTGTAGGTGAGTTATCAGCTGGTATAGCGCACGAACTTAATGAACCACTCGGTCGTGTACTCGGCTTTGCCCAGTTAATTAAAAAAGCCGGCAGTCTCAATGAGCAGCAAAGCGAAGATATTGAGCGGATCATCAAGGCATCACTCTACTCGCGCGAGATCATTAAAAAGCTGATGATCTTCTCTCGACAGATGCCACAACAGATCACGAAGGTAAATCTGAATGACATCGTACATAATATACTATATTTTATCGATGTGCGCTTTCAAAGCCGCGGCATTACCATCATCAAGCAATTAGACCCGGTGCTTCCGGTTATATACGCGGATGAAGTACAGATGAGCCAGGTGCTGGTAAATCTCATCACCAACTCCGTATACGCTATGCCCACCGGGGGCGAGATAACGGTTATTACCCGGAAGAAAGAAAACCTGGTAAGCCTGATCGTGAAAGATACCGGAACTGGTATGACTTCGGATATACGAAACAAGATATTTGAGCCCTTCTTCACCACCAAACCCGTAGGGCAAGGCACCGGCTTGGGACTCTCCGTTGTACAAGGCATTGTTGATTCGCATGGAGGAAAGATACTGGTGAGTTCCACCGTTAACAAAGGAACAAAGTTTGAAATTCAGTTGCCGCAGAGGCAAAACAAGAAGAAGTCATGAAAACGAAATATACCGATACTATAAATATACTTGTGGTTGATGATTCTCCTGAAACCATTGAACTGATTAAACGAAATCTCGAATCAGCGGGGTATCATATATATAGTGCGGGCACTGTCCAATCTGCGGTTAAATTACTGAGTGGTCTGAATATACACATGGTCATTACTGATCTGAAAATGCCAGGCGAGAACGGTATGGAGCTGGTGAGACACATAGCTGAGAATTGTAAAGGTATCGGAACACTTGTTATTACCGGATTCCCTTCTATTCAGGGAGCTGTAGAGTCTATCAAGATTGGCGCTGAAGAGTATCTGGTAAAGCCTTTTACCGATGAAGAACTTTTTAAGTCCGTGGAGCGTGTGCTGGCAAAAACATTGAAGCATAAAAAAGAGGCTCCCAGGAATACACCCGCCAACTTTGGTATCATCGGAGAATCCGAAGGCATGCTTCATGTTTTCAAGACAATCAATAAAGCTAAGAACACCAATGCAACTGTATTGATCAATGGAGAAAGTGGCACCGGAAAAGAGCTGGTGGCGCGTGCGTTACATTATGGGAGCAATGCATCAGCCGCACCGTTTGTACCCGTTAACTGTGGCGGCATTCCTGATCCGCTGCTTGAGAGTGAACTGTTCGGTTATGTAAAGGGAGCTTTCACAGGGGCGAATGAGACACGTGCCGGTTTTTTTCAAACGGCCGATGGTGGTACTATATTTCTGGATGAGATCAGTAATACGAGTTTAGCGATGCAAGCGAAGTTACTCCGCGTATTGCAGGAGAAAGAGTTCTACATGGTTGGCTCGAAGAAAGCCAATAAGGTAAACGTACGCGTTGTCGCAGCAACCAACGTTGACTTGATGCAACTTGTCAGGAAGGGTTTGTTTCGCGAAGATCTATACTATAGACTTAACATCATTACCATTGATCTTCCGCCATTGCGCGAGCGGAACAAAGATATACTCCTCCTGCTCGATTTCTTCCTGACCCGCTATGTTCGTGAACTGGGCAAGTCTCCGATGCAATTTTCACCAAAGGCTGTACGATCGCTCCAGGAATATGCATGGCCGGGTAATGTACGCGAACTGCAAAACCTGATTCACCGACTCGTAATCATGGCTGACGACAACACCATTGATACACCCGACTTGCCGGAGAACTTTCGCTTCTCGGCCACGCGTGTGCGCAGTCTCAATCGAAAACTGGAAGAGGTGGAACGGGAATATATACTCGATGTGTTATCCGCCAACAAGAACAATATTTCTCAAACAGCCCAAATACTCGGCATCGACCGGAAGACACTTCGCGAGAAAATCAAAAAGCATCACAAGAATTAACCGGGTAGAAATTCTCCACCTGAACACTTTCTCCCCGTACTACATTCCTGAAACATTCGAAATTTACGCTGAAAGCAGAAAATAAAATGGTATGCATTTTGGAATTGGCCTTCTCAGAAAAGGTACAACAAAATGCAAATAAAGGAGACTATTGAAGATATAGTAACGCGTGAGCTGAAGGGACTTTGCATTTCGTGTGCACATACCCAAACATGTCCTTATCACAAAGCTGCATCAAAAGTTATTATACAATGTGAATTTTTTCAACTCGACCTACTGGATCTGACCACGCATACCACGCACGACTCACTACAAGGCTTGTGTGCCACATGCGACTCTGCCCCACACTGCACGCTACCTGGAAGAAAACAAGGCGTATGGCGTTGTAACGATTTCAGCTAACACTAAAAACATTTTTATGGTACGAAGTACAAAAGTCAACTCAATCAAAAACGGTAAATGGAAAGAGTTCAACAAACACGCTGTGCTCATAGCAGAGGGAGTATATGTTAACAACAAGAAGCATGGTACATGGAGAGAATATTACGATCACACCGGTACCATTATGATCGAAGAAGATTTTCTCTATGGCATTCAACATGGACGGTTTATTTCGTACCACCCGAATGGACAGGTTTTCAGTCAGGGAGAATTTCACCACGGACGCAGAGAAGGTTACTTCCGGGTATATGATGAAGCCGGTAACAATACCAAGCTTCTGTTTTTTATAAATAATGTTCAAATCCAGGAGTTCCACCAATTTATACATACCAGTGAAAGAGCACGGGAGAACAAATGTTGACTACATCTTGATTTTTATTGTCGCGCTCTTCGCGATCACGGCTATACTTCGTGCATTTGGTTAGACCCTATATTTTTTAATTGAAATGAAAAGAAGATTACTGATAATTGACAACGACAAGCAGCTCAACAAGATCAACGAAAAGATCCTGCACATGTCTGGTATGGTAAAGGAGTTACACATTACTTGCAACGGCCGGGATGCGCTGGAATATCTGATAGAGCGTGCCCAAAAAGAATATCCTCTGCCGGACATTATAATTTTTGACATAGAGATGCCGGTACTGAACGGCTTTGAATTCATGGATGAATTTCAACGACTGGACATTCCCGGTAAAGCGCATATTGAATTGGTGATCTTTACTTCATCCAGCAACCCGCGCGACAAACAGAAGGCATCCGCCAAAGGCATCCGGCATTACCTGAGCAAGCCGTACTTGCTGCGGGGGCTCAGCGATATTATCTTCAGACTTGATATAGAGCAATCCAATCTATACCCGAACCGAAATCCATTCGGACTGGAGCGATCGCTGTCGTAGCATTGTGCCGGATAACTTTCGTTATCTATCTTTAGCACATGTTTACACGCGAGCAGTCGTCACGTATACGACAGGAATTCTGGACAGTCTTCGGCAAGTACATGAGTCCCATTCTCTCGGCCGAAGGACTGAAAGTCAATTGGGTTAATTATCATACTTCGATCAAGGATATTTATTTTCGCATGGATGCAGGCCCCGGGTCTGCCATGATCTCCATATCACTGGAACACAACGATGCGGGTATACGCGCATTGTATTTCGAACAATTCGAAGCATTCAAGCTTATCCTGCATGACACGCTGGAGGAAGAATGGCTTTGGCAACAGGATGTATCCGTAAACAACAAAGTGATCAGCCGGGTCTATACAGAGTTGCCGGATGTCTCTATATTCAACAAAGATCATTGGCCCGACCTGATCTCTTTCTTCAAACCCCGCATCATCGCGCTAGACAACTTCTGGGAAAACGCGAAGTATACCTTTCAGATGCTGAAGTAGTAACACTGTATCAATCTTGTAACTTCCACACGTTACAACGTATACCATAGGTAAAAGCACCTGATTTATGAGGTAAATATATACCGATTGAGATGCACAGTCAGTATATATTGACATGACTTGTTTAAACCTTCACTTATTTCATTCTTCACATGAAAGTAAATTCTAAACCTTTTATCGTTCAGATTTTGTAGCTTGAAGAAAATTCAATCAGCCATCTGATCGATCTTAACGGGTGCTTCAAAAAAAAATAGTAACTATGCCGACACGATAACCAGGGCAATTTAGCTGAACAATTTCATTGTCCAACGGCACGACTACCCGCAAACAACACACACTTCACATCCCTCCTTTCCTACCGTTAGCAATAGTATATTAAAAAATGTTAAATGTAACTTTAAGTTCTCCACCAATGCGTTACACCGTACAAAACATGATGATCGATGGCAGGCAATACATAGTCCTTTCCATTGAAATCCAAACGAACACTTCCATTGAACAGTTATCGGGTACTGCCCTGCGGTATGAAGATTATAACTTCGTGCTGCTAACATTCAATTGCCATACAAGACCGTTCCTTGAATTAGCGTATTTTGTTATTTTTCTTTCCAGGAGAACAAGCGTCTTGATTTCATCTGATCACTGGTTAAAACCTTTTTCATCCTTCCTTAAAAGAATCGGACTATCAGGAATGTTATGTTATCAACCGGCTGCCAATAGTTTTACTATATATGATTATACATTTATAGCACACAAAGACAGTCGCTTTCCTGAAATCCTCGATAGCCTGAAAGAACTCAGTATCGCTGAAATTGAAATACTCTTTTTTCTATCCATTGGATATTCAAACACTAAAATATCCGGTATACTTTGCAGAAGTTACCACACCGTTAAAAATCACAAAGTAAATATTGCAAGAAAGGCAGGCCTGGATGGATGCAGTCAGCTTCCCTACTTCGCAAGTCAATTACGAGACGCTGCTACCTGTATTGCCGTTAGTTGATTGGTATACTAAATTCTTCCCGGACATGTCCAAACCTCATTATATACCTGTGCACCTCGACCTTCCCGGTGAGAAGATCCGGTGGATGGACGTTGACCGTTTCCCGGATCTTCCTATGATGAACTCTGCAGCGATCTCTGTTCGGGAAGAATTTACACTGGAAACAACGCTGAATGTGCTGGCTACTTTGAATGCGCTTCCCGGAAGACCATGTGGATTTATATTCCATACTTCCCGGTGCGGCTCTACCCTTCTTGCCCGGATGCTGCACGGATCGGCAGATATACTCGCCTTCAATGAACCCCAACCTGTAAACGCATTACTGGTAAACTATACTAAATCTGGTTATACCAAAACTGATTGGGCGTGGGAACAAGGTGGCAACAAATTATTACAAAATTTACTAAGCACTTATTTATACTCTGGCAAAAAGATCTTCATCAAATTCTCAAGCTTCAATCTCCTGGTGTTGAACAGAATTATACAGTTATGGCCGGATGTGCCTATTGTATTTTTATATCGAAATCCCATCGAAGTGGTTGTCTCAAACCTCGAGAAGCAGGGCGGGTTTCTTCTAAAGCGGCACAACCCATTGCTGAAGTATATACTGCATCAATGCAACCTGGAATTACCAGATTACCTGACCGATGAAGCCTACTGCGTAAAAATGATTGGCGCGTTCTTCAGAATTATACTTGAACACTTAAAGAATGCAGATCGATCCAAAGTTCTTGCCGTTGACTACGAGAGCATTTCCCCAGATACTGTGCCTGACATACTTCGTTTTTTTGGGCTGGAAGTTACAGAAGCCAAACGCGATGCTATATATGCCGGAATGACGAATAATGCAAAAAACGGAACACCTTTCCAAAAAGATATAGCGTCTAAACACGCGAGGGCGAGCAAAACAATCCTTACCCTTTGCGAGCAATTTGCCTTTGAGAATTACCATGCGTTGAAACAATACTCGCAGCTCGTTAGCCGATAGTACATATATATACTACGTCACTATTAATTTCATTTTAGTAATATTTTACTAGCTCTTCCTGCGGACGGCTATCAATATTTGCCAGTACAGAATTCTGTGTAACATTTTTCACCCAAAACCCTAAAATTATGGAAAAGGAAAAATTGATGAAAGTTGTGCGCGATCCCAAAGCGCAGGTAGCATTAAGCCTAGCAGTAGCATCGCTGTCAATGGCAATCCCACAAATCTCCAGCAGCCATTGTCCGGAGGGAGATCAGAATGACTGCGACAGAATAAGCGGATCAGACGAGGCTCATTGCGTAGTAGCGATCGATTTCTGGGATGATTGCATCTGACATCCCTGTATTGTGAAGAATCATTTGAACATGTTTAATTCATTCTAACGGTCCGATGAAAAGAGAACGAAAAAGAAAAATTATGAAGAAGCTGATCCCTATACTTATAGTTATATTTTTCGTTCTCTTGATCGGCCGTGCGTACCATACGCTATATTATTTTTCAACCACCAGCATGGCGCAGGTTCCAATTGAAAAAAATGACTCATTTGCTCTCGCTGTTACTGATTCTCTCGTACTTCCACTGGATAGTATGACAAGCCCGGGAGTGGCTGTAAATGAACAGTATATCTCGTTTGAGGGGAAATCGAACCTGGCATTCCTGAACTTCGTATCGCGGAATATATACCTATACGATTTGCACCACAACGCTATAATAAACGTGATTCATCTCGATTCACTGGGATTTTCCGCAGAGGATGGTGTGCAGGGATTTTGTATGATCACCCCTGATTCGGTGCTAATCTATAGTTACAAAAAATCGCGTTGGACACTGATACATGAGCAAAAGGGGAAACTCGCTCAAGGCGATATGGGTATGGACAAACATTCCTTCCTTACAGTTTACCCTTTTGTAACTACGTACGCTCCTATGCAATACGACCACGAGAACAAGCAGGTATATTTCACAGGACCATCTACTGCATTCGGAGATTATACCCGTGACAAGCAACGAAATGTACTGATAAGCCTGAACTTGCAAACCGGACAGGCCACAAACCATGTAAACTACCCGGAAACATACTGGCAAGCCAACTGGGGCGGTCTGGCCGGATTCGAGAGATTATCCTATTGTTTAAATCCAACGGATGGGCTACTGGTATTCAGCTTCATGGCAGATCACACGCTTACAATTTACAATACGGAAGACGGAAGTATCGATCACGCAATTGCACCCAGCACTTTCTTCACCCCACTGAAATCATTCGATTTTCACCCGATGCTGGTTGACTTTCACAAACCGGAAATAGAACAACGCTATGCACAAAGTTTCGCATACCTCAATATAGTATACGACCCTTATCGAAAGATGTACTACCGGTTTACGGACTTCCCCAGCGACTCCGGCCAAAAGCAAAATTCCATTATACTGCTAACGGATCGTTTCGAAAGAGTCGGAGAAATTGTACTGCCTGCGAACCGGTATAACATCAACAACTATTTCGTTTCAGAAACCGGTTTTTTTATAAAGCGAAAAGATGTCCATAACGATGAATCCCTAGTGTATGATTGTTTTCAACCTGAGCACATTAAATCAGCAGACCATCCATGAATAACTATATAGCATTCCGAACTTCACTTATTTACATACAGGCAATCCTGGTATGTATACTTCTTTGCATTACCGGTTGCCAATCGGGATCTGAGCGATCCGGGTACCAGCAAGTCACTAGTGAGATATCGCGTATTTCGAAGAAAGACCTGAAAAAATACAAAGCCGTTTTTTTAATTCCCTTCTATGGATGCACGGGTTGTATTTCTACGGCAGAGAATTACCTGATCGTAAACTATGATGAAGGCAACAAGAAAAATATACTTTTCATTATCACTGGTCACGATTCGCTGAAATCTGCGAAGCTACGCCTTGGGGAAAAGGCAGCATCAAATCCCGATGTCTATATAGACACCGACAAGGTAATTGACTGGAATTACCTGAAGCAATACCCCAAACTATTACTGCTCCAAAACGGCCAGGTTATTTCCGAGAAGGAAGCCAGTGCCGATACACCTGATATATATAAAGATTTAGACAAAATAGCCAACTTATGAAAACACTCGAGTCCATTCTCAATCCGATTTCCGTGAACGAATTTCTCACGAATAACTGGTGCAAGGTTCCGTTGTTCCTGGCAAAAAATGATACAACTGTAAATAACCTGATCACCATGGAAGATATAGGCGACCTTCTCGACTCCGAAATTCTGATCTACCCGTTTTTGCGCATGGTAGGCGGAGGCGCTGAACTTAATCGCGATCTATATACCGCCAGTTCCATATCGGTGATGCAAACACTCGATCGCGGAAAAATACTGGATCTCTTCAACAAAGGAAATACTATTGTTCTTCAATCTCCCAATCTATACTTCCCAAAACTTGACAAATTTCTGGAAGACATTAGCCGCGAACTAGGTATGCGAGTTCACACCAATATATACATCACACCTGCCAACTCAAAAGGCTTTGATCCGCACGTAGACCCACATGAAGTTTTCGTGCTGCAGGTATATGGTAACAAAGTATGGAACCTGTATGATATCCCCTACGAGTCGCCTACCAAAAGCATTATGCTTACCAATGCCGATAAAGAAAGGTATAAATCCGGTCCGACCCACGCCATGAACCTGCAGGCCAATGATATACTCTATGTGCCGTGCGGAGTGGTACACGATGCCTACACTACAGATTCTCCTTCTATACATATTACCCTGGGTTTACACCCGTTACGAAAAATTGATATACTGGAGAAATTCGTGAAGGAGGCAGAGCAACATCCATTCTTCCGAAAATCATTCTTTCCGATACAGGATGAATTTGATTCCCGGGAATCACTTACCGAGCTGATACGCGAATCCACCAAACTCATTGAAAACATAGTAACCACCTGCAATACAGAGCGCAACCTGAACATGGAGCAGGAACGGTATAGCGGTGTATTTAAAAATACCCTGACAATCGATAGCGTCAATACAGTTGAAGACATCAATACATTTCTGCAACATCATTCAAAAGACTCACAACACCAACAACATGTAACGGATCTGATGGAGGCTATTGAAACTGGCAAGCTGTCTAATGCCACAGCTGCCACCATGGGCAAAATAAAATTCAAACTGAAAGATATGGTCAAGCAAGGTTCGTTGCAGATGGAACATTAAGCACATGAACTACTTCTATGAACACAATCGTGATGTGAGTATAGAACGTATCATCTCGCACACGGATGCTGACGGACAAATAAGACCATTGATTGAAGATCCTTCGCAGTTGTCTATACTGGAATGGGAGATCATTACGGGGCTTATCAGGCTGATTACCGATGTACTGCACCACACGGAATGGACTTTATATTTTAAACACCCCACGCTCCTGAAAAGTGGAAAGTATATATTTCCGGTGCTATTGGTGTCTCATTCAGCATCCGAAGATACGCAGACGACACACGCTTCCCTGTCTCGACACGCCACTGCGTGGTTGCATGGAAGGTATATGTTTATTGAATATATTCAGATAAAGGTGATCACACGTGCAGCATTGGAAGCCAGCAGAAATCTTCAATTCCTGGTGAAGATCATTTACTTTCGGGTTGCCGGTATAGCAGTTGAATCTTCCTTTCGGAACTTCAGCATTGGACTGGATTCTATTCACCTGTTGCCACAAGTTCATCAACGTACAGAGGCGTTGCGGCAAGCGGCACGTACAACGGCAGCCGAAACGCTGAAGGCACACATACACTATATAATCCGACTGCTACTACGCGCAGCTTTTGAACTGGTGAGCGAGAAAGAAGGCATTTTCACCAGGGATGTAACAGTATGCACACAATCATTCTGTAAATATTACCCTGCATACTCGGCCTTGTCGCACACACTTTTATCATACCTCACAACGCCTGGCTATACGTTGAGCGGCCTTTTACAATCTGTAACCGAATTTGAGACATTACTCATTGCGGAATATAATAAGATCATTAACGAAGAAAATCATGTTACTGGAAAAAGTTGAAGATATAGCAGTGCCCAAGGACACTCTACGTACAGTGCTGTGGCGATCCGTACGAACGATTCTTTATACTGTGCTTGCCATCTATATACTCAGTATATTTATAATAGGGAACTTCAAGGTTACCGGTCCTTCAATGGAAGGAACTTTACTGGAAGGCGATCGAGTACTGGTCTCCAAGCTTCATTACGGTGCACGCATACCCAGGATATTGCAACTTCCCTGGATTGATCACAGCGCCCCACTGTTGGAGTATCTTAATCTGCGATTATACTCAAGTCCTATACTGCCGTATCTCCGAACCGGAGGCCTGTCGTCCTTAAAGCGTGGTGATATAGCCGTATTTAATCTTCCAATGCAGGGAGATGCTTACGAAATAAATGAAGTGATCAACAAGCGCATTGTTGCACTACCCGGTGACGTGATTGTCCTGAAGGACGGTATATTTTATTGTAACGATCAACGCGAGGAAATCAACCGTGTAAGTTTTCGGCACGATCTTCGTACACGTAAAAAGCTGGATGCAGCCGAGGCTAAGCAATGGGGTATATATGATTTCAGAAACCAGGTTAGGCTATTGGAGAATCCCTTTATAAAAGACTACTTTCAGTACGAGATATATACCACTGCAACCCGGGCTAAAACTATCGAAAGAGACGCGAACGCTCTAAAGGTGACGAGAAGAGAATCGGACACCTTTTCGGATTTCAACGCGTACCCGCATTGGCTGCCTTTACATTGGAACAAGGACAATTTTGGAAAAATTACGATTCCCAGGAAAGGGATGACGCTGAAAATGGATGCAAATCACCTCGCACTTTATTTACCGGTCATTAAAGACCTGGAAGGCAACAACCGCGTTGAAGCCCGTGAAGGCATACTATACATCGATGATAAACCTGTAAAGGAGTATCAGTTCAAAAAAGACTACTACTTCGCACTGGGCGACAACCGCGACAAATCGATGGACTCGCGTCATTGGGGATTTATACCGGAGAATCACATTATCGGGAAAGTCGTGCTCATCTACTTCTCCAAGGATATATACCGGAACGAAATCCGATGGAACAGAATCTTTCAGTCTCCGCAGTAAAAACTATAACCAGATTGTTCCCTATGGAAATGCTAAAAAACTATATATTCATTGCTATACGAAACCTGCTGAAACATAAATTCATTTCTATAGTCAACATCATTGGTCTTGCCACCAGCATGTCAGTCGGGCTGTTTGTATTGAGTATGGCCAAGAATGCTTTCGATGTGGACAGCTTTCACCCGCACCCCGATCGCACGTATCGAATTATCACGAAGCAATTCATCAAGTCAGGCGACTCAGACTACTTTGCTACCTCACCTTACCTGCTGGCCCATCATCTGAAAGAACATTACTCGTCCATAGAGCGAGTTACACGCGTTGTAACCGATGTAAATGAATCGGTAAAGACACAAGTCAACAATGAAGAATTTGAAACGGAAAATGTTTTTGCCGATCCTGATTTTTTCCAGGTATTCGGTTTCAAACTTGAGACAGGTGATCCGCTTCACGCATTGAGTAAACCGTATACTGCGATACTGAGTAAAGATGCAGCACATCGTCTCTTCGGCAGTACAAACCCGGTAGGCAAACCGTTGTCATTCGGCAAATACGGTGATTTTACGGTAACCGGTGTTATGCAAAAACCGGAATTCCCTTCCCGGATGGAGTATGATGTATATTTATCTATGGCAACGCTTCCTTCGCTTATGCAGTCCGGCAGTATAGATATTCCAACAGGCTGGGGCGATATCTATAGCACGCAAACTTATGTTGTCACCAATGAAGACACTACGCCAGATGAACTGGACCGTATACTTACGGAAGCTGATGGCTATACCATGAAGCATGCTGTACTGCATGAAACCGTAGATCACCGGAATTTTATAGCTCAATCTCTTCGTGACCTTGTCTACTCGCCTACCCTGTATTTCGAGTCGCGCAATGCTCGCACGATACCCTATATACCGCTGATCATTTCCCTGCTGATGCTGCTGCTCGCAGCTTTTAATTACATGAACCTTACGATTGCAAAAATATTCAGTCGCGTTAAAGAGATCGGTATTCGCAAAATATCCGGAGCAACAAAAATTCACCTCATTCACCAGTTTATTACGGAAGCCCTGTTGATTGCACTGATTTCCTTCGGACTCGCGTTGTTCCTCACCGATCTTATACCACTTACCAGCAATCTGGCACGAGAGGTAAATCAAACTCCCGACCTCACACTCTTTACTGTGTTCTTTGTTTTTGCTCTGCTCACCGGCTTTGTCTGTGGCATCTTTCCATCCATCGCGTTATCCAAAGTAAAATTGACAACGGCATTGAAGAATAAAATTACACAGGGAGAAGTACGCACACCGGTATGGCAAAAAGCTCTAATAACCATCCAGTTTTCAGTGTCGCTACTATTCATCACCGTATCCCTGGTCATGATTGGACAGACGCGCTATATTTCGCGGGCAGACTATGGTGTGAACCGAAGTAACATATTAAATATTACCATGCCTCCTGTTGATATTGCGTATTTCAAAAACGCATTGGAGCAAGAAACAACAGTGGAGCAGGTTGCAGCATCATCCGGTCGCCCTGTGTTTTCCCAACCGCTGTATTGCCGGGTTTATAACCATCCTGATTCCATCGATGCTATATATTTCGCTGCAGATGAAAATTTTATTCCGGTTTACGGACTTACCCTGCTGGCAGGCACCAATTTCTCCGACCGGATGCAAGGCCGCCATGAGACAACCGTTTTAATCAATGAAGAAGCCGCCTACCATCTCAAATACAAAACTCCCCTTGATGCTATCGGACAATCCATTACCATCGATTCGCTATCTTTAAAAATTACCGGTGTCATCAAAAACTTCCATGTACAGGGACTCAAGCAGCCTATCAAACCATTTCTGCTTCGATATATACCCGAAAAATTCTCAACACTTACGCTAAAAACAAAATCCGGGGAGATGAATGGAACCTTGCAAAAAGTTCAACAACTATCGGGCGCAGCCAAACGCGATTACCCGCTGGAGTATAGTATATTTGAAAACGACTTCCACAGCAACAATTTTATCAAGCTGGATGATTTCAAAATGATCAGTTTCCTTTCGTGCATCACCGTTCTGATCTCTTCACTTGGACTTATCGGTATTGTTATGTTCCATGCCAAGGCCCGTGCCAGTGAAATCGGGATCCGGAAAGTTATGGGGGCGAATACACGCCAGATCACCATTCTCATATCACGAAAATTTATATTGCTTCTTTTACTCGCCTGTTGTCTTGCATTACCGGTTTGCTATATCACATGCGAATCCATTCTCCAGGAATATGCTTATCGAATACAACCGGGGTTGCTCTTGCACGCTATTGGTGTCGTAATCCTGTTGCTGATCGGCCTGGCAGTAATCTGCTCACAAACTATATATGCAGCGCTCCGAAATCCCATCGAGGTAATTCGGTCAGAATAAGAAACCGAATCAAGCATATATACCAGAAACAAGGCACATCACAATGTGCCTTGTTCTTTTATACCTTCGCTATTTCACCGTTGCTTATGATTTTAATCATACCACTGGCAAAATCGGCTTTCTATTTTTGAAGAAAAACATATATGAAAACCGATAACAATATTATCAGCGATGATACTTTAACCGTAGCACAGCTGGCCATTTCCCACCCCGGAGCACTGTCTGTCTTTACACGCTATAACATTGACTATTGTTGTGGCGGACATCGTACGCTCACAGAAGCATGTCATCGTATCGGACTTGATCCGGAAAAGATCAGGGAAGAAATATATAGTCAGCAAACCGATTCACCAGATCAATCTTTCAGACCCGAACGCTGGAGTTCCTCACTACTGGTAGACTTTATTATTCAAAATCACCATACGTATGTGAAACGTGCCATACCTGAACTCGAAGCATTACTGGACAAAGTATGTCATCGGCATGGCGATGAAAGTATAGAGTTACTGAATATCCGTGAACGCTTTCTCGATCTGGCTGAAGACCTCACCAGTCACATGGAGAAGGAAGAGCTCGTTCTTTTCCCGGCCATCAAAAGACTGGAAGCGAACAAAGCGGAAGACAACCCGCTGGCTATAACTATTCAGCCTCCTATTGCAGCTATGGAACATGAACACACCGCGGCCGGTGATCTGGTGAAGCAAATTCGCGTGCTGTCCGATAATTATACACCTCCGGAATATGCGTGTCCTACATTTCGTATTACATATCAGAAGCTGCAGGAATTCAGCAACGACCTCTTCAAGCATATACACCTGGAAAACAACATTCTGTTTGAACGGTATAAACACGTAACCGCACTGTAGTCCTGACCACGTTTTACTATTGGAAAGTGTATGCAGCTTAACCAACGTATTCTGAGTGACCTGATCATTCACATGAAGTATGCCCGGTATATACATGAATTTCAACGCAGGGAGTTATGGCCGGAGATATGTGAACGTTATGCAACGATGCTGATCAAACGGTATCCGGCCATGGAAGAAGAAATACGATCGCAGATGAGATTCGTGCTCGACAAGAAAGTACTGCCTTCCATGCGTGCCATGCAATTTGCCGGCACTGCTATAGAACGAAACAACAGCCGGATATATAACTGTGCCTATATGCCTGTGGATGATATACGTGCATTTTCGGAAGCTATGTTTCTTTTACTCGGTGGTACAGGCGTTGGCTTCTCGGTTCAGACGGAGCATATAGACAACCTCCCTCCTATACGCAAGGCCGTGAAGCGAAAGAGATTTCTGGTTGGCGATAGCCTGGAAGGTTGGGCCGATGCTGTAAAAGTACTGATGAAAGGATACTTCGGTATCAGCAATTATATACCGGATTTTGATTACTCCGATATACGCACCAAGGGAGCACGGCTGGTAACCGCGGGTGGCAAGGCACCGGGACCAGAACCTTTGAAACTATGTATTGCACATTTAACAGCGATACTGGATCGTAAAGTTGATGGTGAAAAACTTTCACCCCTGCAGTGTCATGACATGATGTGTCATATCGCCAATGCCGTGCTGGCAGGCGGTATACGAAGATCAGCCATGATATCGCTATTCTCCTATCACGATGAAGAAATGCTAACGTGTAAATTTGGTAACTGGTGGGAACTGAATGAACAACGGGGGCGTGCCAACAATTCGGTTGTGCTTCCGAGAGACACGACTACGCGAGAAGATTTTTTAAGTCTCTGGAAAAAGATCGAATTGTCCGGCTCCGGTGAACCAGGTTTTTATTTCACCAACCATACTGACTGGGGCACTAATCCTTGTTGTGAAATAGCGTTAAGACCTTTTCAGTTCTGCAACCTGTGTGAGGTAAATGCTTCTGATATTGAAAGTCAGGAAGATCTCAACGCTCGGGCGGCCGCGGCTTCTTTCTTTGGAACACTTCAGGCGGGTTTTACAAATTTTCATTACCTGCGCGAAATATGGAAAACTACTACGGAACAGGAAGCATTGATCGGTGTAGGCATGACGGGTATAGCCAGTGGAAAGATCTTTCAATTTGATCTGAAGGAAGCAGCTGATGTTGTCAAGAAGACAAACCTGCATACATCATCGAAAATAAATATACAGTTTGCCGCACGCTGCACCACCATTAAACCCTCGGGAACATCTTCCATTGTACTGGGCACTTCGTCCGGCATTCACGCCTGGCATAACGATTATTACCTGCGCAGGGTACGCATTGGTAAAAATGAGGCTCTATATATATACCTGAAAGAAAAACACCCGGAGTTACTGGAAGATGATTTTCTCAATTCCCGGCAGGGGGTGATCTGTATACCGCAGATGGCTCCCGAAGGATCGATCCTGCGGACGGAGCGTGCGATGGACCTGCTTCAACGAATCAAAAAGTTTAATACGGAATGGGTGCGTAACGGATATCGGAATGGAAGCAATGCGAACAACGTATCGGCTACGGTAAGCATTAAAGAACACGACTGGACAAGCATTGGCGACTGGATGTGGGAGAATAAAGCTTCATACAACGGACTTAGCGTATTGCCATTCGACAATGGTAATTATAAACAGGCGCCCTTCGAAGACATTACGAAAGATGAATTCGAGCGACTGGAAAAATCGCTTGGTGAACTTGATCTTTCAAATGTGTTTGAACCCGATGATGAGACCGACCTCCAGGCTGAAGCTGCCTGTGCAGGTGGTGCATGTACCCTTATGTAACCTGATAAAAATCATAGTATATAAATGAAATGGGATACAATTTGCAGAAACGAAAATCTAAAAAGGTGTTCCCATCTAAAGTATTGGAAAAATACCACGCCCGGTTAGTTACGCTGAAAAAGGATCAGATTCTGTTTCAGGATGGTGATACTGCCTCTGATTACTTCCAGGTAGAATCAGGTGTGGTTAAAATGTATATCGTCAATGACGATGGACAGGAATTTATACAAGGTATATTTCACGCGGGCGAGAGCTTTGGTGAACCGGCTCTTATAGCCAGGTTTCCATATCCGGGAAGTGTTATGGCTATTGAACCGGCAAAAGTATGGAAACTTCCGGGAGATTATTTCCTGCGGATGTTACAGGAAAATTTCGATCTGCACATGAAGATGGATGAAGTTCTATGTCAGCGTCTCAAATATAAATCCATGGTGCTCTCCGAAATATCCAGTCATGAACCTGAACACCGTATACTTTCATTGCTGAAATACTATAAGACCAAAAATCATCCTTCGAAAGAAACACCTGGCCGAGTAACTATTCCCTATACCCGGCAGCAGCTTGCTGATATGAGCGGCCTGCGGGTTGAGACCGTTATACGAACCGTAAAGAAAATGGAGAAGGATAAAAAACTGATCCTCGAAGGACACAAGATCCGTTTTTAAAAAACTATTCACACATATACCGGTATAGAATAAAACTATACCGGTATATCTTTTTACTCACGCAAATTTGCAAGCCAGCAGTGATTGAACTTCTTCCTCGTAGTGATTTAGAGCCTCGGTAAATATATCGGACCGTTGCTTTATAAACTCTGAAGTTCGTTTTCTATAGTATGCAATTCCAGCCAGTAAATTATCGCCAAATGTACGCAGCTCGCGAATTGCTTTTTCATTGGCTGATGTCAGTTCCTGAAGTTGCTCTTTCAGATATGCTATATTCAGTGAAAGCTCTTTAATGAACATGTGAGGCCGCTCACCTTCCACTATATTGCAACGTCCGTAGATATAATCCACCATTTCTTTCAATGAGACGACTTTAGTAAAATAAGCCACATTCGGACCAGGACACATAGTAACACCACTCATCTGTTTGAAGGGAGGTAGTTTATATTGCATAGCAGCTGCATTACTCAACCCTACACATAAACATTCTTTGGACACTACGTCTTTAAATTGTTTTTCGTATTCGTCCGGTGACAAATTCAGCATGTTGAGTTGCGCGATCTTTTTTTTCTGATAAGCATAGGATGCTGTGCAGATCGGCTTCTCTGTAAATTCTGTATTGGACACCAGGTGCTTTTCAGTGCAGGGGCTCCCCGGCTTACCCGCCCGCACGCGCGATAGTTTCTCATACTCCGAGGTTGTTCCCTTCAAATAGTTAAAGCGTATACCCAGCGGTGAATTCTTGCTTAACACAATATCGTCTTCGCCTGCGGCACATAGTTTTTGTATTGTAGCATCATCAACCGTTGTTGCTTCGGGGCAAAGTAAAAATGGAGTTCCCCACCCGGTGCTCGCTACATCGTAATAGGACAATAGCAGGTTTGCTTCATCTGCAGTTCCTATACCTCCCTGTACGGTGATCTTCAGTGGATGTGGTTCCGGAAATGTCGGAAGTCCTTTTTGCTGCATTACAGGATTATATAGTGTATGCAGAGAGTCTTTCAGTTCATCACGTCTTGTTCTGAATTCCTCCAATATAGGTCCGAGTAAACTTCCATCCGTAGCAAAGGCGTGTCCACCGCAGTTCAGTCCGGACTCAATTCTGAATTCACTTACCCATATGCCTTTCTTGGCCAGATACTTTCCCTGAATGAGGGCCGAACGATAGTCGCTTACTTTCACAACCACCGCCTTATCAAATATACCCCAACCCTTCGGATGAAAAGCAGGCAGTGTTTCCAGATAGTTGAACAACCGGGGATTAAGGCCCGCTGAGAATATAACAGCAGAGTTGGTAAGATCACTATTCGCATATCCGCGAAGGGCCGCGAGTGCGTCAGAGGAATCCGTCAGTATATCTCCGTGGGCATTATAGTTATTCTTATCCACTTTCGTCATGATGTTAACATCGATGCGTCCAGCCCGAATATGCTTTCGAAGTACTTCATCCAGCAATGTCCTACGGCCGCGATCCGTGGTGGACATCATTTCCGTATAGAGCGATCGCAGGTTGTGTCCATCCGGCAGCATATCAAAGTACTTGCATATCTCCGACCCTGCTTCAAAAGCGGCTGTCGCCAGGTTGTCAAGTTGCGCCTTTACTATATCGTTAATTAGATTTAAATAGTCTGTTATTCTGCGGGCACGGAAATCATCATCCTTCGGTGTGATGGGTATATAGGGCTTATTGATCTGTTTATAATAATGCATGCGCATCAGCTCAATAAGCCTGTCCTCAATAATAGAGACTACCGAATTTATACCATAGCGAGCCACTTTAACCGGAGAGTCAATGGTGTAGGCCAATCCCAGCACCGGGATATGGAACGTATGTAATGGCGTGTTGTTCATAAACTAAATTTGTATACGCTGACAAAGAACCGGTATACATCTGTATAACACTATGACAAAAATCATAATCTGAAAATGGGATATACTCTTTACATATCTCTGTTCGTCAGTCCCATTTTAATTTGAAATACGCGTGCTATAGCCTGTGCCCGCATTTTTAATTCCTCGGCATTAAAGCCGAAAAAGTTTTCATCAATGGTTTCCTGAAATAGTTGTAACCATCTGTTAAAATGCCCGACACCAATCGGCAATGCCATGTGTCGCTGCAAGGGATTTCCCTGGTATGACTGCTCCCCAAAAAGCATAGACGACCAAAAGTTATACATTACTGGCAAATGACTCGACCAGTTAACATGCGCAAATTGAGGCCCGAGCAATGCATCCTCTTTTACCTTATCATAAAATCTGTCTACAAATTTTATCACATCACTACGATCTATAATATCAGGAAGTTCAGTCATTATTTTAAAATTTAAAGTCACACTACAAATCTTTTTTACTGAATATACGCTGTGCCCAGGCAAGCGGAGCTGCAATCCAGACCAGAAGTATTCCGGCCGAAGCGATAGCACCAAGATTGCTTCCCAGGAAGTCTTTATAGAATGCCCCTGTATATCCCATAAGCGCTGAGATGTCCAATTGCAACAGCATAATAATGCGTGCGAGGTCAACCGGGTTCAATGCAATCAGCGACAGCGTAATTTTTTCAAGCGGATAATCGCTGAAGGTATATACGATCCACAATAACAGTCCATCATAGATCAGCGAGAAATAAAACCAAAACAACAATGCTATTCCAATAGCCTTCGCCTTATCGCGCGTTACCACCGAAGCAAGAAACGCCAGCGAAGTAAATACCAGCGTCAGAACTATACCACAGAAAAGCAGGGTGACACCACTGGCCCCGGCTCCATATACCAGCATGGGTATACCAACACCAACAACAAAAGCCGCGCATAGCGAAACGGCCACAGCCGCATACTCACTAATAAAAATTACGTTCCTCTTTACCGGTTGTGCCAGCATGAGTTCTATAAATTCGTATGAGTTATAAAAGTGAATAGTGGCAAACACGATACTGATGAGAGGCACTACCATTAGTACGATATTCAGCAAACTCATCACAACTTTGGAAGAGTCGCTGTCTAGTTGAAATAAGGCAATGGTGCTTATCAACAGAAAAGCAGTATACAACAGAATGAAACGCGTTCTGAGTATATCAAGAAAAACATATTTTACGATGCGGGCCATATCAGGCGTTGATTGAGTCTATAAGTTGCTTCTGAGTAATCATCGTGGCAATGGCTTTGCCGAGTCGCTTCTCTCCTGTTTCCGTTTTAAGCGCTTCAATTGAGTTGCTGTAATGAAGTTTGCCTTCGTATATATAGGCAACATCCGTAGTCAGTTCATCCAGGTCGCTGAGAATATGCGAGGTGATGATCAACAATTTTCCTCTCCGTTTTTCGTGTTGTATCTTCTCCTTGAGAAGTTCAACTGAAACAGGATCAAGACCAGCTGTAGGCTCATCCAGTATCAGCACGGGAGTATCAAACAGGAACGCGAGGGCAGCGCTAACTTTTTGACGTGTACCGCCCGATAATGCGTGCATACGCTTTCCAAACATTTTATACAGTTTGAAAGCATCGATGAGTTCTTCATCGAGCGTATCCTGCTGGCGTATATTTTTAATCATATCGATCAACTGACCGATCGTCATATTCTCGGGGTATCTTCCTATCTGTGGCATATAGCCAATCTTGTCCCGATACTGCCAGTCGCGCGCAATCAATTTACCATCAAAGTATATCTGTCCGGAGGTAGGCACTACGAGCCCGAGTATACTCTTCATGAGTGTAGTTTTTCCGGAACCGTTGGGACCGATGAGTGCGTATGATTTACCAGAAGCTAATTCCAGGCTCACGTCATTCAAGGCATGCAGTTTCCCAAAGGTCTTATGAACCTGTTTAATTGAAATCATAGGGTTTCATGGATGGCGATTCATCCTTTAAATTTTCAGGTGTAATAGCGGGTATAGCTTTCTCCGCACGATCCAGCAGAAATACCAGGAAGCTACGCCAGAGTAATACGGCTGTGGGTGTTTCCTCAACAATCATAGCGTACATACTTACCGGCCGGTACGGTACATCTCCAACGTGATCTCTATTCAGATCGTAACCTTCGTATTTGTCCCAGTAATTACCGTTAACTTTATTGAGTACCAGGCTTCCGTTGGTAGCTATATCAAATGTATTGGCTGAGAAATTATTCCGTGTAAAATTATTACCATCACAACTTGCCTGAAGTTTAACAGCATAGCCGTTTTCCGAAAATGTATTTTCTGTAAACTCGATCCTGCTGGAGCCTTCCATAAATATACCCACCGAGTTCTGTATAAATACATTTCCTTTTACATAGCTGTCGCGTATATCTTTCAGCAACATGCCATAGGAAGATGATCCCCAGTTATGTTCAAAGGTATTATTGATCATCTTAACACCGGCTGTATACATCACGGCAACACCGGCTCCGTTGTTAACAAAATGATTATCACGATATTCATTATTATGCGAAAACATAAAATGCAGGCCATAGCGCATATTGCCTTCACTTCGATTGCCGGTAATCAGCGTATTGGTAACAAACTCAAAATATATACCATCGCGGTGGCCGCGGACTTTGTTACTGTTAATGGTGATGTGATTACATTTCCAGAGGTGTATTCCATTACCGATCTGGTGTTCGGTTTTTGCTTCAGAATGGAGCTCGTTGTTCTCGATCCACACCTGCGATGAGTTTGACAGATGTATGCCAAAGAATGTATTTTCCAGGCGATTGTTACGGATATATAAATGCTTAGAGTCGAGGACCTTGATGGCCGCCAGATCGTTTATGCTGGCAACTCCTGTATTGATAAAGGCCAATCCCTGTATTGTTACATGGTGCGCATGAATGGTGAGTATCTCGAATTTATGATCACCGTCCAGCACAGGGTAATTTTCTCCCAGGATAACCAATGATTTCTCCAGTACAATATTTCCCTCGCGATAGTTACCCGGCTTGATTCGAATGGTATCGCCCGGCTGTGCAGATGCTATGGCACGCTTTATACTTTTGTTTTTGCCTGAACGGTCCACTACGATGGTATGACCATAGCTGCCTAGTGTAATGAAACACCATGCCAAACTTATCAGGCTATATCGTTGAATCAACATCATCACGGCAGGTTATTTATACTCTTGTTGCAGTTCACTCCAATCCAGTATTTTACCATGCCATGCATCGTTAAAGGTTAGCAGCGAAACCTCTGTCTCAAAGGCTGCTATATTGCTGGCCATCGGGCTGCGAATTGCTTCCGACTTCACATATCGTGCGGCCCTGGCATCGATCAGTGTTTCGGGTTTTGAGAAGTCGATCACCAGAATTGTAGCCTGCTCCGGCACTTTCAATTCTTTACTGTGTAAAAAATTAAGCATGCAATTCACATCATCAAACTTGTATACTTTGCCTTTGTCGGTAATGATCTCAGCACCAAACCTGTTGTCCATTAAAGTCATTTTACAAGCGTGGCAAGCATCTTTACCATACTGAAGTGGTTGAGGTTCTATTGAGCAAGACGCCAATGGTATCATAGCGAACGCAGCGATCAATGGTGTCAGTACCTTGCCCGGCACTCGCGATGTATATAGTTCGTAAACGAGAACACCGATCACAACGATACCGATCACCAGGAAAACCCAGCCACCGGTATCCGGTCCCGAATACGCAGTAAAATTCAAAAGTTGTTTAGTTCCAATTAACGGAGGCTGATACGACATACCGGGCACCACGATAGGTGCCGTGGGATCCAGGTTGTGTCCATAGTTATAGCCCCATATATAAAAGTCAATCAACGCGGCCACACCGCAGGCCACAATCAGAAATGTATATACCAGCAATAAAACCTTTCGATTAAAAACAGCAGTCAGTAAACCGGCTGCGATCACTGCACCAATAATATATATCATATAGCCAAACTCGGGAAACATGCTTACTTCAATATGCTTCATGCCGATATAGTGGTTAAGGGCGCTGATGATTTTTACATCGCCCGTAATGTTATCCACCCATATCTTCATTTCAAGTCCCTCCGGATATTGCGGAGCCCACATCAGAATCTGCCACAGCGGAACATAGTATGCTGTGATCATCATGAGCGCAGACAACGCAATGACTATACGCGACAGGGGTTTCAATTTTTTCATAAGCCTTTTGTTTAAATCAGGCCCTGTCCTATTACAGACAGGGCCTTCAACCTGTAACTATGAACTACTACTGACCGGCACCACTTGTTTGATCGTCAGTTTTGCCGGTTGAGTATTTTAACGGAACGTTACTACCGGGCGCAGATACGCGGGCATATCCCTGCATTTCCTGGTGAAGCGCAGAACAAAAGTCTGTGCAATAGTATGGAAACACACCCGTACGATCTGCTTTCCATTTCAGTGTTTGTGTCTCACCAGGCATAATCAGTATCTCGGCATTGTTAGCACCTTTGATAGCAAAGCCGTGTGGAACGTCCCAATCCTGCTCAAGGTTGGTTACGTGGAAGTATACATCATCACCTTGTTTGATTCCTTCTATATTATCCGGAGTCAGGTGTGAACGTATGGCAGTCATATATACATGCACTTCATTTCCTTTACGTTCTACCTTTGTCTGGCCTTCGCCTTTTGCTACATAGGGGTGCTGATTGTCCTCCAGCCTATATATCTTGGTTGACTTCGGCATCAACATCTCAGCCGGTATAGCTTCGGCATAATGCGGCTCTCCGGTGGTCGGAAAATCCAGGATGAGCTTCATCTTCTCACCGCTGATATCATATAACTGGGCCGATTGAGTAAGCTCAGGGCCTGTTGGCAGGTAACGATCTTTGGTAATTTTGTTATAGGCAATTACATATTTACCATGAGGTTTTTTCGTAGGACCACCGGGTACACACAAGTGTCCAATCGAGTAATATGTAGGAACGCGATCCAATACTTTCAAATCTTTAAGATTCCATTTTACAATTTCAGAAGACACAAAAAATGACGTATACGCATTACCATTTGCATCAAATTCTGTATGCAAAGGTCCCAGCCCCGGCTTGGTAACTTCACCGTAGAGAGCTGATTCATACTTGATAACGGGAAGACCTGCGAAGTCGCCTTCAAATTCTTTGTTAGCGATGGCCTTTTGTATTTTATCAAAAGAGAAAACCGGGATAAGAGCAGCCAGTTTTCCACTACCCACTATAAATTCACCGGATGGGTCAACATCACAACCGTGTGGAGATTTGGGACATGGGATGAAGTAGATGATATCTTTCAGCTCGGCAGGATCAAGCTGCAATACTTCTTCCAGTATAGTAGACGTTGCCTGGTGTGTACTTTCGTTGTGTACGTTGTGGGCATAGCGCGCTTTTGTAGTTTTACCCTTGCCGGCCTGAATATACTCCTCTGCTTTTTTCCAGTTAACAGCCATGATAAAATCTTTATCCTTCTGCGATGCATTTACTTCGAGTAATGTATAGGCTTGCTCGGTGTTATAGCACGAGAAGAAGAACCAACCGTGCGATGGGCCTTTACCGGCACGTGCCAGATCAAAGTTTACTCCGGGCGTTACAAGTTGAAATGCAATCTTCATGTGACCGGATGTATCAACCTTTATGAAACTTACCGTGCCTTTGAAATTCTCTTTGTAAGAACTGATTGGCACATCGGTATTGTCGCCTATCGGAATACTGAAGCGTGTGCTCGCCACTACATATTCTGTATTCTCAGTTATATAGGGAGATGAGTGATTACCACCACTGTTCGGTAATTCCAGGATCTCAACAGTCTTGAAAGTTTTCAGATCAATACGGGCAACGCGTGGTGTGTTGTTACCATTGGCAAATGCCCAGCGCCCATCGTGTTCTCCATTTGTTGTGGACAATGATATATGGTGAAGATCATCCCATGGAACAAACCCATTGGACGTGTTCAGCATCGGCTTGCTTTCTTCGCTATAGCCATAGCCATTCTCCGGAAAGGTAGAGAACACAGGAATAATTTTAAAGAGACGCCCTGACGGTAATCCATATATACCGATTTGTCCGTTAAAACCTCCGGATACTATATTATAGAACTCATCGTATTTACCCGGAGCAACGTACGCTTTGGATGCGGCATCACCAGTTAATACTTTGTCAGGGCCTGCAGGCTTGCAACTATAGATCGTAAAGGCAGCACATACAACGGCCACACTATATGCCAGTTTAGTTATTGTATTCATGTATATTTAAATTAGTAGTTAGACGTATCGCTATATTATTTCTGGCCATCATTCTGGCGCATAAACTCGAGCACATCGCGTGCATCACCAACGCTTACATTCTGGTTCGGCATACGAGTAAGACAGAGCTCAAGAAGTTTTTGCGCTTCGGCATCCTTATCGAGCATCACATCAACATTGGTAATCATGTTCATGATCCATTCGGGTTTTCTACGTTTGGTTACGTCTTTCCATCCCGGACCTACCACGCGCTGATCATCGATGCGATGACATGCCTGACATTTCATTTCATAGATTGCTTTACCCCGGCCGATACGCTCCTGCTCGAGCGGTGTGTTGAGTGTAACTTCCGTTACCTGTCCAATACCTTTACCATCATTTACATTTGCAGCAACGGCATTAGCTCCTTCATTACTGTGAATGTTGTCGTAACTATCCGAATCTTCATTCTCCGATGTCCTGGGTTTGTCGGGCCCACAGGCCACGAATATGGCGCCTATAAGCATGATTAAAAACAGCTTTTTCATAGTGTTACAGTTTGATTGTTTAGTGAGTTTTGTCGTCCTGTATCAGGTGCTAATGTAGATGACACTTGTATTCGTCCTTTATGATCGAAATCATAAGGGACAAGTATTTTTTATCATCTGTATAACTTTATACTTTCAGTAGTATAGTAGAGAAAGCGATAAGACAGTAAGCGTAATTGCAACAGAATCTATTGAATGAAATAGAGTAACAGGTGATATGCCTTGGCGACTCTATATATAGCCGGAAACGGTTTTGTCTGGCAAACTTTTAAATTTCAAAAAACTTACAATTGATTTAAACGGACCTTTTCAAAGCCGTCCAGTATAGCATCGTAAAACTTACGGCTAACAGAGTGGAGAAGACAAAAATATAGTAGCGTGAAGGATAAAAGAGTAACGTCTGTAGCTCAGTCCACCAGGGCGTTGCTATGAGTACGATTTCCATTCCCGCAAATGCGATCACGCAATAGATCATCACATACATATCGTACTTTATGTTTAGCCGGTTATTCTCTCTATACCACACGAACAAAAACAGTGTGATGACTCCAACCAACATAAGATGTAAATATGCAATGACTACAGGGCGCAGCTGATACGCCATGGCAGCAATCTCCGGAAAAGCAGAAATGCACTGCAAGAGTAATTTTATACCAAAGCAAAATAATACAATTCCCAACACCAACCGGGATGCACGTGCAAGCGAAGCATACCACACGCTATAGGATGATCGAAGTACTTTAAAAAACAAGACAACCGCATATACCTGTATGCAGGCAGCTACACCTGCTATGACATTAAATACTATACCCGGTTGTACCCAGAGGATGCTCAGGAAATAAGCCGGTACACATGCAATAGCCATTAATCGTCCTGCCCCTATAATGCCCGCTTTGTTGATTGCTACCTGGCGCGATTCTAAAAGTTTAAAGAAGAGACTAAAGATTCCAAACGTAAAGAAGCCGTTGTATTGAAAATGAAGATAATAATATATAGAGAAGTAATACCAGTCACGATAGGCCAGACCTAACCTCATAATATACCCGAGCAAAAATGGTCCGACAGCTGACAGCATGAAAAAGATCAGGGCAATACGAGCGAACCAATAGGATACTGTGTTTTTCACCTGGCATTTCCTAAAAAACAAAATAGCGAACAGTATCATACACACCGTATGCAAGGAAGAAAACATTATGGAGTACAAACCATAACCCTGCAATGGAAAGGCAACGAGCATTCCTCCTATCAATACCTGCAGCACTGTAAATAACCTAATGAATACCCGATGTTGATTCGCCTCGATATGATTATATATAAACGCCAGGTAAAGAACATTACAAACCCATCCCAGAAACATAACGTGCGAGTGCGTATGTAAAATATAGGTATAGTTAACACCTCGAACCGGTGACAGTATATACCATCGCAAAAACACCCCTAGCCAGGAAGCGATGACTAAAAACAGCAATGGAATATTAAACAGTCTTAGCATGCTGGTCACTTCGTGCCGTTAAAATAGCCATTGAAATAAAATATCCAGCAATAGAAACTGCCGTAACGCATCCGGTTGCCCTGCGCCATTCAAAATACAGACAAGCGTCAGCTATACAACGCAACAACCAGGAGGCGTGCAGAAGAAAAAGCCAGAGGTATAGTATACGGTGAAACGGTTTGGCGACAATCCCTAACACACCTGGCAAAATGATAGGGCCATGCGCAAAGATCATCGAGAATACAAAGCCGATAAAAAAAGTATGCACTACAGCATCGTATCCCATCGTCTTCGAAACAAAAGTAATCAGGAACAATCCGCTTAGTAACAACGCTACATAACCACCGGTGAGCGCTACCGCTACGTATTGTGGTAATCCGTCTTTCTTCAGGGTAATCGCTATCAGATCGAACCGTAAGAGCCAAACGGCTATACCCATCAGCGCAACAGCGCACAGTATATTTCCATAAGAATGGAATGAGAGTATAATGCCAAGCGGAAATAAAAACAGCCATACCGAAAATATGATTTTCTGTTTTTTATTTACCGGGAGAAACTTCATCAGTTCAAGTCGCTCGGCACTGATTATAAAAAGAACAAATGCGGCCCACCAGGGAAATGCTGCCGGGTAAAATCGTTGAGACGCCAATACTATATTTCCTGTCAGCCAACCTATACTCCCTGCGAACATGAGCAGGTAAATAAAATCTCTTTGCGTCACCAGGTAATACGCGAATACCAGGCAAAGCGCTGCACTGGCAGTAACGAGCATGGCGTAAGCAACAACGTCTTTTTGTAAAAGAAAGAACACAACACTGACACCACTCAACAGTGGTGTGCTATACAACATCTTCTTTTTTAGCGGAATGATTTTCTCTAATGAGATCAAGGTTCCTAAAAAACCACCGGCCATGATAGCGCCATGATGTACGATCGATGGTAGTGCATACATAGTCCACCCTATCCTGTTCAGTCCTGCCCACAAGCCAACCAACAAACTCAGCATGGCTAAAAATAAAAGTGGCAGTCGCAACAGGCTTCTCATATTTTAATATCAGGTATACAAATATTGTAGGGCACTCTTCGCTGGCGAAACTATGTCATACGCTGACTGAAATTTTTGATAAATATTAGGAGGCTTACTGATTTTTATCAGGAAGGATGCTTTATGTACTTATTTCTCATTGCGCCAGTTCCGGATTAGCCTTTAAGAAACCAACGAACTGTTGAACGTTGTCAAAGACCTTTGCACACGTTCCCTACTATCGTACCAATACAATTGAATGTCGTCTTTGAAAAAGTGAAAAAAAAGACAACATCTTAAACGAACTCTGGCTTCCCATGCTGGAAGATGTATCGTTTCTTACTCAAATAAAAATCTTTACTTAGTGATTAGCCAGGAAAAAGCTAACACACAGTCCAGTTTTATTACAATCTGAACCTAACGCATCCCCAATACTTTGCTTTTAGCTTCCACTTTATCCCCCAGCAGTGGTATATACTCTTATAATTTTGACTTAATATAAATTACTGAGATAAAATCTGAAGTTTTACAACAGCAATACGCTAACTCACCTTAAAAAAGGTATAGGTATACTTCAGCATTACTATATACCAAGCTACACGGCAATCCACATACAGTTCTCCATCATCGATCACGAACAAAGATCAGTCAGCCCGATTTATACAGTATAGTATATATTAAAAAAATGTATGTTATTGCCTCCCAACAGATATATATTATACTTTAAACCAACATCTTGTGATTACACGCTTTACCCGACTGATTACTATTGGAATAATCGCCATGGCAGCCTGCACCGACCAGGAAATGAATGTCAAGGAGAATGAATCCAGCAAAGTGAACACTGACGTTGCCAATGCTAGAACCGCTACGCCTGACTACAATCCTTTCAATAAGACAACAGGTGCTCCTATTGAAGAGAACAAGGCGCAGCAATGGATCGACAATTATAAAACAGCAAACCCGGGATGCGAGCGGAATTACCTGATCAAGTCGGGCGCCATAAAAACCATTATCCAAAATAAGAAGTCCGTTGGAATCAGTCTCTTTTATGGCGTTGATTCGTACAGAAAAATCCATATTCTCCCTATAGGTATCGATGAAAAAGGGAAACAGATACAAAGCAAATATATAAGTACACAGCGCGGAGATATACCCTGGAAAACGGCCCAACAGTGGATCTCAAATTATACCGGCACTACCAGGTCTCATTTTTTCGGACTGAATACATTTTCACGCCTGTGGGAAAATGGCGTTACTGACATCTCTATTTCTTTTGCAAGAGACGATAACAACAACGCGCAACTTTTGCTGAGTTCAAAGACTGCTGCAGGTGCAAATGGAAAGGTAGCAGCCAAGAAAGATTATGAAGATGCATCAGCAGCCTGTCCACCGGCTTGTCCGAAGTAATGAACGACATGGTACTCCTTATTTTCAAGGTACTACTATATATATCTTACTTCTCTATAGTTGTGCCTATTTATTGCCTTTTAAAAAAGAGGCATGTTTTGAAGTTACGACAATACCAACTCCTCGGTGTTTTGTTTTTGACTAGCGCTATTGCTGACATGGTGGGATACATTCTGATCAAGAATAGTATATCCAACCACGCAGTAAACAACATTTATTACCTGGTTAGCTTTACCGTATTAAGCTTACTGTATTCGCGCCTCCTACCTGATGTGAGGCAGGCTATATATTCATTTGTGGGCGTTGCCTGTTGTGTATTTATCTGGGACACCTTTTGTATACAGAGCATCACCGGTGTACAGAGTTATGTGATAACGTTCTGTGCTGTTTTGTCCATCGGGTACGCCATCATTTATTACGACCATTTACTAAACAAAAGGCCTGCACTTTATATTATGCATTATCCTTTCTTCTGGATAAACAGTGCCGTTATGTATTATTTTGGTCTCAACCTGTTTCTTTTTGCTTTCAGCAATTACATTTTTGAGAACTTAAAAGATGAAGAAATAATAGCCGTCTGGAGCTTTCACAACGTGAATAACATCGTTAAAAATATTCTCTTTGCAACAGGCTTATCGTTCATCGAAAGTAAACGCTGATATATATTACGACAGCAACTGCGGAGCAGGGCCGCCCGATGGTTTGGACTTATCTTCCGGAAGCGGTATAAATTCGGTGTTGTCGTTAGGTGGCAAAATTATTCTTCCCTCCTTCCACTCGGCTTTAGCCTGCTCGATACGTTCTTTTCGCGATGACACAAAATTCCACCAGATGTATCGTTCGCCCAGGGGTTCGCCTCCCAGCAGCATAAGTGTTGTGGGTTCCTTCGCTATAATTACCGGGTCCACACCTTTGGTAAACACAATCATCTGCCCGGCCGTATAGTATTTGCCGGAGATTTCGATACTTCCTTTCGCTATATATATACCGCGCTCGGAATGTTCTTTTGGCAACCCGAAGCGTTTGTCCTTATCCAGTATCACATGCAGGTAAAATAAAGGTGAGTGAGTTTTTACACCATTCACCAAACCGTAGGCGTTTCCTGCAATCAGTCGCATCCATATACCGGTCTCGGTAAAAACAGGCAACTGCTTTTCTTTATAGTTTTCAAACATCGGATCAGACTCCTCATCTTTCTCCGGAAGCGCCACCCAGGTTTGTATCATTTCCAGCGAGCCTCCTGCCAATGCAGCCGGATCTTCAAAACGTTCTGAGTGCGCTATACCTTTACCAGCCGTCATCCAATTTACTTCGCCCGGACGAATTACCTGCTCTACACCAAGGCTGTCACGGTGCGTAACCAGACCACCGAACAAGTAACTCACCGTAGATAAACCTATATGCGGATGCGGCAATACATCCATGGATGAAACTGTCTGGGGTTGAATATTTACCGGACCTGCGTGGTCCATAAAGATGAACGGCCCCACCATTCTTCTCAAGCGAAATGGAAGAATTCTCCTGACATTCATACCGGGAGCCAATGCCGCCTGCCGCGCCTCTATTACTATATCGATCATAGGTATTTTTTTTCGTAAAGTCGGCAAATGCGCACGAATCGACAAGTAAAAACAGTCGTATCGAGTTAGAACATATTTGTTCGGTATCGGTCATACGTTCGGGCCGTGTCCTGCGAAGGAGGTTAACTATCAACCGGTTGACTTTGGCACCTTCCTTGCGCCCGTTGTCTGTTTACCTGCATATATCCCGGCTGTTAGAAATAGCTTGTAACTTTTGGGAACAACCGAAGTATAGCACTAAACCCTTCTGTATATGTTTAAGAATTACTTCACCATTGCTTTGCGCGCCATCCGCCAGCAACCGCTGTATGCCTTCATCAACATCTTTAGTTTGTCAGTCGGGCTCGCGGCATGTCTTATCATCTATCTCTTTGTGCAGGATGAAAAAAGCTTCGATGCGCTTCATACCAGGAGCTCTTCTATTTACAGGCTTGACGAAGTCCAGAACTTTCCGGGCACCAATGAACAGAAAGTGGCGTTGTCCATGCCTGGCATGGCGCCCGCTCTAGGTCGCGAGTTTCCCGAGATAAAGACGTATACCCGGTTGTTCATCAACGGTAAGCAGCTGTTTGTAAAGGGTGAAACACGCATGCTCGTATCGCATGTAGCTACAGCCGACAGCACTTTTCTCGACATTTTTGATTTTCAACTGGTATCAGGCGATCGTGCTACCGCACTCGATGCACCCAATACGATGGCGATTACCGAAGACCTGGCGCTGAAGTTTTTCAAGAATAAAGAAGAAGCACTTCACAATACTATTACGTACCGCGACCAGGAATATACGATCACCGCTATACTTCAAAATATACCCGAGAATTCGCACCTGCAGTTCGATGCGCTAACTTCCATGACAACCATTACCAGTGCCGATAAAGAATATGATAATCGCTGGGGAGGTAATTCACTGAACACTTATTTAGTATTAAACCCGGGCACAGATATACCGGCTATGGAGGCGAAGTTCCCTGCGTTCATGTCACGCCACATGGACGATCCGAAGATCAACGAATACTATAAACTATATCTTCAACCGCTTGCACAAATACATTTAGGCTCCACGGATATTGAGCACGACTATAATAATTACCGCAAGTTCAATGGCGAATACCTGGATGTGTTCTATATCATCGGAGCATTCATCCTGTTAATAGCCGGAGTAAATTTTATGAATCTTACCACGGCCCGTGCATCGCATCGGTGGAAAGAAATTGGTGTGCGGCAATCCGTAGGTGCGCGCAAACTCCAGTTGTTTGGACAATTCATTTTTGAATCGATAATGCTGGCCATGCTGGCACTGGTGTTGTCTTGTGTCCTGGCACTGCTCAGCATTCCGCTACTCAACGATGTTATCGGGCGACAACTTGATTTTATTTCCTTTCTGCAGCAAGGCAAACACGTGGTGGCTGTTATTATCGCCACAACTATACTGGGTATATTAACCGGTATATATCCTGCTTTCTACATGACAGCCTTTAATGTAGCAAAAGCTATAAAGAGCAAAGGCAAGACAGAGGGGCGATCTGTATTCCGCAGCGGTCTTGTGGTGATACAGTTTGGTCTTGCACTGGCTATGATTGTAAGTACGCTCATTGTATTGCAGCAACTTTCGTTCATGACCAATGCTGATATAGGTTTTAGTAAAGATCAGATACTACTGGTAGATATGAACCAGGAAGCTAATAAGCAGTTTGAAACAATGAAGCAGGAATTACTGCAGCAATCGGCTATCAAAGGTGTAACGGCCAGTGGACAACGTCTTGGTAACAACCTGCATCAATGGGGTTTTAAAGTGAAGGCTGATACGGCTATACGCGAGATCACGCCTTCGAATATAAATGTTGATTACGATTTTCTGAAAGTATATGGCATTGAACTGAAGGCCGGCAGAAGTTTCTCAAAAGATTTTGCTACGGATAACGGCAAAGCTTTTATCATCAATGAAACGTTTGAGAAGGAACTTGCTCTGAAAGAAACGGTTGGTACACCGGCAGGCCATGGCTGGTATGATAAAGATTCGCTGGGTACGATTATCGGTGTAGTCAAAGATTTTAATTTCAACTCACTGCACTATAAAGTAAATACACTGAGTATGGTGGTACACCCGGACTGGGGTTATGATGAGCTTACAGTAAAGATTGAAGCCGGAAGAACGGAAGAAGGTATAGCACAGGTAAAACAACTGTGGGAGAAACATGTGCCGGGTTATCCGTTTGATTACTCGTTTCTCGATGAACACTTTGAAGTGCTATACCGGTCTGACAAGCAGATGGCCACGGTAGTATCTATTATGGCCGGGCTCGCAATTATCATTGCCTGTGTAGGACTCTTTGGACTGACAGCTATCACTACAGAGAAAAAGACAAAAGAAATCGGTATACGTAAATCACTAGGCGCATCGGAGATGCAAATTCTTGTTTTGCTTTCGCGGAATTTTACGATGCTGCTCATCCTTTCATTTATACTGGTGAGTCCGGTAACGTATTACCTGCTTCACTCCTGGTTGAATAATTTTGCGTATCGCGTTCCGATCAACCCGTTATTATTTATAGGTGGTGGTGTCATTGCATTTATAATAGCATTGGGTACAATCAGCTATCACACCATTCGATCAGCACGCGCAAATCCTGTAAAAGCATTGCGATACGAGTAATGGTGGTTACTTATAACGCTATAGATATACCAGCTTGATACCCACTATACGTTGTGCTATTGATCAGTAACAAAACTTACTCTGCCTAACATATTTGTTTAAGAAAGCCTCTTGATGAAAGAGGCTTTCTTTATGAATATCTATATTCCCATTCAGCATACGGTATTTCGGGATCTAATAATAATACCAGTTTTTCCACAGCGAGAATTGCAGTTCATTTCTCATATATGTAGCTGAACGCGCTACTTACAGAATTCAACCTCAAAACCTACATTTGATAGAACCAGCCGGCATTTGATCTATATCTGCAGATGATATTGCTGCGATTCGTGCTATATTGCCAGATGATCAATGGTGTGCTTTTCTTTTTTTCGGCCCTTCTTGCTCACAACGGGGTGCCTAACAGCATGAATTTTAACGCTGCTACATCGGTGACAATCACGTTGTTGGATACCGGCAAAGTGGCTGTGGACTCGGCCAGTATTAAAAATAGTCCCGGCATGATCCGCACAGAGCTTATTGATTTTGCCAAAACACTGAAAGGAATCCGTTATAAGTATGCATCAGCCGATCCGAAAAAAGGCTTTGACTGCTCCGGCTTTGTGATGTATGTATTCAAACATTTTCAAATATCCGTACCGCGCAGTTCGATTGATTTCACAAGGGTGGGCAACGCCATAGAATTACCTTCAGCACAGCCCGGTGATGTAATTCTTTTTACCGGGGCCAACAGTAAAGTTCGAAGAGTGGGACACGTTGGTATCATTACACAAGGCGGTGACAACATCACGTTTATTCACGCCAGCTCCGGAAAAACTTATAGCGTAACTGAAACAACACTGACCGAGCACTATAAAAAACGCTTCGTAAAGGTTGTGCGAATTCTGGAGCAATAAGAAAATCTGATTGGCATGTTACACACTGCCAGGAGAATTCCAATTTTTATTCCAAATACTTTCAACTGCCAGGTTGCTATATATATACTACACTCAGCACATGTATACTATTGCAACGAGACAATCACCGGAATGAAGATCACCGAAAGTTTCGCTATATCGGATTCATTGGACAGGTGATCGTTTACAATCCACTCGGAACCATCGTTGAACATACGCTTGATGATCATCTCACCCTCATTACCATCTGCCCGCCATTCTGAAAAGTCGTTTGTAAAAAGAGTTTTCAGATATATTAGTTTCGTATCTTCCCCGGTACGCCACTCGTTGTAGTTCTTCGGATACGACACTTCAAAAGATATATCGCTTCTGCCGTTGCTGATGCGCCACGCACTCGCATCATCCATAAAAACCTGCTTGATGGTATAGCGCGTTGCTCCCAGCCCTGTAATACTCCATTCGCTGCCATTCGTAAATGTACGTTTCAATGTGAGCATTCCTTTACTGGTATAAATAGACCATTCATCATTTCCGGCATAGGTTCGCTTGATGGAAGTGACGTTCAAAGTATCCTGTTGTCCTATAGAAGTAAGAACAATCACAACCCACGAAAGAAGAAAGGTTTTCATACGATAATAGTATAACTACAATGCCGGGCCTGCGTTGACCGGATACACACGCAAGTTAGCACGTGGCAGCAGAAAAAGAAGTCTTACGGTAATCTTAGCCTACGGGCTTTCAACCACCGGAACCAATGCAGGCTCGGATGAACATACATTTTCTTTGCTGCGTGAAAATTGACTACCCGCACAGCGACAGCCTTATTTTATAAAATGAAAAAGGCTCACCGTATGAAATGCGAGCCTTTTCTGTTTTACCTGTAAACTAACTAACCGAGTTACAAGGCTACTACAATAACATTTAAATGACCTTAAGACGGAATTAAAATTGTATTAAAATGATTCGTTGGGTATGCAGATGTATACTCACCCTGAACGATTATCACGGCTGTAATTTCTTGCGCGTGCCCGGGACCTTATAGGATTTATCCGGAGAATAGGTCCACCCATCGGAGTGGCTGGTGAGTGCATTCATCTTTTGTTTCGAGCCTTCCACGAGCAGTAACTTCGGAAAGAGGCTCATGTCAATAACATGAATAGAGTTACCTTTCAGCAGTGCATTTACTTTTGCTTTTGAAATGGAAGTGGCACTCCCTATAAACTTCAATATCCACCTGCGATTGGCCATGGTGTAAAGATACGAATAATGTAAAATATGTTAAACGAAAAACATTCCCTGTCCTTCATAACGGGCACCAAACCCAAGCTGTCGAAGTTTACTGTGCAGAAACCTGATCATCTCATCCGCACGTTGTGCACTTGCTGTACGCTTTATGATCCTTCCCTCTTCGGCAAGCAACCTGGCCGCTATACCGACAGCTGCAGGACACGCCATGGATGTACCGCTAAGTACTTGAAATTTATTGCCAGGATAACAACTCATGATGCCTACACCCGGTGCCGTGATCTTTATTTCGTGACCTATATTTGAAAAGCCTGCGATAAAATTCTTCGGATCTTTTCCATAGGGAGATTTCACATCAATGAACGGCTCGGTGCCGGCCGGAAACGTACCTCTCCTTCCCATCGCGCTTACGGCTATAGCAAGACTATATGCGGCCGGGTATGATACGGCCTGACGACCATCATTACCTGCTGCTGCAAAACAGATTACACCTTTCGAGTAGGCTTCTGCAATCTGTGCATTGGTGGCTTCATCCGATTCATCGAGTGCAATACTCAAATTGATCAACTGACATCCATCTTCAACAGCTTTACTAATGGCTTTTATAATGGAGAAACTCGATGCATCGCCACCATCTTTCGGAAATACACGATACGAATATAGCTGCACGCCCGCAGCTACGCCAACCGGATCTTGCTTCGATCCAATGATACCGGCCACATGCGTTCCATGATTATCACAATCTGCGTAATCATTTTTTCCCTCCCCTGCTACTGTGCAGGCGCCTCCTTCAACATCGAGTGATGTGTGTGGTCCTATTCCTGTATCAACTATACCGATCTTAATCGTTTTACGAATGTGAGGTAGCGTTGGTGTTTTATAAAAATGCCGGAGTACATCTTCGTACGTTACATCAATAGCACGAACCTTTATGGTGATCGCATCCTCCAGCGATACGTTCTTCAAACATAACGGCCAGTACGAGTGTGGTGGGTAAACCAGCAGAACTTCCAAACGCTTTACTGTCTTGGAGAGTCTGATCTGGAGTTTACCTCTCTCGTCTGTCTTGCCATCTATACCGGTCTCTTTTTCATAATCCACATACGCATATATACTTGCGTCTGCGATGGGTTCACCCTGATCATTCGTAACGGTTACGGTTGTTGATTTCCGCTTGGATGCAGCTGCAGAGAAAAGACGTGTTAAAGGAAGAGATGGCATGATCGCCTTTTTGTAAAACACTTCGGGCACCAGGCGTATACCGGGAAATGAAAACTGAAAGTTTGCCAGGGAGTCGAGCGGAAGTTCTACAAGTTTAGCTCCGCTTTCGCTTACCGAGTCGAGAACTTTTATAGGTAACGGTTTATCGTCATCATGAAGATGCAGCCGTTTTGTTTTAGCCGGCGATGAAAGCTTGTAGAAAAAATTCTTTACCTCCGGATTCAATGATTTGTCTTCCGATTTAAGCGCATGTGTAGTCTTGACCGGGAGTAAAATAAAGTTCTGCTTCATATATACTTTCATGAAATAACATCGACACGGAATACAAAAATCAGCAGGCTCGTTGCAGCCGCACGTTTGTGCAAGTATACAAATGATCGCAAACAAGAACGACAGGTTCTTTCAGTATATTGTTTGCTGCAAAAAAGTATAAAAAAGGTATATATCTCTATCCCGAGATCAGGTAAGCCGGTGCAGATGCTGTTAAGCCTGTAATGATAGCGCGCGTGCGTTCTAACAAACTCAAATTAAGAATATCCTCGTCTGAATTATTGACCCACTCGCCATTTATTTTTTCTTTGATAAACCTGGAATGTGCGTAAAATATTTCCACGCCACATTTTTCATAGAACACTCTGCTCACGGGTTCACAAAAACCAATCGCTTCAATTCCTCTTTCGGTTAAGTTGTTAACAATGCTTCGAAAAAGAAGTGAGCCATGACCTTGACGTGGATTTTGAGAAACAAATCCTACCAACTCTGCAATGGTGTGAACAGAGTCTGACACAGAGATCTGAAAATTGTAATTGATGCGCGATACCGACAGTATGTTGCCATCGTCATCTGTCAACAGATGAAACTCGTTGTTATAAAATAGCTCTTCAAATTCTTTCTTCGTCAACAGTTGCCATTCTTCAATTTGCCAGAGACGTATGATAACTTCTATTTGAGACGAAGACAATTCAGAAGGCTTCGCTACAACATACTTGATCATATAAGGGTAATAAAAACCGGGTGTACATATACTTTTATTCATGTCGTTACGCGCTGTAACGACCACTGCGCCTCTAAACAACCCGAAAGATATTGATTATTCTATAAACATTATCGCCTGGCAACTGTTAATGACGGGGGCTAATGGAACAAAAGCGACAATTACGTATGACGATCGAAAAAATCAGGGCGCTGTTTACAAACAGGAAATTTGATGCCCGGCCCAATGCGGTGCGGTATATCTTTCTGGAAACCAACCTGAGAATTACCTCTGTACCCGAATACGCAGGTACGTATCACATCTACAAAGACGAAGACAGCTTTTACCTGCGCGTGAAACCTAAAATATTAAATGAAGATTTTCTGATCACATTAAGAAATAATGAAATAATATTAACCGGCAAATCAAGCATTACTGGAATCCCCTTTGTTGTACTTACACCCGCACCAACCAGCCCTGCAAACGGAACTATATATACTTGACTATTTCAAAACCAGAATGCCGTTCGCTGTTAACCGTATTTCTTCCTTCGATTCTTTTATGGCATCTATTTCCTCCTTGCTTTTCTTAGCGTCTTCAGCATAGTGTTTTAATTCATCTACCGAAGTCTTAATAACTTTTGCTTCAGCATCAATCACCACGGTTTTACCGATGAGTTCAACCGGAACGAAAAAACCATAGTCTTTCATCTTAACAAAAACCTTGCTGTTACCGGGCATCTCCAGCGATATCCAGCAACCTTTCTTGGGACACACATCTGTCACCGTGCCTTTTACTTTTACGGTATGCGGCTGATCATCCTGCAATACGTTGGAGAGATCGGCTACCGGCATCGCTCCGTCTGCCGAGATTGAACTTCCGAACGTTGTTCCCGGCGTGACAGGTCCTTTCGGTGGCTGTGCTTTTACAACAACTATGGCAAGCATGAACAGCGTACACAGTATCGATAATGTTTTCATAAGCATGATGTACAGATGAGAGTTTTCTTCAAGTTAACAATATCATTCAATACTCAAACAGCATTGTCCGTTGAATTTAAGCGGGTTTGTTTCCTGGTTTCGATCACGAGCAACACATTGGTGGCTAAGACAAATGTAAGCAGTACAACTTGAGACAAGTCTTCTGCATTGCCCATGAGTGTTTCACCGAGATGAAAGGCGTTCAATACTCCCAGTATACTCGCCCATACAAACGAAAACCAGCGAAATACTTTACTGGTATTATACAACGTAAACAACACCAGCGTCAACGTAAATATTTCCAGCACAATGCGTATGATATACATCACCGGGGGAACTTCACCGGTGGCATGGGGAAGCTTAATATCAATACCAAATGGACTATTGATTCCCTATTTTAAGGATATATACTTCCAGAAAATAAAAAGGCCTCTTGAGTTTTTCAAGAGGCCTTCTTTATATACTATCATTTTTTAAAATCTGAATGTAACGTTTGCTATGAGGTTGATTGGTTTTTGGAGTGTTCCGTTGGAGTTCCAGTATTTTTCGTTGAGCAGGTTGTTGCCTTTTAGTGCGAAGGTATAGCGTGGCTGGCTATAAAATATAGTTGCGTTTATCAATGTATAGGATGGTATAGCAAATGTGTTGGTGGCCTCGAACCAGGAGTCGCTTACATAATTTCCACCAACACCAAATCCAAGTCCTTTAACTTGTCCTTGTGTTATGCGGTAACTTGCCCAGATGTTGGCAACCTGTTTCGGGCTGGCCGCAAGCGATTTACCTTCGAGTGCAGGAGATGCTTTTGAATATTCATTCTCATTATAGGCATAGCCGGCAACAATGTTCAATCCGGTAACAGGACTCGTGATAAGTTCTACTTCTGCTCCTTTACTTTTTTGTGAGCCATCCTGGAACATAAATGTTTTACCTTCCACTAATTCGGTACGCGTTGAGTTTGTTACAGTGATATCGTAATAACTAACTGTAGCATTCAACCTGTTCTTTAGTATATCCAGTTTAACACCGGTCTCCCACTGATTGCCATATTGCGGCTTCAGCTTGAGCAAAGTATTGTCGGGTTGCAACACCGGTGCGAGGTTAATGAAGCCATTGGTATAATTACCAAACACGGTTACTTTACCTTCGACCGGCTGGTATACAAAACCAAGTTTAGGCGACCACGAAGTTTGACTATATCCACCGGTATAAAGACCCGTTGCTACGGTATAGGAACCATCTGTAGTAAATCGATCCATGCGGAGACTTAACATCACCAACAGTTTGCGCGTGACGTTAAATACATCCGAAGCATATAGTCCATAGCTTTCGGTTTTGGTAGTGCTTGCCGTAAATCCTCTCTGGTATGACAGGTCATCGACTTTATCTGCACTCATCACTTTTACCGGCTGATTTAGATTTACCGTGTCGTACGTTAATGTTACACGGTTCAGCTTGTTGTAATTGTTGTTGTAATCCAATCCGATAAGCATGCGGTTACGGAACGAACCAATGAAGAAATCACCTATGAAATTTTGCTGGAACTGTATATTTCCAAAAGTCTCCGGCTTCTGATTTCTGACGGTGCGAGACATGGTTGAATCGGTTAACATATTCAACGTTGTCCACAGGAAGTTTTTATAAAATCCTTCTGAGTAAAGATAGTTTGTCTGCGAGGTCCACTGATCTGATATTTTATACTCGATGCGTGCCTGAACGTTGTTTATACCGTTGGTTATGTCAAGACTGTTGTTAATATAGGAGTGCTTATAATCCAGCGGCAGATCTTTAAAGCTGCGGGCAGATACTCGCTGCATAGACGCTATCGAAAATGTGCTGATGGTAAATGTGCTGCGCGTGAGGTCTGCATCAACAATAAACTTAAGTCGCGGATTTACCTGGTATGAAAAACTGGGAGCAAAAGTATAATTCTTGGAATATCCCTGGTCCTGGAACGATCCTTCTGATTGCCAGCCTGTATTTAACCGAAGCAATGCTGTCTTGTCTTTATTCAACGGTGTATTCACATCAGCTGTAATTCTCGATAAATCGAAGCTGCCCGTGGTATAGCTTACTTCACCACCGAAGTGGTCGTACGGTTTCTTTGTTATATAGTTATATATACCGCCAAAGGTTGCACTGCGATTTCCGCCGAATAAAGTTCCTGCCGGGCCTTTCACAACTTCGAGGCGTTCGAGTATAATCGGGTTCAGCGGTACAATAGCGCTAGTAACCATACCGTTGCGCATCCCTACTGTAGTAGCAAAACCTCGCAGACTCATTCCCTGCGACCCCCCTGCAAGAAAATTAGGTACAGCTCCCGGCACGTTCAGGTATATATCTGTACGTTCAAGTACAATCTGTTCCTTCATCAAGTCTTTATCAACAACAGTATATACCTGGGGATTCTCCAGGTTCTTCAATGGCATTCTGGATACATAGTCTGTTTCTTTCTGTGCAAACTTGTTCACTGCTTCACCTATGACTACAACCTCCTGAAGTTGCTCGGATGTTTCTGCCAATACTATATTTCCGATCACGTTATCACCTGCCTGTACATCTATAGTCTTCTCTTCGGGCCGATGACCAACCATGGAAACTACTAATACTTGTGCTCCTACAGGTACATTTTTAATAGTGAATTGCCCCGACTCGTCCGCACGGGTCCCCAGGTTTGTGCCTTTAACAACGACATTTACAGCGGTCGCGGGCTGTTCATCGGTGGTCAAAATAGTGCCGCGTATGGTACCGTTCGGAGTTTGAGCCTGCGTAAAAAGGGCAAAAAACGACAATAAGAGCAGAGTAAAGCTAGATTTCATGCTTGGATAAAGGGGTTATTCTTATTTAGACTAATTATACACAAATATACACCCGCAACAAGAAGTAGCAAGAAGAAGTTTGAACAACTTTAATCGCTGGCTCGAAAAACAGTATGAATTAAGACAGATTATCGGGACGATCCGATAACAAACAAATGCTAAAGAAAATGTATATATCTGATATTGATAACGATACACATTATCTATCAGACAGGCAGCGAGGTTAACATCAATTATGAAAACGTCTCCTGTTTCTTATATAGTTTATAAAAGGCTCTCTCCTACTCTATACCAACGTACCAAAATGCTGGCGGATGATTGCCGGGAAAGGTCGACTTAACAACCGGGTTGTATGTTATATATTCAGCAAACTATATATCCACCCGGTACAAATCTTATATGATGCCGGCTGATCCGAGGTGTAACTGATGTTGAAATTGAATGGCTTTTTGTAGCGAAGCCAGGGCCAGCGGATTTTCAAACGTAAACGCACTCGAGAAGATTGTCTTTAGAACCTGGCTGATGCTTGTATCCGTAAGATGAAACCTGATCGAAGCCTCTACGCGTTTCTCCAATCGCTCGGCTATTCGTTCTCCTATAATATTGCGGGCAAACGTGTTGGCAAGCGCCAGGTCACGATCGATCAAGGGGCGATTGTTTTGACGCATGCAAAAGTCAGACAGTGATTGTAAAAAATAGTTGGATGCATAGGCATCATCCATGATTCCAACCAAGCCATATTTATCCGGAATCATATCTTTTTGCAAAAACCAATAGGACTCCAATTCATTTAACATAAAATTCATTTCACGTTCAATGCCCATTTCGCTTGCGCGCTTCAGTCCTGTCTCAAAAAATCCGGGCACCAGGTTTACATACGTTATACAGTAGTCTCGCAAGACGCGGGCTACATCAACATCGATCCGGTTTTTCGTCATCGCTGTAACTTTTATCAGAAGCGCTACAACGTGATCGGTTTGCTGTTCGTGGTCTACCGCGGCATCAATCATTTGCTGTATGGTTTCGATCCTCATAGGTATTGCCGTTTGATTTCTCCTCACCGTGTTCGTGCGTTACCAAATTTAACAAATGAACCTGGCACTCTGTATTAACAGTATATGAAATACACCATCCTGAATCTTCGAAATCAATATGCGTCACAACGGGATTTAAATCAGATTATATATATTTCGAAGGCAACACAACCTCTATGATAAAATTTGTAGTAACATTCTGCTGGTGTTTGATATTTACGTTTGCAGCGTCTGCGCAACAAAAGAAAGCTGTATTTATTATTCTGGATGGAATCCCCGCGGATGTAATTGAGAAAGTAGAGACTCCGGTACTGGATATGATTGCTGCGCAAGGCGGCTATACACACGCTTACCAGGGGGGAACAAAGGATGGCTACAATCAATCGCCAACGATATCGGCTGTCGGGTATAATCATGTACTTACCGGAACATGGTCTAATAAACATAACGTTTGGGACAATGACATCAAGGCTCCCAACTATCACTATTGGAATATATTTCGTATAGCCGAAACAACAAATCCTGCATTGTCCACCGCTATATTTTCTTCCTGGACTGATAACCGCACCAAGCTTATCGGGGAAAACCTGGCCGAGGCCGGAGGAATTGATATAGACTATACCTACGATGGACTTGAATTGGACACGGTTCGCTTTCCGCATACAAAGGACCGGAAGTTTATGTTTGATATTGATGAGCAAATTTCCACTGAAGCCGGCAGGTATATATTGGATAAAGGTCCGGACCTGTCGTGGGTATACCTGGAGTTTACCGATGATATGGGACACATGTATGGAGACAGTCCGGAGTTTACCGATGCCGTCAGGAAAGCCGATGCCCAGGTAGGACGAATATGGAATGCGTTGCAGCAGCGTATGAAGACTTATGGTGAAGAGTGGATGATTGTAATAACAACAGACCACGGAAGAGATGCCCAAACCGGCAAGAATCATGGCGGGCAATCAGCGCGCGAGCGAAATGCATGGGTCGTTACGAATATAAAGCCACTCAATAAACATTTTTCGCAACCAGCCGTGGTCGATATAGCTCCGTCCATTCTGCGCTTTATGAATGTTGTGGTTCCATCTGCAGTTCAGGAGGAAATGGATGGTGCTCCATTCATTGGTAAATTGTCGATAGCCAACCTGGCGGCTACACGTAACGGAAAAAATGCCACACTCACCTGGACACCGGTTGATGCCGATGGAAAGGTGGAAGTATGGATAACGACCACCAATAATTTCGAGACAGGCGGCAATGACAAATATCTACAGATAGGAACAACACAAACCAAAAATGGCCGCTTCACCTTCCAGTTACCTGACAAAACCGACTATTGCAAAATACTGGTGAAGGGATCTTACAATATGATGAACGTATGGCTTGTTGAGAAAGATTACATCAACAAAAAACGAACAAGACCGTTTGGAAGGCCTTACTAACCATAAACAAAACAGAAACACGTTTCATCAATCAGGGTAATATATACATGTTCATTCACACTGTGCAGACGATATATACCTGAAATACGAATCATCCTACGGTTAAGGTCACTGTCCCAAGTGAGAGATAAGCTCATGTGGAAAATTGAGTGTGTCGGATTTGTTCTTTTCCAACATCGCTGTGCATTCCAGGTTTGGCATAGAAGTTTATACTTAACACAAACAAAAAACGACTATGAGAAAAATCGTATGCAACACGTTTGCGACACTGGATGGAGTTATGCAAGGACCCGGTGGCCCGGAAGAAGACCGCGCTAACAATTTTAAATACGGTGGATGGTCAGTGTCCTATTGGGACGAAGCCATGGAACAGGTAATGGGGGAATTCACCAAACCTTCTTTTGATCTTTTGCTGGGCCGAAAGACTTATGAGATCTTTGCCGCGCATTGGCCTTTCGTGAAAGATGATCCCACAGCAGACAAGTTTAATAAAGCTACGAAATATGTAGCCACCAATACGCTCACGTCATCGTTATGGCAAAACACGGTGTTCCTGAACAACGATATAGTACAGCAACTTCGTGAATTAAAAAAACAGGACGGCATCGAGATCCAAGTGCATGGTAGCAGCGACTTGCTGCAGACGTTGCAGCGGCACAACCTGGTGGATGAATTTCATGTATGGATATTCCCGGTTGTACTTGGACAAGGTAAGCGATTGTTTGAGCCTGGAAGCATGGGATCAGGTCTTCAACTTACTGATCATAAGGTTTCAAAATCCGGAGTGATCATGGCGACCTATATTCCAAAAGGTGAAATAGAACTTGGTTCATTTGCATTGGAAAAACCCACCGAACTGGAAATCGAGCGAAGAAAACACGTTCAATAACAAGGTATATATAGCGATTGACGTGATGTTAACACACGTACATATACGCCAATCGCGTATTAGTAATTTTACCTCGCACCAGACTATATCAAATACTTTACAAAGACACGATCAACATCCCGGTAGAAAAAATCGGAATTCTTTTCTACCAATGAAAATGTACCGGTATTCCGTACATGCGTGATCAGACCTGCGTAGTGAACGAGATCTACCGGAGAAATTAACATCTCCTTCAAATCACGCTTGATGAATTCACGTTTTATGTTCGACAGCGGCTTGCCATATTTATTTTCATATATAGCCGCCAGGTATTCGTCCTGTAATAAGTCTTTAACAAGATCATTTCGTACGATTCGAATGAGGTCAATCACTCTATCCACTGACAAAGGCACGACATCTTTTCCCGAATCGATCTGTTGCATGATGTATTTTCTTCTGGCACTCAAGTATCGAAGAAAATCATTGCAGATAATAGTTGCTTTTCTTCAAAAAGGTGAACGTGTTCAGTATCAATTGAATTAGTTATCCACAAAAAGCAGAATATGTTTTACGTAATAACTATCATCAAGTGACTCAAGCACTTGCATCTAAAAATGCTTCGACCCAAATTATATAGTTGACATTAAGCATAGTTAAGCAACGCAGTCGCTATTAAATAAGTGAATTCAGGAACTTCATTTCATACCACATCAGCGTTTGCATGACTTAACTCTATGTGCCGCAGGGCGTCAATGCCTCTTAACCATTTCCCGTATAAAAGAATATGCTGTGCACAGCCATTTCAACTGTGCACAGCATATTAAAAATTTCCGACCCGGATCGATCAATATCCCTGGTTCTGTTCGAGCTTGGGATTCTTGTTGCGTTCTGTTTCCGGTATAGGATATAGTGCCATATTGATGTTGGATACGCTGTGAGACAACCATGATTTGGTATGGAATACACCGAAGCGAATCATATCCTGGCGTCTCCGTCCCTCCTGGTTAAATTCCCACGCGAGTTCATCGAGGAAACGTCCGTATACTATATCATCACCACCTTCGGTAGTTGATTGCAAGTGATTTCGCAGACCATAATCGTATGCGCTTCCCTCCTGCAACTGGGCACCGGTTACTATAGCTTTATCAGGATTGGACTTAAATGCGCGCTGTCTTACCTGTGTCACCAATTCTGCCGCTTCGTCTGCTTTACCGGTGCGCAACAGACCCTCCGCTTTCATCATCAATATATCAGCATAGCGAAATACAGGAAAGTCGTTGTTCAAAATATTGGTTGACCCTTTCGCAATCTCAAACTTTCCAAAACGATAGCCATGTATTTCTTCCGACTTATCAACGCCGGGTAATTCATTCACGAATGCAAGTGGTTCACCTGCCAGGTCACCCATAGTGCATTCCAACGCCTCGCCTGCTGCGGAGTATTGCTGTCCGTAGATATAGTTCTCAGTGAGGCGTGAATCCTCGGGATCAAATGTATCGATGAATTGTGGTATAGCACACATGCCGCCCCACGGACTCTGTTGCAAATTATAGGTAGCCTGCATGGAAGGCTGCAGCGTTTGCATGTGAATATCAAACGTGTTCCAGTTCTTGGTATAATTATCATCAATCGCCAAACCAAAAATGATCTCCGGTGAATTCTGGTTCTCGGTGATAAACACATTCTTCTGGGTTGTTTCCAGTATATATTTATTCTTCGGGCGCGTTATTACCGAATCACATGCTTCTATACACTTGGCCCATTGCGGTGTTCCGGTATAAACCTCCGAGTTCAAATATACTTTTGCCAGCAGCGTATACGCAGCCCACCGGTTGAAACGGCCATACATCGTCATGTCGTGAGCCGTGCTGAGGTCGGGTATACTTTCGGTAAGCTCAGTCACCACAAAGTTATATACCTCCTGCCGTGAGCTTTGCTCGGGAAGAAAACCTTCCGGGACATCGAAGTCGGTAACGATCGGAACGTTGCCATATATATCCAGCAACAGGTAATAGTATGAAGCCCGAAGCGCGCGAAGTTCGGCCAGCGTCTCAGCCTTCTTCTCGTCTGTCAGCGGAATATAGTTTGTTTCGATCTGGTATATGATCTTGTTACAAACGGTAATACCGGCATAGGTGCGCGACCATCCCTGCAGTACGTTATCATCGTTGGCAGTCCACTTGTGTTCATGAATCCTGCGGTATATACCGCCATCCACCCACCCATTGGGGCGTGCCGGAATTACCACCTCATCACCACTCACTTCCTGTGTGCGCCATACACCGTTCCACTCCAGCATGGTTTGTCTCCACGCTACATATCCTGCACTTACGATAGCCGCTATATCTGATTCGGTCGGATCAAACTCGGACGATACGATGGTGCTATAGTTTTCATGTTCAAGTTCGGTACAGGCAGCCAGTGAAAGTACAAAGGCTAAAGCCGCACATTTGCCCAGGCGTATATATTTAAAGATTTCTTTCATGGTTCAATACATTTTTAACTCAGAAGCTCACATTAAATCCAATGGTATAGGTTCGTGCAGTCGGATACTTGTCACGCCCGTCATTGCCGGGGTCAAGGCCGAGTCGGTTCACTTCCGGATCTATACCTTTGTAGCTCGTCAGGATAGCTGTGTTCAGCGTTGAGATATAGATGCGTGCCGAGCGTATATACTTAGAGTTCGACAAGTTCGGTACGTTGTAACCAATCGTTATGTTATCGATTTTCCAGAAGTCACCATCTTCAATGTAGTAGCTGTTAAACTCCAGCGGTGCATTGAGTTTCGTTTTACCAAATACTTTTTCCTCCGATGACTTCAGACGGTTATAGTTGGTAATAGTCGGATTCTCCAGGTACATTCTTTCAAAGTTCAGTATCTGGTAATCAAAAGCTCCGCGCATGGTAATGCTCAGGTCGAAGTTCTTATAGCGCACATTGTTGTTCCAGCCCGCGTAGTATTTCGGAAGTCCGTTACCCAATACTTTTTTATTCTCGAACGACTTTGAAAAGGTCGCTGACGTTTCCTGTTCACCATTGGCATTCTCGTAAATCCACAAGCCGCTCTCGTCAATATCCACCGCTTTAAAGCCATGGAAGTTTCCGATCTTCTCCCCTACTTTCACCAGGTGCGTATGTGTCTGGATGGGTTCACCCGTGCCACCGGCTGTGAAATAGTCGTTGGTGGTTTGATACAAGTCATTGGACAGTCTTACGAGCTTGTTGGAATTTGTAGAGAAGTTAAAGCTCGTGTTCCATTCGAAATCTCCTTTCTGCACCGGTGTAATGTTCAGCAATACTTCGAGTCCTTTGTTCTCCATCACGCCTACATTCGCGCGTGTAGTACCGTAGAGGTTTGGTGGTTGAGGCACTGCGAAGTCGTAAAGCAAATCGCGAATCTCACGCTTATAGTAATCTATACTTCCGCTTACACGACTGTTGAACAATCCGAAATCAAGCCCAACGTTTGTCTCATGTTTCTCTTCCCACTTCAGGTATGGGTTTTCATTCTGTGAAGGCACAAGCGTACGTACCCACTGTTCATTATAGTAGAATGGATCAGCATAGCCCATCAACGCCACCGAACCAAAGCCGTTGCTATTGGGTGTGCCGGTAACACCGTAACCTGCACGAAGTTTCAGATCGTTGATCACGGTTACGTTGTCCATAAACGATTCATTGGTGATGCGCCATCCTATGGATACTGCGGGAAATGTACCCCACGGATCTTTTGTTTTATATAGCTGGCTGGCCGCTTCGTGACGCAAGCTTGCCATCAAAAGATATTTGTCCCGGAAGTTATACGTTAAGCGACCGAAGAAGCTGATAAGGTTTGTCTTCGAAGTAAAACCTTGCATCACGGCTTCTCCTTCTGCGAGTGCATTACCGAGGTCGATGTTATGATACGAGAATATATCGGTAGGAAAATCCCAGTTCTGCATATAGTAATCACGATAGTAATTATCCTGATAACCGTATCCACCCAGTACTGAGAAGGTATGTGATCCGATCGTCTTGCTATACTGTGCTGTGAGTTCCATCAACTTGTCTTCTGTCTCACGCGTTCCGTTCGACACATACCCGTTGAGTCCTGAACGAACGGTTGATATATGTTTCTTGGTTTCCGCATAGCCTCGTGTCTGGTTAAAGCGGTTAATAGAGAACAACGATGCCAGCGTAAGTCCTTCAAAAGGTTTATAGCTTATGCGTGTATTGATACGTGTGTTCTGCGAGCGGTTCATGCCATCAGATTCCTGCAGGCGCGACAGCGGGTTATCATAGTTGAATTCACCGGGATATTCCTGCCAGTTTCCTTCCGCATCTTTTACAGGTGCTGTCGGGTTACGGATCAGTGCCTGACGATACGTATACCCGTTAAAACTTGATCCATCACCGGATGTATTATAGCGATTGTCCTGACTCAGAAAACCAAAATTGAAATTTACTTTGTCATCAAACATGCTGTGGTTTACATCGAGGCGACCTGTAAAAGTCTTGTTGTCTGACTTTAGAAATATACCTTCGAGACCTCTGTAGTTGAAGGATGCCAGGTAATTTGTTTTACTGTTGCCACCCCGAAACGTAAGGTTGTGTATCTGGTTAAAAGGTCTCTGCATGATTTCGTCCAGCCAATCCGTTGTGGCACCCAGGTCGGCTGAAGCGGTGCGCGTTCCATCCGCTATCTGGCGTCTATAGTCTTCAGCCGTAAGCATATCGAGCTTCCTATATATACTTTGTGTACTGAAGCTCGCAGAGTAATCAACGCGTGCTACATCTACACCGTTGGCACGTTTGGTGGTGATGAGTATAACACCGTTGGTACCACGCGTTCCATATATAGCAGCGGCAGATCCGTCTTTCAATACATCGATAGACTCAATGTCTTCCGGAGCTACCGTACGAAGATCACCGGGCACACCATCCACCAGGATAAGCGGACTCACGTTGGCGCCCAGTAGTGTTGTATTACCGCGCAGCAATATTTGCGAGCTGCTCGTAGGATCACCGCTGGGTACGGAGATGGTAAGCCCCGCCACTTTACCCTGAATGAGTTGCCCCGCATCGGTTACATTTCCTTTGTTAAAGTTTTCTGATTTAATGGACGCAACCGAACTTGTTATCTCAGCTTTATTCTGCGTTCCATAACCAATCACAACCACTTCGCCCAATGACGTTACATCAGATTCGAGTGTAACATTGAACACCGTATTGTTACCAGGCGACAGCTCTACGGTTTTGTATCCGATAAAGCTGAAGATCAAAGTCTCGGTGCCTTCTGCCAGCGAAATGGAATATTTACCTTCTGCGTTGGTTGTTGTGCCGAGCGTGGTACCTTTCACAACCACGTTAACACCGGGAAGCGGTGCACCGCTTTCATCGGTTACAGTGCCGGTTACAACTACAGCAACCGAAGATAAATTGCTATCCGCAGTTTGTGTTGTGTCCGGTACAATCCGCTTCCGCAAAATGATATACTCACCGGAAAGCTGATACTGGATGTTGAGCGGACCAAAAATACCTGCGAGTACATCGGATAATTTTTGATGACGATAGTCAATAGAAATGCGTTGGTCGATCGCTATCGTTTGTGGGTTATAGGTAAATTTTATAGGGACTGATTTTTCGATCTCTGATAAAACATGCTTTATCTTCTTCTCTTCTGCATTGATGGAAATGACTTCATCCAGAACGGTTTGTCCGAAGATGTCAGAAGGTGTGGCTGTAACAGCACCTGAGATAACAGTTAGCAGGAGGATCTGAATTCCGGTAAATCTCATAATCGATAAAATCAAACTGCAAAGCGTCTGACGTTTTTTCATAAATTTGTTAGGTTTTGGTTCCATGTAATAGTGGACTAAACTATCCGGGGCCTTGTTACTGAGTGCGAATCATCTCAAGGTCGGGATTGCAAAATCAGATCGGTGGTGTCCCAACATCACCGATCGCTTTTTATACGCTGTTTGTATTCTTACTTCATAGGCGCTGGTGTTAATGTCTCTATATATACCATCACATTTTTAGCAACCCGAGCTGTTGATGATAATCCGGGTATCGATTACTTCATAGTTCGCTCCGATCGTCTGGCAAATGATCTTGAGCTTTTCAAATAAAGGCTCAGATCCAAGTGGCGCTGTGATAAAACATTTCTCCATCAGTTCTTCGTTGTATAAGATCTCGACACCGTAGGCATCTTCGAGTACTTTGAAGACTGTGCGTATAGGGGTGTTATCGAAATTAAAGTCGGTTGACTTTACCGCAGGGTTTACTACTTCCGGTATTTCAACAAGCTCCTTGTCGAACAGCTGCTCCGCGCGTTCATACTTCACCCGCTGGTTTGGCAGCAAAATCACGCCTTCTTTTGTATCATCAGCTTCTGCATCTTCGCTGGCAGTATATACCGACACCTTGCCGGTTTTTACAGATACAATAATGTTCCTCGCTCCTTCCGGTGCCTGTATGCGAAAGCTCGTTCCCAATACTTTGGTGAGTACCTCGTTGGTATGTACAATGAATGGTCTGTACGGATCTTTGGTTACTTCAAAGAATGCATCTCCCAGCAAGTATACTTCACGGACCGTAACGTTGGTATAGTCTGATTTATACTTCAACCGGCTTTTATCCTGCAACGTCACAATACTGCCATCAGCAAGCTGAAGGCGCAGCGGCTTGCCTGTTTCGTTTATCTGCTCAGCATAATTGTCTTTCTTATTCTGATAGGTATATAGATCCGCAGCCGGTGATGAATCACCTGTTTGTAACTGCCACCAGATACCAGCACTAACGACTATAATTACAGAGGCGAGTATCGCTATGCGGGTACGATTCGATGAGACTCGCGTTTGTTTATGCTCTACACGTGCTTCAATCTTTGCCCAGATCGATTGGATCTGTGTGTCATCTTCGGGTATATCTTCCGTGCGCTTCAGGTTAATTACCAGCGTACGTGCTTTCTCTACAACCGGAGCAATCTCCGGGTGCCCGGCAATATATAGTTCCCAATACTTTACTGCTTCCGGGTCGGATTGATTTACCCAGTCAATAAAGCTTTCATTGGCGGCAAAGTCTTCAACACTAAATTTGGTATAGTCCATGGTATAAGATTGCTAACGCTATCATATACTAATGCACAAAGACTTGGTTTTTAATCCATGTAGATTGAAAAAAAATTCAGAAAAATTAAAAAAGATGAGAAAGAAACGCGGAGAGTCACTTTAAGCGTGCGCAACGCGGTATAAATAAACTTGCAGGCCGATTGATAATTTACACCCATGATGTGCGCAACCTCTTCGTTTGAAAAGTTATGATAGTACCGCAGGTTGATAGCTTCCTGCTGGCGCTTAGGCAATTGGCTGATGCTGCTCTTTAAATGATTCGCCTGTAAAGCCTGTACTTCAAGACCTATGAAGAAATTCTCTATAGAAGCAGCGTGATCAAAATGTTCAGACGTGTTATCGATGTCTTCAAAATTCAGAAACTCATTTTGATGGATGTTCCTGCATATCTTATAACGCAGCGCCCGGAACAGGTAAAATTTGATTGAGGTTGTTTCACTGATCGTTGCCCTGTTCTGCCACAACTCCACAAAGAGATCCTGGATGCTATCTTCAATAACCGTTTTGTCTGACGTTACCTTGTTACCATAGTTCAGCAACAGCTTTGCATACTCTTTATAGATACGCGCAAAAGATGCCTTATCGCCATTCTTAAATGCTTGCCATAGCGGATCGCCGGGAAGGTTTTCAGGTTTAGTGTACACCGTGTCAGTGGTTTTGCATCGAAAAATTAGAATTAAAACCCAATCAATGCAAACGATTGAGATAAAAAATGTACGAAATACACTTTTTAAACACAAGTATGGGGCTGCGAAGTAAGGAGTAAAGAAGTGAGAAGTAGAAAAACTATCCGAGATAGTCTTTCAGTACTTTGCTCTTTGAGGTTTGCCGGAGTCTTCGGATGCCTTTCTCTTTTATCTGTCTCACGCGTTCTCGTGTCAGGTTAAATCGCTCACCTATCTCTTCTAATGTCATGGCCGTGCGGTCATTAAGTCCATAGTAAAGTGATATAACATCGGATTCGCGCTGCGTCAATGTAGCGAGTGAGCGCTGCACATCATATCGCAATGAATTACTGATGAGTGAAGAATCCGGTGTTCCTTCAGATTCATCTTCCAACACATCCAGCAAAGCATTCTCTTCTCCATTCACAAAGGGAGCGTTGATAGAGAGTTGGCGACTTCCCATTTGTGCTGTATTCCTGACTTCTTCCGGAGCGATCGCCAGTACCTCTGCTATTTCTTCATCCGAAGGATCTCGCTGAAATTTCTGTTCCAGCAGGGAGAACGTCTTGTTGAGTTTATTCAAAGAGCCTACCTGGTTCAAGGGAATGCGAACAACCCTGGATTGCTCCGCTACGGCCTGCATGATGGCTTGTCGTATCCACCACACAGCATAAGAAATGAATTTGAATCCACGTGTTTCATCAAACCGCATAGCAGCTTTCACCAATCCTATATTGCCTTCATTGATCAAGTCGCCTAACGACAAGCCCAGATTCTGATATTGCTTGGCCACTGAGACAACAAATCTCAAATTCGCTTTCACCATTTTTTCAAGGGCCTGCTGATCACCTTCCCTGATGCGTTTGGTTAATGTAACTTCCTCTTCGGCAGTAATCAGGTTTACTCTTCCAATCTCCTGCAGGTATTTGTCCAATGACTGTGTCTCACGATTTGTGATCTGCTTCGTTATCTTAAGTTGCCTCATGATGTTTTCGAGTGCGTTAAATACAAAATATACCGATGGGGTTTGTCCTTCATACGTTGCTCTTCAATTCATCCAGCGTCAAGGTATATTTACCCGGATGTATAGCAATGAATGTGGTAAACGATTTTAGGAAATCCGCTCGGAGTTCTCCTTCAGGAATTGTCTCAAAATAGCAATGGCAAGTTTGATGTTGTTAGGAGTATCCGGTGCCACAGCCAGGTCTATATTTCTGAGCGCACCTATTATATCGTTTATATAACGGAATTCATGTTCAGTATTTTTGTCGTGACGAATCCGCGACATGGAATAGCTGATGACCTTTATTAATTCAGCTTCATTTTTAGCAGCTTTGATGTCTGCCACAACTTCGTTACAAAAAGTCTTCATAGAACTTCGTTCGTGATGGGAAGCAAGTTATGGCACCTCACGGTAATTAAAATTGAATATGATCATCTGGAGAATTGATTATAATCAACACTCATACTGATCAGGATGTGTAAATTGGCCACCTTTATATGGATCCGATAGTTATGATTAGCAACTTTCTATCTGAAAATTTTCGTCTCAAGACCGATCAGCTCTTTGAAGGGCTAACACGGGAAGAGCAGCAATTCCTGACCAAAGCCGGGGTTACACATCTCTACAAGAAGGGAGAAATTATATTCCGGGAAGGCGGCATCCCCACCGGTATATTTTATATACAATCAGGAAAAGTCAAGAAGTACAAGCCTACGGCAAAAGGTGGTGAACAAATATTTTACCTGTGCAGTGATGGCGAGTTACTTGGATATCACGCGCTGCTCAGTGGTGAATTTTATCCGGACTCTGCTGCCACGATTGAAGATTCCGAAATTACTTTTATCTCGAAAGACGATTTCATGAAAGTGCTTCACAGCTCAACGGTGCTATCCTATAATCTTCTGAAAGCACTGGGCCATGAATTCAGCTTGTTCATTAACTCGATCACCAACCTGGCAACGAAGTCTGTGCGGGAAAGACTTGCCTTCAACTTGTTGATGCTCGATGAAAAATTCAAATCTCGTGATACTCCGGATATAGCCGGTGAAATAAAACTCTCGCGGACGGATCTCGCCAACATGGTAGGTACAGCGAAAGAGACTTTAGTCAGACTCCTGCAGACGTTCAAAGAAGCGGGACTCATTGAGAAAAATGATAAAGTCATTCGCATTATTGACCGTGAGAAAATGATACGGGAAGCGAACCTGATGGGATTAAATCGTAAAGAGAATCTGCTCTAGGAAATTCAATTTCTAATTCTTCTCCGCTGCTCTGCGTGCCCGCCTGATCGCAAGACCTTTAATTTGACTAACGGAGGAAAAGTGTATTCACTCAAACCGCTATATGAAAAACGAGGAGTTACGGAGTGTATGCATCTCCTATGGTTATTTATGAACATTAGAAGTATGACTGCTTCAAATATTCAACTTACAAGGAGCCACGAAGATGTTATTTATGACGTTTCTTCCACCTATACCGCTGAAGTCGAAACGCAGCCAGTCATAAACAGACACGTAAGGAAACCAGCAAAAGACCATGTCCACCACCGATCACCAAACCTCACAACTGAACGGTAAATCTTCAAAATACCTTAATAAACCTCCAGTAATTTCAAGTTTTACACACTGGCCCGAAAATGGCAAAGGCATCGGAACCCTTACCCTTACTTATGATCATCAATTATTTTAAGATCTCGCTTCGCAATCTGCTCAAGAACAAGTATTACAGTCTCATTAACATTCTGGGGCTTGTTTTGGGTATCACATGCGTGTTCCTAATCAATCAATATCTTAGCCGAGAGCTTGCATACGATAAATTTCATGAGGGTTCAGAAAATATCTATCGCGTAATCTGGGAAAACGATAATCCACAAACACGAACTCCTCACCCGCTTGCACAGGCGATGGTGCACGACTTTCCTGAAGTAGAGAATGCTGTAAGTCTTTCTCCCCTCTGGGGCCCCGGCCTTACACGCGAGACGTTCTCCATCCGCAACCCTCAGAAAAATATTCAATACGATGAAACCGGTGTGCTGGCAGTTGACACCACATTCTTCAAAGTTTTTTCATTTCCGATCGTCAAAGGTGATCCCGACAAGGCGTTGAAAAAAATGGGTGGCTTGCTGATCTCAGAAAAAGCCGCACACAAATATTTCGGTGATGAAGACCCTATCGGGAAATTTCTCTCAGTCAATGACGACAAAACGCTTACCGAAGTAGTAGCGGTATTCAAAGATGTTCCGGACCTCTCGCATTTTCATTTCGACTTTCTAGTTTCCTATGTTCTTGAAAAGGCAGACGAAGATCCGCAAAGTCGGTACTACACCTGGGCAGATTTCGGACACTATAATTATGTAAGACTGAAACCTGGAGCAGATGCAAAAAAACTTGAAAGTCAGTTAATGCCCTGGCTCAAAAATTATGTGGATTGGTCAGCTGAAGATTTCAAATACTTTGAGGACAATCATTATGGACTGAAACTTCAACCTATTACTGATATTCATCTCAAATCAAATGTTCGCTGGGAACTGGAGGGCAATGGCAACATCGATTATGTTTACATGATGATTGCTGCTGCAATTCTGATTCTTGTCATCGCGTGCATCAACTTCATTAATCTTACTACCGCACAATCAGCAGAGCGTGCCAAGGAGATTGGTATACGCAAATCACTTGGCGCTTTAAAACGGCAACTCATCATTCAGTTCACTGGTGAATCTGTACTGGTAGCTTTGGCAGCGATGCTCGTGTCGCTCGCTATGATTCAGATACTGGTTCCAATGTTCAACTTTATGACGGAAAGTACAGTTCAGTTTTCGATGATCTCATTGATCGCGATTCTGACAGCGATCGGAATAATGGTTGGACTTGTTGCCGGTATTTATCCGTCACTTTACTTAGCGTCAGTAAAACCAACCGCAGCGCTGAAAGGCAAATTTCTGCAAAGTCCAAAGGGAACTTCGATTCGCAAGGCCTTTACTGTTTTCCAGTTCAGTGCATCGATGGTACTGATCTGTGCTGCAGTGGTAATCTTCAATCAGCTTCAGGCAGTTCAAAACAGATCTGTTGGTTTTAGCAAGGAAGAAGTGATTGTAATACCTGTAAAAAATCAGGATGCATTGAGAGATCGCTTCGCAGACGTGGAGACAGCATTCAGGCAGCTTGCCGGTGTGAAAGAAGTTTCAGCAGCTTCCAACATTCCGGGTCGATCATTCAATCAAAATGAAATTTTTGAATCGACTCATCCTGAAAATGACATTGATGCTTCTGAACTCGTTGTTGATCACGATTTTCTTAAAGTATTAAACATTTCGCTGGTAGAAGGACGTGATTTCCTAAGGGAGAATCCTGCGGATGCAGACAATGCATTTCTGATTAACGAAACTACTGCGCGCAATCTTCAGCTCGACCATCCGGTTGGGAAGCAAATTACCTGGGTTCGAGATGGCGATCCCCTGAATGCGACTGTGATCGGTATTGTGAAAGATTTTAATTTTCAATCCCTGCATCACACCGTAAAACCATTGCTGATCAAATTGGGAAATAATGGTTTCAATTACATCATTCTAAAACTCAACACCAATGATTTCAACAAAACGATTAGGGAAATAGAGGGAACCTGGAAAAAATTCGACAACAGGTTTACGTTCGAGTTCTTTTTTCTGACTGATAATCTTAACCAACAATATCGCAATGAACAAAATATCAATCGCGTTATCATTGCATTCTCAGGAGTAGCCATTTTGATTGCCTGCTTTGGACTGCTGGGAATCGCAGCGCTCACATTCCGCAACAAGACTAAAGAAATCAGTGTAAGAAAAGTTCTCGGTGCTGAGTTCGGCAATCTCGTGGTTTTGTTGCTTAAGGATTTTACTATTCTGATTTTGGTTGCCGTAGTCATCGCTACACCGGTAGTAATCTGGATCATGCAAAACTGGCTTCAGAATTTCGCTTATCGCGTTACATTGAATCCACTCATTTTCATTGGCGCGGGAATGTTTTTGATTTTACTATCGTGGATTACATTAGGCTACCTCACGCTGACAATGGCAAGAATCAACCCGGCCACTACGTTGAAGAGTGAATAGTCTTTAAGGTGATATAGAACCAGAAACAAGGTACTAGTACCTCGTCATTGAAGGAACTGAAATTTAAAATTTCCTTCGATCCACTTATTCTGCCTGTATCATCTCACGAATCAACGCCCAACCAGACGGGCTTTCCTTATACCTTATATATAAGACCAAAGAGCGTCCCTTAAAAATAAAAGGCTTGCCATCACCCTTGGGTGTTCCTTCAATAGTAAAGGTTGATATTTCGGTTGCTGTTTCGCCATGAATCTCGAAGCTCTCTATTTTATGTTCCTTGAATTTCATACTGTACGATTGGAGCGTTCCTTTCAGCTCCGAGATATTGGCATCACGACCGATCAGTAGTCTATCAAACGCAAGCGCCTTGACAACATTGGGATGATGATAAGCTGTTATCATCTGAACGTCACCCGCGACAAAAGCTTGTGCTAGGTCAGCGCGTAACTTGTTAAATGCCTCCGTATCTTTTTCTTGTGACGAGGCTGTAGTGATGGTGAACAAAACGAAGATGAGTACACAAATCTTTTGTTTCATTGAATAGTTTAGTTTGAGGATGAATCTACAAGGTAGAAATACAATCCAGACAATCCGCACATAGAAAGTTAAACCGGACAGATAGAGTATACTTTATATCTGGTGTGATATGTTGTTGGGGATTGTAAAATGTAGCCGATAGGTAGAGAGAACCAAGACACCGAGTACTAACGGCCAAAATTTCTTTAGGGATGTTCAGTTTAGAGATATTGAGGCAATTACATTTTATGTAATTCTTGTTACCATTTTGTTACTCACAGTACTGACTATCAAAGAAGGGCACATTTTGTATCAGTAACTATCATTCAGAAAGATTGAATGACGATCGTTGATGTTCAGTTGTCACTCCCTAATGGAGCAAAAAACCTAATTCAATACCGACAAGGCAGTTTTAATGATGTCATCAAAAAAGGCTTTGTCAGTCGTTGACTTCGCAGATACCTGTATACCTTTTATAGTAGTCAGGAAAAAACGTGTGAGCGCACGAGCATCCTGTTTGTTGGTTACTTCACCACTCTCCTGTCCTTTCTGTATAGCCAGATGAAAAGCCTCTTCAAGTTGCTTTTCATTTCTGCACACCATATTCCGTACTTCAACATCGTGCGGAGCTAGCTCCACTTCTGCGTTCACCATAAAACAACCTTTATGCTGTTTGTCTCGAAGCAGGTTACTGGCAATCATTTCCAGAAGTTGTCTGATGGCGTCTATGGCAGACGTTGTGTTAGCTACTATACTATACATCTGACTCCCGGAAGTATTTTGATAAAACTCCAACGCCTTCAGAAACAACGTATGTTTGTCGCCATAGGTATCATATAGACTTGACCGGCTTATACCCAGCGAGTCCACCAGATCCTGCATAGACGTACCGTTGTATCCCTTCAGCCAAAAAAGAGACACAGCTTTATTCAATACTTCGCTTTCATCAAAATCTTTTGTTCGCGCCATAACAGAAAAAGCTTTACCTGTTTAAAGGCAAAGCTATTCATTTTTTGATATACGGTAGGCACCCGCCTTTTAACGAGCTGTTGTTCCTGTGTGCAGATTATCGCACGCCACCGCTGGCAATAATTGTTTCGCCTGTTAACCAGCGTGAATCATCGGATGCTAGAAAGACCGCGATGGGTGCAATGTCATTCGGCTGTCCTGTGCGTCCAAGTGGTGTGGACTTTACTGCATTGGTATGGAATTCACTTCCTATAAAGCCGGCAGAATGTGTGCCTTCTGTTTCTACAATGCCCGGGTTAATGGCGTTAACGCGAATGTTTCTCGCGCCCAATTCTTTTGAAAGAACCTGCGTGATTGAATCCACCGCTCCTTTAGTCGCGGTATAAATAGAACTGCCGGGAGGTGTAATACGTGTTACCGTAGAACTGATGTTAATGATGCTTCCGCCTTTGTCACCAAATTGTTTCACCGCTCCTTGCGTAACCAGTAGCAAGCCCAACACATTGGTATTAAACTGTCTGTTAAACTCTTCTACGGTTACGTCTTCAATGGGAGTAAACTGATATACACCGGCATTGTTCACGAGTATATCTACACCACCAAAAGCTTTCCTGGCTTCATTAAAGATTTGGTCAACATCGGCTTGTTGCGAAACATTACCTTTAACAGCAATGGCCTTACCTCCGTTCTTCACAATTTCGTCAACCACTTTTTCTGCTCCTTCTCTCGCAGAAGCATAGTTTACAACAACGGCTGCACCTTCTGCTGCCAGGCCTTTAGCGATCTCTGAGCCAATTCCTTTGGAAGCTCCGGTAACTACTGCGACTTTGTTTGTTAGCTTTTTCATTTTTGTTTAATTAAGTTGTTTCTGGAATATTCATTCCAAAATAAAAACAACAATTCGGAATAATCGTTCCGGAATCAAAAAAATAAATTGAAAATCTTGAAAAACGGTCTTCCGGGCTTACCTGAGGCTTTATCTTATAAATCGCTGGGGTTCGTGATAGATATTCTCCAGGTAATCCTGCTGCGTGCAGGGAGGATATATTTCGATGAAGTCCACAACACCTTTGTTTATGGAAGCGGTAATACCTTTACCGGCAAAGATCAACTGGTTGGAAGTTTTACCGGCACGCGATCGAACGGTCTCATCCGGTACCTGCCGGGCAGAGCTGTTGAATTCATCCCATAGCTTCTTCGCCAACACGTCATCGGAAATGTAAATCACCCTCAACGTGCCATTCTGAAAAAAGAAAAACTGACGGTTGCGCATATCAACCCGGCATGCGTTTGTTACTTTTTCATAGCGAACATTTTCATGTATCCGGTCAATGGGAATGTTATGCTGTGCTATAAATTGATCATAGCTTAAACTGAAACACGTTTGATAATCGCCTATATTCACTTGTTAGGGTTGCTGTATGGAGCACACAAGTTACAGAGTTTAATAGCACCATGCTTGCCGTACGCGATTAATGAGCGGGAATCTTCACCCTGCGCGATTCTTTATGTGACCGAAACAACCCTATCCCTATGCGCAATACAGGCCAGGTACCAGAATTGCTTCTGTTGAGGCTTTAAAACAGCATTAATACACTGCTGATACTTCGTGAACCAACTCCTTGTTTCCTAATCGGCAAGAGTAGTCTGGATGGTGAGGGTCTGTAGCGCGAAGACATCTTCAATTCGATCATCCGGCGGCCAGTATGAAATCCTGCGTGTGTCGAAGCTGAATGTCGGTGCAAAAACCGCTGTGGTAGTATATACACCTGCAATTTGGGAACGTTTTACCCGCACATTGATCTCTCCCTTTTCACCCGGAAGTACACCCATCGTACCTCCCGTTGGATTTGTTAGTGAAGCCGTGATCACATTAGCATTCCCCGGATAGTTGGGAATTGGATATGTTTTGTCTTTATACTCTCCGGGCACCATACCAGTAATCGGATGGTTTCCCTGGTTTGTCCACGTTGCTATAGCGAAGAAATCTTCAATGGCAACGCCATCACCAGTCGCTACTTCTTCCGTTACTATCGGAGAATCAAAACGAATCGGATTGGCTACATCCACAATAACATTATATACTCTTGACTTCGACCCCAGCGAGTTCTCGGCCTGCAGGTAAAAATGTTTAGGATATGTAAAGTCTACTGCTAAGCCGTTCGCAGGATATAGAATAAAATCATTGTCTATAGTATAACGGATGAGCGCAGCATCGTACGTTATCGTAGGCGTAAGCTGACTAAAATTGGTTCCTTCCGGAACAATAACATAGATCGCATTTTCCGTGTAGTTCTCGTATTCAGCTATTTTAACGGCTTCGATCGTAGCAGCCAGTGCCGGGTTTTTACTTTTCTCAAATTTAAACCCGGTAATTTTTGCATTCGTGAAAAAGGGTTCACCTCCATATACAACGGTTACATCATAGTGAACGGCCTTTGTCTGAGAAGTAGTGGATGAAATTGTGTACGTTACCGGATCAAGGGAAAAATCCTGCGACTCACCAGGCAAAGGTGAGATCTGATATTTATTATTGTCCAGATTAAATTGCTTCAGACTAAGCATCAGGCTTGTTTGAGAATGAGGAATCGTTATTTCTATTTTCCCGAACCTGGTCTCTACTCCGTTTGTGATTTCCGGATGAACTATATCAATATCCAGGTATGCTACTTCAGACAATGGAAAATCGTTCAGCTTTGCTTCACTCCAAAAAACATTGTCAATATTTTCTTCTGTATCATCTGACGAGCAGCCAGCAAATAGGACTGCTCCTAAAAGAATATAGTATAAAAAGAATTGCTTTGAACGAAACGGTGTACGCATGACGGTGGTTAACATTGGGGGCAAAGATTGTTGATTGACTCGTGCGTGTACGCAATACGTTGTGACAAGGTTGCGCTGGGCAGACAAATTACTATAGAACATGAAGATATAGGCTGATAACTTATTTCTCCACTATTGTTGTCTTTGTATTAACTATTCAAATGCTTGGGTCGCATATATACATGCTCGTTCCTCTCACCCCGAATGTATATCAATCGCCATTGATCTGATCCACCGACCGCTGATCTACATTTACCCCTCTCGCGTTAGCAAAAATTCTTTTGCATGTCAGTTGCACCTTAGTACATTGGTTCTTCTATCTTTGATAATAACCCCGAAGCAAATGAAGACAATGACTTGTAAACAATTAGGCGGAGCCTGTGACCAAACGTTTAGCGCCAACACGTTTGATGAGATCGCGATGATGGTAAGCAAGCACGCACGTGAGCAAGTTCAGCAAGGCGATCCGGCTCATATCGAAGCCATGAATGCGATGCGCAACAGCATGACCTCTCAGGAAGCAATGAATGCCTGGATGAATGAGAAAAGGAATGCATTTGATAGTTTGCCAGATGAAAACAGGTAATTGGTAATACTACAATGCTAATCGTTGGTTGCTATTCAAGATCCGAATCCAACCACAAGCCGTTTTTATATTTATTAGCTGACAACATATAGCAATCAAATCTTGCAAAAAAAATCACTCGCTATAGCTATATTGACTGGTCGATCTGTTAAAAATTCTTTCCCCTCTCCTATGAAAAAAATATGCATCCCGGTTATTTGTTGTTCGCTCGCCTTAACGGTTGCCTGTGGAAAGAAAGTTAAAGAGACATCGGCCAATGCAGAAAGTCGCATGAGGCAAGTGGAACAAAGCCTTGAAGGTGTAGTTCCTGTAGAGGGTGAAGGAAAATGGACTATTGAAGAGCGCATGGCTTTTTATAAGGTTAAAGGATTGAGTATTGCCGTAATCGACAACTTCAAAATTGATTGGGCTAAAGGTTATGGATTTGCTGATGCTGAAGAGCAGCGAAGGGTAACTACCGAAACATTATTTCAAGCTGCATCAATCAGTAAATCACTGAACGGTGTAGGCGTTTTAAAACTGGCACAAGAAGGTAAAGTAGAACTCGGCACGGATATCAACACCTACCTGCGTTCGTGGAAATTTCCATACGATGATGTTTCAAACGGGAAGAAAATTACCTTGGCAAATATACTCTCGCACACAGCCGGTCTCACTGTCCATGGCTTCCCCGGGTATCAACAAGGCGACTCGTTGCCAGCAATCATTGAAATTCTCAATGGTACAATGCCAGCCAACTCTCCTGCTGTTCGCTCTAAATTAGAACCGGGATTGCGCGTTGAGTACTCCGGTGGTGGCACTACTATATCGCAATGTATCGTACGTGATGTTACTCAATTGCCCTATGAAGAGTACATGAGAACAGCTGTATTGGAGCCAATGGGAATGTCAGGCAGTTTTTACAATCAGCCACCCCCGGAATCGAGAGCAGCATTACTCGCCACGGGATATGATTACAACGGCAACGTATTAAACGGAAAATACCATATATACCCTGAGCAAGCCGCTGCGGGTCTTTGGACAAACCCCACTGACCTGGCAAAGTATATAATTGAGACACAACTTTCCTGGGCAGGAGAATCGTCTAAGGTACTTTCCAAAGAATATACCCAGAAACGGCTCACAGCGATACAAGGTATTGCCGGCCTGGGAGTTTTTCTTCCAACGCATGGCCATGATAAATACTTTGAGCATGGCGGATCGAACGCGGGTTTCCGAAGTATATATATGGGTGGTATAGAAAATGGGAAAGGTTTGGTGGTCATGGTAAATTCTGACAATGATGCTATTCTGCAGGAAATCGTAACGAGCATTGCAAATGTTTATGGATGGGATGGTTTCCAAAAACCTGAACCTAAAAAAATTGTCACGCTGCAACCAGAGCAACTACAAGTATTGGAAGGATATTATCAATTGGCGGGTAAAAAAGATGCTTATCTTAATTTCAGGGTATCCGGCAATCAATTGATCTTGAAGCAGCTTTGGGACGGCAGAGAAGTAACCTTCGATCCTGAATCCGATACAGAATTTTTCAGTCGTCAGTTTCCTTTTCCTTTGAAATTCACGAAAGATGCGAAGGGAAATGCAGTTCAGGTACTTGCCTTCGAGAAAGATATCTGGAATAAAGTTGTAAACTATGACTCAACAAAGTCGTATTAGTATAAGCCACAAAATATGCAAAAATGCATCACTCAATAAATGGCTGGCCAGTATCCGTCTTTCAAACCTATCAGAGTTATACAATCCGCAACTATATATATCAGAAGACACCGGTGTGTTATAACATAAATTATCACAACTCTCAAGTTACAGCATTTTATAATCGATAACTTATACACTTTATCGGATCAGATATCCATATTGTTTACACTAACTCCATTCGATCTTTGATGTATATACGCAAAACTAATGGAAAGTACATTTGATGTGATTGTGATTGGATCTGGTCCCGGTGGATATATAGCCGCTATACGTGCAGCGCAATTGGGATATCGAACCGCTATATAGTCGAAAAATATAGCAGCCTGGGAGGAACCTGCACCAATGTTGGTTGTATTCCCGCGAAAGCACTTCTCGACAGTACAGAGCATTTTCATACTGCAAGCGAAAAATTCGGCACACACGGCATTCGTATCCACGGTCTTGCGTTAGACTTTCAGCAACTCATCAAACGAAAAAGCGAAGTTGTCAGGCAGAATGTCAACGGTATAAAATACCTGATGAACAAGAACAAGATCGAGGTCATCAACGGTCTCGCTTCTTTTACTTCTGCAAAAACCATATCCGTAAAGAAAACGGACGGAACATTCCGTTTGGCAAAGATGTCGCCCGTTTTACTTTACAGACATCAACACACCCACAGTGATTAGTAAAAACTTTGGCTGTGAAAGACGGGAAGATTCAAACGGACACGTAGTGTCTTAAAATTAAAGTTTGTTAAGTATATTTAAGAACGATTAGGTTGCAAGAATATCATTTTTGTTACCTTTTATTAAACAACAATCCGTAAACCCATACTAACAAAAACAACCCATGAAATTAAGGCTCATCGTATCAACGCTATTGCTGATTACATGTTTTGCTTCGTTTGGTCAGGACAAACAAGCAGATTCTAAAAAACACCATTCGGGTATCGCAGAAAAGGGATTGGTTAAAGTTTCTGTCATGTACCCGTATGCAGAGGGCAAGACCTTCAACATGGAATATTATGAAACCAAACACATGCCGATGGTAGCAGCATTTTTAGGTTCCAACCTGGTGAAATATACCATTGAAAAAGGAATTGCCAGCGGTATTCCTAACCAGCCATTATCGTATATGGCCATTGGAACTTTCTATGTAAAGAACCTTAGTGACTACCAGGCGGCAATTGCTCCCAACCGGGAGGCTATACGCGCTGACTTCCCGAATTATACCAATGCAACTCCCATAATCCTGGTCAGCGAAGTAGTCAGATAACGACTGAATGAAATCTCCCATCTCAAGTTAGCGACTCAGGTCCGCCTGAAGTCGCTATCTGAATTTTCTTCCCAGGCCGGATACAGAAGCTACATTAAAGAAACCAACCACTGGTGAGCCATTGGCATTTAGATTAACCATATTGGTTGATACGTTCGTGAGCGGTGTTGATGTAAACAATTCTGAAAGTCCGCCATTGCGATCCGTTTGATCAATAACCTCATTGAGGTAGTTAAAAGACGCGAGCGTTATGGAATGAATCTCCACATAAACCGAGTCACCGGGATCAAGCGAAGAGACAGGTTCCCCATCCTCATCCTCATCGTTGGCATTTATACCCTTGCGAATCGGAGTAATAAAAGTAACTCCGTCAAATTCGCTGCCTGCGGACTGAGCTGCGTCATAGGCAATATTTATCTCACTGGCCTTATTGAGTAAAGAACCATTTTTATACGTGCGGATCCAATATGTATCACCTGTACCGGCTATATCTTTTGCCCAGAATTCCGCCTGATAGAAATCTTCATTACTTGGTGGTCCCATATCATCCTGTTTCGAAAACGTAATGCTGTCGACAGCGGGCACGCGTCCCATTTTACTAGAGGCCACAAATGTCTCTCCGTTATACTCAACGGTAAGTGTATAGCTGGTTCCTGTTCTACCCAGAGACATTCCGGGATCAGGTCTCCACCGGTACGATCCGTCATCGGATGCAGTATCTTCCTGAAATATATATACTCCTCCCTGATCATCTGTGAGCGTAACACTCGCGCCACGTACACCCGGGACGGGTGATGTGTTATCAAAGTAATCCTGCGTAAACGTGAGCGTAATAACTTGTGTTTCTTCTTTATCGTTAACCCACGCATCGATGTTCAATACAGGTTCGGATGTGCCGGTATCAACCTCTATTATATCATCGCATGCCACTAACAGCACCGCAGCGATCATGAAGGAACAAAAAGTATATATATAGGTTCGAATGAAAAGCATAGCTGAATCAGAATTTAAAGTTGTAGGATACCGAGGGCACCATAGTGCCGATGATGGATACTTTATGCGCTTCCGCCTGAATGGGCTGACCGACTACGGCACGATCATCGGACTGTGAGAAATAGGTAGAAAAAGCATTTTTCCTGGCATATATATTATATACCGAGAACACCCAGTAATCATGGTTCTTCCGTTCCTTTCCGCTGCGCCTGTGTGTTCGGCCTTCCATGCGAATAGAAACATCTAATCGGTGATAATTACTAATGCGCTGGTCGTTGCGTGAGCTTGTGGAGTTATAGGGTATCAAAAGTCCCTGCGAAGTATATCGCTGGTCGGGATATGTAGTGGGAGTTCCGGTAGTGAAAACAAAATCGGCTGTAGCCGACCAACGTTTGTTGATCTCCACCATTCCTATCACTTTCAGATTATGTGTTTGATCATATCGCGTAGGATACCATTTCCCCCGGTTAATGCCCGTTACTTTTAATTCCGAACGACTTAAGGTATAGCTTACCCAGCCAGTAAGTCTGCCGGTTTTCTTTTGTATATAGAGTTCAAGCCCGTAGGCACGTCCCTTACCATTCAGCAAGTCACCTTCCAGGTAACGGTTGCTGAGAAGGTCAGCACCGTTAATATAGTCTACTTCGTTGTTCGACTGGCGGTAGTATACCTCTGCCGATGCTTCATATTGACTTTTCCCTTCGAAGGTGCGGAAGTAACCAGCTGTAAATTGATTCGAAACAGTGGGCTTCAGGTTGTTGGTACTGGGGGTCCAAACGTTCAAAGGATTGGAAGCCGTTGTATTGGAAATATAGTGTACGTATTGTGATGTTCGGGTATAGCTTGCTTTTACGGAGCTGTTGGCATCGAGTTCATACTTGAAGGATGCGCGGGGCTCAGGCGTGGTATAGGAGGCGATTGTCTCACCGCTGCTATAATAAGTTCCACTTAGCACGGAACGTCTTTTGCCCGGAATCGTATCGTTATAAGTATACGCTGTGCCTGCTCCCAGGTAGCGGAAGTTTGATACACGTAAACCATACTGTACTTCCGCTCGCGATGATAAAGTAAGCTTGTGACTTACATACGCAGACGACTCCAGGGCATATTTATACTCGAGGCTGTTGTCAACCGCTTCTCCATTGGTAACGCCTTTCGTACGTGATGGATTAAACCGGTAGTAGGTAAGCTCGGCACCAAAATTCAATTCAGATTTATCGCTTATATAATAACTGAAATCAGGTTTGAAGACATAATTGGTCACAGCTGAGTTCCAATCGTATGAATTATTCTCGTCTTCATCAAAGCCAAGCTTGTAATCGTACTGACTATAAATGCCTGAAAAATTAGCAAAGAGTTTACTGGTAATAATGCTATTCCACCGAATGGTAGCGGTCTTATTTCCCCAGTTGAATACGGCATCATCTGACAGGCTGAAATTATCACGACCGAGGTATCCGGAAATATATAGCCTGTTTTTCTGATTGAAAGTGTAGTTTGCTTTGGCCGTAAGATCGTAAAAGTTCAGTCCGAAATCGCCATCCAGAAAAGGGCTGGCGAGTACATCGATATAGGACCTTCGCGCGGCTACTATGAACGAACTCTTCTCGGGTATCAGCGGTCCTTCAACCGAGAGTCTTGAGAAAATGAGGCCGATGCCTCCGTTTACTTCTACGTCTTTGCTATTTCCATCCTTCATGCGTACGTCCAGTACACCGCTGGTGCGACCTCCATACATAGCGGGTATAGCACCTTTGTATAGCTTTACATCTTTTACAGCATCGGGATTGAACACCGAGAAGAAACCAAGCATGTGTGAGGAATTATATACCGGGGCTTCATCCAGTAACACCAGGTTTTGACCGGTGCTACCACCCCGCACATTAAAACCCGATGACCCCTCACCTACCTGGCTTACGCCGGGAAGAAACTGAAGACTCTTGACGATATCCGTTTCCCCCAGCAATGCAGGTAGTTTCTGAATGGTCTTAATATCCAGTTTGTTGGTACTCATTTCAACACTTTTAATATTGAGTGACCGTCCTTCATTCTCACCAACAACGGTGATCTCCTGCAACTGCGATGATTGCTCCTGCAGGTCTACCGGTAATTTGGTATTTTTTGTCAGGGTTATAGCATGAACAACTTTATCATAACCGATAAAGGTGAACTCCAGCGAATAGGTACCTTCCGGAAGTGTAATCGAATAAAATCCATAGGCATTGGTAACGGTGCCCTGACCGGTTTCAGGAACGTACACATTAACACCAATCAGCGTTTCGCCATTCGCGATGTCTTTCACCGTTCCGTCAATGGTATACTTACTTTGCGTATAGGCATATCGTGGCAACAATATTGAAAGGATAAGAACTATCCATTTCCAATGAGATTTATTCATGCATTTTTGTTTAATGATTGTAGTTCTGCTTCAGGCGGTTGGCTCCGAATATATAGCCGATGGAAGCACTGCCGGTAAAACCGCGAATAGCTTTAACGGCTCCTGCAGATTCAAATTCAGACGAATGTATATAGCGGAAATGGGCACCAGTGAGTATACGTTTTCCCAACCGGTAGTCGAAGCCTGTGCCGATGGTCGTTTGAAAAGCCATTCGTGCTTCAGCCTCGATTTTTGTACGGATATACTCCGGATCTATGTTGGTACCGAAGCGTCCTCCGAAAACAATTACAGGCATGGGTCCGGTACCCAACAAAATATAGGGACGTGTTTTATAGCGATAAAAGGCGTAGCGGAAGCCAATGGTTATGGGTAAAATCATTCCACCGCCTGCTTCAATGCGCACGCCATCCATCTCCTGCTTTTGCGGGACTTTGATCCATCCTATATCGAAGAACCATGCCATCGAATCGTTCATCCAGGAAGTGATGTGTAAGTCCAGCACAGAACGCGCATCACTGATGTCCATATAGGTTTTGTCTTTTTTGGTGCGTACGCCTGGCAACAAATAAAAGCCACCGGTGCGGAATTCTACCGATACACGCCTTTCCCAACGAACGCGTTTGATGGAATCTTCCATTTCAATCCTGTGTACTTCTTCATTGTATAGTGGATTCTTCCACATGGCGTAAACAGGTGTGACGTTGGTCTTCTGTTCAAGTACAGTACCAGCCAAGTCAATCATCTGCTGCACAGATATACCCGATTGTACCTGCTGCCGGCTTAGTATAGCCTCTTTGGAAAATGCTGCTGTATATTTCTCTGCCAGACATCGGCTGGCTGCATCGGTAACGATATATACCCGGTTGCGATCAATATGAAAATTATCATACACTTCCCGGAGTATGGTATGAAGGAATGTGATGTCTTCGTTGTGTGATACGCTATCACATTTCCATGAATCTTTTGCGGGCAACGGAAAAATCATAACGGCCGGTGTATTTACTTTTTTCCAGACAGAGTCATGATTAACGACTGTGCGTATATCTTTTACACCGCTGTAAAGCCAAAGAATAACGGGAGCATTGGTAACCTGTGCATCGGTATAGGCATGAGACAAGTGGTAGATTCGGTTCTTGTCTCCGATGCCTGTCAAAAAAACACGCTGTCCATTGGAAGGCTTCGCTGTAAACGTTATGATACTTATAAAAAAGAAAACAATCCCACGTCCCCGCATAGTTAAACGATTACGGGGCTAAGTTGCAGAATCAGAAAAAAGCAATTCTGAAAAACAGACCGATCCTGAAATCAGGCAGACTCACAGGCTTTATTAACCGATGAAAGATATGCAGGTAACTAATATAATCTCCCTTCGATCACCAATTGCTGGAATTGCTCGCTATAAGATTCACCAACCGGTATATAACGGTCGCGGATGTATACTTTTGAATTTCGGAAAGAGACAATTTTATCCACGGATATTATATAGGACCGGTGTACACGCAGAAAACTTTCGGGCAACAATTCTTCAATGGCTTTGAGTGTTGATTGCGTCAGAACAGGATTACCGTTGTTGGTATAGATTTTCACATAATCCTTATAACCTTCTATAAAATAAATGGAGTCGAATGAAATTTTTACGGAACTTCGGTCTGTCTTAACAAATATATAATTCTCGGCAAAACTTGTCTTTTGCCGGAGTGCAGTCAGTACGCGATCGGATGCTTTTAAAAACCTGCTGAACGATACCGGTTTAAGCAGGTAGTCTATTGCGTTCATTTCGAAACCCAGTATAGCAAACTTGTCGTGTGCAGTAACGAAAACAAAGCGAGGCAATACTTCAAGACTCTTCAAAAATTCTATTCCCGATATATCCGGCATGTGAATATCTATAAACACGAGGTCCACTTTCCCGGAACGAATCACCTCGAGCGCATTGCACGGATCATGATATAGTCCTTTAAGACTCAGGTAAGGTATGCGTTTAATATACGATTCAAGCAGCTCCAGTGCGAGCGGCTCATCATCTATTACTATACAATTTATTTTCATTCTCGATTTTATCAGATGCCTCCCTATATTTCACCGGTCTTACCCAATCATCTTCTTCAAGCAGGTAAATACTAAGCTGAACGGTAAACAGGTCAGGGGCATCATTGATTTCCAACGTATACCGTCCCTTATAGGCCAACTCAAGTCTTCTTTTCGTATTCGCGATACCAATGCCAAAGCAGTTCGTGTCAGCGCTGATATTTTCCTTCGTCATGCGTTTTGTATTGACGGCTTTGAAGAGTAATTGTTCATCATTAACATGCAGGTCAATAACGATGCTGCAAGGCTGGCTATAGGAAAGTCCATGCTTAAAAGCATTTTCAATAAAGGGGATCAAAAGCAGCGGTTCAATTTTAGCGAACATGATGTTACCGTCATAAGTAAAGAAAACCGATATATTCCGGCTATTTGAAATGCGCAGTTTCTGCATCTCGATATAATTCTCGGCATGACGGATCTCTTTGAGCAATGATATTTTTCCATGGCCCGTCTCATACAATATATAGCGGATCAGATGCGACAAGAGCAGTACGGACTCGGCTGTCTTTTCTGATTTTTTCTGTGCCAGCGAAAAAATATTATTCAGTGCATTGAACAGGAAGTGTGGATTGATCTGATTTTTGAGGAATGATAATTCGGCAAACATCTTTTCATGCTCCAGTTGCTCTTCGCGTTGTCTTCGTCTTTCGGCATGGAGGATCAGCTCAAAGCTTGTGCCCAGCCCGAGGAGCAACAGCATCGGAAACATATTCATAGGAATACGATTAAGATCGAACGGAGGCAACACCCCGACTAACCCGACAACCATCGCATGCCCCCATGTACGGAGCACGATGTTAGCCAATAAACAGCTTGCTATAAGCAGAATATATAGTTTGTATTTACGCTCAGCGAGGTATAGTGGCACCAGACCATAACAATTGATAAAGTAAAAAGGTATAGTAGTAGCCATCATCATCACCCAGTATACTGATGCAAATTCGGCAGACCATTCGGGATTGCCTGATCCGATCAGTGGCCACGGAAATACAAACAAGACTACGATCAGCGCATGAAAGAGATGACGATATAGTCCTACTGTTGATTTCATGCACGTACTCCGGTTTACCCTCTTCATTCTTTCAGCATTTAATATCCGTAGAACCGCGTGAGTTACGAATCGGAGTAGACCAACGCCGCAATTGTATCTATCAGCATGGCAAATCTGACTTCAAAGAATTTTGTAAAAAAACAAAGAAAGCAAGACCTCCCTTCGCGTAGACACAAAGGAGGTTTTGCACTTTACTATGTTAAACTATATATACCGGCTAATATCCCGGGTTCTGTGTCAATGCTGAGACACCACCAGAAGTACTCAAGTCAATCTGGCGTTGTGGAATCGGGAAGTAATCGCTCTTACCATCAACGAATGTCCTCCTACTATGTCTGTCGTAACTGTACTATCGTAGACAAAAAATTTATTCAGTGTTTCTGCAGCTATACCCCACCGCACCAGGTCAAAGAACCGATATAGGTATATATACCTTAATTGTTGGCGAACCATGAAAATTTTTACCGACCTACAGTCACATAAAAAACCAACAAAACGGGAATAATTACCGACCACACAATTTTGATATAGTATATACCACGCCATTCGAGTGCATTGTATTGTTGATGAAAAAACTAACAATTTCTATTACGATGCTGGATGCCCCTATATAAAAAGCCAGCGATATATCGCTGGCTTAAAAGGGAGATTAATCTTCCGAGAAAAATGACCGATGACTACTAATGCCCTGTTATCTGGAAGTTATTATCACTTATATCGTAGCTATTCGGATTATTAACATCGGTGACTTTTATTTTATATACATTAAGGCCTGCCCCCGGGAATGCAGAAACAAACGACACCGTGCCGTTAACAACGTTATGTACCCCATAGTAATAAGTCCTGTCGTTCTGAAATAAATCAACAGCAACCTGGGTAGGATTAAATACAGCTGTATTAAGCACTATCTGCATTTGAAATATAGCAGAGCCGCCACCTTGTGTTCGTCCATGAAAACTTTCACCTCCATTGGGGCTGATCAGTCCATTTGAAATTAAGTTATTCTGAGGATAAAGCGTTTGAGCCGCTAAAATATCATTGGATGAAAAACCATTCCAACTGAAATTAGCGGTGCCTCCGTTCATGACAGAATTAGGATCTGATGTAGGAGTTCCCGGCACTGTGTTGGCGCCATCAGGGTCGGCCTGTTCACCTCTTTGAGACCAGTTAGTATGTCTGAAACCAATACAATGTCCAAGTTCATGAACTAAATTATATCGCATCTGGCCAGCGCTTATCGAACCATTGTTGAAATCCGGATTAACATTAATTATAGCACCGGCATTTCCGCCCTGTGGCGGAGTGGCACCAGCAATTACATTCGGTGGCAACATACCACCATCGTTTTGAATGATGATATCAGCATTATTGGAACTTGTAACATACGAAAAACTAATGCGACAATTGGTGATGTTAGTCCAATCATTGGTTGCGTTGACAATCTCAGTATACCAGGCTGCCGGCAAAAAATTAGAACTCGTATTCAGAATATGAACGCGTATAGTAGGCTGCGAACTATAGCTAACCAAATTGTACGTGCTCGCTTGTTCTGTTCGTCCATTTTCTCCTGCGAATGATTTCGGAATTAAGATATCACCTTCCACCAGATAGTAATCTTCCAATTCAATTGTTTCGGGAATAGCGTTTGCATCCGTATTATTTTTCACTCCCTGATCTTCATCCTGACAGGAGATAGCGATTGTTAAAATCAACAAAAGAGACATAAGGGATTTTCGTAGAGAAAGAACGGGCATTTGCGTTTTCATAACTTTTGTTTTTGGGTTTAGTAACTGTATAATATAAGCGTAAGCTAATAGTACGATCCCCTGCTGAAAGTTTTGTACTGGTCCGTGTTCATGCGCGCTATAGGTCAGAGTGATAAGCAGCAACGAACCACGAGCCGAAATCTTTCAGTCGTTTTTAAATCTAAAAATAGATGAATGCAACAGGACTATATTTCCCTTATCCCGAGAGAAGTTATACCTGTTTTGTTTGGCAGGTCTCCTGGCTTCGTGTCTCGTTACCAGTCTTCCCGTGCCGCGAAGGCGACAGTGACTAAGATTCAAGGGGTAACGAATTTCAATAACACTTTCAGTAGCGGGTACTGCTCCGGAATTTCACCGGATTCCCTTTTCATTGCGCGAACCGATTATAGGTACTTGCAAAACCAATTGAAACAAATGTAATATTCCGCACATAAATACTTTCCTCAAATGCGTACTTGTTGAATATTTATTTACGAGTTACTACAATTAAAATACATTTCCTTTGATCTTCTTTCATTTCAAATCTGCAACGAAGTATGTATACATTCTAAGCTCACTCCCATCGGCATCCCAACCGGATTTATACATTTTCAAATAGAATGTCGTATCATCCTTCCACCTGATTTCTTCAATGGATAATTCGCCCTCTATAAAACAACTTGAATACTCTTTCAGAAAATGTCCCGAGTGTCTCTGTCCTATTTTTAAAACGGCAATGCTCAATGTCCCCGATTCATACTCCGGATTCTGATAATACACCATGTACTTGTAATTCACTGAAGGCTCCGGCAGTGAAACACTGTAGTCACCCAGGGATATCAATTTATACTGATCATTCGTGACGCTATCAATCAACATCATCTCGCCAAAACCCAAGCCTTCTGCCGTTGAATTATTTCGAATCGCGAATATTTTCATTCGTGAATTATACCCGAGATACTCACTCCCGCTCCAGCCCGTTTCACCTCCGTAATTCTTATACTCCTTAAACTCAAGCTTCTCCCTTGACGTTCGGATAACGAGATTACCTCCCCTCCTTTCAATATTCGCTTTATAGAATGCATCGCGTGAAGGTATCTTCAGGAAATCACGTTCATTAACAGAATCTATTCGGAATTTTGGAAACCGCTCGTAAATCTCATAGTAACCGATTTCAACTACCTTCGTATCGTCAATATTTTCATCGGAGATTTCGATGATGTTGATTCCTATGTTCTGTGTATTCAGGAAAGCAGTTTCAGGATATATAAAATTGCATGGATCTATAATCAGAAATAGTAAAAGTGCGGCAAATACTGGCATCGTTAACTCCTTATAATTTCCTACTTACACTCAATGAAACCATTAAAAGATTAATCGGTTGTCAATTCCAATTCGTCTAAGGTTCCCCTTACAGTTTTCAATTCTTTTACTCTTTCTTCCTTCACGTCAATCAATGACTCAATTTCTTCTGCCGTCAGTTTTGGTCTCTCAACTTTATATCCATTAAGAACCAGGCTCACAACGGTAACTTTCAATTCCAGATTAAAATCAGAAAGGTTGGGGTTCTCCATAGGATATCTGGAAGCGTTCCACAACCTCGGATTCGTTTCCTGGGTTTCACTCAATATAAGATGTTCATCAAACGACTCCTGTGCGCCTATCAAACTCGTCTCATCTCCGATGGTAATGATTTGGGACTTGATTACTTCTCCCGTTAGGCGTTGCAAAAGTTCAAACTGAAACGTCATCGGTCCTTGCAAGGGCGATGCTCCTATATATTTATACTCTACTTCCAGTTCCGGAACCATCCGGTCAAAAAAGTCAACGCGATTAATTTTGACAGAGCTCACTTTAAACAGATCAAGTCGCTTTTCAATGTTTACAGACTTACCCTTCAGACTGTCCAGCCGGGCTATCTCTCTCGTTGCTTTTTCTATTTCTCTCTTGTTAGTCGCCTTTAAAATATCTTCTGCTAAATCGACAACAGAAGTATAGGTCTGTCCATCTATCATTGACAGGGATATATCATCAAGCGATTTACCTTTATATTCCTCTCTCGAATCCCACTTAAGCCGCATAGCCTCCAGGGCGACAACACGTAACGCTTTCTCCAGGTTTACCCGCTCTCTCTCATCCAATTCATCTTCAACTTTTTTTCGCGAACTATCAAAATCATTCCCATCCAATTTTTCCTGGCACGAAGCCATCATCAACAAGATAAATAGTACTATACTCCTTCTCATATTTTCAGATTCTATTCATTATGATATCTAGTAATCAAGTTCAAATCGCCTAAGTCTTATTGCATCATTGCAGCACTAAGTATTACTTCTTTACGATCACACTTCAATCCTCCAGGGAAGATTGCTGTACAATCTCTTGCAGGCACTCATTGTAATCGAAGTGCTCAAAACTGGTTGCTGATTTTAGCTGTATAGGCCAGGTGGCATTTTCGGAGGGCATGTCTTCATCCATGGTATGGATAAGAATTTCCTTTACAGTTCCTTTGCCCTCCGTTGTAGCCAGATACGTAAATGAACTGTGAGAACCTGCGCCCATAAAGTAACCCGTCAGTTCATGCAACGTCATCCGGCCATCCTTCCAGGCGTAGTCGAAATATATATGCCCGTTCGGGCCGACCGCATATAAATCGAATGAGACTTTACCTTCTTCAATCTTTACCGTTTCGGTATCAAATTGTTTATAGCCATCACCATTATACTCTGCCGGCATAATCGTTTTGCTTTCGCTGAAAATACTGAAGCCGTTTTTCTTTCCCAGGAGTATAATTGCGCTACGCGGAAGATATTTACCTTCGTCACGGTTTGCCTGCAACACCAATACTTTGTCTTTAAAATTATCCTGGTTGATATACCCGGAATCGATATACTGTACCTGGTAATTATATACTTCCAGAAATTCGTTCAGATTGAAATCAGGAATAAGGGCATCACCATGATGAATAGACGTGCTGGTATCGCTGACGGCCGACAATACCGATGGTTCACCTTTTTTCTTTGCAGAGCCAGACTCTTTACCCTGCCAGCACGCGCACAGGTATATCGGCAGCCCTAAGAGCAGGCAACAAACGAGTTTTCTATTAATCATCTTCTCTGAATTCAGCTTTGAGATGTAAAGCTCAGGAAGAAAATGATTTCAATTTAAATGGATATAAATCCGCAGTGATTGATTAAACATTTGCGGCCGGTCATTTCAAATTTGCGCGGGCATACCCAACGCTTTTTACCGGGAGTGTAAGCAGTACAGAGGTTCCGTTATTGGTTGAATTGATTTCAACGTGTGCGCTTGTCTTGTTTTCTCTTGCCAGAATTTCAAGTCTTTCCCTGGCGATCGTTCCTGAAAGTGATTGACGATCGGCAGCACTTTTCGATGCACCGATACCTTTACCGTTGTCCATCACCTTCACCTGTAACTGCTTTTCTTTGAGCAAGATCTCCAATACAATTCTGCCATTGCCGGAACGATTGCTAAAGCCATGAATGATGGCGTTCTCGACAAACGGCTGTATCAGCATGGGCGGTATTAATATCGTTGACGTGTCCGTATCCGGCACAGCGATCTCATACGAGAAGCTGTCTTCAAAACGCATCTGCTGCAAGCTCAGGTAATTTTCAAGTGCTTCCAGTTCTTCACTGAGCGGAACATAGTTCTGCCTGCTAAGTTCAAGACTGCTGCGGAGAAGTCGGCTAAACTGGTTGAGGTATTTTATCGATTTCTCCTTCTGATCAAAGCGGATAAAACTTTGCAATGCGGATAGTGTGTTGAAGATAAAGTGAGGTTCCATCTGTGTTCTTAATAGCTGCTGCTGCAGTAAAGTTCTTTCCTGTTCCTGTCTTTGTTTTCGCTGGCGTTGAATAAAGAAAAGCAACACGATCCACGAAGCTGCCAGCAACACTACCAACCCGATAATATATAGCAGCAGTTTGTTCTTTTGCGTAGTGGTATGGACTGTCTGACTAAGGCTGGTGATCGATTTATCTTTAACCTGAAGCTGGTAAAGCGTAGTCATCTCTTCCGTGGCCTGTATACCGGCATTCTTCAGAATGGCATCTCGTAAATCCAGAAGCCCCTGCGTTTCGTCTTGCGCCTTTGCTATATTGTGAGTAGCAAAATAGTAGTGTGTCTTAGCCTGCTTGTTCATTGCCCTTTCGTAAAAGGACAATGCCTGAGAATATTCCTTTTCAATAAACGCTGCTTCCTGAATTAACACTTCTGCTTCCGGATATTGCCTGGTCTGAACATACAAGTCAATGAGGTTGGCCATGGTGATGTAAACATTCTTCGCAGCACTTATCTTTTGCGGATTGGCCACCAGGTTTTCTTTATCGTAGTCTTCTACCAATTTATAGTAAGGTATCGCTGTACTATATTGTGTGGTGAGTGAATAATAGTTCCCGGTATGTTCATTTGTAAATCGCACTTGCAACGGGTCATTCGTTTTGCTGGATATAGTCTGCAACTGCTGCAAATAAGAATGGAGTGAATCAACACTATAGCTCCCGCTTTCGACATACGCTGTAAAAAGTTGAGAATAGGCTCTGAAGCTATATTTATAGTTGTTGTTTGGAATTCTCTCTAAAAATGTAAGCGCCAGCTTGTTCTGTTGAATGGCTTTTTGGTATTGGTGGATTTTGTTGTTGTCCTGGGCCGCGTTGAGGAGACAGATTACTTTTGCGAGCGGTTTACTTCGCAGCGAATCATCGCTCATGATAATGGCTGCTGATTTATTGAAATAATAACCAGCCTGATAAAATTTACCTTCCGATTCTGCGATCAGTCCTGCACCGTTATATACTGTAAATTTCACCTCGTTAAGTTCAGGTTCACGTCCTGACAGATCAACGGCTATATTGATGTGATGCCGGGCACTGTCGATCGATTCACGTACCAGATTCTTGGCAATCTGGTAATGTATAAACGCCTGGGCCGGATTGCTGCGTGAGAGGTCTTTCTGCCGGAGTTGTGTGTTCCAAAACTCAAGCTTATCAACCTGCTCATGCTGGTCTAAACTATCCGTAAGATTGTTCAGGTTCTCCAAAAGATCTTTAGAAGAAATAGTTGTGGCTACTTCCTGTTTTGGCCGGCACGCGATCAACACAAACAAAAGCGAAACAAAAAAAATCCTGCTCATTATTTCAGCAGGTTTAGCTGGTCGAGAACATATTCCTTTCTGCGGGTAGCAACCGGAATTTCAGAAAGGTCTTTCATCACCATTACTCCTGTCTTCAGGTATTTATCGATAAAATTTTTGTTCGCTATATAGGATTGATGCGTGCGGATAAAGAACTCCTCCGGTAAAAGCTCTTCATAGTATTTCAACGGTTTGGATGCCGTTACGATCCTGTTATTCTCCAAATGTATTTGGGTATAAGAACCTTCACCCGACAAGTACACAATCTCGTTCAACCGGACAATCTGCAGGCAATCCACCGAAGTGACACACAAGTTGGAAGTCATGCTGATAGCTTTTGCATCGCTCTGCTTTTTTGCAATGGAGATCTGGTTGGAATGATCTGACTTTTTTGTTTTGTTCAATCGTTGAATTGCCACCGAAAAATCTTCCTGGTCTATTGGTTTAAGAAGATAATCCAGGGCACCAAACTTGATAGCCTTGATGGCAAAGTGATCAAACGCTGTGACAAAGATGAGATGAAACGCTGGGTCTTCCAGTGCATTCAGAATATCGAACCCGGTACCATCGGGCAACTGAATATCCATCAGCACCAAATCCGGGTTTATATCACGGATGATTTGCAGAGCGCTCTGCACCGAACCGGCTGTTGCCTCAAGCTTCAGACTTTTTTCTCGGGCAACAAGCCACTCCAATTCTTTTCTTACCGCAGGCTCATCTTCAATGATCAAGGTTCTCAACAGGGGCATTACAAACTTTCTTTATCAACCTCAAAACTAAAGAATTCAACGGCAAGTTGGAAAGATCTTGAAAGACGTCTGAAGCGATGTCTTTGATGGGTCAACCTTGACAATCCGGAATCCGGGTTGAGGATTCGTGGCCGAAGGTCGGGTTGGTGTTATCTCCAGTTAAGATGCGGATTATAGCTATATATCACCAGGATCTTCTTTGCTTATTATATCGTACGTATGGGAGGCAGAACCATTCTTTCAAGATAATAAAATTATAGCTATAAACTAAACATCTCAGTAAAAATACCATACATTAAATTTTATACCCTCAGCATGTAAGTCAAATGACACCTAAATATCCCCCAAAAAATTTCGACAAAAGTTATCCTGCTATACATCAAACGTTACCAGCCTTACTATATACATTGTAAGTACGTTTCCCAATCCCCCAATTTTAATTACATGTTCCATCACACATACCTATAGATATAAATATATATCTTCATAAATACGATTCTATATCTATATAATATACCTATATTCACCTCTATAAAACATATTTTCAGCCGGAGCGCCATAGACGTAGAAACAAAAGGTATATTAAATGTTGAAACACACAGAAAACAACGACCGTAATAAGTATATAATTTTCGCAGAGCTTGTGCAGATTTTTTAACAGGAAGGGCGTGACGTAAAACTCACGCCTTTTTTTATGATAGCTTACGGATGCGCTACAGAACAGAGCACTTAAATGAATAACCCTATATCAACCTAAACTTAATAACCTATATGAATAATTCCTCGTGAGTTCCGAGCGCGTATACTTCTGTCCCAGGTGATAAGAAGATAAAAGGTGCCTGCCACTCCGACTGCCATCGGGCAGCAGGCTGTTTTAAAATAATTAGACAATCATTTAAAACATTTTCTTACTTATGATTTTAACTGCTACAAACGTAGAACGGTATTATTATGTCCTCAAATTAAATATTCTATCAACACTCGGTACATTCACTCACCTGGCAAAAGCCTCGCTCTTTTTCATTGCGCTTTTTGCGTGTAGTGCAGTTAACGCACAAAACACTAAAACAGTTTCGGGTACTGTAACCGACAATGAAGGTGTTCCGATCCCCGGTGTAACGGTTTCAGCAAAGAAGTCCGGAGCAGGAGTCAATACAGATGCTCAGGGTAAATTCACGCTCCAGGTTCCTGAAACAGTCACGCATTTAGTATTCTCCATTATCGGGTATGCATCGCAGGAAGTAGAGGTACCGGCATCCGGAGATATAGCGATAAAACTTCAGGAATCATCCAGTCAGTTAGAGGAGATTGTCATCATCGGGTCACATGCCAGTGGAAGAACCGTATTGGAAACGCCTGTGCCTGTCGATATCATTGATCTGAAGGAAATATATAAAACCACCCCCCAGATATCCATCAGCCAGATATTGAATTATGTAGCACCATCGTTCTCATCAAACGCTCAATCTATACAGGATGGTACGGATCACATTGACCCGGCAAGCTTACGCGGAATGGGCGTGGATCAGGTGCTGGTATTAATAAACGGTAAGCGCCTGCACCAGACTTCACTGGTAAATTTTCAGGTTGGCCCGGGTCGCGGCCAGGTTGGTACAGACTTGAACCAGATTCCGGTTTCAGCGATATCTAAAATTGAAATCTTACGCGATGGTGCTGCCGCTCAATACGGCTCGGATGCCATTGCCGGTGTAATCAATATTATATTGAAAGAGTCAACGGGTGTGGTTGAAGTTTCTGCTACAACGGGGGCTTACTTCACAGGCGATAAAAGTCTGAAAGAGCAGGATAAAAATTACGATGGCCAGCAATTCCTCACTACATTCAACTATGGGATTCCGCTAAATGCCAACGGTGGCTTTATCAACTTCAGTGGTTCGATTGAAGACCGGAAAAGAACGAACCGGGCTTCTGATTATGAAGGAACTATATTTAGGGATTACAACGCGACTGATGGTAATGGAAACCTTCTCTATGATATCACACAGTTCTCCACAGACGCAACGGATGATAATGCGTTAGCCTACTTTCAAGCGAACAATTTAACCGGTGCCGACATTACCGATGCAGAATTGGCAAGAAGAGGAACCACGCGCAGAGATTATACCATGTATGTAGGCCAGGCACAGCTGAGAGATGCCAAAGGCTATTTCAATGCTGTACTTCCGATTAACGAGAATTTTGAATTCTATTCTTTCGGAGGTATAGGATTTCGTCAGGGTCGATCTTCCGGGTATTCACGTCTTCCGTCCAATCCTTCGCGATACCTTCCGGAAGTATATAAAGATGGTTTCCTGCCACACATCAATTCGAAGATCGCTGACAAGACTTTTGCTGTAGGTATACGCGGTACTGCAGGTACATGGAAAGTAGATTTCAGCAATATATATGGATCGAATCAGTTTCTGTTCTTCATCGATCAGTCCATTAACTTTTCACAACTGACCGCATCTCAAACCAGCTTCGATGCCGGTGGACATTCCTTTAGCCAGAATACAACAAACTTTGACCTCAGCCGGAAATTCGATGTGATGGAAGGACTGAACATCGCGTTCGGAGCGGAGCACCGCTATGAAAATTTTAAAATCATTGCAGGTGAAGAAGCATCGTGGCGAAACTATGGATTGGATGCCAACAATCAGCCGACCGTATTTCTCAGAACTCCTACCCTTGATGCTAACGGAGATATAGCAGTCGATACACAGATTCGTCCCGGAGGTTCACAGGTATTTCCCGGTTTTAAATCAAATGTAAATCAGTATCGAAACAGCTATGCGTTCTACGGAGATATAGAGTTGGATGTAACTTCGAAATTCCTGGTAGGCGGTGCTATACGTTACGAAAACTATAGCGACTTTGGCAGCACTACAAATTTTAAAGCGGTATCCCGTTATAAGCTGAACAACAACTGGACTGCACGCGCTGCCTTTAACACGGGCTTCAGGGCACCTTCGCTACACCAGGTATATTTCCAGACTACCACTACGCAGTTGGTGAACGGTACATTATCGGAAGTGGGTATATTTTCGAACACCAGCAAGCTGGCCCAGATATTAGGTCTTCCTAAATTAAAAGCAGAGCAGTCGAGAGGCTTTACCGGTGGTATCACAGGAACCTTTCTCGATAATTTCAGTCTGAGCATCGACTACTTCTACATCAAGGTAAAAGACAGAGTTGTATTTACGGATGCTATATCCGGAGACCCTGCAGGAACACCGAGCCAGCAGCAGATCTATAATTTACTGCTGCAGGCCAATGCTTCTGTAGCACAGTTCTTCGTAAATGCAATAGATACCAAGACACAGGGATTGGATGCGGTGCTTTCGTATGCAGACCGCCTGGGAAGCGGATCGTTGAAAGTTGATCTGGCGGCTACATTTTCAAAAACAAAACTCGATGGAGATGTAAAAGTGCCGTCCACATTTGAAGGAAATGAAAGCTTCTTCTTCCCGAAGAGCAGCAAGACTATATTGGAAAATATATCGCCCGTGCAAAAGCAAAATCTGATTTTGACCTATGCATTGAACAACTGGAATTTCTTCCTGCGCAATGTACGGTTCGGAAGTGTAGTAGATCCGAATATAGCCGATAATGATGGTAACTATATGAAGTTTGATCCTAAAATTGTTACCGACCTCTCGGTAAGCTATAGCATTACAAAAGCAATTCAGTTAACAGTCGGTTCCAACAACTTGCTGGATATATACCCAACAAAGGTAGACAAGAACAAATATCCCGGTGGCTATGATGACGGACGCTTCCGTTATCAAAATGCTGCTTCTCAATTCGGATACAACGGACGTTTTCTTTTTGCCCGTTTAAATCTGACACTGTAAACGAGTTTCCGGTTATTACTATATAAAAGAGGCTGTCTCAAAAAATTGAGACAGCCTCTGATTTTTATCCGCACCCGCAACCCCATCATCATAACATTCCGATAGAATTCAGTAAACATTGTCCGGTCTCTTGAAATGCAGTGGTCGTGAAATTCAGTCGAAGCTTCTTTTTTCATTTTCTGGCAGGTTTGTTCTTACTAACTCGTGCACTCGCGGGCGAAGTATTTTTTTCACCGGGGCCTCTACCCGGAGGCACTCAACCACCTGCAACAAGCGGAGACTATATATGGGCTTTCTTCACAAACAGACTTTGCATCATGTAGCCACGACTTACATCAACAATTTCTATAATCCAAGCAACCTGAAATCAGTATAGCAACGAGAGAGACTTATCCAACCTATATAATCAGCGACTGACACATTGGATGTATACTAATATCGAGAACAGTCAATATGGATATCGTACCTGCAAACAATCGATCCTACACGGCAGGTGATTTTTAAGTCAGAGACAATCATTGCTTTGTGTTCTGCTTTCATTTTCTCATGATCAGCGGCAAGCCACGCAAAAAACCACGGCACCGCCCCAGGCAATAGCAAAATAGTTGAAGATCGTATCTCAGTATACTTCAGACAGACCTTTTTACATCGAAAGAGGTCTATTTTTTTGTTGATACACAGCGGCATATGCTAAATTGGATTGTGTCTAAGGATAGCACGGAAACAACGCCACCTCTATACGCGCGACAACTTCATACCTATAAAACAAACCTTCCGGGGCGCACAATAGTATTATCGGTTGCCTTCCTGAACCGTGGATTTAATAACAAATGCCGTCAGTTCCACCATCTTACCCTCGCGAAATCGCCATACATCGCAGTATGCGTAATGAGCATCTCTCCCGTCTTCGTCCTTCACGGTTATGCTGCCGAGTGCTGTAACGAAATCATCCTCAGCGATTAAGTTCGTGACCTTGAACCTGGGCGGTGCCTTATAGGTCTCTGCTATCCACAGACGAACGGCTTCTTTCCCGCGCAAGGTCTTGTCGCCTACAAATGTCCATACCGTATCGTCCGTGCAAAACAAGAGAAACCCTTCATAATCACCTGCCGTAATGACTGCGTTAGCCTTCGTCAATATTTCTTTATTAGTCTCTGGCATCGAAAAATCTTTATGTTTCAAATTGCGTATAAGGTGAAACCATTTACGCTGATATTAAATTATGTTGAATTCCGTATGAAGATTAATCACCTAAAACTATACCATGCGTCTGGGCTCCCCAATCTGTTGACCTATAGTGCATTCTTTTTGATTGAGACTTCTGAGCAACATCAATATATATAGATTGAAAGCTGTCGGATGATGCATTAAAAATCATTTCCGGAATTTATATTTGCCGGAACCGCTGCCGAGAATATAGACAATGATGTTCTTATATTTGAAGTTGTAAGCAATACATTAAACAACCCAAATGCACATATGAGTTTACCGTTTATTGAAATCATAGAAGCCACCACTCCCGATCCGAATCTTTTAATGTGGAAATTTACTGACGAAGACAAAGAAATTAAAAACGGTGCAAAGCTCACAGTACGAGAATCTCAGGTAGCTGTTTTTCTTAATGAAGGTCAGCTTGCAGATATTTTTCAGCCGGGACTTCATACACTAAGCACTGAAAACATTCCCGTTATAAGTCGCCTGAAAGGTTGGAAGTATGGATTCAATAGTCCGTTTAAAGCCGATGTATATTTTGTAAATACCCGACAGTTTGTAAATAACAAATGGGGAACACCTGCACCGATCATGATGAGAGACCCGGAGTTTGGTCAGGTGAGAGTTCGTGCCTTCGGTACGTTCGATATTCAAATCAAAGACCTTGCTGTGTTCTTTCGTCAATATGCCGGATCGTACCAGACCTTTACTATTTTCGAATTACAACATGAACTGCGGGATTTCATTGCACCCAAATTCGGAGAAGTCTTAGCACAGCAAAATATATCGGTAAAAGATATAGCAGGTAACGTTACTGAACTCGGCAAGAAAATAGAACCATTCCTGAAACCCTATTTCTCGCAATTTGGAATCGAGCTGATTTCGTTTACCATTACAAGTGTAACACTACCGGATGAAGTCTCTGCACACTATGACAAGATAACCAATATGAACATGGTAACTGACATGGACAAGTTTACCAAGTTCAATACTGCGCAGGCCATAGGTGAAAAAGGAACCGCTTTAAATGAAGCTACTACGAATGCTATAGCTATGGGAATGATGATGAACCAGGTGAAGCAAGTCAATCAACCACAGGACGACATAACCTCGAAGTTACAAAAACTGAAAACACTTTTTGAATCCGGCCTGATAGACGAAGCAGAGTATAAAGCAAAAAAAGCAGACCTGATCGATAAACTATAAAATCGAAATGAGCGAAAATAAAAAAACTCTTTCGCTGCTGGAACGAATGAAACAAAAGGCAGTGGAGCAAAAATCGTATGGAGGAGAATATATTGAAGAACCTGCAAAAGTTAATGCAAGAACCTGTCCTAACTGCGGAGCCGGAAGAGCGGAACAGGATGGATTAACACATTGTGCTTACTGCAGCTTTGAATTTCTTTCGGTGAAACTTACCGATGGCATCAACATCAAAAAAGACGATAACTCTCAAAATATTTAAACCGTGTCAGGACTTTTTAAGAACGCATCTGAAGACAGTCGAATAATTGTTGTAAGAAAAGAAATGAATGAAACCAAGGAACGCTTCTTTTCATTCATTGGCAAACTGGAAGACAAACTAAGAGAATTTACCGCTGCATCTATACCTGAATTGTCGGAACTAAATAATACAGACACCGATCAATTCAAGCGGGGCTATCACCGAATGAAGTCTGCGGTGCTTGGACAATTGGACAGCATTCAAAAAAAAGCACTGGATGTCAAGGAAGAAAAAATTGCCGGCTTCCCCTACTCAAGTAACGATCACGAAATTTCAAGAGTATACCACGAATTCAGAAACGAATGTTACGATCGTTTTTTTCAATTCGAAGCGCTATATGCCCAATGCCGCCAGGACGTAGAAGATACTTACGCGGAAGACTTTGAAGCGCAGTATCAAAAAATTCTGGATGAACATGAAGCGATCAAAGACAAGTTCCGGTGCAAGCAATGTGGAAGCCCTATAACTATTGATAAACTATATTTCACAACGACCTATATTACTTGTCCGGCCTGCCAGACTCGCAACACATTTGAACCGAGTACACAAGCGAAGATGCTGGAACATATCGGACGAAGTTTAGCAGAACAAAGAACAAGTCATTTACTAAAAGAACATGATGAGATTCCAAAAAAAACTCAAGCGCTATACTTGCAACGACATGACCTCGAATTGAGTCTCATCCATGAAAATGACAAGAATATCATTGAACAGAAAAAAGCCGAGATACAGGCAATCGAAAAACAGCAGCAGGAACTTGAAAGTATACGCCCCGCTCTGTACCAAAATTACCTGCGGGCCATGTTTGATGAATGGAACAAGATTAATCCGGCATTGGCTGACGAGCACGAAAAATTTTACATCCGATTACTAAACGACTATCAGAAATAAATCAAATTCAAATTATGAGCAATCCGCTATTAGAACCTATTCACGGAATATCGTTGTACGACTACGCAGCAGTATCTGCAAAAATGGCTTCAGGTATAGATCCAAAAGAAATTTACAAAGCATTGGGAATCGAACCTGCTGTATTTGAAGAGGCTTCTGCGTTGTGGGTAACCCGAATGCAGGAAGACAGTACGTTTGAGGTAACTATACTCTTCGGGCAATACTTTTCAGAAGCAGATAAACATCCGAAGCTAAACGGACTTCAGGCTGAAATAAGTGAAGAAGGAAAAGCCAATCTCGAAAAACTTAAAACCGATCGTTACTTCTACGAAGAGTTGAACGGAGCCCGACAAGCCGCTTACGAGTATGGCTATGATGGAGCGCAGTGGATACAGGACAACTTTGGAATTTCGCTAGGTGATTTTCAGGCTATAGCTATGAAATGGTCGGAAGTACAAGCTGCAGAAATACATACAAATACTGACAACATTCACCATTTCGTTGACTACCAGCAAAAGAAACAAGCTGAGTATGCAGCAAAATTTGCATCTGAACAAGGCGGCAATATCGCTGATGATGTTGAATTCTGATATACTATAAATAAATCGCAATAATTGAAAAGCCTGAAGTCGCAATGACTTCAGGCTATATATTTCAAAAATTTTTTGACGTATTATAATTTACTTTTGCCTAAAAAAAATCGGAATGAAAGAGCAACTCACAACTTTATTAAAGAAGTTAAAAGAAGATTCACTCCCGTTTAAAGACGTGATTGAATTTATAGAAACTTACTATCAACATCAGCCAACGGCCTTTAAAAATGGAGACCTGCGTAATGAGGCAACCCAAAACCAAGGGAGTGCAAAGGTTTTTACTTTCGCGCAGCTAAATAAGCTAAGCAAAGAGGATACGTTAAATTTATTTGCAGAGCACTATAGATCGGTATTAAAAAACCCTGATGGAACCGATCACCAAAATATCAGGCAGTTTATGATCCATGGCTGGCCGGGGATAATTTTTGAAGGACAAGCTCTGCTTGCCAGGTAATCCCCGGATTAGTCCATGCGTTTGCCATGGTAATAACCGGCACATCGGAAACGTTTTTTATACAGTCTGGTAACTGCCGCATTTCACCCTGATAGGGTACACTCAGCAGTCCCTGGTCGGGTATATCTGTATTCTCGATGAACGCAACGACATTCTCTGATTCGAAATGATATAATTGTCAATGGTAATGTTATTCCTGTTTATTCTTTAACAGTCCCATCAACTCAAAAGCACCTCGCGTTACAATCACGATGTCTTCATCCTCAGGCTCTGATAGATCTATAGGTATGAGACTGCCGGAACTGTTTCCTGTTCTGACGGGTACCGCCCGGAACACATTACTTCCCGATGAAACAAAGATGTAATTCTTTCCTTCGTAATTGGCAATAGCCTCCATCGGTACAACATTCTCTGTATCCGATGCTGTTTCAATACGGGCCGTTACAAACATTCCCGGAAGCAATGATTGATGTTCACGGTTCATATCACAATGTACCTGCACGGTGCGGTCTGCGCCAATCTCCTTCCCTACCAGATAAACCGATGCATCATAACAAGTCGTGTCATTGGCCAAGTGGAAAGTAACTTTTTGTCCGGTCGAAATTTTGTGAATGTCTTTTTCATATACCTGAAGCTCCACATGTATATGTTGCAGGCTTACTATTTTAAACAGCACATCGGTAGCTGTTACAAACTGGCCGGTGCTGACATTTACCGTTGTAACAAAACCGTTAACAGGTGAACGCAAAGCAATTGTAGAACTGATTTTCCCATTCTGAAGCGATGCCGTTGAAATATGAATCATCGCCAGCTTCGCTTCCAGTCCATTCACGATCGCCTTCATACTTCCGTATTGAGCCTTGGATTGCTGCAATGACTTCTGTGCGTTCACATTTTCCCGGGCCAACTCAACCTGGCGCTCATATTCCTTTTCGAGAAATTCAAGTTTACTAACGTTATCCAGATAATCCTGCTGCAGCTGTATATATTCCTGATTTTGAAGAACAGCCAATACATCGCCCTTTTTTACCGGCATACCCGGAAGTATATATATAGCATTAACAAAGCCGCCCCATGGCGGTGAGATTATCGTTACATTCTGAGGGGGCACATCCAGTTTCCCGTTAACCGTGATACTCCCGGCTACAGGTCTCCGCTCCATCTTGCCGAGTACAATGTTGGAAGCTTTATACTGGACCGAAGTAAGTTTCACAACATTGCCTTGCAATGAATCTACAGAAGTATATTGTTCTGACGGTGGCTTGCTTGTGCAGGCAGTCAGAAGTGAAACAGCAAATATGAATAAGACTATATTTTTCATGTTATAGGTTGCCGGTTAAATAATCAATAGTGATCACACTCTGGTTGTATTGCTGCAAAGCATTCAGGTATCCTTCGCGGATCGCCAGCGACTGCTTAACGTTAAGCAGTACTGTAGCCTGATCAACCTCGCCACTCCGAAAGGCCTGCTGACTCTGGGCAGCAAGCAACGCGGCAGACTTGAGGGCGTACTCCCGGTAGTATGTGAGGCTAGTGTTGTTTTTGCTCAACTCCTGCAAGGCTGCATCATATTGTTGATTTATACTTAACACCAGCGACTCGCGTTGTTTCCTTGCTATCGTGGTAGATAGAACAGCTGCTTTCACGCGGGCAATGTGTGGCGCCAGCCAAAGCGGAAAAGATAAACCTATACCAAATCCCTGAAAGCGTTTATGCGAATCGAAATATTGATCCTGTCCATTTACATTTTGCATACCAATGAGTGACTGATTAAAGTAAGCTACCCGCAAGTCAGGCATGATGCGCGATACTTCAACACTTCTATAGCTGTCAGCCACCTCGATCTGTTGTCGGGAAAGAACAACGGAAGGATTGGTATCAATAGTCAACGAGCCAATATAGCCGGGTGAAGTAAACGTCTCCAGGCTCCCGGCTATATCTGTAATGGATGGCGATTGACATAGTCGCTGCAGATGATTGAGCGCAATTTGTTTGTCGCTTTCACTGCGCGCGCGCAGATTCTTTACTTCCATCAGTTGTGTCTCCGTCATCGTTACGGTTAGCAACGTTGCTTCACCAGTTTTGTACTGGATCTCAGCAACGTGTAACAGCGCTGTCAATAAACTATCTTGTTCTGCAAGGCATTCGTGCAGCGCTTTCAAATGTAACAGCTGATTGAAAGTTTGTTTTACCAGGAACACCAGCTCATTTTTACTTACAATCTCTTGCTGCATCGCAGCTTTGGTCATGGCTTTATTCACTGTTTTCTGTCCCACAAAGACTGCAGGAAACGGAATGCTCTGAGATATAGTCAGATTGTTATCACCGCGTTGAATGCTATTGTATTGTCCATATAAAAGTGAGACATCGGTCTTGGGCAATTCAAAGGCCGTTCGCTCCAGTATTGTCAGACGTGATGTCTCCAACCTTGCGGCCTCCACAGCAGGGTGTTTATCTAATGCCTGCTGTATAGCATCGTTCAGCGTGAGCGCAGCATCCTGTGCATGAGCTGTCATGACGCCTGCCAGAATAAAAACTATAGGTATATATTTCATAACTTACGTCCTTTCGATTCCAGATAGAGTTTATTGAGCAAGGCACGTCCCGAGTAATCTTTGCCTGCCAGTGAGTGGAAGTTGGTGCGGAAGAATGGTTTGGCGCGCTTGATGAAAGTATATTCTCCCGGGTATGCCTTCCTGAGTTCATGCAATGTGAGCATCCGTACAGGATTTGAAATACTTGTACTGAAAAAGTAATTAATGAATGGTCCGCCTTTACGATGATGTACCTTCCGGGAATATAACACTAGCCCTGCAGTATCCAGAATCCTGTAATATCCGTAGTTGTGAAAGATTCCCTTTTTTCCAAAGGCGCGATAGTAATAAATGCCTGAACGGTATCCGTATAATTTACCATACTCAAATACATGCTTGCCGGTTGACGATTCAATAACAAGTTTACTTTTTGAAGTCAGCCTCACGTATTTCACTTCCTGGTATATAGCTGCATTACGGCCACCAAGAAATTCATTTTTATTTCTAAAAACCTGCACGCTGTCGGCCTGCGCACAAACCGGCTCGTGCAGCGCAAGTATACATAGTATAGGCAGCACAATAACAACGGGCTTTACTCTACGGATAGAGAAATTCTCTGCAACCGTATACAGCACGGGTAACACAATAAGTGTAAGCAACGTTGCTGTCACCAGGCCACCTATCACTACGGTGGCCAGTGGCTTTTGTACCTCCGCACCGCTTCCTTTCGATAATGCCATTGGCAGAAAGCCCAGAGAGGCAACCAGGGCAGTCATGATCACGGGACGCAGACGTGTAGCTGTTCCCGTCAAGATAATATCTGTTAGATTTTTCATACCATTTTGTTTCAGTTGATTGAACTCGGCAATAAGAACAATGCCGTTAAGTACCGCCACTCCGAAGAGTGCAATGAAGCCTATACCTGCCGATATACTGAAGGGCATACCGCGAAGCCACAATGCAAACACGCCTCCTATAGCGGAGAATGGAATAGCGGTATAGATGAGAAGCCCTTGCCTCACTGAACCAAATGCGAAGAAGAGGAGTATAAAGATGAGTGCGAGTGAAACGGGAACAGCAATAGCCAGGCGTGACTTAGCTTCCTGAAGATTTTTAAATGTACCGCCATAGGTAACATAATATCCGGGTGCAAGTTTTACATCTTGATTTACCTTCTGTTGCAATTCCTGCACAATGCTCTGAACATCGCGCCCGCGGGTATTAAACCCTACTACAATTCTTCGCTTCGCATCATCGCGCTGAATCTGATTCGGTCCGACTTCCAGCACAACATCAGCAACCTGCGAGAGCGGAACATGTATACCATTTGCTGATCTTATATACAGGTTCCGGATATCTTCCATGGACTTTCGGTTAGCATCATCCAATCGTACCACAACATCAAATCGTTTTTCATTTTCAAATAACAGACCGGTGCTTCGTCCGGCCATGGATGTATTGATCACATCATTCACTTGCTTTACACTGAGGTTAAAGCGTGCAAGCTGATCGCGTCTGATCCGGATAACGATCTGCGGAAGTCCGGTAATATTCTCGATGAAAAGGCTCTCCGTTCCATCTACGGTGCTGACGAGCTTTCCAATGTGCGCAGCATATGCTGTTAACTGATTCAGATCCTCACCATATACTTTTACCACTACATCCTGGCGCGCACCCGTCATGAGTTCGTTGAAGCGCATTTGAATAGGATGCTGAAAACCAAACCACACACCCGGTACATTTTCGTTCAATGCCAATTGCATTTTGCGAATCATCTCGTCCTTCGACCCGGCACTAACCCATTCCGATTTATCTTTCATTACCACCATCATATCGGCTGCTTCTATCGGCATCGGGTCGGTTGGTATTTCTGCTGAGCCTATTTTGGCAATCACTTTTTCAACCTCCGGAAAATTCCGGAGCAGAACTTCTTCTCCTTTTAATGTGGCCTGCACGGTGGTCGTCAGATTTGTTCCGGTAAGCATGCGCGTGTCAACAGCAAAGTCACCTTCATCCAACTCCGGCAAAAATTCTCCTCCGAGACTAAAGAATATAATTACACTGCCGATCAATAAAGCTATAGCCGTAACCAAAACAGCTATGCGTTTATGCAACGCCCACTTCAGCACAGGTTCATAAACATTCTGAATTTTCAGGATGATCTTATCCGAGATATTCTTCTTGTGAACCGGAGATTTACTTAAGAACAAAGAAGAAATTACCGGCACATACGTAAGCGATAAAATGAAGGCCCCTACTATAGCAAAGATTACAGTCTGCGCCATGGGCTTAAACATCTTGCCTTCTATACCTACCAGGGAAAGTATAGGAAGATAAACGATCAGAATAATGAACTGCCCGAATGCTGCAGCGTTCATCATTTTCTTTGCTGACATTTCAACCTGATCATCCATCTGAGCTTGCGTGAGTCGCATTACTATACCAGAACCGGCGATATAGTGGAGCGTGGCTTCAACAATGATGACAGCACCATCTACGATCAATCCGAAATCAATTGCTCCCAGACTCATCAGGTTTCCGGATACGCCAAAGAGATTCATCAGGATAATAGCAAAGAGCATAGCCAGTGGAATTACGGAGGCAACCACCAACCCCGCCCTCAGATTTCCCAGCAACAATACCAATACGAAAATGACAATCAATGCACCTTCGGCAAGGTTGCGCGTCACTGTGTCAATGGCGTTATTCACGAGTTTTGTTCGATCGAGAAAAGGCTCGATGGTAACACCTTCCGGTAACGTCTTCTCAATAGAAGCAATGCGCTCTTTTACATTGGCAATTACCTGCGAAGAATTAGCGCCTTTCAGCATCATCACCACCGCTCCGACAGTTTCCTCTTTTCCATTCTCGGTCATCGCTCCGAAGCGAATGGCATTTCCTAATTTTATCACGGCTACATCGCGCATCAGGAGCGGCATGCCCGATTCGGAAGTTCGCACTACGATATTGCCGAGGTCCTCAAGCGATTGTATCAACCCTTCACTGCGAATGAAATACGCATTTGTATTCTTTTCAATATAGGCGCCACCTGTATTCTGATTGTTATTCTCCAATGCTGTGAATACATCTTCTATAGACAAGCCAAGACTCTGCAGTTTGTCTGGCGAAAGCGCGATCTCGTATTGCTTAACATATCCACCAAAACTACTCACGTCAGCAACGCCATCGGTTCCGAGCAGTTGTCTGCGAATGATCCAGTCCTGAATAGTTCGCAGCTCCATTACCGGGTAACGCTTTTCATAACCGGGTTTTACTTTCACTATATACTGGTATATCTCGCCTAGTCCTGTAGTCATCGGTGCGAGTTCGGGTATACCCAGGCCGGCAGGAATTTGTTTTTCCGCTTCGGTAAGACGCTCGCTAACTTGCTGACGTGCCCAGTATATATCTGTAGCATCTGAGAAAACGATCGTTACCACCGACAATCCAAAACGTGAGAACGAACGTATCTCTTCAATCCCGGGAATAGTGGACATTGTCTGTTCAACCGGAAATGTAACCAGTCGCTCAATGTCCAATGCCGATTGTGATGGTGCAATCGTTAAAACCTGCACCTGGTTATTCGTGATGTCGGGCACAGCATCAATAGGAAGCCGTGTTGCCTCAAAGCTTCCCCAGGCAACGAGCGCTACAACAAACAAGCCTATAATCAGCTTATGTCGGATAGAAAATTGAATAACAGAATTGAGCATGAAGCATATCATTTAAATAGTTTATGACAAGGAGTTCTCTTCCTAACATTATTATGCCGGAGAGATGCAAACAGAACTCAGTAAATGATTAAGCTTTTGGCGGTTGCCAGATATTGAATTGCGCGAAGATACAATTCAAGGAAGAGTTATATAGTATATGTTTTACGCTAACGTATAGATACAAACCTGGTAGTGTATTGATGCTTTCAGAAGGTATAGCAACTGATAACGGCACCCTATCATGCGTTTCGTTAAATGGCAATTGACGATGACGCTCAGCATCGGTATCATTACTATCATCATCAAAATAGTGTAATGCGATAAATGTTACAAAGTCTACTTCCGGGTTTCGCTGCCTGTGTTCGTCATAGTGCCCGAATAAAAAAGGTACACGCATCAATTCCTGCAGATCGATGTTAACCGACAGGTAAAGAAACAACAGAACTATAGCGTTTATCCTCCTCATGTTGATATACACAAATCAACAAAAGAATTCTGCATAAATTCTGAATTCGGTCGACTCGTGAATAATAAAAGACTGATTTTAATCAGGCATACTATCCTATTCAACTAACTATATATTCTTCATTTCTCCCTCTATTCGGCCAACGTCTATAACGCCTTGTGGACTCGGATCTTATATAGGGGTACAACTTAACCAACATCACCTCCTGTCGCTTTCGATATTACGGATTATATATACCGATAATTTTTAACCTGATGATTGCATAACGCTAATGTATCTCTAACACCGGGCGCAAGTCGCGGGAGAACATTTTTTTCGAATGTCATCACATGTAGACGGAGATACGTTAACCGGAAGCTCCTAATTGGTAAAGGGCTCTATTAATATACCGTACAAGTTATAAAGTGCATGCAAAAATACAACCGACAAAAAAGGATAGCTCTTGTTCTCTTTTGCATAGAAATAGAACCAGTTCAGCAGCTGACCATCAATAAGAGTAAAAATCATATAAAGCCAATATTTCCAATGAAAGCACGCAAGACTTTTGCAGTCACACACAGTTACAGGTTGAAACACCTCTTTAACCTATATCTGAAATGATTGTCCATGGTTGTTTAAGCCCAACGTATGTTCTTTTATTCACGTGTCATTAAGGGGATTGCCACCAACTAAAGGTCACGGATTTTATCGAGCATGATAATGTGAAGTCCTGTGGAGAGAATTTTTGGTGCTTTTGCCATTTTCTCAGCAAGCAACGATGTCGGTAAAGGTCTGAGCTTTCGGAATAAACCCAGACCGTTCAGAAAGTTTAGAAGCGGAGCGCTTACCCGCTCGCCTGTTCTGTCGGTATCCTTGCGCAGTAGCATGGCTGGCTTGAATATAATGTATTGATGAAATGCGAGGGCCTCGATACGATCCTCCAATTTACCTTTCACCATAGAGTAAAACAGCGGACTGGAAGCCTTCGCTCCATAGGCAGATAATAACACGACACGGAAGACACCGTTTCGTTTTGCGATCTCGGCAAACTTCAAGGGTATCTCAAAATCAATATGCCACTGTTTGTCTTTGGAACCGGCTGTCTTCAGCGTTGTGCCCAGGCATGAAAACCAAACATCTCCGTGAATGAATTGGCATACTGCATCGAGGTTGTCGAAATCAGTTAGTACCTCGGTGAGTTTGGGGTGGCTTTGTTGTGTGGCGCTACGAACAAATATCACAACGGACGTATAGTCCGCATCCTGTAGTAAGATATCAACCAGGTCTTTTCCAGTTGCACCGGTGGCACCGATAACTAACGCTTTCATGTTGTATGAGGTTAACGCTTTGATGTTTTCTAAAACCAATCTGTTATTCGGTGTCACCGATGCTAGTGTTTGTGTTTATAGTCAGTGCTTGATAAGCCAGTTTTCCACTGCCCTTGAAAAATCAGCAACATCAATGGGGTGTCGGCTGGTGACGAGGTTTCCATCCACCACTACCGGTTGTTCCAGCACAGTACCGCCTGCATTTCTCAGATCAACCTGGATATTCCAATAGCCGGTAAGTTTCTTTCCTTTCAGTATGTCAGCAGACGCCAGTACAACAGGCGCGTGACAGATCGCAGCGATTAACTTTCCCGACTTGTTAAAATCCTGAATGAAACGGATTACGTCTTTGTCGAATCGTAAATTGTCGGGGTTCCAGGCGCCACCGGGGATGAAAATTGCATCGTAATCGCTAACCTTGATCTGGTCTGCAGTGCGGTCAAACTTAATCCAACCTACAGGTTGCAAATACTGAATGGCCATAATGTGTGTCTTTGCCATCTCAGGCATGCTAAGGCCGTATCGCTCCGGAGCAGGATTGAATTTAGGCGCAACGATCTCCACGTTGGCTCCCAATTCCCGGAAATACCAAACAGGCCCCGATAGTTCGATCTCTTCGAAACCATCGGCAGCAAGTACAGCTATTTTTTTGCCTTTTAATGCTGTCTTATTCGCAACCGGAGTAAAAAAGAATGCTCTCAATGCCTCATTTCCGGGAGCATTAAGCAACTGCGATACAGGCATGTTGACCACCGCGGACGGAGAAGTCAACTGGTTCAGCACTTCCAGTTCATGTGATTTGACTTGGCCTGCGGCTACTTTAACCTGGGCCTCTGTGTTTATGATGGCATGCATAAAGATGATCCCTGTTATAATGAAGTGATATATAGTTTTCATGTATTTGATTTTTTTTAGCTGATGTTGAGACATATCTTATTCCCGGATGACGGGTGCAAATTCGATTAGCTTGTGCAGGCCGTCCTGAAAGGGCTGCTTTTTTATACTGGTGTTTAGATAGTCAATCACAGGTTGTATAGGTGGAAATTTCAGGTGGTATTGAAAGGCATCTTCATTCCTGAATTTTTCATAGGTAACAAACTGCGAACTGTCTGCTTCCAACTGTGAAAGCTGATAGGTAATGACCCCGGGCTCACTGCGGAATTGTGGCATGGCAGTGTGATAGACCGTCTTAAAATTGTGTTCAGTCCCTCCTTTTGCATCCACAAACAACATGATGGTAATGGGGGCATCTGTTTTTCTGACGACACCACGCCATTGCTGTTTGGAAATCGGTTCCAGATCTTTTACATCGATCTTCTGTGCAGGTTTTGACAATGCGTTTTTTGCCAGCGAGTCAATGGCTTTGAAGAATGGGCTCTTACGAGCTCTTTCCAGCTCAATCTTGCTGTTCCATCTTTCGATGATCCACAACACCGAGTGATCTCCCTGCTCATAATACGCTTCCGATAAAACATTGCTTTGCTGGTTTAGTGAATGGTGAACAAAATCACTTACAGCCTTGCTGAATGCCGTCTGATGATCCGGTTTAACATCATACCGCGTAAGCCTCGCCACGAAGTTGTTGTTGCCAGGTTGATCGCGGATGGATTTTCCGCCACCAGCTTCGTACGAACCTTGCCCTTTGGCGTTCACCTGACAGAGTAGGGCTAGCATGGTTAAAATGATCACCACACGGTTCCTTAAGAATGATATGAGACTATCCATATTGATTGAAGGTTGATAATTGTAACAGCGGCCTTATCGCCCGATCTTGAGCAACAGATCCGACACTTCGTGTGGTTTGGCCAGAAATGGAGAATGACTGGTTGGAAGCTGATAAACAGTTTTGATACCAGCTGCTGCAATCATCCGGTCTTGAAGCCCCGGTGAGATCACGATATCATTAAGCGTCTTGATATAAACTTTACTGACGGAACCGAAATGATCTTCGGTAAGGCTGACTTTATTGGAGAACGGAATAGCTGGTTCTGCACGATAGTTTTCAAGCACCCGTTTTTTATCGGCTGGTGAACCATCGCTTACAAACAGATCCGTTAGCTTCTCGTGCAAAACATCAAGCGTCAACTTATCGGCCGAGGGAACCAATGCAGGACCCAGCTGTGAATCAGGATCTGAATACGCCAGGTCAGTAAGTGCCTGGCCGGAAGCCGGAAGGAACGCACCGATGTAAACCAGTTTACTGATTCTTGCAGGAATCTTTTCCGCCACATTGGTCACAACCATTCCACCCATGCTGTGTCCTACCAATATCACTTTGCCTTTTACTTTCGAAACAGCATCTATAACCTTTTCGCTGTAAACCTCGAGGGTCAGGTTCAACGGTGGGGTGTTGTCATTGCCGTGACCTGGCAATTGCACGATGATCACTTCGTTACCCTTATTAACCAGGTCGGTGCGCACAGCGTCCCAGACATAGGGTGCCTGCCACGCACCGTGGACTAACACATACGTGTTTTTAGCAACAGCGTCTTCATCGCCAGTATAGGTTGCAAACGCTGATAATGTAAATGCTGCTGACAGCAGCGCTAAGATTGTCTTTTCCATTTTTTTAATTTTTGGTTGTTCATGAATGCTTTGGCAAAACCATGTTTATCAGACAAGGTGCCTATCGGACATTGTCAGGTGCCGGCATATCGAATCCGTTTAAGATCATAGCAAGAAGCGTATAGCCACCGATCAGGAAGAAAAGCTCTGCCACACCATCACGGCCCAAGAGATGTACTGCCCATTGATAGGTTGCCTCCGGAACGATGTGCCCCTTTGCCAGGGCATTGGCGATATCGTGAGCAACGGTTTCCTGTTCGTTCAATCCATGAGGCTGTCCGCCTGAAGCGAGTGTTGCTATCGCACCGAGAGGAAGCCCGAATGTCATAGCCATAATCTCATGTGCGTAGAGCTCGAAGCGGGCACCGAACGCTGCCCCTATCGTGAGAATGGCTACTTCACGTACCCGTTTTTCAAGTGTAGCGTGCGTGTCCAGCGTACGGATGAAGCTTAAAGCGGGCACACCGAACTGCGGGTAGCGAAGCATGGGAGGAAATGGTCCGAGCAATGCACCCTGCTCATCGATCATCGTTACCTGGCTTTGACTCCGGCCAATAAGGTTCGCGATCTCGTCATGCACATAGCGGGCTTCGACACCCAACGTATCGGGTGGCAATGGTTTGATGCGCATCTGTTTATTTTTTTGGTTGGGCAATTTCCGGAGAGAACCGGCCATCAATCAGGATAAAAGCCATGCGGCATATCTTACCTGACCGGTTAGCCCAGGCATGGTTTGTACCGTTTTGAATGATAACATCGCCAGCCTGGATGGTGGTCTCACCACGATCAAGAACCATCGTTATCTCGCCTTCCAGCACAATGCCGTAATCCACGGTTTGGGTGCGGTGCATCAATGGATGCGGGGAGCCAGCTTGTGAAGTTGAGGCGCTTTCGTTACCCATGGATTTGAATTTGGCCTGTGCCTCTGCCCCGGTAAGTTTTCGTATCTCATCTCCTTCCGGAGGGAATTCGATGATCCGTATTCGGGTACCGTTTCCCGGAGGTGGCAGCACCAGGCTTTCTTCATTAGGAGCACCCGGCTGTGCCGTGATCAAAGCTGGTGTTTCTGCTGTGTGCCATACTTCGAAGAAAGTAGGGCCACCGGGGCCTCCTATAAGCTGTGTTGTCATTGGTGGCAGGTCGGGAATAATGACAGCTTTCCCCTCGGCATCATGGCCTGTCACGATGCGCCTGAATACTTGTGATTGTGCATTCATAGGATGGTTATTAACTGTTTACCGGTTTTCTGAAAACGAAAGCTCCCAGGTAGTGAAAGAGTACGCCAATACCCCATGCGGGCGTTGACCATAGCGGCCACATGTAAGTTCTGTCGGTTAGATACCAAACAAGCCACAGGGCTGGTGTCGCCAGCAGAAAAACAAGAAGATGAATTCGGAAGCCCTTCTTCAGATTCTCTTTTGTAGATGCAGGCCAATTAGATTGATGTGTCATAAGATTAGATTTTAGGGTTGATCTATTATTTGCTTTTGCCTCTGCAAAGATTGCCAACGGCCGGCCCGGAAGGGGGTGAAATTCATCTGGAAAGCGGGGCACAAACGTCCTGATTAATAGCCGCGATTGGGGTTCGTTTCTAATTTACCTAACTTGAGTTGCATCCTCAGCCGATGAATTTTACTGTTATGATCAGGCTTAAATACTCCCTTGTATTATTGATCACAGCGCTCCAGTCTGGGTTGCTGTGTGCACAGTCGGGCCTTGTCAATTTTAAGCACCTTTCTTACCGCGAAGGCTTGGTACAGAGCCCGGTTTCGACATTCCTGCAGGATGATCAGGGCTTTATTTGGTTCGGTAACCTGAAAGGCCTTACACGTTATGATGGCTATGAGTTTAAAACATTTGTACACAGCGTTACCGATACCACCAGCATCAGCAACGACCGCGTTAACGCGGTCTTTATGGACAGCGAAAAAACCATCTGGGTGGCCACCGCGCACGGGCTGAATCGTTTCGACCGCGATCTTGAAATATTTGAACACATTGACATTATCCGGGCAAAAGGCGGAAGAAACTACATCTCTGCGATCATTGAAGATAGTGGGAAAAATCTATGGATCGGGACGTTTGCAGGCCTCAAGAAATTGAACAGAACCACCAGGAAACTGGAAGACGCCTCCATAATGGAAAGCCTTTCAATAGCTAACGAGGCCGTGTATTCCTTGCACATCGATAACGAAGAAAAGTTGTGGGTTGGATCGAAAAGCGGGCTGAACAGGTTTGACCCCGTTTCAAGAAAAATGCTCACCATGCCAAATGCACTTCAGGAGAGCAAACTACGCCAGTCAACAAAAGTTGTTGTGATCCGACAAACAACCGATGGCGACCTGTGGTTTGGTACGGAGACTTCTGGTGTCTTTCGGTTCAGCGCTGCCAAAAATGAAATACAGCCCTACGCTTTCCAAGAGGATTGCGCCAATTGCCTGTCGTCCAACTGGATCAAAGATATCATGGTGTATGATAACAACACATTGTGGTTTGCCACCCAGAGTGGAATCAGCCAGTTGAACACCATAAGCAATACATTTACGCACTACCTGCACGAACCAACCAATGCCAATACAATCAGCGATAATGCTGTGCGATGCCTGATGAAGGATCGCGCATCTTGTGTATGGGTAGGCACCTTCTCGGGAAGCATTGATTTCTTTTATCCTGGAAACTCAAACTTCAGCAACATCGGTGAAGCGGTCGGTCCAAAGGGACTGTTACATCCACTGGTTAATGCTCTGGTAGAAGATGCGGATGGTTCCCTTTGGGTAGGTACCTATGGCGGGGGCATTACACATGTCAATCGAAAATCAGACTCCTTCACACACTATTCAGTCAAGTCGCCACGCAACGGCAGAATCATCAATGGTGTTAAATCACTGGCCAGCGATGGCGAGAACCTATGGATCGGTACGCTGGAGGGATTAAGTGTCCTGCAAAAATCGTCCGGGGAGGTAACACATTTCGATATCCCGATCCGGCAGGGACGACTCGGTGAGAAGATCATCAATACCATATTACCGGATGACGGGGGCGCATGGATTGGAACAAACGGGGGCGGATTGAAATTCTTTCATCACGGGGAAACGCTTCTCTCCTACCTAAATGATGGAAGCACTGGATCAATCGCAGACAATTTCATCACTGCCCTGCTGAAAGATTCATCGGAAAATATCTGGGTGGGAACGCAGAATGGCTTGTCGTACTACGATACCCAAAAGAAAGCATTCACACAACTCTATCGAAGAAGCCGAGACATTCAAAGCCGTATAAGTCATAATCACATCACGGTCTTCTTTGTTGACTCGAAACACCGGATGTGGATTGGCACCGAAAGCGGGCTAAATTACTTCGACTTAAAATCAAAGGAGTTCTATCCCATCACAGACCTTCTAGGCCTTCCCGATAACTTCATTCACGCCATCGCGGAAGATAAGGATCATAACCTGTGGTTTAGTACAGACATGGGCATAGTAAAATTGTCGTTTCGGAAATTCAGTACGCCCTTCAATGCTGATGATTTCCACATTACTGTATACAAATCATCCGATGGATTATCGGGCAATCAATTTTCCAATACGTGCGGTCTGTCGCTTCAAACACATGAGCTGGTGTTTGGAGGAACGAACGGGCTGTCTATTTTTTCCCCCGACAGGTTACTGACAAACACCAGTCCGGCAACAATTGTGTTGACAGAAATATTGATCAACAATAAACACATACCCATCGGAGGCGAATCTCCAATAGCAAAGTCACCTACACGAGTTGATAAAATAACACTGAACTACGACCAGGGCCTTGTCAGTTTTAAATTTGCAGCGCTTAATTACATCAATTCAGAAAAGAGCCAATATGCCATCAAGCTTGTCGGGCTTCGGGGCGAAGAAGCGTGGCAGCCGCTCGGTAATCAACGGCTCGTCAACTTTACCAACCTTCAGCCGGGAAGCTATACACTTCAGATCAAGGCATCGAATGATGGCAAGTACTGGAGTAACGACATAAGAGAAATAGCATTAATCGTGTTACCGCCCTGGTGGAGAACATGGTGGGCTTATGCTCTTTACTTTTTGTTAGCGATAGGATTTGTAATGGCTGTGCTGGGCCTTTTGGATTATCGCAGGCGAATGCGTGCTGACTTGCAAATGGAACATCATCTGAATGAGCGAAGACAGGAGCTGTATCAAATGAAAATGAATTTCTTTACGAATGTTTCGCATGAGATAAGAACCCCGCTCACACTTATTCTTGGACCGGTTCAGAAACTGATCGATAATTTTTCCGGTGAAAGTTTAGCGGGCAAGCAACTTCTCCTGATCAGGAATAACGCTTCACGCCTCCTGAAACTTGTTACCGAACTCATGGACTTTCGCAAAGCTGAAGAAGGCCACATGTCACTCTATATTTCACAACACGACATCGTCCCTTTTTGCAGAAAGATATTCGAACACTTCCAGGGACTCGCAGACGATAAAAGCATTACGTATGAATTTTCAAGCAATGAAGAATCGATAGCGCTTTACTTCGATTCGAATCACCTTGAGAAAGTTCTTTTCAATCTTCTTTCCAATGCATTCAAATTCACCCCCGATCATCGTAAGATTGTTTTTAGTGTAGAGTCACGACAGGATTGGGTCGATATTCATGTTTCTGATAACGGTAAAGGAATTCCCGAAACACATCAGGACCAACTATTTAGAAATTTCTACCAGGTTGATGACTCGGGTCGCCAGAACATGGGAAGCGGAGTCGGGCTTGCGCTCTCAAAGACTATAGTGGAACTCCACAAGGGTACGTTGCACTTTAAGAGCAACATCTGGACCAGCGAAAAAGCCGGCAGCACCACATTTACCGTGTCACTTAAAAAAGGTTCCGCCCATTTTGATAATACCCAGATTGTCTCCGAATCATTTTGTGTAGACGATTACCAGGAAAGCGAATCGTTTCTTGACCCTGTGCCCAATGATACATTGCAACCTATACATGCTGCACAAGCGAAACCGACCATTTTGATAGCAGAAGACAATGACGAAGTTCGGTCATTTATAGCCGATACACTAAGACCAAACTATGACATCATCGAGTTCGCCAACGGATCGCATGCACTCCGTTCCATGGAGAGCAGCATACCCGATCTCATCATCAGCGACATCATGATGCCCGGTGCTGATGGACTGGCGCTATGCGCATTAGTGAAGTCCACAGAGAATACAAATCATATACCCGTTATCCTGCTAACGGCTCGTACATCCATTGGGAATCAGGTACAAGGCCTGGCTACGGGCGCTGATGCCTATATCTCGAAGCCATTCAATCCTAAAATACTGGAACTTACTGTAAAAAATCTCCTCATGGCGCAGGAGATTATGCGCGAGAAGTTTTCACAGCAACTGATTCTTCAACCATCCCGGATTTCGTTAACGTCAAATTCACCAGAGGAAAAATTTATCAGTAAACTGATGGCCATCATTGAATCAAAAATGGATGATCCGGAATTTGACGTTGACGCGTTGGTCATTGAAATTGGTATGAGCCGGTCGGTCCTGTATAAAAAAGTACAAGCCCTGACAAACTATTCCGTTGCAGATCTTATTAAAGAAATGCGATTGAAAAAGGCTGCCGAACTTTTGAAGCAGCGGTCCATGTCCGTAGCCGATGTCGCGTTTTCCGTTGGATTTAATGACCGTAAATATTTCAGCAAAGAATTCAGAAAGCAGTTCGAAATGTCGCCATCGGAATTTATAGACGCGCATCAATCAAAGAGTTGATTGATATAGTCAACGCTGCATCATTAGTATATATATCTTAACCCGAAGACGAAAATATACCGGACTTCTAAGAAATCGAATGACAACAACCTGATGTTTACTTGCTACTGTCATTCAGAATTGATTTCATATAGTTGCAAGAATCTAGTGTTTACCCTTCGTCATTATTTCAACGGTTGAAAGTTTTGAGAATGGTTGGGTAAAGAAATCCAGCAACACACTTGTTAAACATATCAGTTTTTTGATAAGCACCAAAGTGTGACGATGAAGTTCTGAATATGAAAATGAAATTAAGATCAGAGAAAATGCACTGCCCACCATAGCTATACGTTTGATGTCTCAACGGGCGCATGCAGAGTAAAGGTCGGCACAAAGTAAGAATCTCACCAAGGGAGATCACAGCGTTCACTGCAAGGTAATTTGTTTCAGTGACTAGTGAGCCTTTTTAAAAAATCAGGCTTCCGATAATTACATTCATGCTGACCAGCTACAGGGCTTCCTTATCCTGCTAAAGTTCTTCCAATCAGAAAATTACCAAGCATTTCCTTTTGCTTGCTTGCATGCATCGGGTGAAATTCACCGGCAAACAAATCCCGATAGAGACGCTCTATACCAGCTTTGTAATAATACGAATAGCCGCCTAATGATTCCATCGCTGCCTGAGCACTCATTCTGCCATGTTGTGTTATTATGGACTTTGCCTGCAGCGCAATAGCAGCAGTATCACTCGTTGGCTTTATATTTAAATTGTTGGCATTCTCAATTAATTTTTGAAGCGTCATTTTTGTAATCTGGTAGTTGTTATGCATTTCGCCAAGACATGAAAGCGCATGAGACTCAGGGTTGTCTTTCTTCGAGAATAATGCTATAGTCTTTTTGGTAATGGCTTCAACAATACCGGCATAAGGCGCAATAAAAACCGGAAAAGCAAATGTGCTGACTACATCCCAAACAGGATGCCACTTCCCTCTTTCCCTGATCAATGTGATCTTTTCTTCCGGAACAAACACATCTTTAAAACTAATGGAATTGGATCCGGTGGCTCTCATCCCCATCGCATTCCAATCATGAATAATCTCTACACCATCACTGTTTAGCGGAACCGAAAAATGCAGAACATGTTCACTCTTACCATCATCATAAGCGCAACTCATAACAGCCACATTTGCTATAGGCGATCCACTGCAAAAAGATTTCTTGCAGTTAATACGATAACCTCCTTCAACTTTTTTTGCTGTACCATTTGAGGATACCCAATCGCCACCACCTGTACTTAAAAGAATCAAATCTTTTTCTACTACTGCTTTTAATGTTTTGGTGGCTGCCGCATCTCCATTTATGTGTTTAAAAACCAGGACCGCTACCAGGTGCATGTGCATTGACAATGTAAGGGAAGTCGATGGACAATATTGAGCTAAGTCTTTTAAGAAATAACAAAGCTCCGAATACATTACACCACCACCTCCTAAGTCAGCAGGTATCAAGGCTTTGTATACACCTTTCTGTTTTAAGAGGTTGAAGTTCTTTTCGGCAAATTGATTTTCTGCATCGTAGGTTAAACCATGCTTTTCAATTTCAGGGCCTAATTCAGTCAGGACATTCTGTAAGTTCATTTGGGTAGGGGTTATTTTTTTTATATAATGGTTCATTACTCCACCGGCACAAACCTACCCTAAACAAAACCAGCCGTCATTCACTTTTGATTCAAAAAATAGCACTAATGAGTCATCAACCCTTGAGCGCTAATGGATTCGTGTCTAGATATAGTCTATGGCAAATTCCCTAGGTGATATTCCAAAACGTTTCTTAAAGGCTCGCGAAAAATAGGTTGGACTCGCAAATCCAGACTCATAAGCAATTTCGGAAATGGTTTTGTTATTCAGTTTGATAAAGGTAAGCGCCTTTTGCAGTCGCATTTCCTGGATAAATTGATTCGGTGACTTCGCTGTTAAAGATCTTAATTTTCGGTTCGCCTGCGATTTACTTAACCCCAACTCTACACTTAGTTTTTCAACACTTAACGTTGGATTATTCCATTCTTTCTCGAAATACTCCATCAACGACTTGAGAAACTTTTCAGTATTCAAATCAAGCACAACAATAGATTTATCAATTGTGCGGTTAAAATTTTCACTTTCGAAAAGATCCTTAATCTCTGACGTTACAGTTATACATCCGTGCGTTATCTCACTCAGATATCTGGACATCTTTATAGTATCTTCGAAGATGTTCGATTTTTCATTTACCGGAACTCCTGCACTTAAACCCGTTTTGATTCTTAAGTTGAAAGAACTTGTTGTGTTATTAAACAATGACTGATTTTCCAGTGTGCACAATACTGCATTTGTAACCGAATCAAAAGACGCCAGCATGCAATCATCCTTGTGCTTCACCAGTCGTCCTTTATACTTGGCAATTGCTGTTTCAAGAGATTGATTTACCTGTGCAACAGCTTCAGTCAACTCGCCCTTATCAATATTATTTAAAAGAGATCTTTCAATTTTAACAGTCATTAAAATCCGAAAAGCAGGATCGTCAATAATGTTGAGCGTTGTGTTTCTTAAATTTTTCGGATCCTCAATTCTACCCAGAAAGGACTCAACAATTGTTGTATCCACTTCTATAATTTTATGCGGAAAATCGCCATGCGCATGGACGTGCATATCCTCGATTGCCTTTTTATTGGGAGCCTGAATCAGGCAGAAAGCAATTTTTCTTTTTTCGTCACACCAGTACGTCATCCCCTTGCAACCATACAGATGCTCGACTTTAAGATCTTCCTGATGCATCTGTGCTACATGTTCTGCTGTAACCTCTTCGGGGATGTCGTGGCGATCCATATAAATTGGCATAGGCATTAGTACGTTAGTAATTCCAATCTAACTCTTTTGTGTTTGCCTTCAAACAAATTCACGTCCATTGAGGAAACACCTGTAGAATAAATCCAATTTCACGGCACAAAAGTCCAAGCTGCAAATCGGTTTTACCGAACGCCTCCTGAAGCTTTTTAGCACCTCACATTTACAACTCAAAAAGTGACATCACTGATCTCACCACAAAAGAATTCCACCATTATTAAAATCAATCATTCCGAAAATATTTAGGCTATCTGATACGATATATACCCTATATATAGACTCTTCGCTTCGGTGCCTATACCGACAAAAAATCAGTAAACATTAACTCCTGAATAGGTATTTAACCCCGGACAGTCCTTTGTATCTCCCGATTTTATATTTGTGTTGTAGCTGCTTTAAGTCATGCAAAACATCGGTTTCGTACGATGATGTATACATATAATCAGCGGATCCTTGACCTCTAACGACAGACCGAGAGATGCGTGCTACTGAAGAAGAACTACAAGCCGCGGAAGAGGAAATTGCAAGGCTGAAGTCAGAAGGTAATTGTGGACACCGCTATATCTGAGCTTTTTCCAATACCGATATCGAAGTCACCGGAATTTACCACTTCGGTTGACTTATACTTTACTAATCAAGATAAAACACCACCTTGAGCAACCAGGGTCACCAATGGTTTTTAGGGGTATAGTAACCGATTTGATCCAGAACTGCTCATCTTTTTTTTGTCATACAGGCGGGTAAAAATATTTAATAGACCTTTCCTACCCTTTTCTAATACTTTTTATACAGACGCCTTGCATTACCATTTGGTACTTTACAAGCAAAATGTATGAGTGCATGGTTAAACTTCAGACTGAGAATTGCAAAAGCCTATTCAATATAGCGTCAACCTCCTGCAGTGGTTTACATAAAAAAAGCGCTATATTAAAATATGCAATGCTAATATTTTTTATGTGTTTTGCCTCCACAAAGGCAAGCGCGCAGAATATACCCGATCACGCACCAAAAGGTTTTGATTCCGTTCGTTTAGCCATACCCCATGGAAAGATTGACACGATATATTACTATTCAAAAACGGTAGGCGCCAGGCGCAGAGCCTTGGTATATACTCCTCCCGGATTTACGAAGAAAAAAAAATATCCTGTCTTATATCTTTTGCATGGACTCGGTGGCAACGACAAAGAATGGGCGTACAATGCACCGCCTCAAATTATTCTGGATAATCTCTATGCCGAAAAAAAAGCAGAGCCAATGGTGGTTGTGATGCCGAACGGCCGCGCCATGAAAAACGACCAATCAACGGGCGATATCTTTGACAGTGTTAAGGTAAAATCGTTTTCAACTTTTGAAAGAGACTTGCTGGATGATCTCATTCCATTTATTGAACACAGTTATCCGGTATATAAGCAACACCGCTACAGGGCTATAGCAGGGCTGTCTATGGGTGGCGGACAGGCGTTGAATTTTGGACTGGGTAACCTGGACAAGTTCGCGTACGTTGCCGGCTTCGCTCCTGCCCCCAATACAAAAATGCCCGAAGTGTCGGACCTTCGGAAAGCAAGGAAGCTAAAATTACTTTGGATATCCTGTGGTGTAGACGACTACTTACTTTGGGTCAGTAAACGAACACATGATTTTCTGGCAACCAACAACATCCCGCATATATACTATACAGAACCGGGTACGCATGAATTCAATGTATGGAGAAATGATCTGTATATATTCTCACAGTTGTTATTCAAACCGATTGACAAGGCTGTATACAATCAGCTCAACAAGCCCTTCCGCTAAAATCTGGCCCACTCAGGAGCTTAAGAAAAAGACACATTAACATTTCCCATATAGTTACAACAGACTATACAAATGCTTACATATACTTGTTGTGACAATTGAACCGCCAGTTGAGTCTGACAGAGTATATATTCCGGAACACCCAGGTTATCCCGAATGAGATACGACAATTAAGAATCATCTCGCAGACCTGTTCGAGTATAACCATAATTGTGGCAATATTTTACTGGCTGCATTGTATGAGTTCCTAAATAAATCGCTTGTATAGCAAGATGAAATACACTTTTTACACGCAATTCGACATCTGTGCATATTCACTTCCATCTTATCGAACTCGTTGTTCTCCATATTTTCAATAATCTTGTTACACATTACTGCGCAATTCAACACAGCAGTCCATTTACGGATTGACTTTGTGTCGCGGGCACATTTTAATCGTAACATATCGGCTTGCAGTACAGTGATACATTCACTCAGCAGAACAAACAACGATTGAAACTTCGGTCGAATATGATTCACAAAAAATATATTTAGATATGTATTACAACGGAGCTATAGCTCTACCATTTTATCAAGTATGTACAACTTTTACTTCCATGCAACCTGGTAGGTTTGCTCAGGTTTAGCCAAACATTATTGCAAGAGGAGTCTTTCGGTTTAAACCGACTCAGCGTTGTCAGGATAATACCACGATCAAAGTCACTGGGATATGGCGTGGAACAAACCATTTCAGCAAAACGTCCCTCGGGATCAAACGTAATTAAATCATAGCCCCCAATTCCATCGCCACGGTGGTTCATGCCATAGACCACGTCAATTGCCCGCAGCGCTTTTTCCAGGGAGTCTACGCGTGGAGAAAAAACAGCTTGTCCTGAAATGCTTTTGCCAATGGAGAGAATCATATTAGGTCCTAAGGCATTGCAGATTTCTTCTATAGCTTTCAGACACTGTCGTTGACCATACCAATTACCAGTCTCTATATTCTCAATACCATATTTCCTTAGAATATGAAAACAATATTCTTTTCCCAGCGGTATAGCATTGATAAAGGTAACGATGAATCGCCCCAACACTTCAACTTTTGATTCCAAGAAAGCAGTAGTTTCCATATTACCAATCAAGTTTTTCTGAATAGCGAGTATAGTTCAAATCGGATCGCCTATATATTTTACTCCTATATATATTGATCCAGGATACTGAGGTTATATTAAAAAAGGGTTCGCAACAATTTCTCATGGCAAATCCGAAACCTGAACATCCTTTTACTCGATTGGCTTTAACGATCCGGCAAAACCACCGCGTCTCAGGAGCGCGACATTCACTATACTATTCCTGGTAACCACCAGGTATTGTGATGCTAAATCTTTATCATGTTTACCGTCTGTAATCAGCGTCAGTTTATATTGCTTTCCTTCGGTGAGGAAAGGGAAGAGAATTGTTTGCTTCTTTTCCATATCCTCAGAATTTATACCGGCTATATACCAGTCTGCGCCCCTTCTTCGGGCCACCGTGACCTCTTTTCCGGGATACCCACTTACAAGTTTTATATCATCCCATGCGCTTGGTATATCCTTGAGAAAAGATTTCGCTTCTTCCTGCAATTGGTAATATCCGTCTGGTCTGTCTGCCATGTGTTGCAGTGCAGACTCGAACAAAACGCTGAGCGCGAGCTCGTGTCCATACGAGGTAATGTGCGTGTGTTGAGAATTGGTGAATGTTACCGGGGTATAATCCATGGAGCCTACTACGTTTCTCGTAAATGGTAATATCGAATTGTGCTGAGGCGCTTCGAATGTAAATTCCGGAATGTTGTTATACCATTCCGCTCCCTTTACTGCCTCATAGGTCATGAGATGCGGATAAGTACGTGCCCATCCTCTTGGCACAATACAACCATGAAAATATACCATGATCTTAAACTTCGCTGCATCTTCTAAAATATCAAGGTAGTATTGAATCATATTCTGTTTCTCGCTTTCAAAAAAGTCAACCTTAACACCAGCGACTCCCATCTTCTGAAGCTTGGCAAATTCTTCTGTCCTGTTTGCATGGTTTAGCATTCGATCCTTCGGAGTTGCCCCAACCCACGTATGATCTCCTCCGGAGTTATACCAGAGCAGCGGCTTCACTCCTTTTGACCGGATATAGCTGACTGCATCGTGGAGATCACCACCATTTCCCATCGTGTCCCATTCCCAGTCAAGCAACGTATAGGTCCACCCCATCTTCGCAGCGAGGTCAGCAAACTCACGCACAATCTGATAATCTTTTGTACCGTGATTACTTGACCAATAATTCCATGAAACAAGTCCGGGTTTTATCCAGTCTGTGTCCTGCAACTTCGATGGCGTTGATACATCGTCTACCAGTGTTGACTCCACTATATCTGCCAGACTGCCTATAATGATCACTCGCCACGGAGACTTCCAGGGAAGTGTAATGTTTGGAGCAGACTTCCCTGTTCCTCTCGCATCATCCGGGTTCGGGAACGTAAGTTTATACTTCGTTGCATCGACAACGTTGCTTAATTTGGTTCCACAGTAATTTCCATTCACATCAGCTTCATGCAGCAGAAACCAACACGAACTATCGCTGACGTGAACTAGTGCAGGGTAACCCCACTCCTGATTTTGTACCTGTTCACCTTTCATTTCAATATACGTTCTCTCGTTGGCAGTATTCCACGTCTCCATCCAGCGTGCACTCGTTTTGGGAATGGAGTAGGATGTAAATTCGTCCTTCATCACAAATGATCCTTTTGCCTCCGGAAATTCATAGCGAAAGGCAACACCATCATTGTAGGCACGCAACACTATATTCATTTTTGCTTTAGCAGATGTCTCAAAGTAAAAAACAACTTCTGTTGCTGTATTGCTACGCTTCGAACGTTTACCATGTATAGCTGTATATTCCTCTTTCACCAATTGAGGCTGGCTTGTTTTAAGCAGCGTCAGGTTGTTTGAGAAATCCTGGTCACTACGCGACAACCCCAGGTCTATACGCTCGATCACGCCTGACGCTTTTCCATCATTCAGATAATTTACTTTGAAGTACCAATTGGTTTGATCAGTTTTTGACTCCACTAATTCAATCTTTATTTTCTGATTGGGCGATACCACCGCCTTCGTCTGAGAGTAAACGGTGAATGATATAAAACTTAAAAGTATTACAAGTCGCAAATTCATAGTTTTAAAAAGACATCTATTGTATTGATATATACCCGCTATAGTTCGGAATTCAACCATTCTTTGGCACTCGATTCATCACCAAAATACTTCCTCTGAATTTTACTGGCGGCTTCTCCTGCGTGAACAACAGTCATGGAAGCCCTTCCGAAAATATCCTCAGGAACCACATACGCTATTCTGTTAACACCTGCCTCTACGAGCCTTCTATACCAGATATCCCGAAGGTATTCTTCCGCTCCGGATGGGTAAATCTTGATGTGCTGGAGATTTATCGCGCACTTGCTCAAATTGTAAAATCGCAGCATTTCGCAGGCATATTCCGTGAGGGCAACCACTTCTTCATAGCTAAAAAATCCATCACACTTCAAATCGATATATGCATGTTCCGGAACGTAGATAACACATCCGTTCTCGGTAATATGATTCTTCATTTATTAACTTTTTGTTTTGTTTCAGATACTCACACTCTTCTGCACTTGTCGATCTATCTCATTTGTATTTTAAATACAACAGCGATATCATTTGAAACAGACTTTGGCTTTTCAATTACCAGTTTATCGGAATATTGTTTCCATGAAAGCTTCGCTTTACTTCCCAGCATTTCGATGCGCTTGATATTGACTTTATTTTTGCCTAATGACTGGATGGATATTTTATCAACCGGGATACCCATTGTAGTAACATACAGTATATCTCCCTTTCTATTAAAGCGTATGTCGTTGGCAGTCAGCTTTACTTTTCCTTCATTAAAGCCCTGCGCATTAACGGGGTTAGATGTTTCCGTAGACGGACCTTCACCATATATTTCCCATGGACGGGTATCAAAAATACTTTCGCTGTTTACTTTCATCCATGCCGATATACCTTCCAGTATCGCTACTTCTTTATCGTCTATAGTGCCATCGCCACGAACCGGTATATTTAACAACAGGTTCCCATTTTTGCTTACGATATCCACCAGCATGTGAACAACCTCTCTGGCTGATTTATACTGCCCGTTTTCATAAATTGATCTTTTATAATGCCAGTCTCCTATACAGGTACATGTCTGCCACGGAAGTTGTTCAATTTTATCGGCAGCACCACGCTCTACATCCCACACCATACATTTCTTCTGATCTTCGCTCAATACTTTTCCGAACAGTACACCTTCCAGTTTACCCTGGTGTGTTGCCATGTTATGGTTATAGTAATGCGCTGCAATTTTCAATCCTACATCACTTACTGGATATAGCGGAAGAACGGAGTCATCGAAGTAAAGAAGATCCGGATTAAACTGATCAATCAGATCGATCGTCCGGTTGTAAAACTTTTCACAGTATTCAGCCGAAGGAATGGACGCTCCATTATCCCAACCCCACTGGTTCCACAAAGTATATATATTCTCACTGCCTTTACTCAACGGATGGTTTTGCGCATAGAGCTCCTGCGGATCGAGACCTTCCCACCAGGTTCCTTTACCTTCATCTTTGGTAATTTTACCATCATAGGGAACTCCGGCAAGCGGACCGTTCTTATCAGCACGTTGTGCTGTTTCCAACCACGTCCATGTATGGGACGCATGAACACTGAGTCCGAAGGGAAGATTATTATTTTTAGCAGCACGCGCCCAACCTGCTACGATATCTTTCTTCGGACCAACGTTTAGTGTATTCCAGGATTGATACTTGCTGTTCCATAGATCCAGATTATCATGATGATTCGCCATCGCGAAAAAGTACTGAGCTCCTGCCCGTTTATATAGCGCTACCAGTTTTTCAGGATCCCAGTTCTGCGCTTTCCAATCGTTGATTACTTCTTTGAAGCCAGCCTTGGATGGATGTCCGTAATGGGCAACGTGCCATTTATAGGGATCACTACCTTCATCGTACATAAACCGTGCATACCAGTCGCCCTGCTCCGGCTGGCATTGCGGACCCCAGTGTGCCCATATTCCAAATTTCGCATTGCGAAACCACTCGGGTGTCTGGTATTCTTTTAAAGATTGCCACGTTGGCTCAAATTTGCCCACAGTCTTCAACTCATGGGGTTGACTCATGGACAGCTGCAGAGAACCCAAGACTATGGCTGCAAAAACTACAATTGTCACAGTTTTCATTTACAATTGATGATATATAGTAGTACAATAAGATTGACCTATCACGAGAAGGTGATATATAGTGTATTTATATCATGCTCATTCCGTAAAAACTGTTACGGTGACTTAATGATTTGAGCACAATAGTTACTATACCTTAGGATACATTGACGTTAACATCAATGTATCCTTCCGATATAGCGATAATTTTAGTTCGTGCCTTCAATCAATACATCCGGCACTAGCTGATCTTCGTTTAAAAAGTTACTTTGTTCCTGCGATGATAGCGTCAATCGTACGCTGATCTTTTACAGTAAGATTTGTTCTGTCCAGCGCACCGCCTGTATCCCACCAGAATGGAATCATACCACTTTGCCTTGCCTGCTTAGTCGCAAGCGTTATCCAGTAATCCACAGAATTATTATGTGTTACCAGATCCTTTGGTTCGTTTTCACTTCCATCCCTTCGGTACGCGCCATACTCTCCTATTAGCACAGGAACACCTTTATCCACAAATGTTTCCTTCACCATTTTGAATTGGTTAATTAGTGCACTTTCATTTCCCCACTCCCAGCTTTCTAGAAAATTGCGGTCTGGTTCGATAGACGACTGATAATCTTTTCCCCAGTAATAAGCCATTTTGCCCCAGTCTACATCTTCATTCAGGAAACAAAACTGTGCTGGTGAATAATTATGTACTTCAACCATCAGGCGATTTGGTGTCGGGTCTTTCGGAAGCGTGCTCATCAATTCAGAGGTCAATACCATGTTTGTACCGGGTCCCTGAACAACAAGTACACGGTAACTGTTTCTTCCACCAGTAGATCGAACAGCGTCAATAAACGTCTGGTGAAATTGTGCTAATACTTTCGTTTCCGCAGCATTTCCAGCATCCGGTTCGTTGGCGCTGGCAAACATCAAATGCTCATCGAAATCACGCATAGCAGTAGCAATCTGCTCCCAAAATGCTCTTTGTTTAGCATCGATCGAATCTTGCTTCACCGGGGTGATATCCTTTATATTCCTTTCTAACCATCCACCATCCCAATGGATATTCAGTAACACGTATATATCGTTGTTTACACAATAGCCTACCACTTCTTTCACGCGGTTCATCCAATTCTGATCAATATGCGCAGTCGCCTTATTATCCACATGGTGCCAATTCCATTGACACGGAATACGAATGGCATTGAAGCCACTTTGTTTTACAAACTTTATATAGTCTTCTGTAATTTTAGGACTACCCCATCCCTGCTCATTGTTAGGAGCTTCAAAGGTATTCCCTATATTCCAACCCAATTTCATTTTAGCTGCAAGTTCAACCGCGTTGCTGCTCATACCTGTTGCATCAGGTGCCTTGGGCGAGGTGTTGTAAGACGGATATATCGTTGGCTTCTGCGAAACAGTAATGCGTCTTCTCTGACCGTTGTTGGAGTCAACTACCAATATTGTAGAACGCTTATTACCCGTTGCATTTTTACTAGCAATAATTTGAATGCTGGCGCTCCCACTATTACCGTTCACCTGGCTTACCTGCAGCCATGCTTCGGCAGCATTTTGAATAGTCCAGCTATCATTTGTAACGATCGAGAACTCCGATGTATCGCCCTCTGCGTTGAGCGAAATCTCCAGCGGTGTTACCTTTAGCTCAGGGGTTACGTCATCCTTTTTACAGGAACCAAAAAAAATAATCGTCATCAGTAATACTGAGACATTTAAAAAGCTGGTAATCTTCATTGATTGTTTAATTTGTGAATGTAATTGTTTTCTGAAAGGGACTTTAACTCACTATATTCATTCCATCCGGTTGATGCTGGCTCCTGTTCTCCTATAGGGTAATCGTTTTACTGGCGATGCCATGCTTCCAAAAATATCATTGTCCATTTCAGAATTCTTTTGACTATATATATATCGTTCAATATAAATTTAGAAAGAGCACCCGCGGGATCCTGTAAACAGGAAGCTCCGCAGGTTTTACTTTACTGCTATAGGAATACTGGCTTTATCTTTTCACCACTCTGAAGTTGTCGAAAGCAGCCTCGATACTTGTAGTTGTTTTCGTGCCATAGTTATGCAGGTAAAGAGTCAAGTAAGTCTTTCCGGTAGCAATGTTGAGTAGGTCAGAAACTTTTGCTATAGGATCACCTTTACCATCACCAAGGGTAGCATCCTTCTTACGGAATGACGACAACGGAATTGTCACCGTCTGCCATCCTTGTGTAGTAAAGGCGGCTGATTCTTTAGCCGATATTTTCCAAGGCTCGTATAGCGCTAAATAATCACCTTTATCAGTCCTGATACAAAGCGTACCTCCGTTCCAAGGTTTCGTAACATTGATTTCAAATTTGAAGGCCCATTTATCTCCTGAATCATTGAGATTGTCGGATGGCACCCATGCATATTCACCCAGGCGAATGGCGTTACCATCGCTACCCTCACCAGCCTTTAGCGCAACACTTTTATACGTAATGTACTGTCCGGTTCCAATTCCATACTCAGCATTATAAGGAGGCCAGCCTGTTGTGTTCGGGTCCGAGCTCCAAAGATCTACAGAGCCTCCCCACCATTGCCAACCGAAGTAATCACTCCATTCCAGATTACCCAAAATGCCAAGGCCACCTGCATTTATGAATGCTACATCATTTACCTTGAATGCAGTAGTGAATGTTCCACCCGGAGTAACAACAGTTACCGTTCCGCTTTCCGTTAGCTTCGGTGATACAAACTTTACTGAATTGCCATCTTCAGATTCTTCAAAGGAAGAAATTGTTACACCGGCAAATGTTATACTTTCAACACTAACAAAATTATATCCGTACAGATAAACCTCTTCACCTTCCTTGGGAATCTCATGCGAAACGTTGGTTATTATAGGGGGGCCTACGATCCGTATCGAAAAATTACCCGTTCCGATTCCTGTCGTGTAGCTGATCGTGTTGACGAGTGAAGCATCACCGCCGGATAAATTAGCAGGCACTTGTACAAGGGTACTTGAATCGGTATATACCACCGTGCTCAGGTCAGCTGCTATACCCTGAAATCTTATGTTCGTGGCATTGCTAAGATTAACCCCAACGATGTTGATTTGCTGTTCAGGAAAAACCCTGTCAATAATTTCTCCATCTGTATTTCGAACGTTAACAATAATTGGGGTGCCGGTGACAATAATTTCATACGTGCTTGTTCCGCCTTTACTAACTACCGTAATTACATTAAGCTTGTCTCGGGGCACCGTCAGGAACGGAATAGTCGGCACCTGCACTACCAGAGTTTCATCGGTTGCAAAAGCAAGATTGATAGTGGCCGGTATACTTCCAAAGTATACTTGTGATACAGAAGTCATATTTTTTCCATGCAACACTACCCACTGCCCGTCATTTAACGATGTAATAAGAGTATCATTTGGCGCGGGGGCATAATTGCGAACTTCGTTGATAACAGGCACGCGCATATCATCATCATCTTTGCAACCTGTGATGAACGTTAAAATCACCGCCATGCACAAAAGCTGCAAAACGCACACGCGGATATATACTATATTTTTCATAAATGATTGCTTCATGTTAATTAAAATGAATAAGGCACTGCAGGCTCCAGCAATAAAGGGTTGGCAGTTACCTCTACAGAGGGTAAAGGCAACTTAAATGAATTAACAGTTGCCGGTGTAATTACTCCATAAGAATCTCCTGGAGTTACTTTACCTGTAGTACTGTTAACCTGGATGTTAACGCGGCTATCTTCACCATTAAGGCGCTCTAAAGCTTTAGGCAGATTGTAATATGAAAGTCTAACAATGTCAAACCAGTATTCGCCTTCACCAGCCAGTTCTATCCTCCTTTCTTTAAATAGCGTAGGTTCACTAATGGAGCTAACCTCAGCAAGACCTGCTCTTCTTCGTATTTGATTAAAATACCCTAATGCTTGCGCATCGGAGGTTGTCATATTATTACCTAAAACTGCTTCAACATAAACCAGGTATATATCGGCAAGCCTTAATAATATAGTATGCTCCGGAGAAGAAGTATTACTCATCAGAGGCAGATTAAGATCTTTCTCGTTGCCTATAATATGCTTCTTTAAACCACTATTACCATTGAATTTAAGACCCGTTTTTGTAACGCCGTTTTCAACGTAACTTATATTCGTATTTAATTCCGGGTACGTGTCGTTCCTGTACATGAACGTAGCCTTACGCCTCAGCGAGTCCACTTCAATAGAGTCATTGGCAATATCAAGGTATTGAAGATACATATCGTATGTGGCTTCAATCCCATAGTAACCACCACCGCCATTTATCTGTAACGCGTTGCTGTAAAGCTGGAGCATATTTCCCTGGTACCAACCTCCACCATTTGTTGGCCACTGAAGAGCAAACAATGACTCTGCATTATCATTGAATTGATATTTAAAAACATCGGCATAGTTTTCCATCAATGATAAACCGCTATTCTCACAAACATTACCTGCATACAGTTTGGCACTGTCAAGGAGTGACTGATTGCGCGTGCCGCTCTGATTGAGACCTGCCCATGTCAGATATACTTTAGACAACAATCCCTGGGCTGACCATGTAGTAACGCGGCCTTTATCCCACGTTGCCGGCAAATTTTTCCGGGCAAATGTCAGATCATTAGCAACAAACTGATATACATCACTGGCATGATTTCTATATACCAATGGATTGTCAAAAAGATCTTTGCTGTCTTTAATAATAGGAACGTCCCCCCATAGCCTTGTCAACGTGAAATAAGCATAGGCACGCATAAACTTTGCCTCTCCCAATGCAGCATTTCTATCTGCTTCCGCGATGTTCTCTGATGCTAAATCTTCTATAGCATGGATGGTGGTATTGGAATGTGCAATCAAATTGTACATCGATCTCCATTCTGTAATCAAATTAAAGTTATAACCATTCAGCGAAAATGTATTTAACTCCACTGCAGGCCCGTTGTATCCAAGTATCATGTTGCCCCCCAGAACTTCACCCAATGGCAAGTAGCACTCAGAAGTCCAGGCGCCCCATATGCTACCGCTATATAATGACGCCGTTGCCTTCTCTAGATCCTCAGCAGTTTTATAAAAGTTTTCGCTCGTTACTGCTGACAATGCCGGACGATCTAAAAATGAATCGCCGCACGAGGCTAGAAGAACAGACGTAGCAAGTGATAGATAGATTATTATAGATTTAGTCTTCATGATTCTATAATGATAAGTTTAAACCAAATGTGATTATTCTTGGCTGTGGATAATAGCCATCATCAATACCTGCATATAGCGGGTTCCATGACCCGATTTCAGGATCCATACCGGAATACTTGCTTAGTATAAACAGGTTTGTGGCACTAGCATACACCCTTAAAGATTTCAGATGCATTTTTTGAGTCAGACTACCCGGGAGCTCATACCCTAAAGAAATGTTTTTAAGCCTCACAAACGAACCATCCTCAACATAACGATCCGACACTCTTTGGTTTCCATTTGTTCTGTCATTCCGCAGTCCGGGAATCTTGGTATCCGGATTGGATACATATACATTGTTAACATCAGAAGCCGATCCGTTTGGATCCACCAACGCCAGCTTTGCATAATCTTTTATACCTAAAAAATAAGCGGTACTTGATAGAGGGTCTTCGTGTGACTCGCGCGTTACATTATATACTTTGTTGCCAATGTTGGAGGTGAAAAATATATTTAAATCAAAATTTTTATACTTAAAAGTGTTATTCAACCCCAATTGCACCTTCGGAAGTGGAGACCCCAGATAGGTTTGATCGCTTTCATCAATAATTCCGTCTCCATTCAGATCCTTGAATTTAAGATCACCATACCAGATACTACCAGATGCATTGGCAAACGGAAGCGGCTCACCATTTCTCACCGGTCTTGGATGAGGGGCAATTCCATTTGCTTCGTCACCTAGAAAATCTGTTGGCGTTGCAAAAACACCTTCAACTATATATCCATAAAATTCTCCCAACGATCTTCCCGGCACTGTTCTGGAATATGCTGTGCTAATGGAAGCGTCTTTAGCATTTAATGCGGTTATTTCATTCTTGTTGTGCGACACAGTAAGGTCTGTTCTCCAGGTCAAGTCTTTACCACGGAGGTTATCAGAACTTATTCTAAAATCGAACCCCTTGTTCTCCATAGAACCTATATTTACATAGGGAGCTTTTAATGCACCCGGAGGCCAAGATGCGGTAGTCGTTCCGGAATAGAGTGGTAATGTGATTTGCATAGCAAGATCATTTGTCTTGCGATGGTAAAAATCAACCGAGAAATTTATCCGCCAATTGAAAAAAGCTCCATCGAGACCGATATTATTATAGAAAGTCTGCTCCCATTTCAAATCAGGGTTTCCAATCTCATCATTCACCATCGCTACACCCCCAAGACCTGTTGATGCGGTATTAAGTGTACTCGCATAAGAATAATCTCTGCCGCCAGCCCGGTTGGTTAAACCAGAGCTAATACGCAGCTTCAATTCATCAACGCTTCCTACACCTTCAAAAAAAGACTCGTTATTTATCTTCCATGCTACTGCTCCTGAATAAGACAGTATCCAACGATTTTGTTTAGCGTACATTGAATTACCATCATAACGGGCATTACCCGTGATCAGATAGCGGTCGTTAATCCCAAGATCCAAACGGCCGAAATACGACTCTATCGCGTTATGTTGCTTGCTGCCACTGTTGGTTGCTGTTGCCGGATCACCTGCTCCAACAGTTTGAACTGAGTTGGTAGGAAAATCCAGGCGTGTTGCACTTACCTGTCTCGAGTTGTTTAATTGCCACTCATGCCCCGCCATCGCAGTCATTTTATACTTATCTCCAAATGCATGATTATAGGTGAGATAGGAACTCATTTCTGAGTGATTCTGATCATTGTACTCTGCAGTACCATCATTCCTTGCTTTAATAAGGCTACCTATTACATAGTCCGGGTTAAAGACGTCTCGGTTTTGAATGGAAAAACTTCCCCCGATAACGTTTTTCAAGAGCAAGCCCTTTGCAACGTCAATCTCAACATAGGCGTTCGGATGCACCTCCTTACGATTGGACTCATCTTTATTAATTGCTGCGAGGGCTAAAGGATTTGCTATTGGCGGTACCCAACCACGATTCGTATTGTCTACGCCACCCCATGAACCATCGGAATTCTGCACAGCAACATCGGGGGTCATGCTCAGAGCCCTACCAATAACTCCTGAAGTTATAGCATTGATTTTATAGTCAATATTTACCAACTGAATACGTGTGCCTATTCTTAACCACTTGGTTGTTTTATTATCCAGATTTAAACGGACAGACGTTCTGTTAAACTTCGATCCGAAAGCAATACCATCGTTTTGATGGAATGTTCCAGATAAATAGTAGGTCGTCTTTTCATCTCCGCCACTTAATGCGATTGTATGCTCACTAATACGCGAAGTTCTGAATAACTCGTTCTGCCAATCTGTTCCCTTACCTAGATACTGAGGATTCTGAAACTCAGGTCTGGTATCAAAATTCCATGCTGCTCCCCTTGCGTTTAAGAAAGCTGCATGTTCACTCAAATCCAGAACCGGAAGTCTCTGTACCAAGCGTTGAAACCCGGTATAATGCTGATATGAAACGGTTGGAGCTCCCGGCTTCCCTCTTTTGGTAGTGATTAAAATAACACCATCGGATGCCTGGGAACCATAGATTGCTGTAGCAGCAGCATCCTTTAATACTTCGATAGACTCAATTTCAGATGGATTGATACTCGCTAATGGGCTCATACCTCCCGTACTAGAACCAGCAGTACCGATCCTTACACCATCGATTACATACAATGGATTGCTGCCTCCCAGCGAAGTTATACCGCGAATCTGCACCGAGACACCACCACCCGGTTGCCCGGACACCTGCTGTACTACCATGCCCGGGACTCTACCTTGCAGCGCCTGCTCCATGGTACTGACATTCGTTCTTTTTAGCTCATCACCTCTAACGGAAGATATGGCGCCTGTCATATCTTTTCTTTGCACTTCACCGTAGCCGATGGAAACTACTACCTCTTCAAGTGTTTGTACATCTTCAGTCAAATTAACATCTACAGCTGTTTGCTGTCCTACTAAAATCTCCTGCTGCTTATATCCTATAAAGGAGATAACAAGCATGTCATCGGGTCTGCCGGAGATTTTGAATGCTCCATCGGCATCCGTTACCGTTCCAATGGATGTGCCTTTAATAATCACACTGGCACCCGGTATAGCAGAACCGGATTCATCTCTCACAATACCAGTTATTGTTTGCTGTGCCAGAACCTTCAGGCACATGAACATAATTAGTACAGAGATGCCTAAACGTCTGTAAAGTTTTTTCTTCATAAAGATTTGGTTTGGTTAGGGTGTTTCCACTTTTGCAGGCTGTTCAACTTCTTCGGAATGTGAAATGGTCTCAATGCGATCGATTCCGGGTGAACAGCACTGTAATCGTTTGCAGTAAAGTTATGGCAGTGGGGGGCTTACGGATGGTATTGAATCGTCTTGTTCAGGCGGATACAGAGTCTACGCACGGTATCCGAAAGTCTCGAAAGTGTGTATTTGATTTTTTCTTAAACACAGGTCGTATACTGTATGCAGCGTGCAGTACAGGAACACAATGGCACTTAATCATTCACAAATCCATTTGCAACAGGGCAATCAGCCATGTAACGATCGAAAAAATGACCAAATACATGATCAGCTCAAGAAATAGCAGGAGTCTTAATTTTCGTTTCAACGGGTAGTAGCGTTAGCTGCCAAATATAGGCATGTAGTTTTCCGGAGAGCGTAGCCAATAATCCCAAAGAGGGCTAACAATTTGCTAATGTAAAAGTATATAGCTTCTAGTCTCTCCGCTTACCACTGGCATACGCGGATGGCAATACATGATATTGTTCTTTAAAATGGCGTGCGAAGTATTTGGGATTATTGAAGCCTACACGATACGCAACTTCCGATACGGAAAGCTGGCTCTTCTCCAGAAGCTGTGCTGCATGCTGCAAGCGAATGGAACGAATGAGTTCTAACGGAGCTTTACCGGTAAGCTCCTGCACCTTTCTGAAGAACTGGGCACGGCTTACACCAAGCTCGCGACTCAAGTCCAGCACGGTGAGATCGCTGTTGGCTATATTCTTTTCGATTGCCTCGATCACCCGGGCAACAAACTGTTCATCCAATGACGTAATCTGTATCTCGCTGGCTTTGATTCCATTTTTCTTTGCGAGTAATTTATGCAGGTCTTTACGTAATGAAATCAGGTTTCGTATTCTCGACTCTAATATAGGGAAGCTGAACGGCTTGGGTATATAATCATCAGCGCCTACTTCAAATCCTTCGAGCCGTTGCTCTTCACCAGAACGGGCTGTGAGCAAAATTACCGGTATATGGCTTACACGTTGATCTGATTTAATTTTCTTGCAAAGCTCCGTGCCATTCATGTCGGGCATCATCAAATCAGTAACAATCAAATCCGGGTATTGCGAAATGGCTTTCTTCCATCCTTCCTCTCCTGTCTCAGCCTCTATAACATCGTATGCTATCGTCAGGTTATCTTTCAGATAGAAACGAAAATCTTCGTTATCCTCTACCAGTAATATCAATGGCTTACTTCCTGATTTAGGATCAACTTCACTTTCACCATCCACAACATCGATCGGTTCGCTCACGGTCTCATGAACAGCGTTGATAATTTTTTTCAGCGGCAGCACAACTATAAAAGAACTCCCCTTCCCTACTTCACTCTCCACGCGTATCGTACCGCCATGTATTCGTACAAACTCTTTTGTTATAGCGAGTCCTATACCACTGCCCTGGTTTACGATCGAGCTTGGCAATTCATTTTGAAAAAAACGTTCGAAGATCAGTTCGTGTTTTTCCGGTGATATTCCGATTCCCGAATCTTTGACTATAATTTCCAGTATACTTTTTTCAGACGAATCTTTAACATCGACCATTACCGCGATCGCTCCATTTCCCATAGTAAATTTGAAGGCATTGGAAAGAAGATTGAACAATATCTTCTCAACCTTGTCATGATCAAATATAGCTTCCAGCGAAGATGTATTTGATTCGAAGGTAAGCTTGATGTTTTTTTTCTCCGACAGGTCTGCAAAAGAATATACCGTTTCACGAACGAACTGGATGATGTCTCCTTCGGATGGATGGAAGCGTATATCCTGAACTTCCATTTTTCTGAAATCAAGAAGCTGGTTCACGAGATTTAACAACCGCTTTGTGTTTCGCTGAATGAGATCTATATTCTTCCGTTGCTCAGGTTCTTGTACTTTTTGACTCAGACTCTCCAGCGGAGACAGTATAAGTGAAAGCGGAGTTCTGAATTCATGACTCACATTGGTAAAGAATTTCGTCTTCATCACATCCAGCTCGCGCGATCGCATCGCTTCTTCCTGTTGTTGCCTGATTGCAAACTTCATGCGCTCGCCTTGCTGTATAAGCCTACGCGTTATATAAAGTGCTGCAAACAGCAGGATCATATAGATCATATACGCTCCCCCTGATCTCCAGAATGGTGGCAGTACTTTGATAGGAAGTGAAATACCTTCTTCACTCCATTCTCCGTCATTGTTGGTAGCGATAACACGAAATGTATAATTACCAGCGTTGAGATTTGTGAAGGTTACTCTCCGGTTGTTGGCATCGGCTGGCAGCCAGTCTTCATTAAATCCTTCAAGTTTATATTTATACTTCGTTTTTGACGGCTGCGTAAAATTGAGTGCGGCAAACTCTATAGAAAAAACATTATCACTCGCTGCCAGTATAATAGAAGGATTGGTTGTAATGGAGGACGGTAGCGAAAAATGATTATCACCTTTACTTCCCGGCAGGACGCTTTGATTGAAAATTTGAAAATCTGTAAATACAAGCTGAGGTATAGTCTTACTATGCCCTATATCATCGGGTTTGAAAATATTAAATCCATTGTCTCCACCAAACACAAGCTCTCCACTCTTCATTCTTATAGAAGCATCTTCACCAAAACGTTGTCCTTGTAAACCATCAGCCTCGGAGTAGTTGGTGAAACGAAGCTGAATGCTATCGCCGGATGTTATGGGAGTGGCGCACGCAAGTCCATTGGAAGTACTAAGCCAGAGCCGGCCTTTGGAATCTTCTTCCATTGCCATGATTGTATTATTAGGTAGTCCGTCCTTTTCAGTAAAATTTGTTAACCGGTTTGTTTCTCTTTGCCATACACTAAGTCCACCCGTTGTTCCAATCCACATACGTCCTTTGGAATCTTCGAGTATACCGAGTATAACATTGCTCCGAAGTGATGCCGGGTTGTTCTTATCCGACTCGAAGTGAATCATAGTTCCGGAGTCTTTCATGAGCACATCAATACCCAGCGATGTACCGAACCAAAGATTACCATGACTATCCTCCACGATCGTGGACGAATAGGGTGAGATGAGAGCCTTTTGCTGGGGATGAGAATAGCGTGTAAATGTTTTCGTCTTTCTGTTAAAGAGGTTGACACCTCCTTCAAGCGTACCAATCCAAAGCTGATGTTTTGAATCCTCAAAAATCTCCCATGCACTCCGATCAGAAAAACTCTCCGGATCATCAACACGGTGCTGATACCGGGTAAATTTACTGCCGTCAAAACAATTGAGTCCGCCAAAGAATGTACCGATCCACAACTTGTCTTCATGATCCAAAAACAAACTCACAATAACATCACTGCTCAGACTATGCGGATCTTTCGGGTTATGTCTGTACGTTGTAAATCTGCCGCTCTTTCTGTCAAAGTATATTAAACCACCACCGTCTGTTCCCAGCCACAGATTTCCTTTCTTATCTTCTACAAAATGATTTATATCTTCAAAAGGCAAACCAAACGGTTTGGAGTTTCGGTTATAGATCGGAAACCGCTCCATACTTTTATGAAAGAAATTTAACCCTTTTTTGAAAGTACCGATCCAGATTATCCCGTCAGGGTCTTTATACAGCGTTGTAGCGGAATTGGCACTAAGCGTTGTTTCTAAATCTGCATCACGTGAAATGTTCCGTACCGAAAGATCTTTTTTATCCAGTATATTAATTCCTGCCCCGGAAGAAATCCATATATAGCCTTCATCATCCTGAACAAGTCCGGAGATGAAATCAGAGCTCAATCCCGCAGATATAGAATTTTTCCGGAGGTGGTATATTTTGTTCTCGCCTGATTTGCGATAAAATACACCTTCATCAACATTGGATATAAATCCCCAAAGGTCTCCTTGCTTATCGATCATCAGTTCACCAAACAACGTTTTATTTTCCTGTAAAGGAGTCTGCAAAAAAGACATACGCTTTACTACCGAGAATGTTCCTTCTTTCAATACGGCATTTTCCAGAACACCATTTGAATGTGCAATCCAGTACGTTCCATCGGGATGATGTGCCAGCGATGTAATGTAATTCGTAGCAATGGACGCGTTATCGTTATCACTATGCTTTATGGAAAACGCTGTTTTCTTTACTTCATTATAACACACCAGTCCGTTGTTTTCCAGCAACAGCCAATAATTACCGGCATTATCATGGACTACATTCGTCACGCTTGCCGGATTGATCGCTAAATTTTTATCGAGGAATCGAAATTCGGATGAGAACGTTTCTGTTGCCGAGTTGTAGAGGCAAACTCCGTTACCGGTTATAATACCAAGCTCTCCACCGGGTGCCTCGAATAGCCGCTTTATATAATCGTTCGGCAGAGAAGAAGAATCAGCAGGATCGTTACGGTATATTTTAATTGAATAACCATCAAAGCGATTCAAACCCGACTCCGTTCCAATCCATACGAAACCCGTCTTGTCTTTGCAAACTGCTCTTACGTAGTTATGTGACAAACCCTGACGGCTATCAAGGTGCATAAAGCGCTCCTGCCCGAATGTTCCACCGAACGGCAAAACCGACAGCAACACTACGATGCACCAACCGGATCCGGAAAAACTGTTCCCTTTCACAAACTTCATTGGATAGTTAAAATTCAATTCATGCTATATTCAGCAAGACACCGGAATCACTTAAAATCCGGTGTCATTACTAAAGATACAAATTGTTATTATTCGATGCTGATAATCCAGGTGTCGCGAAAAGTATAGCGCGACATCCGTCTGTATTTATTGCAAAGTTTCTGCGCTTCTTCCTTCGTTGGTGGTGCATCGTTCATGTGAACTATGTAGTAGCGCTTCTCCGGATGGTACGCCACATCTGCCGGATAGCCGGCACGTCTCAGGTTGAACGCATATTTCTCTGCATATACCGGTATATGAAACACACCCACTACTACATAGTGCCCGGGACGCAACCCTTCTCCGGAAAGTGATCGTACAGTCGGTTTATTTTTAATCACGGTGTCGGCTGGTGCATTCACAGTCGCAGGTATACGCGGTTCAGGCTCCGACTTCTTAGCCTCTTGTTCACGTTGCTCCGTTCTAACGGGAGCTGCCGACCTGGCTGCTTCAGCTTTTTTCTCCGGCTGCACTATATCTTCATCCCTTGCTATCGCTTCCTCAGAATCCGACACATCAGATTCAACCGGCTCCGAAGATGCATGTATAGTTTTAAGCTTTGTTTTTACCTGCGGATCTTTCTTTTTTCCGAGTCGCAGTATTAATTGTACCTCGTGCGTACCGCTTCCCAATGAACTTTTTCTGCCAGCTGCAAATTCGTAGGCATATCCTACTTTCAATTTGTCTTTGATATTCGTTCCAACAAAAGCAGCTGCACCATAGTGCTGGCGGTACGATGCACCCAACCAGACTATATTATTAATCCGCACAGACCCCAGACCTTCAACCTGGGCAGACGTGTTATCATTCGTACGGTATATAACCATCGGTTCAAAAACAACCCGCTGACTGAAATATATACTATAGCTGGCCGATGATACCGTATTGCGAAGCTGGTTAACACCGATTTTATTAAAGTTATTTTCAGATGCAACGTACGTATTAAAAAGACGCGGTATAGCAAAAGCAACTTTCAAATTACCGCGTTGGTAATGCATACCAAATTGTCCTTCGAACGATGATGTTGCGCCCACGACCGGATCACTTGCATAACCGTCACCGCTCTGGACAGAGACACTGGTCACACCGGCCGACAATCCGAAAGCTAGCTTGTGGTTGTCATTAACTTTATTTCCCAGGTATACCTGGTACGCAAATGTCGCCAGACCTGTGGTTGTTTTTAATACGCCCGCTTTATCCTGGTATCCTGTAAAAGCTATACCAGTGCGATAGCTGAGCGGTACATGAACGCTCAGTGTACCGGTAGTCGGCGCGCCTTCAACACCTGCCCACTGACTTCTATAGTTGAGATATACTTCAGTATAACCACTGGGTGCCACGAATGACGGGTTATACAAAAACGGGTTAAGAAAATAATGACTATACAGCGTGCTTTGCTGTGCGTATAGTGACTGCGTTACCATGAATAACGAAGTACAAAGTATTCTAATAAGTAATTTCATTTCAGTCGGGCGATGGTTACACTACCAGTTTGTTTTGAATTATCCGCACGTCTGATCACATAGAAGTAAGCACCATCGGGAAGCGGCTTGCCGTTCGAAGTTCCGTCCCACGGAGTAGTGTACCCGGTAGAAGAATATACTTTCTGCCCCTGACGATTGTAGATCACAATTTCGCAACCATCCAGCAGGTAAGCGTTCTCAATATTCCACGCTTCGGTGCTTACATCGCCACGATTATCCGGTGAAAATAGTTTGGGAATTTTCAAAGCATCCTCTTCCCTTTGGAAGTTAGCCTCAACAACCATATCGCTGTTCACTGTCACAGATTGTGATGCAGCGGCACCGGTAATATCACCGGTCCACCCGGTAAAAGTATATCCGGATGCTGCAACAGCTTCAATGGTTACTATCGTTCCGGATGTATAGGTACCCGTTCCGGTCACCGAACCACCGGCTGACGGCACAACGGTAGCACTAAGCGTAAAACTGGAAATGCTAAAGCTTGCCGTTACGTTCTTGTCACCATCCATCGTTACCGTAGTGGATGCATCCGTCCCGGTTACATCACCGCTCCATCCGGTAAAGGTATAGCCTGATGCCGGTGTAGCCGTAAGGGTTGCCACGCTTCCCGCATCGTACGATCCCGCACCACTTACATTACCACCATCCGATGGAGATGTTGCTATAGCCAGGGTATATTTCGTGGTGCCGGATTGCGACTGGAAATTTGCTGTAACATTCTTATCACCGTCCATTGTTATAGTCACAGAAGTTGAAGTTCCCGTTACATCGCCACTCCAGCCTGTAAAGGTATAACCGGTTGCTGGCGTAGCGGTAAGAGTTGCTGTAGATCCGGATGTATAGCTTCCGCCTCCGCTTACTGTACCGCCTGCTGAAGGTGAAACGGTAGTAGCAAGGGTATATTTACCCGCCTGTATCACCTCAAAGATAGCCGTTACCGATTTATTGCTATTCATCGTTACCGTGGTGGTAGTAGCTGTTCCGGTTGCATCACCACTCCAGCCTGTAAAGGTATATCCGGTTGCCGGTGTAGCAGTAAGAGTCGCTGTAGCCCCTGACGTATAACTTCCCGCTCCGCTTACTGTACCACCCGCTGCGGGGGTCGCAGTGGTAGCAAGAGTATATTTAATTTCCTGGAAGGTTGCCGTAACCGTTTTATTACCGTTCATAGTCACGGTAACAGAAGACGCGCTTCCCGTTGCATCACCACTCCAACCTGCAAAGGTATATCCGGCTGCGGGTGTTGCTGTTAGTGTAACTGTGCTTCCAATCGTATAGGATCCCGCTCCGGTAATTGTTCCACCTGTGGATGGCGATGCCGTGGCGGTAAGCGTATATTTGGTAGGTTCGAAGTTCGCGGTAACCGTTTTATTGTTGTTCATCGTTACCGTGATGGAAGACGTGCTTCCCGTTGCATCACCCGTCCACCCGGTGAAGGTATATCCGGCTGCTGGTGTAGCGGTAAGGGTCGCTGTGCTTCCCGAGTTATACGATCCTGCTCCACTCACAGTACCGGCCGCAGCGGGAGACGCTGTAGCAGTAAGGGTATATTTGATTGCCTGAAAGTTCGCCGTTACGTTTTTATCACCGTTCATCAACACGGTAACCGAAGATGAACTTCCGGTTGCATCACCGGTCCACCCGGTAAAGGTATATCCGGCTGCCGGTGTAACGGTAACGGTAACGGTGCTCCCGGAAGTATACGATCCGGCCCCACTCACCGTACCGCCGGCTGCGGGCGATTGAGTTGCCGTAAGCTTATATTTAGGTGCCTCTCCGGCAATAAGACCTCTTCCAACGGTACTCATGTATACCCGGCCATATACATTCATGTCCCCCATTACAAAATTTCCATTGCCAGGTCCGCCCCATTCATGGGCATCGTCATTTATTCTTATCCATTTAGCTCCCTGATCAATGGAACGGTATATACCCTTCACGCCTCCTACTGTACCCCATATATATATAGCAGGATAAGTTGCACCGGGAGCTGCTTTCCCGAACCCCACGGCTGCACAATCAGTAACATTAGCAACGGTTGTCCATGAAGTTCCACTGTTGGTAGTATATTTTAATCCACTCCCGTTTAGCGCTACCCACACGTGCCCTTCATTACCGGGAACAGTCCTTGCCCTGCTTGAACCCCATTGGCCTGGATTAGATGCTGAAGCTGAAAAACTTACACCTTTGTTTGTACTTACCAATAGCTGTCCGGTGCTGCGATTGTATATATAGAATTTGTTTGTATTAACGAAATCCGCTACAGGAAATGCATCTTTAGCATCCGTTACGCCCGTACTTGTCCATGTTCCCCCATTGTCTGTTGAGTAGTATGTCGTACTTTCACCTCCCGGGCAAAGAAGAATCGTATTCCCGTCTGCCGATAAAGCTGCTTTCCCATACGAACCATCAATAGAAGTCAATTGTGTCCAGGTTGCTCCCTGATCGGTGGAGTAATATACTTTGTCTGAAATTCTCACCACCCTATTCGTATTGTTTGCAGCATACGCTAAACCGTTGTTGGAAACTTTGGTAGGATTAATATTTTTGTCCGGATAGGCATAAACATCTGAATAGACGGCTCCGTATTGGTCTCCTACCGCTGAAATAAATTTGCCACCCTGTATACTTATAGCATCCAGTACTACGGTCTCTTCCATGCCCTTCACATCAACTTTCCAGGTAGTGTTAGTTGCATTGATATTGTCGCAAGTAAACAAACCATTTCCCGATGTAACGCGTACTTTCGCGGCATTCATTGGATCAAACTCAATGGAGACGTCCCAATGTATACCGGAATTGGCGGCCATCCAACCAACGCCATTGGTGTTAAATGTACTTGTATTGGATATTTTTGACGCCCATGTATTTCCTCCATCGGTTGACAGGTAAATAAAATCTCCCCACGAGGTATTGAATTGGTTGTTGCCGTACGAATTGGTTGTAGAAACAATAACCCTGTTGGCGTTTGCAGGATCTACGCTTACACCGCTATATGCCTTTCCTGTGGATGGTGTTATATCGGTCGCGGTCGATGTACTCGTATTAAACTTCCATACTTGTCCGTTGGTAGAAGGTTCAGGCTCACTCCAGTGTCCATGTGGACCCGATCCATCTGCATACGCTATATATAGCGTGTTTCCGGAAAGAGCAGCCCTGTTCGGCATAAAGGCTGTTGGTAGCTGAGCTGATAGCGCTGAAAAAGTATTACCACCATCGGTGCTTCTATAAATATTTGTGCTTCCCAAACGGGATACTCCCAAATATATAGTTTGTGTTATACCTCCTGATACACTACCCGGATCGAATATAACAAAGCAAATTCCATTGTCGTTAGGTGTCGCCGTTACTCCATCCCATGCCAGTGTCCACGTTGCACCTGCATTGGTACTTTTCCATAATCCGTTTCTCCTGGTTCCACAATACAATATGTTGCTATTGTTAGGATCCACGGCAAGTCGTTCACCATTCCCTCTTCCAATACCATTGCCGTGTGCTTTAAATTTATCGGTAACCTCGGTAATGGTAAAGGTATTTCCCTTGTCAGAAGATCTTAAAATAGCTGTTTTACCTCCATTGAAATAACTCGTACCCACCAACATATATAGCTTATTGGGATCTTGAGGATCCAACGCAATCGCTTCAACTCCCTGGTAGGAAACTTCGTCTTCCGAACACCAGTCGAGCAGCGGAATCCACTTGGAATTTGCCGCATTCCATCGGTAAGCTCCTCCAACATCCGTACGGCAGTATACATCTCCCGATGTTTTATGACCGATGATACCGGTTACAAAACCCCCACCTCCCAACGCTACGTTACTCCAGGCATAGGTCTCTGTTTGCGATCGTCCCTCCATTAGAGGAATCAGGAAAAGGAAAGTTGCAAAGAGTACCTTAAAGATGGCGGTAAAAATTACGCGCATATATACTTGTATAAATATTCTGACATTCATTCTTGTTTTAGATTAACCAGCAGTAAAAAAATATTAAGGACAGACCATCGATAAACAGTGAGGTATACGTAGTGCTCCCTAGGGCTTATGAGTTTTAATGGTTAGAATAGCTTGAGACAATCCGGGTGACGTAACGGTGAGTTTAACATCGCCCGCACCGTGTGTACTTCGAATAACAACCAACGCGCGTCCTTGCCACGCTTTGCGTGTGTTGCCTATATATAGCTCGTAGTTTTTCAGATCGGCATTGTCAACTCCGGCAATGATACCGGGCCCTTCAATTTGGAAATGCAGCCGATTGGCAGCTGTGGGTTGAAGCGTACCATTCTTGTCTGTGATCTCTACTGTAACATAAGACAAGTCTTGTCCATCCGCTGTTATTTCTTTTCGATCGGCCGTTAACTTTATGGTTGCAGCATCGCCTGCGGTCTGCAACGTGGTCGATTCAACTTCCTTACCATTCTCTACAGCAACAGCTTTTAATATACCGGCTGTATAAGGTACATCGAATGTAGCTTTATACTCTCGTTCGTATGTTGTTGCACGTTCACCGATCAGTGTGTTGTTCAGGTAAAGTTTAACCTTCGGATACCTGGAATATACTTCTACCTGTACAGTCTTGCCTTCAAATCCGGGCCAGTTCCAGCTCTCCCACGTGGGCCAAACCGACCACCATGTATCTTTAATTTCAAGCGGTTTCGGCTCGGGTTCACGAACGGCCATATATAGTTTCTCGGTATCATTATATAGCATGCTTCTGTAATGCGATATAGGTTTTCGCCAGCCCATCAAATCTATATCGCCACAGTATGCCCCGTGCCACGGGAATAATTCATTCTCCCAGTGTTGCCCCGGAGCTTCACCTGAATAATACCAGCGGCCTATACCAGACTCTCCTAAATAATCCATGGCGGTCCACACAAAATCACCAATGATATAGCTGTTATTTTGTACCAGGTTCCAATTGGCAAAAGCATCACGCGGGTATGACTCGGTTTGAACGATAATACGTGATGGGTCTCGCACATGGTCGGCAGGTGCACTCTGCAAATGATAATTATAGCCTGCTACATCATGCACATCCATGAGCGAATCAAACACTTCCCACGTTTTACCGTTTTCCACTATAGCCGATGTTACAGGTCGCGAGGTATCCATTCTCTTCACTTCGTCCGCAAGCATCTTCGCAGTTTTTGTAGCATCGGGAGTTCCTCTTTCGGGTATCTCATTACCGGTGCTCCACATCACGATCGAAGGATGATTACGATCGCGCAGAACCATTGCTTCCAGATCGCGTTTCCACCAGTCTTTAAAATACCGGGCATAGTCAAATTTATTCTTGCCGATCTTCCAGCAGTCGAATGACTCATCCATTACCAATAAACCTAAGCGGTCACAGGCATCCAGGAATGCTTCTGATGGTGGGTTATGAGATGTTCGTACGGCATTGAAACCTGCCATCTTCAGTAATTCAACTTTGCGTTCTTCGGCACGATCAAATGCAGCCGCCCCGAGGCAACCATTATCATGATGCACACAGCCACCGTTTAACTTTATCGTTTTACCATTAAGCTGAAAACCGTTTTGAGTAGAAAATTTTACAGAGCGTATACCGAAGCTGGTTTTAGTTTCGTCTGCTATAGTAGTACCCCTTAACACTTGTACCTTTGCCTGGTATAAATCAGGAGTTTCAGGAGACCACAACATGGGCCTCGCAATGATCAGTGTCTGTATAACTTCCTTTTCGCTATTCGCCGGGAGTTCTAATTTTACCTGACCAATGCCTGCAGTTTTAGAATCTTTATTCAGAAGAGAAGTTTTAACAACCACTTGTTGAGCAGACGATGTTTCGTTTTTCACCAGTGTCTTTATCTGCACGGTTACTTTTTGTGAAGTGACCTGGGGAGTGGCAATGGAAACACCCCATTGCGCTACATGCACCGGGTCTGTAACCATCATCCAAACATGACGATATATACCGGAACCGCTATACCAGCGGCTGTTCAGGTGTTGCGAATTATCAACCCGCACTGCAATTACATTCTCCTTACCAAATACTATATAAGGCGTAAGATCATAACTGAATGATGAATAACCATAGGGATAAATGCCCAATGATTTTCCATTGATAAAAACTTCAGAATTCATGTAAACGCCTTCGAAGTATATAGATACTTTTTTAGTTTTCCGTTCAGCCGGAACGTTGAAAGACTTCCGGTACCACGCTTTGCCTGCGGAAAAGTATCCACCGCCACCTGCTGTTGGATTTTTGGGAGCAATTTCACCTTCTATACTCCAGTCGTGTGGCAAATCAAGTTTACGCCAGGTCGAATCGTTATAGTTTGCTATGCTGGCCGCTGCAGTATCACCGGGAAAGAACTTCCAATCGTTATCAAATAATTGTTTTCGTTCATATATACCCTGCCCCTGGGCTACCCCAGAAATGCCGCTCACAATAAGGAAAAGCATTAGGGTATATACCCTGGCATAACTATAATTATTGCATGTATTGAACATCCGCATATATATTCAGTGATTTTATATAGATGACTTATACTTTCAGAGCAATCAGGCTTCCTATTTTGATTCTATAACCGCTACATCCCATGCCTTCAGTGTCAGCGGCTTGCCTTTCTGAATCGGGAGGTTGGTGAGCAGATTAACACCATCTGTATACTGGTAAGAAAACGACTGTTCAACCGCTGAAAAATTATAGTAGAAGTGAAGATTCTTCCCGCCGTTACTTACACCGTGCTTTACCTTTATTCGATCCGGCAGCGCCTGATCAGCGAGAAGACTACGCTCACCGAGCACGGATGCCAGTATATTTTTTATGATACTTTCAGAAGGTACAGTTCCAAAGTACGTCATCGCGCCTTTGCCGCTGTTATTCGTTACTACAGCAGGATATACTCCGAAAAAAGGATGATCATAAAATGCGAGCGGTCTGGCCGTGGTCGTTTGCAAAAACTCAGCCCACTGCTCAGTATAGTTCTGATCTTTCGCCTGGAACGGATCACCTTTTAATGGAAGAGGCGAACGCAACGTTGAAAACTCCTGGTACGTGAATCCGGCAGCGTCAGCAAGACCGCCAGGCATTGTCTGATGGCGCACGGCTGAATATTCGTCACAAAAACCACTCTTTACAGTGGCGATAAGATGTCCGCCATTTTTAACGTACGCATGAAGCCTGTTCAGCATGGAGTCACTGGCTATATATAGCGATGGCACAATCAGCACCTCGTAGCGACTCAGATCTTCCGTGTTATCAAAAACAAAATCTGCTTCAACATTGAGATCGTACAGCACTTTATAAAACCGGGCAAGTATCTTTTGATACGCGCCATCGGCATCCCAGGGTCCGGTTTCGGGACCTTTCATGTTGTTATCAAAGCGTTGAAGATTAAGAGCAACATCCGAATCTTCGCTAAAGAGAATCGCTACTTTATTATTCTTCTTAATGTTCACCAGCTTCTTGCCAAGCTTTTCACGCTCGCGACCGATGTTGCTTATCTCCCTATATATTCTTCCGGGCTTCAGATCATGAGGAAGAATACCTCTCCAGTATTGTTCTATACCATTGTGTAATGAGTGCCAATGCCAATATGAAACCAGGTTGGCACCTGAGCCTATATGGGCATAGTAATTTAGTCTCAGCTGTCCATCGTATGGAGGGAACTGTTCTTTTGAATTCCAGCCGATCGAAGCAGCGTTTGTTTCCGGCACCAGGTAATTTTTTCTTTTTAAGGAACGCGTAAAGTCCCCCTGCATGGCAATGCGCAATCCATCCGATTTATCCTGATCGTAGTGGTATATATTTACACCGGCATAATCAAGTATAGCGGAGATAGCCTTCTGATCTAAGTCGCTGCGAAGCGCCCCGGCAAAATCATGCATTACAAATTGAGAAGATCCTTTATACTTCCTCACAATAGCCGCCTGCCACGAAAGGAAGTCCGTTACCGTTACTCGCTGATAGCGTGTCCACTCTAATCTATACCCCGGATGATTGAATCCACTGGCCGGGTGTAATTCATCCCAACTGTTGATGGCCTGTCCCCAATAGTTGAGTCCCCGTACTTTATTTACCTTATCAACGGTCTTAAATTTCTTCTTAAGATACTCTATATATTTTAGGTGGTTATCGCGGGCATCCGGCCACTTGGAGTGTGTCTCATTGTCAATCTGGTAACCGATAACCGCCGGATGCGTTTTATAGTGCTCTACGATTCTTTTAATAACCCGTTGACTATAATATAGGTATATAGGATTGGTGAGGTCTACATTTTGCCGGATTCCATACTTAAGTCGCTGCCCGTTCTCCTGCATAGCCGTTATCTCCGGATACTTAAGATATAACCATGCGGGAATGGAATAGGTAGGTGTCCCCATTATTACTTTAATACCGGCTTTGTGCATGGCATCTACCACTCTGTCCATCCATGCAAACTCAAACTCACCATCACGCGGCTCCCACAACTGCCAGGTAGACTCCCCTAACCGAACATAGTTAATGCCAGCTTCTTTCATTAACCGAACATCTTCTTCAAGTCGCTCGCTCGGCATATACTCATGGTAGTAAGCTACGCCAAACAATATCTCATCGAATGCGTAAGGCTGCGCGCGGGTTATCAAACTGCTGGCCATGCAAACCAAAAGAAGCAATCCAAATACGTAATTCCTGAAATATGTCGTAAGCGTCAAGCGTGCGTCTAACAAAGTAGTGATCATGTCAATCAGTAAAGCTTTAGGTAATCCCAGTTGTTTTTGGAGGGGAAAGTAAAGTGTTCCGGGGCTTACAGACGGGTTCCAAAGATCGCAGATTAGGTCACCAATAGTCTCCGTTGCGTAAAACGGCACATTTCAGGTAAAACACTTGTAAGATTTATACCCTATGCGCGGCAACGATGTATAGTGATAAAGCGAATGCCGTGGGATATGAAAGATATCTTGTCAATATCCGTCACTGGCATACTCATTGAGCGGAGTAATATTTAGGACGTTTTAGTTGTCAGAAACAATGATCTCAGGATGGTGCATGAATAGTCTCGGAAGAAATTGTTCTGTATTCGCCAACTTTTTTGTATCCCTGCATTTTTTTGTATTGGCTTCGAGGGTCTCGATGTTTGCAGTGTATTCTATAAATCTACAACAAAACCGGATTTAGGCAGTATACACCATCCTAACATTGAAAAGATGCAACGAATCAATCTGAAGAAAAATCTGATCAAAATATTATTGATCTTATTGACTGCATTGCTTATCGCCAATTGCGTATTAACATTTATCAATGGTAATACAATTGTAGAGAACAATGCACTGAGAGAGCGCACAGAACATGTAAAGCGCAATACCGAACGCATCATTGGTGATATTGTTCACGGTGCTGATCTGGCGGTACGCGGTTATGCACTGACAAAAAGCGAAAAACTAGCTGAACCACTCAGGATTGCCTCTGTATATAAAGACTCTGTATTTATAGGACTGAAGAATCAACTGAATAGTCAGCGTTACGATACCTCAAGCTTGCATGAAATGAAGATAGCTGTTGACGACTATATAATGTTTTCGAACGGTATGATCGATCTGGCAAGTCAGGACAGCATGCAGAAATTTATCGCTATATTAAATGAAGATCGCGGATTTGATCTATGGAAAAAATATATGACCTTCCGGGACCCCTTGTTTGCATACGAAGATACACTTAACAGAGAAGCCGAGAACCGTTACGTAGCTGCACTCGGTGACAACAGGCTCATTGTTATTGTATTATTACTTATAGGTGTGCCTACTATGATTTATATAATAAGACGTCTGGGACGGGACGAAAAACAACTTGCAGCATTGCTTCTTAACCTCGATCAGCAGAACCGCCAGTATATATTTGATAACGGTTCACCCCTGGATGTAAATGACATCGATCATGTTATCGAGAATTCGATCCAGAATTTCAAGAAAGCCAATACGTTCATCACCAATATAGCGAACGGAAACTATAGCGTTGAGTGGGAAACGCTTCATGATGGGAACCGTTCGTTGAATGAAAGTAATCTGGCTGGGAACCTCATCCGGATGAAAAATCACTTAAATGACAGTAAGCTCAGCAATGAGAAGCGCGAATGGGGTGTATCGGGTTTGGCAGAGCTGATAACATTAATCCAAAATCAACGCGACATCAAAGAGCTTGGTAACAGTGTTGTTAAATATATAGTACGCTATACAAAATCGAATCAAGCCTGCATGTTTGTAGTACCGGTGGAACAAGAACACAATAACGAGTATCTGCAGTTAGTGGCGTGCTATGCCTGGGATAGAAAACGTTATGTAAACATGAAGATGCAAAAGCGCGAAGGACTTATCGGACAATGCTGGCATGAGGCTGAACCTATACTACTCACAAACGTACCGGAAGATTACATCCAGATTTCGTCAGGCCTGGGTGATGCATCGCCCCGGAGCGTCTATATTACTCCTATAAAAATGAATAACGTTGTTTATGGAGTTCTGGAACTGGCATCCTTCAGCAGGTTTGAAGAACATGAAATCGACTTTATCAACAAAGCATGTGAGAGTATAGCAGCGTGTATTTTTGCCGTAAAAATGACTGAAAGAACAAATATAATGATGTCTCAATATACGACTCAAATCGAATCGCTGCAATCAGAACTCAAAATGCTTAAAGAACTAAATCAGTCGCTGGTGGAAGTATAAGAACCCCATCCTTTTAAGATTTCCACAACGAATCTTCCTGCCATCGTAATTCAGTACTCCATAACAAACGAGTACGTCACCGCAGTGTCCAGGTGATATATATACGACTATACTCCTGAGCAGAAGCTTGGCCGTTGCGCAAAGCATGTTAGTCAGATACCTTTTAATGCCTTTTTTGAGATTTTAGCATACCCCACCGCCCGTCTGAAATACGCTACCTTTCGCGATGCGCGATTCTATATTTAAGAATGCGACCCCCCGTACAATTAACTAAACTATATGAACGGCTCAGCACTCAGGCTACTGAAAAAAATATGCTGCACAATTTCACTCACGTTGATCGTGCACACACAAATTTTCAGTCAGGTTATTGATTCAACCTTATTGTTGCCGGACAAGGACATGCAGTGGTGGAAAGATGCCAAGTTCGGACTCTTTATTCACTATGGACTATATGCTGTACACGGCAGAGGTGAATGGGCAATGTTCAACGAGTATATGAATATCAGTGAATACGAAAATCTCAAAGATAAATTCAACTATAAACAGGATACACCAAAACGTTGGGTGGAAATCGCGCAGAAAGCAGGATGTAACTATATGGTTGTTACAACGCGTCACCATGATGGGTTCAGTTTGTTCGACACCCGGTTTGGCGATTACGATGCTGTGAATAGCGCAGCCGGACGAGACATTATAAAAGACTACGCAGATGCCGCGCATCGAGCAGGAATGAAAATGGGATTTTATTACTCTCCGTTAGACTGGCGATACCCCGGTTTCTTCTTTCCCGACATGTATCGCACCAGTGCTGAGGAAATGAAAAAGCAGACTTATACACAGGTGAGAGAGTTACTCACGAATTATGGCAAAGTAGATATACTGTGGTATGATGGCGGAGAAGATTTCTGGCTTGGTCATGGTGGAATTGTTTGGGAAGGCGGGCAATGGAAATCAAGACGACCTGATAAACCTTATACCGGAAGTTTTAGTTGGGAGCCGGTGAAGCTTAATACGATGGTAAGAGCCTTACAACCACAGGTTGTTATCAGCGAACGTAGCGGATGGATGGGTGACTTCGTAACCAGAGAAAACTCGTTCGGCAAAAAGCCGAACAGGTCGTGGGAGTTCTGTACAAATCTTGGAGGAAGTGCGTGGGGCTGGACACCGCAGGCGAAGCACCAGGTACTGTCGGCCGACAGTGCAACTCAACTACTTGTAAAAGTTGTATGCATGGGCGGCAATCTTCTTCTTAACGTTGGCCCGATGGCTAATGGCGAAATCGAAGAAATACAGGCGCAAAGACTTGAAGAGATTGGAACATTCTTGAAAACGAATGGTGAAAGTATATATGGTACAACCGGTGGTGGTTACGATGATACATGGGGAGGAACCACCCTTACGGAGAAAGCCATTTACGTACATATACTGAAAGTCCCAGTTGATGGAAAAATAAGTATACCGGCTAACAACAGGAAAATTGCTTCGGCTGTCATCCTCAATACCAAAGAAAAAATCAGATTTAAACAAAACAATAGCAGCATTGAATTATTCGAGCTACCTGCAACCAAAACGGTTGCAGATACTATTATTAAGTTAAGCCTCAAGTAAAAGCAAGGGGCGGTAATAGAACCCTGGGAGTATATATATTCCTTAATGATGATATATAGCGTATTGTACCGCCTGGGATATCTAATCGTAAAATTATCCAATTACCAAGTATACTAATTGAAATGACTTCTTCTTCTAAAAAAATCAGCGTACTCGCACGCCTGTTCTTTTTCTGTTTTGTTTTGGCAGGGACATCGTCCCGGGCGCAGCTTGTTACCATACCCATTGAGACACATAGTAATGCCCTCGTGCTGCAGGCTGATGAAAAAAAGAATTTCAATATTTTATACTTCGGTGAAAAACTGCAGAACAGCAGTGAATATATA